>OZ245847.1:2867500-4237440 GCA_965228915.1 Rhodospirillales bacterium | reverse complement strand
AATGGGTGATGATTATAGAGGGTGCAGTGTTTTTTAGACAAAGCGCTTCGCGTATTCGGCCGGCGCTCGTCAGGAAGATCTCGTCGCCTTTTGAACGAGGGTTTCAAGCCGGTTCAGGAAATTCGAACGGTCCTGCTTCGAAAACGACCGCGGTCCGCCGGTAATCTCACCGGCATCGCGCAAGCCTTGCATCAACTCGCGGCTGGCCAATGCCATGCCGATCATGTTTTCGGTGAAGACGTCGCCGTTCGGTTTGATCGCGAGCGCACCCTTTTCAAGACAGCGCGCGGCGAGGGGAATGTCATTGGTAACGCAGATGTCGCCGCTCTCGATACGTTCCGCGATCCAGTCGTCGGCGGCATCGGCGCCTTGCGAGACGATCACGAGTTCAACCATCGGGTCGGTGCTCGGCCGTATGCCGCCGTCGCAGACCATGATCGTTTTCTGCTTGTGGCGGGCAGCGACGCGAACGGTCTCGTCTTTGACCGGGCAGGCGTCGGCATCGACGTAGATCACGCTCACTAGTCGTCGCCGGCTTCGGCTTCCTCTTTCGGGAGGTATTGCGAGATATCGACCTCGTCCAACTGTTCCGGCATCAGGAACCGCTCGGCGTATTCCTTGTAAACACCCGACGTCAGAAACAGCTCGAACAGTTCATCGTCGATGTGCGCGTCTTTCTTCATGAACGACATGATCTTAACGCTGTCGGAGAGTTTCTTCGGGGCCTTGTAGGGCCGGTCGGCGGCGGTCAATGCCTCGAAGATATCGGCAATTGCCATGATGCGGGCCGGAACCGACATATGCTCTTTGTTCAGTTTTTTCGGATAGCCGGTGCCGTCCATTTTTTCATGGTGGCCGCCGGCCATTTCCGGGACGCGCGCCAGATGTTTCGGGAACGGCAACGCTTCGAGCATGATAATCGTCTGCACGATGTGATCGTTGATCTTGAAGCGCTCTTCCTCGGTCAACGTGCCGCGCGCGATGCAGAGGTTATAGATCTCGCCCAGATTGTACTTGTGCTCCGGGACATCGAGCTTGAAGCCCCACGGGTTGTCGTCCTCCGCCGTCGGCTCCTTGCCTTCACGGTAAATGATGTGATCGTAGCGGTCGGCGAGCAGGTTCTCCTCCACCGGCAGTTCGGGCTCCGGCTCGCGTTCGACGCGTTTGAGTTCTTCGTACGATAGGCCGAGCCGGTCGGAAAGCGTGCGCGTCCATTTGATTCCGGCAATTTCCTTCACGCGCTCGATCCGGTCGGGCGCCATGAACTCGCCGCCGACGTTGCTTTCGGCGATGAACGCGAAATCGTCATCCAACTGGGCGAGTTGTTCCTCGAGTTCCTTGTGAAGCTCATCCGCATTGCCGCCGTCGATGACCTTGTTCAGGTATTCGATGACCCTATCGCGTTTGACGATCTCGAACCGGTTTCGGATTTCGTGAATGCGGTTGTAGATGGTTTCGAGCTTGGTGGCCTTGTCGACCACGTATTCCGGTGTCGTGACCTTGCCGCAATCGTGCAACCACGCGGCAATGTGCAGTTCGTACCATTCCTCGTCCGTGAGTTCGAAATCCTTGAACGGTCCGTCATTCTGCTCCGACGCGGCGTGCGCCAGCATTTTGGTGAGTTCCGGCACGCGTTGGCAGTGGCCACCGGTATAGGGCGACTTGGCGTCAATCGCCGAGGCGATCAACTCGATGAAGCTGTCGAGCAGTTTCTTCTGCGCTTCCAGAAGTTGCTGGTTGTCGAGTGCGACGGCGGCCTGCGACGCCAGCGCCTCAATCAGCGGCTGTATGTCGGCGCCGAACTCGATAACCTCGCCCGACTGTTTGTCGATGGCGTTGAGAAGCTGCAGCACGCCGATAACCTCGTCCTGCGAATTTTTAAGCGGCACGCACAGGAAGGATTTTGAACGATAGCCGGTTCCCTCGTCGAACTTCTTGGTGCCGGAAAAATCGAAATTGTCGTTCTGATAAGCGTCGGGAATGTTGATCGACTTCCCGGTCAGCGCGGCGGCGGACGCCACATTCTTATGGTTTTCCTCGCCGGTTTTCGGATCGACCAATGTCAGCGGCGGAAAGTTGATGTCCTTTCCCGTCGTGCCGCCCATTGCGATGTCCAGCGAGTCGGTCCGCATGATCTCGAAGCGGAGGCGGTTGTCGTCGGTGCGGATATAGAGCGTTCCGCCATCGGCGTTGGCGAGGCTCTTGGCTTCCAACAGAATCGTCTCCATCAGGACGTTGGTGTCCCGCTCGGCGGAGAGCGCGATGCCAATATCAATCAGACGTTGCAGGCTTGAGGCGCTCAGCCCATCGTTGGTTTCCGTGGTTCCGTCAGCCATGTCGTAAATTTGTTTCCCACCGGACCACGCCGAAGCGGCGCGCTCCCACTATCCCCAATTCCGAGCCCGACTCTAGACGTTTAAGCCATTGATTGACAATGGCCACACGGCCCATCAGGCAATTTTCCGGATTGCTTGACCGCAGCGTCCGGAAAGGGTCAACCTTGCCCCGGGCGAGGAGTAAACGGGATGGCTTACAGTTCCCTGAGGGATTTCATCGAAAAACTGGAAAAAACCGGCCGATTGGTGCGGGTTTCCGCGCCGGTTTCGACGGTATTGGAGATGACTGAAATACAGACACGGGTGCTGGCGGAGGGTGGTCCGGCCATTCTGTTCGAGAACGTGATCAAAGCTGACGGCACGCCGTCCGACATGCCCGTGCTGGTCAACCTGTTCGGCACCGTCGAACGTGTCGCCTGGGGGATGAACCGGGAGCCGCACGAGCTCCGCGAGATTGGCGAGACGCTGGCGTTCCTGCGCCAGCCGGAGCCGCCGGGCGGTTGGCGCGAAGCCCTCGATATGCTGCCGTTGATGAAGACCGTGATGGCCATGAAACCCCGGGATTCCGGGACGGCGTACTGCCAGGAAGTCGTGCTGACGGGTGACGATATCGACCTCGCCAAGCTACCGATCCAGACCTGCTGGCCGGGCGAGCCGGCACCGTTGATCACCTGGCCTTTGGTCGTCACAAAGGGACCGGGTAGCGACAAGCGGGACGCCTACAATCTCGGTATCTACCGGATGCAGGTGACGGGCAAGAACACGACCCTCATGCGCTGGCTCAAACACCGGGGCGGGGCGCAGCATCATCAACGCTGGAAGGCGGAAAAGCCCGAACCGCTGCCAGCAGCGTGCGTCCTGGGGGCGGATCCCGGCACCATTCTGGCCGCCGTGACACCGGTCCCGGACACCTTATCCGAATACCAGTTCGCGGGGCTATTAAGGGGTAAGAAAGTCGACTTGGTCGATTGCGTCACGCAGCCCCTGAAAGTCCCGGCCGAAGCCGAAATCGTTATCGAGGGGACGGTGTCTCTAACCGATTACGGCGACGAAGGGCCTTATGGAGATCACACCGGCTATTACAACGCGGTCGAGCCGTTCCCGGTTTTCAACGTCACCGCGATCACCATGCGCAAGAACCCGGTTTATCTGTCGACCTATACCGGCCGCCCGCCGGACGAGCCGTCGGTTCTGGGGGAGGCGCTGAACGACGTTTTCGTGCCGCTCCTCCAGCAGCAATTCCCGGAAATCGTCGACTTCTGGCTGCCCCCGGAAGGGTGCTCTTACCGCGTCGCCGTCGTTTCCATGAAGAAAGCCTACGCCGGTCACGCGAAAAGGATCATGCTGGCGGTGTGGTCGTATCTAAGGCAGTTCATGTACACCAAGTTCGTGGTCGTGGTGGACGAGGATATCGACGCCCGCGACTGGAACGACGTGATCTGGGCGATCTCGACCAACGTCGATCCCAGCCGCGACCTGACCGTCATCGACAATACCCCAATCGATTATCTCGATTTCGCGTCCCCGGAGTCCGGGCTCGGCGGCAAGCTCGGTATCGACGCGACGACCAAGCTCCCGCCAGAAACCCACCGCGACTGGGGCAAGAAAATCAGAATGTCGGATGATGTCGTCGATAAGGTCGATAAAATGTGGTCGAAGTTGGGGATTCCGGGATCGGGCAAGTCGATCTGGAAGTGATCCACAGGAAGGCGTCTTTTGACCACAAAATGACGGCGCTGGATTAGTCGACATCGGCGCTCGGGTTTATCAAAATCGCATAATCGTTTTGACCTGAACGGACGCCGGGTTGATGCGTCACGTTCGCATTTGAGTGAGTGCACGCCATGGCCGAGAGAGCCGCCCAGAGAACTGCGAGGCGGGGCCGCGACGCCCGCCGGGAAGCCCGGGGAAAATCGGGCGCCGTAACCAAGCCCTACATCATCCGCAACATTCCGCTCTTGGAATTGGCGTCCACCGAAGCGCTCGAGATGATCGAGGCCAACGCCGACCTCATTCTCGAAGAGATCGGCATCGAATTCCGCGACGACGAGGAAGCATTGAAACTCTTCAAGGATGCCGGTGCCGACGTGCAGGGGACGCGCGTGCACTTTCCGAAGGGGTTCTGCCAGGGATTGCTCAAGACGGCGCCGTCGCAGTACACCCAACACGCCCGTAATCCGGCCCGCAGCGTCGAGATCGGCGGCAATCACACCGTCTTCGCGCCGGTCTACGGTCCGCCGTTCGTGCGCGATCTGGATAACGGCCGCCGCTATGGGACTATCGAGGATTTCCGCAATTTCGTTAAACTCGCCTACATGGCGCCCGCCATGCACCATTCGGGCGGCACGGTGTGCGAGCCGGTCGATCTGCCGGTGAACAAGCGTCACTATGACATGCTTTATGCGCACATGAAGTATTCCGACAAGCCGTTCATGGGCTCGGTCACGCACCCGCAGCGTGCCGCGGATTCCGTCGCCATGTGTGAGATCCTGTTCGGCAAGGAGTTCGTCGACCAGAACACGGTCATGACGAGCCTGATTAACGCTAACTCGCCGATGGTGTTCGACGGCACCATGCTGGGCGCGCTCAAGGTCTATGCGAAGGCGAACCAGGCCTGCATCGTCTCGCCGTTCATCCTTGCCGGCGCCATGAGCCCGGTGACGGCCCTTGGCACGCTTGCCCAAGTGCAGGCCGAAGTTCTCGCCGGCGGCGCGCTGACGCAGCTTTGCCGCCCGGGGGCGCCGCTGATCTATGGGGCTTTCGTCAGCGCCATTTCGATGCAGTCGGGCGCGCCGACGTTCGGCACGCCGGAACCGACATTGGTCATTTCCGCCGCCGCGCAACTGGCGAGAAGGCTGAACCTGCCGTTCCGATCAGGCGGTTCGCTCTGCGCGTCCAAGGTGGCCGACGCGCAGGCGGCCTACGAAAGCGCCAATACGTTGAACGCCACGGTGTTGTCGGGCGTCAACTTCGCATTGCATTCGGCGGGCTGGCTCGAGGGCGGGCTGTCCTCGGGCTACGAAAAATTCGTCATGGACTGCGACCAGTTGGCGATGATGCAACGCCTGACAGAGGGTTACGACCTGACCGAAAACGGGCAGGGGCTTTCTGCGATCCGCGAGGTCGGCCCGGGTTCGCACTATCTGGGTTGCGCGCACACACAGGCGAACTTCGAGACGGCCTTCATTCGCTCGACGCTCGCCGACAATAACTCCTACGAACAGTGGGAAGCCGAGGGGGCGCAGGATATGGCGCAGCGCGCCAATACGCTGTGGAAGAAGTGGCTCGCCGCGTATCAGGAACCCGAACTCGATCCCGGCATCGATGAGGCGCTTCTGGCGTTCATGGCCGAGAAAAAAGCGAGTTTCCCGGATTCCAACGTTTAAGGGTCAGCGAACAAGGTTCACGCCGGTTTCAGCCGGCGGAAACGCTGTTCGGTGATACTGCGGCCCCATTGATCGCCTTCGTATTCTTCGATGAGTTCGAAACCGTTAACTTCGTATAGGGTGCGCGCGGCCTCCAGCCCTCGAAGCGTCCATAGATCGATGGCTTTGAAGCCGTGGCCGTCGCAGAAGGTGAGGGCCTGACGCAATAATCGCTTCCCGGCACCCACGCCGCGCAGTCCGTCATCGACGATGAACCATCTGAGGTGCGCGTGTCCGTCCCCCAGGTCTTCACCGTCGATGGCGATGGAACCGGCGATGCGGTCGCGTCTGAGAACCGTCCAGACCTGATTGCAGGGCTTGTCCAGTCGCGTCACGAATTCGCTCATCTCGGTTGCGATTTTTGCCTCGAACGGCGCGCCGAAGCCCGCGTGCGGCCCGTAATGGGAGAGATGCATTTCGACCATACGGCCGATCAGGCCGGGCCGGTAACCAGCTTCTATCGTGCATTCAAGGCTGTCCTTTTCCCCGCCGAGCGCCCGCGCGTATGCGTCGATTCCATCCGCGACGACACGTTGTTCGCCTTCCGTCAGCCTTGTCAGGGCATCGCGGACCTGGGTTTCCGCGAAGCCATTGATCGCCTGGAATGTTTTCTCTCCCAGAGGGGTAAGAGTCAGAATCTTGGAGCGTTTGTCGTCCGGGTTGGGCGCCTCGGCGATTTCACCGCGGCGGACCAGCGATGCCAGCAACCGGCTGGTCGTCGATTTTTCGAGCCTCAGTTTCTCGGTCAGTTCGGATGCCGTGATGCGCCCGGCGAGGCCGGTTTCGACGACGGCGTGGACCGCGGACGGCGCCAGGTCCGTCCCCGCCAGTTTGTGGTTGAGAAACCCGAACTCACGCACCAGCGCGCGCGAGGCCCGGCGGACGTCGGAAATCATCTCGGCGGTGGGCGGCGGCATACCGGCATTCCCGCTCAAATATAGTTGCAAATTACAACTATATTTGAGCGCAGCATCCGCCGCAAGCGACGTTCGCGATTTATGATGGCGTGATCTACGTCATACGCCCGGAGATGGCATGCGCGTAGGATACGCTTCGAACGGGGAAAAGTATGAACTGCTGGGCCAAAGCCGAGGACAAGCCGCGTGGGCTACGGGATACCTGTCGGTATCACGCCGTCCGGATTGGAGTATCGCGCCGCCCGGCTTGGAGGATGACTGCATGACGCGTCGGGTCCGATCGATGTTCTTTTCGTTGCTGGCGGCGCTTGTGCTGCCGGCCGGCGTTTCGTGTGCCGAACCGGTGGCGCTGCAACTCAAGCCGGTCGCGATGCCGGCGATCACGGACAAGGGATATCAGGGCCGGACCACCTTCACGCCCTATATCGAGGTCGAAAACGAAAAGGCGGCGCAACGGCTTTGTGAGCGGCTGCCGCGGTTCATGGATGCGGTCCTTGTGGCGTTGGAGGAGAAGCCGGTGCGGCTCGCCGATGTGGCGCTCGACATCGCATCCAGGCAATCCGAACTGAGGGCGCTCGCGGACACCTCGGTCGGCAAGGGGATATTCAAGGCGTTCTATTTGCTGCGCGGTTCCAAGGACCGGGCCGAGGGAACCGAAGCCTATTTCATCGACGGATCGACGCGTGAATGCACACCCATCAAGGCGCTGCCGTGGACGGTTGAAGCGCCGGTCTCGGCGGCTGAAGGTATCCCGGCGCCGGCCGCCGAGGGCCGAACGCCGGCGCTGTCGGAACCGGCCAGCGACACGCCGGCGGCCGCACCGTCACCTCTTACCAAAGCCGAACTGGACCGCGCCGAAGCCGAGCTTTTGGCCGATCTGCCGACCGAACCGAGACCGTTCCCCGGCGCGCCGGCGGGGGCCAAGCGGGGCGTCAGCGCCGACTTCGTGGTGGTGGCGCTGGTGATTCTCGGGCTCGGCGGGGTGATGATGGTGCTCGGCAGCTACATCGGCTACCAAGTCGCCAAGATCCGCCGTGACCGCCGCCGCCGCGAAAGGCGGAAAGCCAGGAAGGACCGCCGCGCCGGCGTCGAGCGCCGGCAAGGAAACGACGGACCGCCGGCATCCGGGGAGCGCCGCCAAGGCGAAGACCGGCGCGCGGGCGAAGATCGGCGGAAAAGCGAGGACCGCCGGGCGGCGAAGGACCGCCGCCAGGAATCCGAGCCGGAAAACTGATAAAGCTCTCTTTCTTGCCGGCCCGCCAAACGCTAGTGTGAGCGCAGCGCACCCGGGCGAGGAGACGAGGCATGGCGACCCAGCCGACGAAAACGACAGAGACCAGCTGGACCATCACCGGGGCCTCGGCGGAGACCCGGGACAAGGTCAAAAAGGCTGCCGCCGCCGAGGGTATGACCATCCGCGCCTGGGTCGACAAAACCCTGAACGCCGCCGCGGACGGCAAGCTGAGCGCGCCTTCCAGCGCGTCGGGCGCGGCCGACGCCAAGGCGCTCTCGGAGATGTCGGCGAAGCTCGACGATCTTCTCAAGCGCACGCCCGACGATCCGAAAGCCGCCGAGAAAGCGATGACCGAACGCACCAGTTCGGCCATTCTGAAGGCCGTCGCAGCGGGGCTGAGCGAGATGCAGCGGACCGCCAAGGACCAGGCCAGGATCATCGAGGGCAAGCCCGCGAAGAAGAAAGCCAAGAAGCCGGCGGCCAAGAATCCGGCGAAATCCGCGAGCTGAATAAGGCGCGGCACGGAGGTGCCCGGCTTGCATAAACCTGCAAAAACCTGTCTCGATTCCCGTTCCAGCGGCAAAAATTAACGAATTTTGCCCGGGTTTGCTTGTCAAACGCGCGCACGTCCTCATATTGAAAAACGGCCTGCCCCTGCTCGAGGGAATGTTGCACGCAGGCGCGTAAAACCACTAACGACGAAGGCAAATTGATGAAAACGAAAAACCTGGCGCTCACCGCGCTGGTCACGCTTGCGCTCGGCGCATGCACGACCGGGGAAGACATGAAATCCGACAACGCCAACGTGCTCGACGCGAAGGAACTGCAGGCCGTGTTCAAACAGGGCGGCGGCACCTGCTCGTGGAAAGCCGGCTCGACCGAGGGTCAGGATTTCTACTACTCGACCGTTTCCAAATCGATGGGCGAAGCGGACCGCAACATCGGCGCCGACACGATCCAGGGCAAGTGGTCGCTCAAAGACAACCAGCTTTGCGTCAACTTCGGGACCGAGCAGTGCTCGACGCTCGAAAAGACCGGCAAGAAACAGTACAAGGCCACCTTCGGCGGCGTTGTCTACGATATGGGCTGCTGATCGACAGCATGATCGGCTTGCCGTTCGATTTGGAAAAGGGCGTCGCCGCGGGCGGCGCCTTTTTTCGTGCCGCGGGCGGCGCCTTTTTTCGTGCCGCGGGCGGCGCCTTTTTTCGTGCCGCGGGCGGCGCCTTTTTTCGTGCCGCGGGCGGCGCCTTCTCTCATCAAGAGGTTGCGTCCTTTTTTGTCGTTGGTGAAGCGGGCGGCACGTCTTATATGCAACGGGGGCATTTCAGCGTCGGCGCAACGCCGGCGAACAAGGGGACGGCAACATGAAACTGATGATGTTCGAAAATGGCGGCGAGGCCCGCCTGGGTGTGGTCGCGGGCGATGATGTGATCGACGCCCAGGCGTGCGATCCATCGCTGCCGGCGTCGATGATCGCGCTGATCGAAGGCGGCGCGGACGCGATGAAGGCGCTGGCCGGCGCGGTCGGCGGCGCGCCCGAAAGCGCGAAACTAAGACTAGCCGACGTCACGCCGGCACTGCCGATCGCAAAACCGGGCAAGTTCGTCTGCGTCGGCTTGAACTACGCCGCGCACGCCGCCGAGGGCGGCCACGAGCCGCCGGAGTATCCGTCGCTGTTCCCACGCTACAATTCGTCGCTGGTCGCCGCCGGTCAGCCGGTGATCCGCCCGTCGGTATCGGACCAGCTCGATTATGAGGTCGAACTGACCATCGTCATCGGCCAGGGCGGCCGACATATATCCGAACAGGACGCGCTCGATCACGTGTTCGGCTATACCATCTTCAACGACGTCTCGGTGCGCGACTTCCAGCGCAAGACCAAACAGTGGACCCAGGGCAAGAACTTCGACGGTACCGGTCCGCTGGGGCCGGTCGTCGTCACGCCCGACGATCTGCCGCCCGGCGCTTCGGGTCTTCGGATTACCAGCCGCGTCAACGGTGAGACGCGCCAGGACTCAAACACCGCCGACATGATTTTTTCGACCGCGAAGATCATCGCCATCCTGTCCGAGTTCATGACGCTGGAGCCCGGCGACGTGATCGCGACCGGCACCCCATCCGGCGTCGCGCACGCCATGAAGCCGCCCGGCTGGATGAAACCCGGCGACACGGTCGAAGCGGAGATCGAGGGGATCGGAATTCTCAGCAATCCGGTCGTCCAGGAATAACGATCCATTACCCCCTCACCTAACCTCTCCCCCTCAAGGGGGAGAGGGATTAGAGCGTAATGTTGCTCCAGGGTCCCTCTTCCCCAGCTTGCTGGGGGAGAGGACAGGTGAGGGGGCAAGCATCGACGGCAGATGATGCCGCCTTACCGATTTGTAACTTGAAGCTACAGCGGGTGAAGGTTCTAGACTCTGCGTCGTAATGCTTCACAAAAGCCTCCCCGACGCGCCACGTCATGCCCGGCGATAGCGACGGCCAAGACCGCGCGCAAGAAAATCGGCGCCGCCACGGCAAGGTGCTGGTGCCGATCCTCGCCGTGCTCGGCGTGATGACCGTGCTCGTCGTCCTCTCGCCGACGCTCTATCAGATGTTCTGCAACCTGACCGGTTACGGCGGTGCGGTGCGCCAGGTGGCGGCCCCGACCAAGACGCCGGCGGACGCCGCCGGCGACGACGACACCGTGACGGTGTTTTTCGACGCCAACGTGGCGCCGGGCCTGCCGTGGGATTTCAAACCGATGCAGCGCCGCGTCACGACGCACTTCGGCGAGCAGACGCGGGTCAACTACATCGCCCATAACAATTCCGACAAGCCGATCGTCGCGCGCGCCACGTTCAACGTGACGCCCTACAAGATCGCGCCCTATTTCTTCAAGATCGAGTGCTTCTGCTTCACCGAGGAACGGCTGGGCCCCGGCGAAACCGCCGAGATGCCGCTGGTGCTGTTCGTCGACGAGGAGTTGAAGAACGACCCCAACGCCAACGAGGTCCGCCAGATCACCCTGTCCTATACCTTCTTCGAGCAGAAAGACCTGTCAGACGAAGAGAAGCTTCAGGCGCGCGACCTCAAAGCCGGATCCGAAGAAATCGACAAGAAGCTGAAAAACAGAAAGACCGTCGAATTCCAGAACGACGCACCGAGGGACTGACCATGAAACGTATCGCACGCGCTTTTCTTCTGTTCGCCGTTGCCGGCACCGCCGGCGTCATGACGGGAGTGCTCGGCTCGCCGAGCCCGGTCCACGCGCACAGATATAAAATGGACGAGATCACGGTCGGCCATGTCTGGTCGCCGCCGCCCGACGGCAAGGACGCGGGCGTCCACGTCTATGGCGCCATCGTCAACCGGGGCACGAAGCCGCTGACGCTGGTCGCGGTCAAAACCGACGTCGCGGACAAAGTGAGTTTCCTGAGTAAAGCGGGGAACGCGGGCGAACCCGTGAACTCCCTGACGCTCATGCCGGGTAAGCCGTATGCGATGGCGCCCTGGCGCGGGCACATCTATCTGACCGGTCTGCACCGCACGTTGAGCGAAGACGAGTCGTTCGAACTGACGCTCGAATTCGGCGACGGCCGCCTGATGGACGTCCGGGTGCTGGTCGAACCGAAGGGCGGCCACGGCTGACGCGGCGGCATTTGGGCGCCGCACACCCCCGCATCCGTTTCCCGGGCGAGACGCTTTTGCGCCGAGCCCCGGGACCCATTTCGCCTTCGCGCCTGGCATCGGCATGGGTCCCGGCTCAAGGCCGGGAAACATAGAGACGACTTTTATCTGCGACGATTACCGTTTACTCCCGCGAAGCCGGGGGTGAGGGGCCACCAACTTGGGTTAAAATGCCACATGCTGCTCGAAGCGCTCCAGTATCTGACGACACCATGTCCGCCGCCGTACCGGCGCATGGGCTATCTCAAGGAATTGATCGCGACCGAGGCGCGGATGAAGCGCAATCGCGCCACTTGGCAGCCGCACCTTGAGCGCAGCCGCGCCGCGATCGTCGGTGCGTCCGGCCGGGTCGAGCGCAAGGGCCTCGCCGTGGTCTTCGGCGCCGGGATGCTGGCCGACATTCCGCTTGCCGATATCGCCGGGACGTTCGCGAAGGTGCGGCTGGTCGACGTCTGCTTTCTGCGGGCGGCGCGGCGGGTGGCGGCGGGTTTTGATAACGTCGAGCTCGTCACCTGCGACATCGCCGGTGTCGTGGCTGCAATCCTCGCCGGCGAGATGCCGGAGCCCGGTCCGCCGCCGGGGATTACGCTGACCGATGCGGATCTCGCGATTTCCGCCAACGTGCTCTCGCAACTGCCTTTGGTGCCGCTCGACTATTTGCGCCGCACGCGTCCGGACATCGATGACGCAGACCTCGAAACGTTCGCGGAGGGGATCATCCGCAGTCACATCGCGTTGCTGGAAACCTGTCCGGGCACGGTCTGCCTGATCACGGAGGTCGAACGCGAAGTTCGAGACGGCGAGCGCCTCATCGAAGCCGTCGACCCGCTCCGGGGCGTGCTGCCGGACCGGGCGGGGGATGAGTGGGTGTGGGACATCGCGCCCCGGCCCGAGGTCGCGCCGGACTATGACGTCCGCAACCGGGTCAGGGCGATGGTGTGGTAAGGCGCGATTTCAACCGGCCCGTCGCAGTGGCGCCGCTCAGGGTGACGTATGCTTGATCTCGGCGTTTACGGCGGACTGTTCGGGGTCGCTTTTTTGGCCGCGACGATCCTACCGGCGCAGTCGGAGATCGGTCTCGTCGCGCTCATCATCAACGATAAGCATTCCATCCCCCTGCTGATCGCCGTCGCCAGCCTCGGCAACACCCTGGGCGCGGTCGTCAACTGGGCGATCGGCCGCGGCGTCGAACGGTTCCGGGACAAAAAGTGGTTCCCCGCATCGCCCAGACAACTCGACCGGGCGACGGGCTGGTATCATAAGTACGGGCGCTGGAGTTTGTTATTAAGCTGGGCGCCGTTCGTCGGCGACCCCTTAACGCTCGCGGCCGGCGTGCTGCGCGAGCCGTTCTGGTCGTTTTTTCTGCTGGTCGCGTTCGCCAAGACGGCGCGCTACATCGTTACCGCCGCCATCGCCATGAACTGGATTTGAGGGACGTCGCCGTTGCACTTTAGGTGTTTCCCGGGCGGGCCGACGGCACGACCCGGGACCCATGGCAGGGGGGCGGCGATTCCGAAATGGGTCCCGGCTCAAGGCCGGGAAACAAGGGGATTGCAAGGATGACCCGGCATCGCCCGGATCTGGATTTGAGGGCTAAAGGGGAACGATGCGGCAGGGGCCCCTCACCCGGCGCGCGATGCGCGCCACCCTCTCCCCGGGGAGAGGGATATACCGGCAGGGTCCCTCTTCCCCAGCTTGCTGGGGGAGAGGACAGGTGAGGGGGAATCAGGTGAGGCGGTTATGCAGTTATCCGTCACCCCACCTTAAGGCCGTATTCCTGCGATGCGTCCTCGAGCCAGGTCCAGAGATAGGTCGAGAAGCTTCTAAGCGCGTAAAGCTCAAAAGTCGGATCGCCGTTGCGCGCCGTCGCCGTGTGGATCAGCATCACCCCGACCTTGGAGACGATGGTCTGCGCGCACTGGCCGGGGCCGAAGGCGCCCGGGTGCAGGTCGAGCGAACAGCCTTTTTGTAAGACCTCTCTGGCGCGCGGTCCCGAAATTTCGATGCACGTGCGGGCATGGGTCGAGTCGGTGACCGCCGCATGAAGCCCGTCGACTTTCAGATTCTTCCAAAGCGCGTTCATGGCGCGTTCGGCGCCTTCGGGCTTGGTGATCACCAGCCACTCGTCCGGGCCCAGCCACATGACGCGCGTCGTCGTCGGCTTCCCCGCGACCGTGTTCGGATCGACCGGCGGCGACAGCCTGACCGCTTTCTGGACGGCGTCGACGAAGTTTTTGTCGTTCGCGTCACCGCGGATGTTGATGAGGCCGCGATACGGAACTTCCGTCATCGTCACGCCGGTGCCGGAAAGATCGGCGTCCGCGTGTGCGCGCGCGCCGAGACCGAGATGCGCGAGCGGGCTTCTGAGGCGGTATGCGTCAACCATTCATCCGGCTCCCTTCGGGGTCGTAGAAGATCGGATCGACGATCTCGCAGGCGATCGTCTTGTCCTTCATCGGCACGTAGACGGTGTCGCCCTTTCTGTTGCGGCCGTTCTTGACGACGGCGAGCGCGATGGATTGATCCAGCGCCGCCGACCAGTAACTGGACGTCACGTGGCCGATCATGTCCATCGGCGGTTCGGGCCGGGTCGCGGCGACGATCTGGCCGCCTTCGGGCAGCACTTCCGTCGGGTCGGCGGTCTTGAGGCCGACCAGATGCTTGCGGTCGTCGCGGGCCGTGTCTTCGCGCGAAAGCGAGCGCTTGCCGATGAAGTCCGGTTTATTTTTAGACACGATCCAGTCCATCCCCAGATCGATGGGCGTGATCGTCCCATCTGTTTCCTGGCCGACGATGATGAAGCCCTTCTCGGCCCTCAATACGTGCATGGTCTCGGTACCGAACGGGGTGATGCCGTATTTTTCGCCGGCGTTCATGATGTCGGTCCAGAGCGAGAGGCCGCAGGATGCGGGCACGTTGATTTCATACGACAATTCGCCGGTGAAGCTGATCCGGTAGACGCGCGCCGGGATGCCGCCGACCGTGCCGTCCCGCCACGACATGAAGGGAAAGGCCTCCGGGTCGAGATCGATATCGGTGGTGAACTCGCGCAACAGGTCGCGGGCGTTGGGCCCGGCGAGCTGCAGGGTCGCGAACTGTTCGGTGACGGAGGTCAGATAGACCTTCAACTCCGGCCATTCGGTCTGCAGCCATTCTTCCAGCCACGCCATGACGCGGGGCGCGCCCCCCGACGTGGTGGTCATCAGATAGTGGTTCTCGCCCAGACACGACGTCACGCCGTCGTCCATCACCATCCCGTCCTCGCCCAGCATCAGGCCGTAACGGCATTTGCCGGGAGCGAGCTTCAGCCACGCGTTGGTGTAGACGCGGTTGAGGAATTCCGCGGCGTCGGGGCCCTGGATGTCGATCTTGCCGAGCGTGGTCGCGTCCAGCATCCCGACCGCGTTTCTGACCGCCAGGCATTCGCGGCTGACCGCGTCCTGCATGCTTTCGCCGTCTTGCGGGTAGTACCACGGACGCCGCCACTGGCTGACGTCTTCCCACTTGCAGCCGGCCTGTTCGTGCCAGTCGTGCATCGGGGTTCTTCTGATCGGATCGAAGAACTCACCGACCGCGCGGCCCGCAAGCGCGCCCATGGTAACGGGCGAGTAGGGTGGGCGGAAGGTGGTCGTGCCCGTTTGTGGGATCGTCTGGCCAAGCGCCGCCGACAGGATCGCGTGACCGGGGATGTTGCCGGTCTTGCCCTGGTCGGTCGCCATGCCCAGCGTGGTGTAGCGCTTGGCGTGCTCGACGGAGCGATATCCCTCGCGCGCCGCCAGTTGCACGTCGGCGACGGTGACGTCGTTCTGCTGATCGAGGAAGTGCTTGCCGCGCTGGCCGGCCGGTTTGGTGGTCGGGATATACCAGAGGGTGCGCCACGGCGTCTCGTCCACTTCCGCCGTGGCCTTGGCGACGGCCGGGCGTTTTTTCGCCGTCATGCCGAGTTTCGAACAGGCGTCGATGCCGGCGAAGTCGCCCTCGTTTAAAGCTTGTGAGAGCGAGAAGCTGCCGTTGGCGGCGCCGCAGGCGGCTTCGGATTGGAGCGTGTCGCCGGGAACGAAGACGCCGTCCTCGTCGCGCCAGGTGTTCTTGCCCGCCGAGTGGCTGTGCAGGTGGACGACCGGGTTCCAGCCGCCGCTTGAGCCGATGGTGTCGCACGATATCGTCCGCGCCTTGCCGGTGACGCCTTCGCCGTCGTCGGTCAGCTTCATGACCTCGACGCCGCGGATCTTCTTCGATCCAAGCACGCCGGTGATCGCCGAATTGTCGATCACCTCGATCCCGGCTTCGATGGCGCGGGTGACGAGTTCGCCGGACGGGTCCTTTCTGATGTCGACGACGCAGGCAACCGACGCCCCGGCCGATTTCAGATCGAGCGCCGAGCGATACGCATCGTCGTTGTTGGTGAAGATCACGTGGCGCTTGCCGGGCGTCACCCCATAGCGGTTGACGTAGGCACGGAGCGCGCCCGCCAGCATGCAGCCGGGACGGTCGTTGTCGCTATAGATCAGCGGGCGTTCGATGGCGCCCGTCGCCAGGATCACCCTTTTCGCGCGGACCCGCCAGACCCGCTGGCGGGTGCGGCCGTCCTGCCCGTAGGCGACGTTGTCGGAGCGGTTCTGCAGGAGCCCCAGGAAGTTGTGATCGTAATAGCCGAACGCGGTGGTGTGTTTCAGGATCGTCACGTCCGGGTTGGCCATCAGCTCTTTTTCGACCTCGGCGACCCAGTCCATGGCGGGCTTTTCGTCGATCTCGAACGTCTCGTTCAGAAGCTGCCCACCCAGTTCCGGCTGCTCGTCGACGAGGATCACCCGGGCCCCCGTCGCGGCAGCGGCGCGCGCGGCCGAGAGGCCCGACGGCCCGGCGCCGACGACCACGACGTCGGCATGGGCGTTCATTTTATCGTACGTGTCCGCGTCCGGTTCTTCGGGGGATTTCCCAAGACCGGCGGCGCGGCGGATGAAGTGCTCGTAGATCTTCCAGCCGGACACCGGCCACATGAAGGTCTTGTAATAGAAGCCCGCGGGCAGGATGCGGTGGAACAGGCCGTTGACCGCCATCACGTCGTAGCTCGGCGACGGCCAGCAGTTGACGCTCGACGCATCGAGACCTTCGTAGAGCGGGATGCGCGTCGCCAGCATGTTGGAAATCGTCCGCGAGCCGCGCTCCAGCTGCACCAGCGCGTTGGGCTCTTCGGTTCCCGCCGTCACGATGCCGCGCGGGCGGTGGTACTTGAAGCTGCGGCCGATCAGGTTCACGCCGTTGGCGAGAAGCGCCGAGGCGAGCGTGTCGCCCTGATAGCCGCTCATCAGCCGGCCGTTGAAGTAGAAGTCGATCTGTTTCGAACGGTCGATGCGGCCGCCGTCCATGAGGCGATGGGACTGGCTCATGATTTCTTACTCTTTTCGATCATCGCCTTGATCTCTTTCGGGGGCTGCTCGCCCATTTTATAGATCGCCAATATCTCGTTGGTGTGGGTGTTGCGGGCCGCGTTGAACCAGCGGCGGCACCCCGCCGTGTGGACCCAGCGCTCGAGGTGCACGCCTTTCGCATTTTTGCGCATGAACAGATAGTCGGCCCATTCGGCGTCACTGAGCTCCTCCGGATTTTCCGGGCGCTTGATGTGTGCTTCGTGGCCGTAGGAAAACTCCGTTTCCTCGCGTTCGCCGCAGAAGGGGCAGGTGATCAGAAACATTTCTCGCCTCGCGTCATTTTCGTCTCAACCACGTTCGTCATTTGGTTGCCCATAGGCCCTCAGTGCGCGACCGCGGCGGCGCCGTGCTCGTCGATCAGGTGACCGGTCGAGAAGCGCTCCAGCGAGAACGGCGCGTTGAGTTCGTGCGGCTCGTCGCGCGCGATGGTGTGCGCGAACACCCAGCCGGACCCCGGCGTCGCCTTGAAGCCGCCGGTGCCCCAGCCGCAGTTGAAGTAAAGGCCGTCGACGGGCGTTTTCGAGATGATCGGGGACGCGTCGGGGCAGGTGTCGACGATGCCGCCCCACTGGCGCATCAGGCGCATGCGGCTGAAGATCGGGAACAGCTCGCAGACCGCCGCGATCTGCTCCTCGATAATATGCAGGCTGCCGCGCTGGGAGTAGCTGGTGTGCGCGTCGATCCCGGCGCCGAGCACGAGCTCGCCCTTGTCGGACTGGCTCACGTAACAGTGCACCGCGCCCGACATCACGACGACGTCGATGATCGGCTTGACCGGGTCGGAGACCATGGCCTGTAAGGGGTGGCTTTCGATCGGCATGCGGAAGCCCGCCATGTCCGACATGACGGTGCAGTGCCCGGCGACGACGACGCCGACTTTCTTGGCCTTGATCTGGCCGCGCGAGGTCTGCACCCCGGTGATCTGACCTTTCTCGATATCGAAGCCGGTGACCTCGCAGTTCTGGATGATGTCGACGCCGCGCGCGTCCGATGCGCGGGCGAGGCCCCAGGCCACCGCGTCGTGGCGCGCCGTGCCGCCGCGCGGCTGATAGCTGGAGCCTAAAACCGGATAACGGATCGTCGGGTCGAGGTTGATGATCGGCACCAGCTTGCGGATTTCTTCGGGGCCGATGTATTCGCCGTCGATGCCGTTCAAGCGGTTGGCGTTGACGCGGCGCTGGGTTTCGCGGACGTCGTGCAGGTTGTGCGCGAGGTTGAGGACGCCGCGCTGCGACAGCATGATGTTGTAGTTGATGTCCTGGCTCAGCCCCTCGTAGAGCTTGAGCGATTTCTCATAAAGAAACGCGCTTTCGTCCCACAGATAATTCGAGCGGATGATCGTCGTGTTGCGGCCCGTGTTGCCGCCGCCGAGCCAGCCCTTTTCCAGCACCGCGACATTGGTGATGCCGTGCTCTTTCGCGAGATAATACGCCGTCGCAAGGCCGTGCCCGCCGCCGCCGACGATGACGACATCATACGCCGGTTTCGGGTCGGGCGAACGCCACGCCTGCTGCCAGTCACGATGGTATCCCATCGCGTTGCGAAGCAGACTGAAGATTGAATATTTCGTCATTTGGGTCCCTGCCTCAGCGCCTCTTCGGGCGTTCGTCCGCGCGCATCAGGCGCTCAGCTTCAACGTCCACGCTAGATGCCCTCCTTTCCCATCGTCAAGGCCGGGCGTCTGTCCGTATTGCGACGCCGATCCTCACTTTTACGACTAGGCGCATTCGGCGGTTTACACGAGAAAGCTGTGATCAAGCCGTGACCTCGACATATTGTCGTTCCCTTGATTAGCCCCACCAGATAATGTGCGGGGCATGTGCTCTTTACGAATTATCGCCGGTGTCGTCCTCGGCGTGGCGCTGTCGTTCGCGACAATATCCGCCGCGACCGCCCAGGACGCGGGCGGCATGGACCTCGACATCATCAAGAACGCGCCTGAACGCTGGACCGATCCGAAGGCGCCGGCGGGCGCGGCCGGGGACGCCAACCCGCTCGCCAAGGATTTCGAAAGCGCGCTGGAATCGTACCGCGACCGGGATTACGACGCGGCACGCGAAAAGTGGGGCGAACTTACGGATGCGGGTCACGGCCTCAGCATGCACAATCTGGCGGTCCTAAAATGGCGCGGGCAGGGCGGGCCGCGCGAGCGCGAACAGGCGTTGGAACTGTTCCGCGACGCCGGACAGAGAGAGGTGCCTGAATCCCTGCACGCTTTGGGTGTCGTCTATTTGAAAGGCGCGGGCGTGCCGCCGGACCCGGCGGAAGCGGTGCGCTATTTCGAAGCCGCCGACGGATTGAATCATCCGCCCTCGACCTACAACCTGGCGCTGGCGCACCTGAAAGGGATCGGCGGCGCGGACGATAAAGAACTCGGTATGGCGCTGATGCGGAAGGCGGCGGAAGCCGGGCTCGCCCGCGCCCAGTACGATCTGGGGACGCTGTTGTATCAGGGCACCTACGGCCCCGCCGACAAGAAAGCCGCGCGGGTGTGGTTCGAGCGCGCCGCCGAAAACGGCGATGCGTTCGGGTACTATAACCTCTCGCTGATGCAGTTCGCGGGCGAGGGCGGCGGGAAGGATCACGAACGCGCCGTCGTCAACCTCACCGAAGCCGCCGAGATGGGCGCGGTGCCGGCGCAGGTGCGGCTCGCGCACCTTCTCGCGACCGGGGAAGGCGGCGTCGCAAAAGACCCGGCCGGCGCCTATGTGTGGTTCACGGTGGCGGGTGCGTTCGGGGCCGACGACGCGCTCGAGAACGCCAAGCGGATCTCGCGGACGCTTTCCGAAACCCAGCTCAAACGCGCCCGGCAGACGGCGGCGGCGTTCCGGCCCAAGCGGCCGCCGGTCGCCGAAGACAACACCGATGCACCTGAGAAGACGGCGGACGCCCCCGACATGACCATCCAGACAGTACCGGGCGGTCAGCCGGCGGCACCGACCGATAAAGACGCCAAGGCGGCGGACGACCTTCTCAAATCCCTGGAAAAGTAAGAAGCAGAGACAGAAACATGCTCAATTTTCTGATCAGGATCATGAAATTCACGATCAAGGCGGCGATCGTCGTTGCCGGGATCGCCATCGTCATTTCGTACGCGCGCCTGAGCGAGTTCGGCGATCTCCGAAAAGAGTTGGTCGACAAGATCATGAACTCGTATGCCGGGCGCATCGCCATCGACGGGGAGATCGACCTGAACATGTCGTTCCCGCCCAGCGTTTCGATCGAGGGGGTCCGGATCAGGAATGCGAAATGGGCGTCCAAGCCGGACATGCTGAAAGCGGATCGGGTCGTCGCCGAGGTCGACCTGATCCCGCTGTTGCGCGGCGATATGGCGGTGCCGAGATTGCGCATGATCGGCGTCGACATCATCGTCGAGACGAAACGCGACGGCACCACCAACTGGGACGAGCTGAACGAGTTCGACACCGCCGCCGGGCCGGGCGGCCCCGGCGCGCCGATGATCCTGCCGCAGATCGCGGGCACGTCGGTGACGGTCGCCGGCGGCACGCTGACCATCGTCTCGAACGTGCTGACGACGCCGACGGTGCTGTCGCTCGCCGGCGGCAACATCGTCTCCGGGATCGTGCCGTGCCTGTGACCGGGTAACGCGGGTCAGCGAACCTCGCCGAACCGCCGTGTGATCGCGTGGAGGAGTGTGACCGTCTCCGGCCCCATTTTCTTTTCCATCTTCAGGCGCGCCTTCTGGTTCGACAGTGCGCCGCGCAGGTCGCGTATGAGGGCCGACAACATCAATGCCGCATTTCGCCTGTTCACCTCCCAACCAGCGGCACGCGAACCCTTTTCGGCAGGTATCAGGTTGGCGTTCAGAACCGCGACCATCCAGTTCAGGCGTTTTTCCAACTCGGTGAAATGCCTGGCGATCTCGACCTCCGCCTGAAAACACAGCGTTCGCGCGTCGGGCGAGCGGTAAACCTCGGCCCAGTCCAGCTTGCCCCTGTTCCTGTCGCGCAGTTTGTCGACGACGTCCCGTGCGTCCTTCTCGAAGCGCGCCAGTCGTTGCTCGCCCAGCATGAGCTGCAACGTGCTGAAGAACCCGGGCAGCATGCGCCGCGAGAGTTTCTCAGGCTGTTCGTGAAGTTCGGTTTCGTCGGCGAACCGATGCTCGAAATTGTGGACCAGGAGACGATGGAAATGCCGCGTGCGGCTTTTCTGCTCGCGGGCCGGTTGACGCGCTTCGGCGTAATCTTCGACGGCTTTCACGAACGCCGTTTCGATCATCTCCAACTCGGCCCGAAATGCCTGGCCCATGGCTTCGATATCAGCGTCGTTCAGCGGGCCTTCGGATTCCGCCGCCTGCTTCTTCAGAATGTGCATGAACTTGGCGTAAAGCGCCTCGCCCAGTTCGTCGGCATGTTCGTGAACGGACCGTGTGCGATCCCCGCCGGGACGCGTTCCGGGGGCTGAATCATCCTCCGTCTCCGTAGCGCTTTCCTCGGTAATCCCGATCCGGGGTGTTCTCAGTTCTTTCTTCCGGCCGGGTCCGGAAAAAGAACGGCCTCCCAGGTTTTCACCTTTCGGATCGAAGAAACTGACGTCTGACGGCCCTGAATTCTCCGGCGACCGATCCCGCGACCCAGCGGGCTCGTGTGGTTCTTTGGGCATGACTACCTCTCCCTGATTTAGGCCGATCACTTCCTCTGCTAAATTTAGGTACTACATTAACCAAGACGCATTGTGTCACAGTGCGGGTCGTTCTCCAATCGCCGGCGCCGATATTGTCAGCCGGCTGAGCTTGTGTTTGGAATCGAACGACATCCTCGGAGGATTTCACATGACTGCAACTGTTGACGCCGCAACGACGGGCGCCCCCATCAGCCGCTTCCCGGTGCCGGAGATCGCCGATCTGCCGGACGATATCCGCGAGCGCATTCTGGCGGTGCAGGAAAAATCCGGTTTCGTGCCGAACGTGTTTCTCGTGCTGGCGCACAGGCCGGACGAGTTTCGCGCCTTCTTCGCCTATCACGACGCGCTGATGGAAAAGCCCGGCAATCTGACCAAGGCCGAGCGCGAAATGATCGTGGTCGCGACCAGCGCGCGCAACGAATGCCAGTACTGCGTCATCGCCCACGGCGCGATCCTGCGCATCCGCGCCAAGAACCCGCTCATCGCCGATCAGGTGGCGACGAATTACCGCAAGGCTGATATCACCGCGCGGCAAAAAGCGATGCTCGATTTCGCAATGAAGGTGTCGATGTCGGCACAACAGGTGGGTGAAGCGGACTTCGAGATATTGAAAAGTCACGGCTTCGACGAGGAGGATATCTGGGACATCGCCGGCATCTCGGCGTTCTTCGGGATGTCCAACCGGATGGCCAACGTCACCTCGATGCGTCCCAACGACGAGTTCTATTCACTGGGCAGATGAGGGGCGGGGTGAGCTGTGCCAAGACGGCGTCGGCTTTGCATTCCCCCTCACCTAACCTCTCCCCCTGAAGGGGGAGAGGGATTGGTTCCGGCCCTATCGCGACAGGGTCCCTCTTCCCCAATTCATTGGGGGAGAGGACAGGAGAGGGGGCCGCTTGCCAGTTGAACGAAAACGCGCGTAACATTACCCCCAATACCGATAACCGGAGGATCAAGCCGTGAAGCGTCTTTGTCTTGCCGTTGCCGTTTTCGCCCTGTTCGGGCTGTCGTTCATCGGCCACGCCGTCGCGTCCGGGACCGAGCAGTCGCAAGGGTCGTCCGGCTCATCGTATGAGCCGCAGGACTACAGCTCGCCCTGGGGCGGCGAAGGGTGCTCGAAGCCGGCGCCGACGTCGTAAACAATCAATGCCGATCCGGAGGCCGTCCGGCCTGAGTGGTTGAGTTCGCATGCCGCCGTTCAACATTCACGCGACGATCCGCCGATGCGTGAGAATTTCGACATTCGTCTGACGACGCCCGCCGATACAGCCGCGATCGAGGAGTTGTATCGCGCCGCTTTTCCTGACGAGGATTTGCTGCCGCTTGTCCACGATCTTCTGTATTCGGGCGACGAGGTCGTCTCGATCGTTGCGCTCGATGATGGCCGGATTTCGGGACACGCCGGTTTTACGTACTGCACCGTCGAGGGAGGCGATGAAAAGGTGGCCCTTCTTGCACCGCTCGCCGTAACACCCATGCATCAGTTACGGGGGATCGGGCGTAAACTGGTTGAGGCCGGGTGCGACATGCTTGTCGAAGCCGGGGTCGGGCACGTCTTCGTGCTGGGTGATCCGGGGTACTACGGCCGGCTTGGCTTCGTCGCGGCGGAAAACGTGACGCCTCCCTACGATTTGCCGGAAGAGTGGCAGGGGGCGTGGCAGGTTCTTGAGATCGGCATCGCAAACACGAAACCCAAGGGCCGGATGGCGGTTCCGAAACTATGGCAAAACGAAGCGCTCTGGCGGTGAAGGTCTTTAGTTGGATTGTGGCGTCACCCTGAAAGCTGCTCAATGCCCGTCGTGGATCGGGAACAGCTTGAGCTCCCAGTCCTTCAACTGCCCGATCAGCCCCAACTCCCAATTCAGATAGGCGCGCGAGGCGTCTGCGTTGCCCGAATGCCGGTCGTGCACGAAGAACAGGAAGTCGATCCGCTCTTCGTCTTTCGGGGTGTCGGGTGTCGCGACGACGGTCAAGCCCGCCGCGCGCCAGTCGTCGGGCGATCCCTCGAGATAGCGGACATTCTTAACGCCCATCTCCGTCAGATCCAACGCCGCCAGCTCTGCGATCTTTTTGTCCGCCGCGACGAGCACCACGTCGTCGCCGGGCGTTAGGGTATCCAGCACGGGGCGGATCGACCACTCGGCGTTTTCGATATGCGCGTCCCGATATTCGGCGCTCGGCCTGAGATCGATGATCGCCGCCCGACCGATGGTGCCTGCGCCGATCTCTTCCAGCGGTGCGGCGGCGGCTTTCGCGGCCGACGCGGGCGCGGCCAGATCGACGGACGCATCGGAAACGTCGTCAGTCAGCACATACGCATCGTGGCCCATGGCGCGCAGCCAATAGGCCGTGTTGGCGGCGCGGACGCCGCTGTCGTCGCAGAGGACGATGCGCGCACCCCTGACCGCGACCCATTTGTCGGTTGCCTGCGCGAGCTGCCCGCCCGGCGCGTGCACCGCGCCCGTCAGGTGATGATTGTCGAACTCTTCGCGGGAACGGACATCCAGCAGATAGAACGTGCGCGTGGCGTCGCCGGCCCATGTCCTGGCCGTCGCCGCATCGACGCCGGGAATGTTGTTGTCGCGCATGAACTTTTCGGCGCGGGCTTTGGCGGCGTCGAGCGCTTTACCGGTGACGGCGGGCAGCGCTTCGGCTTTCCGGCCGTGGTCCAGCTCGAAGCCCGCCAGCCGCCAGCCCTGGGTGCCGTTCTTCAAGGCGAAGATCGGGTTCTCGAAGTCGAAGTTGCGGAGCCCCTGGGCGCCGACAAGGCTGCGCGTGCGCCCGGCGCAGTTGACGATGACTTTGGTATGCGGATTGTCGACCAGAAGCGGCAGGCGATAGGGAAGCTCCGCATTGGGGCACGAGCGTCCGCCCGGGATGCTCATGGCTTCGAACTCGTTCGGCGTGCGGCCATCCAATAAAATGAAGTCGTCGCCGGCATCAAGCATGCGCTTCATCTCTTCGGCGTCGATGGAGGGTGTGTGGCCGATCTCTTCCGCCAGCTCACCCAGCGTCTTGGAGGGCACGTTGACGCCCTTGAAGATCGTGAAGCCGGCGTCTTCAGCCGCGGCCAGCCCGCCCGCGAGCACGCGGACGTCGCGATAACCCATCGCCTCCAGCCGCCGGGCGGCCTTCGCCGCCACGCCTTCGCCGTCATCGACCGCGACGACGGGGACGGACACGCACGGCATTAACGAAGGGGCGTCGATCTCGAGGCGGCTATACGGGAGCGGGACGGCGTGCAGCAGGTGGCCCTCGCCGAACTGCCCGTCCTCGCGGACGTCGATGAAGCCGAACTCGGTGCCGTCGCCGAGCCAGGATTTGACGATGTCGGCGCTGATCGATTGCATGGTGCTTCCCCAATAATTTCCGGTTGGCCGTCTTGATGCGGCGATGGAATTTCATCGCACCCCGTGCGCGGGTTGTCCAAGGTTTATCTTGTGGCGCGCGTCAGGTGCGCGCGTTTGCTTGCGGGAGGGTGACGATCACCTCGAAGCCGTCGGCCCGGCCTGTCGCCGGGGATTTGAAGTCGAGGCCGATGTTGCCGTTCTCGGCGATGGCCGCCGCGATGGCGAGACCGAGGCCGCTACCGTCTGCCTCGGTCGGGCCGCGCGAGAAACGTTCGGTGATGGCGGCCAGGTTCTCGCTCGGCAGCGCCGCACCCGCGTTGACGACGCGCACCTCGCCCGCACCGGCCGCGATTTCGACAGCCGAGCCGGGCGGGCTGTGCTTGAGGGCGTTCTCGATCAGGTTGCGCATCAGGATCGCGAAGGCGTCGGCGTCGACCGGGGCCGAGAGCGCGTCCGCGCCCGCGGCAGCGGCGTAGCGGAGCCGTGGGCCGCTTTCCGCGCTTCGTTGAAACTCGTCGACGGCGGCGTCGAGGACGGGACCCAGATCGACCGGCGCCGCGGAGACGATCCCGCCGCCTTCGGCGCGCGCCAGCTGCATCAGTTTTTCGGAGATCCGCGCGAGCCGCTGCAGCGAGGTTTCGATGGCCCGCGCGCGGTCCCGCAACGCGTCTTCCTCAAGCACCGAGATCAGCCGCTGGGTCTGCGCCAGCGCGCCGGCGATCGGGGTGCGCAGTTCATGGGCGCTGTTGGCGGTGAAACTGCGCTCGACCTCGAGACTGCGCTGTAGGCGTGCCATCAGATCGTTGACGGCGTGGCGGATCGGCTCGATCTCGTCCGGCAGCCGGGCCGCGTCGAGTGGTGAAAGGTCGCCGGCGCTCCGGGCCCCGATTTGCCCGCCCAGACCGACCACCGGCGCCATGCTGCGCCGGACCAGCCACCAGACGCCGGCCACGCTCAGCGGCAGGAACAGCGCCAGCGGCACGGCGAGCGCGATGGTCGATTCGATGGCCGCTTCGCGCCGGTGGCGGAGCGGCTCCGCCACCTCGATGAAGATGCTGCCGCTGACCGCGCTTTCGCCGTAGATGCGGTGGGTTTCGGTGTTGCTGAAACCCGTCGCCGGCGTTTCCGGGAACTCGCTGCGATCGGCGTCGTGGGAATGCAGCAGGATATTCCCGGCGGCATCGCGCACCACGTAGGTCAGGAACTCCTCGTGCGGTTTGAGCGGCCCGACCCGCCGCTCGGACAGCTTGGCGTCGTGGTCGAGGATATCCACCACAGCGAGGGACAGCAGCCGCTGCGCCATTTCCTGGAGCGCGCTGTCGAAGGCCTCGTCCAGTTCGTGACGGACGACCAACCCGCACACCGTGACGCCGGCCAGCCACACCACCGTCACGCCTAGGGCGAGGGCGAGGCTCAGGCGGGTCCTCAAACTGTAGGTGCCGCTCATGACCGCCGCACCCGGTAGCCGATGCCGCGCACGGTTTCGATGATGTCGCGGCCGAGTTTCTTGCGAAGGCGGCTGATGTGAACCTCGATGGTGTTGCTCTCGAACGACGCGTCGAAATCGTAGAGGTGCTCTTCCAGTTGCGCCTTCGACAGGACCGCGCCCGGATGCTGAAGCAGAGTCTCGAACAGCCGCCATTCGCGCGCCGTCAGTTCAACCGCCCGGCCGTCCCGGCGCACGGTCTTCGCCGCCAGATCGATTTCCAGGTTCGCGAGCGTCATCAGCGGGTTGGGATTACCGGTGTAGCGCCGGGCGACGGCGGCGATGCGCGCGCTCAGCTCGCTGAGATCGAACGGCTTCACGAGGTAGTCGTCGGCGCCCGCGTTCAATCCCTCGATCCGCTCCGAAATCCGGTCCCGGGCGGTCAGGATGATGACCGGCGTCACATCGCCCTGGGCGCGGCGGGCGCGAAGGAAATCGAGGCCGCGGCCGTCCGGCAGCATCAGGTCGAGCAAAACGAGATCGTAGTTCACGGCGCGCGCGCCGGCGTCGGCGTCGGCCAGTGTCGTTATCCAGTCGATGGCGTGGCCGCTCGCCGTCGCGTGATCGGTGATCGCGTGTCCGAGGGCGGCGTCGTCCTCGATCAGCAGAATGCGCATGTCGGATCCATTCCCGGGGTTGGGTCTGCCGTTTGGTATGCACCTTACCTTACCGGAAGCTGAAGCAGAAAATGCATCCGGTTCAGCCGGCGGCAAGGTTGCGCCGCGAAAGTCCCTGCATCGTTTCAACGCAACAGGAGACTTTTCATGAACCGATCCATCAAAAACCTCTGCCTCGCCGCTGCCGCCGTCACGGTGCTCGGCCTCGGCGCATCGCCCGCTTTTGCCGACGATTACCGCTGCGACGCGCCGATGACGGAATGGCAGCCGCGCGACAATCTGCAGAAAAAGCTCGAAGCCGAAGGCTGGAAGGTGAAGCGCATCAAGACCGAAGGCGGCTGCTACGAGGTCTATGCTTTCGATAAGGACGGCAGGCGGGTCGAGGCCTACTTCGATCCGAAATCCCTGGAACTGCTGCGAAAGAAGAATGATGACTGAGGATCCGAAATCCACCGTCAAGGTGTGGGACCCGGTGGTGCGTATCTTCCACTGGTCCCTCGTCGGGGCGTTCGCCGTCGCCTGGCTGACCGGCGATGAACTGGAACGCGTGCACGAGATCGTGGGGTACGTGATCTTCGGTCTCGTCGCCGTCCGTCTGGTCTGGGGCGTGATCGGGCCGCGCTATGCCCGTTTCACGCAGTTCGTACCGGGCCTCAGCGGCCTTACCGGCTACATCTCGGATATCCGGAAGGGGCGCGAGCATCGCCACCTCGGCCATAACCCGGCCGGCGGCGCCATGGTCGTCGCGCTGATCCTGGCGCTTCTCGCCACCGGGGGCACGGGATGGATGATGACCCTCGACATGTTCTGGGGCGCCGAGTGGGTCGAGGAAGTGCACGAAGCGATGGCGAATATGATGCTGGTTCTGGTCGGTCTGCATATCGCGGGCGTGGTCGTCGCCAGCATCCGCCATCACGAGAACCTGGTTCGGGCGATGCTGACCGGCCGTAAGCGGGCGCCGGCGCCGGGCGATATCGCCTGATGGCGGGTCGCGATGACGGCGGCGGTGAGCGGCGCGGCCCCGAAAAAAAAGACCCCCTCCCGGAGGAGGGGGTCAGGGGGGCAGGGTTTCTCGCTACAGGGGGGTAGGAGAAGGGAGGCGATCACGCCTTAACCGTTCGGCCCAAGGGCTTAACCGTTCGGCCCAAGGGCTTAACCGTTCGGCCCAAGGGCGGGGCGAAGCCGGTGGAAGGCATCGCGCACCGCTTCGGCGCGCAACCGGCGGCCCTGAATAAGCGCCAGTTCGATGTCTTCGTGGGTAAAGCTCCGGCTGTCGCGGGCCTGGGCCAATCTCTGTTCGATACTCATCTCATATTCCTCTCGTCTCTGAATTTGTGGGCGGGACGGTGTTTTTTCGTCCCGCGCTGTTGGAGAGAATATATGAAATTTCCAAAAAAACGATAATGCCCGAAAAAAGACTATGTTTCGTGAAGAAAGTTCATTAATATATCGGCATGGATAGATTTGGAGAGATGGAAACCTTCGCCAGGGTCGTGGAAAGCGGCAGCTTTTCGCGCGCCGCGCGTGATCTGCATATGACCCCGTCGGCGGTGTCGAAGATGATCGGCCGGCTGGAAGATCGTCTCGGCGTGCGCCTGTTGAGCCGCACGACGCGAAAACTCAGCCTGACCGAGGAGGGGCGCGCGTTCTATCAGCGCGTGACGCCGATATTGGCCGAGGTCGAGGAGGCGGAAGAGACGGTCTCGCTCTCGACCGCCGAGGCGCGGGGCGTGCTCAAGGTCAATTCCTCGACCGCGTTCGGCCAGTATCAGATCGTGCCGCTGATTCCGGGAATATTGGAAAAATATCCGAGTCTGCAGGTGCAGCTCACCATGACCGACAGCATCGTCAATCTGGTGGAGGAAGGGTACGACGTTTCGGTGCGCATCGGGACGCTGACGGATTCGTCGCTGATTGCGCGCAAGCTGGGCGTGGCGCACCGGGTCTTGGTGGCGGCGCCGTCGTATCTCGAGCGCCACGGCCGGCCGACCTGCCCGGAAGACCTGAAGGATCACGAGTGCCTGAAGCTCAGCATTCCGACATCGCTCAACAAATGGGAATTCACCACCGCCGACGGCCCGCGCACGGTCGAGGTCAAGGGCCGCTTCGAGGCCGACAACGCGATCGCGCTGCACGAGGCGGCGCTGGCCGGGATCGGCCTGTTCCGGGCCGCCAGCTTCGTGGTGGGGGACGATATCAAGGCGGGGCGACTGGTGCCGGTCCTCGATACTTTCGAGATTTCCGACGACCCCGGTATTTTTGCCGTGTGGCCGCATAATCGGAACCTGTCGGCCAAGGTCCGCGCCTTCGTCGATACGCTGGTGGACGCGTTCAGCCCGATCCCGCCGTGGGAGCGGGAGGACTGACGGGCGGCTCGTTGCCCCGACCGATCGTCACCCCGGCGGAGGCCGGGGTCCTGTCTCAGGGCAATCTGGATTCCGGCCTTCGCCGGGATGACGCCGGTGACGGTTTGTATTTCGTGCCCGGGCCTCGCATTGCTGCATTGCAAAATTTTCAGTGGCTTCCGGGCCATGAAATGCTATCAACCGCACGCATTTGATGACGCATTTATTCTAATCCCGCGTGCGGGCGGAGTGCACGATGAACCAGATCGAATCCGGCCCCCGGCAACAGGGGCGCTCAGACGACACCGGCAAGAAACCGGCGAAACCGCGCATGAAGAAATCCTTCGTGCTGGCGCTGCTGCTGGCCATCGCCGCCGTGCTGTGGATTGCATCCGGCATGATCGAAGGCGACGGCGCCCCGGAACAGGAAACCGTCGCTGAACGGAACGCCCACGAACCGGAAGCGATCAAGGTCCGGGTGCAGGATTTCACCGCCGTTGACCACCCGCGCATGCTGGTCGTCACCGGCCGCACCAACGCCATCAAGGACGCCGAGATCAAGGCCGAAACCGCCGGTCAGGTGATCGCACGCCCGGCCCGGAAGGGCAGCGTCGTCGAAAAGGGCACGGTGCTGCTCGAACTAGCCATGGACGACCGACTGGCGCGCCTGAAACAGGCGGAAGCCCGCGTCGGCGTCGCCAGGATCTCCTATGAAGCGTCGAAAGACCTGCAGCGCAAACAGTTCGAATCGCAGATCAAGCTGGCCCAGAGCAACGCCGACCTGGCCGAAGCCGAGGCCGAACTGGCGGCGGCGAAACTGGATATCGAGCGCATCAAGATCCGTGCCCCCATCGACGGCTTTATCGATGAGCTGCTGCCCGGCCCCGGCGACCGGGTCGAAGTCGGCGAGCAGGTCGCCGTCGTGGTCGATCTCGATCCGATGCGGGTCATCGCCTATGTCACCGAGCGCGAGGTCGAATACCTGAAAGTGGACGATCTGGCGACGATCCGCCTGCCCAGCGGCCGCGAGATCGGGGGAACGGTTCATTATATCTCCCGCGTCGCCAACGACGTGACGCGCGCGTTCCGCGTCGATGTCTGGGTCGATAACCCGGAAAACAACATCCCCGCCGGCATGACTGCCGAAGTGCGCTTCGACGGCGGCACCCGGATGGCGCACAAGATTCCGACCTCGTCGCTGACCCTCGACGATCAGGGGCGGCTCGGCGTGCGCACGGTCACGGGCGGTGACACGGTCAAGTTCGAGCCGGTCAGGCTGCTCGACGACACCCCCGAAGGCGCCTGGGTGACGGGCCTCCCCGATAGCGTCACGCTGATCACGGTCGGGCAGGAATTCGTCGTCGACGGACAGAAGGTGACGCCGGTCCGCCAGGGCGATAAACCCGCTACGCCCGAGCCAAGTGAGAAGGCCGAACCGATCGAGCCCGCGCCGGCGACCGAACCGATGACGCCGAAGTCGGCGGTGAACCCGGAGACGGGCGGGGCCAACTGATGAACGCGCTGATCGACGCCGCCGTCTCTCACAGCCGAACGGTTCTGGGCGCGCTCGTCCTGATCCTGATTGCCGGCACATACGCCTTCAACGACATCCCGAAAGAGGCCGACCCGGACGTCAACATCCCGATCATCTACGTCTCGATGCATCACGAGGGCATCTCGCCCGAGGATGCCGAGCGCCTGCTGATCCGCCCGATGGAGCAGGAGTTGCGCTCGCTCGAGGGGGTGAAGGAGATGCGCTCGACCGCCTACGAAGGCGGCGCGAACGTGACGCTCGAGTTCGACGCCGGCTTCGACGCCGACGAGGCGCTTTCCGACGTCCGCGAAAAAGTCGATCTGGCGAAGCCGGAACTGCCCGCCGAAACCGACGAGCCGGAGGTGCACGAGGTCAACTTCTCGCTGTTCCCGGTGCTCGTCGTGACGCTGTCGGGCAACGTGCCCGAACGCACCCTGCAACGACTGGCGCGCGATCTCAGGGACGAGATCGAGGGGATCTCGATGGTCCTCAAGGCCGAGATCGCCGGCGACCGCGAAGAACTGGTCGAGGTCGTGATCGATCCGGTCGCGGTCGAAAGCTACGGCCTGTCGCCGACCGAAACCGTCGCCAGCGTCGGCAGCTCGAACCTGCTGGTCGCGGCGGGGGCGCAGGACACCGGCCAGGGGCGCTTCGCGGTCAAGGTGCCCGGCCTGTTCGAAAGCGTGGACGACATCGCCTCGATGCCGGTCAAGGTCGATGGCGACAGCACCATCGTGCTCGGCGACATCGCCGAGATCAGGCGCGGGTTCAAGGACCCGACCACGTTCGCGCGCGTCGACGGCCACCCGGCGGTGGCGCTGGAAGTTTCCAAGCGCACGGGCGAAAACATCATCGAGACGGTCGAAGCGGTGCGCCGCGTCGTCGAGGAAGAGCGCGCGGCGTGGACCGACACCATGCGCGACGCGATCAAGGTCGAATACCTTCAGGATAAATCCGACGACATCCGCCTGATGCTGACCGATCTGCAGAACAACGTGCTGTCCGCCATCGTCCTGGTGATGGTGATCGTCGTCGCCGCGCTCGGGCTCCGGACGGCGGGGCTGGTCGGCATCGCCATTCCGGGTTCGTTCCTGACGGCGATCCTGGTGCTTTATTCCGTCGGGATGACGGTCAACATCGTGGTGCTGTTCAGCCTGATACTGGCGGTCGGCATGCTGGTCGACGGCGCCATCGTCGTTACCGAATACGCCGACCGGAAAATGACCGAGGGCGAAAGCAAGCGGGACGCCTACACCCTCGCCGCCAAGCGCATGGCGTGGCCGATCATCGCCTCTACGGCGACGACGCTGGCGGCGTTCCTGCCGCTCGTGTTCTGGCCGGGGGTCGTCGGCGAGTTCATGAAGTTCCTCCCCATCACGCTGCTGATGACGCTGACGGCGTCGCTGGCGATGGCGCTGATCTTCGTGCCGACGCTGGGCGCGCAGCTCGGCAAGCCGGGCGGGGCGGTGGACGCGGATCTGATGCGCGAACTGTCGGCGTCGTCGAAGTTCCGCACCGACAACATCTCCGGCGGCACGGGCTGGTATGTGCGCGTCCTCGACGGGGCGCTCAAGCATCCGGTGAAGATCCTGCTGGCGGCGCTGGGGCTCCTGATCGGTGTGCAGATGGCGTACGCGCAGTTCGGCAAGGGCGTCGAATTCTTCCCCGAGGTCGAGCCCGAGCTCGCCAAGCTGCAAGTGCGTGCCCGCGGCAACCTGTCGGTGTGGGAGCAGTACGATATTCTGAAGGAAGTCGAGCGCCGCATCCTCGACGTGCACGGGGTGCGCGACATCTACACCCGCGTCGGCAAGAGCGAACAGTCCGACGACGCCGAGGACATCATCGGCGAACTGACCCTCGAGTTCGAGGAGTGGGATCTGCGCCGCAAGGCGTCCGTGATCCTGGAAGAGGTCGCCGAAAAGACCGCCGACATCGCCGGCATCTTCATCGACCGCCGCACCGCCGAAGCGGGACCGCCGGTGGGTAAGGACGTGCAGGTCGAATTTTCGAGCCGCAACATCGATCTGCTGGCGCCGGCGGCGGCACGCTTACGCGAATACATGGAGAACGACGGCCAGTTCGAAAACATCGAGGACAGCCGGCCATTGCCGGGGATCGAGTTCGAGATCGACGTCGACCGCGCCCAGGCCGCGAAATACGACGCCAACATCGAGATCGTCGGCCGCGCCGTACAACTGGCGACCAACGGCCTCAAGCTCGGCGAATACCGGCCCGACGACGCAGACGACGAGATCGACGTCCGCGCGCGCTATCCGGAACGCTTCCGCACCCTGGATCAACTGCACGAAATGCGCATCGCGACCCGCAACGACCAGTCGGTGCCGATCTCCAACTTCGTCACCGTGACCGCGAAACAGAAGACCGGCACGCTGCACCGGACCGACACGCGGCGCGTGATGTCGGTGAAGGCGGACGTGATCGAAGGCGTGCTCGTCGACAACAAGGTCAAGCAGGTGCAGAAGTGGATATCGGAGGCCGGGTTCGACCCGCGCATCAGCGTCCGCTTCAAGGGCGAAGACGAGGAACAGAAGAAGGCGCAGGACTTCCTTGTGAAGGCGTTCGGCGTGGCGTTGTTCCTGATGGCGCTGATCCTGGTGACCCAGTTCAACAGCTTCTATTCGGCGTTCCTGATCTTGTCGGCGGTCGTGATGTCCACGATCGGGGTGTTTATCGGGCTTCTCGTCACCGGCCAGCCGTTCGGCGTGGTGATGAGCGGCATCGGTGTGATCGCGCTCGCCGGCATCGTGGTCAACAACAACATCGTCCTCATCGACACCTTCGACCGTTTGAAGCTGGAATCGGCTTCGATCCGCGACGCGATCCTGAAAACGGGTGCGCAGCGCCTGAGGCCCGTGATGCTGACGACGGTGACGACGATCCTCGGCCTGATGCCGATGGTCTTGCGGGTCAACATCGATTTCGTGAACCGGAGCGTCAACATCGGCGCGCCGTCGACGCAGTGGTGGACGCAGCTCTCGACGGCCATTGTCTTCGGCCTCGCGTTCGCGACGGTCCTTACGCTGATCGTGACGCCGTGCGCGCTGATGCTGCGCGGTAATCTGGCCGCGTGGCGGGCACGGCGGAAAGAGCGGCAGCAGGCGCAGACGGCCTGACCCCCTCACCTAACCTCTTCCCCCTCGAGAGGGGGAGAGGGATTAGAGCACCATGTTGCGACAGGGTCCCTCTTCGCCAGCTTGCTGGGGGAGAGGACAGGTGAGGGGGGGCTCAAGCGCGCGGCTCGTCGCGCCTCAGGCGCGCGGCTCGTCGCGCCTCAGGCGCGCGGTTCACTGATCGCGTTTTCGCCGTCGTCGTCATCGTCCTCGATCTCGAGTTCGTCATCCGGCGGCAGGCCGGCGGCGTCGCGCGCCATCAGGCGCTTGTAGCGCCGGATCGAGACGGGGATCAGGCAGATATAGACGATCAGGATCGCCGCCAGCGTCCACCACGGCGCCGACACGATAAACGTCACCCCGGCGGCGATGGTGATCATCACCGGCAGGAACCAGGCGCGCGGAATGCGCGACGTCTTGAACGAGAACGTCGGAATTTTGGAGATCAGCATCGCTCCCGACGCCAGCATCCAGATCGCCACCGTGCCCGGGTTGCGGAAGAAATCGTCGCCGAGGTTGATCGACATGATCAGCGGCAGCATCACCAGACCCGCGCCGGCGGGGGCGGGGACCCCGGTGAAGAACTGTCCGGCCCAGTTGGGTTTGTCCGGGTCTTCGAGCGCGACGTTGAAGCGCGCGAGCCGGAGCCCGCAGCACATCGCGAACAGCATGCAGACGATCCAGCCCCAGCGGCCGGCGTCCTGCATCGCCCACAGGTAAAGGATCAGCGCCGGGCACACCCCGAAACACACGAAATCCGAAAGCGAGTCGAGCTCGGCGCCGAACTTGCTGGCGCCCTTCAAAAGCCGCGCCACACGGCCGTCGAGCGCGTCCAGAAGGGCCGCGACGGCGACCGCCATGGCGGCGAATTCCCACTGGTCCTGAAGCGCGAACCGGACCGACGTCAGCCCCGACGCGAGCCCCATCAGCGTCAGCATGTTGGGGATCAGCTTGTTGAGGCTCATCACGCGGATGCCGCGCGGCTTTTGCCCGGTCTCGTTCGTCTCCGTCGCATCTTCCGGTGTGTCGGCCATGTCAGCGGACCTCGCCCTCGAGCGGTTCACCATTGCGTTTCAAATCGGCGATCACGGTTTCGCCGGCGACGGTGGTCTGACCCTCGATCACCAGCGGCTGCACGCCCTCGGGCAGATAGATATCGACCCTGGATCCGAAACGGATCAGGCCGAAACGCTCGCCCGCATGCAGCTCGGCGCCGGTTTCAACGTAGCACAGGATGCGCCGGGCCACGAGGCCGGCGATCTGCACGAAGGCGATCTCGGTGCCGTCGTCTTTCTTCACCTTCAGCGACATGCGTTCGTTGAACTCGCTCGCCTTATCCAGCGAGGCGTTGAAGAAGCGGCCGGGGCGGTAGTGCTTGGCGCTGACGATACCGGTGATCGGCGAGCGGTTCACGTGCACGTTGAAGACGTTCATGAAGACCGCGACCCGGGTCATGGGCTCGGACCCCATCTCAAGTTCCGGCGGCGGCGGCGCCTTGACGACCGATTGAACGACCCCGTCGGCGGGGCAGATCACCAGGTTGTCGTCTTTGGGGGTGATGCGGTCCGGGTCGCGGAAGAAATAAACGCACCAGGCGGTCAGGATGCCGCCGACGACGCCCAGCGGTTCCCACCATGCGTAAAGCAAGACCGCCGCGACGGCGAATGCCGCGATGAAGGGGTATCCCGCCTTGTTGATCGGGACGAGGACGATTTTCAGCAAAGCCCGGCTCCTGGTTGGTTCAACGCGTCGTCGACTGTCAGTTGACGTTCGGTATCTCGAAAACCTGACCCGGGTATATCAAATCCGGGTCGACAATCCGACCCTTATTCGCCTGGAAAATCTGGGTATAGGAAAACCCGGAGCCGTAGACGCGCCGGGCGATCCGCCACAGCGAGTTACCCGGCTGCACCAGAACGTAAGTGCCCTCGGCCATGGCTTTCAGGTCCTCGGCGCGGGAAAACGGGTATTCGACCCGGGCGATCACTTTCCCGCCGTCGCCCACCTGGTCGGCGCGCAGCGTGTAGAGACCGGGCGGGATCAGCTTATCCGGACGCATCACCCAATGACCGTCGTCGTCGGCCGTCGTGCGCGCGATCAACTCGCCGTCGAGATAAAGCTGCACGGTCGCCCCCTTGGGCGCGCCGCCGCCGACGATCACGTGGCCCTTGGCGTCGTAATCGAGGGTATCGATGGTGAGCGGAAACTGCGTCCGGTCGATCGGGCCCGCCGGGTTCTGCACGATCTTGGTCGGCGCGTTGGCGGCTTTGGGGAATTTCAGCACCATCGCCTGTTTCTGCTTCGGCGCGCCGGTCTTCTGGTCGCGCTCGGGCACCGCGATGACGACGTCTTCGGAAGACGCGATTTCCTTGCCGCCCTCGACGATGGCCTTGAGCGACAGCTTGCGCGAGCCGGGATCGAGAGGCTGGTCGGGCACGAACACCCATTCGCCGCGGTCGTCGGCCTTGACCTTGCCGATCACCGTGTCGCCGTCGAGGATGCGTACCTCGCTGCCGGGCGGCGCGTTGCCGGCGATGACCGTGTCGCCCTCCGGATTGACGCGGATCACGTCGAACGAGGGCGCGCGCGCGACGTTCTCGACCGGTTCGGGTTCGGTGGCGCCGGGCAGCGCGGCCTGTTCTTCGGATTTCGGTTCGGACGCCTTGGGTTCCGCCGTCTTCGGCTCGGTGCCGGATGCGGACTCAGGCTCCTTCGCGGTGATCTCCTCGCGCCACGCGAACTCGTTCAGGCCGATCGCGGCGGCGATGGCGGCGAGACCCAGCAGGACAAGAAGGATCGGTGTTCTGGACATTGACATTTGATTGCCACATTTACGCGTGCCGTGAAAGAAATAGATGCAAACCCGCGCCCATCAACCATCTTGAGAAAACGTCATCACCGTCGCCGTTAACGTGAAGGTGATTGGATATTTTCGCGGAATTTGGCAGGTTTGCGCAGTTGGCAATGACGGGCGAGGAGAGATCGATGGCTGAAAAGGGCAATCAAACCGGCGCGAAGGCGGCTGGGCCGGCGTATGTCTGGGACCTGCCGACACGCCTGTTCCACTGGGGATTCGTCGGCGCGGTGGCGACCTCGCTTTGGACGTCGGAATTCGGTCCGATGTCGGTGCACCTGATATCCGGGCACGTGGTGCTCGGGCTGCTGATCTTCCGGATCGCCTGGGGCGTCGTCGGCGGCCGGCACGCGCGTTTCTCGAGCTTCGTCAAGGGCCCGGCCAAGGTCGTCGAATATGCGAAGAAGCTGAAGACCGACGGCGCCAAGCCGCACCTCGGCCACAATCCGATGGGCGGCTGGTCGGTGATCGCGATGCTGCTGGTGCTGCTGGTGCAGGCGGGCACCGGGCTCTATGCCAACGACGATATCCTGACCGAAGGCCCGCTCGCGGACACCGTTTCGAAATCGACCAGCGATTACCTGACCTACATCCACCACCTGACGTCCAACGCCGTCTATGCGCTGATCGCCCTGCACCTTCTGGCGGTCGTGTTTTATACCGTGAAAGGCAACGCCATCATCGCGGCGATGATCAACGGACGCTCCGCCGATATCGACGCCGGCCAGCCGGGCGTGCCGCCCGAAAGCGAGGCGGAAGGGAAACTCACCACCGCGATCATGCTGGCCGCCGTCGCCGCCGGGATCGCCTACGCGGTGATGAAGGCCTGAGAATTGCAAGGTACCCCCTCACCTAACCTCTCCCCCTGAGAGGGGGAGAGGGATTGGGGGTGATATTGCTGCAGAGTCCCTCTTCCCCAGCTAGCTGGGGGGGAGGACAGGTGAGGGGGAACCCTCGATAACCGATATCACTTCTTCTCGCGGAAGCCGTCGTGGCAGGCCTTGCAGGCGTTCTTGCCGAGCGCGCCGAGCGCGCCGCCGATGGCGGTCTTGTCACCCGACTTCGCCGCTTCGGCGAGCTTGTCCGAATACTCGACGAACGCCATGGTCACTTTCTTGAATTCTTCGGGTTTGTCCCAGACGTCCATCGTGGCTTCGGTTTCGCCGTCCATCTTGCTGGAATTTTTGGGGAACGCGCCTTCGGCGGCCTTGGCGAGACCCGCCATCGCGGTGGCGTGCGACGCCAGATCCTTCATGTCGCCGGCTTCGCCCTTGAGGATCAGGGACATCGACGTCATGTGGCCGCCGACGGCCTTCATGACGGCTTTGCGGTATTTGATGTCCGCTTCGCCGGCAAATGCGGCGCTCGCCGCCGTGGCGAGGACGCCCGCGGCAATGGTCGATACGAGGACTTTCTTGAACTTCATAATCTCTCACTCCTTCGGCAACCGGCGTTGGGGCAATCTGTTGTCATTCGACTGGCGGCGCTATGCCGATTGCGCTAAGTATGGGGCCACCAGTGGCGGTGAATATATCCGCTGACGGGAATTTCCTCGTATCACACTATTGTGAACGCCAACAACGGAGCTGATCGCATCCGCCATGAGCTTTCCCTCGTCCATCGCCGTTTTCTGCGGCTCCAAGCCGGGCCACGACCCCGCCCAGATGGCGTCCGCCGAAGCGCTCGGCCGCGGGTTGGCCGAGCGTAACATCCGCCTGATCTACGGCGGCGGGCGGGTCGGCCTGATGGGCGCGGTCGCGGATGCGGTGCAACAGGCGGGCGGCGCCGTCACCGGCGTCATTCCGGAATTCCTGATGAAGCGCGAGGTCGGCAATTCGGAGATCGAGGTTCTGGAAGTCACCGACAGCATGCACAGCCGCAAGCGGCGCATGTTCGAGCTTGCCGGCGCTTTCGTGACGCTGGCGGGGGGATTGGGGACCCTCGACGAGACGGTCGAGATCATCACCTGGAAGCAGCTCCGCCTGCACGACAAGCCGATCGTCGTCATCAGCGTCGACGGATATTGGGACGTTTTGAAAACGGCGACCGCGAGCTTTACCGAGGCCGGCTTCGCCTATGCCAGCGACGCCGACCTGTTCGAGGTGGTCGCGAGCGTCGATGAGGCGTTCGAGGTGCTGGCGGCGTCCAAACCCGGCACCATAAACACGACGGGAGAGAAGCTATGACGCGACCGATCCCGACCGTCGATCTCGCGAATATGAGCGAGGCCGAAGCGGCTGGGGCCGTGGACAGGGCGTGTCGTGAGTACGGGTTTTTCTATGTCGCCGGGCATGGTGTCGACCCGGCGCTGATAACGGGGATGTTCGACGCCATGGCGGCGTTCTTCGCCGAGTCGCCGGATTTTAAAGAGCGTTATCACATCCGCCACTCGCACCCGCATCAGCGCGGCTACGTGCCGATGTTCGAGGAACATCTGGGCGAGGATCACGCCCCCGATTTCAAGGAGAGCTTCGATCTCGGCGTCGACCGGGCGCCGGATCATCCGGACGTCATCGCCAAGAAACCGTTCGCCGCGCCCAACGTCTGGCCGGATATGGCGGGCTTCCGCGATACGGTCGAGGCGTATCACCGCGACATGATTCGCCTCGGCGAAGACCTGGTCAGGCTGACCGCCATCGGTCTCGGCCTCGACGCGGATTATTTCGACGCGGCGATGAGCGATCCGGTCGCGAACCTGCGCCTGCTCCACTATCCGCCGCGCCACGACGCCGCCGCGATGACCGGCTGCGGGTCGCACACGGATTACGGCTTTCTGACCGTCCTCGCCCAGGACGACGTCGGCGGGCTCGAGATCGAGGGCGCGGACGGCGAATGGATCTACGTGCCCCCTGTCGAAAACGCCTTCGTCGTCAACCTGGGCGACCTGCTGACGCGCTGGACGGCGGGCCTGTATCGCGCGCGCCGGCACCGGGTCGTCGGGAACCAGGCCGGCGACCGCTACTCGATCCCGTTCTTCCTCGATCCCAACGTCGACGCGATGGTCGAGGCGGTCCCGACATGCCGCCATCTGCCGGGCGCGGATGCGCCCGCGATAAGCGCCGGGGCGTTCCTGCAAAGCCGCTTCGACGACACATTTTCATATCGCGAAAAAGCGGGTGAACCCCTTGCCAGCGAAGGGGGCGGTCCGTATGTTGCGCCGCAATAATCGCGGGGGTTAACGGCGCTCAACTCCGCCTGAATGAGCGCCCAGCGCAGGAGTGAGAACCATGTCGAAGATCGAAGTCAAAAACCCGGTCGTCGAACTCGACGGCGACGAAATGACGCGGATCATCTGGGAATTTATCAAAGACAAACTGATCCTCCCTTATCTGCATATCGATCTGAAGTATTACGACCTCAGCGTCCAGAAGCGCGACGAAACCGAAGACCAGATCACCATCGACGCCGCCAACGCGATCAAGGAGCATGGCGTCGGCGTCAAGTGCGCGACCATCACCCCCGACGAAGCGCGGGTCGAGGAATTCGGCCTGAAAAAGATGTGGCGTTCGCCCAACGGCACGATCCGCAACATCCTCGGCGGCACCGTGTTCCGCCAGCCAATCATCTGCAGGAACGTGCCCAGGCTCGTGCCGGGCTGGACCAAGCCCATCGTTATCGGCCGTCACGCGTTCGGCGATCAGTACCGGGCCACCGACTTCCTGTTCCCGGGGAAGGGCAAGCTCGTCATGCGGTTCGAACCCGAAGACGGCTCGGAGCCCATCGAGCGCGAGGTGTTCGACGCGCCGAGCGCCGGGGTCGCGATGGGGATGTACAATCTCGATGAGAGCATCAAGGGCTTCGCGCGCGCGTGCCTGAACTACGCGCTGGGGCTCAAGTGGCCGCTCTATCTCTCGACCAAGAACACGATCCTCAAGGCCTACGACGGGCGCTTCAAGGATCTGTTCGAGGAGATCTACGAGACCGAATTCAAGGATCAGTTCGAGAAGGCTGGCATTACCTATCAGCACCGCCTGATCGACGACATGGTCGCCTGCGCGATGAAGTGGGAAGGCGGTTTCGTCTGGGCCTGCAAGAACTACGACGGCGACGTGCAGTCCGACACCGTGGCGCAGGGCTTCGGCTCGCTGGGCCTGATGACGTCGGTCCTGCTGACCCCGGACGGGAAAACCGTCGAGGCCGAAGCCGCGCACGGCACGGTGACGCGCCACTACCGCCAGCACCAGCAGGGGAAAGAGACGTCGACCAACCCGATCGCGTCGATCTTCGCCTGGACCCGCGCGCTCAGCTATCGGGGAATGTTCGACGACACGCCGGAGGTGACGAAGTTCGCCGAGACGCTCGAGAAGGTCTGCATCGAGAGCGTCGAGAGGGGCGCGATGACCAAGGACCTGGCGCTCCTCGTCGGCCCCGATCAGGGCTGGATGACGACCCAGCAGTTCCTTGCCAAGCTCGACGACAACCTGAAAGCCGAGATGGACAAGGGGTAACATTCCCTTTTCCTCATTCCGGCGAACGCCGGAATCCAGACCACTAGAAATTCTGGACCCCGGCCTGCGCCGGGGTGACGGGGGCGGTGCTTTGGTTGCCGTTCTCAAAAGCATGACGATGCAAGGTTCGATTTCTGCTTCGCCGCTCTCGCGCATTTGCTAAAATGGTGGTCTCAAGTGGTGGAAGACCATGCGCGCCTTAATTGCCCTGCTTTTGTCATCGATGATCGCCGCCGCCCCGCCGCACGTGCGCGCGGCGGAGATGGACGATTATGTTGCCGAGGCGGAAACGGTGCTGCAGCGCCTGCGCGGCGAGATGATGCAGGAAATGGTCAACGCGCAGCAAAAAGGCCCGGCCGCGGCGATCGATGTCTGCCGCCACCTGGCGCCCGAGATCAACGCGAAGATCGAGGCCGAGACCGGCTGGACGCTTCGGCGCACCGGGCTGCGCGTCCGCAACCCGGCGAACGCACCGATCGACGATGAGGCGGCCCTTATGCGCGCGTTTGAGGTGAAGGCGATGGCCGGCCAGCCGCCCCAGTTGCTGCGCACGGCGCGGATTGTCGAGCGGGACGGCAGGAAAGTATTTCACCTGATGCAGGCGGTGCCGATGTTCGACACCTGCCTCGGATGTCACGGCTCGGACATCGATCCGGCGACGCTGAAGCGCATTCAGGAGCTATACCCCGACGACAACGCGACCGGATACGCGGTCGGCGACATCCGGGGGGCATTCTCGCTCTACAAGCCGCTCGATGCCTTTGCCGAAACCATGCCCGCCGGGCCGGTGACGCTGGCATCCCTCGGCTACGCGCCGACGCGCGATCCCGCCGCCAAGGGCGACGCGACGGTGGGCGAGGGGCTTTACAAACGCTATTGCGAAAGCTGCCACGCGCCCGCCGATCTGGCGCGGCACGTCTTTGCCGATCCTGAAAAGAAAACAGATGCTGAGGTATGCCGCTTTCTCGAAAATCACGGCATGACGAAGGGACAGCAGGATTGCGACGTGACGGCATACCTCAAGGACATCGCGCGCTTCCTCAAGGCGCACGGGCGGTGACTGGCAATTCGCGCACTTGATTTCTTCAATGCTTACCCCCTCACCTAACCTCTCCCCCTAACAAAGGGGGAGAGGGATTAGCGCGTCATCTTGCGACACGGTCCCTCTTCCCCAATTCATTGGGGGAGAGGACAGGTGAGGGGGGCTTTTGCGCTTCCCGAACTTCCGCCAAGATAGTCCCCACCAAAAACCAAAACATCTACTTGGGGAAACATCCATGACCGGAAGGCTTGAAGATAAAGTCGCGATCATCACGGGCGCGGGGTGCGTCGGGCCGGGCTGGGGCAACGGGCGCGCCGAATGCGTTCGCTTCGCCCAGGAGGGCGCGAAGATCTTCGCCGTCGATCTCAAGCAGGAGGCGATGGACGAAACCCTCGAGAAAGTCGCCGACTTCGGCGGCGAGATCGAAACCCATCTGGCCGACGTCACCGATAAATCTCAGGTCGATGCGATGGTCGCGGCGTGTATCGAGCGCTTCGGGCGGGTCGATATCCTGATCAACAACGTCGGCGGTTCGGCCCGCGGCGGCCCGGTCGAGATGGACGAGGACACGTGGGATAATCAAATGTCCTACAACCTCAAATCCGTCTATCTGTGCTGCAAGGCGGTGCTGCCGCATATGGAAGAACAAGGCGCCGGCGTGATCATCAATACGGGCTCGTCCGCGGGACTGCGCTGGACCGGCGTGCCGCAGTCGGCCTATGCGGCGGCCAAGGCCGGGATCGTGCATTTCTCGCGCGTGCTCGGCGTCCAGTACGCGCCCAAGGGCATCCGTGTCTGCACGGTCATCCCGGGTCAGATGCACACGCCGATGGTGGCGGCGCGCCTCGCCGGCCAGAACGCCGGCGGCGACGTCGAGGGGTTGCTGAAGAAACGCCAGTCGCGCATTCCGCTGGGCTTCATGGGCGACGGCCGCGACATCGCCAATGCGGCGCTGTTTTTATGCTCGGACGAGGCGCGCTTCATCACCGCGACGGAACTCGTCGTCGACGGCGGCATGACGGCCAGGTGCGATTAGGGGGGGAGGGCAAGCGCGCTGATGCATACCCCCTCACCTAACCTCTCCCCCTTAAAGGAGGAGAGGGACTGAAGTGGGATATTGCGGCAGGGTCCCTCTTCCCCAGCTTGCTGGGGGAGAGGACAGGTGAGGGGGCTGTCAGCCCTTCCGCCGATTCCACGGCATCATCATGATGACGGTGGCCAGCGCGCAGGTGCCGGTCAGCCCGGCGGAGAGCAGCCCGAGGCCGATGGCGCCCAGCACCAACGGCGCGAACGGGACGCCCAGCCAGGCGAGGGTCGCGAATATCAGGATCATCGTGCCGACGGTGATCTGCACCTGGCGCGGGATGCTGATGGTGTAGACCCCGTGTTCGCCGTGCCTGTTGACGACCGGCAGACCCGCCGACATCCAGTTGTTGAGGCCGCCTTCGAGGATTTTCGGATTGCTGAGGCCGCCCTGTTCGAGGTCGTTGGCGGCGCGCATCGTCCGCATCCCCGACGTGCAGTAGAAGATCGCGTCGCGGCCCTCCAGCGTCGCCGCCAGGGCCTCGTCGATTTCGCCGTTCGGCACCAGCATCGCGCCCGGAAGGTGCGCATCCGTGAATTCGTCTTCGCTGCGGATGTCGAGGAGAACGGCCTTGTGGTCCTTGACCAGCGCGTCTGCGGCGCGGGGGGCAATGGTTTGCATGGGGATACCTTTATATTCGATAATTATATTATATAATTAATGAATATGTTATCGATTGCAAGCGCCGGAACCGGGGAACTGTCATGCGTCAGATGCAAAGGTCATCCGACGATTGCGCCAGTCTGCACTGACAAAGCGCCCCCGGGCCGTCAGGGTGAATTCGGGTTCGGCACGGCACTCTCAAGTTTTCCTCGATGCTGACCCCCTCACCTAACCTCTCCCCCTCTTGGGGGAGAGGGATTAGAGCGGAATATTGCCGCAGGGTCCCTCTTCCCCAGCTTGCTGGGGGAGAGGACAGGTGAGGGGGCTTCCGTCCAATTCGCCCCCACAAACCTTGCCAAAACCCGGTGCGGGTAAGATTATGCGGCAAAATTTCCAAAAGAGGATCCAGGGATATGTCCGACAGAGTTGATATCATCTACACCCAGGTCGACGAGGCGCCGGAACTGGCGAGCGCGTCGTTCCTGCCCATCATCCGCGCCTATACCAAGCCGGCCGGCATTTCCGTCGGCACCAAGGACATCTCGCTCGCGGGGCGTATCCTGGCGCAATTCCCCGATCTGCTGTCCGACGATCAGAAGCAATCGGACGATCTCACGGAACTGGGCGAACTGGTGAAAACACCCACCGCCAACGTCATCAAGCTGCCGAACATCTCGGCCTCGCAACCGCAGCTCAACGCCGCGATCAAGGAACTGCAGAGCCAGGGCTACGCGGTTCCCGACTACCCGGACGACCCCAAGACCGACGCCGAAATCCAGATCCGCGCCGCCTATGACCGGGTCAAGGGCTCGGCCGTTAACCCGGTGCTGCGCGAAGGCAACTCCGACCGCCGCGCGCCGAAAGCGGTCAAGGAATACGCCAAGAAGCACCCGCATTCGATGGGCAAGTGGGCGAGCGATTCCAAGACCCATGTTTCTTCCATGTCGGGCGGCGACTTCTTCTCCAACGAAAAATCCGCGACGCTGACAGCGGGTCAGGCCGGCAACGGCAAGATCGAATTCGTCGCCAAGGACGGGTTCGTCACGGTCCTAAAGGCGCCGGTCGCGCTGACCGACGGCATGGTCGTCGACGGCACGTTCATGAGCGTCAAGGCGCTGCGCAAGTTTCTCGCCGACGAGGTCGAGGATGCCAAGAAGCAGGGCGTGCTGTTCTCGGTCCACCTCAAGGCGACGATGATGAAGGTCTCCGACCCGATCATCTTCGGCTATGCGGTCGAGGCGTTCTTTGCGCCCGTGTTCGAAAAACACGCCGCGACGTTCAAAGAACTCGGCGTCGACGCGGGCTACGGCTTCGGCGATGTGCTTTCGAAGATCCAGTCGCTCGACGACGCCAAGCGTAAAGAGATCCAGGCCGATATCGACGCCTGCATGGCGGACCGGCCGGACATGTACATGGTGAACTCCGACAAGGGCATCACTAACCTGCATGTGCCTTCGGATGTGATCATCGACGCGTCCATGCCGGCGCTGATCCGCGCCGGCGGCAAGGGCTGGGGCCCGGACAACAAGCAGCACGACACCAAGTGCGTGATCCCCGACAACAGCTACGCGCCGGTCTATGACGCGACCATCGAGTTCTGCAAGGAGCACGGCGCGTTCGACCCCTCCGAAATGGGCACGATCCCGAATGTCGGCCTGATGGCGCAGAAAGCCGAAGAGTACGGCTCGCACCCGCAGACGTTCCAGGCTCCCGCCGACGGCACGATCCGCATCGTCGACGGTGCCGGCGACACGGTGCTCGAGCACACGGTCGAAGAAGGCGACATCTGGCGCATGTGCATGACCAAGGATGCACCGATCCGCAACTGGGTCGAGCTTGCCGTCACCCGCGCGCGTCTCTCGGATACGCCGGCGATCTTCTGGCTCGACAAGAACCGCGCCCACGACGCCGAGTTGATCAAGAAGGTCGAAGCCTATCTGCCCGAACACGATACGTCGGGCCTCGACATCAAGATTATGGCGCCGGCGGATGCGACCCGCGCGTCGCTCGAACGCATGAAGAAGGGCCAGGATACGATCTCGGTGACCGGCAACGTGCTCCGCGATTATCTGACCGACCTGTTCCCGATCCTCGAAGTCGGCACCAGCGCCAAGATGCTTTCCATCGTGCCGCTGATGAACGGCGGCGGCCTGTTCGAAACCGGCGCCGGCGGTTCGGCGCCGAAGCACGTGCAGCAGCTGGTCGAGGAAGGCCACCTGCGTTGGGACTCTCTCGGTGAGTTCTGCGCGCTGGCGGCGTCGCTCGAACACCTCGCCAACGCCAACGGAAATAAAAAAGCGCAGGTGCTGGCCGACACCCTCGACATCGCGACCGGCAAGCTTCTCGACGAGAACAAGTCGCCGGGCCGCAAGGTCGGCGATCTCGATAACCGGGGCAGCCATTTCTATATCGCGCTCTATTGGGCCGAAGCACTGGCGGCACAGGACGACGACGCGGATTTGAAGAAGCACTTCGAACCGCTCGCCAAGGCGCTCCGCGAGAACGAGACCAAGATCGTGACGGAAATCGCCGACAGCGAGGGCAAGCCGGTCGATCTCGGCGGCTACTACCGTCCCGACCCGGCAAAGCGCGCCGCGGCGATGCGGCCGTCCAAGACGCTCAACGACCTGATCGGTTGAAGTTTCGAGACGCTTACCCCCTCACCTAACCTCTCCCCCTGAAGGGGGAGAGGAATTAGAGCGTAATGTTGTGACTGGGTCCCTTTTCCCCAGCTTGCTGGGGAAGAGGACAGGTGAGGGGGCTATTTCCTGAACCCGCGGCCCTTTTCGATGGCGGTGTCGCCGAACTTGGCGCGTACCGCGTCGATGGCGTCGGCGACCTTGACGCGCTTGCCGCGGTCGGGATCGGCCAAATCGGGCTGGTCAGCCTGATCGCCGGGCAGAAGCCGTTCCGCGCCCACCCCGATCAGGCGATAGAGCTTCTTGCCGTCGGCCTCGCCCATCAGCAACGTTTCCGCCGCCTTGTAGATTTCGTCGGCGAGCTTGGTCGGGCCGGGGAGTTTGCGCGACCGCGTCACCAGCTTGAAGTCGGCGGATTTCAGCTTTAGCTGCACCCCGTCGCAGGCGTATCCGGCGCGGCCCAGGCGGCGCGCGACCTTTTCCGACAACCCCCAGAGCGTGACCTTCAGCGCGTCCGGATCGGCGACGTCGTCCTCGAACGTGGTTTCGGCGGAGATCGATTTCGTCACGCTTTCCGGATCGACGTTTCGGACGTCTTTCCCTTGGGAGAACCTTTTCAACCGCGTGCCTATCGATCCGTAGCGTGCGACCAGCTCGCTCTCTTCGAATTTATGCAGGTCGCCGACCTTGGCGATGCCATCGTATTCGAGCTTCTTGTTGAGCGCGCGGCCGACGCCCCACAGGATGCCGACCGGCTTTTCGGCGAGGAAGCCGACCGCTTCCTTGCGCCCGATGGCGGCGAAGCCGCGCGGCTTGTCCAGATCGGAGGCGAGCTTGGCCAGGAACTTGTTGTAGCTGAGCCCGATCGAGACGTTGATGCCGATCTCTTCCTCGATTCTTTTGGCGAGTTTGACCAGGGTTTGCGCCGGAATACCGTGATGCAGGCGCCGCGTGCCGGAAAGATCCAGAAACGCCTCGTCGATCGAAAGCGGCTCGACCATCGGCGTCACGCTTTGCATCAGGTCTCGCACCTGATGGCCGACGCGGCGGTATTTCTCCATGTCCGGGCGGATCACGACGGCGTCGGGGCAGGCCTTCAACGCCTTGAACATCGGCATCGCCGAGCGGATGCCGTAAATTCTGGCGATATAGCAGCACGCCGAGACGACGCCCCGCCGCCCGCCGCCGACGATCACCGGTTTGCCACGGATTTCCGGGTTGTCGCGTTTTTCGACCGAGGCATAGAACGCGTCGCAATCCAGGTGCGCGATTTCCAGATCGTCGAGTTCGGGATGGGCGAAGAATCGGGTGCCGCCGCAGTTCGGACAGTCCGAGGCGGGTTTTGCGTCATAGATCTTCGCGCAATCGCGGCATACCGCGCTCATCAACGGTTCCCCATAGGTGCAGGGCCCGACGCATTATATTTGCTGCAGATTCCCGTCATGGATACTATGATATCAAAGAGTTACGCGGGGTGTGCACAGAGTTTAATGTCCGATATCGCAAAACTGGTCGAGGAGGAACCGGACGAACTTCGTCAGGCGAACTTGCAGCTTCGGCAGATGGAACAGACGGTCTTCGCGCTCCGCGAGGAACTGGAGCGGCTGCAGGTCGACAAGGAGCAGGCGGTTCAGGACGCGGTATCGAATTCCGTCGACGAGATCAAGCAGCTGAAGGAGACGGCGCAGGCGCTTCGTGACGAACTCGAACTTCACCGCGCCGCCGCTGAAACCCGGGTGCAGGAGGCCATTGCGGCGTCGGCGAGCGAGATCAAGCAGTTGAAGGAAACCTCGCAGGCGCTGAGGGAAGAACTGGAGCGGTTGCAAGTCGAAAAGGCGGATGCGGTCCAGGAAGCGACGCGGGCCGGGCAGGATGAAATCCGCCAGTTGAAGGAAACGGTCGCGTCGTTGCGCGACGAACTTGAGACGATGCGCTTCGACAACATCGAGAAAATGCAGGAACAGGAGCGCATCGCGCGCGATGAACTGGGCCAGTTGCAGCAGACCGTGGTCGAGATGCGTACGGAATTGGAGAGGCTGAAGGGTGGCAAGTAATATCCGGGTGAAGGCGGGAGCACGGCGCGCGAACGGGCGCGGCCGGTCCGCCGCGCGCGCGGCGAACGAGACGCCGGCGGCAGAGGCCAAGCCGGAAGCCCAGCCGGAAGCCAGGACCGAGACGCCGCCGCAAAAGCAGGAAACCTCGAACCCGCCGCCGCGCCGCACGTCTGCGCCCCCCCGCGTCAACAAGCGCCCGCCCGCCGCCGACGCCGAAGACGGCGAGGACGATGCGGGCGGCAATGGCCGCATCAGCCGCATGGACAAGCTGCGCCAGGCCGACCGCAAGCTGAAACAGGCGGAGATGCTGCTGAACGTCTCTAGACGTGTCGCGGCCATCGAAAGCCTCGACGAAGTGCTGGAAACCATGGTCGAGATGACGACCTGGGAACTGCAGGCCGACCGCGGCACGCTGTTCCTTAACGACCCGGTCACCGACGAGCTTTATTCCCGCTTCGCGCAGGGCAACTTCCAGCGCGAAATCCGCATCATGAACAATTCCGGTATCGCCGGCGCCGTGTTCCAGTCCGGCGAGGGGCTGATCATCCTCGATGCCTATTCCGACGAGCGCTTCAACCGCACCGTCGACGAACAGACCGGCTTCACGACGAAGTCGATCCTGTGCGCGCCGGTGCGCACCGTCAAAGGCGAGCTGATCGGCGTCATCCAGGTGCTCAACAAGAAGAAGGGCGAGTTCACCGAAGACGATCTGTCGCTTCTGGAAGCGATGACGACGCAGGCTTCGGTCGCGCTTCAATCGACGCAGTTCGTCGAGAAGATGAAGAAGTCGCGCGAGCAGGAGCTGGAATTCCTCGACATCGTCACCGACGTGACGTCGGACCTGGAACTGGGCTCGCTGCTGGCCAAGGTCATGACCGAGGCGACGCGGATGCTCAACGCGGATCGCGGTACGCTGTTCATCAACGACGAAAAGACCAACGAACTGTTCTCGCGCGTCGCCATGGGCGACAGCATCGGCGAAATCCGCCTGCCGAACACGGCGGGGATCGCGGGGGCGGTGTTCTCGTCCGGCAAGTCGGTGAACATCCCCTACGCCTACGCCGATCTGCGCTTCAACCCGAGCTTCGACAAGCAGACCGGCTACTTCACCCGCTCGATCCTGGCGATCCCCGTCACCAACAAGGACGGCAAGGTCATCGGCGTCACCCAGGTGCTGAACAAGCGCGGCGGGCCGTTCACCGACGAGGACGAGGCGCGTCTCAAGGCGTTCACCTCGCAGATCGCCATCGCCCTCGAAAACGCCAAGCTCTTCGAAGACGTTCAGAACATGAAGAACTACAACGAGAGCATGCTGGAATCGATGACCAACGGCGTCGTCACGCTGGACGAGGACGGCAAGATCGTCACCTGCAACGCCGCGGGTCTTCGTATTCTGCGCGTCAAGGCGAACGAGATCATCGACAAGAAAGCGGTTGAGTTCTTTGTCGAGGAAAACGCCTGGATGATGGAGCAGGCCGGCGAAGTCGACGAGACGGGCGAGGGCGACATCAAGATGGACGCCGAGCTCGTGGTCGGCGACGGCGAGACGGAGAAACGCGAGAAGATCAACTGCAACGTCACCTGCCTGCCGCTGTTGAGCCCCGAAGATAAAAAGCTCGGCGTGATGTTCATGATCGAGGACATCTCGTCCGAGAAGCGCATGAAATCCACCATGTCGCGCTACATGGACCCTGGTCTCGCCGATCAGCTCATGGCCGGCGGCGACGACGCGCTCGGTGGTAAGGCGATCGAGGCGACGGTGCTGTTCTCCGACGTGCGCTCGTTCACGACGATCACCGAGTCCCTCGGCCCGCAGGGCACCGTCCAGATGCTCAACGAGTACTTCACCATCATGGTCGAGTGCATCTCGCGCGAGGGCGGGATGCTCGACAAGTTCATCGGCGACGCCATCATGGCGGGCTTCGGCGTGCCGATCCCGCGCGACGACGACGAGGACCGGGCGGTGCGCGCCGGGATCTCGATGATCCGCGAGCTCTGGGAGTGGAACAAGGAGCGCGAGGCCAAGGGCGAGATGCCGATCGACATGGGGCTCGGGCTCAACACCGACAGCGTGGTGACCGGTAATATCGGCTCGCCCAAGCGTATGGACTACACCATGATCGGCGACGGGGTGAACCTCGCGGCGCGGCTCGAATCGGCCTGCAAGCAGTACGCGGCGCGCATCCTGATCAGCGACCTGACGTACAAGAAGCTCAAAGGCACGTACCGGATCCGCGACATCGACCGCGTCGTCGTCAAGGGCAAGACCAAGCCGGTCGAAATCCTGGAAGTGCTCGATTACCACACCGACGAGACGTTCCCGAACCTTATGGAGGTCGTGAACAACTTCAAGGCCGCCCGCGTCCACTACAACAAGGGCGACTGGGACAAGGCGATGGGCTTGTTCCGGGAATGCCTCAAGGCCAACCCCGACGACAAACTGGCGCAAATCTATATCGACCGCTGCGAAGCGTTGAAAGCCGAGCCCCCGAAAGACTGGGACGGCGTCTTCGTTATGACGTCGAAATAATCACCGGTTTAAACTTTTCCTAAAAATACACTTTTAAGTCGCGCGCAGATGTGGAATGTTTTCGTTCATCGAGTCGCGGAGAAGTTGAATGAATGCGCAAATGCAAACGCGAAACATCATGATTGCCAAGCGGCGGACGACGATCCGCCTCGAGGCGGCGATATGGGATGCGTTGGACGAGATTTGCGAGAGAGAAGACCTGTCGCGGCACGATCTATGCACCCGCATCGACGCCGCCCGGGACGGGGCCAACCGCGCCCAGGCGGTCCGGGCCACGGTGATCAACTACCTGCGCCATGCCGCATCCGGCGTTCCCGGCGACCGGATCGAGGCGGCCCTAAAGGGGCTTTGAGCCGCTTCAACACGCTAACTCCCTCACCTAACCTCTCCCCCTAAAGGGGCAGAGGGATGAGTTGGCGGTGCGTTTCGTCCGGGTCCCTCTTCCCCAGCTTGCCGGTGGAGAAGACAAGTGAGGGGGCAACCTTCACTCCCCCTCGTAAAACTGAGGCCAGCGGCGCTTGACGACCGGGCTGGTGGCGGCCAGCGCGTGGCAGGTGTCGAGCGTCGACGGACGTTTGCCCTCGGCGGGTTCCTTCTCGCGCTCGCGCCTGGCCGGGATCACGGCCTGGAACGCGGTGACCGGCAGCGGTCCCAGCACCAGATCGGAGATATGCGTGCAGCCCTTGGTGCGGCCCAGACGCTGAAACACGTTCTTGCGCCAGCCGGGGCCGATCTTGAGCCCGGCGAGCTGCGAATAATCGGGCGCGATGTTGCCGCACATGTTGAACGGCGCCGCTTCGGTGACCGCTTCGGCTTCCTGCACCACCAGATCCTCGTCGATCGTCAGGCGGACCCGCATCTGGTGGACCGGTTCCCCGGCGGCGACATGGCCGCGGTCCGTGTTGTCGAAGGAATAGGACTTGGTGTCGGTGATGATCCCCTCGATATCCCAAAGCCCGTCGTCGCGCTGATAGGCGTCGCAACGGATTTCACGGGTGTGAATGTGCTGCCGTTTGGCAGGCTTCGAAAGCGGCATGTGGCAATCTCCATCGTCTTGTTGCTTTTCATTTCGCGTTTGTATCCGGGCAAAGCAAGGGCTATATTAACCAAACAAATGTTTGTTTAACTGATTTCGAGGCCGTAAATCATGGACGGACAGAACGCGCTCGAAACCGAAGGCGCCCGCCCTCGCGTCAACAACCGGCGCACCGGCGTGCTGGACGCGGCGGCCTACCGGTTCCGCCGGCAGGGCTATGCGGCGACCACCATGCGCGACATCGCGTCCGACGCCGGGATGCTGGCGGGCTCGCTTTATTACCACTTCAAATCCAAGACCGCGTTGTTGATCGCCGTCCACGAAGAAGGTGTCAGGCGCATCGCCGACGCCGTCGATACCGCGGTCGCAGCGGCGGATCCGACGGATCCGTGGCAACGCCTCGAAGCGGCGCTGGCGGCACATCTCTCCAGCCTTCTCGACGGCGGGGACTATGCGCAGGTGGTGATCCGCGATCTGCCGGCCGACGAGCCGGAACTGCGCGCCACCCTGATCAAGCTCCGCGACGACTACGAGGACCGGTTCCGCACGCTGGTCGACGCACTGCCGCTAAATAATGCCGACGACGCCGGCTGGGTGCGGCTAATGCTGCTCGGTGCCGCCAACTGGTCGAAGACCTGGTACCGCGCCGACGGCACCCCACCCGCGGACATCGCGGCCAACTTCATCCGCATTATTCGAAACGGTGAAAACCGAGGAAGCACGACATGAACACCACCGAAGCACATCAAAATCCGGCCAGTCATCCGGCGGTCGCGGGACTTTCCCGCCCACCGAAAGTCATGGTGACCAAGATCGGCCTCGACGGCCACGACCGGGGCTCGCGCCTCGTCGCGTCGTTCCTCAGGGATGCGGGGATGGAGGTGATCTACACCGGTCCCTGGCAGCAGGTCGAAACCGTCGTCAATCAGGCGGCGCAGGAAGACGTGGATTGCATCGGCGTGTCGTCGCTGGCGACCGATCATCTTCTGGTGCCGAAACTGATGAAGGCGCTGAAGGCCGGCGGGCTTGACGACGTGATCGTGATCGTCGGCGGCATCGTCCCCGATGCGGACGAGAAAATGCTGATGGAATGCGGTGTCGCCCGGGTGTTTCACCCCGGCTGTTCGCAGGCGGACATCGTCGGCGGCATCGCCGATCTGATCGTCGACCGCCGCAAGTCTTTGGGAGAATGAAGATGACCGAGAACGGCAAGAACACGAAAATGGGTCAGGATTTCGAGGCCGCGCGCGACCAGTGGCTGGATTCTTACAAGGGGCAACTCCCGACTGAGAAGCCGCGCTACAATCGCTCAGGGATCGAGGTGAAGCCGCTCTATACCCCCGAAGACTGGTCGCCGGACGCGTATCTCCCCGATCTCGGATTTCCCGGTGACAAGCCGTTCACGCGGGGTATCTATCCGACCATGCACCGCGGCCGGTCGTGGACGCAGCGCCAGCTGATCGGTCTCGCGACGCCGGAAGATTACAACGCGCGCATGCGCCGCATCGTCGACAGCGGCGCCACCGCGCTCAGCATGATCCCGTGCAATTCGGTCTATCGGGGTTACGACATCGACGAGGTCGATATCGAGATCCTCGGCACCTGTGGCACCACTATCAACACCATCGAGGATATGGAAACGTGCCTGGATGGTGTGCCCATCGGCGACATGTCGGTGGCGCTGAACGACCCGTCGCCGTTCACGCTGCTGGCGTTCCTGCTGGGGGTCGCCGACCGCCGCGATATTCCGTGGAGCCGGATTTCCGGCACGTCGAACCAGAGCGACTATATTTCTCACTACGTCGCCAACCACATGTTCTTCAGGCTCGCGCTGGGCGGGGCGAGACGGGTGTTCGTCGACCACGTGCAGTTCGCGAATGAGAGATTGCCGCGCTGGAACCCGGTTTCCGTCGTCGGCCAGCACATGCAGCAGTCGGGGGCGACGCCGGCGGAAGCGATGGCGTTCACGCTGGCCTCCGCGATCCAGTATGCGGAGGACTGCCAGGCGCGGGGACTGGACGTGAACACGTTCCTGCCGCGTTTCACCTTCTTCTTCGATATCTCGATCAGCTTCTTCGAGGAGATTGCGAAATTCAGAGCCGGAAGACGCATCTGGGCGCGCCTCGCGAAGGAGAGACTCGGCGCCGAAGATCCGCGCGCATGGCGCTTCAAGTTCCACGCGCAGACGTCTGGCGTCGATCTCACGCGCCAGCAGCCGTTGAACAACATCGCCCGCACCACGGCGCAGGCGATCGCCGGTATTTTGGGCGGGCTGCAGTCGATGCACACCGACGCCTACGACGAAGTGCTGTCCACGCCGACAGAAGCGGCGGCCAAGATCGCCATTCAGACGCAGAACATTTTGAGGGAAGAAGCGGGGCTGACCGACGTCATCGATCCGCTCGGCGGGTCCTATTATGTCGAGGCGCTGACCGACCAGATGGAAGAGAAAATCCTCGCCGTGTTCGACGAGATCGATAAGGCGGGCGGCATGTTCGACGCGGTCTCGAAAGGGATCGTGCAGGAGAAGATCGGCGAGTCGTCGATGGACTTCCAGCGCCGAGTCGAAACCGGCGAACAGACCATCGTCGGCGTCAACGCCTATCAGGACGACGAGGACGTGCCCGTTATGCCCCTCGAACGCCCGTCGCAACAGGCGATGGAAGACCAGGTGAAGAAGCTCAAGACCTTCAAGGCCGAGCGCGACAATTCGAAGGTCGAAAAGGCGCTGGCGGCGATGGCCCGGGCCTGCGGGGACGAACGCGAGAACGTCTTCGAAAAACTGGTCGAAGCGGCGAGCGTCGGCGCCACGCATGGCGAAATGTGCGCGTGCCTCAGGCGTGAACTCGGCTTCGGCCAGCCCCTGATCGCGGCCTGACGTCGATGGACGCCGACAATAACAAGCGCGCCTGGGTCGAAAAGATGATCGCGCGCGATAACTGCGCCAAAAGAATGGGCGTTGAAGTGCTGGACGCCGCGCCGGGACTGCTCGATCTGCGAATGACGGTGAGGGCGGAGCACCTCAACTTTCTGGGCTGGGGCCACGGCGGCGTGACCTTCGCGTTCGCCGACACCGCGTTCGGCATGTCGTCCAACACGTATGACAAGGTGTCGGTCGGGATCGACGCGCACATCGTCTATCTGTCGGGGGTGAAAGAGGGCGATGTGATCGAGGCCAGATCCCGCGAAGTCTCGCGCACGCGGAGAAAAGCCGTCTACCGCGTCGATGTCGTCAGGCCCGCCGACGATACCGACATCGTCGCCTTTACCGGCACCGTGTTCGTCACCGATCAGGACCTCGCCGATCTCGGGTTGTGAGTCGGGTTGTTTCCCGGGCGAGGCGTTTGCCGAGACTCGGGACCCATTTGTCCATCCCACCATGCGGGTCCATGGGTCCCGGCGCGTGCCTTCGGCCCGTCCGGGAAACAGTCAGTTGCTATTGTGCCGCGCAACCGTCGTCCTGAACTTGGTTCAGGACCCATAATTGGAACAGCGTTGGATTTCATGGACCCTGAATCGAATTCAGGGTGACATTATTTATTTGCCGAAACAGCAAAGCGATGAATTCACCCCGCCTGCTTCCGCCGGCGTTCCCGGTAGATCGTATAAAGCCCGCTGGCGACGACCACTGACGCGCCGACGACGGTCCAGAAATCCGGCAGGTTGTCGAAGAACACGTAGCCGATGACGGTGGCGAACACCAACAGCGTGTAGTTGAACGGCTGCAGCGTCGCCGCCGGCGCAGCCTCGAGCGCCTTGATCAGCAGCATGTGCCCCGACGCCGCCGTGAACGACAGGCAGATCAGCCAGAACCAGTCCATCGGCGGCACCGGGATCCAGTAGAACGGGCCGATGATGCCCATCACCAGCGCGCCGATCAGGGCCATGTAGACCGTCGACGTTTCGCCGTCGTCGTATTTGGCAACAAGCCGCGTCATCACGTTGTAGCCGGCGAACATCAGCGCCGTGAGGAGCGCCAAGAGCACGCCGGGTTTGAGCTCGATGATGCCGGGGCGGATGATGATGAGCACGCCGACGAACCCGGCGAACACCGCCGACCAGCGGCGGATGCCGACGGGTTCTCTCAGGAAGATCGCCGCGATCGCCGTCACCATCAGCGGGAAGGTCGCCAGAAGTGCGTGCATTTCGGCCAGCGACATGAAGCGGATCGAAATAATGAACAGTGCGATCTCGAACACGATCAGCAACGAGCGCGCGATCTGCAGCCAGGGCGCGTTGCTTCTCAGACAGTACCGGAGCGGCCGTTTGCGCACCGAAAACAAAAGCGCGAATAGGGCATAGAAGGCGAACCGCACGCACAGAATCTGCGGCGCCGAATAGCTGGCGGCCAGCGTCTTGGTGATCGCGTCCTGGGTCGCGAAGATAAACATCGCCGAGACCACGAGCGTGATCCCGAGCGTGGCGTTGTCCTGGCGAAGGCTCGTATTCATCCGCGCCGATTAAGGCAATTCCGGCGGAATGGAAAGGGGGAATGACGCAGGGCCGGCATGCGGGTGGTGAAAGTCAGCAACGATCACCGTCTATCCCGGGCGAGGCGTCCCGCCGAGACCCGGGACCCATCGCTGCTTCACGTATTCGTACCGACATGGGTCCCGGACCGTGCCGTCGGCCCGTCCGGGAAATGGAATCGGGTGAGGGCTTTGCCGCTAAGCCCCGTAACGGTCGCCGAACACGAACGCTTGGGTTTCGCGAATACTTTCTTCCAGCGACTCCTTCACCGAGTTGAACAAGTCGCGGACCGAAACGACGGCGATGCACTTGGTCCCCTCGACGACCGGCAGGTGCCGGTATCTACGGGTCTGCATCAGTTCCAGCGCATCGAACGGGCTGTCGTTCGGGGCCAGCGTGTCCGGGTTCGCGGTCATGATATCGGCGATCTTGGTGCTGGCGGGATCGAGTCCCTCCGCCGTCAGACGAAACACCATATCGCGTTCGGTGACGATCCCGGTCAGATTGTGCTCGGCGTCGACGACGATCAGCGCCGCGATTTTCTTGTCGCGCATCATTTTCGCGGCGTCGAGCGCGGTATCCGAAGCCGTGACACTGGCAACGTCGACCGGCTGTACGATGTCGGGTACGATTTTTCGCGCCATGTAAGTCCTCCCATCAGCAGGTAGCCGCAACCGACTCCCCCGTGCGTACGACCTGCGGCTACGAAATCAGTCTACGTGAACCCAATTCCGAGTTGAAGCGTAAATCGGGAAGCGCACCCGACCCAATAAATAATCGTTATTTACCAAATACTTCGGATTTTTCATCCGGGTCGCCGCTGGGCGGCGTGACGCGAATGCGGGTGATCTGGTTGCTCTGCCGCCCGACGATATCGAAGCGGAAATCGTGGAACATGAAGCTCTGGCCGACCTCCGGGATGCGGCGGCTCTCGTGCAGCACCAGACCGGCGATGGTGGACGCCTCCTCGTCGGGGAGGTCCCATTCGTATTCGCGGTTGAGATCGCGGAGCGTCACCGTGCCGTCGATCAGATAGCTGCCGTCCGGCTGCGGGCTGACGCCGGTGACTTCCACGTCGTGTTCGTCGTCGATGTCGCCGACGATTTCCTCGATGATGTCCTCGAGGGTCACGACCCCCATGTTGGAGCCGTATTCATCGATCACCAGCGCGAAGTGTTCGCGGCGGTTGCGGAACGCCTGCAGCTGATCCAGCAGCGGCGTCTGTTCCGGGATGAACCACGGCTGGGTGGCGATGCTCATGATGTCGATGTCCTTGGTCTCGCCCTCGTTGCGCATCATTTCGCGCAGCAGCGCCTTGGCGTGCAGCACGCCGACGATGTTTTCCGGATCGTCTTTCCACAGCGGGATGCGCGTGTAGGGGCTTTCCAGTACCTGCTTGACGATTTCGTCGGACGGCAGGTCGGCGTCGACCGCGACCACGTTGCGCCGGTGAGTCATGATCTCCTCGACCTGCACCTCGGTCAGTTCCAGCACCGAGCGCAGCATGTCGCGCTCCTGCTTGACCGACGGTTCGTCGCCGTCGTGCAACTCGATGGCGCCGCGCAGCTCCTCTTCGGCGGCTTCCCGGCTTTCCTCGGCATTGGGGCCGGCGCCCATGACCTTCAGCATGTAGCGGACGAGCGCGTTGATCGCCAGCGTCACCGGCGCGAACACGGCGATGATCGGCTTGATCAGCGGCGCCACCACCAGCGCCATCCGGTTGGCGTGACGGATCGCGTAGGTCTTGGGCAGGATTTCCGCGAAGATCAGCACCAGAAGCGTCATGCCGATGGTCGCGTAGGCGACGCCGTTGTCGCCGAACATCTTGATCAGAAGGCTCGTCGCCAGCGCCGACGACAGGATGTTGACCAGGTTGTTGCCGAGCAGGATCGCGCCGATCAGGCGTTCCTTGTCCTCGTGCAGGTCGTTGACGATGACGGCCCGTTTGTCGCCGCTCTGCTCCAGTTGGTGCATCACGTGCTTGGACGCGGCGGTGAGCGCCGTCTCCGAGCCCGAGAAGAACCCGGACAGAATGAGAAGTACCAGAATTGCGAGACCGATTTCCAACATCGTCGTTCCTAGCCTAATTTAAGGAAAACCGCGGCACCGCCGCGCAAAGCCGTGGCCATAATGGCCTAACGGGCGTCGTTAATAAACGTCTGCAGCACATCACCGACCGTTTCCGGGTCGATGTCGTCGGCGACGATCGAGTTGCCGATGGCGCGCGCCAGGATGAACGTGAGACGGCCGTCCTGGGTTTTCTTGTCGCGGCCCATGTGCTCGAGCAGGGCGTCCGCCGTCCAGTTGCCGCCGGCGAGGCCCTTGATATCGGTCGGCAGACCGACGTCGTCCAGATGCTGTTTCAATAAATCGCGTTCGGCTTCGCTGATCATCGCCAGCCTGACGGAAAGATCGAGCGCCATCACCATACCGATGGCGACCGCCTCGCCGTGCTTGAGGTCGTCGTCGAAGCCGACCTGGGCTTCGAGGGCGTGGCCGAACGTGTGCCCCAGGTTGAGAAGCGCCCGGAGCCCCGCTTCGCGTTCGTCGGCGGCGACGATCTCGGCCTTGTTGGTGCAGGACCGCATGATCGCTTCGCGCCGGGCGCCGGTGTCGCCGGCCAGTACCTTCTTGCCGTTCACCTGCAGCCAGTCGAAGAATTCGCGGTCGTTGATGACGCCGTATTTCACCACCTCCGCATACCCGCAGAGGCGTTCGCGCATCGGCAGGGTGTCGAGGGTCAGCGTGTCGGTGATGACCGCGCGCGGCTGGTGGAAGGCGCCGATCAGGTTCTTGCCGTAACGCGTGTCGATGCCGGTCTTGCCACCGACCGAGCTGTCGACCTGCGACAGCAACGTGGTCGGCACCTGCACGAAATCGACGCCGCGCATGACGATGGCGGCCGCGAAACCGGTCAGGTCGCCGACGACGCCGCCGCCGAGCGCGATCAGCGTCGTCTTGCGGTCGATGTTGTGGGCCAGCAGATCGTCGAGGAGCTCTTCGAGATGCCGCATGCTCTTGGTATGCTCGCCCGGCGGCAGCACGATGGCGCGGTTACGGATGTTCGCCGCGTTCAGAGATTCCTGCAGCGGCTTGAGCCAGTCCTTGGCGACGTTCTCGTCGGTGACGATGACGGTGCGCGGTGCGCGCAGCTTGTTCTTGAGGATGTCTCCGGCGCGCGCGATCGCGCCGTCGCCGACATGGATGTCGTAACTGCGTTCGCCCATCGGTACGTGGAGCGTCTCGATCCCGTCGCTGGCGAGGCTCATGACGGCTTGTCCGTGGCGCAGCGCCGGCTGAGCGCGTCGATGGCTTTTTCCAAGGTTTTGTCCAGTCCTTCGTCGCCGGTGTCGATGACGATGTCGGCCTCGGCGTAGACGGGATAGCGCTGTTCGGCAAGGTCCTTCAGCGTCTGCAGCGCGTCGCCCTTGTTCAGCAAGGGCCGGGTCTTGGAGCGCTTGGTGCGCTGATGCAGGACTTCCGGGTCGGCCCTGAGCCACAGCGAGATCGCGTGCGCCTTTACGTCTTCGCGAGTGTCCGGGTCCATGAATGCGCCGCCGCCGGTGGCGATAATGGCGGGCCCGCCCTGCAGAAGCCGCTGGATGACGCGCCGCTCGCAATCGCGGAACGCGGGTTCGCCGTAGACCTCGAAGATGTCGCGAACTTCGCAGCCGGCGGCTTCTTCGACGGCGGTGTCGGAATCGAGGAAAGGCAGCCCGAACGATTCGGCCAATTTGCGTCCGACGCAGGATTTTCCCGCGCCCATCAACCCGACGAGCACGACCGGACGGTCGATCCGTGGCGGATCGTCGCTGTTGCCTAACTCGGGTGTCGGCGCTACGGCCATGAAATTATTCACTTTTCTCAGTCTGCGTCGGCTCAACCAGAAGATTCCGTCATGGCCAGCCCGTTGAAAGGGGGTAGGCCTGCCGATACACTGGCGCGCGATCGGCAAAAATTTGCCACAGTCCTAAGCGAGCATCAATTACAGGATCGATTGTTCCAATGGTTTCAAAATTCCCGCCGGTGCCCGTTACCGGCGGCCGGGTGGAACGGGTAGCGTGTTTTCATGGGTAAATTGACGGTTTTCATTCTGGTTTTGTTGTTGCTCGGGGCCGGTGGCGGCGCAGTCTTTCTGGCGACCTGGGAAATCCCGGCGCCGGTCAGCAACGTGGAAAAGGTTTTGCCGAATGATCAGTTCCCGCGCTGATCGTCTTGCCGTTTTTCTGACAGCTTTGTTGGCGGCGTCGCCTGTATGCGCGCAGTCGCAGTCGCAGTCGCCCGCGACCGGCGCGCCCGTCGATCTGAGCGCGCCGCCGCGGAGCCTGGAAGCGCCGCAAGCTACGGATACGCAGCCGCCGGCAGCAACCGGCGACAGCACCGGCAGCGGTCCGAGGCGGCTCGTGCCGGCCCAGCGTGCCCCGCAGCCGAGCGCCGAAAGCGAGGCCGAGAGACGTGCGCGGCTTCTGGGGCTGACCGGCAAATCCGGGATCGAGGTCGATGGCCTGACCAAGATCGACGACGAGTCCGTCGGCGTGCTGAGCACGAACGAAGGCGGCTTCGGCCCCGACATGTGGCAGGGCGTGACGCGCAGCGAAGCCGTCGCGCTGGTCGACGATTTGCCGGGGCGTCTGTCCTCGGCGGCGCTCCGCGAGGCGGCGGTGCTGATGCTGCTGAGCCGCACCAAGGCGCCGGTGGCCGTCGACGAGGCGGCGCCGAGCCTGCTTGCGGCGCGCGCCCGCGCGCTGATCCGGATGGGCGACGTGGATAACGCGGAGCGGCTTGTGACCGCCGCCCCCCGCCAGAGCCGGCCGTCGGGCCTCGACGTGGTCGATGCCCGGGTGCAGGTCGTCAAATTCAACAACGCGCGCGCCTGTGGTCTTGCGCGCAACAGCGAGGCCCGCCCCGAGAACGATTTCTGGCAGCGGCTGCTGATTTATTGCGATGCGCTTGACGGCAAGGCGGAAGCGGTGAACTTCGGCGTCTCGCTGTTGCGCGAAGTCGCCGGGGACGATCCGGCGCTGGTGCTGCTGGCCGACGCCATCGTCACCAAACAGCAGATCCTGCTCGACAAGATCGACAACCCGACGCCGATCCACGTCGCCATGAGCCGCGCCGCCAAGGTCAAGCTGCCGCCGAATATCGCCGAAAGCGACGATCCGCTGGTGCTGCACGCGGCGGCAATCGCCCCCAACCTGACGGTCGGCGGTCGGATCGAGGCCGCTGAACGCGCGGTGCCGATGGGCGCGATCGGGGCCGGCGCGTTGCGCGAGCTCTATCAACAAGTCACGTTCCAGGACAGCGATCTTTCGAACGCGCTGACCCGCGCCCAGGAAATCGGCGGCGCGGCGGCAAGGGCGCTCCTTTATCAGGCGGCGGTGAAGCAGAATATCCCGTCGGCGCGTGCAGAAATCATCGCCGCTGCGTTCGACGTGGCGCGCGAGGACGGCCGCTACCGCGCCGCGGTCGAGGCATTCCGCCCCTTGATCGACCGCCTGCCGCCGAGCCCCGAAATGGTGTGGTTCGCCTTAACGGGCGTGCGCGCTTACCTCAATCTCGGTGACGTGGTCGGCACCGACCGCTGGCTGGCGCTGCTGCGCGCCAGTGCGACGGTCCGCGACGAAAGCAAGCTGGCGCTGGCCCGCGTGCAGCCGCTGGCGCGGCTGCTGGGCGCGGGCGACAAGTCGGCGCCGCTCGAAAATATGCTCGCCGACTGGCAGGGCACGCTCGGCGACGGGCCCGATGTCTCGCAATTGCGCGCACTGGTCAACGGGATGTTCCTGGCGGTCGGCGAAGACCTGCCGGCCGGCGCCTGGGAGGGCATCGCCGCCGGTGAGCCGAAGAACCAGGTGATGCCGTCGCCGGTGGTCTGGTTCAAGTTCCGCGACGCCATGCGCGCCGTCACCCGAAACCTGCCAGGGGAAGAACCGCTGGTCATCGGTTCGGCGGGCTTGAGCGGGGTGACGCGGGTGTCGCAGAGCGGCAACGCGGAGCGCAACGTCCCGCCGGGCGCCGCCAAGGCGATGGCCTATGCGCTGCAGGCGGTCGGCAACGGCGCGGCCGGCGAGCAGAGCGTCTCCGTGACGTATGAAGTGGTTGGCGCGCTCAGGGGGCTCGGCTTCGAGCGGCTGGCGCGCGAGCTCGCGGTGGAGACGCTTCTCAAGGCCGGGCTCTGATACGGGGGGAACGACTTGGCGGAGCTGAGTTACCCGTGGATCGAAAACTTCCTGAACATGATGCGTTCGACCCGGAACGCGTCGCCGAACACGCTTGCCGCCTACCGAGGCGACCTGACCGAGTTCGCGCACTTCGTCGGCCGACGGCAGACGACGCCGGAACGCGCCGGTGTCGATCAGGTGCGGCAGTATCTCAAGGCCATCGACGAGAAGGGGCTGTCGTCAGCGACGGCGGCCAGGCGGCTCTCGGCGCTCAAGCGGTTCTTCCGCTTCGTCGTCGAGATGGGCTTCAGGGAAGACGACCCGACCGCGTCCCTCGATGGGCCGAAGCTCGGCCAGCGGCTGCCGAAATACCTGAGCGAAGCCGAAGTCGACGCCCTTCTGGAGGCGGCGCACAGGAGGCCGGGGGCGGATGGGGTTCGTCTCAGCGCGCTGATGGAAATCCTTTATGCGACGGGCCTTCGGGTCAGCGAACTGGTGACGCTCCCCGTGACGGCGTTCCTGCGCGAGAGCCCCGTGTTGATCGTAAACGGCAAGGGGGGGAAAGAGCGTATGGTGCCGCTGGGCGAACCGGCGCAGGACGCGGTGAGAGACTATATGCTGGTCCGCGACCGCTTTATGCCCAAGGGGAAAAGGGGCAGGGCGGAACGCTACCTGTTCGCATCGCGCGGCAAGGAAGGGCACCTTACCCGGGCGCGCTTCGGCCAACTGATCAAGGAACTGGCGACGGAAGCGGGCCTCGACCGGAAGCGGGTGTCGCCGCACGTGCTCAGGCATTCGTTCGCCAGCCATCTGTTGGCCAACGGCGCGGACCTTCGCGCGCTGCAACAGATGCTGGGCCACGCCGATATCTCGACGACGCAGATCTATACCCACGTCATGGAAGAACGCCTGCGCGCGCTGGTCGAAACCAGCCATCCGCTGGCAGGTCTTTAAGCTTGTTTCCCGGACGGGCCGTAGGACTGGTCCGGGACCGATGGACCGGCATGGCGTGAATTGAGAGATCGGTCCCGGCTCAAGGCCGGGAAACAAAGAACGCGTTTGCCAGGCAGCGGTTGATCATTTGTCCGTATCGGTCGCCCGCTTGAGCGCCGCGCGCGCCAGGATCCGGGTCGAGTCCAGCGTCGGCAGCGGCGCGTTCGCCGCGTCGACGATCAGCGGAATTTCGGTGCACCCGAGAATCACCGCATCGCAGCCCCGGTCCTTCAGACCGTCGATGACATCCCGGAAGTAGGCGGCGGTGTCGTTGGTGAAGACGCCGTTCACGAGCTCGTTCATGATCCGACGATCGATTCCGTCCACGGCATCCGCCGGCGGACGCACGCACTCGATCCCCGCAGCCGCGAGCTTTTCCGGATAGACGTCGCTTTCGACCAGCCAACGCGTGCCGGTAAGGCCGAGCCGCGTGTAGCCCTTTTCGGCGGCGTGACGGGCGACTTCTTCGGCGATATGCAGCCACGGCAGGGGGGAGTGTGGAACGACGCGGGCGAACGCCTGATGGATGGTGTTGTCCGGGCAGATCAGAAAATCCGCGCCCGCGCCGGCCAGCTTTTCCGCCGAGCGCAGCATCAGCCCGGCGACGCCGTCCAGGTCGCCGCGTTCGAGGCAGTCGACATAGTCGCTGAGCGGCGGGGTGTGCATCGTGACCTCCGGATGCGCGTGCGGACCCAGCGTCAGCGGGCCCTCGGTGCAGATCGTGCGGTAACACAACGCGGCGCCCTCCGCCGAGCAGCCGACGATGCCGATATGGGCGGGATTTCCGTTGGTTGCGGCGGGCATGTGGCCTCCTTTCGATCCGAGTCGGGAATTGGCCGGTTTCAGCAGGTTTCCCAACACAAATAAGTCAAACCCGCGTGCGTTGACAGGGGCGGGCCGGGACTCTATCTCTTTTGCAACCGTTTAGGGGCCGCTGACCGCGCGGCCCGCCTTATTCGCGCTCGGCGCATCCGGAGCCTCATATGCTGCAAAATCTCGCCAAACGCCTGTTCGGCTCGGCCAACGACAGGTACGTCAAAACACTGCAAGGCACGGTCGACGCGATCAACGCCAAGGAAGCCGAGGTCGAGGCGCTCTCCGACGACGATCTCAAGGCCCGCACCGACTGGCTCCGGAGCCGTCTCGACGACGGTGAAAGTCTCGACGACGTTCTCGTCGACGCCTTCGCGACGGTCCGCGAGGCCGCCAAGCGCACCCTCGGCCAACGCCACTTCGATGTGCAGCTTCTAGGCGGGATCGTGCTGCACAACGGCATGATCTCGGAAATGAAGACGGGTGAAGGCAAGACCCTGGTCGCCACGCTCGCGGTCTATCTGAACGCGCTCAGGCGCGAGGGCGTGCACGTCGTCACCGTCAACGATTACCTCGCCGAGCGCGACGCGACGTGGATGGGCCAGATCTATGAGTTCCTGGGGCTCACCGTCGGCGTCATCAAGCACGGCATGCAGGACGATGAACGTCGCGCGGCTTACGCGTGCGACGTGACCTACGCCACCAACAACGAACTCGGCTTCGATTACCTGCGCGACAACATGAAGTTCACGTTGGATGACATGGTGCAGCGCGACTTCAACTTCGCCATCGTCGACGAGGTCGACAGCATCCTGATCGACGAAGCGCGGACGCCCCTGATCATCTCCGGTCCGACCGAGGATCTGGGCGAACTTTACACCGCCGTCAACGCGCTGATCCCGAAGCTGACCGAAGACGACTACGAAAAGGACGAGAAGGCCCGCTCGGCGACCTTCACCGAGGCCGGCATCGAGAAGATGGAACAACTGATGACGGAAGCGGGGCTTCTGGAGGAAGGCTCGCTGTTCGACATCCAGAACGTGGCGCTGGTGCATCACGCCAACCAGGCGCTGAAGGCGCACACGCTGTTCGAAAAAGACGTCGCTTATATCGTTAAAGACAACCAGGTCATCATCATCGACGAGTTTACCGGCCGCATGCAGGAAGGCCGGCGTTATTCGGAAGGTCTGCACCAGGCGCTCGAAGCCAAGGAAGGCGTCACCATCCAGAACGAGAACCAGACCCTCGCCTCGATCACCTTCCAGAACTACTTCCGGCTCTATCCGAAACTGGCCGGCATGACCGGTACGGCGATGACGGAAGCCGGCGAATTTTCCGAAATCTACAAGCTCGAGGTCGTGGAAATCCCGACCAACCTGCCGATCGCGCGCGAGGACTTCGACGACGAGGTCTATCGGACCGTCGAAGAGAAATACGACGCCATCGTTGAAGAGATCAAAGACTGCCACACCCGCAAGCAGCCGGTGCTGGTGGGCACGGTCTCGATCGAGAAATCCGAACAGCTCGCCGACGCCCTCAAGAAGGCGAAGATTCCGCACAACGTGCTGAATGCGCGTTACCACGAGCAGGAAGCCTACATCATCGCCCAGGCCGGTAAGCCGGGCGCGGTCACCATCGCCACCAACATGGCCGGCCGCGGCACCGACATTCAGCTGGGCGGCAACCTGGAAATGCGTCTCGCCAAGGAAGTCGAGGCCGAACCGGGGACCGACAAGTACAAGGCGGCAGAACAGAAAATCCGAGACGAGATCCAGCGCGACCGCGAGATCGTGCTCGAAGCGGGCGGGCTGTTCGTGCTCGGCACCGAGCGCCACGAAAGCCGCCGCATCGACAACCAGCTGCGCGGCCGTTCCGGCCGTCAGGGCGACCCGGGCACGTCGAAGTTCTATCTGTCTTTGCAGGACGATCTGATGCGCATCTTTGGTTCCGAGCGCATCGACGGCATGCTCAAGAAGCTCGGCCTCGAGCACGGCGAAGCGATCGTGCACCCGTGGGTCAACAAGGCGCTCGAAAAGGCGCAGTCGAAGGTCGAGGCGCGCAATTTCGAAATCCGTAAGAACCTCCTCAAGTTCGACGACGTGATGAACGATCAGCGGAAGGTGATCTACGAACAGCGCCGCGAACTGATGGCCGCGAACGAGGTCGCCGACGACGTCATCGACATGCGCCACCAGGTCATCGACGACATGGTCTCCGCCGCGATCCCGGAAAAGGCCTACGCCGACCAGTGGAACATCGATTATCTCCATGAAGAACTGCGCCGCGTGTTCGGCCTCGACCTGCCGGTGCACGAATGGGCGAAGGAAGAGGGCATCGCCGATCAGGAAATCCGCGAGCGTCTGACCGACATCACCGATAGACTGATGGCCGAAAAGGCCGCCAACGTCGGCCCCGACGTGATGCGCATGGTCGAAAAGAGCCTGGTGCTGCAACTGCTCGATCAGACGTGGAAAGAACACCTGCTGACGCTCGATCATCTGCGCCAGGGCATCGGGCTCCGCGCCTATGCGCAGCGCGACCCGCTCAACGAATACAAGCGCGAGGCGTTCGACCTGTTCGAACAGATGCTGGACGGGCTCCGCGACCGGGTGACGACGGTGCTGGCGCAGGTGCAGTTCCAGCACGCGCCGGACGAGGACGACTTCCAGCGGCCGGAACAGGAGATGCACGAAGGCCGGGTCGACCCGGCGATGCAGGACGGCGCCGTCCCCGCCGAAGACGAAGACGGCGGGCAGCCGACACCGGTCAGCAGCCGTCAGGCGTCGGCGCAGATCGACCCGAACGATCCCGACACCTGGGGCCGCGTGCCGCGCAACTCGCCGTGCCCGTGCGGGTCCGGCAAGAAGTACAAGCACTGCCACGGCAAGGTGGGGTGAGGCTCCTCACCTGTCCTCTCCTCCATAAATGGAGGAGAGGGACCCCGACGCCATATTATCCCTCTCCCCCTTGGGGGAGAGGCTAGGTGAGGGTGGGTAAGCAACGAAGCAGTCGATGCTTCTATTTTCAACCACAACGATACCCGTCACCCTGAACTTGATTCAGGGTCCATGATTTCAGTGGGTTTTGGGTCCTGAATCGAGTTCAGGACGACGAAGAGGGGAAATCAGAGCCCCTTGGTGCCCATATCGAGGAACTTCTGGCGCCGCCGGGTGCGGAGTTCGGCGCCCGGCACTTTCGCCAGACCGTCGAGTGCCTTTTCGATGGCGTCGCCGGTCCGCGTGATCGCGCCCAGCGGTTCCCGGTGCGCGCCGCCCAGCGGTTCCGACACCACCTGATCGATGACACCCAATTTCAGCAGATCCTGCGACGTCAGCCTGAGCGCTTCGGCGGCCTCAGAGGCCTTGTCCGAGTCCCGCCACAGGATCGAGGCGCAGCCTTCCGGCGAGATCACCGAATAGATCGCGTGTTCGAGCATGAACACCTTGTCGGCGACCGCGAGCGCGATGGCGCCGCCCGATCCGCCTTCGCCGATCACCACGCTGACGAACGGCGCGCGGACGGAAATGCAGGTTTCGATCGAGCGCGCGATGGCTTCGGCCTGGCCGCGCGCTTCGGCGTCGACGCCCGGATAGGCGCCCGGCGTGTCAACCAGCGTTATCAGCGGCAGTTTGAAGCGGTCGGCGAGCTGCATCAGGCGCTGCGCCTTGCGGTAGCCCTCGGGCTTGGCCATGCCGAAATTGTGACGGATACGGGTTTCCGTGGTGTCGCCCTTTTCGTTGCCGATAACGACCACCGAACGGCCCCGGAAGCGGCCCAACCCGCCGACGATGGCGTTGTCGTCGGCGAACGCCCGGTCACCGGCGAGCGGCGTGAAATCGTCGATCAGGGTGTCAATATAGGCCATGGCATGCGGCCGGCTCTGGTGGCGCGCGACCTGCGCTTTCTGCCACGGCGTGAGCTTGGAATACGTCTGCGTTAAAAGCCGATGCACCTTTTCCTGAAGCCGCCCGACCTCGTCGGCGATATTGACCTCGCCTTCGCTCGACAGGTGCTTCAGTTCCTCGATCTTGCTTTCGAGGTCGGCAATCGGTTTTTCGAAATCCAGATAGGCCTGCATGACGGTGTGAATACCATTTACTGCCGGGCTTGGCGAGACAGCCCTTCGAAATTTTCTACGCTCACGTTAGTGTGCCGGATCATTTTCCCGCAAGCTGTTCCGCCATGTCGACCAGCACGCGGGCCTGCTTGATCGACGCGTAATCGATCAGCTTGCCGTCGAGCGCGACCGCGCCGCGGCCCGCTTTTTCGGCCTCTTCCATGGCTTCCAGGATGCGTTTGGCCTGCGCCACATCTTCGTCCGAAGGGCTGAAAACGGTGTTGGCGAGCTCGATCTGCGACGGGTGGATCGCCCACTTGCCCTCGCAGCCGAGCACGGCGGCGCGTTTTGCCTGCGCGATATAGCCGTCCGGGTCCTTGAAATCGCCGAACGGGCCGTCGATGGGGCGCAAGCCGTTGGCGCGCGCGGCGACCACCATCTGCGTGATCGGGTAGTGCCACATATCCCCCCAATACGTCTCGCGCTCGCCGTTCTCCAGCGGATCGGTGAGCACGTAATAATCCTTGTTGGGGCCGCCGATGTTGGTGGTCCGTGCCTTTGTCGAGGCGGCGTAGTCGGCGACGCCGAAGTGCAGCGATTCATTGCGCGGCGACGCGGCGGCGATCTCGAACACATTCTGCATGCCGAGCGCGGTTTCGATGATCATTTCGAAGCCGATGCGGTTGGTAAAGCCCTTGGCGGTTTCGATCTGCGTCACCAGCATGTCGATGGCATAGATGTCGGCGGCGGTGCCGGCCTTCGGGATCATGATCAGATCGAGCTTGTCGCCGGCGCCCTCGACCACCTCGATCACGTCCTTGTAGCAATAGTGAGTATCCAGGCCGTTGATGCGGACGGAAACCGTCTTGCCGGACCAGTCGAGGTCGTTCAGCGCTTCGACGATGTTCTTGCGGGCCTGCGGCTTGTCGTCGGGGGCGACGGCGTCTTCGAGGTCGAGGAATACCACGTCCGACGCGCTTTCGGCGGCCTTCTGCAGGAACTTGGTGCTGGAGCCGGGAACCGCGAGCTCGGAGCGGTTCAGGCGCGCGGGCGCCTCTTCGACGATGGTGAAGCTCATGATCGCATCCTCCGACTGGTGTTCGTTAGCAGGTGCAACATGCCGGGGGACGGGCGGGCTTGCAAGCCTTTGCGCGGGCCCGCGTCAAAAAAAGGCCGGTCCTTCTGGACCGGCCCCGGGGGAGTGTGTGTGGAGTGTTAACGTCCCTCAAGAGAACCTGTTGAAATTATGCGAAGGATTGGTTCCCGGCGCGTTCCACAGCGCTCCGGCCTTCATTCTGGTGCTCGATGCCGACCATCTCCTCCTGCGCGCGCATGCGTTCCATGACCTGACGCTTGCGGTCCAGTTCGCGCTTCACGGCGTCCTGATACATGAGCTTCTTGGCGCGGCGGCGTCGGTTGAGTTCGGCGGTTTCACGGATGGCGACATAGATACAGACGGTGACGCCAACGATGAAAGCGCAACCCAAGGCGGCAAGTTTGATGAATTCGGGGTCAGAAAAGAAATCCATGATACTCCACGCTCCTGATTGTCGTTTGCCGGCCGCTTCGGCGGCCTGTTCTGGAAACGAGTATCGCCGCGTTCTATTGCAGGGGTTTTTCGAGTGGGATTCATTTGTTTTCAGTTTGTATCAGCATGTTAAAAAGGCGCTCGCGCTTGCCCGCCGGGCGGCGCTGATGCTTAATCGCGGGCAGCCGCAGCAAAATTTTGCGGGCAGCCGCCCGACCTTAATTGCGGGCACATATCCGGCGCGGACCGGATTGGACCCCTGGCAGGAGAAGAAGATGTTTATTCGCAAGATTGCCGCCGCAACGGTGACGTCGCTCGTGATGGCCGCCGCCGCGATGCCGGCCTCGGCCGAAGACCCGGTGATCGCTACCGTCAACGGCGAGAAGATCCTGCAGTCGCACCTGTTGAAGGCGCACGAAAACCTGCCGCCGGAATACCAGGCGGTGGCGATCGAGCAGATCTATCCGATGCTGCTGACGAGCCTGATCGATTCCAAGCTGGTCGCCGAGGACGCACGCGCCCGCAAGCTGGATCAGGACGAGGACTTCCAGCAGGCGCTGTCGCTGGTCAAGGATCAGCTTCTCGAGCGCTACGCGGTCCGCAAGGAGATCGAGGACGCCGTCACCGACCAGAAACTGAGGAAGATGTACCAGGAACAGGTCGCCGGCGGCGCCGAGGAACTGCACGCCCGCCATATCCTGCTGAAAACCGCCGACGAAGCCGTGGCGGTGATCAAGGAGTTGGACGGCGGTGCCGATTTCGCCGAACTGGCGAAGAAGAAATCGACCGGCCCGTCCGGTCCGCGCGGCGGCGACCTTGGCTTCTTCGGCAAGGGCCAGATGGTGCCCGCGTTCGAGGAAGCGGCCTACAAGCTCGATGCGGGCCAGCATTCCCGCGAACCGGTTCAGACGCAGTTCGGATTCCACGTGATCAAGGTCGAGGAAAAACGCGCCGCGCAGCCGCCGAGCTTTGAAGAGAGTGTCGAGGACCTGCGCACCGAAGCGGCGCAGGCCGCGGGCGCGGCCTATGTCGAAAGGCTCCGCGCGAAGGCCAAGATCGAGCGCTTCGACATGGACGGCAAGAAGCAGTAAGGCGGGGACGACGAGAGATGATCGAACGTTCGCCGCTGGCGCCCGACGCGTTTCCCGAGCTTCCGGCCATCGACGGCATCGAGATCGCCGCCGCCGAGACAGGGCTCAAGTACAAGGGCCGTCCGGATCTTTTGCTGATGAAGTTCGCCGACGGCACCCAGGTGGCGGGGACGTTCACCCGCTCGCTCTGCCCGTCCGCGCCGGTCGACTGGTGCCGCCAGCATATCGCGGGCGGCGAGGCGAGGGGTGTCGTCGTCAACGCGGGCAACGCCAACGCGTTCACGGGTAAGTTGGGGGCGCAGGCCTGCGAGGCGCTGGTGCAGACCGCCGCCGATGCGCTCAACTGCCGGCCGAGCCGGGTGTTCGCGGCATCGACGGGCGTCATCGGGCAGGTGCTGCCGGCCGAAAAGCTGGCGCCGCATATCCGGACCATGGCCGCGGACATGGCGCCCGGCCGCTGGGCCGATGCGGCCAAAGCGATCATGACCACGGATACCTTCCCCAAGGGGGCGACAAGAAGGGTCGATATCGGCGGCACGACGGTCAGGATCAACGGCATCGTCAAGGGCTCGGGTATGATCGCGCCGGACATGGCGACGATGCTGGCGTTCATCGGCACCGACGCGCAAATCCCGGCGCCGCTGTTGCAGGCGTGCCTCTCAGTCGCCGTCGAGAAGAGCTTCAATTGCTCGACGGTGGACAGCGACACCTCCACCTCCGATACCGTGCTGGCGTTCGCGACGGGTAAAGCGGGCAACCCGGTCCCGGAAGGGCTGGACGATCCGGCGCTTTCCGCATTCACCGCCGCGCTCGAAGACCTCTGCGTCGATCTCGCCAAGCAGGTGGTGCGCGACGGCGAGGGCGCGTCGAAGTTCATCACCATCAACGTGACGGGCGCCGACAGCGACCGGGCGGCGAAGCGCATCGCGCTTTCGATCGCCAACTCGCCGCTGGTCAAGACCGCCATCGCCGGCGAGGACGCCAACTGGGGCCGGGTCGTCATGGCCGTTGGCAAGGCCGGCGAGAAGGCAGAGCGGGACAAGCTCTCGATCTCCATGGGCGGCACCGTGATCGCCGAAGAGGGCGCGGCCGTCGAGGGCTACGACGAAACGCCGGTGGCAGCGCACATGAAGGGCCAGGAGATCGATATCGACGTCGACCTCGCCATCGGCAACGGCAAGGCGACGGTCTGGACCTGCGATCTCACGCACGGCTACATCTCGATCAATGCCGACTACAGGTCCTGACAGCGGCTGCTGGTCGGCGCCGTTTCCGGGCGCGGACAAACCCTTGAAGACCGTGCTGGTCGCCGCCGCCGCGCTGATCGACGCCGACGGCCGGGTGCTGATCGCCAAACGCCCGGAAGGGAAGGCGATGGCCGGGCTTTGGGAATTTCCGGGTGGCAAGGTGCACGACGGCGAACTCCCCGAAACTGCGCTGGTGCGGGAACTGAAAGAGGAACTCGGCCTCGATATCACCGAATCCTGCCTCGCCGCGTTCACCTTCGCGAGCCATGCCTATGACGACTTTCACCTGCTGATGCCGCTTTATCTGTGCCGCATCTGGAAGGGACAGCCGACGGCGTTGGAGGGTCAGGAACTCAAGTGGGTGCCGCCGGTGCGCCTCGGCGACTATCCGATGCCGCCCGCCGACAAGCCGCTGGTGGCGCTGCTGCGGGATTATCTCTGAGACCATTGCCTCCTCACCTGTCCTCTCCTCCATAAATGGAGGAGAGGAACCCTGACGAAATGCACGGTCCTCTCATCCCTCTCCCCCATCAGGGGGAGAGGTTAGGTGAGGGGGTCAGCCTTGTTACAGGGAAAAAGGCTATAAGTTTGCCGCCGCCTTCTTCATTTCATCCACCGCGTCGTCGAAGAAGGCGTCCATCTGCGCGCGCATCGGCGCCGACAGGGTGACGAGCTTGGAGCGGGCATCGCTCGGATTGACTTTCTCGACGATCAGGCCGCGCTTCAGCGCCGTGTCGATATACTTGGAGGCCGTTAAAGGGCTTTTGACGCCGGTGATGGCGTTGATGGCGTCGGTCTTGCGGACCGGGTCGACGGTGCGCCAGAGATGCGTGAACAGGTCCCAGTAGGCGGCCGAGTAGAACTCGGTGTCGCCCGCGAAAAGCTTGATCCAGCCCATCCCCACCTTGTCGGTGAAGTCGAGGTAGGCGCGGCGCTGCTGGTCCGTATAGGTGAGGGGCATGGGGCGAATTCCGTCCGTTTCCAACTATCCTTATTTTTAATGATAATTATCTAGCTTGTATCGGCGCCCGTGTCGAGGGCTGGTAACGCCTTGATCGACATATATTTTCACCTGATACATTTAGTTACACTTATTTTTAAAACTAATATTGACTATAAAAATGAAGGTAAATAGAGTCTTCCCATCGCCGCGGAGGACATCGCCGGCGACAGATACAGGAGGAATAGATGAACACCGAACTTCAGACGATTTCGAAGACCGAGACGCCGAAACGGATCGGAATATTCCGCCGCCCGGCCGCGATGGCCATGGCTGCGGTGCTCAGCCTCGGCCTGCTGTCGGGCTGCGTCACGGATCAGGGAAATAAACAGACCATGGGCACGCTGTTGGGCGCCGGCCTCGGCGGCTTCGCCGGCTCGAAGATCGGCGGCGGCAAGGGCCAGCTGGCGGCGACCGCGGCGGGCGTGGTGCTGGGCGGTCTGCTCGGCAACAACGTCGGCCAGTCCCTCGACCGCGCCGATCAGGCCTATGCCCAGCGCGCCCAGAACCAGGCCATGAACGCGCCGGTCGGCCAGACGATTTCGTGGTCGAACCCGGACAGCGGTAACCACGGCTCGGTGACGCCGACGCGCACCGGCACCGATACCCGCACCGGGGCCTATTGCCGCGAATACCAGACCGAGGTCATCGTCGGCGGCGAGAGCCAGGTCGGCTACGGCACCGCGTGCCGGATGCCGGACGGCGACTGGAAGATCTCCAGCTAACGACCTGCACCTGCGTCGCGCTCGGGGGTAGTCCTCCGGCCCTGCGGCGCGCGATGCGAAGACGGGCGGCCCGGACACTCCCTCTCCCCGGGCCGCCCGATCCGCGTTTGGGGCTTTCCAAATTTCCGAACGCTTTCTACATTTTCGGGATGTCAGACCAAGCAACATCCGCATCCAAACCCGTCACCGCCGGACTCGTCATTATCGGCAACGAGATTCTTTCGGGCCGCACCAAGGACGCCAATCTCCAGTACCTGGGCGACGAGCTGAACAAGCTCGGCATCCGCATGACCGAGGTGCGCGTCGTCTCAGACGTACCGGACGCGATCATCGAGGCGGTGAACACGCTAAGGCAGCGTTACAACTACGTCTTCACCACCGGCGGCATCGGCCCGACGCACGACGACATCACGTCGGAATGCGTGGCGCGTGCGTTCGGCCTCGACTTCGGCCCCAACCCGGAAGCGGTCAAGCTTTTGGAAGCGCACTACGCGGCGCGCGGCGACGAGTTCACGCCGGCCCGCCGGCGCATGGCCAACACCCCCGTCGACGCGACCCTGATCGACAACCCGGTCTCCGTCGCGCCCGGCTTCCAGGTCGAAAACGTGTTCGTTTTACCGGGCGTGCCGCGCATCATGCAGGCGATGTTCGAGGGCATGAAGGGCAGGCTGACGGGCGGCCGGCCAATGGTCAGCCGCACCGTCTCGTCGTTCGTGCCGGAGGGTCGCGCCGGGGAGCCGCTGACGGAACTTCAGTTGCGTCATCCGGACACCGAAATCGGTTCCTATCCGCTCAACGACCGGCCCGGTGCGAACATTGTGATCCGCGCCGACGATCCCGAAAAGGCCGACGCGGCGGCCCGTGATGTGGTACAAATGCTGAAAGATCTGGGCGGCGAACCGGTCATGGAAGAACCGGACGATGCCTGAGATGGGGGTGCATCCGCATGAACGCCATTCCGACGGAGTTGAGCCGTAGCCGGCGCGCATTCTTTGGTTTCCTGATCCGCCGCGGCCTGATGGGCACCGCGATCTCGCTCGGCGTGGCGGCGCTGTTCCTGTGGTCGGACATGGGCGGGATTTATTCGCTGATGGCGCGCGCCAACCAGTCGTGGCTGTGGATCGCGTTCTTCACCTTCGATATCTGGGTCACGGTTACCGGGATCACTATCGCCGTCGGCATCTGGAATCTCGGCAGCTGGCGCGATCCGTCGGAATAGATTTCAGCGCTTCAGGATGAATTCGGCGATATCGACCCGGTCCTGCCAGCCGGCGCGGACCAGTTCGGGGGAGGTGTGTTCCTCGACGGGATAGCCCATGCACAGATAGCCGACCAGCTTCCAGCCTTCGGGGACGTCGAGGGTTTTGTCCACCTCGTCAGGATCGAGGATCGACACCCAGCCGAGCCCGACGCCGTGCGCGCGCGCCGCCAGCCACAGCGTCGTCACCGCGCCGACCACCGAATAGGCCAGCATCTCCGGCATGGTCTTGCGGCCGAGCCCGTGGCCCATGCCGCTCGCTTCATCGCAGTAGACGGCGAGGTGCACCGGCGCTTCTTTCAGGCCCGCCAGTTTGAGCCCGGCGTAGAGGTCGGCCTGCTCGCCCTCGTAATCCGAAAGCGCGTCGGCGTTGGCGCGCTCGAAGTTGGCGACGATCTCCTCGCGGCGGCCTTCGTCCTCGACCAGCACGAAGCGCCACGGCTGGGCGTTGCCGACGCTGGGCGACAGCGCCGCCATGTTCAGAAGCTTCTCGAGCAGGCCGTCGGGCAACGGCTCGGTCCGGAACCGGCGCACGTCGCGCCGCCACACCAGAAGGGTTTCCAGCGTGTCGCGGAAGGTGCGGTCGAAGTCGGGACCGTCAGTCATTTTCTCGGCGTCCTGATCGTGCGCGTCCATCGCCGGAGGGTGGCACGGGATATGAAGGCGGGCAAGCGTGCGGGCGGCGGTTTTTAACGGCCGGGCGACGCTTCGCGGCTTGCGGTTTCTATGCGCCGCGGGGTAACGTCCGTGCCGACGCGGACGTGGTGGAATTGGTAGACACAAGAGACTTAAAATCTCTCGCGCTTACGCGTGTGCGGGTTCAAGTCCCGCCGTCCGCACCACTTTTATAGGCGACGCAGGGATGGATTGGTTGGCTGCGTCGCCGACTTCCAGCCCCCGCTGTTTACAGGCCGCCCCGGGGATGGATCGGTTGGCCGCGCGGTCGTTTTGCATTCCCTAAATCGTTATCCCCGCGAAAGCGGGGACCCATTCAGCGTCTGGCTGGAACCACAGAGGCACAGAGACACAGAGGCTGCACCCCGAGTTGTAGAGGCTAGACGGGCAGCGCCTAACGCGAGTACGGTAAGGCCAAGAGAAAGTCCAGACCACGAGCACCCCCTTGGTAAGGGGGAGGTCTAGTGAAAGCTAGAGTGGTATGAAAATCCCTCGATCCTAGATCGTGCCGGTTCAAGTCCCGCCGTCCGCACCATCTTCATTTATTTGTTTGAGGTCAGAGATGACGAATAAACGGAAACAAATATTTGACGAGATAAAAGAATTGTATTCCACCGCTCATGACATTCTCCGGCTTTTTATTCTCATTGAAGAACCTGAAATGTTGAGTAAAGAAGATAAGAAAAAATATGAAGACTTTAGAAAAGAGAGTTCGCTCTCACAACGCTATCAGTCGTGGTATTCACGCGCCTTGCCTGCAGTTAGGACTATATTACCAGACCGAGTGGATGAATTTGTTGAGCTATATAAGACGGACCCGAAGAGGAAATGACCTGCCCCCGTTGACTGGTCCGGTTTGAATGTTAGTGCATTATCGGTTTTTCCTCCAAGGGAATGATACTTTCCGGTGCCGGCGGCCTGTATCCAAGAGCTGAGTGTGGCCGCTTCGTGTTGTAATGCCGTCGCCATTGCTCGATGACGATTTGGGCTTCTCTGAGGCTATAGAATATCTCTCCGTTCAAAAGCTCGTCTCTGAACCTGGCGTTGAAGCTCTCGCAGTATCCGTTCTCCCAGGGTGAGCCTGGCTCGATGTACGCGGTCTCGGCCCCAACGGCCTTGATCCATTGCCGGACGGCATCGGCGATGAACTCCGGTCCGTTGTCAGACCGGATGTAGGCCGGAATACCTCTGATGATAAACAGGTCTGTCAGCGCATCGATCACATCCGTCGAGTTCAGTTTGCGTTTCACGCGGATCGCCAGACACTCACGACTAAACTCGTCGATGACGTTCAACGTTCTATAAGCTCGGCCGTCTTCCGTTCGGTGGTGAACGAAGTCGTATGACCAAACGTGATCGACGTGCTGCGGCCTAAGGCGGATACATGACCCATCATTCAGCCACAACCGGCCTTGCTTCGGCTGTTTCATGGGAACCTTCAGCCCCTCACGGCGCCACAGGCGCTCGACCCGCTTATCGTTCAACTGCCATCCCGCGTCTCTCAGCATGGCAGCGATCCGCCGATAACCGTAACGCCCGTATTGCCGAGCCAGTTCGATCATATCCCGAACAAGAAGATCTTCATCGTCGCGGGACTTCGGCACATAACGTTGCGTGGATCGATGCTGCTTCAGCACTAGGCAGGCCCGGCGTTCGGTGATGTTGAACTTACCCCGCACCAGATCGATGCAGGTACGGCGCCGTGCGGGGCTCAGAAGTTTCCCTTCGCGGCCTCAGCCAATATGAGCTTATCCAGTGTGAGATCGGAAACGGCTTTGCGAAGTCGTTCGTTTTCCTTCTGAAGCCGCTTCAACTCTTTGAGTTGATCCGTGCCCATGCCGCCGTACTGCTTCCGCCAGCGATAATACGTCTGCTCGGTAATCTGCACCTGACGAATGGCGTCAATCCGGGGCTGACCTTGCCCAACAAGGACATCAACCTGGCGCAGCTTCGAGACAATCTCTTCCGGTTTGTGTCGTTTCGTTGCCATCTTTGATCCTCCGTTCACTATCATAGACGGTGGACCAATTCAGTGGGGGAGGATCAGAAAGAAATTACTTGGCGAACATATACGATTGAGGACTACTTTCTTGGTTTGGTGATCTCCGACTGGCAAGGGAGAAAATTCGAGCCGAAATCAGTCTTTTCGTCGCGGTTCCAATCGCAGATTGCTATTTTTGAGTCGATTTTCACTGCTCTGAAAAGCAAACTTCTCGACATCGAATCGGTTCTTCAAGCTCAATTATTTGACGATGAATTAGAAGCCGCAGAAGAGTTACTGAAGAAAGGACATCTACGAGCATCCGGTGCCGTATCAGGCGTGGTTATAGAAAGTCATTTGTCTAAAGTATGTCAGGCACACAAAATCACGTTCCGAAAACAATCTCCAACAATTAGCGATTTCAACGAAGCCCTCAAAAAAGCAAATGTCATTGATGTTCCTACTTGGAGATTAATTCAGCGCTTGGGTGACATAAGGAATTTGTGCGTTCACAGTAAAGAACGAGAGCCCGACAAAAGTGAAATTCAGGATCTAATTACGGGAACGAAAAAAATCGTCTCCGAGATATTCTGAATCCTTTCAGAAAAACCAAAGCATCAAAAATCCTTCGATGCCTATATTTATCAATAGGTTAGCGTCTCGTTTGTACTCATTTCTAGTGGGGTAGAAACGACTGATTTTTTGTGCGTTTGCGATCCTTAAAATCTCTCGCGCTTACGCGTGTGCGGGTTCAAGTCCCGCCGTCCGCACCAACAATACAGGCGATGTGGGGATGATTGGGTTGGCCAATGCGCCGACCTACAGCCGCCGACTCGCAGCTACCGACTTACATGCACCACCTCGCCATTCCGGCGTACGCCGGAATCCAGGTTCTCATGAGGTCTGACTGGACCCCGGCCTTCGCCGGGGTGACGGTATTGTCTGACTCACCCCCCAAGTAAACTCCCCCGTCACCTTTTGCTCACCCCCTCACCTGTCCTCTCCCCCACATGCGTGTGGGAGAGGGACCCTGCCGAAACACCGCATTAACTCATCCCCCATCACCGATTGACCTGCATCATTGTGCGGCCTTTGCGGCGCGCATATTTAAGCCCGAGACGTTCACTTCTTAAACGAAGAGGGCATGAACATGCGCGATCCCTACGACATTCTCGGGGTCAAGAAAGACGCGTCCGCCGACGATATCCGCAAGGCCTACCGCAAGCAGGCCAAGGAGTGCCACCCGGACCTGCATCCGGGCGACACCAAGGCAGAAGCGCGCTTCAAGGACGTCAGCGGCGCCTACGACCTGCTGTCCGACCCGGAAAAACGCAAACGTTTCGATGCCGGCGAGATCGACGCCGAGGGCCATGAAAAACCCGAGCAGCAATACTACCGCACCTACGCCGACGGCGGCGACGGCGCCAAGTACGCGCGCTACGGCGCCGGCGATTACGAGGACATGAGCGACATCCTCCGCGATCTGTTCGGCGAGGGCCGGGGCCGCGGTCCGGGCCGCGGCGGCGACGGGTTCAAGATGCGGGGCGGCGATATCAGCTACACCCTGGACGTGTCGTTCCTGGATGCGGCGAAGGGCACAAAGCGCCGCGCGACGATGGCCGACGGCAAGACCCTCGATATCTCGATCCCCGAGGGCGTGAAGGACCGCCAGACCCTCAGGCTCAAGGGCAAGGGCATGCCGGGCGTCGGCGGCGGCCCGGCGGGCGACGCCTATATCGAGGTCCACATCCAGCCGCACGCGTTCTTCACCCGTAAGGACAGCAACATCCACATGACGCTGCCGGTGTCGCTGACGGAGGCCGTGCTTGGCGGCAAGGTGAAGGTGCCGACGGTCGGCGGCACGGTCGAGATGACGGTGCCGAAGGGATCGAACACCGGCGACACGCTGAGGCTGAAGGGGCGCGGCGTGCTGGATGCGAAAAGCAAGCAGAAGGGTGATCAGTACGTCCGGCTCGAGGTCGTGTTGCCGGATAAACCCGACGCCGAGCTCGAGGCGTTCCTGAAAGACTGGAAAGCGGGCCGGGACCACGACCCGCGCAAAGGCATGGAGGCCGGATCATGATCGGGTATGCGCAAATCTTCGAGGCGGTCGAAGGGTTGGAGGCGGACCAGCTGAACCGCTGGATTTCGCGCGGCTGGGTGCGTCCCGAAGGCTTGGGCGAGGCGGCCACGTTCTCGGACGCCGATGTCGCCCGGGTGCGGCTGATCCGCGAATGCCGCGTCGAGTTGGAGATCGATAGCGACGCCATGCCGGTCGTCCTCTCGCTGCTGGATCAGCTGCACGGGCTCCGGCGCGAGCTTGCGGCGCTGGCGGGCGCGGTCGAGGGCCAGCCCGACGACATCCGCCGCGAGATCCTGGCGCACGCGATGCGGGGGATGGGGCGCAGGGGCTGACATTTGTTTTTGAGTACCCCCTCACCTGTCCTCTCCCCCATTTCATGGGGAAGAGGGACCCTGTCGAGGCATGACGCGAACTTATCCCTCTCCCCCTTTAAGGGGGAGAGGTTAGGTGAGGGGGAAACGCATTGTGAGAGGGGAAACGCTTTGTGAGGAGGATCACCCCCTCGGCCACGTCCCCTTGAACGGCTTTTCCAGCGCGCGGGCGACGAGTTCGAGGTGGTCCTGCCCGTAGAACATGTCGCCGTCGACGAAATAGGTGGGTGAGCCGAACACCGAGCGCTCGATCGCCTCTTGCGTATTCGCGTCGTAGACCGCCGTCACCTCGGGCGAGCCGACGGCGTCCAGCAAGGGGGCGGGGTCGAGCCCGACGTCACGGGCGAGGGCGGCGAGCGTGTCCTTGTCCGCCAGGTCGGCGTCGTCGCGCCAGTGCGCTTCGAGAAACCGGTGCGCGAGCGCGTCGATATCGATCCCGTTCAAGATGCCGGCGATCAGCATGCCGTTCGAGGTCGCGATCTCGTGGTCGTGATAGGTCGGCCGGGACAGGATTTCGACGCCCCGGTATTCCGCCCAGCGTTCGATCGCGCGCCCGGAGAAATACGCCCGCCGCGCGGGTGTCCGCGTGTTGTGCGATCCGGGCCCGGTCTTGGCGATCACGGCGCGGAGATCCATCGGCCGGTGGTCGATGCGCGCGCCGGCCGTCTTCACAGTCTCCGTCAACAGCCGGGAGCCGATATAGGCATAGCCCGAATGCGCGGAATAGAAATACTCGATGGTTTTCATCGAGCGATATGAGCAAGCGTTGTCGGAAATGTAAATCGGCAAACCCCGGCTTCCCGTCTAAACTTCATACTTGTCGCGCTTCGCCTGTGGACTCTCGACACGCCGGGCGCGATGATTGCAGTGCTCGAACGGGGGACAGGCGGTGCGGCAGAATCTCGCGCAGAAGACTTACGACGTCTTTATTTACGAGGACGAGCGGTGGCTCGTCGACTCGCACCACGAAGTGCGTTCGCAGGCGGTCGAGCGCGCCGAGGTGTTGATCGGCGAAAAGCGCTTCGAGGGTGTGCGCGTGGTGGCGGAAAGCATGCGCACCGGCGAAGAGGAAATCCTCATCGAGGAGATGTTCGATCTCGGCGACAAGCCGCTCAAGATCGTGCCCATCGAAGAAGCGCCGGTCTGCGACACGCTGGCCGATTTCTACAAGTTCCCGGCGCGCCAGGCGGCCGGGCGGCTGCTTCGCGAGTTGCTGGAGCAGAAGGGGATCACGGCGCTGGAACTGGCGTTCGATTACGGGACGCTCAGATTGCTGGAGCGTGACGACAAGCTGTTCCCGTCCGCGATGAGCCGGATCGGCACGATCCATGCCAAGAAAACCGGCAAGAAACCCGCCGATTGCAACGACAAGCTTTATGCCGTGTTCAACGACATTAAGGAGAACGCGCGCGTCGCCGGCGAGGACCAGACCCGGGTCGGCATGCTGCAGAATTTGGGTCTCAAGGGCCTAGTCGATCAGGCGCCGAAGGGCGACGGCCGCGACGTGTTCGTTTTAGGCGCGCTGGCGGTGACGCTGCAGAAGCGGGGCGACTGGTCGGACAAGCTGGCGTTGTTGATGGAACTCGGCGAAAAGGCGCCGGAAAAGCTGGTCGAGGCGTACCTCGACGGCATCGCCGCCGAAATCCTCGAAAGCCCGACCGCCGTCACCGACCTGTTCGGCGGTTTCGCCGATCCGATGACGGCGCTCCGCGACATGATCCAGCTGACGCAGGGGCGTTGCAAAACCAAGAACAGCCGGTCCTGCATCGAAGCGTTCAACAGCTTCATGGCGGAACGGCCGATGCCGAAGTCGGAAAGCGTGTTGCTGGGCCGGGTCGCAAGAACCATCGCCGGCGTGCGGCCGCTGACCCGCGAAGGACCGAAGGCGGATCAGGAAGCGCTCCGCGGGCTGATCCGCGAGGCGACGGAAGCGGCGGGGATCGCGGGCGGGTCCGAGATGGCGGGCGCCATCGTCGGCCGGGCCCGGATCGCGTTTTCAGATCAGGACGACCTGACGACGGAAGAGGCGATCAGCCACGTGCTGGCGCTGCTGCCTTACCGTGCGGTCAGGCTCGGTTTCCTGCTCGACATGATCGGCTCGCCGATCGGCCAGAAAAACGAGCAGGCGGTCCTGAACGTGATGGCGCGGCTGGTTCAGCAACTGACGTCGTTGTCGTCGCTGGTACCGGCGGACATGCCGCGCGACCGGGTGGCGCACGTGATGGCGGCGTTGAAGGAGAAACTGGCGTCCGACGCGCTCCCGGAGAAATGGCGGGCGTTGTTCACCGATACGCTGGACCGGCTGGTGTCGCGTGACGACGACGCCGGCGCCGATCCCGTTAAGGACAAACCGGCGGCGCAAGAAAGCAGCGTCGTTGAATTTACCATGGAGGATGCGACCGTGACGAAGGGCAAGATCGAACGGCGCGAGGTCGAAGACGGGGAAATTCTGTTCGAAGAAGGCGATACCGCCGATTTGGCCTATCTGGTGTTGGACGGCAAGGTGCAGGTCTACCGCAAGTCCGGGAACGAGGAAGTGGTGCTGGCGACGCTCGGCCGCGGCGATATCCTGGGCGAAATGTCGCTGATCGACAACCAGCCGCGCATGGCCTCCGCGCGAGTCGTCGGCAACGCCAAGCTGACGGTCATCACGCAGGACGACCTGGCGGCGCGCCTCGGCAAGCTGGGTGAGAACGACAAGGTTCTGAGGCGCCTGATCGACGTGTTCGTCGACCGGCTTCGCGGCCAGGGGCGTTTCCTCGACTGAGTTTCTATCCTTGCGCCCGGTCGGTGTCGAACCCGGGCAGATCATCATCTATCTTCGACCAGGACACGCGTGAGCGCGTCCAGCTCTGGTACGCCGGCTTGACGACGGACGGGTCGTCGAGCGCGCCCGCCTTCACGTAAATCATGACGGGGTTAAGCGACGACGAGGTATAAAGCGGCGCACCGCAATCGCCGCAGAAGTGCCGCGTGACGGCCTGGCCGCTGTCGGCAGTCTTGGTGAAATCTTTCGGCGAACCTTTGGTGAGTAAGAACCCTTCCGCAGGCAGCCCGATGGAGATGTTGAAGGCGCTCCCTGTCGTCTTGCGGCAATCGGTGCAGTGGCAGTAGGCGGCGGCCGCGACGTCGCCGGTATACTCGAATGTCACGCGACCACAGAGGCACGATCCGGTGATGCTCATTGGGCGTCCACTCCGCTCGGTTTTTTGCGCTTCGGCCCCAGCAGGATGGTGCCCGCGACGCCGATCATGATCAGGATCATACCCGCACCGCGCAGGGTGCCGAAACCCTCGCCGAACACCAGATACGACGTCAGCACCCCGGCGCAGGGCGCGAATAAAGCGAACGGGGTTACCATCACGGCGGGATAGGTGTTCAGCAACCGGCCCCAGATCGCGAACGCGACCGCGGTCGAGCCGATGCCGAGATAGACGAGCGAGAGAATGCTGATCATCGAGGCGTTCCTGAACGTCCCGATGAAGTCGAAGCTGTCACCGAACATGTAAGAGACCGCGAACGCCGGGAACGGCGGCACGATGCTGAGCCAGAACATCAGCGCCAGCATGTCGACGTGGCCGAGCCGCTTTAGGATGTTGTTGCCGATCGCCCAACTCACCGCGCCGGTCAGGGTCAGGCAGAGACCGAGATACGTCAGCTCGCCGCCGACGCTGGCGAACACCATCCCAAGCCCGATAAAGGCGATGGCGACGGCGGAAATCTGCTTCGGCGTCGGGATTTCACGCAGCACGAACGCGGCGATGATGATTGTGAACAGCGCCTGCGTGTGCGTCGCGACCGATGCCAGGCCCGGCGGCATCCCGGCCTTAAACGAAAAGAACAGGAACATGAACTGGCCGGTAAACAGAAACAGGCCGAGCGCGATCAGAAGCGTCCAGGGAATATCCGGTTTTCTGACGAAGAACACCGGGGCGGCGGCCATGACGAAGCGGAAGCCCACCAGTTGCGCGGGCGTGAAGCTTTGAAGCGCGAATTCGGTCGCGACAAAGGCGACGCCCCAGATGACGGCGACGGTGACGGCCAGAAGCGCGTCGGTCGCTTTCACGTCAGCGCCAATGGAACGCGGATTTGGGCATCAAGGGGCCGTCGCGATCCTTGAGGGTGTCGGCGATCCTTAACCCCTCGTTCCATTTCACCATGCGTTCTGAGCGGGTGAACGAGCCGACCTTTAACTGCGGTGCGCCCCAGCCGACGGCCATGTGGACGATGGTGCTGTCCTCGGTCTCCCCCGAGCGCGCCGAGACGATGCGCCCCATACCCGCCTTTTCGGCGGCGTCGAAGGCGGCCTTGGCCTCGGTCAGCGTGCCCGCCTGGTTGGGTTTGCAGAGAAGCGAGTTGCAGAGCTTGTCCCTGGCGGCGGCGCGAACCCTGTCGGCGTTGGTGACGAGAACGTCGTCGCCGACGACCTGCAGCTTCTCGCCGACGGCCCAGGTGAACTTCATCAGGCCGTCCGGGTCGTCCTCGCCGAGCGGATCCTCGATAGAGACGACGGGATAGCGTTCCATCCAGTCGACCAGCATCGCGCAGAGTTCCTCGCTTGAGAGCGTGCGGTCGTCCTTGGCGAGGGTGTACTTGCCGTTCTCGCCGAATTCCGACGCGGCGATGTCGAGCGAGATAGAGACCTCGTGCCCCGGCGTGAACCCCGCGCCCTCGATCGCGCGCACCAGGGTTTCCATCGCTTCCTCGTTGGTGTCGAAGTCGGGCCAGTAGCCGCCCTCGTCGGCGACGCCGGCGAGCTTACCGGCATCTGCCATGATCCTGCCGGCGCTTAAATAGACCTCCGCGGTGAAGTCGAGGGCTTCACGGAAGCTCGTCGCGCCGGTGGCGATGACCATGAAGTCCTGCACGTCGACGCGCCTGGACGCGTGCGCGCCGCCGCCGAAGATCTGAATTTCCGGGAGCGGCAGAAAGACGTCGCCCTCATCGCCGCCGCGCAGATACTGCCACAGCGGCACACCCTCGTAGGCCGCCGCCGCGTGCGCCAGCGCCATGCTGGCGGCGACCGTCGCGTTACCGCCCAGGCGTTGTTTGTTCTTGGTGCCGTCCAACTCGATCATGAACTTGTCGAGCCGTTCCTGTTCACGCACGTCCTGACCCTTCAGGACTTCGGCGATTTCGACATCGACAGCTTTCACGGCGTTGGTGACGTCCCAGCCGCCGAACGTCTTGCCGCCGTCGCGCAAATCGATGGCTTCGAAGCGGCCGCGCGATGCGCCGGCGGGGGCGATGGCGATGCCCTTGGCGCCGCCGTCCAGTTCGACTTCGACCTCGACCGTCGGGCGGCCGCGCGAGTCCCAGACCCGGCGCGCGTGGACGTTCTTGATCGAATACTTGGCCATGATGTCTTCCCCCGCCCGAAGTGGCGTTTTAGTTTTTGTTCAGGTGCGCGTGCCACGCGCCGTTCATGTCTATCGGATGATCGCAGGGATTTGTCAAAAACTCGCGGGCGACGGCGCGGACATGGGCCTTGTCCGCGTCTTCGGTGATGTACTCGGCGGGCGATTTGCCGTCGACGCGGGCGAGGAACAGGCCCGGCAGAAGATGCGCCGTCCTTTTGACGATGTCGCGGTCCGCCATCGCCGCCGTCGCGTCTTCGTAAGCGCGGCAGAGCGCGTCGAAGCAGGCCTTGAAGCCGTCACGCGCTGATGGCGTCCACAGGCATTTCAATAAAAGATGATTGAGGCAGAACGCGAGATCGAAGGCCGGATCGCCGAACCATGCGCATTCGGCATCCAGAAAGATCGGACCCTTGGGGCCGATCAGGATGTTCTTCGGGCTCACATCCCCGTGCACCAGGGCGACCTTGTTCGATGCTGTTATCGCGCTGAGGTCGCGCAGACGGCCGCCGACGTCGGGGCAGGCGTCGGCGGTCGCCAGCAGGTAGGGTTCGAGCCGGATCGCGTGGAAAATATCGTCATTGTCGAAGCGCCCCGGGATCGCCGGGTCTTTCGACGTGATGGTGTGGATTTGACCGAGGATGTCGCCGACGGCGACGGCGCTCTTCGTCTCTGCGATGCCGTCGCGGAGTTGCGCCTTCCAGAGCGGCGCCGTTTCGGCGGGCAGGTAGCTCATCGCGAACAGGCCCGTATCGGGGTCGTGATAGAGCACGTCCGGCACCGCGTCGGGAGCGATGGCGCGCACCGTCTGCATCCATGCCACTTCATAGGCGTTGCGCGACACCGGTGCCTGCCAGTCGGCGGCGACCTTGAGCTTGGCGAGGGCGCGCTTGACGCAGATCGGCCCGGTTGTCAGGTCGATGCGCCAGATGTCGGAACTGACGCCCCCGGTTAAAGGCGTGCAGTCGGGCGTCTCGCCGGGGGCGAGCAGGCCGCCCGCCCTCAAGGCATCCAGAATGTCGTCGGGTCTTTGCATTATTCGAAGGAAGCGGCGATCTCTTGCGCGGCTTTTTGAAGGCGCGGCACGTGCGCGACCGCCTGTTCGAAGCTCATACGCACTACCGGGCCGTGGGTCGCCAGCGTCGCCAGCAGTTTGCCGTCCTTGTCGGTGACCGGCACGGCGGCGGCGACCATGCCGGGGATGAATTCCTCGTTGTCAGTGCCGATCTTCGACTTGGCGATGGCGTCGAGCGCGCTCATCAGTTTATCGGCGTCGGTGATGGTGTTGGCCGCTTTCGGTTCCAGCGGCAGTTTGGCGATCAGGCGTTCGCGCCGCGACCGGGGCAGGCTCGACAGATAGAGCTTGCCGCTCGCCGTGCAGTGAAGGGGGACGTGCGAGCCGACAGGGAGCTGGATCCTGAGCGGCCATTCGCTCTCGACACGGTCGAGGTACTGCATCGAGGTCTGGAGCGGTAACGCAATGTTGCAGGTCTCGCCGATCTCTCGGGTCAGGTTTTCGAGAATCGCGTGGCGTTCGCCGCGGCCGCTCTGGCTCGACAGAAGTTTCAGCGCGAGGCGTGAAAACCGCTCCCCGGCCTCGTAGCCGCGGCCGTTGACGTCGCGGCGCAGGTAGCCTTCTTCCAGGAGAAGGTTGCAGAGCCGGTGCACGGTCGCTTTCGGAAGACCCGACGCGACCTCGATATCCAGCGCCGTCGCCGGACGGTCCATGTCGCAGACCACTTCCAGAAGTTCCAGGACCCGGATCGACCGGGAACCGGCGTTCGAGTCATCCTTCACGGGTATTTCTCCAGAAACACTATAAAATCGTCCTAAATCCCATTTATGGAACATAGGGTTTCATTGTTGCAACTTTTTTGCAAGCTGGTTAGGGTCCAGCATGGGTGATACAGACAGTATATACGATTATATCATCGTCGGCGCGGGTTCGGCAGGGTGTGTTCTGGCGAACCGGTTGAGCGCCGACAGGGACATGCGCGTCCTGCTGCTCGAAGCAGGCGGGCGCGATTCGAACCCCTGGATTCATGTCCCCGTCGGCTACTTCAAGACGCTGCACAACCCCAAGACCGACTGGTGCTACAAGACCGACCCGGAACCGGGGCTGGCGGGCCGCCGCCTCGACTGGCCGCGCGGCAAGGTGCTGGGCGGCTCCAGCTCGATCAACGGGCTATTGTATATCCGCGGTCAGGCCGAGGACTACAATCATTGGCGCCAGCTCGGTAACCCGGGCTGGTCGCACGCGGACGTGCTGCCGTACTTCAAGCGCGCCGAGGATCAGGAACGCGGCGGCGACGACTATCACGGGTCGGGCGGGCCGTTGAAGGTTTCCGACATGCGCGCCAAGCGCGACGTCTGCGAGGCGCTTATCGCGGCGGCGGAGGCCAACGGCATCCCCAGAAGCACCGACTTCAACGGCGAGAAGCAGGAAGGGGCCGGGTATTTCCAACTGACCGCGCACAACGGAAAGCGCTGGTCGACGGCGGTCGGCTACCTGCGCCCGGTCGAGCACCGCGAAAACCTCGATATCGTCGTCAACGCCCCGGCCATCGAAATCCTGTTCGCGGACGATGATCCGAAGAAGGTCATCGGCTTCGCCTATAAAAAAGGCGGCCAGCGCACGGAAGCGAAGCTGAAACCGGGCGGCGAGGTGATCCTGTCGGCGGGGGCCATCGGCTCGCCGCAGATATTGCAGGTCTCCGGCGTCGGGCCGGGCAAGCTTCTCACGGAACACGGCATCGCCGTGCGCGCCGACCGCCGCGACGTCGGCGAGAATCTTCAGGACCATCTGCAGATCCGCATGGTCTACGAGGTCAACGTCCCGACGCTCAACGACGAGATCAACAACCCGATCCGCCGCACCATGATGGGGATCGAGTACATTTTAAAACGCACCGGCCCGATGAGCATGGGCGCGAGCCAGGTCTGCATCTTCACCAAGACGCAGCCCGAGTTGGAAACCCCGGATATCCAGTTCCATTTCCAGCCGCTCAGCGCCGACAAGCCGGGGATCAAGATGCATCCGTTTTCGGGGATCACGTCGTCGATCTGCCAGTTGCGCCCGGAAAGCAAGGGCCGCATCGCCATCACGTCGCCCGATCCGGACGTCTATCCGTCGATCCAGCCGAATTACCTGTCGGCGGAAAAGGACCGGCGCACGGTGATCGATTCGATCAAGGTGTCCCGCCGCATCTTCGACACGTCGCCGCTGAAGGAGTTCGTGGTGAAGGAACGTCTGCCGGGTCCCGACGCGAAAACGGACGAGGAGATCCTCGAGGCCGCCCGCAACATCGCGCAGACGATCTATCATCCGACCAGCACATGCCGCATGGGGCCGGACGAACACGCCGTCGTCGACCCCAGACTTCGCGTCAACGGGGTCAAGGGGCTTCGCGTGGTCGATGCGTCGGTGATGCCGTCGATCGTGTCCGGGAACACGAACGCGCCGACCATCATGATCGCGGAGAAAGCCTCCGACATGATCCTCGACGACCGGCGCGCCTGATATCCTTGGTTACTGATCGACGAGCGAGCCGTCCAGGTGCGGGCGCATCCGCACGCGCCTGGGGAACGGCGGGTGTTTCTCGGCGGCGTCGGGGGCAAGCTTTGTCCCGAGGCCCGGCCCGGTGGGGATTTCCACGAAGCCGTCCTTGAACGCCGGCACGTTGGTCACCAGCGACGCGTCGGCGAGCCTTGTGGTCGGTTCGTTCGACGTGCCCTTGTCTTCAAAACCCACGCCGACGTTCGAATATTCCTGGATCGCGAAGTTGGCGACGCTGGCGTCCAGTTGCAGTTCGGCGAACAGGCAGACAGGCGACAGCGGATTGTGCGGCACGATCTGCACGTCGTTGGCCTCGGCGATGGCGGCGATCTTCTTGGCGCCGGTCAGCCCGCCGCACAGACACACCGATGTCCGCACATAATCGACGCCGTCGCGACGGAGCAGGTTCTGGAAATCGTGCAACGAGTTGAACCGTTCGCCGGTAGCGAGCGGAATGGTAATCCGGTCGTTGACGCGCGCCATCGCATCGAAGCTGTCGGGGCGGATCGGGTCCTCGTAGAACATGGGCCGGTAGGGCTCGAGCTCTTTCGCGAATACGACCGCTTCCGCCGGCGTCAGGCGGCGGTGAATCTCGATGCAGAGATCGAGGTCCGGGCCGACCGCGTCCCGGACGGCGGCGACCACGGCGACGGCATCGTCGATCTTGCGGGCGTGGGATTTGTAATAGGGCTGATCGCGGTTCTCATCGAGGAACGGATTGAAGTGACCGACCGCCGTAAAGCCCAACTCTTTCATCTTCACGCAGTTCTGCACCATCTCGTCGGGCGTTTCCGCTTTCACGTGGCCATAGACCCGCGCCCTGTTCCGCGTCGGCCCGCCCATGAGCTGGTGGATCGGCACGCCCAGCGCCTGGCCCTTGATGTCCCAGAGCGCGATGTCGACGGCCGAGATCGCGCCGCAGATGGCGGCACCCCTGAAATGGCTGAACCGGTGCATGATGTTCCAGTGGTGCTCGATCGGGCCCGGGTCCTTGCCGATCAGGTACTCGGCGAACTTTTCGACCGCCGTGTGCGCGGCTTCCAACTGGCCCCAGGCGCCGCACTCGCCGAGCCCGGTGATCCCGGCGTCCGTTTCGATCTCGACGAACATGAACTTCGACATGAGCGAGGGCGTGACTTTGGTGATTTTCATTTGGGTTTCTTTCCTTCCCTGAGGGCGCGTTCGGCCTTTGCGGCATGTCGCCCTTCGTTGTTCGAGGGTGCCGAATTCGACGCTTTTGTTTTCCAGCATTTTCGCCCGGCGGTCAAAGCCGTGACCGGTGACGTGCCGGCGAAGAGGCAAGAAAAAAACCGGGTCCCGAAGGACCCGGCGAGTTAGACAGGGAGAGAAGTCTCGGGGAGAGACTAGAAGCATCCTCAACATACCCAATCCCCCTGTCACCAACAGTGACGACGGTCACAACCGGCGATTTTTTTTAAATTTTTTTCGTCTCGCGCTGGTAATCGGGGAGCCGCGGATTTCCGCCATTTCGTAGACTCTTGGGCGGCGGGCGCTTTTGCGGCATAATCGAAGCATGCAGATATTTTTTCCGATTTCGTCCGGAACCGGACCGCACCACTCGGCGTGCCGCCCCGTTCACGGGCGCATCCGGGTTTAAGCCGATCGGACATCGCACCCGCGCAATTTTAGGTTAACATCCGACAAGTAACAGCGAGGGCACATGGCATTCACCATCAGCGCCGACGTACAGATGTGGGCGACGTTCGCGATCATCGCGCTGGCGCTGATCGCCTACACGGCCGAGAAATGGCCGATGGAGTTGACGTCGCTCGGTACGATCTGCGCGATCCTGCTGTTCTTTCAGTTCTTCCGCGTACCCGCCGACAACGGCGAGGCCGGACTGGCACCCGGCCGTATTCTCGAGGGTTTCGCCAACCCGGCGCTGGTGGCGGTGCTGTCGCTGCTGGTGATGGGACAGGGGCTGATCCGGACGGGTATTCTCGACCGCGGCGCGCAGTGGCTGCTCGATCACATGCGCGCCAAGATTCCACCGACGGCGGCGATCTTCGTGGTGCTGTTCATTGTCGGCGCGGTCAGCGGGTTTCTCAACAACACGCCGGTGGTGGTGATCTTCATCCCCCTCATGCAGGCGATGGCGCACCGCTATCATATCTCGCCGAGCCGGGTGATGATCCCGCTCAGCTTCGCTGCGATTCTGGGCGGGATGACGACGCTGATCGGGTCCTCGACCAACCTTCTGGTCAATACCGCGCTGATCGAGATCGGGGCGAAGCCGCTCGACTTCTTCGACTTCACGGTGCCGGGCGCGATCATCGCCCTGGCGGGATTGGTGTTCGCGGTGTTCGTGGTGCCGAGAATACTGCCGGACCGCGCCAGCATGACCGAGAGCGTCTCCACCGAGGGGGCGGGCAAGCAGTTCATCGTGCAGATCGAAACCCCACCCGATTCCGAACTGATCGGCGAGAGCGCGCCGGGCGGACATTTCAAGGCGTTGCCGGACATGACGGTCAGGATGATCCAGCGCGGTGAGCGTGCGATTCTGCCGCCGTTCGAGGATCTTCAGGTGGTCGAGGGCGACGTCATCGTCGTCGCCGCGACGCGCGCGGTTCTGAAAGAGGCGATCGCCGAGCATGGCGAGCTGTTCCATCCCGACCTCCGGGACGGTAAGGCGCTCGAGGACGACGACGAGGATGCGCCTTGGCGGCAGGCCGACCAGGTGCTGGCGGAAGTCATGATCGCGCCGGCGTCACGCCTTGTCGGGCAGACGCTGAGACTGGCCGGGTTCAGGTACAAGACCGGCTGCATCGTGCTCGGCATCCAGCGCCGGGCCAGGATGATCCGGGCGCGGATCACGGAAATCCGGCTCGAGGCGGGCGACGTGCTGCTGGTGCAGGGGCAGCGGGAGGACATTCGTGGCCTCAGGGGCGGGCGCGATGCGATCCTGATCGAGTCATCGCGCGAGGACCTGCCGACGCTGGATCATGTCAAACGCGCGACGCTGATCTTCCTGGCGGCCGTTGTCGCAGCGGCGACGGGGACGTTGCCGATCGTCGTCTCGGCGTTCGCGGGCGCCGTCGCCATGGTGGCGACGGGGGTGCTCAATCTCAGGCAGGCGTTCCGCGCCATCGATCCCAAGATCGCTACCGCCATCGCCGCCGCGCTGGCGATGAGCGTGGCGCTCCGCGAAACCGGCGGCGCGATGTATCTGGCGCATGGGATGGTATCTGTGTTCGCGGATCAGGGACCGCTGATCATCATCTCGGGTTTGTTCCTTTTGGCGGCGCTGATGACCAACGTGATCTCGAACAACGCGGTCGCGGTGCTGTTCACGCCGATTGCGGTCGATCTCGCCCGCGAGATCGGTGCCGACCCGATGGTGTTCGCCATCGCCATGGTGTTCGCGGCCAATTGTTCGTTCGCCTCGCCGATGGGCTATCAGACGAACCTGCTGGTGATGGGGCCGGGCCACTACAAGTTCCAGGATTTTGTCCGCGCCGGCCTGCCGCTGATTTTGATCGCGTGGGTCGTGTTCACGGTGCTGGCGAAGCTCTTCTGGGGGTTGTAGCTCAACCGGCGTCCGTCTGTGCCGTCTGGGCCATTTCGTGTTTCCACACGGCGGCCGCGAGCCGGCATGTGCCGGCGGCGGCGACGGCGGCGACAGCGCCTACCGATATCCAGATCAGCACATTCGGGAAACCGAAGCGGTGAAGTCCGACGCCGATGAGCAGCATGCCAAGTCCGCCCAGCGTGACGAACGAGATCAGCGAAACGGACAGGGTGGTGATCAGGGCGTCGGCACGACGTTCGAAGTGACCGGCTTTTTCCGCCTGCTGACGGCGCCGCGCATGTTTGCGGCGGGGTCTCCCGGGCGTTGGGGATACCATGTGGTTCATGACGAATGCTCCGGAAAGGATAGGCATGATGTAGTCGGCGCCCCGCGCGGGAGGAGAGCGGCGATCGCATGGCTGGTCTGTGAAATTTCCCTGACAGGACGGTGAGAGCCGGATACGGTGGCGGCGGCTGGGTGTCGAGGATAAGAATCTTTATCTGAAATTTCGAAAACCGTTATATAATGCGCGCGGCCTGACGAGCGGTTTCATCGGAAGCAACGCCTCAGGCCGCGAACCCCGCCAGTGCGTCCACCCATTGACCTCCATTGGCCGTTCATTGTGCACCGTTCCCCGGCCGGGGCGGGCGCACCGGAGTACCTGAATGTCCGTGATTTTCGATGTTGTCGTCGGTTCGGCGGTGATCGTGTTCGCCGTGTCCGCGTTCATGTTTCTGATCCTCGTCATGCGCAACCCGTTCGTCCCGAAATGGGTGCACGACGAGTTCGCCTCGCAGATCATTGCGCTCTTGATGATCATCTGCGCGGTCAGCGCACTCGCCTTCGGGGCGCATGCCTATCAGCAGACCGGCATGGGCATCATGCAAGGTTTCGCGACCGCCATCGGCGTTGCGATCCTCGCGATCATCGCCTTTTGCTGGCTCTCGCGGTTCCGCGCGCGTCTGAAACGCACCAGCGAAGGCTTTTCGCCGTTCGCGTCGCTGAACCGGACGCCGACGCTGCCGGGGCACGGCGCCGGCGCCGTCTGAGCGCCGTAGACGACAGAATTGGGACGCGGTAAGCCGGGATGCGATCCTGTGCGCTACCGCGCTTCCATCCTCTGCAGCAAGCGCGTCACGCGCGGATGCTCTAAGGGTCGCTCGTGAAGAACCCGTCGAAGTGCGCGAGCACTTCGTCCGGCGCTTCTTCGGCGAGATAGTGGCCGCTGGCGACGGCGCCGCCGCTGATCACGTCGGCGCAATAGCGGCGCCAGATCTCGAACGGCTCGTACCATTCGCCGATCTTGCCCTTGGCGCCCCACAGAACCAGTAGCGGGCAGCGGATCATCTCGCCGGCGTCCCGGCTTTCGCGGTCGTGCACCATGTCGATGGTCGCGGCGGCACGGTAATCCTCGCACATGCCTGAAATCATCGCCGGGTCGCGGGCGGCGGTCAGGTAATCGGCCAACGCGTCCGGGTGAAAGAAGCCGTCGTCTTTCGGTTCGCGCGACGTATGCGCCTTGAACCAGACCTCGGGCGCAGCGTTGATGACGTTTTCCGGCAGCGGGTGGCGCTGCGCGAACCAGAACCAGTGATAATAGCCCATGGCGAAGCGCATGTCGGTGCGTTCGAAATGTTCGATGGTCGGAATGATGTCGAGGACGGCGAGCTTTTCGACACGGTCCGAAAAGTCGATGGCGAGCCGGTGCGCGACGCGCGCGCCGCGGTCGTGGCTGGCGACGGCAAACCTCTCATAGCCGAAGTGCGACATGACCTCCGCCATATCCTTTGCCATCGCTTTTTTCGCGTAGGTCGCGTGGTCACTGCTCGGGGCGGGCTTGAACGAATGCCCATAGCCTCTGAGGTCGGGGCAGATCACGTGAAAACGCTTCGATAGCGCCGGCGCGACCCGGTGCCACATGACGTGGGTCTGCGGGTTGCCGTGCAAAAGCAGCAGCGGCGGGCCCGAACCGGCGTGGCGCAACCTGATGCCGCCGTCCGTGACCTGCACCGTTTCCAGTTCGAAACCGTCGAAGAAGTCCGTCATGGCGGGATCGTACGGTGCCGTCTCGTTCTCGGCAAATCCGACATGCACAAATGCGAGCCATCGTCCGGATGATGTTGTATATAGGACTTTCTAAAGCAGGAGTTCCCCACCATGACCGACCGGCCGTTTTCTTTTATCCCCGTCCCCGACGGGCGATCCGCTTCGAAACCGCGCAAGACTGGCGTGACGATGATGATCGACATGGGCCTCGGCCCGGCGCTGCTCGACGACCATCTCAGCGTCTGCGGCGACTATGTCGACCTCGCCAAGATATTCGTTGGCTCCGCCAAGCTCTATGACGAAAAGACGTTCGCGAAGAAGGCCGAGGTCTATGCCGGCCACGGCGTCGGCATCTTCATCGGCGGGCAGTTCCTGGAATACGTCATCACCAAGCACGGCTACGACGCCGCGCCGATGTTCTTCGACGAGGTCAAGCGCATCGGCGTCAAGTGCATCGAGGTATCCGACAACTGCATCGAGATGAGCGACGACCAGCGCAAACACCTCGTCAAACAGGCGCTCGACGTGGGACTGGAAGTGCATGGCGAGGTCGGCTCCAAGCACGACGTCGCCGATATCGACGAACTGATACGCCAGTCGGAAGTCTGTCTGGAAGCGGGCTGTGACGTGGTGTTGTTCGAAGCGGCGGAACTCGTCTCGGCGGGGAAGGCGAATGTCTCCTCGATCACCCGGATCAAGAACGCCGTGCCGGCGCATCAGGTGATGATCGAACTGCCGGGCCCGTGGATCGCCGGGGTTTCGCTCAACGACGTGTTCGAGATGGCGAAGCAGACCCTCAAAATCTTCGGTCCGGATGCCAATATGGGTAATGTTGCCTGGGATCAGGTCATCAACATGGAATGCCTGCGCCAGAGCGTGGGGATCGCCGGACCGGACTACCTCGACGACTGAACGCGAATAGACAAGAGAGACCTTGTTGTGCTGAAACCCAAAACGACCGACGCGAAACCGGACGCCGACACACCGTTCCGCCCGCACACCTCCCACTGGGGCGTGTTCCAGGCGCGCATTCACGACGGACAACTCGAGGTCAAACCGCACACCGACGATCCGGATCCGAACGAAATCCTGCAGAATTTCCCGACGGCGCTGCGCCACCGCGCGCGCATCGCGCAGCCGATGATCCGCAAGGGGTGGCTGGAAAACGGGCCCGGCCCCGACGACCGACGCGGGCGCGACGAATACGTGACGGTGTCGTGGGAGAAGGCGCTCGATCTTCTGGGGAGGGAACTCGGGCGCGTGCGTGACGATCTTGGGCCCGACGCGATTTTCGGCGGATCCTATGGGTGGTCCAGTGCGGGCCGGTTTCACCACGCGCAAAGTCAGGTGCACCGGTTCCTCAACACCGCCTGCGACGGCTACGTGAAATCGATTGCCAGCTATTCGTCCGGGTCGTCGCAGATTCTGATCCCGCACATTATCGGCGATTACGAAGGCCTGACGAAACGCAACGTCACCTGGGAACAGATGGCCGAACACAGCGAAATCGTGCTGGCGTTCGGGGGAATGGCGCTCAAGAACTCGATGGTCGCCGGCGGCAGTGTTTCGAAGCACGTCGAGCGCGGCGCCATGCAGCGCGCGGCGGAACGGGGCTGCGAGTTTATAACTGTCAGTCCTATCCGCTCCGACCTGCCCGAAGAAGCGAACCCCGAATGGTTGTCGCTGGTGCCGGCCACGGATGCCGCGCTGATGATGGCGCTCGTTCACACGCTGGTGATCGAAGACAGGCACGACCGCGAATTCCTCGAGCGCTTTACCGAGGGCTGGCCGAAATTCGAGAGATATCTTATGGGTGAGACCGACGGCCAGCCGAAAGACGCCGCGTGGGCGTCCGATCTTACGGGGGTGCCCGCCGACGAGATCGTCAATCTCGCCCGACGGCTGCACGGCAAGCGCGCGCTGATCGTCGTCTCGCATTCGCTGCAACGCGCCGAACACGGCGAACAGCCGGTGTGGATGGGGATGGTGCTGGCCGCCGCGCTCGGCCAGATCGGCCTGCCGGGGGGTGGATACGGCTATGCGCTCGGCGCCATCGCCTATTACGGCCGCCAGCTCAACGCCGTGCCGGTGCCGACGCTCTCGCAGGGCCGCAACGGCGTCAGGGATTTCATCCCCGTCGCCCGGATCGCCGATATGCTGCTCAACCCGGGCGGCGAATACCGCTTCAACGGCGAAACCCGAAAATATCCCGACATCAAGCTCGTCTATTGGGCGGGTGGGAACCCGTTCCACCACCATCAGGACTTGAACCGCCTCAGAAAAGCCTTCCGGCGTCTCGACACGCTGGTCGTGCACGAACTGGCCTGGACCGCGACGGCCAAGCACGCCGACGTCGTGTTACCCGCCACGATGACGCTGGAACGTGAGGACATCGGCGCAAGCTCGAACGATCCGCTGCTCGTGCCGATGCGGCCGGTCGCCGCGCCTTATGGGGAATCTCGCGACGACTATGCGATCTTTTCCGAACTCGCCAAGCGGTTGGGGCGCGAGCAGGAATTCACCGAAGGCCGCACCGTGCGCCAGTGGCTGGCGCATCTTTACGAGCCGACGCGCCAGCAAATGGCCGAGAAGGGCCTGCCCGCGCCGAGCTTCGAGGAATTCTGGGAAAGCGACGGCTTCCTGATGCCGCAGCGCGACGACGACGGCGGCTACCTGCGCGCCTTTCGCGACAACCCGGAAGGCAAGCCGCTCCGGACGCCGAGCGGCAAGCTGGAAATCTATTCCGAGACCATCGCCGGCTTTGGCGAGGATGACTGTCCCGGTCATCCGACGTGGCTCGGCCGGGTCTACGTGCCGGACGAGACGACGCCCTTCGTGCTGATCGCCAACCAGCCGCGCACAAGGCTGCACAGCCAACTCGATTTCGGCGGCCACAGCATGCAGAGCAAGCACCGCGGCCGCGAGGTGGCGACGATGAACGCCGAGGATGCGGCGAAGCTCGGGATCAGCGAAGGCGACGTGATCAGGCTCTCGAACGAGCGCGGCGCCTGCCTCGCGGGCGTGACGCTGACGGACGGCATCCGCCCGGGCGTGGTCCAACTTTCGACCGGCGCCTGGTACGATCCGGCCGACCCGGAAGAGGACAAGCCGCTTTGCGTGCACGGCAACCCGAACGTGCTGACGCGCGATATCGGCACCTCGGCGCTGGCGCAGGGCTGCACCGGGCAACTGACAACGGTCAAGGTGGAGCGCTTCGACGGCAACCTGCCGCCGATCCAGGCGTTCGAACCGCCTGCGGCGTAAGGCATAACGCCGTCGACGATCCGCTCAGTGGCGACGGTCAACGGTCTTCGAGTGTCTTACGAAGCGCGTCGGCGAACGCCTGTACATGGGCGCTGGCGGGCCGGTTCGCAGCGCGGATCAACCGCAATTCGTATGGGACCTGGGGTTCGAACGCGATGCGGACGATCCCGTTGCCGTCGTAGGCACGTGCCGTTACCGGGTCGAGCACCGAAACTCCCATCCCCTTGGCCACCAAGCCGCAAATCGACCCCGAATACGAACTGTCGAAAATGACGTCGGGGGTGATCCCCGCCGTCTCGAACGATTTCAGGATGCGCTGCTGCATCAGGCTGTATTCGTTCACCATCAGCATGGCTTCGCCGTCCAGGTCCTGCGGGCGGATGACGCTTTGCTTCGCCAGCCTGTGACCTTCGGGAACCACAGCGACCACGGAAAGCGCCGGCAACGGCATGATCTGGACGCCGCCCGTCTGCGGCGGCAGGACCGCGAGCCCCAGGTCCGCCTTGTTGGCGGTGACGAGGTTGGCCACTTCGGGCGACGGGCAACTTTGAAGGGAGACGGTGACGTCCGGCCAATCCGTTCTGAAATGCGCGATCGCGTCGGGGATCGTAAAGAACGAAGGGGCCAGGGAGGCTGCGATATTGATGCGCCCGCTGCGGTTTCGCTTCAGATCGCTCGCAAACTGGGCCACCTGATCGAGGCCGTGGAAGCTTTTCTCGACCTCGTGATAGAGCGCGGTGGCGTCCGCCGTCGGCGCGATCGACGTGCCGTCGCGCACGAACAGCGGCAGGCCGATCTCCGCTTCCAGATCGCGGATCAGGCGGCTGACGGCGGGCTGGGTGATATTCATCAGATTGCCGGCAGCGGTCATACCCCCTGTCCGATAGACGGCGCGGAAAGCTTCGATCTGGCGCAGATTGAGGCGCATATGTTTTCTTCAATCCATAATATTTAGTTATGAATACCGCTATAATCCAAATTTGACATTCTGACCAGCCGGGCGTTGAGTTGGGGGTAGGAGGAAACAAGAAATGACCATCACCGTTACCCCGATTCACGAAATGTTCGCAGCGCGCGTCGAAGGCGCCGATCTGACCAGGCCCGTCGACGATGCCACCGCCGATGCGCTGCGTGACGCCATCGACACGCACGGCGTTCTGGTCTTTCCAGGTGAAAAGCTGAGCGAAGATCAGCAGATCGATTTCGCGACCCTGTTCGGCCCCCTCGATGTGCGCAACGGCATCATCCAGACGGGGATCAAGCAGCGTATCAGCGAACGGCTCGTCGATATCTCCAACATCGACGACAAGGGCCGACTGCTCGACCGTCAGAACCGCCGGCGCATGGGCAGCCTGGGCAATCAGCTCTGGCACACGGACGCGTCGTTCAAGGCGACGACGGCGAAGTACTCGCTGCTTCACGCACACACGGTGGTGAGCGAAGGGGGCGAGACCCAGTTCGCGGATATGTGCGCGGCTTACGAGGCGTTGCCGCAGAAGATGAAGGACAAGATCGCCGATCTCGAAGCGGAGCACTCGGTCATCGCGTCCCGTGCGTCCATGGGGTTCACAGACTTCAGTGACGAGGAACGCGCCGCGCTGCCGCCGCAGGTCCGCCCGCTGGTGCGCGAACTGCCATCGGGGCGCACCTCGCTCTATCTGGCGTCGCATGCATCGCACATTATCGGCTGGCCGGTGCCGGAAGGGCGCATGCTGCTACGCGATCTGATGGAGCACGCGACCCAGCGCGAGTTCGTTTATACCCACAACTGGCAGGTCGGCGATCTGGTGATGTGGGACAACCGCCGCACCATGCACCGGGCGCGGCCGTTCGACGAGAGCGAAGCCCGCGACATGCGCCGCGCCACCGTGATGGACCCCGACTGGCAGGTGTCGCGCCGCGAACTGGCGAACACCGGCTGACGCCACGCCGATCCGAAGGACCCAAAGCCCGCCGGTGGACGGCCGGCGGGCAGCTTCCTTCACGCCACACTGAAAAGACCCCGCTTGATATCTCCTTTTTCCGCAGTGCGTTCTCGGTGGGCCACGCTTCCCCAACGAGTGATTTTGCTGGAATATCGTTAATCTGGACTTCCCCAATATTGCAGGCGAGCTCTCCCTTCACACGGCAGGGGTCACAGGTTCAACCTCTGTCGCGCCCACCATTTCCTTGCAATATTGGGGCGTCCATACATGGCAACGCCGAGCTCAGATAACCCGTCACGGTCGTCTGTTTCCGCCTCCGTAAATTCTCGATTTTTCGTCCAGGCTCTTCTTGAACATGTCGACAAATAGGCGCGCGGCCTTCGTTAGCGGCCGATACCGCGGATATATAAGGCGTGGACGGATGGGGATGACAGGGCTCAACGGCCGCGAAATCACCTGGGGCGGGCGCTCGCTATAAAGGAGGTAAGGTTCGACGATGCCGATGCCGGCGCCGCTCTCGACCATAGAGCAGATCGTTGTCGATGCCCCGGCTTCGATCACCGGGATGTAGTCGAGTCCGGCGTCGGAAAATATCCGGTGGATCCGGGTGCCGAATGGTGAATCGAGGAAGTACGAAACCAACGGATACGTGGCGAGTTCCGCGAGTGAAACTCGTGACTTCTCGGCGAGCGGGTGGCCGAGCGGCATGATGCATACGGACTCACAGTAGAGTAGGTCTTCCGATTTGTTGGTCGGCACGTCGGTGGAGTCCCCCAATAGCCCGATGTCAACATGACCTTCTGCAACCTGATCGGCAATTCGCAGGGACGGCAGCACCTGAACCGAAATCTTGACGTTCGGTAATTCGGTCCGAAAATCACGGACGATATCGGGCAAGAATACGTTGGCTAATGTCGGTAGGGCGGCGATGGAAATCTTGCCCGACGTTGCGTCGCGCATGTCGGCGGCGACCCGGTCGAAGGCCTCGACGGCGCCGAACACTTTCTCAAGCTCGGGAATCAGAGAAATGGCTTCCGGTGTCGGATAGAGCCTGCCTTTGATTCGTTCGAACAACTGAAATCCGAGTTCGTCCTCGGCCTGGCGCAACACTTTACTGACACCCGGCTGAGAAACGTTGAGCTTGGTCGCCACCTCGGTTGCGGTGTCGCTGCTCATCAGTTCTCGGATCACGGCCAACTGGCGAAGCGACAGACGCATAATTCATTCCATAACCAAAAGTTTGATTAATATTCCAAAGTAATATTTCAGTTTTGTCAAAATCTTTGAGAGCCTTTGATTTAGAAGTCATGGCCACCCGAAGCGACGCCTCACGAACGACAATAACCGCGTCCCGTGGCCAAACAGCAAAGGAGGCTTGAGGATGTTCTGGACCCACAGAATTACGAAAAGTATCGCCGCAGCCGCGGTGCTAAGCGCGTGCTGGACGACGGCACCGGCGCAGGCCGAAACGCTTAAATTCGCCGCCAGCGGCGATGCGGCGTCGCTCGACCCGTATGCTTACTACACGACGTTCACCAGCGGATTTCTGCAAAACGTCTACGAACCACTGGTGCGTTATAACAAGGAACTGAATTTCGAACCGGCGCTCGCCACGTCGTGGGAACGCACGTCCCCGACGACCTGGCGTTTCAAACTGCGCGAGGGCGTGAAGTTCCACAACGGCAACCCGTTCACCGCCGATGACGTGGTCGCGTCCCTCAATCGAGCGCGTGCGGACAACTCGCCGTTCATCGTCGCGACCTCGGCGATCAAGGACGTCGAGAAGATCGACGATCATACCGTCGATATCCATCTGGATGGGCCATATCCCGTGATCCTCAACGATCTCGCGGGTGTCGTCATCCTCGATAAAGAGTGGATGGAAGCGAACGACACGCTCCGCCCGGTGAACCCGAGCAAGGGCGAAGAAAGCTACGCGACCACCAACGCCAACGGCACCGGCCCGTTCAAGATCGAAAGCCGCCGGCCGGATGCGGAAACGGTGTTCGTCAAGAATCCCGACTGGTGGGACAAGCCCGAACATAACCTCGACAAGGTGATCTTTACGCCGATCAAATCGGCGGCGACCCGGATTGCGGCGCTGCTGTCGGGCGAGGTCGACCTGATCATGGAAGCGCCGCTCCAGGATCTGGCGCGGATCGAAAGCGCGTCGGGCCTGCAGGTGCTGAAGGGCAAGGACCTGCGCGTCATGTTCTTCGGTATGAATCAGGGCGCGGCCGAGCTTAACTCCAGCGCGGTCAAGGGCAAGAACCCGCTTAGTGACGTCAAAGTCCGCAAGGCGCTGTTTCAGTCGATCGATATCGACACTTTGAACAAGAAAGTAATGCGCGGGCTGGCGACGCCGACCGGCATTCTCGTGGCCAAGGAAATTCAGGGATATGACCCTGCGCTTGCCCCGCGCGCCGCACCCTACGACCCGGACGCGGCCAAGAAGCTTCTGGCGGACGCCGGTTATCCGGACGGCTTCGATGTCGGGTTGGATTGCCCGAACGACCGCTACGTGAATCCTGACCAGGTCTGTCAGGCCGTTGCGGCGATGTTCGCCAAGATCGGCGTGAAAGCGAACTACACGTCATCCACCAAGAGCATCTACTATAAAAAGATGCTGTCGGGCGGCACGGATATCTACCTGTTCGGCTGGGCGTCGACGCCGCAGCTTGATGCCTATGCGCTACTCAATTCGGTCTTCCACAGTAAGGACGGCAAGAAGCGGGGCAAATGGAACCCGGGCGGTTACCACAACCCGCGTGTCGACGAGCTGGTCGAGAAGATCCAGGTCGAAATCGACATGAAGAAACGGCAGGAGATGATCTCCGAAGCGTTCAAGTTGCATAAAGAAGACTACGGGACGTTGGCGTTGTACCGTCAGCCCCTGACTTGGGCAGCGAAGAGCAGTGTCGATGCGTTGCAGCTCGCCGATAACAAGATTCGGCTCTGGTGGGTCTCCAAGAAGTAACCCGCGAAAGACCCTGAGGGGGAAGCGCGCGCCCCCTTTACGCGCTTCCCCATTTTTTTGCTCGACTGATACGGAGTTCAGATGGTCGCGAAGAATATTGTCGTGGCAAGCGTCAGCCATGAGACAAACACCTTCTCTCCCGTGGCGACGCCGCTGACTGCTTTCGGCAACGGTAAAGGCCCCCTCAAGGGAGACGCCGCGTACGAAGCCTTTCGGGGCACCGGTACCGCAACCGGGGGGTTGATCGAACTCGCGGAAAGCATCGGTGCCAAGGTCCATGTGCCCGTCGTGGCCCGTTGTCTTCCCAGCACGTCGGTTGACGACGATGCCTATCAGCAGATTACCAACGACGTCTGCGAAGGGGTGGCGCGCGCGGTCGCCGACGGGAAATGCGATGCGCTTTTCCTGGAACTGCACGGCGCCATGGTGACACAGTCACTGGAAGATGGCGACGGGCCCTTGCTGCAACGTTTGAGGAACATGTTTCCGGACCTGCCGATTGCGCTCAGTCTCGACTTCCATGCCAACGTCACCGATGAGATGGTCTCGTCGCCGACATCCGTGGTCGCTTACAAGACGTTCCCGCATCTCGACATGAAAGAGACGGGATTGAAGACCGGCCGGATCACGCTCGACGCCATGGCGGGAAAGGTCGACCCGTGCCGGGTCTGGGGCAATATTCCGCTCCTCGTCCATCTGCAGAAAATGAATACCTCGGAACCGCCGCTGAAGGACTTGTTCGAGTCCGTCCGCGCGGCGGAACAAGAACCGGGTGTGTTGGCGGTCAGTGTTCTTGCGGGCTTCCCGCTTGCTGATACCCGCGAAGCCGGACTGAGCTGCATCGTCATGACGGATGGGGATGAAGCCTTGGGGAAACGGATTCGTGACCGTATCCTCGCCGAAGCCTGGGAGAACCGGGATGGCTATACGATGACGCCGGAACCGTTGTCGGCTTCCGTCGCGCACGCCAAATCACTCGAAGGCGGGCCATGGCTGCTTTTGGATGTTGCCGACACCTGCAACTCCGGGGGAACGCTCGATTCGGTTTCCCTGCTGCGCGAGATTCTCGATCAGGGGATCAGCGACGTTGCCGCCGCACCGTTGTGCGATCCGGGCGCGGTGCAGCAGATGCTTTCCGCCGGCGTCGGCTCGGAAATCGAGATCGAGCTTGGCGAAAAAGTGCCGACACCATCCGTCGCGGGTGAAAAAGCGCCGCTGCGGCTGAAAGGGCGTGTGGCGGCAACGCACGACGGCGATATTACCGTGCAGGGGCCGGTTTTCACCGGCACCAAACTGAACCTCGGCCCGACGGTCCTGTTCGAAACCGACCAACTGCAGATCGTCGTGACATCCAACCGGGCCGAACCGTATGACCCCGGAATCTTCAGATGCGTGGGCGTGAACCCGGAAGAAAAACGATATATCGTTCTCAAGTCGAGAATGCAGTGCAAGCCTGCGTTCCTGCCTTTCAGCAAAGGGTATGTGGACTGCAACGGCATTGGCGTGACGACATCTGATTATGCGGCGTTCGACTATAAACGTCTGCGCCGGCCGATATATCCGTTCGACGCGGATGCGACATGGATGCCGGAAACATCCTGACGGCCAGTTGGAACTCCGGAGACGGCAAATAATATGACCGGCGTCATAGGGCTCATCGTTCATCGCGCACTTCAGGGTGTGCTCGTCATGCTCGTGGTCGCGCTGATCGCGTTCTCGCTTTTCAACTATGTGGGGGACCCGATCAACAACATGGTCGGCGAGGAGGTTGGCGAGGCGTACCGCGAAGAGCTGCGCGAAAGCCTAGGCCTGAACGATCACCCTGTTATTCAATTCGGCCGTTTCGTCGGCCGCGCGGTGCAGGGCGAGTTCGGCGTCTCGTACAGGAACGCGATCCCGGTCTCCGCCCTGATCGCCGAACGGTTGCCCGCGACACTCGAACTGGTGGCGGTGGCGGCTGTTATCGCTTTGTTTCTGGGGATTCCGGCGGGCGTGTTTTCCGCCCTTTACCGGGAACGAGTATCGGCGCAGATCGTACAGCTTTTATCCCTGATCGGAATATCCTTGCCGACCTTCGTGACCGGCATTCTGCTGATCTTCGTGTTTTCGATCTGGCTGAATATCCTGCCGTCGTTCGGCAGGGGCGAGGTCGTCGATATCGGCTGGTGGACCACCGGCTTTCTGACGAAAAGCGGCCTGCAGGCCTTGGTGCTGCCGGGTGTGACGTTGGCGTTGTTTCAATTAACGCTGATTATGCGGCTGGTGCGCTCGGAAATGCTGGAGGTGCTGCGGACCGATTTCATCCGCTTCGCACGCGCGCGCGGGCTGACGGACAGGGCGGTCTATTTCCGCCACGCCGTCAAGAATACGCTGGTGCCGGTAATTACGATTACCGGCCTGCAGATCGGCTCGTTGATCGCCTTCGCCATCATCACCGAGACCGTGTTCCAGTGGCCGGGGATGGGCCTTTTGTTTATACAAGCGGTTCAGTTCGTCGATATACCCGTCATGTCGGCGTACCTGGTTCTGATCGCGTTGTTTTTCGTTGTCATTAATCTGGTCGTCGATCTTTTGTATCACGTGGTCGACCCGCGCCTCGCGGATAACGTCTCGTCATCGAAGAGCGGGAGGGGGGCATGAGCGCGCGCATCGACGGCGACGTGGGGCAGCCCACCCCCGGCGCGTTAAAAAGATTTTGGGACAGCGACCTGGTGTGGAGCTTCAGACACACCCCCTATGCGGTGGTGTCCCTGGCGGTGGTGGCGGGGGTGTTCATAGTCGCGTTGCTGGCCAACTGGACCGCACCGCACAGCCCGTTTGATCTGGCGTCGTTCAATCTTCTGGACAGCGAACTGCCGCCGATGTGGCTGGCCGGCGGCAGCGCGAACTTCCCATTGGGCACAGATACGCAGGGCAGGGATATTCTATCACTGATGATCTACGGGGCTCGGTTGTCGCTGTTCGTCGGTTTCGCCTCGGTCTGTTTCGCGCTCGTCGTCGGCGTCAGTCTGGGATTGCTCAGTGGTTACGCGGGCGGGTGGATCGACGCGGTGATCATGCGGACGGCGGACGTGAAGCTCAGCTTCCCGGCCATTCTGGTGGCGTTGTTGATCAACGGGGTGGCGCGCGGTTTCCTGCCGCCCGAATACCACGACAGCATCGCGATCCCGGTGCTCGTGTTCTCGATCGGGATGTCGGGATGGGTCCACTACGCCCGCACCGTGCGCGGCGTGGTCATGGTCGAACGAAAGAAGGAATACGTCCAGGCGGCCCACATCGTCGGGCGCAACGGCTTTCAGGTGGCCGTGCTTCATGTCCTGCCCAATACCATGAGCCCGGTGACCGTGATCGCCACGATCAACCTGGCGACGGCGATCCTGCTCGAGTCCACACTTTCGTTCCTGGGGGTCGGCGTGCCGCCGACGGAACCGTCGTTGGGCACCCTGATCAAGGTCGGCAGCGAGTACATGTTCTCGGGCATCTGGTGGATGACGGTGTTCCCGTCGATCCTCCTGGTGGTATTGGTGTTGGCCGTCAACCTGTTCGGCGACTGGCTCCGGGACGCTCTGAATCCGAGGTTGAAATGAGCAATCCGGCAACCCCCGCCGACAAGCTTCTGGATGTTCGCGACCTGCATGTCGCCGTCGACGTCCGCGATCGACGCCTTGCCATCATCAAGGGGGTCAGCCTTGCCCTCAGGAAAGGCGAGACGCTGGGGATCGTGGGCGAATCCGGGGCTGGGAAATCCGTGTTCGGCAGCGCCGTCGCCGGCCTTCTGGAGCGGCCGATCTTGAAGACAGCGGGCGAAGTTTATCTGCATGGAAACCGCATCGACAATCTGACCGGCGAAAAAATGCGGCGTTTAAGGGGCGCAGATATCGGCATGGTGTTCCAGGACCCCTTAACCAGTCTCGATCCCCTGTTCACGGTCGGCGATCAGCTGGTGGAGACGATCCGCACCCATAAGAACCTCTCTCGAAAGGAAGCCCGCGCGCGGGCCTTGGCGCTTCTGAAAGAGACCGGCATTCCCGCGGCCGAACGGCGCATCGACGATTATCCGCACCAGTTCTCGGGCGGCATGCGCCAGCGCGTCGTCCTCGCTCTCGCGCTTTGCGCCGACCCAAAGCTGGTCATTGCCGACGAACCGACGACGGCGCTCGATGTGTCCGTGCAGGCGCAGATCATCCGCTTGCTGGGGCGGCTCTGCCGGGAGCATGGCACGTCCGTCATTCTGATAACGCACGACATGGGGGTGATCGCCGAGGCCTGCGACAACGTCGCCGTGATGTATGCGGGGCGGGTCGTCGAATACGGGCCGACCCGGGACATCATCCGCAATCCGCGTCATCCCTATACGCGTGGGTTGATGGCGTCGATCCCGCCCTTGGACGCACGTCCGGACCGGCTGAACCAGATCGACGGTGCGATGCCGCGGGTCGGGATCGATATCGCCGGGTGCGCATTTCGGGCGCGCTGCCCCGTGGCGGTGGACAGGTGCCGGGACGACATCCCCGAACTTATCGGTGACGTGTCACGTGCGAGCGCGTGTTGGCTGGAAGAGGAAAACGCATGACCGCCGACGGCACGCCTCTGCTCGAACTCCGCAACGTCGCCCGTTACTTTGACGTGTCGCCGCCTTGGTACAAGCGGCTGGGTGAGGTGGGAAAGAACCATCTGTTGCGGGCGGTCGACGGTGTCGATCTTTCGATCCCGCAAGGCAAGACATTTAGCCTCGTCGGCGAGTCGGGATGCGGTAAATCGACCCTGGCGCGGGTCGCGGTGGGGTTGTATCCGGCGTCCAAGGGCGAAATCCATTTCGATGGCCAGCAGATATCCCAACAATCAGGCGATTTTGCCGCCTCCTCTGTCCGCCGCCGAATCCAGATGGTGTTCCAGGACCCATACGCCAGCCTCAACCCCCGCTGGCGGGTGCGGCGGATCGTCGGCGAACCGATTCGCGTGCACGAGCCGGGTCTGCCGGCGGCAGACCGTCACCAGCGTATCGTGGAGTTGCTGGAGCAAGTGGGCCTCGACGCCGCCGCGCTCGAAAAGTTTCCGCATCAGTTCTCAGGAGGGCAGCGTCAACGCATTTCGATCGCCCGTGCCCTTGCCACGCGGCCCGACCTGCTGATCTGTGACGAGCCGACCTCGGCGTTAGACGTTTCCGTACAGGCGCAGATTCTGAATTTGATGCGCCGCCTCCAGAGCGAGCTCGGCCTGACGTATTTGTTCATCAGTCACGACCTCGCGGTGATCCGGTTCGTATCCGACTACGTGGGCGTGATGTATCTGGGCCGTATCGTCGAATGGAACAGCGCCGACGAGTTGTTCCAGAACCCAAAGCATCCTTACACCCAAAAATTACTGGAATCGGTGCCCAAGCTCGACGCGGACGACGATAAGGATCGCGAACCGATCGCGGGCGAGGTGCCGAGCCCTCTCTCACCGCCCAACGGATGCCACTTCCACCCTCGCTGTCCGATCGCCCGGCAAATCTGCCGCAGCACGATGCCGATCATGGATCAGGCCGGGAGCGGCGGCGTGCGCTGCCATGCCGCAGGGGCTTCCTGGCAGGCTGAAACATCAGATACTGAGGCGCTATGAGTATCGAAGAATTTCGGCGGGCGTCCATACATGGCAATGCCAGATTATTATCTAAGCTGTTCCAGAGCAATGGCGGCAACGGATACGGTTACTATCACGATGCAAATGAGAAACCGGGGCGTGATCTTTTCACGTTTGAACACGATTACGCTCCAGATAACAGAAAAGATGGGTGCCGTTGAGAGGATTGGAATAACTTCGATTAGTTCCCCCTGCAAGAGCGCTACGTTCAGCGTGTATAAGCCAATCGCGATGACAATGCCCGCGGCACCGAAGAAAAAGACCCCTTTCCCCGATTCAAGGGGGAACTTGGAACCTGGCCGTACAAGATACAAAACCACGAGTATGATTGTGGACGTCACCGTACTTACGGTGACGGCGTAGAACGGATCGGCGATATCAATCAAGCCGATCTTAGTGAATGTTTGACCGAGAACGCGCAATACGACGGCGGCCAGTGGAAGTGAAATCGCCCAGGCCGGCCAGTCTCGCGAATTGCTCTTCTTGTTGTTCTGAAGAAGTACCGCACACGTTATGCCAGCGATCCCAATAGTCACTGGCATGGTCAGTTGTTCGCCGAATACAGCAATACCTAATACGGCTGCGAAAGCTGGTCCGGTCGAGGCCAAAGAACTCTGCAATGTCGGGCCGAGTATTTTGTTCCCTGAAATCGCCAGTGACATCGTGACGGCCGGAATGAAAACACCGACGGCCACAAAATAGAGCGATGATGAGTGAGACAGGTGTTCAGGATCGAGAAAGAAAGGCGCGGCCAAGAGAAAAGCCGCGGTGGAGGCTGAAACAAGTACAACCGCACCCAAGCGGGAAGAAATATAGGGAAAGCCGATAAACTGCAGATGGTTTCCGAAGGAAAACAACATTGCAGAAATCAAAGCCAGGATGAATGTCGGAAATTCAAACATATGGCACCTGACCGCATTTCAAACGAATGATCGGTCCGGGTCTGGTCCAACCGCAGTACAATTGACGTTACTGTAAAGGTGAACCTAGCCGGGTACGACTTCGTGTTGGTCACAAGGTCAGTAGATATTTGATCAGAGCGGGCCGTGTGTGGTTCGGGGAGATTCGCCGTCCTGAGTATGCAGAAAGATCATGCCTTCCTGTTGTTTCTAAACGCCAAGATTCCGGCTATCGTTGAGTCTGGATCAAAGGAGAAGGATGTTGGCACCTCGATTCCCATTCTTCAATGCGTTGCGTGCTTTTGAATCCGCTTGCAAGCAAGGGTCACTCACCGGTGCTTCAGTCGAACTTTCGGTGACGCCTGGCGCGGTCAGCCGGCAGGTCGCGAAACTGGAAGCGGAACTTGGTTGTAAGTTGCTAGTGCGCAATGTGCGCGGGGTCGAGCCGACCGCAAGGGGTGTTATATTGTTCAATTCCCTTGTAGGTGCATTCGACCAAATTGATCGTACGCTGGAGGAAATACGAGAGGACAAGAATGTCGCGGTGCTCTCGGTTTTTTCCTATGTGACCGTAGCGCTGGAATGGTTGGTTCCGCGCATTGGCGCTTTTCACAGATCCAACCCGGAAATCGATCTTCGTTTGTATCCGATGCGTGAACCTAATGGGCTTTTCGACGGTACGATGGATGTCGGTGTATGGTCCGGCCCCAATGTCTGGCCAGAAGTTAAATCGGACAAGCTCTTCTCGCCTGTTTACCTTCCGGTTTGCAGCCCAAAATTGTTGTCGGCCGGGCCGCGCTTACTGCGACCGAACGACTTACAGCACCACGAAATCTTTGCTTCAAGATTTCAACTGCCCTTTTGGAAAAGTTGGCTGCACGTGGCCGGCGTTAAGAAGGTCAATCTCGACCAAATCACCATGTTTGAGACATCAGCGCACGCCTATCGGGCGGCGCGCGATGGACTGGGAGTTGTGATGGGGCAGCGGTTATTCGTCAGCAACGATCTGGCTGCCGGTACATTGTGCGCGCCGTTCCAGGTCGCCGTACAGGATACGGAACCCTATACCCTCATATACCTGGAGAAGAACAAGAAAGACCAACGCATCATCGCATTCAGGAGGTGGTTCGAGGTCGAACTTGAGGAAGCGGAGCGTGTAGCGGATGCCATAACACCGCCGTCAATGTCGGTGATAGAGATGGAGATGCCGTCTCCTTGACTTTTTATCAAGTCTATTTGCGAAAATTGGAATTGTGACTTTTACGAATGTTTGCGAAGAAAAACCGACGATGCATCACGTCGCAGGGACGGGAGACGGTGTAGCCAATGTCTCTAGCCCAGCATCGTTGGAGCGAAGAGGTCATTCGATGTCAAAGCAAACTGAATTTCCGCCGCTAAATCCGTTGCACGTTTTTGAAGTCGCCAGCAGGGTCATGAGCTTTACGAAGGCCGCGGCAGAACTCAACGTCACCCAGTCTGCTGTAAGCCGTCAGATCTCGACCCTGGAGGGGGCGATAAACGTCAAGCTGTTTAAACGTGGCCGAGAAGGAATTTCCCTGACCGAGAGTGGCGAAGCCTACAGAAAGGAAATCGGCCCGGCATTTTCCCGAATACTCTGGGCAACAAACGAGATCCGCGAGCACCGTTTATCCGATCCGCTGCGCCTGCGAGTCTACAGTTCGTTTGCGGCGCGATGGCTGATACCGAAGCTGCCGGCATTCAAGGAGTTGCATCCCAATATCGACTTTCGCATGAATACGGCTGTCCAGCCGGTGGATTTCAGCCGCGACTCTGTCGACATGGCCATTCAGTTCGGGAACGGTCAATGGCCGGATGTTTCCTGCAAGAAAATCATGGGTGATGACATTCAACCCGTATGCAGTCCGAAACTCTACGAGGCGGTTGGCGGAATCGATACTGTCGAAGACTTGAAGAAGGTCCAGTTGATTTCCGCCCGATTGCGCTCAAAGGATTGGAAAGACTGGATGGAAGATCGCCGAATCACGGGATTTGACCCCAACTTCATGGAGTTTCCAAGCTCTCACCTGGCGTACCAAGCCGCGGGCGCGGGCCTCGGCGTTGCCATTGGTCAGTTGCAACTGGTGGAGGACGACATCCGCGACGGGAAGCTGATGCTGCTGTTCGACAAGCCCTTGTCGAGGGATCTCGGATATTATGCGATGTGGCCAAGCGAATTGTCACTCGGCCAGAAGATGCGGGTGTTTCTGAACTGGATTTGTAACGTCGCCAAGAATTGAGCGCTTTTTGCTGACCTGTAACTGGTGAGCCGTTACGTCCGGGCTATGCAGTTGGCGACCGCAGCCTTGTCTTTCGGACAAAGTCGATATCCGACGCCGTTTCAAGTTCCCAGAGCGCAGTGAGCAGAGCATCCGCGTCGGAATCCGCCATCACGGTCGTTGCGAGTTCCATGAATTTACTATTGAGGTCTTCGTCGCTCAAAGGAAGGTCCGGGTCACCGACGCGGTGCGGCTGGAAATGCTCCAATTCAGTTCCATTTCTGAGACGGATCTTTACCTTCGCGGCACGTTGGCGTGGGAATAGCGCATCTATCTCAGGATCGAGCGTGACATGAATTGATGGCATAAGGGCAAGAACCTGTGGGTCGGAGAGACGTGCCGGCGACGTCGCATCGAGGCGTATGCTTTTGTGCACCAAGCCGCTTGCAACGATGAACGGCAAAGAGAACCTTGCTGCGGCAGGGGTGTCGATGCACATGTTTCCTGTCACATTGTACGTCGCCGAGTAACCGCCCACGTCGATGCGTTCTATTTCGTGCACACCGAATTGGTGCGTCCGCTGTAAGTACAGCGCACCGTCCAGGGCAGCGAATATGTGACCACAGCAACCATGATTCTTGATTGTAATTCGGGTGATGTTAAACGAACTCAGGTCCTCGAAGGCACGCTCCCAGTCGACGTTCTCGCTCATGGCGTTGCCCAGCCCTGTATCGCCTTCCAGCATATCTGTCGGCGCGGTCACGCCGCCCTGCGCGCTTGCCACGGCGACGAAGCCGGCGTCGGCAGCATGTCCGGCATGGAGGGGCTTGATTCGGGCATCGCCACGAAAGGCCTGTTGCAATCCGGCTGCCATTGTCGCCGCCGTGCCGAGCGCGTGCATTAGTTTGTCGCTGTCCAGATCGTAGAGCAATGCGACGGCTGCGGTTGAACCGAACGTGCCCACCGTGCCGGTGTTATGCCAGTATTTGTAGTGCTCACGCCCCATGGCCATCCCGATTCGCGTGGACACCTCGTAGCCGGCAATCACACTGATGAGGAGATCTTGGCCGGTCTTGCTCTGCGACTGGGCCGCTGCCAAAGCAGCAGCGATCGTTGGGCTGCCCGGGTGGTAGATTGCAGGCGAGAAGATATCATCGAACTCGACCGCGTGTGAGGCCGTGCCATTAATAAGCGCGGCTAGTCTGGCCGGTGCACGCTTGCCGCGAAGCGTCCATGCATTGCCATACCCGAGGCCATCGCTCAAACCGCTCTCAAGCGCCATCGATTCTTTGCTGACCGAGCCTGGAAGAGAGGCCGCAAACCAATCAATAATGCATCTCTTGGCAGCATGGATGACGTCACTGGGTTGGCGGCAATTCAATTGATCCATGGCAAGGTTGGCAAACCTTGCGGCGACGGAACCGTCGCCGGCCAAAGACGAGGCATTCTTTTGTGACCCAGTTTGTTGCAACGAGTCCATAACCATCCCTTGTTCTGTCGTTACCTCACGCCCGTAAGACGGAGAGTGCTGGAGTGTGGTGACCAGTGCCGCCGCACGAAAACAGAATCAAAAACCTATGGAGCGAAAAATCCAACTGAGGAAGATGTAACTAGACATTCCATTACGTCATGAAGAAATGATTTTCTCCAAAACCCGGACACTCAGTTAAAAGGTCATTACAAATTCGCATTCTTAATATGAACATTGAAATGCGGTTTTGGCAGTTGAGAGCGTCTCACTGCCGCGCATAAGGTTGCTCTCAACACTCCGGCGCGGATCCGGGGGGTAAAAACAGAGGATGCCGCCGGGGAGGCGGGCGATATGGGCTTTTACATCTTGCAACGCATTGTCTCGACGGCACCGGTGATGGCGATCGTTGCGTTCTTCGTTTTCGGCCTGCTTTATCTCTCTCCTGGAGACCCAGCCGAGATCATCGCTGGGGATCATGCGACACCAGAACAAATCGAAGCCGTCCGAGCTTCACTGGGACTGGACGAACCATTCTTGTATCGATTTTTCGATTGGTTCTGGGATGTCGTCCGAGGCGACTTGGGGGTGTCGGTTTTCACGGGCAAGCCCGTTGCGGAACTAATTATATCGCGTTTGGAGCCGACGATGTCGCTGATGTTCCTCACGTTGATATTTGCGGTTACGACTGCCGTGCCTTTGGGCGTTCTTGCTGCGAATTTCGTCGGGACCTGGATTGATCGCGTCATTATGGCCATCGCGGTCCTTGGTTTCTCTGTGCCAGTTTTTGCTACCGGCTATGCCATAGCCTACGTTTTTGCGATCGACCTGAAATGGCTGCCAATCCAAGGGTATGCACCGATTTCAGAAGGGATCGGCAAGTGGCTCTCGCACCTCGTATTGCCGGCTTTCGCGCTCGGTAGCGTTTACATGGCATTGATCGCCCGGATTACGAGGGCGTCCATGCTTGAAGTGCTCAATCAGGATTATATTCGCACTGCGCGTGCCAAAGGTCAGTCAGAGTTAATGATCCTGTTCCTTCATGCGCTGAAGAACGCCTCGATTTCGATCATGACAGTTATCGGGTTGGGGATCGCCCTCATGATTGGTGGCGCCGTGGTGACCGAGAGCGTGTTTGCGATCCCGGGTATTGGGCGGTTGACGATCGACGCAATCTTGCAGCGCGACTATCCGCTTATCCAGGGTGTGGTGTTGTTCTTCAGCTTCATCTATGTGCTCGTCAATCTCCTCGTGGATATTTCCTACACCATACTCGACCCCAGGATTAGGTACTGATGTCGAACCAGTTGTCTTCCCAGAGCCGCAAGCCGGTAAAACCGACGCGCCACAGTGACGGGTACGTCGTCGCCCCGGACCTGCCGGACGTATTTCCGGATCGAGCCGGGCTGACAGGGGTGCTTGGTCTGGCTAGTCGGCACGTTGCCGTCACCGTCGGGCTAATTGTCACGGTAACGATGGTGCTCATCGCTATTTGTGCGCCGCTTCTCGCGAGTCACGATCCGGCGGCCATTTCGCCATTGTCCAGATTGAAGCCCCCCAGCTTAGACCACCTGTTCGGTACCGACATGCTCGGTCGGGATATCTTCTCGCGGGTTGTATACGGTGCGCGGGTGTCGCTTACCGTCGGGCTAGTCGTCGCGGCGCTTTCGTCCGGCATCGGACTTTTGCTGGGGCTTGTTTCCGGATACTTCCGGATCCTAGATGGCCTGATCATGCGGATCATGGACGGCATGATGTCGATCCCCGGCGTGCTTCTTGCGATCGCGATGATGGCTTTGATCGGGGGCTCGCTCGGTACCGTGATCCTGGCGATTACCGTTGTTGAAATCCCTCGTGTCGCGCGTCTTGTGCGAGGCGTTGTTTTGAGCATTCGTGAGCAGGCGTATATCGAGGCTGCTGTGGCTGCCGGGACCCCGTCGATAACCATTATTCTGCGTCACATTTTGCCGAACACGATGGCACCGTTGCTTGTGCAGGCAACATATGTCTGCGCGGCGGCGATGCTTCTTGAATCGATCCTGTCTTTCATCGGCGCGGGCATCCCGCCCAGCGTCCCCTCTTGGGGCAACATAATGGCCGACGGACGTGCGCTCTGGCAGATCAAGCCGAACATGATCTTTATTCCGGCGGCAGCGCTTTCGCTCAATATCCTCGCAATCAATCTCATTGGTGATGGACTGCGGGACGCGCTAGACCCGCGCATGGCCAAGAAGGTCTGAACATGGCCCTACTGGAAGTCGAAAATCTTCAAGTCCATTTCAAGACGCCCAAGGGTATCAATCGGGCAGTCGATGGTCTGTCGTTCCATGTCGAGGCCGGAGAAACGGTGGCCATCGTCGGGGAGTCAGGTTCCGGAAAGTCAGTAACGTCGATGTCGCTCCTCGGGTTGCTGCCAGAAAAGACGACCGGCATCTCGGGTTCGATAAAGTTCCGGGACAGATCCCTGCTGGGCATGTCCGAACGCGACATGCAGAAGCTGCGGGGCGACGATATTAGCATGATTTTTCAGGAGCCGATGACGGCGCTGAACCCGGTCCTCACCGTTGGTTACCAGTTGTCGGAAGCGTTGATGCTTCACCAGGATTTGACGCGGCCTCAAGCGTTGGACCGTGCTGAGGAGATGCTGAAAAGCGTGGGGATCTCCGAGTCTCGGCGCAGGTTGAAAGAATACCCGCACCAATTGTCGGGTGGCATGCGTCAACGTGTCATGATCGCGATGGCGCTTGCCTGCGAGCCGCAGTTGTTGATTGCGGACGAGCCGACGACGGCTCTGGATGTGACCATTCAAGCGCAGATTCTCCGCCTGATCAGCGAATTGAAGGAAAAGACTGGCACGGCGGTAATTTTCGTGACCCATGACCTGGGGGTTGTTGCGGAGGTCGCTGACCGCGTGATTGTCATGTATGCGGGGCACAAACTCGAAGAAGCGTCGGTGAACGACCTGTTCGCCAATCCGCGTCATCCTTACACAGCAGGTTTGATCGGTGCGATGCCGGTGCTCGGGACGTCAGGAAAGACGGCGGAGTGGCGGTTGACCGAAATCCCCGGGCAGGTGCCCAGTACATTCCAGAAGTTTTCCGGGTGCCCTTTCGCAAATCGTTGCAAATCCGCCCAGGATGTCTGTTCCAATACAAAACCGGGCCTTCAGGGCGTCACGGATGGGCATGCCTTTGCGTGTCATTTCCCGGTTGATTCACGGGGGAACAATGGCTGACCAATTGCTCTCAGTAAGTGGCTTGCAGAAACAGTTCATCACTGGTGGCGGTTTCTTCGGCTGGGGTCAAAAGAGCATTGATGCCGTTTCCGGTGTCTCTTTCAGCGTAGCCGAAGGTGAAACGCTGGCGGTGGTCGGGGAATCCGGCTGCGGGAAGTCGACGGTTGGCCGCTGCATACTGAACCTTGAAAAGCCAAGTGCCGGCGAAATTCTTCTGGATGGACATCGCATCGACAACCTTGGCGCGGCGAAACTTCGTGCGTTGCGGGAGTCCATTCAAGTCGTTTTCCAGGATCCGTTCAGCAGCCTCAATCCGCGGCAGAAGGTTCGTGATGCAATCGCCGAGCCTCTTCGAAACTTTGGCGTTGCCAATTCGCGCGAGGAAATTGACCGTGAAGTCGCCAGACTGCTGGAACTTGTCAGCCTGCCGCAGGATTGCGCCGATCGATTGCCACACGAGTTCAGCGGTGGACAGCGGCAGCGAATCGGGATTGCGCGCGCACTGGCGAGTAATCCGAAGATTATCATTTGCGATGAGGCGGTATCGGCCCTTGATGTCTCGGTCAAGGCGCAGATCATCAATTTGTTGCGTGACCTTCAGCGCAAGACCGGAGTCGCTTTTCTGTTTATTTCGCACGACCTGGCGATCGTGGAGAATATTGCGCACAGGGTCGCCGTTATGTACCTCGGCAAGATCGTCGAGATCGGTCCGACAAGTGACGTCATCTTCGAATCGGCGCACCCGTACACGAAAGCGCTGCTCTCAGCGGTGCCGCTCCCCGATCCGACAAAACGCCGCACGCGCAAGATCATCGAAGGTGAAATTCCAAGTCCCGCTAACCCGCCGGCGGGGTGTCGTTTTCACACGCGCTGCCCATTTGCGCATGACAGATGCCGCAACGACGCTCCGGCAATGTTGGAGCGGACCCCGGGGCACATCGTTGCATGTCACCTCAATGAACTTCCGGATGAAGAGAACCCGATGATTCAGGGCAGCTGAAACCACACGCGATCGAGAACTGCTGAATAGAAAAGATTGCCTAACCCAGGAGACGTGAAATGAACTCGAAGTGGCCGAACAACGCCCGATGTATGGTCAATATTACCGTCGATTTTGACGGGCTTTCCAATGAGACAGGCAAAAAACTGCTGCCGATCGGAAAGTACTCCCATGGGCGGTATTCGGCAAAGCGCGGCATTCCGAGGTTTCTTGAGATGTTCAAACGCCATGAAGTGCCGGCGACGTTTTTTGTCCCTGGGTATGACGCAGAGTGTTTTCCGGACTCAGTACTGGCAATCGCAGATGCAGGGCATGAAATCGGTGCGCACGGCTACCTGCATGAGGCTTTCGATCTCGGTGATGAGGAGCCGTTTTATCTTGAGAAAACGCATAAGATCCTCGCCGATCTTCTGGGAAAGGCGCCGGTCGGTTGGCGTAATCCGGGCGGTGGGAAGTCGGATGTGACGATCAAGGTTCTGCGTGATCTTGGATATATCTATGATTCAAGTGAAAAGGCGGCAGATTGGCCTTATTACCAGGTCGTTCGGGGCGAACGCCTGCGAGATTTCGTCAATCTTCCTGACAACACCTCAAGCCTCGATGATGCGCCGTTTTATCGGGACAGTATGACGCCGCCATCTGAAGTTGCGGAGCAATGGAAGGCGGAGTTCGACTGCGCCTATGCAGAGGGCGGGTATTACGACCTTATCGTCCATCCAAGAAGCGGTTTCGGTTCTGGTGGCCCGGCTCGTGCGAAGGCACTTGAGGACGTGATCGTCTACATCAAAAGCCACCCGGGCGTTCTCATGCAACGTCAGGAGGAGACCGCTCGGTGGTGCCTCAAGAACCCGGACGATTGGCCTGAACGCACTGAGCCATGGAGCGCAAAATGAGTAACAAGATTGATCAAGCAACTGGTGGCACCATGTGTATCACCGTCAATGTACACGGTGCCTCCGTTGAACTCCGCGCCGTGAACGAAGAACGCCTCGTCGGTCGGTACGCGTACGGTAACTACATGCCAAATGGTGTTGATCGGCTGTTGCGTCTGTTCCAGACACTTCATATTCCGGCGACGTTCTTCGTGCCGGGGCGCGAGGCGGAACGTCACCCTGAACTTATTAGGGAAATCCATGCCGCAGGGCACGAGATTGCGGCCAATGGGTACGCTCTTGAAGATCACTCGACATTGGGCGATGCGCAGCCGGATGTGCTTAAGAAAGCCCATGATGTTCTGGCCTCGTGCGTCGGAGAGGCGCCCGTCGGCTGGCGCGCGCCGGACGGCCTTATGTCGAACGACACGCTGAGCCATCTTTCTGCGCTTGGTTACAAATATGACAGCAGTTTTCAGGATGACGATTTCCCCTATCTGCTGGATGCGGACGGTGGGGTCGGCATGGTCGAACTTCCGCAGAACCCGACCTTGCTCGACCAGAACCTGTTCTCCATCAAACAGCCAGATGCGCGCGTGCACAAGAACTGGACAGAGGAATTCAACGGCTTGAACAGCGTCGGCGCGTTCATATGTATGACACTGCACCCGCGTCAGGACTACGGCGTCGGCCGGGCGCCGCGGATGAAGCACTTGGAATCCTTCCTTCGCGAAACCCAATACAGCCCACGGCCGATCAAATTCAAAACGTGTGCGGAAGTTGCTGCGTTGGCAATGAAGGCCGCAGCTTAGTGTCAGGGTCCGAGTATGTTAGACGGGCCTGTGACGAATGAGTAGCCATGTCCTCATATGGGGAGGGGGAGCGATCGGTGGGACAATCGCCGGATTCCTGGCGGAGGCCGGGCACCGTATCATCATCGTCGACGCGGCGGGGGATCACGTTGCTGCAATTCGACGGGATGGTCTGAAGATAAGCGGCCCAGTAAAGTCGTTCGTCGCCCGGTGCGATGCGTTCACGCCGGATGAGTTGACCGGCAGTTTCGATTTGATTCTTCTCGCAGTAAAAGCGCAGCACACGGAAAGCGCAGTGAACATGCTGCGTCCGCATCTAAGCCAAGACGGTGCTATTGTATCCGTGCAGAATGGTCTTAATGAGAAGATCATCGCAGAGATGGTGGGGGTTGAACGGACGGTTGGTTGCTTCATCAACTTTACCGCAGATTATATTGCACCCGGACACATTGAATATGGCGGCAGGGGTGCTGTGGTTGTCGGCGAGGTCGATGGTAAGACGCGGCCAAGAACCAGGCACATACACAATCTGCTGCTCGATTTTGATTCCGATACAAAGCTATCTGACAACATATTTGGCTATCTATGGAGCAAAATGGCGTTTTTCGCACTTCTGTTGTCTCAAACGCTTTCCGATACACCTACAGCCGAGTTTCTTGACGACCCGAAATTCCGTCCGCTGATTCACAGAATGGTCGGCGAGGTTGCGCGGGTCGCCGATGCGGAAGGCATACGCCTGATGGAGTTTCAGGGGTTTGACGCTGCTAGTTTTGTGAAAGGCGACATAGCAGCGATGAATCGATCGATCGACGATTACGCCGAGGCTCGGCGAGGGTCCAGCAAACTTTATAGCGGGTTTTGGCGTGATCTTGCGGTCAGAAAACGTCCGACGGAAGTTGCTAGTCAAAGCGCTCCAATATTTCAGGCTGCATTTGAGCATGGGGTTGAAATTCCAGTATTCACACGCGCGGTTGAAATGATTGCGGAGATCGAAAATGGCCAGACGGCACTGAACGTGGGGCTCGCAGATGAGTTGCTGGATCGAATTGCCGCCGAGAGGTGCTGATATTTTATGAAAGCTGCATTCTACAAGTCATATGGCGCAGCGACGGACGTACTGGAAGTCGGTGATGTAGGCGTCCCGGAGATGGGGCCGGATGATGTTCGCGTCCGTGTCCACTATTCCGGCATTAACCCCTCCGACTGCATGAGACGCCTCGGCTTAAGAGAGAAACTGAGTGATCCGTTTATCGTTCCACACAACGATGGTGCGGGCATCATCGAGAGCGTCGGGAAGAACGTTTCTTCCAGCCGGGTTGGCGAGCGCGTGTGGATCTGGAACGGGCAGCGAGATGGGCGAACGATGGGGACGGCCGCCGAATACATTGTGCTTCACCATCAATATGCGGTTCCGCTTCCCGAAAATGTGAGTTTCGAAGAAGGGGCCTGTTTTGGGGTGCCGGTCATGACCGCGTACGCTTCGCTATTTGCGGATGGACCCGTCGAGGGGTTGAACGTACTCGTTTGCGGCGGTGCCGGCGCGGTTGGGCACTATGCCATCCAGCTTGCACGTCTGGCAGGAGCTAAATGCGTGATCGCGACGGTATCAGGCGACACGAAATCGAAGCATGCGGCAGTAGCGAGGCCGCATCACATCATCAATTACAAGTTAGAAAACGTTTTTGAGCGTGTCATGAGTCTGACGAATGACACGGGTGTTGACCGCATCTCCGAGGTTAACTTTGCAGCCAATGCCGAAACCGACTGCAATGTGATCGCGCGTCACGGCGCGATTGGCGTTTACGGCTCTCCATCGGGCTATGAACCGGAACTTCCAATTCGCCCATTGATTGCCAAGCACGTTACGGTTCGCTTTATCCAATGCAATATCTTGCCCATGTCTTTCAGGGAGGCAGGGACGCAACTGCTTACCCAACTGGCGAGCCGCGGTGATCTTGTTAACAGTATCGGCCGTGTATTCGAACTTGATCAGGTCGCCGAGGCGCATCAGGCCGTCGAGTCAGGGGACGTCATCGGCAACGTTTTGCTCAAAATCTCTTAATACGTCGCGGAATTCAGCGCCCACGGTGGATGAGCATGGCGGTGACAATTTGTCATTTGCCCATGCCGTACATGAAGTTGTTCAGCCAATTTGATGAAGTACGCTGAATACTTACATGGGCGCGTATCCCCATTGATCCATTGAGGAGTAAATCGTGACTTCGAAACTGTTTTCGCCTTTGAGCATCCGTGGGGCTGATTACGCCAATCGGATTGCCGTGTCTCCGATGGCTCAGTACAAGGGTGATCAAGGGGCCGCAACGCGTTGGCACGACCAACATTTGGGGTCGTTTTCAGTTTCTAATCCAGGTCTGGTGATAATCGAATCGACCTCGGTTGAGCGTGAAGGGTGGGGCTCCTTAGGCTGTCTTGCATTGCACTCGGATGTGCACGAGAGCGCAATTCGCCAGGTCCTGGATAATATTCGGACATATTCCGATACTCCATTTGGGATTCAGTTTGGTCATTCCGGACGAAAGGGGTCGGGGCAAACCCCGGCAGGCGGCCGTGGCCCGCTCACGCCTGAAAAGGGCGGGTGGCAAGTATACGGGCCGTCGGCAATTCCGTTTGCTGACGGGTATCCTGTGCCGGAGGCTCTCGATGCTGACGGCCTCGCCCGTGTGCGCGAGAGTTACAGACAGGCTGCGGAACGTGTCGGGCGATTGGACCTCTCTCTGGTAGAACTGCACGGTGCACACGGATACTTGCTGCACTCGTTTTTGTCTCCAATTTCGAATCAGCGCAGTGATCAATATGGGGGTTCGCTTGAGAAGCGAACGTCCTTCGTTGCGGAAATCGTGAGCGCCGTCCGAGAGGAACTGCCCGAAGACCGGGTTCTTGGAATTCGACTGAATGCTCACGACTATGTTGAGGGCGGGCTTGAGTTCGAGGATACGATCAAGATCGCTCAAATCTTAAAAGAGGCTGGTCTCGATTATGTATGTGTCTCGGCGGGGGCGATCTCTGGTGATGCTCGCGTGACCGCTACGCCAGGGTACTTAGTGCCATATGCGTCCGAGTTAAAGAAGCGTGCCGGAATGTATGCGTTTGTTACCGGGATGATCCTTCAAGCACAGCAAGCTGAAGAGATCATCGCTGATGATCATGCGGACATGGTTGAGATCGCTCGAGGATTTTTGGACGACCCACGTTGGGTTTGGCATGCCGCGGAGGCCCTTGGCGTCGACCTTGATTACCTAATGCAATACTGGATGGCGAAACCTGGGCGCTGGCCTGGGGCCGAAATTTTAAGAGGAAATGGCGCGTCTGCCGGGTGACGGTCGACGCGGTTCGTGGAATATTGGAGGGTATATTGAGCATAGAACCAGTCCCGGAGTATGTGCCGAGTACGGACGAGAACCCATATGTGGGTGATTTGATTTTCGACCCATTTCCTTTTTATGAGCGTATGCGTGCGCGCGAACCGATAATTTGGCTTGAAAAGGTCGGCGTCTGGGGGACGTTCGTCGATGATGTCAGCCGCGAAATTCTAATGGACCATGATCGGTTCGGAAACGCCGGTGGTGGCGGTGTTGCCAATTATTATCGGGAAAAACCATGGCGTGAGCCGAGCGTCGTATTTGAGGTGGACCCTCCGGATCATACGCGTACGAGGAAAGTGCTCAGCCGGCTGTTGTCGCCGCGTACTGTTCGCGAACTGTCGGATAGAGCCGAAGCCTTGGCAAATGATGCCGTGGCTAAGGCGAGAGACATGAGGCACCTCGATTTCTTCAGCGATATCGCCAAGCCATACGTGCTGCAGATCATTCCCGATGCTGTCGGTATTCCGGAGGAAGATCGAGAAAACATCATCACCTATAACAAGTACATGATTAAGGGCCGGACATTCGGGCGCCATGAACCATGGACAGATGCCGAACTTGAAGAGTCGGAACGCGTCGTTAATTGGGTGTCCGAGATGTGCAATCGGGACTCGATTTCATCCGACGGGCTTGGTGCCGAAATCTACAAGGCAGCTGATGCTGGCGAAATCAGCATGCATGAAGCGAACATGCTAATCAGATCGTTCCTGTCGGCTGGCACTGATACGACATTTGGTGCGATCAGCAATGCAATGTATTTCCTGCTCAGTAACCGCCCGGAATGGGAGAAGCTTGTCGCCGACCCGTCGCTTGCCAGGAACGCATATGATGAAGGCTTGCGGTATCGCTCGCCTGCTCAAACGATTGCCAGGAACACCCGCATGGAAATGGATTTCCATGGCGTGCACATGAATCAGTACGACAAGATCATCGTTTTTGTAGGTTCGGCAAATAGGGATCCGAACCGATGGGACGATCCTGATGAGTATCGCGTCGACCGAAAGGTAACAGGTCAATTAGGGTTGGGAATTGGTATTCACGGTTGCGTGGGGCAGATGGTTGCAAGAATGGAAGGCGAGAAGTTGCTCGGTGCGTTTGCGAGTTCCGGTTGCGATATCGATTTAGGTAACGAGCAGTTCGAGTGGGCAAAATCCGGTCGATACGTCGGGAAGCTCCCCATTACCGTAAGCTGACGAGAGGAAAAGCATGCCCCTAATATCTTTTATGCATAGCGATGGCCATGTAGACGAGGTCGAGGCCGATGTCGGTTCATCGGTTATGCAGGCCGCTATGAAAATAGGCGTCGATGGCATTATTGCCGAATGCGGCGGTTCCGCTATGTGTGCGACGTGTCACGTATTAGTGGATCCGGAATGGCAAGCTGTCACCGGCGAAAGAAATGACGTCGAGGACGAGATGCTGAACGACACAGAGGCGCCGCGGCAGGACAATAGCAGGCTGTCATGTCAGATTAAGGTTACTGAAGCGATGGATGGCCTGAAGCTGTATATCCCGTCCTAATCTCCGCATCGCGGACACTGCGCGCACTAAATTCCAGTGTGATTATCATAGACGATAGACGTATCTGCCATCCTGATCGATTGAGCCGGGCTCATTGAACGGGCGCAGTACAGCTTTCCCTATTCTCTGCCTGTGATGGAGTAATCGATAATGTCCTATTTCAGGAATGCGCTGCTATATCCCCGCTCTGTGGCGCTTATCGGCGCGTCAGCGGATATCAGTAGGCTGACCGCCCGTCCGTTGAAGTTCATGCGTGATCATGGCTTTCAGGGCGAAATCTTTCCCGTCAACGTAAGTCACGACACGGTTGGTGGATTAAAAGCATATAAATCCGTAGCGGATATCCCGGCACAGATCGATCATGCGTATATTCTTCTCAATGCAGGTCCGGCTCTAGAGGCCGTCGAAGCCTGTTCGGCCGTTGGCGTCCCGGTAGTTACAGTTTTGGCTGACGGTTTTGCTGAATCTGGCGGAGCCGGGATTGACAGGCAGAAGCGATTGATCGAAATCGCTGAGAATAGCGAGATCAAGGTGATTGGTCCGAACAGCACTGGAGTTGTCGAGGCCGAGAGTGGATTTTCGTGCACGACCAATGCCGCCTTCAGACGAGAAGAGCTTCCATCGGGAAACTTCGTAGTGCTCTCGCAGAGTGGCAGCGTGATTGGAGCTATGCTTTCGCGAAGCGCTGCCGTTGGATTGGGGTTCAAGGCATATGTATCCGTAGGCAATGAAGCGTGTCTGGGGGTGGGAGAGATAGGAAAGGAACTGGTAAGCGACCCGGAGATAGACGGGTTTGTTCTGTTCCTGGAAACCATACGCCGGCCGGATGAGGTCAAAGAGTTCGCCGCTTCGGCTCATGCTGCAGGTAAGCCTCTGATCGCCTATCTCGTAGGAAAGTCTGATGCAGGCCAGTCGCTGGCAGCCTCGCATACGGGCGCCATGACAGGGGGCGGGCGCGCCATTCGTGCTTTTCTCGACGGCCTTGGAATTTACCAGGTCGATAACTTCGAGGCATTGGCGGAACTGGCCAATACTCTGACGCTGAGAGAGAGGCTCAAGACACGTCCGGAAAAGGCAACTGTTGTTACTACGACCGGCGGCGGCGGCGGAATGATTTATGACCTGCTCGGAATGCGCGATGTCGCATTGACGGGCATGTCACAGCATAGTTCGAAGGCGTTACAGGAGATCGGTCTTTCCATCAAGCCGGGTGCGCTGGTGGACGTGACTCTCGCCGGCGCGAAATATGAGACGATGAAATCGGTCGTGTCGACACTGATAAATGATCCTACATCCGGGCTCGTGGTTGCCGTGATCGGCTCGTCGGCGCAGTTCAATCCGGAACTAGCGGTTAATCCTATCGTCGATGCCGTAAAGGAATCGGGGGGCAATGCGGCGCCTGATCCTCCCCCACTGAATTGGTCCACCGTCTATGATAGTGAACGGAGGATCAAAGATGGCAACGAAACGACACAAACCGGAAGAGATTGTCTCGAAGCTGCGCCAGGTTGATGTCCTTGTTGGGCAAGGTCAGCCCCGGATTGACGCCATTCGTCAGGTGCAGATTACCGAGCAGACGTATTATCGCTGGCGGAAGCAGTACGGCGGCATGGGCACGGATCAACTCAAAGAGTTGAAGCGGCTTCAGAAGGAAAACGAACGACTTCGCAAAGCCGTTTCCGATCTCACACTGGATAAGCTCATATTGGCTGAGGCCGCGAAGGGAAACTTCTGAGCCCCGCACGGCGCCGTACCTGCATCGATCTGGTGCGGGGTAAGTTCAACATCACCGAACGCCGGGCCTGCCTAGTGCTGAAGCAGCATCGATCCACGCAACGTTATGTGCCGAAGTCCCGCGACGATGAAGATCTTCTTGTTCGGGATATGATCGAACTGGCTCGGCAATACGGGCGTTACGGTTATCGGCGGATCGCTGCCATGCTGAGAGACGCGGGATGGCAGTTGAACGATAAGCGGGTCGAGCGCCTGTGGCGCCGTGAGGGGCTGAAGGTTCCCATGAAACAGCCGAAGCAAGGCCGGTTGTGGCTGAATGATGGGTCATGTATCCGCCTTAGGCCGCAGCACGTCGATCACGTTTGGTCATACGACTTCGTTCACCACCGAACGGAAGACGGCCGAGCTTATAGAACGTTGAACGTCATCGACGAGTTTAGTCGTGAGTGTCTGGCGATCCGCGTGAAACGCAAACTGAACTCGACGGATGTGATCGATGCGCTGACAGACCTGTTTATCATCAGAGGTATTCCGGCCTACATCCGGTCTGACAACGGACCGGAGTTCATCGCCGATGCCGTCCGGCAATGGATCAAGGCCGTTGGGGCCGAGACCGCGTACATCGAGCCAGGCTCACCCTGGGAGAACGGATACTGCGAGAGCTTCAACGCCAGGTTCAGAGACGAGCTTTTGAACGGAGAGATATTCTATAGCCTCAGAGAAGCCCAAATCGTCATCGAGCAATGGCGACGGCATTACAACACGAAGCGGCCACACTCAGCTCTTGGATACAGGCCGCCGGCACCGGAAAGTATCATTCCCTTGGAGGAAAAACCGATAATGCACTAACATTCAAACCGGACCAGTCAACGGGGGCAGGTCATTCTTGACATCATATCAAGCTCCCCGGAAACATAACGCGACCGATCAATCGGATCGGATGCTTTCATTACATTCAAGTCTGCGAGGAAATAGGTCGGGAATGTAAATAGAAATACTTTTCTTAGCCAAACCGGCTTGTTACGGCCCGCGGCAGCCGACCATCCACGCCAAACCATTAAAGGCTCACCGGGTTCTTTAACGGCAGGGTGCCCGTAAGAGTGACTGACGTCGGAAATCATATGATGTGGCGAGGCAGGCTGGCTCAAGTAATGCTCTCCGGGCTTCGTGCTTTTTTGCTAATGGTTTATTAGCACGAACCATGCTCGCCCGTTTTTCCGCTAATTGTACTTTTGTAAGCGCATTGTAATTCTAAGACATGCAGCCCGAGGATTTCTCGAACCGGGTCGACAAAGCGAGTGGCCTCGCCACATGCACCGTTTCATCAGAGTTAATAGAGGGCCGTTACCGCCTATTATATAATGCTGCTATCAGTCCACTGATGAACCCAGTAAGTCTGGTGGCATTGATTCGAATCAATCCAAATCCTTTTCAGACCGTCTTCTCTGCTTTCACTCAATGTTCGTTACCCGAAGTGGTGGAGGGAAATGGGGAACTTGGCTGCTACAAAAAATAATCAAAGACCATATTCGAGCCTGGACGGGCTCACCCCGAAGGAATATGCAACCCGGTCACGAGAGGACCAAAACCTGAACACAACTAACTTCTGAATGAGGATAAACTGGGGTCACGTCTTCATCATCGACGTCTCGGTAACGCCACGAAAACCGAAAATAGAGCCAGACAGCGTGCTGGATGATATCTGGTGGGAACCAATGCCGGCTGTATGAGATGTTTTGCTAACACCTGTACAACGATTGCGTCGTGAACGTGACAAAGCCCAACAGAGGTCTCCGCGTAGGCTGAAAGAGTTATTTACTATCGCGGCTGTCTTGCTCCGAAATTGACCGGATCCGCGTTGAACTTTTCGAACTCGCGTCTGAAGCACGCGATGGACAGACGCTGCCATCACGACGGTTGAGTTTTCGATACCGGTAGCGTCATGAGCTTTTGGCTGTATGAGAATGTCTGCTATCGTCAATAGACGGCATCGGTCCTGTTCAGTGTCGCGTTTCGGGCATTGAATACCGGCAATGCGAAGACGGTTCGCAGCTACTCGTCTTCAGGGTTCCGCGGCACTTTCATGAGCAGGCGTTCACCATTTCGGGTGATATGTTCGCGCATGGCGCGGGCCGCGCCGTCGGCATCGCGGCTGTTGACCGCATGAAGTATCGGCGCGTGTGATTCGACTTCGCCTTCCGCGTCTGAGCCGTACACTTTCATGTGCAGCATCGAGAGTTGCGTTGCGGCCTGCAGACGTTCAAGTGAGTCCAGCAGTATCTGGTGTCCGCACGGCTGGCAGAGCGCCCAGTGAAAAGCCATGTCGGCTTCGATCAGATCCGCGGTGCTGCCGCTTTCCGCACATATGCGCATGTGTTCATAGGCGCCGAAGATCGCCAGCCGCTCCATCTCCTTGATCCGCCCCTCGATCATGGCAGTGCGTAATGCGAAAGGTTCGAGAATGGCGCGTAGCGTGTATATCTCGCGCGAACGCGCCGCGGTGAGTTTCGGCAGGACCGCGCCGCGTCTCGGATGCAATTCCACCAGCCCCTGATCCGCCAGCGTGCGCAGCGCTTCACGCATGGTTTGCCTGGATGTCCCGTCCTTTTCGGCCAGCGGCATTTCGCGAAGCGCCGCGCCCGGCATGAAACTCGACCAGTCCGAGGTCGGAGAGAGATCGCAGCGCTTCGCGCATCGTCTGCCGCGATGCGCCATACTCTTCCGCCAACGGAATCTCGCGCAAGGCGGCGCCAGGTTGAAACTTTCCGGCCAAAATTTTCTTCTGCAGCCGCAGCGACACTTCGGCGCCTAGCGTCGGCGACGTGGAGTCCGCCTGTTCCTTGTCTGATGCCATTTCCGGTTCCGTCCCGTGGTTAAGGGGCATCACAACTTGAAGAACGGCCTGACGTAATACCTGTATTGCGAAGCGCCGACCTGCCTGCGCATCCGGATTCTTCAACCGGTGACCCATTGGTATAAGAAATTGATTAGTGCATTTCGTCGCGACTGAGAATCGTGACTTGGCGATGTTTTGGTCGGCGCGGGAGGAGGCAGTCCTTTTTGGATCGGGCCGATGAGATGAATACCGTCCACCTGTCCCGTTTGAGCGTGTCCGGATTGAATCCAATCCGGATATCTGTCCGGGAATAACAGGACGTAATTGGATTGAATGGGACGATCGGCAGGCAAAACAGTAACCAATTGCACTGAATGGGCAGAGGTTCTTTCCCTTCACACGGCAGGGGGCATAGGTTCAATTCCTGTCGCGCCCACCACCCCTCTCTAAATAGCCACCTATATTCTTGGCATTTGCCATGCTTGCCCCGACGGCTCATTTCATGTGCATAAAGTTTAGGTGGGTCTAAAAATACAACGGGGAATTGTCATGTATGGACGCCCCCGATATAGCAAGGGATAGGAACGATCTTAATGGCCCAGGAACCTCGGGTCGCGTTTCTCCGCAAATGCAGTTTGCCCCTCAATCCGGTCCGAACTCGCATCGCAGGCCGCAACGAGGTCGGCGCACAATTGTCGGTTCGGTTCGGTTTTCACTGCTTCCGCCAGGCATTTCTTGATGGCGCTGACGGTCATGGGGGCGTTGGCGGCGATTTGACCTGCCAATTCGTCTATGTGCGACTCCAATTCAGACGGTTCGATCGCGCGGTTGATCAGACCCCATCGCACCGCGTCTGCCGCGGCGAACCGGGCCGCGGTATACAGAAGTTCCTTCGCATGCTTTGGCGAAATATGTGCGAGCAGGAGTTCGATGTCCTCCAGTTTATAACCGATCCCAAGTCTGGCCGGCGTCACGCCGAACGTCGCGTCCGTGGAGGCGACCTGAAGATCGCAAAGCAGGGCGAGTTCAAGCCCACCACCAACGCAAAAGCCCCGAATGCAGGCGATCGTCGGCCGCGGGAAAGTGCGGAGCAAGGTATATGCTTTTGTCGTGACGGCATCATAGGTTTGACGCTGCTCGGGCGTTGCGCGGATGGTGGCGTATTCCTTGATGTCGTTGCCGGCGCAGAAACTGCGATCGCCGGCGCCGGCCACAATCAGCACCCGAACATCTGGCTGTGCGGACAATGTTTCGAGAGACTCCGAAAGTTGGCGCCACATGCCGAGCGTCATCGCGTTTCGTTTCTCGGCGCGGTTTATCAGGACGCGCGCCACCCCGTGTTCCTTGGTGGTGACGATCAGATTGGCTTCTTGGTTCATGCTTTCCTCGGTTCACGTGTTGTTCGTCATCGACCGGCTTTGTATCCTCGAAATCGCTTTGCGCCGTCAACCGATTGCCGAATATCCGTTTTTCCCGGTTTTAGACGTATTGCAGCATTCTTGTATTTATGTATACAGTGATTTCGGGGAGATGGAATAAACTTGCGAAACGCACAAGAAGGTTCGGTGGACGATTTGCTGGTTCTTGCCTTTCAAGGGCACGGCCTCAGCTTGGCAGACGCCGCCTTCAGCCAGTTATTCCAGATCATCGTAAACGCACCGCCGAACGCGGACTTCCCATTGAAAGAGCTTGAACTCTCCGAAAGCCTGAACGTCAGTCGGACGCCTTTGCGCGAGGCCTTGCACCGGCTTGAACTGTTCGGCCTCGTAAGACGCGGTCACGGGCGCGGCATCGTTGTGCCGGCGATGTCGGTCCAGGAGATGGAAAATGTCTCCCGGACGCGCGAACGTCTCGAGGGATTGATTGTTTACACCGTGGGCCGCCGCTATGCGGCCGGGGAGATTTCTCTCGAAAGCCTGGAGCGTATAAACAGACGCGTACTTGCGTTTCGCGATATCGACGATATCGAAGCGCTCCTGGATACCGGCCTGGCGTTTCACGTCGAGTTGAGGCGACTAGCGGACAACCCGTTCGCTTCGCTGTTGCTCGCGCAGACGCTCCTGCGGCTGGAGAGATACCGGCATCTGATCGTTGGCCTAGAGCAGCGCGGTGGTGACATTCACGCGGAACACGAAAAGATCCTTGTATGTTTGCGGGCAAATGATCCTGACGGTGCCGAGCGCGAAATGCGGCGGCACCTTTCCAATGCGCGACGAATTTACAGGCATGAACTCCTGAGCATGCTGGGGGATACGTCCCGTCCGGCGAGCGAAGCCAGGAGTGCAGGAGAGGCCGTGAAATAGGCCGAGAAATCAACCTTAGTAAAGTCAGATACCACGGGAGGGTAAAGACTATGAACTTCAAACTACCAAAAACCATCTTGGGCGCTGCGGCCGTCATTGCCGTTTCTGCGGCCGGGATTTCGGCGCCGACGACCGTCGAGGCGCAGGATATGAAATTCTTCCGGATCGCATCCGGTTCCGCGGGCGGAACCTATTATCCCATGGCCGGTCTGCTGGCCCAGGTCATCGGCAACCCTCCGGGTGCGCGTGCCTGCGACAAAGGCGGTAACTGCGGCATGGAAGGCCTCGTCGCCGTTGCGCAATCGGCGCACGGTTCGGTCGCCAACGTCAACTCCATCAAGTCCGGCCAGGTTGAGAGCGGGTTCGCGCAGTCCGACGTGACGTATTGGGCCTATACCGGCACCGGCCCGTTCGAAGGCAAAGAGCCGATGAAGAACCTGTGCGTTCTGGCGTCGCTGTTCCAGGAGCACGTGCATGTCGTCGCCGGGACCAAGTCCGGTATCAAGAAGGTGCCGGACTTCAAGGGTAAAACCATCGGCATGGGGCTGCCGGCCTCGGGTGCGCTGGTCGGCGCGCGCCTCGTTGTCGAAGCTTACGGCCTCGACGAGAACAAAGACTTCAAACCGGAATACGTGAAATCCAAAACCGCGGCCGACATGATCCGTGACGGTCATGCCGATGCGTGGATCACCGTGACCGGTTATCCCAATTCGTCGGTCGTGGAAATGGCTTCGATGCAGGGCGCCGTGATGGTGCCGGTTGAAGGCGATGCACGCCAGCGTCTGCTCGACAAGGTCAAGTTCTACTCCGCCGCCAAGATTCCGGGCGGGACCTACAAGGGCAACGACGAAGACACCGAAACGGTGGCGGTCAGCGCGCTTTGGGTCTCCAACAGCGACATCGACGCGGACACGCATTATGGTGTCGTGAAAGGCCTGTTCGACAACAAGCGTGCCGAGAAACTGCTGGCGAACGGCCACGCGAAAGGCAAATCGCTGACCCTCGAAACGGCCTTCGACGGCGTTCCGATCCCGATCTGCCCGGGTGCGGAGAAGTTCTACAAGGAAGCCGGCGTCAAGTAACCCGGTTCCTGGTCATCGTTTGGCCGGGGGGCGTGCGAGCGCTCCCCGGTTGACGTTTAGTATTTGCGCATCGATCGCGATTTAACCGTTTTTTTAATACAGACGCAGAGTAAGACCAACATGGCCGAGATTGATTTCAATAAAGCCCGGGAACTGGAAGAACAGTACGATCCGGAAATCCAATTCCGTGACACCTGGGGACTGGTACGCTGGCTGGTGATTGGCCTGCTGTTCACGCTCTCGGCCTTTCACTACTACACGTCCGGGTTTGGCGTGCTGGAAGCGCACCTCCACACCGGCGTGCACCTGGCGTTCGTCCTCGGCCTGATTTTCATCGTATTTCCGATCCGGGCCGGCAAGCCGATCAGCCCGGAAACCGAAGTTTGGTGGTGCAAGGGCGGGGTGCCGCTGTACGACTGGCTGTTCTTTATCCTGACGATCATCGCATCGCTCTGGGTGGCCGCTTCCTACAGCGGCATCGAAGGCATCGTCGGCTCGATCAATTTCCGGATCGGTGATCCGGCGTTCATCGACGTCGTCATCGGCACGATCATGATCGCGGCCGTGATCGAAACCACCCGTCGTTCGATGGGGGTGGCGCTGCCGATCATCTGTCTGATCTTCATAGCCTACGGTCTCTGGGGAAATTACGCCCCGGGGCCTTTAGTTCATCCGGGTAGCAGTTGGCACGGCCTCATCGATCATTTGTATCTGACCGGCGAAGGCGTGTTCGGACTGCCCGTGCACGTCGTCGCGACCTATGTTTTCCATTTCGTGCTGTTCGGCGTCGTTGCGACGCGTATCGGCCTCGGCCAACTGTTTATCGATCTCGCCTATTGTGCTGCCGGGCGGTATTCCGGCGGTCCGGCCAAGGTCAGTGTGTTGTCGTCGGCAATGTTCGGCATGCTTTCAGGCTCCTCGATCGCCAATACCGTGACGACTGGTTCGCTGACGATTCCGGCGATGAAGAAGATCGGTTACAAACCCCACTTCGCGGCGGCCGTCGAAGCCGCGGCGTCGACCGGGGGCCAGATTACGCCGCCGATCATGGGCGCAGCCGCGTTCCTGATGATCGAATTCCTGGAAGTGCCGCTTCGCACCATCCTGATCGCCGCCTTGATCCCTGCGTTCCTGCATTTCTTCGCAGTTATGGTCATGGTGCACCTGGAAGCGAAGCGCCTGGGCCTTCGCGGTCTCTCAAAGGAAGAGCTGCCGGTCTTTGTCAATCTGATCAAGGAAAACTGGCTGATCCTGATTCCGCTGATCATTCTGATCGCGATGATCGTCAAGGGGTTCACGCCTTATTGGGCAGCCTTCTGGGGGATTACGTCATGTATCATCGTCGGGTTCATCAACCCGAAAAACCGGCTGACGGTTCGTGATCTGATCGATGCCTTCCAACTCGGCGCCAAATACGCGCTGGCGGTTGGCGCCGCGGCGGCGTCCGTCGGGATCATCGTCGGTATCATTACGATGTCGGGGATGGGCTTCAAGGTCTCGTTCGTCGTGACCGATTTTGCGGGAACGCTGGCCGGTGACATTCACAGCCTTCTGCCGTTCTTCCCGTTCACGGTCGAGGCGCTGACCCTGTTCATCACGCTGATTTTCGTGGCGATCGCCTGCATCCTTATGGGGGCGGGCCTGCCGACAACCGCGACTTACATCGTTCTGGTGACGATGGTGGCGCCGGTGCTGGCGATCCTGGGCGTGCCGCAGTTGGTGTCGCATTTCTATGTTTTCTTCTATGGGGTCCTGGCGGACATCACGCCGCCGGTCGCGGTGGCGGCCTATGCCGGCGCGGGGATCGCCGGTGCGAACCCGTTCCAGGCCGGGAACACGGCGTTCAAGCTCGGCAATGCGAAAGCACTGGTGCCGCTGGTGTTCGTGTACGCGCCGTCGCTGCTGATCGTGGTTGAAGGCTTTTCCCTGCATGAGTTCATCGTCGCCTTCACCGGTTGCATCGTCGGTGTGTTCCTGATCGGGGCGGCGTTCACCGGATATCTGGTCGCACCGATGTCAGCATGGCAGCGCTGGCTGCTCGGCTTCGCGTCGTTGTTCTTTTTCGCGCCGGGCATTCCGTCGGGCGGCATCGGGCTGGCCCTTGCGGCGCCCATCCTGATTTCGCAGTGGACAAAGTGGCGCGACCGCCCAGCCTTGGCGTGACGTAAACAACAACGAGAAAAGGCCAAGGATGAACATCATGACGACGGACGCCAGGTCCGCATACAGGCTGCGTTTGCCGGGCCCGACCGAAGTGCCGGCGCGGGTTCTGCAGGCGACGGCGAAACCGGTCCTCAACCACCGCGGCCCGGAATTCGCGCGCATGCTGGGCGAAACGGCGGACATGCTGCGCCCGGTGATGGGCACCCGGAACGAGATCATGGTGTTCGCCGGTTCCGGCACTGGCGTGATGGAAGCCGCTGTCGCCAACGCAGTTGCGCCCGGCGATAAGGTATTGATCCTGACCAACGGCCAGTGGGGCGGCCGGTTCAAGTCTATCGCGACGGCGCTTGGTCTTGGTGACGGGGTCGAGGAGATCGAGGTCGCGTGGGGTGAAGCCGTTTCCGGCGATGCGGTACGAGATCGTCTGGCCGGCGGCGATTACGCCGCGGTGATGGCGATCCATAACGAAAGCTCGACCGGGGCGGTCAGCGACCTTGAAGCCATCGGCGCCGCCGTCGCGGAAACGGATGCCATCCTGATTGTGGACTCGGTGAGCGGTCTTGGCGGTATCGAGATGCGACAGGATGACTGGGGTGTCGATGTGCTGGTTTCGGCCTCGCAGAAAGCGCTGATGTGCCCGCCCGGCTTGGGCGTGGTCAGCGTCAGCGACAAGGCATGGCAACGCATTAACTCGGAAAGCGGCCAGGCCCGCTTCTACTGGGATTTTCGCAAGGCGATTGATTGGGCGCCGAAGGGCCAGACGGCATTTACGCCGCCGGTGACGCTGGTTGCCGGTCTGCACGAGGCTCTTACGGCGATTCATGAAGAGGGAATGGAGAATGTCCTCAGCCGTCATGCGCGTCTGTCAGGGGCGCTGCGGGCCGGGGCCGGAGCACTTGGCCTCGCACTTTTCCCGACGTCGCCGATCACGTCGGATACGGTCGGTGTGTTCCATGTCCCTGAAGGGATTGACGGCACCGCCATCGTGCGCGCGATGTACGAAGATCACGGCAGTGTCATCGCCGGTGCGCGCAATGCATATCGCGGCAAGATGATCCGCATCGGTACGATGGGGTCTGTTTCGACGGAAGACATTCTGACGGACCTCGACCATCTCGGTCAGGTGCTCGTGAAACTCGGCGCCGATTGCGATGCCGATGCCGGTGTCGACGCGGCGGGGGACTTTCTCGACCGGAACCGGTGATGGTCGGCGCGTGATCATGAACTGGATTTTCCCTGCGGCCGTCAAACCCGCGGACCGCATTCGGACATCTGTCCGGGAACAACAGGACGTAAATGGCCTCGATGGGATGAACTGGCGGCAAAACGGGCCCCGACTGCATTGAATGGGCAGAAGTTCTTTCCCTTCACACGGCAGGGGGCACAGGTTCAATCCCTGTCGTTGTGCCTGCGCGGCCTGATGGAGAGTTATCCGTCCTCTTCGAAAAACGAACTTGATATCTCCTTAAATCGCAGTACGTTCTCGGTGGGCCACGCCTCCCCAACGAGGCGCGACCTTTCTGAGAGGAAAGGAGATAGTATGAACACCCTTCAGAAGCCGGACGTGCGTCCGGCGAACCCCAATTTCTCATCCGGTCCCTGTTCCAAGCGCCCTGGCTGGCGCCCCGATGTGCTGGCGAACGCCTTTCTCGGCCGTTCGCACCGCCACGCCACCGGCAAGAAGCTTCTGAAAGAAGTCATCGACCGCACCCGCGACGTGCTGAAACTTCCCGAAGGCTACCGGGTCGGCATCGTGCCCGGTTCCGACACCGGGGCCATCGAAATGGCGCTTTGGTCGGTGCTGGGACCGCGCGGCGTCGAGGTGCTGTCGTGGGAGAGCTTCGGCAAGCAATGGGCGGTCGACGTCAGCAAGCAACTCAAGCTCGACGACGTGAAACTGACCGACGCGCCTTATGGGGAAATCCCGAATCTTTCGAAGGTCGATTTCTCGCGCGACGTCATCTTCACCTGGAACGGCACCACCGGCGGCGTGAAGTCGCCGAATGGCGACTGGATTCCGGCCGACCGCGAGGGACTGACCATCGTCGACGGCACGTCGGCGGTGTTCGCCATGGATATGCCGTGGGACAAGATCGATATCTGCACGTACTCCTGGCAGAAGGCGATGGGCGGCGAGGCCGCGCACGGCATGCTGATATTAAGCCCGCGCGCGGTCGAGCGGATCGAAAGCTACGATCCTTCGTGGCCCATGCCGAAGGTCTTCCGCATGAAGAAGGGTGACAAGCTCAACGAGGAAATCTTCGAAGGGATCACAATCAATACCCCCTCGATGCTTTGCGTCGAGGATGCGCTGGACGGCCTCAAGTGGGCGGAGTCCATCGGCGGGCTCGATGCGCTGCTGAAACGCGTGAACGACAGCTTCACCGCGCTCAGCGCATGGGTCGAAAGCGCGGACTGGATCGACTTCATCTGCAAGGACCCGGCGGTGCGTTCGGACACCTCCGTCGTATTGGTCGTCACCGATCCGTGGTTCACGGATATGGATGAAGCGACGCAGCGCGATTTCATCAAGAAGCTGACCGGGCTTTTGGATAAAGAGGGTGCGGCTTTCGATATCGGGTCCCACCGCGATGCGCCGCCGGGCCTTCGCATCTGGTGCGGCGCCACCGTCGAGGCCAGCGATATCCAGGCCTTGGGGCCGTGGCTCGACTGGGCGTTCCATACCGTCAAATCCGAACTCCAGGAGGCCTGAGCCATGCCGAAAGTTCTGATTTCCGACAAGATGTCGCCGCTCGCCGCCGACGTCTTCAAACAGCGTGGGATCGAGGTCGATGTCATCACCGACATGGACAAGGACCAGCTTGCGGAGAAGATCGGAGAGTACGACGGGATCGCGATCCGTTCCGCGACCAAGATCACGCCGAAAACGCTGGCCACTCCGGGCAACCTGAAAGTGATCGGCCGCGCCGGGATCGGCGTCGACAACGTCGACGTGAAGGCGGCGACGGGGGCCGGGATCGTCGTGATGAACACCCCCTTTGGTAACGCCATCACGACCGCCGAACACGCCATCACCATGATGCTGTCGCTGGCCCGCCAAATCCCGGCGGCCAACGCCTCGACCCACGCCGGCAAGTGGGAGAAGTCCCGCTTCATGGGGGTCGAGCTGATGGGCAAGACCCTCGGCATCATCGGCTGTGGGAATATCGGCGCCATCGTTGCCGACCGGGCGCAGGGCCTGAAGATGAAGGTCATCGCGTTCGATCCGTTTCTGTCCGAAGAGCGGGCGGAGAACCTGGGCGTCGAAAAGGTGACGCTGGACGAGCTACTGCCGCGCGCCGACTTCATCAGCCTGCACACGCCGCTGACCGATCAGACCCGGAACATTCTGGGGGCCGATGCATTGAACAAGACCAAGCCGGGAGTGCGCATCATCAACTGCGCGCGCGGCGGCCTGGTCGACGAATTGGCGCTGAAGGCGGCAATCGAATCCGGTCATGTCGCCGGCGCCGCGCTCGATGTCTATGCGGAAGAACCGGCGAAGGAAAATCCCTTGTTCGGGATGGAGCAGGTGGTTTGTACGCCGCACCTGGGCGCGTCCACGTCAGAGGCACAGGAAAAAGTCGCGGTGCAGGTCGCCGAACAGATGGCGGACTATCTTCTGACCGGTGCGGTGACAAACGCCCTCAATATGGCGTCCGTGACGGCGGAAGAAGCGCCGAAGCTGAAACCCTACATGGCGCTCGCCGAACAGCTCGGCGCGTTTGCGGGCCAGGCGACGCAGAGCGCCATCAAGGGGATCGAGATTTGCTACGAAGGCGACGTCTCGACCCTCAACACCAAGCCGTTGACGGCGATCGTCCTCAAGGGGCTGTTGGGGCCGCTTCTGGAAGGGGTCAATATGGTGAACGCGCCGATCATCGCCGAGGACCGCAACATCAAGATCCTGGAAGCAAGATCGGAAACGGCGGGCGACTATCACACGCTCGTCACCGTGACCGTCACGACGGAGAACCAGGAGCGCTCGATCAAGGGCACGCTGTTCAATCACGAACCACGCATCGTCGAGATCAAGGGCATCCACATCGACGCCAAGCTGGGGCCGAACATGCTCTACATCGCCAACCACGACAAACCGGGCCTGATCGGCGCGCTCGGCACCGTGCTCGGGGAGGCGGGGGTCAACATTGCGACCTTCAATCTGGGCCGGGCCAGCGAGGGCGGTGACGCCATCGCCCTGATTGAGATCGACGGCCAGCCGCCCGAGAAGGTGCTCGCCAAGGTGCAGGGTTTAAAACACGTGATGCACGCGATCCCGATGCGGTTCTAGGTAAGAATAAAAGGGGAGGGGTATGAGAGAGGCGACATCGGACAATCCGGTCGGCCACGACATTGAGGCCGAGGCCGCCGAGGTGCTGGACGTTCTGGCGAAGGGCGGGATTGCGATCGTCCCGCTCAACGTCGCCTACGCCATTCTGGGGCAGACCGAGGCCGCGATCCGCAGGATCTTCGAGGTCAAGCAGCGGAGCTTCGACAAACCGTCCGGTAATTTCGGCAGTGCCGCCGCGTCTGCCGACCTGCACGTATTGACGGACGAGGGCATTGCACTCCGGACCGCGTTGATTGAGGAAGCCGACCTGCCGTTCTCCATCGTCGCCGAATACCGCAAGGATCATCCGTTGCTCGCTAACGTCGATCCGTTCGTGCTTGAGACCAGCACCAAGGGGACGACCATGGATATGCTGATGAACGCGGGGCCGCTGCATAACGCGCTGGCGAAACTGAGTTACGAACGCAAGACGCCGGTGTTCGGCTCCAGCGCCAACCAGTCCCTTTCCGGTTCCAAATACACCGTCGGTGATATCGAACCCGCGGTATTGGATGCCGCGGATGTCGTCATCGATCACGGCCGCTGCCGGGACGCCAACGACCAGGGCATGTCGTCGACGATCATCGATTTCAGGGACTGGACGGTGGTCCGCGCCGGCTGCCGGTTCGACGAGATCAAGGCGTTCGCCAAGTCGCGTTTCGGCATTTCCCTCTCGGCTTGAACGCCCCGCCTTCCCGCTAATTCCCCAAATTGTCGCTGTACTCGGTTGATCCAAAATTTCACAAGTTTATGTGTTGCAATAAATCATAATTACAATATGTCTATGGTATATTGAAAAACCTCGGAGGATGCCATGAGCTTACGACTGAACAGCGAAGCGCCGAATTTTACGGCGGAGACGACCGAAGGCACCATCGACTTCCACGAATGGATCGGTGACGGCTGGGCGGTGCTGTTTTCGCACCCCAAGGATTTCACGCCGATCTGCACCACCGAGTTGGGCTATGCGGCGAAACTGAAGCCGGACTTCGAAAAACGGAATTGCAAGATCATCGGCCTCAGCGTCGACCCGGTGTCGGACCATGTCGAATGGGCCAAGGACATCGAAAGCTCGCAGGGCTATGCGGTGAACTATCCCATGATCGGCGACGAGAACCTGAAAGTCGCCAAGCTGTACGACATGTTACCTGCTGACGCGGGCGACAGTGCCGAAGGACGCACCGCGGTTGACAACCTGACCGCGCGCACCGTGTTCGTTATCGGGCCCGACAAGAAGATCAAGGCGACGCTCACCTATCCGATGAGCACGGGGCGGAATTTCGATGAAATCCTCAGGCTTCTGGATTCCTGCCAGCTGACTGCGAAAGAGCAGGTGGCGACCCCGGTCAACTGGAAGCAGGGCGAGGACGTGGTGATCGTGCCCGCCGTCAACGACGAGGCAGCGAAGGAAAAATATCCGGACGGCTGGCAATCGCCGCTGCCATATCTTCGGATCGTGCCGGCGCCGAAGTGACGGCCCGGTAGGAGCGTCACCCTGAACGCGATTCAGAGTCTATGATGGACATTGGATCGGGCGGGATGGTCGCCATGGATGCTGAACCAGGTTCAGCATGGCGATTTGGGGGTGAAGGCCTCCGCACACTCAAAGAGCCCCGGCCACAAGCGTGGTCCGGGGCTCTCGCGGTTTTACCGTTGTCCGCGCCGAGCGCGAACATCTGTTCCTGCCTGCCGCCGGTCGGCGGGCAGGCCAAAGGTCGTATTCAGTTTTTCAAGCGATTGACGGTCCGCCACGCCCCGGCCGGGTGACGTTTAAACTCAGGCGGAACGTGGCCCCGGGCATCGCCGGGGCCAGGGACTATGGTCCGGTGGAGCCTCCATGCGATTTCTCCTGTTCGTTCAAGGGCCATCTCTCCCGATAGCCCATCACCGGAATCGTACGCCCGTTGGCTTTCGCACACAACGTCGCGCCGGTTGTATTTTGTAATCGAGGTGGCGTGAGGGCGGGATCGCCTGGTCCGTTTGCCGGCCCTTGCGAAAAAAAAGATCACGCCGCATTAAGTCCCGCTTGTCGGAAATCAAGAAAGGGAATAGCGTTTTTTTCCTCAACGTCGAAACCGCCAAAAGCGGTCACACATCCATTGGGAGAAAACGCATGCGTGCATTTGTTAAGGCGGGAGCCTTTGCTTCTGCTGTTATGTTTGCTGTGGCTGGATCGGCATCCGCCGCCGATCTTAAACTCGTTACCGGTCCGCAGGGCGGATCGTGGTACCCGCTCGGTGGTGCGCTCAAGAACCTGATCGAAAAAGAGATCCCAGGTTCCAACGTCCAGGTCGGCCCCGGCGCCGGTATCGCCAACGTCAAGGCTATCGAGGCTGGCAAGGCGGATATCGGTTTCGCAAACTCGGTTTCGACGGTCGACGCCATCAACGGCAAGGCCCCGTTCGAAAAGAAATATACGAACGTCTGCAACGTCGCCACCCTCTACCCGCAGTACTTCCAGGTCGTGACGCTCGCGGATAGCGGGATCAAGACGCCTGCCGATCTGAAGGGCAAGGCGTTGACGACCCAGAAAAAGGGCAACACCGGGGAGCAGATCACCGTCCACCTGCTGGAAGCCTACGGCCTTTCCTACAGCGATCTGCCGAAGGTCAACCAGGGCTCGTACACCGACTCCGTCAACCAGCTCAAGGACGGCAACGCCGAATGGTTCACACTCGGCACGACCGCGCCCGCCAGCGCCATCATGGACCTTGCCGCATCGCGCGACGTGATGCTGGTGCCGATCCCGGACGACGGTCTCGCCAACATGCAGAAGATCAACCCCGGCTATAAGCGCATCGTGATCAAGGCCGGCACGTATCCGAAGCAGACCGCCGACGTCGGCACGGTCGGCTATGCGACGCACGTCATCGCGCGTTGCGATCTCGACGCCAAGACGGTCGAAGGCGTGCTCAACGCCATGTCCGGCGGGATCGGCGATCTCGCGGCCATCGCCAAGGCGATGGCAGGCGCCGATCCGAAGGCGATGGCGCTCGATATCGGCGTGCCGTTACACGCCGGTGCCGAAGGGTTCTACAAGTCGAAGGGCGCGCTCTGAGCCTGACGCTTTAACCTGACTATCGTCCCCTGCGGTGCTTCCCCGGGAGTGCCGCAGGGGCCCTTTATGCGGTTGGAGTAGGCACATGTTCAGAGGCAAGAATTGGGCTTGGTATGCCGTGACCATCGTCGGCGCGGCTATGTCCCTCTATCATCTTTATGTCGCGTTCTTCGGCTCGCCCGATGCGCAGCTTTTCCGGTCCACGCACCTGGCCTTCGCGCTGGTGATGGCGTTCCTGATGTCGCCGTGTTTCCCGCGCAAGGACGGCACGCCCGGCTGGCCTGATCTTCTTTTAGTGGGCGCGTCGCTGTTGGCCTGCGGCTACCAGTTCTGGGCCAAGGACTATATCGACAACCGCATGATCTACGTCGACGATCTGGTTACCGGCGACTGGATCTTCGGCCTGCTGATGATCGCCGTGCTGCTGGAGGCCACCCGCCGCCTGATGGGGCTCGTGCTGCCCATCACCGCACTCATATTCGTCGGCTACGGGCTGTTCATTCACGGCACCCAGCTCGGCCCAATGCTCGAGCAGCTATACCTGACGACGGATGGTATTCTAGGTATTCCGGTCAGCGTGTCCGCGACCTACGTGGTACTGTTCATCCTTTTCGGGGCGTTCGTCGAGCGCACCGGCACCGGCAAACTGTTCATGGATTTCGCGATGTCGCTGACCGGCCATACCGCCGGCGGCCCGGCCAAGGTGGCTTGCATCACAAGCGCCATGTTCGGCACCGTATCCGGCAGCGCCGTCGCCAACGTCATGACCACCGGCACGTTCTCGATCCCGCTGATGAAGCGGATCGGATACCGGCCGGCCTTCGCCGGTGCGGTCGAGGCGGTCGCGTCCACCGGCGGGCAGATCATGCCGCCGATCATGGGCGCCGCCGCCTTCGTCATGGCCGAGTTCCTGGGCATCGCCTACCTCGAGGTCGCCAAGTACGCCCTGATCCCAGCGGTGCTTTATTTCGGTGCGTTGTTCATGGCGGTGCATTTCGAAGCGCGCCGCGTCGGCATGGTCGGCCTGCCCAAGTCGGAACTGCCATCGCTCAAGGAGACGCTGACGAACCACGGCCACCTGTTTATCCCGCTGATCGTCATCGTCGGCGTGCTCATCGCCGGGTTCAGTGCGCCGTTCGCGGCGCTTTGTGGTATTTTCTCGGTGTTCCCGACGATCATGCTCAGGAAGTCGAGCCGCCAGCACCTCAATCCTCAGAACATGCTGGAAGCGCTGGTCGACGGGGCGAAGAACGCCGTCGGCGTGGCGCTGGCGTGCGGTTGCGCAGGGATCGTGATCGGCGTGATCGCGCTGTCCGGCCTCGGCATCGAGTTCACCAGCTTCGTGCTCGACATCTCCCAGAACTCGCTGGTCGTGGCGCTGTTCCTGACCATGCTGGCGGGGATCATCCTCGGCATGGGAATGCCGACGACACCGGCCTACATCATGCAGGTCGCCCTGCTGGTGCCGGCGGTCGTCAAGCTCGGCGTCACCGTCGAGGCGGCGCACATGTTCGTGTTCTATTTCGCCATCCTGTCGGCGATCACGCCGCCGGTGGCGCTGGCGGTTTATGCGGCGAACGGGATTTCCGGCGCAGGGTTGTGGGAATCGGGCGTCGCGGCCGTAAAGCTGGGCCTGACCGGGTACATCATTCCGTTCATGTTCGTGTTCGGCCCGTCGCTATTGCTGATCGGCGCCTGGCAGACCATCGCGTTGACGACGGTGTCGGCTATCGCCGGCGTGGTGTTGCTCGCCGCCGGGCTGCACGGGTATCTGATCACGCACGCCTCTATGTGGCAGCGCGCCTTGATGGTGGCGTCGGCGATCTGCCTGATCAAGCCGGGCTTCTACACGGATGCGGCGGGGATCGCATTGGCGCTCATCGCCATCGTCGGCCAGGTCATCGAGAGGAAGCGCGCGCAAGCGAGCGCGTGATGTCGCCTCGCTGCCGGCGTTTGAAAGTATATTAAATATGGTCACCCTGAACTCGATTCAGGGTCCATAGACTTTTGGTCGAATGACACCGGGCCTCATGGATGCTGAAGCAAGTTCAGCATGACGACGGGGGTAAAGTTCACGCCGCGTCGTCGGCCTTTGGCACGTCGGGACGGTTCTCGCCGATCCGGGCGAGGTCGTACGGCGTGCCCTGGTAAATCCAGTTGATCCAGTTGCCGAACAGGATGTGCGCGTTGGCGCGCCACGTGTTAATGGGCTCCCGCGCCGGGTCGTCGTCGGGATAGTAGTTGCGCGGCACCTCGATCGCCGCCCCCTTGGCGACGTCGCGGCTGTATTCGTCGCCCAGCGTCGTCGAGTCGTATTCCAGATGATTGAACATATGCACATGATTCAGCACCGGATCGAACACCAGCGCCATGCCGGCGTCGTCGGACTCCGCCAGAATTTCCAGATGCTTGAACTTCGCCAGATCCTCACGGTGATTTTCGGTATGGCGCGATACCGGGATCGGGATCGTGTCGTTGAGGCCGCGCATCAGCGGCGAGGTTGAATCCAGTACCTTGTGCTGGAACACCCCGAACGCCTTCGCCGGCAGCTGATACTTGGGAATGCCGTAGAAATGATAGAGCGACGCCTGCGCCCCCCAGCAAAGGTTGAAACACCCATGCACGTTTTCGCGCGACCATTCGAAGATGTCGCAAAGCTCGGGCCAGTAGCGCACGTCCTCGAACGGCAATTTCTCGATCGGCGCGCCGGTGACGATCAAGCCGTCGAACTTCTGGTCCCTGACCTCGGCCCACGGTTCGTAAAAGTGCAGAAGATGCTCTTCCGATGTCGTCTTCGGCTTGTGGGTGCTGAGCGACAGGAGCGTGCATTCGATCTGCAGCGGCGTCGCCCCCAGAACGCGGGCGAGCTGCGTCTCGGTTTTGATCTTCTCGGGCATCAGGTTGAGGATCGCGATCTTCAACGGGCGGATATCCTGACGGATGGCGTCCTCGTCATTGATGATGGGGACGCCCTCTTTCTCGAGCACCTTGCGCGCCGGCAGTTCGGTGGGAATTTTGATCGGCATTGTTCTTAATTGTCCTCAGACGTCCTTGCCGCGCTTGCGGGCCCGTTCCTGACAGACCTTGAGATAGCGGCTGGCGTTGGCGTTGGCAACCTCGCCGGCCGCCGCGTGTTTCTCGATCAGGTCATAGAGCAGGCGGATGAACGCGTCGGAATCCGGCGCTTTGCCGTTTTCGCCGTTGCCCGGAAACAGGTCGTCGACGTCGACGGAAAAGCCGTATTTTTCAGCGAAGGCTTCGTAGCGCGGCTTCCGGTCCTCGAGCAGAAGCGGGAACAGCTTTCTCGCAAAGTCGTGCCGGTCGACGCCCTTGCCGTCGTCGGGCTGACCCTTGAGATGCTTCTGAATGAACTCCGGATGGTAGAAAAGCGGCTTCGGATCGCTCTCGGCGCGGCGCTTCAGGGTTTCCTCGCCCTCGGCATTGGCACGGATATAAAGGATCAGCGTGTTTTCGCGAAGCGCGGAAATCACAGGATCGCCGGGATCGTCGATGTCGGCGATTTCACACAGACTTCCCGACGCGTCGTTGATGAAGTCCTTGCACGAATAAATCCGCCACGATTTGACGAGGAAGCGTCCGACGTCGCGCATGGATTTGATCTCGGCGTCCCGATACTCCTGCTGGCGCTCGAGAAACGTCGCCTTGTCGAGGCCGCCGGTATCCGGGTCGCCGAACATCCCCAGATACGTCGACACCGGTTCCAGGTTGTCGACAGAAATGTTGTGGTTGATGTAGATCGAATCCGAGCTCAGCAGGCCGGCGACGAACGGGTCCGTCCGCATGATGCGGAACTTGATGTTGTCGAGTATCGATTCTGCGAGATGCGCAGTGCCAATCCGGTAGTCCGCCGAATAATGGAACCAGTTGTCGCTACGCCGGAGCGCCGTCGACAGCATGGTCTTACCGACGCCCGACATGCCGAGCAGCGTCACTGCGTGCGGCAACGCCCGGAATTCCTCGAAACTCGGTAACGGCGACGGCATGGCAACCTCGATAGCAGTTCGTATCGGGGTGAATTTCCCCGTTATCGGGCGTTCCGTCAAACCCGCTTTTAGGCGTCTCAGGCGGCGGACGAATCCTTTTTATTCGCGCCGATCACGGCGGCATAGTCGTCCTTCAGGCGGCCGATGCCGCGCTCAAGGAACGAGTCCCGCATGGCGTGGCCGTTGCCGGGCCGTGCGGTCATCTGTTCCGGCGGCGTCGGGTTTGTCACCTCGGGCCAGTGCCCGGGCTGCGCGTGCGCGCCCTCGGCGGCGATGGCGATCGGATCGTCGTCCTCGATCGCCGGCGGCTGGGTGACTTCCAGCGTGTCCCAGGTGATTTCGAGGGGGATGTTGTTGGGATCGAAGAAGTAGATCGACCAAAGCGTGCCGTGATCGACGGCGCCCGTGACCTCGATCCCGGCCGCCTCCAGCTTGTCCTTGTAGGCGAACAGATCCTCGCGGGTCTCGACGGTGAACGACACGTGATCGAACCCGAGCGGCGCGGAGGTGGGGCTGCCGTGGAATTTCTCTTCCATCACGCTGGCGCCTTCATATTGGAAGAACGCGACCAGCGTGTTCCCGGCGCGGAAGAAATAGTGCCGGAAGCCGTCGTGACCGATGCCGGAATGCAGTTCCATCCCCAGAAGATCGCGATAAAAGCGGATCGTCTTCGTCAAATCCGGGGTGATGAACGCCAGATGGTTGATGCCCTTCAATTGCATGGGAGCCTCCTCACGGTTCCAAGCTTTCGAAGAGTATAACGGGGATGAGGCAGGGCCGAAACCCGGGGCTCAGGCGTAGGGGTTTTTGCCCGAGCGTGTGTGGATGCGGATCGGAATCCCATCGAGGCCGAAATCGTCGCGGAGCCCGTTGGCGAGATAGCGCAGGTAGCTGTCCGGCAGCTTCCCGGCCGTCGACGAGAACAGATAAAAGGTCGGCGGGCGCGTCTTGGCCTGGGTCGCGTAGCGGATCGTCAGGCGCTTGCCGTGCGAACCCATGGGTGGCGGATGCGCTTCGAGCATCGCCGATAGCCAGCGGTTGAGTGCGCCGGTCGGCACGCGGGTGTTCCAGAGGTCGAAAATCTCGAACACGGTGGGCAGCAGCTTGTCGACGCCTTTGCCAGTCAGCGCCGACATGGTGACGACGCGGACGCCCCGGATCTGCTGCAGCGAGGTCTGCAACCGGTCCTTGATCAAGGCCATCGTCTCGGTGCGATTCTGAACCGAGTCCCATTTGTTGACGGCGATCACCAGGGCCCGGCCTTCATCGACGACCTTTCTGGCAATGGTCAGGTCCTGCTTTTCGAGCGGTTGTTCGGCGTCGAGCACCAGCACCACGACCTGGGCATACTGGATCGCGCGGAAGGTGTCGTTGACGGCGAGATGTTCGAGCTTTTCCTGTACCCGCGCTTGTCGGCGGAGACCGGCCGTATCGACAAGCCGGATTTCCCGGCCCTGCCAGGTCCATTTGGTGGCGATGGCGTCGCGGGTGATCCCGGCTTCGGGGCCTGTCAGCATCCGCTCCTCGCCCAGGAGCCGGTTGACCAGCGTCGACTTGCCCGCGTTCGGCCGGCCGACGATGGCGAGTTGCAAGGGCGAGGCGAGAACCGTTTCGTCGTCTTCTTCCTCGCCGCTGTCTTCGAGCGGCCGGAGTTCGCCGTCTTCGGCGGCATCCGCTTCCGCCTTATCGCGGAACGGGACGAGGGCGTCATAGAGCTCTTCGAGGCCGAGTCCGTGCTCCGCCGAGAGTGCAATCGGGTCGCCGAGACCCAGGCTGTAGGATTCGAGCAGGCCCGCTTCCGACTGCTGGCCCTCGCACTTGTTGACGCCCAGGATCACCGGCGTGTTCTGGGTTCTGAGCCATTGCGCGAAGTGGCTGTCGGTCGGCGTTACGCCGGCGCGGCCGTCGATCAGCAAAAGCGCCACGTCGGCGTCGAGGACGGCCTGTTCCGTCTGCTGGCGCATGCGGCTTTCGATGCTGTCGTCGGTGGCGTCTTCGAGCCCCGCAGTGTCAAGGATATGGAACTTGAGATCCGAGATCGAGGCTTCGCCCTCGCGGCGGTCGCGGGTCACGCCCGGGGTGTCGTCGACGATGGCGAGGCGCTTGCCGACCAGCCGGTTGAACAGCGTCGATTTGCCGACGTTGGGTCGGCCGATAATGGCGAGGGTGAAGCTCATGGTGTTTCTGGCCGCGTTACCGCGTCACCGGTAGACGACGAGTTCGGCGTCATTGGCGAGGAAGATCACCGAGCCGTTGGCGACGATCGGCGGGACGGAGACCCCATCCGGCAATTCGACGACGCCGAGCAGCCTGCCGTCATAGGGCGAGAGCGCCAGCGCTTCCTCGTTCGAACCGGCGACGATCAGCCGGTCGCTGGCAAGGATCGGTCCCGTCCAGACGATCGGGTCTTCCTTGTGTTCCGGGTCCTCGAACCGCGGCAGCCCGGTGACCCACATTATCTTACCGTCATCGCGCGATACGCAGATCAGCTCGCTTTCGTTGGTGATGGTGTAGATATAGTCGCCGGCGACCCACGGGCTTTCCGTGCCGCCGATTTCGCGCGCCCAGCTGCGGCGCCCGGTGCGGACGTCGATGGAGGCCATGACGCCGGCATGGCTGATGGCGATCACCCGGCCTCGGTCGATGACCGGCCGGCCCCTGATCTGCGCCAGCGCCGCGACGGCGTCGGTGCGGCGGATCGAAATCAGGTTGTCCTGCCACAACACGCGGCCGTTGTCGGCGCGCAGCGCGTAAAGCTCACCCGAGGTGTAGGGGACGACGACGACACCGTTATCGACCGCCGGGCTGGCGCCGCCCAAAAGCGCCGCGACTTCCTGGGTGCCCTGATGCGTCCAGAGCGTCTTACCGTCACGGGCGTCGAGGGCAAGAAGATTGTTGTCGACGGTCACCACGAACAGGCGGCCGCCGCGCACGGTCGGCGGCACGCGCATCGGGATGCCGATGCGTTCTTTCCAGATAACCTCGCCGGTCTTGGCGTCGATGGCGAAGACGACGCCGAATCCTGTCGCGACGAAAACGCGGCCGCGCTCATAGGCGATGCCGCCGCCGACGTGACCTTCGTCGTCTTCTTCGGGCTCGAGGTCGGTATCCCAGAGCGTGTCGCCGTCCTCAAGCCTGTAGGCCGTCAGCTCGGATTCGGTGTCGAGGGCGAAAACGACGCCGTCGGCGACGATCGGTGTCGCCACGAACCGCAATTCGTCGTCGGCGCCGGTACCGATGTCACGGCTCCACACCTCGGCCAGATTGTCGCGGACGGCAACGTGATGCATCGCATGATTGGCGTATCCGCCGGCCATCGGCCAGTTGTCGTTGGGGGTCGGCGTCGGCAGGATGATATTGGCCTCGCCGGGGGCGACGTCGGCGCGCAGGCTGCGCTCGTTTGCGAGAACGGCGATACGTTCACCGGGAAGCGGCGGCTCGCGCTTGCTGAAGGGGTCCCAGTCCCTGAAGGTGTCGCAGCCGCCGAGCGCCAGCGTCGCCGTCATCATCAGGGCGAGAAAACCGGCCCGGAAGCGGGCGCGCGGGTGCCGCCTGGAAAACATCATTGACCAATCGCCTGCATCAGTTCCTCAGCCCGTGAGCGTACGCCGCCGGGTGCTTGCGGGTCCAGTGCGTTCGCCTGCAGCCATTCCAGCGCCTTGTCCTTCTGCCCAAGGGTGATGGCCGCCATCGCCGAGATTTCCCGCGCGGAGTGGCGCCATTCGCTGTTCGCCTCGGTCAGCGGCGCCAGCTTGTCGATCACCGGCTGGGCGTTGTCTTTGCTGATGTCGAGCATCTGCACCGCGCTGAGGATGGTGGCGAGGTTGCGGAACGATTCGGGGGCTTCGCTGTCGGCTGCGATTCTGTCGTAGATTTCGGCCGATCCCGCCGGATCGCCGTTTTTCGCCAGCAGCGAGGCATGGCGCAGCTTGACCAGCACGTCGAGCTTGCCGCTGCCGTCGGTTTCGAGCTTGGCGAGGCTGTCGATTGCGCTTTGCGTCTGGCCCTCTTCGGCGAGCGAGGCAGCGCCGATCAGGCGGTCGGTGGACTCCATCCGAACGCTCCGGTCATAGGCGCGCCAGCCCTGATAGCCGGCGACCACGACGACGACGGCGACGGCCACGCCGATCACGTACTTGCCGTAGGCCTGCCAAAGCTTCTGCGCCTGTTCATGGCGCAGTTCCTCGTCGATTTCGCGTATCAACGCGTCGTCTTCGTGATCCGCCAACCTCGTCTCCGTCTGTCCGGTCCCCGGGCATAGCGGGGCTGATTAAAAAGCGCCCAAACATATCGGGGCGGCACCCGAATGGCAAACGATTGCAGCGGTTTATGACCGGATTTCCGGGCGATGTCCGGGGCATTTCTTAAGGCGGCGTTAACCACTTTCCGGCGATACTCCCGAGGCGTCAATAGGAGGCATCTTTGCCATGAAAACGTCCGCCAGGCGGCTTTCCGCCGCATTGGTCCTGATATTCGCGCTGGCCGCGTCGGGGTGTTCCATGCTCGTGCCCGCCGAGGGCGCATCCCTGATGGGCACGGACAAGACACTGGGCGATCACGTCATATCGCTTTCAAGCGGCAAGAACTGCTCTACGGTACGCCGCGAGCAGGGGCTGACGTATTGTGAAGAAGACATGCCGCAAATCCGCCAGAACATCTACTGCTATCGCGACCTGGGCGGCGTGACCTGCTATGATCAGGCCGACCCGCACGGGCCGAACCAGAACCAGCAGCGCGTTGACCGTAACGCCCATAATCTGCCCAAATAGCCTCGCGTCCCGGCCGGGCGCGGCCCGGATCAGGGGATAATCGAAGGTTCATGTCTTTCCGCTTCATATTCTGGACCGTTCTTGCGTGCCTTCTGGTGTCGGGCACGGCCGGATGGATTTTCCGCGGCGAGCGCACGCCCGACCCCGAAGAGCAGGCGCTGGCCGCCTATGAAGCGGCGTTGAAATCGGAGAAGCGCGCCGCCGAGACCGGCGGGATCGAGGACTGGACCCGCTATGCACGTTCGCTGGTGACGGCGCCGAAGCAGTTCCAGAACTTCAAGGAAGCGATGACGTGGTATCGCAAGGCCGCCGACAAGGGCTATGCGCCGGCGCAGGTCGGCATCGGCGATCTTTACGCCAAGGGGTTGGGGGTGCGTCAGGATCACTATCGGGCGCAGGAGTGGTACAACACCGCGACCCGGCTTTCGCGCAACGCGGATGCCTATTTCAAGGTGGGCGAGGGATATTTCCGCGGGCTTGGCGTGGCGCAGGACTACGGCGCGGCGCTGCCGTATTACCGGGTCGCGGCGGAAGAGGGGCATCCGGTCGCGCAATATCTTCTCGGATCCATGTACGAGGCCGGCTGGGGCGTCGAGCAGGACCTTATCGAGGCGTGGGTCTGGTATAAGCTGGCGCTGCCGAAAGCGGCCCAGGTCGCCGCCCACGAGGAGACCTACAACGTCAAAGGCGCGCTCGCGCGGGTGGCGGCGCATATGAACCGCTCGCAACTGGATGTCGCGCAGAAACGGCTTGCCCAGCGCGCCAGATAACACGCGTTCGGAGTTGACGCTTTCCCGCGCGCCCCGCAACATCCCGCCCATGACCATTTCCGCCGTAACCTTCGATCTCTGGGACACCGTGTTCGACGACGAGTCGGACGAGCCCAAGCGCGCGCAGCAGGGCATGGAGAGCAAACCGGAAACCCGCCACCGGCTGCTGCTGGAAGCGCTCGGGCGGCATCACGCGATCACCCGCGCCGAGGTCGATCTGGCCTACGCCGTCGCCAACGCCGCGTTTTATAAAGTGTGGCAGGAGGCCAGCATCACCTGGACCAACCGCGAGCGGCTTGAGGTGTTGTTGAAGGGGCTGGGAAAGCCATTGCCCGACGACGAACTGACGGCATTGTCGGCCAAGATGGAGCGGCTCGAGGTCGATATACCGCCGGATATCCTGCCGGGCGTGAAGGACGCCATCGCCAAGCTCAGCGAGCGTTATAATTTATGCGTGGTGTCGGACACCATCGTGACGCCCGGGCACGGCCTTCGCGACATGCTTGCGCATCACGATTTGCTGAAATATTTCAAAGGCTTCGCATTCTCGGACGAGGTCGGCCGTTCGAAACCCGACAAGGCCATGTTCGAGGCGGCGCAGAAGCAGATGGACGTGCCGTTCGAGGAAATGGTGCACATTGGCGACCGCGACAACAAGGACATCAAGGGCGCGCAGGCGCTGGGAATGAAGGCGATCCTGTATACGTACAAACGCGACGCGGACCGTTACAGCACCTCGGCGGATGCGGTGTGCGAAGATCACAAGGACCTCGTCGGGATCATCGACGCGTTTTCAGAGGAATGAATGCATGAGTAAATCGCCGAAAATCCTGATCGCCGACGGCAACACCAAGGACCGCAACGACGCCATGACGGCGGTCGGCGGTGAACTGGGGGCGGAACGCTATGCCAACGAAATCCGCCGCATGTTCCCGGACGCCGAACTGGTGACGGTCTATCCCGCCGATAAGGACGATTACCTCCCCAAAGGCGTCGGGCTTGCCGATTTCGACGGCATGGTGATGGGCGGTTCCGGCCTGCATGCCTTCGACAGGGACCCGGAAGTGACCCGCCAGGTCAACCTGATGCGGGACGCGTTGGACGCCGGATTGCCCGTGCTTGGCTCGTGCTGGGGACTGCAGGTGGCGGCCGCCGCGATGGGGGGCACGGTCAACAAAAGCCCGCGCGGCCGGGAAGTCGGGATTGCGCGCAAGATCTCCCTCACGCCATCAGGCTGCGGGCATCCGCTGTTCGCCGACAAGCCGGCGGTGTTCGACAGCCCATGCATCCACTATGACGAGGTCACGCACCTGCCTTCTGGATCGGTGGTCCTGGCGCAGAACAATCACTCCGCGGTTCAAGCTGCCGTGATTCGCAAGGGCAAGGGCGTGTTCTGGGGCGTGCAGTATCATCCCGAGTTCAACGTGCCGCATCTCGCCAATCTCTACCGGCGCTATGCCGACGACATGCTGTCGCAGGGCTACTTCGTCGATCGGGACGATCTGGAGCGTTACTGCAACGAACTGGACGCGTTGCACCAGGACCCGTCGCGCCTCGATCTTCGCTGGCGGTTGGGGATCGATGACGACATTCTGGATGCCGATCTGCGCTGCCGTGAAATCCGCAACTGGGTCGACAGTCTGATCTAGCTCATCGCGGTCAGAAGATTGCTGCCGCGAATGCCGTCGAAGATGAACTGAACGGCGAGCGCCGTCAGCAGGACGCCGATCACCCGCGAAATCACGTTGAGGCCGGTCACCCCCAAGAGTTTCTGAATCTGCGTCGCCATCAGAAGAAACGCCAGCGACAGCCCCAGGTTCGCCATCAACGCGCCGAGGACGGCGGCGGTCCTGAGCGCATCGCCGTGCGCGTCCGCCATCAAAAGGACGACCGCGCCCATGGTGCCGGCGCCCGCGATCAGCGGTGTGGCGAGGGGGAAGACGGAAAGGTCGGCGCGGTGGCTGGATTCCTCGGCTTCTTCCTCGGTCGTCGAGCTGATCCCGCTGGAATGCGCCAGCACCATGTTAATGCCGACCAGAAGCAACAGAATACCGCCCGCGGTCTTTAGGGATGCCAACGTGATCCCGAGATACGACAGCACCGATTTGCCGAAGAACGCGAAGGCCAGCAGGATGCCCGCCGCGACCAGCACGCCCTTGATCGCCGTGCGGCGGCGCTGTTTGGGCGGCATGCCCGCCGTCAGGCCCGCATAGATCGCGGCGACGTCGATCGGCCCGATCACGGCGAAGAACGTCGTGAAGGCGACCAGCGCGGTTTCGATCACTTTCGGTGAAATGTCCATATTCTCCCCCGGTCCCCGTCTCAAGGAACACCGGATCGCGGGTGCGGTCAATGCTCGCTGGGCGTTTCCGGCCGGGTGTATAGGCGCTAAGTTTCCGTATGCCAACCGACGATCCCGCCTTCATCTTCCTGCACGGCTTCATGGGCCGGGCGGAGACCCACGTTCTCGGCATGACGTTCGAGTATTTTCGGGGCCTGAGGGATGTCGTCAGCGAAACCGGGATCACGGCACGGGTGCCGCAGATGCCCTACCGCGCCGGGATCGAGGCGCGTGCGGCGGCCGTGGCCCACGTGATCGATGAATTGCCGCACGAGCGGATTGCGCTGGTCGGCGTCAGCATGGGCGGCCTGGTGGCCCGCGCGCTGGCGGCGCGCCACGATCCGGACAAGCGGGTCAGGACCGTGATCACCATCGCCACCCCGCACCGCGGCTCGCCGCTGGCTGACCGTGCCCTTTCGAACGAAACGCGCCTGCCGGGCTGGATTGTCGACCAACTCCGCCCCGCATTCGAGGATCTGTCGATTGCCGGCGCTGAACGGTTCAACGCGCGCACGCCCGACCGCCCGGACGTCAGATATCTGTCCTGGGGCTTTTCCCGGCCCAACGAGCAGATGCCGCCGTTCCTCAAGCGTAAGGAAAAGCAGATCCGCCCGAGAGAAGGCGACAACGACGGGATGGTATCGGTCGAGTCGTCCAAATGGGGTGAAAAATTCACCCATGCCTGCGCCGATCACTTCGAGACCATCGGCTGGTCGCCGAAATGGAAAGACGAAACAAGCGGCCGCCCGTTCGATCAGAAGCAGCTCTGGCGGGACGTGATCGCGGCCGCGCGCGCGCAGCCCTAAAGTGTCCCCGCCATTGCGGCGTCGTACATCCGGCGCATCTCTTTTTCACCGACGTGAACCGGGTTGCCGCCTGCGGTCGGATCCTCGGCGGCCATCTTCGAAAGCTCGTCCAGGCGCGATCCGTCGACGCCGAGGTCGGCGGCGGTGTGCGGGATGTCGAAGTCTTTCCTAAGCTCCAACACCCAGTTCTGCACGTCGTCGAAGCCGTCGCCGATTTCAAGCCATTTGGCGAGGCGGGTCAGCTTTTCGTCGATAGCGTCGCGGTTGAACGCCAAGACGTAGGGCATGAAGACCGCGTTCGTCAGGCCGTGGTGGGTGTCGAAGATCGCGCCGACCGGGTGAGAGAGCGAGTGGATCGCGCCCAGGCCCTTCTGGAACGCGACCGCGCCCATGGCGGCGGCGGACATCATGTGTGCGCGCGCCGTCAGGTTCGAGCCGTCCTTGACCGCGACCGGCAGCCACTCTTTCACCAGCCGCATGCCCTCGACCGCAATACCCTCTCCCATCGGGTGATAGAAGGGTGAGCAGTAAGCCTCCAGACAGTGCGCCAGCGCATCCATCCCGGTCCACGCCGTGATGTTGGCGGGCAACCCCTGAACAAGCTCCGGGTCGCAGATGACGACGGCGGGCAGCAGCTTGGGGTGGAAGATGATTTTCTTGGTGTGGGTGGTTTCGTCGGTGATGACGCCGGCGCGGCCGACTTCCGACCCCGTGCCCGACGTGGTCGGGACGGCAACGATGGGGGCGATGCCGTCCGGGTCGGCGAGCTTCCAGTTCGAGCCGATGTCCTCGAAGTCCCAGATCGGCCGGGTCTGGCCGACCATTAGCGCGATGCACTTGGCGCAGTCCATGGCGCTGCCGCCGCCCCAGGCGATGATGCCGTCGTGATTGCCGGACCGGTATGCCTCCAACCCCGCTTCGACGTTGGCGTTTACCGGGTTGCCGCGCACGTCCGAGAATACCGCGCCCGGCACGCCGGCGGCTTCCAGTTCCGACAGCGCCGCCGGGATCATCGGCAGGTTCTTCAGGCCCGGGTCGGTCACCAGCAGGGGGCGGGACATGCCCTGTTCCTTGCAGACCTTGCCGATTTCCTTGATGCGGCCGACGCCGAAACGGACGGCGGTCGGATAGCTCCAGTTCCCGGAAAGCTGGGGGGCGTCGTTGCTCATTCAGTCATTCTCCTAACGGCGAGCGGTCCACGCCAGCGCCACACCGGCGCCGGCGAACAATAGGGCGAACAGGCGGTTGCGCAGCATCGCCTGTCGCTTGGTCTTGATCAGCCGGCCCATGCGGCCGGCAAGTAATCCGTAAGCGGCGTAATTCATGAACGACAGCGTGACCGATGTCACGCCGAGGATGACGAGCTGCGCGAGGCCGATATCGGTCTCCGTCGCGGCGGTCATGAATGGCGGATAGACCAGCACATAGGTCAGCGCCGATTTCGGGTTGGTCAGCGTGATCAGCGCCGCCTTGATGGCGATGCCGCCGGCTTCGCGCTTTTCGATCCTGGGCGGCTGGACGGGATTGTCGGGTGCATTCCAAGACTGCCAGGCGAGGAAGATCAGGTAACCGACGCCGACCCAGCGGAGGATTTCGAACATCTCCGCCGACGCCGCCAGAAACGCGATCAAACCGAAGCCGACCATCACCACGTAGACCGAAACCCCGAACGAGAACCCGGCCGCCGCCGCCAGCGCCGCGCCGTGGCCCCGGCGCGCGCCGCAGGCCATGGCGTAGGCCGCGTTCGGGCCGGGGAAGGCGGCGAACCCGATCCACAAAGCGACGAACAGCAGCCATGTTTCGAGCGCCATCACATGGCCGGTCAGAATTTCCGCGATCATGTCCGTTTATCCGATTACTTGCTGAACGCCGTTGTGGCGGCGGCGCGGTTGAGTTTGTCGCGGCCCCAGACCACCGGGTCGGACGGGATCTGATCCATATCTCCGATGGAGGTGCCCTGACCGGGGCGCGTCAATTCGACGCGGCCACCGGCGTTCTCAACATAGACGCCCTTGCCCTTGAACAGGGCCACTTCCATGTCGTCCTCGATGGTGCCGATCCAGAATGTGGTGCCGCGAATGCCGATGGTGGCGGTTTCGGTCTGCACGATCATCGAGGAGTCGGCGACCTTCATCAGCGAGCCGCTCGACATTTCCATCGCGCCCTTCATCAGGCGCATCACGGCGTTGCCGCCGTTTTGCTCGACGACGAATTCGATGACCGTGAACTGCGTCCGCTCACCCAGCTTGGCGGTCGTGCCGTCGGTGAACGTCAACTCGACGCGCGCCCCCTTGCCGGTCGAGATGACGTCACCCAACTGCACCTCGCTGCCGACCTTGAGCGGGCGGGGAAGGGCGTCCTGCATGGCGACCGCGGCCTTTTCGAGGCGTGTCACCTTGGCGACGACGTCGGTGTTCTGCTGCTGCGCGGCGGCGGGGCCGGCAAGGCAGAGGATGAACAGGAACAAAACGGCGAAACGCATGGCACTCCTCCGGCTGAATGATTATCCGTCGGCCGACGGGGCGGCCTCGGCGGAGTCTTAAATGATTTCGAAGTAGCGTTCCATCTCCCAGTCGGTGATGTGACGCCGGAATTCCCGTTCCTCCCACTCGCGGCTGGCGGCGTAGTGATCGACGAACACGTCGCCGAACATGTCGCGCGCGACCTTCGATGCTTTCAGGCGACCCGCCGCCTCGAACAGCGTCGCCGGCAGCTGCAGCTTCTTCGGGAATTTTTTCTCGTAAGCGTTGCCTTCGACCTTCGGTTCGGGACTGAGGCCGGCTTCGATCCCGTGCAAGCCCGATGCGATAGCGGCGGCGAGCGCCAGGTACGGATTGCAGTCCGCCGCCGCGACCCGGTATTCGACGCGCTGCGATTTCTCGGAGCCCGGCACGACGCGGAGCGCGCAGGTCCGGTTGTCGACGCCCCAGGTTGCCTCGGTCGGCGCCCAGAACCCCGGGATCAGCCGGGTGTAGCTGTTCACCGTCGGCGCGATCATGGCCAGGAATTCGGGCATCAGTTTCTGCTGGCCGGCGACGAACTGGGTCATGGTCTTGCTCATCCCGTCCGGACCCTTGGCATCAAAGAACACCGGCTTGCCGCCGCCTTTTTTGGTCAGCGATATGTGGATGTGCCCCGACTGGCCGGGCCAGTCCGGCGACCACTTCGCCATGAACGTCGCCATCAGGCCGTGTTTCTGCGCCATGATCTTGGCAAAGGTCTTGAACAGCGCCGCCTTGTCGGCCGCCGCGATGGCGTCGTCGACGGTGATCGCGGCTTCGAGGACGCCGGGGCCGGTCTCTTCGTGAAGACCCTCGAGCTTCATGTCCATTTCGACGCAACCATCGAGAAGCTCGCGGTAGAGATCGCTCTCGACCGTGTTGCGCAGCACCGAATAACCGAAGAACCCCGGCTGCAGCGGTTTCATGTCGCGGTAGTTCTTTTCGCGGACGCTGTGCGGCGTTTCCTCGAACACGAAGAACTCGAACTCGAAGCCCGCCTTGACGTCGTAACCGAGCTTGTTCGCACGCTCCAGCACCCGGCGCAGGGTGCCGCGCGGGCAGACGTCTTCGTACTTGCCGGCGAACTCGCCCAGGAAGAACAGCATGCCGTCTTCCCACGCGATGTCGCGGCAACTCTCGGGCAGCAGTCGCACCTCCGCGTCCGGGTAGCCTGTGTGCCAGCCGGTGATCTGCACATTGTCGTAGAGTTGGTCGTAAGAGTCCCAGCCGACGACCACGTCGCAGAAGCCGAAACCCTTGTCGAGCGCGGACAGGAACTTGTCCCGGCTCATGTACTTGCCGCGCATGATTCCGTCGATGTCGAAAACGCCGACTTTGACGTACTCCAGCCCGCGTTCCTTGATGATCGCCTTGGCGTCGGCGACCGATTTCACATTGCGCGCGTACATTCGCAACCCCCTGATGAAGCTATTGTGATTTATGCTATTTTAGGGGTGTCGCCCCCCACGCGCCAAGCACCGGATTGGTTCTGGCGCCGGAAATCGAGGCCTAAAATCAGGATTCCCGCCCGCATATGCAAATCGATCTGACGGAAACGCTGAAACGCGGCATCGCGTGCCATCAAAGCGGCGACCTCGAGGGGGCCGAGGCGGCGTACGCGTCGATCCTGGAGGCCGCGCCCGGGCATGCGGACGCCCTGCATCTTTCGGGGTTGATCAGGCACCAACAGGGCGATCACGCGAAGGCTGCAAAAATGATCCGCAACGCCATCCAGATGGATGCAGGCGTTGCGCTCTATTACGCCAACCTGGGCCGCGTCCTCAAGGCGGCGGGGGACGACGCGGCGGCCGTCGAGGCGTTCCGGGCTGCGGTGCAGCTTGAACCGGAGACGGCGAGCCTGCACGCCGATCTGGCGTCGGCTTTACTGGGTGCGGGGGATGCCGATGCGGCCCGGGCGCGCGCCAATCTGGCCATCGAACTCGATCCGAACTCGGCGGAGGCGCACGTCAATCTCGGACTGGCTTTACAGGAACTTTACGGCCCGGCGCAGACCGATGCCATTCGCGCCTTCCGCCGTGCCATCGAACTGGCACCGGCGTTGGCCGGCGGATACCTCGGGCTCGGCGTCGCGCTTCATGAAAGCGGCGACACGGCGGGGGCGAAGAAAGCCTATGAAGAGGCGGTCAGGCTCAATCCCGGTTTCGTCGAGGCGCATTGCAACCTCGGCAATCTGGCGCGCGACGCGCTGAAATTTTCGGATGCGGTCGATTATTACCACATGGCGCTCAAGATCGATCCCCGTCAGCCGCAGGTATGGGGCAATATGGCGGTGGCATTGCAAGAAGCGGGTGAACTGGATGACGCGCTGACTGCCTATGACAACGCCGTTACGCTCGCCCCCGAGGATGCGGACATCCGCCGCAACCGGGGCATGGCACTGCTGGCGAAGGGGCACTTCGTCGAGGGCTGGCAGGATTATGAATACCGCTGGAAGACATCCAGATTTAGACAGTTGGTTCGCGACCGGGGGGCGCCCGAATGGCGCGGTGAGGATCTGACGAACAAACGAGTACTCGTGCATGCCGAGCAGGGCTTCGGCGATACGATTCAATTCTGCCGTTACTTATCGATACTGACGCGCATGGGCGCGGAGGTGATTTTCGAATGCGCCGACGTGCTGCATCCGCTGATCGAAACACTGGCGGGGGTCGATAAGATCGTTGCGCCTGACGATACGGTCGCGAAGGTGGATTTCCACGCACCGCTTCTGAGCCTGCCGCGGCTTACGGGCACGACGGCGGAGAGCATCCCGGCGGAGGTCCCATACCTAAACGCGCCGGAGGATCGGTTAAAGAAATGGCGGGCGCTGGCGGATACTTGGCCTGCGGGGAAAAAGATCGGCATCGCCTGGAAAGGCAGTCCGGATCATCCGCGCGACGCGGTGCGCTCGTCGGGCCTTGCACCGTTCATGGCGTTGATGGGCGAGGGGGTGACGCTGGTATCGTTGCAAAAAGATCGTGCAGCGGGCGATCTCTCGGCGGTGGACGGCGCCCGGAAGATCATCGACGTGAATCAGGATATCGCCGACTTCGCGGATACCGCGGCGCTGATGATGCAACTGGACGCGGTGGTGTCCTGCGACAGCGCGCCGCTGCATCTGGCGGGGGCACTGGGCGTGCCGACGTTCGCGGTCCTGCCGCACGTCGCCGAGTGGCGCTGGGGCGAGGCGGGCGAGACGACTCCCTGGTATCCCGGCATGACCCTGGTGCGCCAAACGCAGCCGGGGGACTGGGAGAGTGTGTTCGAAGCGGTGAAGCAGAACGTATAACCTGTTTCCCGGCCTTGAGCCGGGGCCCATGGCGGAGGTGAGACCGCTCGGCGCGATAGGTCCCGGGTCTTGGCGGTCCGCGCCGCCGCGCCCGGGAAACGGGCTCGATGATTTTCCTGCCGTCATTCCGGCGAAAGCCGGAATCCAGATATTGGGCATATCCTCTGCGCCCTGGACCCCGGCCTGCGCCGGGGTGACAGAATACCCGAACTATGCCGCTTCGTTGCTGATCTTGTCCCACTCGGCGCGCATCCACTCGACGCAGGCGACGCCCTGGTCGAACAGGGAATACTTGCAGCCTTCCCCATAATCCGTGCCGGGGATGAACTCGGTCGAGATCTGCCCGAGCTTCTTTTTCGGGTCGCGGGCGTGGTAGCGCATCAGGATGCGGATGCCTTCCTTCCACGGTTCCAGCAGCGTTTCGTCCCATTCGGCGTGATATTCGCCTGGACCGGGCTGGACGAACGGATACTGGATGCCGCGCCCGACCTTACCGTCGGGATGACGGCCGGTAATGTTTTTCGGATTGTTGGGGATCGCGGCGCGGGCGTGGCAGTGCCGGACCCAGCCGGCGTTGACCCATTCCTCGATCACGTTGCCGGGGGTGAACGGGTCGAGGATCAACTCCCCATCGGCGATCTTCTTATCCGTTTCGAAAATCACCTGTTCGTCGGGGTTGTCGATCTTGAAGATGACGTGGCTGTGGTCGAGGGTGATGTTGAACTCGACGCCTTCGGCTTCGATTCGTTTGCCGACGCGGGATACGCGGACGAAATCCTCCGACCACATGTTCACATGCACTTCGAAGCATGGCGTGCAGCCATATCTCCGGCCCAGCTCGGCGGCGCGCAGGTAGGCCTCGATTACTTCGTCATCGGTGACGACGTGACCGTCGGCGTGGTGGATCTTGATCTGCGTGTTGTGGACGATGGATCCGAGATCCTGCCCGATCTTGAGGTTCTTTTCCAAAAGCCCGTCGTCCTCGCCCAGCGTATAGAACCAGCCGCCGGCCCGCACGGGAAGCCCGTACTTGTCGCGTGCGGCCTTGAACTGGTCGATCTCTTCAGGCGCGGGGGTCTTGTCGATGTAGTCAAACACGCCGGCATCACGGACCATCCTGAAGCGTGTGTCGATATCCGGCATCGGATCGTCGTGCGTGTGCTTGATGCCGTTCGTCTGGATGCCGAACAGGAGCGCATTGGCCATGTTTCTTCCCCTAAATTGATTTTCGCCAGCTTAGGGGATGAGGATGTGCATAACCAGTCGTTCCGCCGTCATTCCGGCGAAAGCCGGAATCCAGCCTTTTCGCGATGATGGTTGCGTCCTGGACCCCCTCTTGCGCCGGGGTGACGTGTTTGATTGTAAAAGAAAAGGTCCGGGGGTTGCCCGGGCCTTCGCAAAGATATCGGTGTCGCTGATTATTGCCACGGCATCGAGAAGGTTTTGACGTTGGTGAAGCTCTTCATCGCTTCGATGACGCCTTCCTTGTAGCCGAGGCCGGAGTCCTTGATACCGCCGAACGGCGACATCTCGATCCGGTAGCCCGGGACTTCCCAGATGTTCACGGTGCCGTGCTGCAGTTCGTTGATGAACCGCGTGATGTAGTCGAGACGGTTGGTGGCGACGCCCGACGACAGGCCGAAGTTGGTGCCGTTGGCGACGCGGATGGCATCGTCGATGTCCTTGATGCGCATGATCGGAATGGCCGGGCCGAAAGTTTCCTCGACGACCAGTTCCATGTCCGGCGTTACGTGATCGACGACGGTGGGCGGGAAGATCGCGCCCTGGCGGTCGTTGCCGTGCAGCAGCTTGGCGCCTGCCTTGACGGCGTCATCGACGCGGCGTTGGAAGGTCTTGGCCGCGTCTTCGTTGATGACGCAGCCGACATCCGTTTCCGGGTCGGTTGGCGCACCGGCCTTGAGTTTTTTCGCTTTTTCGACGCATGCGGCGGCGAATTCGTCGGCAACGCTTTCGTGCACCAGGATGCGTTTAACCGCGGTGCAGCGCTGGCCCGAGTTCTTGGTGGCGCCGGCGACCGCCATGGTCGCGGCGCGGTCGATATCGGCGTCTTCCATGATGATGAACGGCGCGTTGCCGCCGAGTTCGAGCACGGTGCGCCGGTAACCCGCCTTCTCGGCGATCATCTTGCCGACGGGAACGCCTCCGGTGAAGGTGATCAGATCGATGTGCGGGTCCTTGATCATGGTGTCGCCGATCTTCGCCGGCATGCCGGTGACGACATTGAACATTTCAGGCGGCAGGCCCGCTTCGTACAGCACGTCGGCCAGCAGAAGCGCCGTCAACGGCGTCAGTTCGGTCGGTTTGCAGACCATCCGGTTGTTGGTGGCGATCGACGGCGCGATCTTGTGCGCGACCATGTTGAGCGGGTGGTTAAACGGCGTGATCGCCGAAATGACGCCCAAAAGCGGCTCGCGCTGGGTGAATATCTTGCGGCGCTGGCCATGCGGCGTCAGGTCGCACGAGAAAATCTCGCCATCGTCCTTGATCACCATCTGGCCGGTCAGCGTGAACACGTCGAACGCGCGGCCGACTTCGTAGAGGCTGTCTTTTTTCGAGAGGCCGCATTCCGCCGTGATCAGGTCGGAAATCTCGTCCTTGCGTGCGACCAGAAGTTCGGCGGTCTTTTGCAGGATCTGTTGCCGTTCGTAGCGGGTCAGGTTCGGCTTGTAAGCATTGGCGATCTTGAAAGCTTCCTGAATCTGTTCCGGGTCGGCGTTCGGCACGGTGCCGACGACGCTGCCGTCATAGGGGTTCAGGACCTCGATCCGGTCGTCGTTGTCGACGTGTTTTCCGGCAATCCGCATGGTCTCATGGCGGGGCGAGGTGGTTTGATCGGAATGCGCGTCCATTGGAAGTTCTCCCGTCCTTCAGGAAACGTGATTGAGGGCGACATCAAAGATGTCGAAGTTGCGTAGCTGCTGGCCGCCGGGCAATCCGCTCACCGGTTTGGTGACGATCAGCGGCACCGTCTGTTCGGTGACGCCGCCGTGTGAGCGAAGTGGCTCTTTCAGCTGCGACAGGTCGTGGCGGTCGGCACTGGTGCCGATGACCTTGGATTTGTCCGAGACCACGATCAGGTCGCCGAGGCGGTCTTCCGGCAATTCGAAGACCTTGCAGCCTTCGGCGCGGTCGTAAACGTTCTGAATGCCCGGCAGATCTTTCAGCTTGGCGGCGACGTCGGCGGCGGTGGCGGGGTCTTTCAGATAGACCGTCGCGAACGAGCCGAGTGCACCGTGATGCACGACATAGGGGTCGGTGATCGGCAGGATCACGCGGGACTTTTCCGCGCCCAACATGTCGTCGAGGACTTCCTGCAGGAAGATCACGTCCGGCTGGCCGCCGCTTTCGTGCTTGGCGTTCATGCCGTGATCCGCAGTCAGGGCCAGCGTCGCGCCGAGCGCGTCGAGCTTGGCGAAGTAGCCGTCCATCATGGCGTAGAATTCGTTGGCGACCGGCGTGCCGGGGGCATGCTTGTGCTGGATGTAATCGGTCGTGGACAGATACATGAGATCGGGGCGCATGCTTTCCATGAGTTTGACGCCGGCGTCGAAGATGAACTCGCTCAATTCGGCGGAATAGACCGACGGAATCTCACGACCGACCATTTTCTGCGCGTTTTCGATGCCGTTGTCGGCCAGCGTCGTTTCGTCGGCTTTCTCCGACGAGAAGCTGACGGCGCGGCCGGACGAGAAATCGAGACCATGGCCGAGCAGGCGGCGCAGCTTGTCTTTCGCGGTGACGATGCAGACCTTGGCGCCGGCGTCGTGGAACGCCTTGAAGATGGTGTCGGCGCGCAGGAACTTCGGATCGTTCATCATCACTTCCTCGCCACTGTCCGGGTCGAGGAAGAAGTTGCCGGAAATCCCGTGCACCGCCGGCGGGCGGCCCGTCACGATCGACAGATTGTTCGGATTGGTGAAGCTCGGCACCACGCAATGCGCCCGCAGGTCGGCGCCGTTCTTCAGCGCTTTTTCCAGAAACGGCATGTGGCCGCCGGCGATGGCCTGTTCGATGTAGTCCGGCTCCGAGCCGTCGATGCAGACCACGACGACCGGGTTCTTGGGCCAGTTGTAGGTGCGGCCGTTGATGCTGACGGTCTTGTTGATACTGTTCATTGTTCCTCTGCTTTCGTGTCAGGCCGCCGCCGGACGTCCGGTCTGGACGTTCATTTCCTTGAGAACGGCCTCGATGACGGCCAGTGCGCCGTGCATTTCGTCGGCGCCCAGTGCGCCGATACAGCCGATCCGGAACGACGGCGCGACGGTCAGTTTTCCGGGATAGATGATGTAGCCCTGGTCCTTGAGGCGGTCGTAGAACGTCTCGAAATCGAAGTTCGGATCTTCGGGCATCTGGAAGGTTACGATGATCGGCGCCTGCAGGTTATCGGGCAGGAGCGTTTCGAAACCGAGCTTGCGCATCCCCGAAATCAAAATGTCGCGGTTCTCGGTATAGCGCTTGAAGCGGCCAGCGATCCCACCGGCCTTTTTGAACTGCTCGATGGCGCTGTCGAAGGCGACGATGACGTGGGTTGGCGGAGTGAAGCGCCACTGGGCATTCTTTTCCATCGCCGTCCATTGATCGTAGAGATCGAGGCTGAGCGCATGGGCGTTGCCCTTGCAGCCTTCGAGCACCGATTTGCGGATGATGGCGAAGCCCATGCCGGGCACGCCTTCGAGGCACTTGTTCGACGACGCCATGACGGCGTCGAAGGTGACCTTTTTTGCATCGAGCTCGATGGCGCCGAAGGCGCTCATGGCATCGATGATCAGGCTTTTTGAATGTTTCTCGCAGACGTCGGCAATCTCGGCGACCGGGTTGAGGATCCCCGACGTGGTTTCGCAGTGAACCGCGAGCACGTGGGTGATCGCCTTGTCCGCGCTCAGCATCTTGTCCAACTCCGCCGGGTCGGGCGGCGTGTCTTCGGGGGTCTCATACGTGGTGCAGTCCCGGCCAGCGTAACCGAGGATCTTCACCATCCGGTGGCCGTACGCCCCGTTGATCAGCACCAGCGCCTTGCCGTCTTTCGGAATGACGGTCCCGAGCGTCGCTTCGACGGCGAAGGTGCCGCTACCCTGGACCGGTACGCATACGTGCGTGTCCGTGGCGTTGGCAATTTCCAGAAGGCTGCGGCGCATGCGCGCGTTGGTTTCGATGAAGGTGGCGTCGCGCGAGCCCCAGTCGTGCAGCATGGCCTGCTTGGTCTCGTCGCTGGTCGTCAAAGGCCCCGGCGTCAGCAGCCAGGGGTCACGTTCGGAAGTCGTCATTGATCTCTCCGCGTTGTCTGTAACCGCGATTACGGACTTTATCGGTCAAAAACGGTCAAAAGTCCACAAATAAAAAACGAAAGTTTCTTTACGCCGGGCGTCGTTCAGCGTTTGCGCCAGGCCTGTGTCCGGCTCTGGATGCCGCGTGTGAGGATCATGTGCAGCAACCGGACACCGGCCGCCGTGCAGACGATCATCATGCCCATGGCGGCGGCGGGCGACTGATCGCCGGCGTCGTCCATGTTGAGCACCGCGACGGAGGCGAGGGACGTATCCGACGAATACAGGAACACCACCGCCGAGACCGTGGTCATGGCGTTGACGAACAGATACATCGAGATATCCAGCACCGCCGGCGTGCAGACCGGCACCGTGACCCGCCAGAAGGTCTTGTAGAACGGTGCTTTCAGAGATTGCGAGACCGCCTCGAACTCCGGGTCCATCTGCTTCAACGCCGTCACCGCAGACAGGTGCGCCACCGTGTAGAAGTGGGTGATCGTGCAGATCACCAGGATCGGCATGGTGTGGTAGAGGAAATTCAGCGGGTTGTCCGGATTGTTGAAGAAAAACACATAGGCGAGACCCAGCACCAGGCCGGGCACCGCCATCGGTACCATGCAGAGCGCCTGCATCGCCGTCCGGCCCTGCTGGAAGCCGCGGCTTTTCTCGACCAGATAGGCGCCGAAAAAGACGATCGCGGTGCCGAAGATGGCCGTCCACGTCGCGAGTTCGATGGAGTTGTAGTAAGACTCCCATCCGCCGCCGTCCATCAGCTTGAAGTTGTAGTGCTTGGTCGTCAGGCTCAGGTTGTAGGGCCAGAACTTGACCACCGACGCATAAGCCGCCATTGCCAGGATCGACAGGATGATGAAGCCGATCAGGCTGCAGAACGCCAGCATGATGCGGTCGAAGACCTTGTTCGGCGACGGCTGGAACGGCACGGCGCGTGCCGACAGCAAGGCCACCTGCTTGCGCTGGACAAGCCGGTCGGCGATGAACGCGAAGGCGGCCGGGATCAACAGCGCCATCGAGACGACCGCCCCCATCTGGAAATCGTGCCGGCCGACAACCTGTTTATAAACGTCGGTGGCGAGCACGTTGTATTGACCACCGACCACTTTCGGGACGCCGAAGTCGGTGATGATGAGGGTGAAGGCGACGAAGAACGCCGACACCAGCCCGTAGCGCATGCTGGGGAGCGTCACCGTGAAGAACGTCTTGATCTTGCTGGCGCCCAGCACTTCGGAGGCTTCATAGAGCCGCGCGTCGCTCAAGGACATGCTGATCAGCATGATCGTCATCACATGAGGAAACACGTAGAATACTTCCCCCATGACGATGCCGATCGGGCCGTAAAGCTCGGCGCCGAACAGCCATTCCTTGATGATCCCCTGATTGCCGAAAAAGAACACCAGCGAGATCGCCGGCAAAAGCGACGGCATCAGGATCGGCACCAGCGCGACGCCCTTGAACAGGCTTTTGAACGGCATGCATGAGCGGGTCAGGGCATAGGCGTATATGAACGCCACGAACATCACGATCACCGTTGCCATCAGTGTCACCTTGAAACTGTTGCCGATGGACCACGACAGCGCCGGCGTCGTCAGATAGGTGATGTAGTTCTTAAGCCCGATGAACTCGCCCTGCGCGTTTTCGAAGCTTTTCGACAGCAGCGCATAGAGCGGGAAGGCGATGCAGATCAGCAGGTAAAGCGCGATCAACAACATCGCGCCGCGCATGATCAGGTCGTCGCGGCTGAGTTTCGGTTTGACGGTCGGGGCGGTGTGGGCGGCGGCCTCGCTCATAACGGTCGACTACCTCCGCGCCGGATAGACGTTCATGTGTTCGGCGGGCAGCGCGACCAGAATCTTACTGCCGACGGAAATATCGATCTCGCGGGCGCGCGCCACCGACACGTCGATCATCAGGCTGTCGTCGCCGCTGACCGGGTCGGTATGAAGGCGGTGGAACGAGCCCAGGAATTCGACATGATGGATGCTGAGTTCGACCTGATTCGGCGCGCCGTCGACGCGGCTGCCGGTGAGCACGTCCTCCGGGCGGATACACAGCGTCACGTCCTGGCCCGGGCTCAGGTCCGGCGGGCTCGCCCGTAGCGACACTTCGAAATTACCGATCTGCGCAGACGTCGGGGTCTGCAGTCTGGCATCGATGAAATTCGTGGTGCCGATGAAATCGGCGACGAACGGCGAGGCCGGGTGCGAATAGATCTCGATCGGCGAGCCGACCTGCTCGATGACGCCGTTGTTCATGACGACGATTCGGTCGGCCATGGTCAGGGCCTCTTCCTGGTCGTGGGTCACCATGATGGTGGTGACGCCGATCTGGTTCTGCAGTTCCTTGATTTCGTGACGCAGCCGGGCGCGCACCTTGGCGTCGAGTGCCGACAGCGGCTCGTCGAGCAGCAAAAGCCCGGGTTCCGTCGCCAGCGCGCGCGCAAGCGCGACGCGTTGTTGCTGGCCGCCCGACAGTTGGGCGGGGTATTTGCGGCCCTGGTCCGGCAGCCCGACGAGGTCGAGCAGTTCGGCGACCCGGGTCTTGATCTTCGCCTGCGGGACTTTCTGATTCTCGAGGCCGTAGGCGACGTTCTTCTCGACCGTCAGGTTGGGAAACAGTGCGTAGGACTGGAACACGATCCCGAAATCGCGGGACGACGGCGGCAGCGCGGAAATGTCGCGACCTTTCTGGAAGACTTGCCCGGCGGTCTGGATGTCGAGCCCGGCGATGGCGCGGAGCAACGTCGTCTTGCCGCAGCCCGAAGGCCCCAGAAAACAGACGAATTCCTTTTCGAAGACCTCGAGGGAGATGTCCTTGAGTGCCGTGAACTCGCCGAACTTCTTGGTGACGCCGACAATCTTCAGGTACGGCTCAGCGGTATCCGATGCCATGTATGTTCTTCCCCCTCAGGTGAGGCCGGTCACGATAACCGAAATATGTGACAAATTAAACGGATTGCCCCGAGCGAAGGACGCTCGGGGCTCTCCAGATCAGATCGCCTGACCCGTTATTTCGGGTCGGACTTGCTGTCGTAGCGCTTCCGCCATTCGTCGAGAATGCGGATGCGGTTCTTGGCCGCCCAGGCAAAATCGTTCTGGATCATCTTGCCTTCGATGCCGGCGGGGAAGTTCTCGACCGGCTTCGACTTGCCGACCATGGAAACGACCGCATAGGACTCGTTGTACATCTTCATGGCCGTTTCGCTGATCGACCAGTCGGCCAGCTTCTTGGCGGCGTCCAGTTTCTTGGTGTTGTGGACGATGGCGAAGGATTCCAGATCCCAGCCCACGCCCGGCGACGGTGCGATCACTTCCAGCGGCGCACCTTCGGATTTCGACTTGGCGCCGCGATAAGCGAACGAAACGCCGATGGCGGTTTCACCGCGGGCCGCGAGCTTGCACGGCGCGGAGCCGGAGTGCGTGTAGCGCGAGATGTTCTCGTGCAGCGCGTCCATGTACTTCCACGCTTCGTCCTCGCCCATCATCTGCATCCAGCTGGAGACATCGAGGAAGCCGGTGCCCGACGAATTCGGGTTCGGCATGATGACGTGGCCCTTGTAGACGGGCTTGGTCAGGTCCTTCCAGTCGGTCGGGATCGGCAGATTGTTCTTCTTGCCTTCGACCGTGTTGTAGCAGACTGACGCGATCCAGGCGCGCTGGCCGACCCACTGCGGGGCCTTGTTCACGGTGTCGTAGAACTTCTTGTCGATCTTATCTAGACCCTTGGGGGCGTAGCCCTGGAAGTAGCCTTCGTTGCCGAGCAGCATCAGGCTGGTGGCGGCAAGGCCCCAGACGACGTCCGCCTGCGGGTTGTCCTTTTCGGCCATCAGCTTGGACGTCACGATACCGGTGGAATCGCGGATCCAGTTGATGGTGATGCCCGGGTTGTCGGTCTCGAAGGCTTTCTTGAAGCCCGCAAGCTCGTCGGCCTCGACCGCCGTGTAGACGGTCAGTTCGACGGCCTTCGCCGGCGCCGCGGCGAAAAGGCCGAGGGCCGCGATCCCGAACGTCGCGCTCTTAATAAATTTTGAGAAACCTGCATTCATTATCGGTACTCCTAGCTCCCTGGTTGCAGCGTCAATCATTCGATCAAACAGTCATAAAGCCACTAGTGTCAACAAAAGCGGTCATGCCGTTGTAGCGTCGGATGGATTGGAATCCTCACCCATTCATGATTTGAGAGGCAATTTTTTGATTCTTTGCCATTGCGAGCGAAGCTTAGCCAATCCTGCCCGGCAACGATAGAGATAATTCGAACCGCAAAGAAGGTTTGATGTCCCACGCCGAGTAGGGGTATTTACGAATAAGCATTCTGACCGTTATGCGCAGGGGAGGCGCGTTGCGGTTTAACGGGGGGCTGAAGCCATGCTGGCGGAAGAACGCCGCGCGAGAATTTTGGAATTCGTGAACGAACGGGGCTCGGTCTCGGTCAGTGATCTGCATCGCCGGCTCAAGGTGTCGCAGGAAACGATCCGCCGCGATATCACCAAGCTGGCGCAGGAAGCGCGGCTTCGTAAAACGCACGGCGGTGCGTTGGCGATGGACCATTCCGAGCCGGTGTTCGACGAACGCATGGCCGTCAACATCGAAGGCAAGCGTGCCATTGGCCGCCTCGCCGCGGAAATGGTGACGGACGACTCGACGCTTTTGATCGATTCCGGGACGACGACGCTGTGCCTTGCCGAGAACCTGCTCGAACGCCGCCGCCTGACCGTCTACACCAACGACATCCACATCGCGCAGCGCCTTGCGGGGCGTAACGACAACAAGGTTTATCTGACGGGCGGCGAGGTGCTGGCCAGCGAAGGCGCGCTGGTCGGTCGAGACGCGACGGCGATGCTGGCGAACTATTATCCGGATTTCGTGTTCGTCGGCGCGGCGGCGTTCGCGACACAGCCGTTTCTGATGGATTACTCCCGCGAGGCGGCCGAGCTTCGCACGCAGATGCTGTCGCAGGGCCGGACCAAGGTCGTGCTGGTTGATCACACCAAATTCGGGCGGACGGCGCCGGTCAAGGTCGGCGGGCTTGAGGATGTCGACATCATCATCACCGACATCCCGCTCAACGGCGATATCAAGGCCGGTCTCGCCAAACTCTCCGCGGAAATCCTGATCGCCGAAGACGTCTGATTATTGTTCCGGCTCGGCGGTGATCAGTTCGCCGTTCAAATCGCAATCCGCCGCGCCCAGCTTGACGAATTCGTGCGCGATGCTCTCCGGCGTCTTGAGCGTGTTCGGATCTTCGCCGGGCATCGCGGCGGCGCGCATGCCGGTGCGGGTCGCACCGGGGTTGAGGATGTTTACCCGCATGTTGGTCTTTTTGATTTCCTCGGCGTAGGTGCGGACCATCATGTCGAGGCCCGCTTTCGAAACGGCGTAGGCGCTCCAGAACGCGCGCGGCGTGTGGCCGACCGCTGAGGTCACATAAATCGAGCGGCCACTGTCGGATGCGCGTAAAAGCGGATCCATCGAGCGGAGAAGGCGGAAGCATGCCGTCAGGTTGACGTTCATGACCTCGTCCCAGACCTTGGGATCGAGCTGGTGCATCGGCGTCAGCACGCCTAAAAGCCCGGCGTTGGCGACCATGATGTCGAGCCGGCCGAAACGCTCATAGATCGCCGCGCCGACGTTATCGATGGCGTCGTGGTTTTTGAGATCCAGCGGCAGCAACGTCGACTCCACGCCGCAATCGGCGCGGATCTCATCGTCCAGTTCCTCGAGCGCGCCCTGGGTGCGGGCGACGAGGATCGGGTGCGCGCCTTCCTGGGCGTAGCGTTTAGCGACGGCGCGGCCGATGCCCCGCGAAGCGCCCGTGACCAGGGCGATGCGACCCTCGAGTTTCTTTGACATTGAAGAGTTCCCCGTTCAGTCCCGTTCGGCGAGAAGAGACAGCTGCTTCGGCAGGCCGCCGCCTTCGCGGTCGACCAGCGGTATCGGATAATCGCCGGTGAAGCAGGCATCGCAGTACTGCGGCAGGTCCATGTCCCGACGGGCTTCGCCGACGGCGCGGTATAGGCCGTCGATGGAGATGAAGGCGAGGCTGTCGACGCCGATGATGTCGGCCATCTCTTGCACATTGTGCTGCGCCGCCATCAGCTGTTCGCGTTCCGGCGTATCGATGCCGTAGAAGCACGAATGCGTTGTCGGCGGCGAGGAAATGCGCATGTGCACTTCGGTCGCGCCGGCGGCGCGCACCATCTCGACGATCTTGGTCGACGTCGTGCCGCGGACGATGGAATCGTCGACCAGCACGACCCGCTTGCCCTTGATCGAGCCCAGGTTGGCGTTGTGCTTCAGCCTGACGCCAAGGTGGCGGATTTGCGCGGTCGGCTCGATGAAGGTACGGCCGACATAATGATTTCGGATAATCCCGAGTTCGAAGGGGATGTCCGCCTGTTGCGCATAGCCGATGGCCGACGGCACGCCGCTGTCCGGCACCGGGACGATCACGTCGGCGGCGACGCTGCTTTCGCGCGCCAGTTCGCGGCCGATGTTTTTGCGCACCGTATAAACATGACGGCCTTCGATGTTGCTGTCGGGGCGCGCGAAGTAGACGTACTCGAAAATGCAGAAGCGGCGCGGCTTCTTGGAGAACGGTTTTAGCGAATGCAGGCCGTTCTCGTCGATGATGACGATCTCGCCCGGATCCACGTCACGGACGAACTTGGCGCCGAGGATATCCAGCGCGCAGGTCTCAGACGTCATGATATACGCTTCGCCAAGTCGGCCGATCACCAGCGGCCGGACCCCGTGCGGGTCGCGCACGCCGATCAGTTTCTTGCCGGACATGGCGACGAGCGAGTAGGCGCCTTGAATCTGCGCAATCGCGTCGGTCAGACGGTCGACGACGCGGCCGTATTCGCTGCGCGCGATCAGGTGGATGATGGTTTCGGTGTCGCTGGTGGACTGAAAAATACTGCCGCGCTCGATAAGGGCGCGGCGTACGGCGTAGGCGTTGGTGAGATTGCCGTTATGGGCGACGGCGAGGCCGCCGAACTTGAACTCGGCGAACAGCGGCTGGACGTTGCGGATGACGGTGTCGCCGGAGGTTGAATAGCGGACATGGCCGATGGCGACGCTGCCGGTCAGTTGCGAGATCACTTCCTCGGATGAGAAGTTGTCGCCGACGAGGCCGAGGGCGCGGTGGCTGTGAAACTGTTCGCCGTCGTAGGACACGATCCCGACTGCTTCCTGCCCGCGGTGCTGAAGCGCATGAAGACCGAGCGCGGTGTGCGCGGCGGCGTCGATATGCCCGAAGATCCCGAACAGGCCGCATTCCTCGTGGGGATGGTCGTCGTCGAGGAATGGGTCAAAAGAACTCGTCATGGCGGGCATCCTATCGTTTCCGTTCACTGATTGGAACCTGTGCCGTCGATCAGCCGTTCGAGATTCTTGCGCTGATCGGCATTGTAACCGTCCTTGGCCGGAACGTCTTGCTGTTTCGGTTCCGGCGTCATCAGGCCCTTTACGTCAATGCTGGATTTGCCACCCTTCGCCGAAGGGCCGGTGATGTGATCGGGTACCAGTGACTTAAGTAGTGCGGCGCCCGGTTTTATCAACTGCATCGTCCGCGCATCGCGAATGACGGCCGGATGATCTTCTTCAGGGACGACCAGTTCAAGGCCGATATAGGCGACGCATACCAGCACTGCGCCCCGCGCAAGCCCGAACAGGAAGCCGAGCGAGCGGTCGAGCACGTTGAGCGCGCTGGCCTGCACCTGTTTGGCGATGGCGCGGGTGATCAGCGATAAAAATACCAGCGTGACGATAAAGATGACCGTACCGGCCACCAGATCGGCGGCGAGGTCGAGGGCGATGTATTTCCGGGCGATCGGTTTGGCATAGGGGAAGCCGTAAAAGGTGGCGAAGATGGCGCCGATCCAGCCGCCGACGGAGAGGACTTCGTGCACGAACCCGCGGGCATAGGCGAGGACGGCGGACACCAGCAGGACAAGCAGAACGCCGATATCGACGACGTTGATGGGAAGATCGTTGATCGCCTCCATCTCCGGTCCTCAGCCCAGCGCCTGATGCGCGCGCACCGCCGGCAGGATGGCGTCGGCAAGCTCGCGCAGGTGCGAAATCTCGGTGATCTGCAGGTTGTGATCGGCACTCTTGGTCTTCTTCGCCGAGCGGACGCGAGGAATAATGGCGCGGGTAAATCCCAACTTTGCGGCCTCCTTCAGACGCGCATCGATCCGGGAGACGGGGCGGATTTCGCCCGACAGACCGATCTCGCCGAAAATCACGGTGCCGCCAGTGATCGCCTCGCCGCTCTCGGATGACAAAAGCGCCGCCGCGACCGCAAGGTCGGCAGCCGGTTCGGAAATTTTCAGGCCCCCGGCGACGTTCAGGTACACATCCAGCGGTCCCAATGCAAGGCCGCAGCGCGCGTCCAGCACGGCCATCACCATCGCCAGCCGGCCGCCGTCCCAGCCGATCACCGCGCGCCTGGGCGTGCCGAGCGCGCTCGGCGCCACCAGCGCCTGGATTTCGACGAGAACCGGGCGCGATCCTTCGATCCCCGCGAACACGGCGGCGCCGGAAACGTCGCCCTCGCGCTCGCCCAGGAATAGCTCGGATGGGTTTTCAACTTCATCCAGGCCGCCGTCCGACATTTCGAAGACGCCGATCTCGTCGGCCGGGCCGAAGCGGTTCTTGACGGCGCGCAGGATACGGAACTGGTGCGAGCGTTCGCCTTCGAAGTGGAGAACCGTGTCGACCATGTGTTCGAGCACGCGGGGGCCCGCGATCGTACCCTCCTTGGTGACGTGCCCGACGAGAAGAAGCGCGAACCCGCGCCGCTTGGCGAGGCGGATCAGTTCCTGCGCCGATGCCCGGACCTGCGAGACGGTGCCCGGCGCGGATTCAAGATTGTCGAGGAACATGGTCTGGATGGAATCGATGACGACGACGTCGAGATGGTCCGGCGTGTCGAGGGTGGCCACGATATCGCGGACGCTGGTCGCGGCGGCAAGGGAGACGGGGGCCTTGTCGAGGCCGAGGCGTCTGGCGCGCAATCTGAGTTGAGCAATCGCTTCCTCGCCGGAGATATAGACGGTCTTGCCGGTCCCGGCGAGCTTGGCGGTCACCTGCATCAGAAGCGTCGATTTGCCGATCCCCGGATCGCCGCCGACCAGGACGGCCGAGCCGGGGACGAGACCGCCGCCCAGCACCCTGTCGAACTCGGCAATGCCGGCGACACGCCGGGGCGGGTCCTTTTCATGGCCGTCGAGCCCGACGAATTCGATCTTCTTGCCGCGCTTGCCGCCGAGACCCTTGGGCGCGCTTTCCGCAGCCGCTTCCTCGGTCAGGCTGTTCCAGGCACCGCAGGCATCGCAACGGCCCATCCATTTCGGATGTGTGGCGCCGCATTCCTGGCAGACGTAGGTGGATTTCGCTTTGGCCAAGCTCCGCTCCCTCAGCCCGGGGAGATTGAGGCTTAAGACAATCCGGGCTTCGCCGCAAGCGGCCTCGTTTTTTTACGGGTGCACCGTTAGACTTTGCCGCGTTTCGTAGAGGGGAGACCGCGCATGTACACGCTTTATTGGTCAAGTAGGACCGCCGCAATCGCCCCGGACGCGGTGCTGAGCGAGGCAAATGCCGATTTCGTCCGAAAAGAGGTGAAACGAACGGCGGGCCGTGTCGACGATCCCGAATTCGAGAAGATTTCGCCGATGAAACAGATTCCGGCGCTGCAGCTACCGGACGGGACCGTTATATGCGAATCGCTGGCGATCTCGCTGGCGCTCGCCGAGCGGCTGCCGGCCGCCGACATTCTGCCGCCGGTGAGCAGCAATGAACGCGCCCTGGTCTACCGCTGGCTGATGCACATGGTGTGCAATATCTACGAGGTCGATCTGCGTCACAGTTACGCCGACCGCTACACGACAGATCCAGACGGCGTGGCGGGTGTGCGGGCTGCCGCCGAGGAACGCTGGAACCGGGCGTTCGCCGTCATCGAGGAGGCGATCGGCGACGGCACTTGGTTCGTCGGTGACCGGTTCTCGCTCGCGGACGTCTATCTGGCGGCGACCGTCTGCTGGCATTACGACACGCCGGCGTTACTGGCGTGCTCGCCCAACATCACGCGGGTCTGTGCGAACGTCAGAAAACGCGACAAGACCGGTCCGCTGTTCGCGCTTTATGAAATGAACGAGCTCGATGGGTTGGTGTGACCTGGAGCTGACCCCTTAACCTAACCTCTCCCCCTGAAGGGGGAGAGGGATTGGAACGATGCGTTTTGGCAGGGTCCCTCTTCCCCATGCAATGGGGGAGAGGACAGGTGAGGGGGCCAACTTGAAGGGGGTAGCGACTAGTGCCGTACCGCCATCTTGATCGGGCCGTCGGCGCGGCCGTGGATGAACTGGTCCACGTATTCGTTGTCCGAATGGTCGATAGCGTCGGTTGGACCGGCCCAGATGATGCGCCCGTCATAGAGCATCGCGATCCGGTCGCCGATCTTGCGCGCCGACGCCATGTCGTGGGTGATGGTGACGGCGGTCGCGCCGACCGTCTGGTTGACGTGCACGATCAGGTTGTTGATGACGTCGGCCATGATCGGGTCGAGCCCGGTGGTCGGCTCGTCGAAGAAGATGATCTCGGGATTGGTGGCGATGGCGCGCGCCAGGCCGACGCGCTTTTGCATGCCTCCCGACAATTCGGCGGGCGAAAGGTCGAGGACATCCGGCGCGAGACCAACGAGGCGCAACTTTTCCGCCGCGATGTCGCGGGCGTCGGCGCGGGTGCATTGCTTGCGCGCCAAAAGCCCGAACGAGACGTTCTCCCAGACGGGTAAAGAATCGAACAGCGCCGCTGCCTGGAACAGCATGCCCACCTGGCGGTTGATGTTCTCACGGTCCGACGCCGACATGGTGGTGACTTCCTTGCCGTCGATGGTGATTGAGCCGCCGTCAGGTTTCAGAAGCCCCAGCATGCATTTGATGGTGACAGACTTGCCGGTGCCCGATCCGCCGATGATGACGACGCTCTCGCCCTTGCCGATGTCCAAATCGACGTGATCCAGCACCACCTTCTTGCCGCCCGCAAAGGTCTTGCGGACGCCGGAAAGTCGGATCTTGGCGGCGTTATCCTGCGACATCTTTGGTAAAGAACAGGAGCGTGAGGATGTAGTTGAAACACAGGATCAGGATCGACGCCGAGACGACCGCATTGGTCGTCGCCTTGCCGACGCCCTGCGCGCCGCCGCCGGAATAGTAGCCGTGGTAGCAACCCATCAGCGTGGTGATGAAACCAAACACCGACGCCTTCACGAGACCCGAAATCACGTCGATGGCTTCCATGAACTCCCACGTGTTCTGCAGATAATTCGACGGGTTGAAGCCGAGCTTGTAGACCGACACGAGGTAGCCGCCGAAGACCCCGATGATATCGGCGATGAAGACGACGAGGGGCAGCATCAGCGTACCCGCGATCAGGCGCGGCGCGACCAGGTACTTCATCGGGTTGGTCGAAAGGGTGGTGAGCGCGTCGACCTGTTCCGTGACCCGCATGGTGCCGATCTCGGCGGCCATGGCGGCGCCGATACGCCCGGCGATCATCAGACCGCCCAGCACGGGGCCCAACTCCCGGGTGATCGAGAGGACGACCACGTTGGCGATCGCGCCCTCGGCGGAAAATCGTGCGAAGCCGGTATAGCTTTGAAGCGCCAGCACCATCCCCGCGAAGATCGCCGTCAGGCCGACGACGGGAAGGGTGAAGAAGCCGATCTCGATCACTTGTCTCAGGAGCTGGCGGCCATAAAACGGCGGGCGCACGCAATGGGACACACCATCGACCGTAAACATGGAAAGCCGGCCTGTCGTGGCGAGGAACGCGAGGAACGCCCCGCCAATTGGCCGCAACGGATTGATCATGCACCAGCCCCTTTATACGTGCGGGCGTAACGTGGCCCGAGCCCGGTTAATACTTCATAGGGGATGGTCTGCCAATCCTTCGCAAGATCGTCGGGGGTACGGTGGGTGCCCAGGAACTCCGCCATCGCCCCCGGTTTCGCCAGATGTTCCGGGACGTCGGTAACGTCGAGGGTGATCAGGTCCATCGACACGCGCCCGGCAATCGACGCCTTATGGCCGTCGATGGTGGCGAAGCCGGTGTCGGACCCGATGCGGTGGAACCCGTCGGCGTAGCCGATGGGGACGGTCGCGATCCGGCGCGGACCAGCGACCGGATGGGTGGCGCCGTAGCCGACGGTCTCCGGCTTGTCGACGTGTCTGATCTGAAGAATTCTTGCTTCGAGCTTGACCGGGTTGCCCATGGGATTGTCCAGGTGCGGCACCGGATTGCCGCCGTAAAGCGCGACGCCGGGCCGGGCGACCTGAAAATGGTAATCGGGTCCGAGGAAGATGCCGGACGAATTGCAAAGTGAACCGGCGCCGCGTTCGAGCCGTTCGAACGCCGATTTGAAAAGCTTGAGCTGGCGCGCCGACTGGTCGCTTTCCACCACATCGGCGCTGGCGAGGTGGGTCATCACGAGTCCGAGGTCGATGCCCTCCAACAGCGCATCGGCGTTGTTGAGGAACGTTGCCGTTTCCGCGAGGTCGAGACCGAGGCGGCACATGCCGGTGTCGATATGGACGTCGGCCCTGAGCGCCGTGCCGCGGGCTTTTGCGGCGTCGCGCCACATCTCGATATCGCCCAGCGAATTCAGCACCGGGATCAGTTTATGTTCGAGATAAGCGTCGATGGCATTCGGCAGCGGGCCGTTGAGCACGTGAATGTGGACATCCGGTAATTCTTCGCGGACCACGACACCTTCGTGCGGGTGGGCGACGAAGAAGTCCTCGCAGCCCGCTTTATTCAAGGCGCGAACGACCGGCCGCGCGCCGAGCCCATAGCCGTTGCCCTTGACCGCCGCGCCGGCCCTGGCGCCTGACGGGTCGAGCTTGCCCTGCAAAAGCCGGTAGTTGGCCGCCACGACATCGAGGTCGATGGTCAGTTTTGCCGCGTAGAGATCGTCAGACACGAAGTGACCCTGCTTTCACACATTCGAGCCCGCAGTCTGATGGGTGGGTGCCCGAAGTCAATAATCGTCGTGCTGTTCTTCGAGGTTGCCGAAGCGCGTGAACTCGCCGATGAACGCCAGCTTGACCGAGCCGACGGGACCGTGCCGCTGCTTGGCGACGATGACCTCGGCCTTGCCGCGGGCGCGTTCGACGCGTTCTTCCCAGCCGGCCTGACGTTGCGCGAATTTCTCCGGGCTTTCGTCGGCGCGCTGCATGGGTTCGGCTTTCTCGAGATAGTACTCGTCACGATAGATGAACATGACGACGTCGGCGTCCTGTTCGATCGAGCCGGATTCGCGAAGGTCGGCGAGCTGCGGGCGTTTGTCTTCGCGCTGTTCGACCTGACGCGACAGCTGCGAGAGGGCGATCACGGGGACGTCGAGTTCCTTGGCCAGCGTTTTGAGGCCCCGGGTAATTTCCGAGACTTCCTGCACGCGGCCGTCGGAGCGCGACTTGGCGCTGCCGGTGATCAGCTGCAGATAGTCGACAACGATCAGACCGAGATCGTTCTGGCGCTTGAGACGGCGGGCGCGGGTTCTCAAGGCGCTGACCGTCAGGGCAGGGGTGTCGTCGATGAAGATCGGCACCTCGTGAAGCGCGTTCGACGCCTGGGCGAGGCGCGAAAACTCCTCGTTCGTCAGTTCGCCTTTCCGCATGCGGTCCGAAGAGACGTTCGACTGTTCGGAAAGAATACGCGCGGCGAGCTGTTCGGCCGACATTTCGAGAGAGAAGAAACCGACGACCGCGCCTTCGGTGCCTTTCGTATCGAGGAAGTTCTTGGCGGCGTTGTAGGCGATGTTGGTGGCGAGTGCGGTTTTCCCCATGGCCGGACGTCCGGCAAGGATCAGAAGGTCCGAGCGATGCAGCCCGCCCAGCAGCTTGTCGAGGTCGAGCAGGTCGGTGCCGACCCCGGCGAGCCCGCCCTGTCGCGCGTGGGCCGCGTCGGCGACCTTGATCGCTTCCATGACGGCGGCCTTGAACGGCTGGAAGCCACCGTCGAAATCGCCGGTGGTGGCGAGGTCGTAAAGGGCCTGTTCCGCTTCCTCGATCTGCGAGGTGGCTTCGAGGTCGATGTCGTTCTCGTAGGCGTCGTTGACGACCCGCTCGCCCAGCGCGATCAACTCGCGCCGCAGATGCATGTCATAGATGATGCGGCCGTATTCGCGGGCATTGATGACGTTGATGGCGCTGGCGGCAAGGTGCGCCAGATACTGCGCGCCGCCGATGTCTTCGAGCGAATTGTCGGCTTCGAAATACGGCCGCAGCGTCGTCGGGTCGGCGATCTGACCGCGGTCGATCAGCTTGTTCATCGCCTCGTAAATGCGGGCGTGTGCGGTCAGTGCAAAATGCTCGGCGCGCAGAAATTCCGCGACCTGCTCCATCGCCCGGTTGTCGACGAAGATCGCGCCAAGAAGCCCGCGTTCGGCTTCGATGTTGCGCGGCAGTTGTCGGAACGCCGGCGTCTCGAATTCGGACGCGTCTTCGTCCGGGATCAGGTCCCCGGAAGTGCTGGCCGTGTTTGTAACCATGGTCCGGAACATACTCGGACCCGCACTATTTGCTTATGTGGATATCTGTGGATAACGAGGAAAACCCGAAAATAATTCGGGTCATTGTGTGATCTGCGCCGTTGACTTTTTCAACGAACCCCGTGAATTCCGGTTCTATCCGCAAACACGGCGATTTCCCGGCCTTAACCCGGAACCTATTTCAGTAACCCCGCAATCTTAGCCACGGGTCCCGGATCGGGCCGTCGCCCGGTCCGGGTAAGGCGCTATAAAGACAAAAAGAAAGGCGCGCTCCGCAGAGCGCGCCCAGGGTCACTTTGACCGTTTTCTTCAAGCTCAGGACGATTTCTCTTCGTCGTCGGCGGCTTCTTCGGCTTCCTCGTCTTCGGAAGAAGCAGCTTCGGCTTCGGCCTGCGCGTCGGCGACCGCATCCTCGGCGGCGCCTTCCTCGAACACCGCGCCGGCCTGTTCGGCGACTGCAATGGCCGCTTCGGCGGCGGCTTCGGCTTCGGCTTCGATTTCCATCTGCTCCTGCTGGGCGAGGGACAGAACGGCGGCGCCGGTCTTCTCCTGGGTTTCCGCTTCGTCAAGCGAACGGGCGACGTTGGCCGTCACGTCGACGATCACTTCGCCGTGCAGTTCGATGCGGACCTCGTGCAGGCCGATGGTCTTGATCGGCTTATCGAGGATGACCTGGCCGCGCCGCACGGTCACACCGGCTGCGGTGATCGCGTCGGAAATGTCACGGCCGGTGACCGAACCGTAAAGCTGACCGGCGTCACCCGCCTGGCGGATCAGGACGACCTTCAGATCGGTCATCTTGCCGGCGACCGCCTCGGCTTCCTGTTTGCGTTTCAGGTTGTCGGCCTCGAGTTGCGCACGCTGCGCGTCGAAGTGCGACTTGTTCTGATCGGTTGCCCGAAGGGCTTTACCTTGGGGGAGCAGAAAATTACGGGCAAAGCCGGGCTTCACTTTGACGATGTCGCCCATTTGACCGAGTTTTTCGATACGCTCCAACAGAATGACTTCCATTATTCACTCTCCTGGTCATTGACCGGCTGCATCCTTTTACGCAGACCGATCCACTGTTCCAAAATACCGGCGCCCGCGACCAGAAACGTGGTCCAACCGAGCACCATGAGAAGTACGTAAAATGCGACAAGCAGCAACGTCCCGTTCGCGACCCTGCGGGCGAAGGTATGCACGACGGCAAGACCCAGCAGGAAAAACGGCACCAGCGCCACGATCACCAGATTGCGGCCAAGATAGCTCCAGTCACCGGGGACCACGAGGGCGACGACGCCCGCGCCGACCAGGAGCCATGAGCACCAGTCCGGCAGCGTGATTTCCGAGTAAGCAATCTTCGGACGCAGGTTGCGTTCCGATCTCACCAGCGCGGATTGCCCCGCGGCGGCGTTGACCAGATGCATGACGACCCAGCTTGCGACGGCCATCCCGGGGAAGAACGGCGCCAGCGTCCCGGCGATGGAGGCGCGGGAATCGGCGGGCATATCGGCGCCCATCCGTTCCAGTGCCGTGCCGATGAGGTTGGCGACGAGTTCCTGCAATGGCGCCGTGCCCTCGTCCATGATCGCCATCATGGCGAAGAACGCGAGCGCGGCCGCCCCGACGAACGTCAGCGTGCCGATCAGGTTCCCGGCGGGATACCAGACCGGATTGCCCTCGTTGTCGGGCTGGGTGCGCAAAGCAAGCTGGCAAAGCATGATCGCGGGTACTGCGTACACAAACGCGAACGGAAGCGCCGCGAACGAACTGCCGATCAACCCGGCCGTGAACACCGCCGCGAGACCGGCCGTGATCACGCCCTTCGTTCCGATCCCGAGCCCCGCCAGGTAAAGCGGCAGGGGCGCGAAATAGAACAGCGGGAACGCCAGGAATGAGCCGAACACGATCGCGTAAACCGCGACCGCGCTGCATATTCCGGCGCTGAGCGCCATGATTGGGGTGAGGGGCATCCGTTCCGTCCGCTTCGGCGCGTGAGCGCCTACGCCTTACTTGACGACGTAGGGAAGCAGACCCAGGAAGCGGGCGCGCTTGATGGCGCGGGCCAGTTCCCGTTGCTTCTTCGCAGAGACAGCCGTGATACGGCTCGGAACGATCTTGCCGCGCTCGGACACGTAACGGCCGAGCAGTTTCAGATCCTTGTAGTCGATCTTCGGCGCATTGGTGCCGGAGAACGGGCACGTCTTGCGGCGGCGGAAGAAACCACGTCTCATTATTCGTCTCCTTCCTTGTCCTTGCTGGATTTGTCGTCGCCCGAGTCGTTGTCGGACTGTTCGTAACGCGAACCACGGTCGCCGCGGCGCGGACGATCGTCACGATCCTTGTTGCGAAGCATGGCCGACGGACCTTCCTCGATGCTGTCGACACGGATCGTCATGTAACGCAGCACGTCTTCGTGGATGCGCATCTGACGTTCCATCTCATGCAGGGCCGGCGCCGGGGCGTCGATGTTCATGAGGACGTAATGGCCTTTGCGGTTCTTCTTGATCCGGTAGGCGATCGAACGCAAACCCCAGTTCTCGGTGCTGACGACGTTGCCGCCTTTGGAGGTGATGATTTGCGAGAAAGTCTCTGTCAGACCTTCGGCCTGAGACGCAGAGATGTCTTGGCGTGCAATGAACACGCTTTCGTAGCAGGGCATATTTTGCTCCCTCTGGCTTTTCTCAACCCGGCTTGCGGCCGAGCATAGCCGGGACCATCCCGGCAAGGAGTGTTGAGGCGGCGCAATATACAGAGTTTCCCCGCCGCTGCAAGGGTTTGGTGGGGCTGAAGGACGGTGCGCAAACGGGGCTTGTTTCCCGGCCCTGAGCCGGGACCCATGTCTCGGCATGCGCCAATCACTGCCATGGGTCCCGGACCGTGCCTTCGGCCCGTCCGGGAAATACTTTTCAACAGGCGATGGTACGCATTAATACAGGGGGTATGAACGACAAGCCGCCATCCAACCCCTTCGATCTCTCTGGCCGACATGCCTTCGTGACCGGCGGCGTGCGCGGCATCGGCTATGAGATCACGCGCGGGTTGGCGGAAGCGGGCGCCAGCGTGCTGATTTCTGGCCGTGAACAGGCGACCGTGGAGCAGAGCGCCGCTGAATTGCGGGGGAACGGGTTCGCAGTCGAGGCCGTGGCCCTCGATATGACGGATGACGCCGCCGTCAACGCCTGGTTCGTGGGCTACGCGCGCGATATCGATATTCTCGTCAACAACGTCGGCATGCGCGACCGGCGCGGGACGCCCGATCTTCCCCCCGACGCTTTTTCGCGTCTGCTCGATTTCGGGATCACGTCCGCATATCGGATGACGCGCCTCGTGCAGCCGGGCATGGCGGCGCGGAAAAAGGGCGTGGTCATTAATATAACCTCCGTGGCGGGGCCTTTGGCGCGCCCGGGCGATCCCGGCTATACGGCGGAGAAGGGGGGCATGTCCGCGCTGACCCGCTCGCATGCGGTGGAATTTGCGCCGATGGGCATCCGCGTCAACGCCATTGCGCCGGGGTTTTTCGCGACCGAGGCCAATGCCGAGTGGCTTGACGATCCGGAGGTGAATGCGTTCATCGAGCGCCGCATCCCTATGCAGCGCTGGGGCCAGCCGTCGGAACTTGCCGGTGCGGCGGTGTTTCTGGCGTCCGACGCGGCTAGTTATATCACCGGACAGACGCTGACGGTGGACGCCGGGCTTTCCGTCAGGATGTAATCAGTTGGCGGCGAATTTGACGAGATCGCGGCGCCGCAGCACGCCGATGATCCGCTCGTGCATGGCGACACCGATCCGGTCCCAGCCCTTGTCGCGCATCATCTGCAATATGACGACGGGACTGTCGGTGACGCTGCAGACGGGCCGCCCGCGTTGCACCGCTTCGGCGATCGGGTAGTCGAGGGCGCGGATGCCGTCGCGCTTGATCAGTGCCATGACGTCGTCGTCGACGGCAATCCCCAGAAAATCCCCGTCGGCGTCATAAACCGCAACCGAGGCGCCGGGCGATTTAGACAGATAATCGGCGATGTCGCCGACCGAGCAGGCGGCGTCGACGTTGCGCGTCGAAAGGCTGTAGGCATGGAGAAAATCCCGGATCATGACGGGCGGCCAGGGCCGAATCCTGTCTGAGTCGTTGACCGGGTGGGTGGCCTCTTTAAGGACGTCGCGCACGTCGTTTCTGACGATATCGTCCCACGCATTCATGTCCATCTCCGCCTCCATTATTCTAATCCGGCAAGGAGAAGGCTAAGGCCGATAGGTAAACGAGTTATGTCATCCGTGTAATAAAGTGTTACGGCGAACCACCGGCCACGCTTGACAGCCCAAGGGGCTGCGGCCAATTTGCGAAGAAACCAACAACACGCCGCCAATGGGAGGGCACTGATGTCCCGCGCATTCGTTTTTCCCGGCCAGGGATCGCAAGCCGTCGGTATGGGCAAGGAATTCGCCGACGCGTTTCCCGCCGCCCGCGAGGTTTTCGAGGAAGTCGACGACGCCCTCGGTCAGAAGCTCTCCAAGCTCATGTTCGATGGGCCGGAAGACGAACTGACTCTGACCGAGAACGCCCAGCCCGCGCTGATGGCCGTCAGCATGGCGGCGATGGCCGTGCTCAAGGCCGAAGGCGGCGTCGAAATCCAGAAGGTCGCGGACTTCGTCGCCGGGCATTCGCTCGGTGAATATTCGGCGCTGGCGGCGGTGGGGACGTTCTCGCTGGCCGATACGGCGCGGCTGCTGAAAACCCGCGGAAAGGCCATGCAGCAAGCGGTCCCCGTCGGTGAAGGCGCAATGGCGGCGTTGCTGGGCCTCGATCTCGATCAGGCCAAGGAAGTCGTCGAAGAGGCCGCCCAAGGCGACGTTCTGGCGACCGCCAACGACAATGCGCCGGGCCAGGTCGTGGTCAGCGGCAAAAAGGAAGCCGTCGAGCGCGCGGTCGACGTCGCCAAGGAAAAGGGCGCCAAGCGGGCCATGCTTTTGCAGGTCAGCGCGCCTTTCCACTGCCCGATGATGGCGCCCGCCGCCGACGTCATGGCGGAAGCCCTGGCTGCGGTCACCATCGAAGCGCCGCTGGTGCCGCTGATCGCCAACGTGACGGCGGCCCCGGTCGAGGATCCGGCGGAGATCCGCCGGCTTCTGGTGGAGCAGGTCACAGGCATGGTGCGCTGGCGCGAAAGCTGCCTCACGATGCGCGAAAAGGGCGTGGATACGCTGGTCGAGGCTGGTTCCGGCAAGGTGCTGTCGGGCCTCGCCAAACGAATCGACCGCGAACTTCAAGCGTCGAACGTCGGCGGACCGGCCGATGTCGAGGCATTTCTGGGCAGTCTTTGAGGCCCGGACAGGCGAAAGGAAGAATGATGTTTGATCTGAACGGAAAACGGGCGCTGGTCACCGGAGCCTCCGGCGGCATCGGCGGTGCGATCGCCAAGGCGCTGCACGCGCAGGGCGCGACGGTCGCGCTTTCAGGTACCCGCGAGGATGCCCTGAAGGCGCTTGCCGGCGAACTGGGCGAGCGCGCGCACGTCACGCCTGCCAACCTGTCTAGTGCGGAAGGCGCACAGAAGCTGATCGAGGACGCCGAGGCCGCCATGGGTGGTGTCGATATCCTGATCAACAACGCCGGCCTGACACGCGATATGCTGGCGATGCGAATGAAGGACGAGGACTGGCAGACAGTGCTGGATGTCAACCTGACCGCGGCTTTCCGGCTTTCGCGGGCGTGCCTCAAGGGCATGATGAAGGCGCGTTCGGGCCGCATCATCGGCATCACGTCGGTGGTCGGGGCGACCGGCAACGCCGGGCAGACCAACTATGCCGCGTCGAAAGCGGGCATGATCGGGATGTCGAAATCCCTGGCGCAGGAGGTTGCGTCCCGGGGGATCACCGTCAACTGCGTCGCGCCTGGTTTCATCGAAACAGCGATGACCGACGTGCTGTCGGATGACATCAAAACCAAGCTGCTTGCGGGCATCCCGGTGGGCCGGCTCGGCAACGTCGACGATATCGCGGCGGCTTGCGTTTATCTGGCCAGTGACGAGGCCGCCTATGTCACCGGTCAGACCTTGCATGTGAACGGCGGCATGGCGATGATATAAGGCTTTCGGCGGCGGAAATATTTCCGCGCCAACGTTCTGGTAATGCCGAAAAGAGTATGTTAGTTACCCCCACCTTTCGGGGGACCAAAAGGCGGGAAACCGTTGTTTCATGAGGCCCTTTGGGCCACGGGGCGAAGCTCCGGAGTTTAAACCGTAAAGATCGGGGAAAATCGACAATGAGTGATGTTGCAGATCGCGTAAAAAAGATCGTTCTTGAGCATCTCGGTGTGGACGAAGACAAAGTCGTCGAAAGCGCCAGCTTCATCGACGATCTGGGCGCCGACAGCCTTGATACCGTTGAACTGGTGATGGCGTTCGAAGAGGAATTCAGCATCGAAATTCCGGACGACGCGGCAGAGAAAATTCTGACCATCAAGGACGCGGTCGATTTCATCGAGTCGCAAAGCAACTGATCCGATATGCGGCCGTGCCCGTAACTGACGGGGATGGCCGCAATCTGTTTTAACGACGGGCGCTTTCTATGAGACGTGTTGTCATCACCGGTATAGGTGCGATTACGTCGCTTGGTGTCGGTGCCGAGCACATCTGGAAAAACCTGCTCGAATCCCGTTCCGGTATTCGGGCGATTGATCGTTTCGACGTATCGGACCTGCCGGCCAAGATTGCCGGTACGATTCAGCCGGGCGACGGCAGCGGCGACACGTTCGATGCCGATGAATGGGTGCCCGCCAAGGATCGCCGCCGCATGGACGATTTCATCGTCTATGGCCTCTGCGCCGCGGAACAGGCGATCAGGGATTCCGGCTGGGAACCCAAGTCCGACGAGGATGCCTGGCGCACCGGTGTTCTGATCGGTTCCGGGATCGGCGGCTTGCCGGAAATCGCGCGAGGCGCGATTAAAGTCGACGCCGAGATGAACCCGCGCCGCTTGAGCCCGTTTTTCATTCCCGCCAGCCTGATCAACCTGGTTTCCGGCCACGTGTCGATCAATCACGGCTACAAGGGCCCGAACCACGCGGTGGTGACGGCGTGTTCGACCGGCGCGCATGCGATCGGCGATGCCGCGCGTATCATCATGTGGGACGATGCCGACGTCATGGTGGCGGGCGGCGCCGAAGCGGCGATCTGCCGTCTCGGGATGGCCGGGTTCTGCTCGGCCAGGGCGCTTTCGACCGGTTTCAACGATACGCCCGAAAAGGCCTCACGCCCCTATGACGTCGACCGTGACGGATTCGTCATGGGCGAGGGCGCGGGTGTCGTCGTGCTCGAGGAATACGAGCACGCCAAGAAGCGCGGCGCCAAGATTTATGCCGAGGTCGTCGGCTATGGCATGTCGGGCGATGCCCATCACATCACTGCACCCGCCGAGGACGGCAACGGTGCGTTCCGCTGCATGCAGGCCGCCTTGAAGCGCGCCGGCATGGATGCGGGCGACATCGATTACGTGAACGCCCACGGCACCTCGACGCCGCTCGGTGATGAGATTGAACTACGCGCGGTCGAGCGCCTGTTCGACGGCCATACGCAGGGCATGTCGATGTCGTCGACCAAATCGGCGATCGGTCACTTGCTCGGCGCCGCCGGTGCGGTCGAGGCGATTTTCTCGGTGCTTGCGATCCGCGACAATATCTGCCCGCCGACGCTGAATCTCGACAATCCGTCGGTCGAGACGCCGATCAACCTGGTGCCGAAGCAGCCGCAGGAACGCGCGATCAAGGCTGCGCTTTCGAACTCGTTCGGGTTCGGCGGCACCAACGCGTCGCTGATTTTCCGCGAAGTGGATTGAAGGCCGGCGGCATGATGCGCCGTCTTTTTATACTGTTCGCCGTCCTGACCGTATTGGCCATGGCGGCGGCGGGCGGTGGGCTTTTCTGGCTGAAATCCGCGTACACCAAACCCTCGCAATCGCAGGCGGAAAAAATCATCGTCATCGAGCGCGGCAGTTCGGTCGCCTCCATCGCCAGACAATTGCAGGGCGAGGGCCTGATCCGTTTCGCCAAGGTGTTCCGCTTCGGGATTCGTTTTCTCGACGATCCCAGGCCGCTGCAGGCGGGCGAATACCGTATTCCCGCCGGCGCCAGCGCCGCCGATATCGCGGCGATCCTCAAATCCGGCGAGCAGGTGGTGCACAAGATCACGCTGGCCGAAGGATTGAGCAGCATTCAGATCGCAGACCTGTTACGCGACGAACCGCTTCTGACGGGCAAGATCGATACCGCGCCGCCCGAAGGGACGCTTTTGCCCGAGACCTATCATTTTCATCGCGGCGAGGACCGTACCGAGATGCTGCGCCGGATGCAGACGGCCTTGGACGAGGCGTTAGACGAGCTTTGGGCCGGGCGAGACGCTGACCTGCCGTTCGCGTCGCCGAAGGAGGCGATGATTCTGGCTTCCATCGTCGAGAAGGAAACGGCTGTCGAAAGCGAGCGCTGGCTGGTGGCGGGGGTGTTCGTGAACCGGCTTAAAAAAGGCATGCGGCTGCAGTCCGACCCGACGGTGGTCTACGGCATCACGCGCGGCGCCGGACCGCTTGGAAGGCCGCTGTCGCGCGAAGATCTGGACGCGGAAACAGCATATAACACTTATAAAATCAATGGTTTGCCGCCGACCCCGATCGCCAATCCGGGACGCGCGTCGATCGCTGCCGTGATGAACCCGGCCGAGACGGATGCGCTATACTTCGTCGCCGACGGCACTGGCGGGCACGCGTTTTCCAAGACCCTCGACGAGCACAACCGCAACGTCCGCGCGTGGCGGAAGATGCAGCGGGATAATTGACGGGTTAGCGCCGTCATCTAGAATTAGATGTTTCCCGGCCTTGAGCCGGGACCTGTTTCACTTAACCGTCACGCTTGGCCATGGGCCCGGATCGCGCCTTCGGCTTGTCCGTGCAACAGCGCCTTAATTATTCCTTCCTCGGTGCCCGCGACATCACGGCGTCGAACAGCGGGCCCGGCAGCGCTGTGAGCAGACGCATCATCCAGACCATCTGCCACGGAAACGCGATCGTCGTTTTGCGGTGCGCCAGCCTGTCGGCGATGATCCCTGCCGCTTTCTCCGCTGTCATCAGGAAGGGCATCTTGAAGGTATTTTTTTCGGTAATCCGGCTTTCGACGAAACCGGGAAAGATCATGCTGAGCGTGATCCCGTCTTTTTTCAGGCCCGGGCGGATCGCCTCGCCCCAGGCTTTGACGGCGACCTTGCTCGCCGAATAGGCCGGCGCGGTCGGCAGGCCGCGGAAGCCGGCGACGGAACTGACGATGGCGATCTGGCCGCTGTTTCGGGCCCGCATCGCCGTTGCGGCCGGCAGCACCGTATTCAGGACCCCCGCGAGATTGACCGCGAAGACGTCCCGGGTGATTTCATCGTCCCCGGCGCCCGCGCCGGCGCCGCTTGAGATACCGGCGTTAGCGACAACGAGATCGAGTGGGCGGCGCGCTTCAATGTCGGCGATCAATGCCGACATGGCCGGACGGTCAGTGACATCAAGGGCCAGCGCCATCACCTCGGCCCCTTTTCGGGTCAGATCGGCTTCGACGTCCCGGAGTCGGGCCTGATTGCGTCCGGTCAAGGCGATCAACACGCCGGGCACGGCCAGTTCGCGGGCCAGCGCCGCGCCGATGCCGCTGCTGGCGCCGGTAATCAGGACGGAACGGTACGGGTAAGACGACATCCAGCGGTTATAGCGGGCGCATAAGCGAATGGCGATGACGTTAGCGTCCGGTGTCGCTTGTCGCCCATGAAATGGACCGGTAAAGTTTCGCCATCCGATGGAGAGGGGACGCCTTGACGATCAATTCAATGACCGGATTTTCCCGCGCGACGGGGGCATTCGAAGCATGGTCCTGGACCTGGGAACTTAAGAGCGTCAACGCCAAGGGGCTGGACGTCCGTCTGCGGATGCCGATGGGCTTCGACGGCTTCGAAGCCCAGGCGAGATCGCACCTGTCGAATCTTTTCAGCCGCGGCAATATCTCCGTCGGCCTGATGCTCAAACAGACCGAAGCGAGTGGCGGCTATCGGATCAATGAGGAACAGCTCGCGGCGCTGCTGGCGATGTCGGAAGAATTGCGCAAGAAACTTCCTGACGCCGGGCCGCCCAGCGTTGAGGGCCTGTTGGGGTTGCGCGGCGTGATCGAGGCCGTCGAGGACGATGTCGACGAGGACGCCCGCGCGGCACTCGAGAAAGAACTGCAGAAATCCCTGAACGAAGCGGCGGCCGGCCTTGCCGCCGCACGCGCCGAAGAGGGCGCCAGGCTCGAGACGGTTCTGGGCGACTTCGTCGCCGCGCTCGACGACCTATGCAATCAAGCGCAGGGCGCTGCCGAAGTGCAAGGCGATACCATCCGCGCGCGTCTGCACGAACAACTCGCCGATATCCTCGCCGATACATCGGCGATCGATCCCGGCCGCCTGGAGCAGGAAGTCGCGATATTATTGACGAAGGCCGATATCCGCGAGGAATTGGACCGGCTGGCGGCGCATATCGCCTCCGTGCAGGAGCTTCTTGCGGCCGGCGGCGCTATCGGCCGGCGGCTCGACTTTCTGTGTCAGGAATTGAACCGGGAAGCCAATACAATATGCTCCAAGGCCACCGACACCGGGCTGACCCGTGTCGGCCTGGAGATGAAAGCGACCATCGAGCAGTTTCGCGAGCAGGTGCAGAATATTGAGTGACGAGAAGATCCATATCACCCGGCGCGGCTTGATGCTGGTACTGTCGTCCCCGTCAGGCGCCGGCAAGTCGACGATTTCGCGCGCGCTTCTGGAAAAGCACCCGGACCTGACCATGTCCGTCTCCGCGACGACCCGGCCAATGCGCCCGGGGGAAGTGGAGGGGAAAGACTACTTCTTCATGGACACTAAGAAGTTCGAGGAGATGGTCGCCGCCGGCGAGTTTCTCGAGCATGCCAAGGTGTTCGACAATTATTACGGTACGCCGCGCGGTCCCGTCGAGGCGGCGCTCAAGGAAGGTAAGGACGTTTTGTTCGACGTCGATTGGCAGGGGACCCAGCAACTCAGCCAGAATGCGCGTGACGATCTGGTCAGTATCTTCATTCTGCCGCCGTCGGTGGAGGAACTGGAGCGTCGCCTCTATGCCCGCGCCCAGGACCCCGAAGAGGTGGTCAAACGCCGCATGGCGAAAGCGACGTCAGAGATGAGCCACTGGGCCGAGTACGATTACATCATCGTCAACCAGGAGATTCCGCAGAGCGTCGCCGAGGCGGAAGCGATCCTCGCCGCAGAGCGTCTGAAACGCGAGCGGCGTATCGGTCTGGCGGAATGGCTGCGCGGCATGGGCGTCGGCCAGTAACGTCTTAGATCAGGCGCGCCAGTGCGCAAAATTCCTCGATCGTCAGTTGCTCTGCCCGGTTTTCCGGATCAATCCCGGCGTCGGCTGGATTGACGCCGAGAGATTTCAGCGAACTCCGGAGCATCTTGCGGCGCTGTCCGAACGCGGCCTGCGTCACCCGTTCGAGTTTGGAAAGCTCGGCGTCCGCAAGGGGTGTCGGGCGCGGCTTGATCTCGATCACGCTCGACATGACTTTCGGCGGCGGCGTGAAGGCGCGTTTGTCGACGTTGAACAGGATGTGCGCTTCGCACAGCCATTGGGTCAGGATCGCGAGACGTCCATACGAAGATGTGCCGGGGTGGGCGGCGATGCGCTCGGCAACCTCGGTCTGGAACATCAGGACCATGCGCTCGATCCCGTAAAGGTCGCTCAGCCACTTGATCAGCAGCGCCGTGCCGACGTTGTAGGGAAGGTTGGAAATAATCACCTCGGGGCGCGGTGAGAGTTCCGAGAGTGTCACCTTCATCGCGTCCGCTTCAAGTATGTCGAGCACGTCGGGATAAACGGACTGCAACGCCGTCAACGCGTCGATACATCGCCGGTCGCGTTCGATCACCGTTAGCGATGCCGGGCCCCGGGCCAGGATCGAACGCGTCAGCCCACCGGGGCCGGGGCCGATTTCGACGACGTGTTTTTCGGCGAGGTCGCCAGCAGCGCGGGCGATGCGGTCGGTCAGGTTGGTATCCAGCAGAAAGTGCTGCCCTAGCGACTTTTTCGCGCCCAGCCCGTAGGTCTTGATGACCTCTCGCAACGGCGGCAGGGCGGGAGCGTCGGTCACGGTTCAGCCTTCGTAGGACGATCGGCTCGCGCTGATGGCCGACGCCATCTTGAGCGCGCTGACCAGGCTCGACGGATCGGCAAGCCCCTGGCCGGCGATATCGAGCGCGGTGCCGTGATCGGGCGACGTGCGGACGATCGGCAGTCCCAGCGTCACGTTGACGGCGTGATCGAAGTCGAGGGCCTTGACCGGGATCAGGGCCTGATCGTGGTACATGCAGAGCGCCGCATCGTATCGCTGGCGCGCGCGCGGCGTGAACAGCGCGTCCGGCGGCACCGGGCCGATCAGCTCGGCGCCGGTGTCGCGAAGCGCCTTGATCGCGGGCACGATGATCTCGATCTCGTCCATGCCGAGCTTACCGTTCTCGCCGGCATGAGGATTGAGCCCGGCCACAGCGAGACGCGGGTTCGCAATGCCGAAATCGCGCCGGAGCGCGCCGACGACCAGCTTTCCCTGTTCGACGATGGCGTCGGTCGTCAGTTGTTCGAGTGCAGTGCGTAATGGCACGTGGACCGTCAACGGCACCACCTTCAACGACGGACCGGCCAGCATCATGACGGGGCGCATGCCGCCGCCGACGAGGGCCGCCAGGTATTCCGTATGACCCGGAAAGCCGAAGCCCGCATCGTAGAGTGTTTCTTTCTGGATCGGGTTCGTGACCAGCGCGCCGGCTTGACCGGTGGTCGCGTATTCGACCGCGCGCTCGATGGATTCAAGAACAGCCTTTGCGCTATTGGTGCTCGGCCTGCCAAAAACCGTGTCGGCGGACTCCTTTAGCCGGATCACAGGTAAGGCGTCGGCGAATACGGTGGGGGCGTCGGACGGGTCGGAAATCTCGGCGATATCGATATCCAGACCGGACTGCCGGGCCTCGCGGCGCAGGCGTTCCGGATCGTCGAGCGCGAAAAACGGCGCCAGTTCATGGCGGCAAGTTGCCCAAGCCTTGACCGTCAACTCACCGCCGATGCCGGCCGGTTCGCCCATGGTCAGTGCACTCGGAAGGACCGGCGGCATATCCCGGTTCACAGCCTGATATCGATGAAGGCTTGGCGGCGCAGTTTCTCTTCGTGCTGGTCGGCCATACGGCTCAGACGACGGTTGAGAATCTCGCGTTCGATCTTTTCGCGAGCGGCTGCCACGGGGTCCGTGCCCCCTTCGACTTCGCGCGTGCAGACCATGAGCACGATGACACCGTCCGCCGTTCGAAGCGGCTGACTGATTTCGTTGACCTGCAAATTTTCGACCATGGTCCGCATTTGCTGGTTGATTTCGGTAAGCTTGAATTTCCCGAGATATCCGGAAGCCGGGCTGCCTTCGGCTTCCGCGATGCTGGCGAGCGCCTTGCAGGATCCGGCGCCGGCCGCGAGTTCGGCGGCTTTCTGCGTGGTTTCGGCCACCGTCTGCGGCGAGGCGTTTTGTGGAATTCCCAAGTGGAGTTGCTGGATCCCAACCGTAACGGCACTGTCATCGGCATCGATGCCCTTGGCCGTACGGGTGTCGCGTAACAACAACAGATATACGCCGTCTTCGGCAGCGATCGGTTGGGAGGGAGCGCCCGTTGCCATTTTGGCCACGACCGGCCGGAGCGCCGGGTCCAGTTCGTCGGCCAGGTTCCACCCGATGTCGCCACCCTGTTGGGCGCTGGCGGACTGCGAGAAGTTCTGCGCAAGCTGCTGCCAACTGGCGCCGCGCGAAATTTCCTCGCGCAGTTGGGAGGCGAAATTCACGACCTCCGCCTGCGGTTTGCCGTCGTATGCCAGGAAGATTTCTGCCAGAAGGTATTCCGGCTTGCCGGCGTTGGCGCGCATCTGCGCCAGTTCATCGTCGACTTCCTGCTCCGAAATCGTCACCAGGCGCCGGAACAGGGCTCTGACGGTTTCAATCCAGCTTAGTTCCGCCCGGATTTGCTGACGGAGCGTCGATGGGTCGATACCCTGCGCCTCCAGGGCTTGATCCATTTTCCCGGCCGGGATGCCGTGTTTTTTAGCGATATCGTCCACGGCTTGCTGAATAGCGCCTTCGGGCACTTCGATTTCGAGGCGCTTCGCTTCCTGGAGGCGAAGCTTTTCGACGATCAGCCGGCGCAGGACATCGGGTGCAATCCGCTGGTGCGTCTGTTGCGTATTCGGGAGGTTGGAGAGGGTCACGACAAGCAGAATGCGTTGCGACAGGTCGTATACGGAGATGACCTCGTCGTTGACCACGGCGGCGATGTTGAGCGTCGACTGACTTTGAGCGGGTCTCGGTTGGGTGAAAGTGATTCCGGCGCAAGCAATGGTCGCCACGCACAGGTAGCGCAAAGCGCCAAATCGGAGGAATCCTTGTATAAGTCTCATCATATTAACCCGTGCCGGCTTACTGCGATTGAGTTAATCCGGTGTGAACTTCGCCAAGCGTCTTGAGCACCAACGTAAACGTGATTGCATCAGACGGTTTCAAATCGCGGTCTTCGAAGAAGGAGCGTGTAAACTGGGTCGTGAACTTCACACACTCGTCCTCGTAGACCACGCCGAGACCAAGAGACCGCAAGTCCGACGCGGCAAGGTCGTTTCGGGCGCGGATGAAGGTGCTCCAATTATTGTCGATCTGCGAGGAAATTGAGCCATTGATTTCTTCACGCCCGGCAAATTCGCTCCCCCGCTGCTGATCGATGAAAATGTAGTTCGTGTTCAAACGTAACGCCGGCGCGCCGATTGTCGCGGACACTTCGTTACGCTGCGGCGAGAGGTTATCCGGGTTGAACTGCGTGCGATAGATCAGGTCGAGGTAATCCGCCGGTGAAATCTGCACCCGGCCGACGACATCCGAGAAGTGGTCTTCGATACCTGTCTGCTGATTGCTCGAGGTGTCTTCGCGTGGGCGATAGGACTGGCCGAGAAACACCGAGGAATAACCGCCTGCATTCCGGTTAAGGGTCCAGTTGACCCCGTAATTGACCCGGACACCTCCGTCGACGCGGTCGAAGCCGTCGTATCGGTTGTCTTGAAACAGGTTGGTTTCGTCGAATTCCACCGTCTGGCTGTCCTCGTTGGGGATCTTGTCGTTGTTGCCGACGTTCGGCGCGGCGACCACGGACGCGATGGGCTCAATCGTCTGGCTATACTCTGTGCCGGGACGGATCAACGGCAGACGCCATGAGAACGAGGCGCGCGGCACAAGCCGCCCGGAGGCGCCGGTGAAGGATGTGCTATCATCCCGCGTTACGCCGGTGGCATGATAGGCGTCGGCGGCGAGCGACACCGACGCATTATAGAGTTCCCCGAACGGGCCGCTGAACGGACGGTCCCAGCGCGGCCGGAAAGCAAGACGACGAGTGTCGGTACCGCTGTCTCGGACGATATTAAGCGCGTTGAAGTCGAAGGATGCGAATCCGCCCAGTCGGTCGCGCTTGCCCGAATAGTTGAAATCGTACATGGGCAGAACGATCGGGGAATCGTCAGGATCGGAGTCAGGTCTCAGGTCATTGAACGCATATGTGTTGAGTGCCTGATAATTCTGGCCACGGAACCCTTCGAGGTAGCCGCGAGAAACAAGCACCGGCTCGGTATAGAACCCGTACCTGCGGGTGTACGTGTCGTCTGACGCGGTCTCCACATCGAGACCGGCACGCCAGGTCTTGTCGATATGAACCTGTGATTCGAAATCGAGGTAGCCGCGAAGACCACGGTCCGGGTCGTCCGCCACGAAGCTGCCGTCTGCCGTGATGAAGCCATTCTTGAACTTTCTGCGGTACTGGCCGATTGCGCCTTGTCCACCGTCGGTCGACAGCATCGGCGTAAGGGTCGCGTCCTGGTAATCGTCGATGGCGAAGAAGTAGGGGGCGCGAATTTGGAAACCGAGGTCCGAGGAGTTCGTGAAACTCGGCGCCAGCAGACCGGACCGCCGTTTGACGGTGGGGTCGGGGTGGCTGAGATACGGCGTGTACGCAACCGGAATGCCATAGAGCTCGAGCCAGGCATTGTTGTATGTGACCAGCTTTTCGTCGGCGTCGTGGATCACGCGGACGGCCTTGATCTGCCAGAGCGGCGCTGCGCTCGGATCCTCCTCGCAGAGCTTGCAGGGCGAATAGACGGCGTGGTTCATCTCGGTGATCACACCGTTGGACCGACGTGCGCCATTACCGGCGACCCGGGACTTGTCCTCGAGGATAAGACCGATGTTGTAAATCACACCGTCCTTGAGGTCGCCCGTGATCTCGATCTTGTCGCCGAACAGGACCTTGCCGGTCTGGTCGGTCATTGAGACGTTGCCCTCGGCGGTGACGACATCCGTTTTCTGATTGTACGTGACCTTGTCCGCGAGCAGGGCGCGCGTCCCGTAGACGACCTCAACGTTACCAGTTGCGACGACAATGCCCATTTCGCGGTCATAGGTCATCGACCCGGCAGTGAGTTCGGCCCGTACCGGCGGCGGCCCCGCCGGTGCCGTCGAGGCGGGCGCAGCCGTCCTCGTGGCCGGCGCCCGCTTAACCGGGGTCGGAATCCCGGAAATAGGCGCCTCGACGTCCGTCTGGGCACCAAACAGGGTGCCGAGTGGTTTCTCATTGGTGGCGTCGTCCGACGGGCCGGCGAAGACTCGTCTCGCCGGGCGGATCGGCTGCGGTTGGACCTGGTCTCCGTTGGTACGGGCTGACGGCGTTGCCGGCGTTGTCGTCGGTGCACTGAAAAGCTTGCCCAGCGGTCGGTCGGCATCGCCACTCGATGGTGCATCGGCTGTCGGTTGCGGAGCCGCCGTGGCGGGTGGCGTCGCATTCCAGTTGTCCGGCAGCACGGAGCCGGATCGTCCCGTTGTCTCTGCCGGTGCATTGAACAGGTTCCCGAGTGGCCGCGAAGCGCCGCTGTAGGCATCGGTCGTGGCGGGGGTGTTCGCAGTGCGTGAGCCGGACGTCGCGCGTTGCTCCACCGACGGGATCGGCGAGCGCACGTCCGGCGGCGGTTGTTGGACCCCCGGCAAGAGGATGCCGAGGGGCCGTTCCGCATCCTGGGCGAAAGCGGGCGCGCCCAAGGTCAGCGCCACGCAGAACGCCGCAAGGGCGGGCAGGGCTGCGGCGGCTTTGCTCAGTTTTGGCCGACGGAAATAACGCACTCTAACCATCCTCCAGATGTAGCAGCATGCCCAGTCCGAGCAGCGTTGCAACGCCCGAAGGCGTCCACGCCGCAAGCGTTACCGGAATGCTATCCGAAAGGCCGAGTGCGTAAACGACGTCGGAAAAGAAATACAGCAGGAATCCGGTCAATACGCCCATCGAGATGATAAAGGTCGTGCCGCCTCGGCGCGACGACTGGCGCAGCGTGAATGTCGCCGCGATCAGTACCATGGCGCACATCAATAACGGTGACGCCAGCAGCGCATTCAGGTGCAGACGGTGCCGGACGGCGGAGAAGCCCGCAGCCTCAAGCGTGTCGATGAAGTCCGACAATGCCCAGAACGACATCGTTTCGGGTGGCGCGAAGCTGTCCTGGATCTTGGCGAGCGTCAGGTCCGTTTCCAGCCAATACTCCTCGAAAGACATGGTGCCTTCTTCGGGCTTTTGGATGTGCACGTTACGCATGTACCAGAAACCGTCCTCGAGGCGCGCGTAGTCGGCATCGATGCGCTCCAGGAACTTGTCGGTGCCCTCGTAGACGAAGACCACGACTTGGTTGAGTTCGACGTCGATACCATGCTGCAGCACGGTATTCGAATGTATCACGGACTGGCCCTGCGCGTTCGCTTGGCGCAACCACAGACCAGACTTGGAGACAGCGAGGAAATTCTCCTGCCCCCGCAAGTGCGTCGCCTCCAGCCTTTCGTAGCGGGTCAGCATGGTCGAAGCGACAGGATTAAAAATCGTGATGTGAAACACGCCGAGCACCGCCGCCACTAGCAGCACGGGAAACAGGAACTGCCACGCCGACACGCCGGCCGCACGGGTGATCACTAGCTCGTGCGTGCGCGCGAGACGCCAGAACGCGGCCATGCCGCCGAAAAGGACAGCGAACGGGAACGTCTCCTGGCCCATGTGCGGCAGCCGGAAAACCGCCATTTCAATGACGTCGGCGAAGGTCGTGTCGGGTAGCGCCGACGAGCGTCTTAATAGTTCGATGCTGTCGAACAGCATGACGATCAGCAGGAACACGCTAAAGCAGGCGAGGAAGCTGAACAGGAAGTGCCGGCCGATATAAAACGAAAGGGTGGTGGATACACGCATGGCCGTCTCACGCCGCCTTCAATTTGCCGCGCCGCGCCGATTTCGAGGGCTTCGGCGCCTTCGGATGGCGGATCAGCATGACCGTGCCCGCCAGGATCGGCAATGCCGCCAAGGCATACAGCAACGGAAGCAGGTAAAGCTTCTTGGCGATGACGTTCTCAAGCCCGAGTGCCGCGCCCTGGAGGGTGATCATGATGCTGACCGCGGTGACGATGCGCATCGTCTGGCTGCGGCGCGTGATCGGACCGTACAGAAGACATGCCAGCCCGACCATGGCGTAGCCGACGCCTAAAAGCGGCGTCACGAAGCGCTTGTGGAGTTCGACCTTGTACTTACCCCAGTCGTGTTCGTTGATGCCCTTGGCGTCTTCCAGGTTGACCAACTCGCTCATCGAGCGTTCACGCGGTTCCCGGAACCGGTCTGCGAGGGTTTCGTTCGAGGTTGGAACCTCGAAGACGTAGCGGTCGAAGTAGAGGATCGAAAGCTTGGCATTCTCGCCGACGGTCTGGCGGTTGCCGTTATACATGACGACGCGCGGGCCCTTTTCCGTCTCGACCAGAGCGCCGCGTTCCGCCATCAGCGTCACCGGCGCGCCGTCCTCGCGTTCGTCGTGAACCAGAATACCGAGCAACTGGCCGTCGGGCGCGCGTTCGCGGACGTAGACGGTGACCGCAGCCGTAATAGGATTGAACGATCCCTCCTTGAGCAAGACGTGGGAGTAAGTGTTACGGATTTCCCACTGCAGGACGCGGAACGCGCGGTACGACTCCGGCAACAGATAGAGATTCAGCAGATACCCGAAGATCAGGGTCAGAAACGTCACGATCAGCGCCGGCTTGGCGAGACCGAATTGCCCGACCCCGGCGGCGCGCATAACCACCAGCTCGCGGTCGGTGACCATTTTCGAATAGGTGAAGACGATAACCGTAAATAGCGCGATCGGCAGGATGACGGTGAGGAAGTTCGGCAACAGCAGCATCGTCATGTAGACGAAGGTTCCGGCGCTGAGCCCGCGGTTGACGATCATTTCGACGAACCGGAGCGACTGTGACAGCCAGATAATGCACGTGAGCCCGGCGCTAACCAGAATCATACCGGCAAAGAGCTGGCGCAGCACGTATCGGGTGTAGCTGTTCATGCGCTCGAACCTAACCTCGGGGACCGCCCAAATTGTGTTATCGGCGGCGAAAAATCAAGGAATCTCCGTAAATTAGCGCATCATATGGTTAATAAATCAGACCGCTTCCGGGGGTGTATCCGCGATCACCGCGCTGCCATCGACGACGGCGGTGGCCAGGCCGTCCGCCTGGGATAGAACATGGCGTGCATAGTAGCTCACCGATGCGCGCCGGCGTTGTGCCTGCAACTCGTTGCCGTCTCCGTCGGCGTTCGCGGCTTCGTACAGACGCACCATCAGCCAGCCGCCGATGGCGATGCCGGCGAGGCGCAGATAGGGGACCGCCCCCGCCAACGCCGTTACCGGCTTCTGTGCATACGTTTCGACGATCCAGTCGGTGGCGCGTTCCAGTTGATCGACGGCGTTGATCAACCGGGCGTGCGGGTGTCCCATGGCATCGATGGACGCGCGGATTTCCGTGATCAGTGCTTTCATGGTCTCACCTTCCTCGCGGGCGACCTTGCGCCCGGCGAGATCGATCGCCTGAATGCCGTTGGTACCTTCGTAGATCGGCGCGATCCGGGCATCGCGCAAATGCTGGCTGGCCCCGGTCTCTTCGATAAATCCCATGCCGCCGTGCACCTGGACGCCGGTGTTTGCGACATCGACGCCGATATCCGTGCTCCACGCTTTGACGATTGGTGTCAGCAGATCGACGTAACTTTGCGCCTTTTTCGCGGTCTCGGCATCGGGATGGCGTTTGGCGATATCGAGACGGGACGCCACCCAGTAGGCGAGGGTGCGGGCCGCTTCGGTCTGCGAACGCATCGAGAGCAGCATCCGCCGTACATCGGGGTGGTTGATGATGGCGACCGATTCCTTGCCGCCGGTCGCGCTGTCACGGCCCTGCACGCGCTCCTCAGCGAAGGCGCGGGCGCGCTGATAGGCCCGTTCGGCGATGGCGACGCCCTGCAGACCGACGGACAGGCGGGCGTTGTTCATCATCGTGAACATGTACTCGATGCCGCGGTTTTCCTCGCCGACCAGATAACCGACCGCGCCTTCATTCTCGCCGAACAGCATGACCGCAGTTGGACTCGCATGGATGCCGAGCTTGTGTTCGAGCGAGCCGCAGCGGAGATCGTTCCGCTCGCCGAGGGAACCGTCGGCATTGACGAGGAATTTCGGCACGACGAACAGGGAGATGCCCTTGATGCCGTCCGGTGCATCGGGCGTGCGGGCCAGCACCATGTGGATGATGTTGTCGGTAAAGTCGTGCTCGCCGTAGGTGATGTAGATCTTCTGACCGGAAATGCGGTACGCATCGCCGTCCGGAACCGCTTTGGTGCGGACCTTGGCGAGGTCGGAACCGGCCTGCGGTTCGGTCAGATTCATTGTGCCGGGCCATTCGCCGGAGATCAGCTTCTCCAGATACGTATCCTTCAGGTCCTGCGACCCATGCGTCGTCAGCAATTCGACCGCGCCGACGGTCAGCATCGGGCAAAGTGCGAACGACATGTTGGCTCCGTGCCAGATTTCCGACGCGCCCGTCGCGACCAGCCACGGCAATCCCTGGCCACCGTGATCCGGATCGAACGGGACGGCATTCCAGCCGCCCTGGATAAATTGCGCATAGGCTTCCTTGAAACCCTTGGGCGTGCGAACGACGCCGTTCTCAAGCGTGCAGCCCTCCTGATCGCCGGTGGTGTTGATCGGGTCGAGAACGTCGGTGCCGAGCTTGCCGGCTTCCTCGAGGACCGCAGCGACGAGGTCCGGCGTGGCATCTTCGTAGCCGGGCAGCTTGGAGAGGTTCTCTAACTCGCCGATTTCCTGCATGACCTGCATCATTTCCTCGACGGGCGCGCGATAGGCAGTCATGGGATCCTCCTATTCATCCTTGAGAAGGGCACTCAGATCGATGTCGGGCACAGTCGCGCCGGTCTTTTCAGCCAAAACTTTCAGATCGATACGGCGCGATGCGCGTTCGGACGCCGTGATCATCAGTTGCGTGACTTCGGCGATCACTTCGGCGGGCAGCGCGCCCTCTGGCGGCGTGCCGATGTCCTTCACGCGGCTGTCGGGCAGCGGCACTTCGGTTTCAGCGCCATCCAGGAAATCGGCCCGGAACACCATGATTCCGTTCTGCATCACGACCTCATCGATGATGAGCCGCTGGCCGGTCGCCGCTTCCTCGTCGTCGTTCTCGGAGCGGATCAGCCATGCCTTCGCGCTTTCCTTGAGGCGCATCAGGTTGGCGCGGCCGTCCTTGATGTCGAGAACGATTTTGGGACGATCGATGACGACGCGGGCAAGCGCGATCGCCTTGTCGGCGATCCGGGCGGTGTCGACGTTGATCTCGATCAGCGGCACGTGCACCGCGTCCGGTGCGCTGAAGCCGGGCGGGTTCTCGATCCTGAGGCCGACGATCTGACCGTTTCCGGATTTGAGCGACATCGTCGCATCGGCGACGGTGACGGGAACCTTGTAGGCGCGGCTCGCCGTCCCCTCGATTTCATCCTTGATCAGGGCATCGATGTTGAACAGCACGTAGGTCACCGACGCGAGCACGAGGATGATCGTGGCGGTCAGTGCTAGACCACTGAATAGAAAGGCTTTTCTCATCAACCTGATGTTCCGCAACCCGTCTTTTTTGTCTCTCCGGACGATATCCGCCGCGCCGACCCGCCGCAAGCTATTGTGGGCGCCGCGCCACCGTGCCGGCGGGCGCGAATTCCGGGATTAGTTGACGGGTGTGTTCCCGGCTTTTTTGCCGGCGCCGACATCGCGTTCGATCTCGCGGGCTCGCGTGGCGGCGTCGGCCTCGGATGTGAAGCCCTTTTCCCAGTGCACCATCCAGAGACCGCTGGCGTCGGCGTTACGGCGTTCGATATTTTGAAATGCCGCGTCGTGGTCGCGCCCCTCGTGCGGAAAGGCGCGGACGCGCCCCTTTGAATCGGTGGTGACGATTACCATCCAGCCGCCGGATTTTTCGAGCGCGGGGGGCGTCATCAGGGTTGCGGGCGCGTAAAGACCCAGGTGGTGTCGTCGGACTGCTCGGGTTGGAATTTATAGCCGCCGTCGCTGAAGGCCTTGAGCTTGTTCTCAGTTTCGACGCGGTTGACGATCATGTAGCGCGCCATCATACCGCGCGCGCGTTTGGCGAACAGGCCGAGCATGCGGGCCTTGCCGTCTTTTACTTCCTTGAAGACCGGCGTGACGATGCCGCCTTCGAGGTCTTTCGGCTGTACGACCTTCGCGTATTCGTTGGAGGCCAGATTGACGATGCGGCGGTCCTTGTGGTCCTTCGTCGCCTTGTTTAGGGCGTCGGTTACGCGGCCGTCCCAGAAGTCGTAAAGGTCTTCCTTGCCGTTAACAGGAAACTTGGTCCCCATCTCAAGACGGTAGGGCTGGATCAGGTCGAGCGGGCGCAACACGCCGTAAAGCCCCGACAGAATCCTTAAGTGATCCTGCGCGTAATCGAGGTCTTTCTTTTTCAAGCTCGGCGCATCGAGCCCGACGTAGGTGTCGCCGGCGAAGCTCAACGCCGCCTGGCGGGCGTTGGCGAGATTGAATGGCGGTTGGAACTCCTGGAAACGCTGATAGTTCAGATCGGCCAGCTTGTCGGAAATCCCCATCATCGATTTCAGATCGGCGCGTTTCAGCTTTTTGGCTTTCTTCGCCAGCACCTCGGCGTCCTTAAGCAGGATCGGCTGGGTGTGCGCATCCGTGACCGGTTCACTTTCGAAATCGAGTTTTTTCGCGGGCGAGATGATCGCGAGCATTTTGAGCGTACCTCTTTTGACCGTTTCTAAACTTCCTACTACATATAGAGCGCACTCCCAAAGCTTCAAACGATAAGAGTCCCAAATGTTGAAGATGTACGGCCTCAAGAACTGCGATACCTGCCGCAAAGCCATGAAATGGCTGGAGAGGGAGGGGATCCCCTTCGACTTCGTCGACGTCCGCAAGGACGGCATCGCCGAATCCGATGTGTCCCGTTGGGCGAAAAGCGCGGGCGTCGATCAGTTGCTGAACCGGCGCGGCACGACGTGGCGCGGCCTCTCCGACGCCGATAAATCCAAGGGCGAGGGCGAGGGCGCGGGCGCCGTGGCCCTGATGGCCGAACATCCGGCTTTGATCAAAAGACCGGTGTTCGACCGCGCGGGCGATATCCGCGTCGGTTTCAAGGATGCGGAGCAGGCCTGGCTGAAAAGCTGAGCGTCAGAGATTTAGCGGGCCGCTTCTGGCCTGCCAGGTTTCGAACCCGCCCCGCAGATAGTAGGCGTCGATGCCGCGTTCGCGGAGCTTTTGCGCCGCGCGCTGGCTGACTTCGTGGCCGTGGACGCAATAGCAGACGACGGGCAAGCCGTCGTCGACGCTGGAGATCCAGCCGGGCACATCCTGAAAATCCTGCCACACCGCGCCTTCGATCATGGCGGGTTGCTTTTCCACCGCGGGCTTCTTGCGCACGTCGATGACGTGGATGGCGGATTTGAAAGCGATCAGGGTTTCGAGCTGATCTTGCGTGATGTTGTACATGGATAGACTCCTTGCGCCTTTTCGCGCGCAGCAAAAAAAGTTCAGATAAAGGCGGTGACGAGGCCGAAGACGGCGCCGAGCGCGACCAGCATCGGGATCCCGATCCTGTTCGTTACCAACAACGCCAGCGAGATCAGAGCGGCGGCGACCGGAATCCACTGGACTTCACCGTTTTCGAACAATGCCGCGCGCCCGAGGAAGATAGCGAGGCTCAGGATCACACCGACGACCGCGGCGGTGATCGCCGACAATGCGTTTCTGGCCCAGGCGAAGCGCTGGATGCTCTCGACATAGGGTGCGCCAGCGATGATCAGGTAGAACGACGGCAGGAAGGTGACATACGTCGTCAGCAGTGCGGCGATGATACCGGCGAACAGGCCGTCCGCGTTCCAACCGGCGAAAAATCCGACATAGGTGGTGACCAGGATCAGCGGGCCGGGCGTGGTCTCGGCGAGCGCCAGGCCGTTCAGCATATCGTCGCCGGTCAGCCAGCCGTAGGTGTTGACGCCCGCGTCGGCGACGAACGGCAGCACCGCGTAAGCTCCCCCGAAGGTCACGAACGCCGCCGTGGTGAACAGCTTGATCACGTCGGCATACGGTTCTGTGCCGAAGAGCGCGATCATGAGTGCCGCGGGTCCCGCCAGCGCGATCAGGAACACCAGGGTGACAATAGTGAACCGTTTGAGCGCGCCTTTGCCGGTGTGCGCATCCGACGCACCCGCCACCGGATGTTCGCCGTGGCCCGACGTCAGCGCATCGGGGAGGATGCGCGCAACCACGATGCCGATGATCCCGGCGGCGAGCACGATTACCGGGAAGGGGGTATCCGTAAACTGCAAAGCCACGAATGCGCCGAGCGCGAGGGCAATGGGGACGGGCCCCCGGCATGTCTTCTTGCCGATTCTAAAGACTGCGGCGACGACGATGGCCACGACCACGGGTTTGATGCCGTCGAAAATGGCGGCGACCGCGCCGTCACCGCCGTAAGCGGCGGCGATCCAGGCGAGCACGATCATCAGGATCGTCCCCGGCAGGAAGAACGCCGTCCCGGCGAACAGCGCGCCCTTGATGCCGTGCAGCCGCCAGCCGATGTAGGCCGCCAACTGCTGCGCTTCCGGCCCCGGCAAAAGCATCGAATAGTTGAGCCCGCGCAGGAACCCGCCCTGGCTGATCCAGCCGCGTTTGTCGACGCATTCGGTCTGCATCATCGCGATCTGACCGGCCGGGCCGCCGAAGCTCATGAAGCCCAGTTTGACCCAATAGCGTGCCGCCTCGGCGAAGCTCGGCGCCGCATCGATTTCGTCTTTGTTTCTTTTTTGAATGTCGTCGTCCATTGTCCCTCACATTCGGGTGAGCCCCGAATACGCTCAGCGAGGGCAGTGCTTGGACGAGTGATCGCCTTGGAATACCGGGCGACTGCCTTCGGCCCGATGGCGATTAAATACAACAAAGCGATCACGTCGGGAAGAAAATTCCTCACAGGAACGTGACACCGCGTTAGTCCAACGTGACACCACTTTTAATTTCCCCTCGCTACACTCTGCTCGTCGGTAATCACCGATGGGGTTAACAGGAATTCAACGTCACTACAGGAGAACATTTTATGTCTATTCAAAAGAAAACCGTTGGCACGACCCTCGCCACCGCTGCCGCCGCGATGTTCATCGCCGGTGCCGCGATGACAGGCGCGCCGACCGCGGCCCAAGCCGACGGCGTCAAGTGCGCCGGCATCAACTCGTGCAAGGGTCACGGTTCGTGCGCGGGTGCCAACAACAGCTGCAAGGGCCAGAACGCCTGCAAGGGCCAGGGCTGGGTGAGCGTCGACAGCGCATCGGCCTGCGAAAGCAAGGGCGGCAAGGTCATCAAAGGCTGACGCTGACCTGCCGTTACGTTACGTTGCACCGGAGGGGCCTCCACGCGGTTCCTCCGGTATGCGTTTGAAGAGTAGTTATTCATGGCGCTTCAAGGATTCGGACTGGGCCTGAGGCCGCAGCATTTCCCGGAAATTCTCGGCGAAGATCCGGACGCGACGAAGGGCGTCGACTGGTTCGAGATCATCTCCGAGAACTTCATCGGCGTGGGCGGGCCGCCGCTCCGTAACATGATGGCGGTGCGCGACCGGTTCCCGATGGCGATGCACGGCGTCTCGCTTTCCATCGGCTCGACCGACCCGCTGGATAATGGGTATCTGAAGGGTCTCAAGGAACTCGCCGATCTGGTCGAACCGGAACTTATTTCCGATCACCTCTGCTGGACCGGGGTGCATGGGCTCAACATGCACGACCTGTTGCCGCTGCCGTTGACCGAAGAAAGCGTCGAGCATGTCGCGTCGCGTGTGATGCAGGTGCAGGACATGCTCGGCCGCCGCTTCATGCTGGAAAACACGTCGACGTACGTCACGTTCGAAGAGGACGAGATGACGGAGTGGGAATTCCTGTCGGCCATCTGCGCGCGTGCCGACTGCGACATCCTCCTCGATGTGAACAACATTTACGTGTCGGGTTTCAATCACGGCTTCTCGATGGACGCCTACCTCGACGGCGTGCCGGCGGATAGGATCAGGCAGATCCATCTCGCCGGGCACGAACACAACGGCGATTACATCGTCGACACCCATGACGAACCGGTGCCGGAATACGTCCTCGATCTGTATGCGAAATCGGTTGCGCGTTTCGGCCACGTGCCGACGATGATCGAGCGCGACGCCAACATCCCGCCGTTCGCCGAACTGGTCTGCGAACTGCAAGGGGTGCGGCGGATCGCCGAAAAGCAATTGGACATGGTGCCGGCATGAGCGTGTCGCTGGCTGAGCTTCAGGAGAAATTCCAGAACCGCTTGTTGAGGGGCGACGACGGTATCGATCCGCACCTGAATAAGGGCGGGCCGTTCATGAAGGCGTACGACCATGCCTACCGCGCGCGGCTGATCGAAATCCTGACCGAGGATTTTGAGGGATTGCATCTTTTATTAGGTGACGAACAGTTCTTCAGAATGCTTGGCGAATATGTCGACGGGCACCCGTCCACGACCCGGTCCATCCGATGGCTCGGGCGTTATCTGCCCGACTGGCTGAAGCGCTCGGAAAGTTGGGGCCGGCATCCGGAACTCGCCTCGATGGCCGCGTTCGAATGGATGCTCGGGCTCGCCTTCGATGCGCCGGATGCGCGGACGGTCGGGGGCGAGACGATGGCGAGGGTGCCGCCCGAAGCATGGCCGATGCTGACCTTTACGTTCCATCCGTCGCTCCATACCGCGACGCTCGATTTCGATGTTTCCGCGTTCTATCGCGCGGCGAAGGCGCAGACCGATCCGGAGGGCCCGCCGCTCCCCCACGATGCGCCGGTGACGTGGGCGGCGTGGCGGCACCCTATCGATATGATCGTCATGTACCGCGCGTTGGAAACGGACGAGGCGATGGCACTGGACGCTGCGCAGAAGGGCATCACCTTCGACGGCATCTGCGAGATCGTCGCCGATCACACCGACGCCGACGAAGCGGCGGTTCGCGCAGCGGGGCTGATGAAGGGCTGGGTCGACAGCGGCTGGCTGATCGGCATCGATGCCGAAGGGATGAGCTGGTAGCTCTTAGAGAACCTTCCCCGGGTTCATGATCCCCGTCGGGTCGATCACCGCCTTGATCTTGCGCATCAGGTCAATCTCGACCGGCGGGCTATAGCGCACCAGTTCATCGCGTTTCATCCGGCCGATACCGTGCTCGGCGGAGAAACTGCCATTCATTTCCTCGACCAGGTCGTTGAGCGGGTCGGTCACGTCATGCCACTTGTCGAGGAACGCCTGACCGTCCATGCCCTTGGGCTGGGTCAGGTTATAATGCAGGTTGCCGTCGCCGATGTGCCCAAACGTCATCGGGCGGATGCCGGGTACGACGCTCTCGCAGATTGCGTCCGCCTTGGCGATAAAGTCCGTGACCTTTGAAATCGGGATCGACAGGTCGTTCTTGATCGACGCGCCCTCACCTTTTTGGGCATCGGAAATCGCTTCGCGGATGTGCCAGATGTCGTGGCGCTGCTGGCCGCTCTCGGTGATCACGGCATCGACGACCTCGCCCGCTTCGAACGCGTCTTCAAGGAGTTTTTCCAGCGCGTCGCGCAGGTCCGTACCGGCGCGGGGGGACGTGAGCTCCATCAGCACGTAAGCCGGATGTTCGTCCTCGAACGGGTCGCGCACGCCTTCGGTGTATTCGCATGACACCCAAAGGCTGTTGCGGTTCATGTATTCGAACGCGGTCAAGGTGTCACCGACCATGCCCGTGGCGCGGCCGAACAGCTTCATCACCGCTTCGGGATTTTCGAGCGCGATCAGCGCCGTTTCGGTCTGGTTCGGTTTCGGGAAAAGTTTGAGTACCGCGGCGGTGATGATGCCGAGCGTACCCTCCGCACCCATGAACAGGTGCTTCATGTCGTAGCCGGTGTTGTCTTTTCGAAGACCCCGGAGCCCGTTCATGATTTCGCCTGTCGGCAAAACGACCTCCAGCCCCAGCACCAGTTCGCGCGCGTTGCCGTAACGCAGTACGTTGGTGCCGCCGGCGTTGGTCGAGAGATTGCCGCCGATGCGGCAGCTCCCTTCGGCGGCGAGGCTGAGCGGGAACAGCTTCCCCGCATCGTCGGCGGCGTTCTGGATATCGGCCAGAATGCAGCCCGCACCGACGGTCATGGTGCCGTTCAGCGTGTCGATGTCGAAGATCGTGTTGAGGCGTTCGGTCGAGACGATGATCTCTTCTTCGGCGATCCCACCGCCGACCAGGCCCGTGTGCCCGCCAAGCGGCACCATCGGCACGCCTGCGCCGGCGCAGGTCTTAACCACGAACGCGACCTCTTCGGTGTTCGCGGGGCGGGCGACGAAGGTCGCGTGGCCGCGGTATAGGCCGCGCGCCTCGATGTTGTATTTATCGAGCGCGCCCGGATCGTCCACGTACCCCTGCGTGCCCAGCTCATTCTTGATCTTGTCGATCACGGATTGTCGGTCGGTCATGTCGGGATATTGGCGTCGGGGTGAGGGATGATCAAGGGCGAACGGCGCGCCTGAGACGATCGTTAATGGCGAACCCGAGGCCGGTGTTCGGTATCGGGGCGACGGCGATCCGCGCCGCGCCGCCGTCATCGAGTTGGTGCAGCATGCGGAAGAGATTGGCCGCCGCCTCCGTCAGGTCGCCCTTGGGGCTCAGGTTCATGTCGTCGGGCGTGCCGACGCTGCCGAAGCCGAGAAAAACCTCGTCGGCTTCGGGGCCCTGCGCGTTCATGCGGAGCGGCGCCTTCGGGGCGTAATGGCGACTCATCATGCCGGGGGACTTGGGGGCGTGATCGTCTGCGCCCGCGAGAGCGACGGGGCCGAGCACGCGTTCGAGATCTTCGCGCGAGACGCCGCCCGGCCGCAGAAGTGTGGCAACGGGCGTCGACAGATCGACGACAGTTGATTCCAGCCCGACCTCGCACGGGCCGTCGTCCAGGATCATCTGCGGGCCGCCGTCTTCGGGGCCGGGCAGGGAGGTCTGAACATGGATGGCGAGAGACGGGCTGACGGCGCCGGATGCGTTCGCGCTGGGTGCCGCGACCGGCACCCCGCAGGCGTCGAGAAACCGCCTGGCGCGCTCGCGCGCGGGAATGCGGACGGCGACGGTGTCAAGCCCGGCGGTGGTCAGCTCGGAGACCGGGCAATCGGCCGTCTTGTTCATGACGATCGAGAGCGGACCCGGCCAGAGCGCGTCGGCGAGCTTTTCTGCGCGCTCGTCCATGACCGCGATCGACGTCACTTGTTGGATGTCGGCGACGTGCGAGATCAGTGGATTGAAGCTCGGCCGGCCCTTGGCTGCGTAGATACGGGCGACGGCTTCGCCGTTGGTCGCGTCGGCGCCGAGACCGTAAACCGTTTCCGTCGCGAACGCGACCAACCCGCCGCCGCGGATGATGCCGGCGGCATCGGCGATGGCCGCGTCGTCCATCGGTCGGATCGGCGCGGGCGCGCCCATGTGCTTACGACGGGTCGGGGACGCCGGGTCCCCGGGCGATGAAATTCGGATTGCGCAGTTCCGGCTTGCCGTAGCGAAGCGGCTGGCCGTCCTCGGTCACCACTTCGCCGCCGGCATACAGAAGGATCGCGTGACCGGCGGCCGTGTCCCACTCCATGGTCGGGCCGAAGCGCGGATAAACGTCGGCCTTTCCCTCGGCGACGCAGCAGAATTTGAGGCTCGAGCCGGCGTTGACCGTGTCCTTGACCGGCAACCCGGCGAGATACGCACCCGTTTCCGGCGTCAGGTGGTTTTTCGACGCGATGGCGGTCAGGCCATCCTCGGGCGGGCGGCGGCAGGTAATCTGGACCGCTTTTCCTTCGCCGCCGTATTGCGCGAATGAACCGGCGCGGGTCGCGATGAAGGTGTCCTTGCTGGCCGGCAAATGCACCACGCCAAGCACCGGGACGCCGTTTTCGATCAGCGCGATGTTGACGGTGAACTGGCCGCTTTTCGATACGAACTCCTTCGTGCCGTCGAGCGGGTCGATCAGCCAGAACGGCTTGTCCTGGATGTTCGGCATGTTGCCGGCAGCGACGGATTCCTCGCCGACCAGCGGGTATTCGCCGGTGATGCCTTCGCGAATATTCCGGAAAATCAGGTCCTCCGCCTTGCGGTCGGCTTCGGTCACCGGTGAGTTGTCGTCCTTGGACTCGACGTCGAAGTCGGTCTTGTAAATCTCCATGATGACGCGCCCCGCGCGTTTCGCCACGTCGCCGATCTGTTCGGCAAGACCGATGCTGACATTGAGAACCATAACGACTGATCTCCGGGAATGTATACCGAGCGCGGACAATCGCCCCCGTCTGCCGGTTAGTCAACCGGCTCAGCGTTCGGCGTGGATTTCCTCGGCGATGAAGCGATTGGCGCGGAAATCCGCGGACCAGTGATCGGGGGCCATGCCCGCCTTGCGCTTCAGGTGCGCGAGGAACTGTTTGGGGTCGGGGAGTTGTTCCCAGACCGCAGGCAGAAACAGCGCCCGGCGTCCGCCGTCTGAGATGACCAGACCGTCGATGCCCGGACGCAACTGCTGCAGAAGATCGGCTTCGCTTTCGATCTGCATCGGCGCTTGCGGGCTAAGAACCGAGATGGACATGTGCAGATTATCGTATTGCGCCGCCGTCACAGGTTTGAAGCGCGGGTCCCGGAACGCCGCTTTATAGGCGTTTGCGGCGACGTCGAGCGCTAAGGGCTGATGCGCCATCGGCGAGCCGATGCAGCCGCGAAGCTGCTTGTCCGCCGTTTTTAACGTAACGAACGACGCGCCGTCGGCGCGCAGCGCCTCGGGTTCCTGACTGAGATTCAGCGACATCGGCTTGCCGTGTTCGAGGGCATGGCGGATTGAGGTGTCGGCGAGTTGAAGTAAACGCGGTCCGTGCTCGGCGAGCAACTGCTTGGTCTGTTTCTCGAAATCGGTGGCGCTGTCGGCGGCGTTTTCCGGCTGCTTCCGATTGACGGTGATGTTGAGCGGCACCGTCTTTTTACGCGTGACCGGATCGTAGAACGCCCAGGCGCCGTACCCGACGACCCGGTCTTTCGTGCCCGCCGTGTCGCCGGAATTTTTCAGGTCGATGGTTTCGACCTGCATGCCGCGCGCCTTGGCGATTTGTAACAGCCCGCCGACCGGGAAGCGCCCGCAGGCACCGTTCCGCTCGATCTTTTCGGGGGCGAGCGACGTGATCGCATCGCAGGTCCGCTTATCGATCTGTTGCGCCGCGCCGTAGTCGAGGAAATGGCTGAGATCCGACGAAATCACGATCAATGTTTCCGGCCCACCCCACAGCTTGTTCAGCACTTCGGCCACTTTTTCGGGCGGGGTTTCGCCCACGACGATTGGCACCAGCTTGAAGTCCCCCAAAAGCTCCTGCAGGAACGGAAGGTGCACCTCCAGTGCGTGCTCGGCCTCATGCGTCGGCGGAAAGACGCCGACCTGCTCCATGTCGCTGATCAGGGCTTCAGCGTCCTTGTCGATCTCGATCCGGCCGAGCGGTGTTTCGAAATAATCGGCGCCCGACAGCGCCAGCCCCCGGACAGCCACGCGGTGGCAAGGCCCCAAAAGCACGACCCGCGTGATCTGGTCGGCGACCGGCTTCAGCCGTGCATAGGCCTTGGCGGCGATGGCGCCGGAATATCTGTAGCCCGCGTGCGGAGCAATAATGGCCTTCGGCGCCGGACCGTCGACCGTCCCGGCGTCGCTCAGGAAGCCTTTGACGTCGCTGCTCAATTGCCGCGCCTCACCCGGATAGAACATACCGGCGACGGCGGCTTTACGGATCGCGGTCATGTCTCAAATGCCTCTTCATCTGCTCGATATTCTAACGCATCCAAGGGGTGGCGAAAATCCTCTCAGCGATTGTCTTTGTTGAAATGTTGGCAGTACCCATTTTGTGCAGCCGTAAGAGGGATTATAATAATCGTATGGCAGACGCCGCCCCCATGATGGATGAAACCTTCGCCGACGCCGTGCCGGGGCGTTACTGGCACAAGCTCGACGATGGCCGGATTCAGTGCGACGTATGCCCGCGCTTTTGCAAGCTGCGCGAGGGGCAGCGGGGCCTCTGTTTCGTGCGGGGACGGCAGGAAGATCAGGTGGTGCTGACGACGTACGGGCGCTCCAGCGGGTTCTGCGTCGATCCCATCGAAAAGAAGCCTCTCAACCATTTTCTGCCAGGCACGCCGGTGCTGAGCTTCGGCACCGCGGGCTGCAACCTGACATGTTCATTCTGTCAGAACCACGATATTTCGAAATCGCGTGAGTTCGACAAGCTGCAGCAGAAAGCGACGCCCGAGATGATCGCCAAGGCGGCGGTGGAAACCGGCTCGCGTTCGGTCGCCTACACCTACAACGATCCGGTGATCTTTTTGGAATACGCCGTCGATGTCGCGGTCGCGTGCAAGGAGCAGGGCATCAAGAACGTCGCCGTGTCGGCAGGCTACATCTGCGACGAACCACGCGCGGAATTCTATCGGCACATGGACGCCGCCAATATCGACCTCAAGGCGTTCACGCAGGAATTCTACCGCAAGCTCTGCACTGCCGATCTTCAACCGGTGCTCGAAACGCTCATGTACCTCAAACACGAGACCGACGTCTGGTTCGAAATCACCGATCTGCTGATTCCCGGCGAAAACGACAGCGAGCACGAAATCGAGGAAATGACCCAGTGGATCGTCGAGAATCTGGGGCCGGACGTGCCGGTTCATTTCACCGCGTTTCATCCCGACTGGAAGATGCTCGATAAACCCCGCACGCCGCCGGAAACGCTGTTCCGCGCTCGTAAGATCGCCCTCAAGAACGGCGTGCGCTACGCCTATACCGGCAACATTCATGACAAAGAGACGCAAAGCACCTACTGCCACAACTGCGGCGAACTGCTGATCGGCCGCGACTGGCACCTGCTTTCGGACTGGAACCTCGTGTTTGGCGGCAATCATATTTGCGACTGCCGCAACTGCGGCGCCCGTCTCGCCGGCGTGTTCGAGGAGCAGCACGGCGAATGGGGCCGTAAACGGGCGCCGCTTCGCTTCCGTTCTTAAGGTTTTCTTGGCTTTCCGGGACTATCCATGACGGCGTGACTTTCCGCGTGCGACCTGCTACACGCGCCAGGATTCAGCGAGAGGGCAGACCGGCTTGGTTACCAGAAAACAACTTCTGATCGCGCTCAAGGTCGTGGTCTCTATCGGCCTCATGAGCGTGCTCATTAGCGGTATCGATCTCGGCGCCGAGAAGGATCGCATTCTGTCCGCCGACATCGGCTTGATGCTGGGCGCGGCCGCCGTACTTTCCATACAGGTCGTCGTCGGGGGGGCGCGCTGGTGGGCCGTCATGCGGGCCATCGAACGGCCCTTGCCATTAATGCACCTGACCCGGTTGTTCTGGATCGGCGGGTTTTTCAGCCAGGCGCTGCCGTCGTCGGTGGGTGGTGATCCGATCCGGATCTACATGGCCTATAAGGAGGGGATGACCCTCGGCAAGGCGATCAACGGCGTGATGCTCGAACGCATCGTCACGGTCGTAGGACTGGTGATTCTAGTCGCCGCCGTGCAGCCGTCGTTCCTGCCGAAACTGGACGATCACGCGCAAATGCTCACGCTGGGCGGGCTGGCCATGCTTGCAGGCGGCACGGTCGCAGGTTTGCTTGTCCTGATGTTCCTCGACCGGTTGCCGGAAGCGTTGACCCGGTTCCGTGTCGTTCGAGGGATGCATGCGCTGGCGGGCGATACCCGCAGACTTTTCCTGCATCCGGGGCACGCCGTGATGTCGCTGATGTTCGGCGTCCTCACGCACGTCAACATATCGTTTTGTGTGTTCCTCCTGGCGAAGGGGCTGGCGGTTCCGGTGACATGGCTCGATTGCATGGTGCTTATGCCGCCGGTGATCCTGGTGACGACCCTGCCGATTTCGATTGCCGGCTGGGGCGTTCGCGAGGGCGCCATGACCGTCGCCTTCGCGCTGGTCGGCGTGTCGCAGGGCGGCGCCGTGGTGCTGTCGCTGTCGATGGGACTATTGGCCATCGTCGTCATGCTGCCGGCCGGTGTCGTCTGGCTGCTCGGCCGCAAGAAGGGCGAAACGGTCTCCGCCGCCGAGGCCGAGGCCGCGGTCGAGCACGAGCTCGAGCAAGCTGCGGAAGAAGAATCCGAAAACGCGCCTTCCAAGGCCTGACATCGACGCGGTCTTGAACCGTGGACGCTGAGATATACACTCGCTGAAACCAATTTCTTTCAGCGAGGTTCTCCATGAAGGTCACGTTCGCCAATCCCGCAGCGCCCGCCAAGGGCATCGCCGTCGTCTTCGCCGCCGAGGGCGGCAAGTGGACATCGACGGCCGCGGCGCTCGACAAGAAACTCAAGGGTGCCTTGAAACGCGCCGCCAAGGCCGCCGACTTCGACGGTAAGAAGAAGCAGACCATGACGGTGCTGGCGCCGGGCGGGTCCAGCCTCGACCGGGTCCTTTGCGTCGGCGTCGGCAAACCAGCCGACATTACCGCCGAAAGCATGACCGAAACGGGCGGCGTCATTTACGCCGCGCTCAAGGGCGCCGGGAAAAGTGCCGAGATGCACGTCGACGACGTGCCGAAGTCCAAACTGAAAGCGGCCGAAATCGCGGCGAACCTGGCGTATGGGGCGAACCTGCGTGCCTACACGTTCGAAAAATACAAGGGCAAGGAAAAGCGCGACAAGAAACCGGGCATCGAATCACTCGCGGTGAAATGCGACGGTTCCGCCGCGGCGCGGTCCGCTTACGCCGATCTCGCCAAGGTCGCGGAGGGCGTCTACTACACCCGAGACTTGGTGTCGGAACCTGCGAACATTCTCTATCCGGCGGAATTCGCCAAGCGTCTCAAGCGCGACCTGACCAAGCTCGGCGTCAAGGTGACGGTGCTGGGTGAGGCGCAGATGAAGAAACTCGGCATGGGCTCGCTGCTGTCGGTCGGTGACGGCAGCGCGCGGGAAAGCCAGATGGTGGTGATGGAATGGAACGGCCTGCCGCCGTCCAAGCGCAAGAACTCGAAACCGATCTCGTTCATCGGTAAGGGGGTGTGCTTCGACACCGGCGGTATCTCGCTGAAGCCCGCCGCCAGCATGGACGACATGAAATGGGACATGGGCGGCGCCGGGGTCGTGTCGGGCCTGATGATGGCGCTCGCCGGCCGCAAAGCGAAGTGCCACGTCATCGGCGCGGTCGGCCTGGTCGAGAACATGCCGGACGGCAAGGCGACCCGTCCGGGCGACATCGTCAAGTCGATGTCGGGGCAGACCATCGAAATCCTTAACACCGACGCCGAAGGCCGGCTCGTGCTGTGCGACGTGCTCCACTACGTGAATACCAAGTTCAAGCCTGAGTTCATGGTCAACCTGGCGACGTTGACGGGGGCGATCATCATCTCGCTGGGCGCCGAGCGCGCGGGCATGTTCTCCAATGACGACAAGCTGTCAGACAGAATCTTCGCCGCCGGGGAGACCATCGGCGAACGCGTTTGGCGCTTCCCGCTGGGTGAGGAATACGATCGCGACCTCGACACCGCCGCCGCCGACATGCGGAACATCGGGTCCGGCCGGGGCGCGGGGTCGATCATCGCCGCGCAGTTCCTGAAGCGCTTTGTGGGGGAGACTCCCTGGGCGCACCTGGATATCGCGGGCGTTACCTGGTCGAAGAAGGACACGCCGGTCGTTCCGAAGGGCGGGACCGCGTTCGGCGTTCGCCTGCTGGAACGCTTCGTCGCCGACAATTACGAATAAGCGCGGGTGGAAGCTATGCGGTTCGGGATATGACCGACATCGGCTTCTATCACCTGACCCGGTCCGGTTTGGACCGGGCGCTGCCGCAACTGCTGCAGAAGACGCTCCAGGCGGGCAAGCGGGCGCTGGTCGTGCTCGGTTCGGAAGAACGCGTCAGGTGGTACAACGATCATCTCTGGACGTTCGATAACGCCGCCTGGCTGCCGCACGGCACGTCGCAGGACGGCGATGCGGAGATGCAGCCGGTGTGGCTCGACGTCACAGACGCCAATCCCAACAAGGCGGAGTTTTTGTTCCTCGCCGACGGCGGCGCGTCCGCGCGCATCGGCGAGTTCGAACGCTGTTTCGATCTGTTCGACGGCCGCGACGACGATGCGGTCGCGGACGCGCGCATGCGCTGGAAGACTCTAAAAGACGCCGGGCACGACCTGACCTATTGGCAGCAGGGCGAGCGCGGCTGGGAAAAGAAAGCCTGAGACAAGAAAACAAAACTAGGGAAGGAAACATGAGATGACGAAACGCTGGGTGAACCGGCCGGAAGGCTCGACCTGGGGCGACTGGGGCGAAGACGACGAGTGGGGCCGTAAAAATCTTTTGACACCGGAACGGATAAAGGCTGCCGCCGCCGAAGTGCAGGAGGGGCTTGCGTTCTGCCTGTCGATGCCGCTCGATATGCCGGGCGGCAATTCGGTAAACCCGAAACGCTTCCCGCCCAAGTTCGGCCCGGTGTTTCATCCGCCGGGCGGCGACACGTTCTATTACAACCTCGACTGGAGCAAATGGCAGGACGGCAACATGGATGTGTCGTCCGACGAATGCACGACGATCTGGAACCAGTACTCGACCCAGTGGGACAGCTTCGCCCACGTCGGCAGCATGTTCGACGCCGACGGGGACGGTGAGCCGGAGCGCGTTTATTACAACGGCTTCCGCGCGGACGCGGAAATCCTCGGCCCCGATCATCCGGACGGCATGGGCGCACGCAAGCTCTCCGTCGCCGGAATGGCCGAAGCCTGCATGCAGGGTCGCGGCGTGCTCCTCGACATGGTGCCGCATCACGGTCATGAGCGCGTGGTTGTCGGTTATGATGAACTGATGCGGATGTTCGACGCCGACAACATCGAGGTGGAGGAGGGCGATTTCTTCCTGTTCCACACCGGCTGGGACGACATGATCATGGAGATGGGCGGCAATCCGGACGCGAAGAAACTCCATTCCAGTGGCGCCGTCTTGGATGGCTTCGACGACAAGCTGTTGCAGTGGATCACCGACAGCGGCGTCGTCGCGCTAATTTCGGACAACATGGCGGTCGAGGATTCGCAGGGCTTTGGCGAAACCCACGGCGGTTGCTCGCGTCTGCCGATCCACCGTCATTGCCTGTTCAGATTGGGCGTGCATCTGGGCGAGATCTGGTATCTTTCCGCGCTCGCCAAGGCGCTCCGCGAGCGCGGCCGCTCGCGCTTCCTGCTGACCGCGCCGCCACTCTATCTGCCGGGCGCCGTCGGCTCGCCGGCGACCCCGATCGCGACGATCTGATCCGGCTGTCCTGACTGAAAGTACAGCGCCGGTGGCTTATCGCTGCCGGGGCCGTGCCGTTTGTTCATCTGACATGCGCGCGGTCGTCTTGTCGAGCCGCGCCTTGAATCTGGTCGGCGTGGGACGATGCGGCCGCGGCCGCCTTTGCGCCGGCGGTGTCGGGTCTATTGCTGGCGGCGGATGCGCCAGGCGATGACCATCCCCGTCCCGCCGAGCGCCGCCATGGCGAGATAGGCGTGCCCCTGATAGGCGTCGTAAAGATGCCCTGAGACGAAGCTCATCAATCCGATGCCGAGGCCCGAAACGACGAGGGCGTAGAGCGTCTGCGCGGTGGCGGAGACGTCTTCGGGCATGCGGTCGGCGATGAAATAGATCGCGCCCAGGTGCGCCGCGCCGAAGGTGAAGGCGTGGAGAAGTTGTAAAAGCACGATCACGGCGAGCGCGTCGGTGTAGGCCGTGAGCGCCCATCTGATCAGGCACGCGAGGCCGCCAAGCGCGATCAGCCGCGCCGGGCCGACGTTGCGGATGGCGTCGGCGGCCAACACGAACAGGATCACCTCGGCGACCACACCCTCCGCCCACAACAGGCCGATGACGCCTTCGCCCAATCCCATCCTGAGCCAGTTGAGTGTGCCGAAACTGTAATAAAGCGCGTGCGAGCCCTGCACGCAGACGGTGGCGGCGATGAACAGCAGGAAGGTCCTGTCCTGGATCACCTGTCTGAAGGGCTTGGCTTCCGGCGCGGCGGGTTTTGAACGGAAGTCGGGGATAAAGAGCGTGACGATGACAACGAGGCCGAGCGCCGCCGACACCGCGGCCCAGATCGCATCCGGTTCCGCACCCTTCAAAAAGAAACCGATCCCCGACGCGCCGGCGATGAACGTCAGCGAGCCCCACAAGCGGATGCGTCCGTAATTCAACGGCTGCGTCCGGGCGCCAGTCATGGTCAGGCTTTCGCTCATCGGCATAAGGGGGCCGAACATGCCGGCCGAGCAGGCTTGTAGAAGCAGGATCATCCAGAAATCGTGCGCGACGTAGAAGGGCAGGTAGAACACGAACGCCGCCAGCGCGAGGCAGATGATCGGGCGCTTGCGCTCGCCCGTCCGATCCGCGAAGCGCGCGATCTGCGGCGCGAGGAAGACGCGTACCACGCTGCCCGACGCGATGGCGAGCCCGATCTCGGTCGCGCTCAGCCCCCGCGACTGCAGCCACACTGGCCAGAACGGCATCATGATGCCGATGGCGAAGAATATGCCGCCGTAAAGCGCCGACAGGCGGACGGTCGCGCTCATGCCCCGGCGGACTTTGCAAAATCGCGAAGGTACGCGAGCCCCCGGACGGCGCGAGACCCGTACCACGATGTCATCTCGCCGTCGATCAGGTGCGCCTTGCGGGCGTGATCCGGGAATGTCTGTTTGAACGCGGCGATGTCGTCGTCCTTGAAGGTATAGGGCTCGGTCGAGAACAGCACCAAATCGACGTCTTTCAACGTCGCGTCGTCGATCATGACGTCAGGGTAACGCGCCGCGTCGCCTTCGAGCGCGGGGTCGGCGCCGGGCGTCACGGCGCTCCAGTTCACAAGATTCAACATGTTGGCGATGTAGGTGTCGGCGGATATCGCCATCCACGGGTCTTTCCAGATCAGGTAGAGCGCGTTCTTTTGCGGATACGCATCCGTGTCATCGAACGCGGCGCGGGCCTTCCAGTACGCATCGGCATAGGCGGCGGCTTCATCATCCGCGCCGAACGCGTGTCCGATCAGGTTATAAAGCGCGGGGTTGTCGTCCGGATGCATCGGATGGGTGACGATGACGTCGATCCCCATGTCGCCGAGTTCGCCCGCCATCTCCTTCGTGTTCTCGTCGACGTTGACCAGCGCGTGGGTGGGCGCGAGATCGCGAACGCGATCCATCTTGATCTTTTTGGTGCCGCCGACGCTGGGGATGCTTTCGATTTTATCTTTCGGGTGGATGCAGAACTGCGTGCGCCCGACCAGATTATCGGCAAGCCCGAGATCGAACATCAGTTCGGTCAGGCTGGGGACGAGCGACAACACGCGGGCACCGGGCGCCGGTGCGTGCGTGTTACCCAGATAATCGGCCGGCATATCGGGCATGGCGGATCACGCCGCGCCTTCCAACGCTTCCTGCGCCTCGAGCCATTCCATTTCGACCGCCGTGATTTGTTCCTTGATCTCGGCGTGCTTCAACTGCAACGCCATCAGGTCACGGGTCGCGCCGTTATACACCTCGGGGTCGGCAAGCCGCGCCTCGAGTGCCGTCTTCTCTGCTTCGAGCCTGGCCATGCGAGTCTCCGCATTCTTAATGGTCTTCCTGAGCTCCGCCGTCGCCTGGCGTTGTTCGGCGCGCTCTTTTCTCGCCTGCTTCTTGTTGTCGCGGCTGGTTTCAGGCTGCTCTGTGCGTTCCTTGTCCGACTGACGCCGCGCGCGACGGGCCGCCTGCAGTTCGGCGGCGTATTCGTCGAGCGACCCTTCGTAAGGTTTGCACGTACCATCGGCGACCAGCCATAGCCGGTCGGCGACCAGTTCGATCAGGTGCGCATCGTGGCTGACCAGGATAACCGCACCCTCGAACGCGTTCAGCGCCTGCACCAGCGCCTCGCGGGCATCGACGTCGAGATGGTTGGTCGGTTCGTCCAATAGAAGGATGTTCGGGCTGCCGCAACTCATCAGCGCGAACAGCAGCCGCGCCTTCTCGCCACCCGACAGGCTTTCGACTTTTGTATCGGCTTTATCGGACGAGAACCCGAACCGGCCCAGGTGCGCGCGGACCTGGCTCTCCTTTTTATCCGGTAAAGCGCGAGCGGCGTGATCGTAGGGTGTTTCGTCGAGGTTGAGTTCGTCCGCCTGGTGTTGGGCAAAGTAGCCGACCTCCATCTTCGGCGCCTTGACGATCTTACCCGCTTCCGGCGCGAGCCGTTTGCTCAGCAACTTCACCAGTGTCGACTTGCCGTTGCCGTTGGCGCCGATCAGCGCGATGCGGTCGTCGGGATCGATCCGGAGGTCGAGTTTCCTGAGCACAGGTTTTTCAGGCTCGTACCCGACGCTTACGTCCTGGATCGCCATCAGCGGCGGCGGCGGTGGATCGATTTCGGGGAAGTTGAAGGTGATCGACGCATCCTCGATCGCGGCGGCGATGGGTTCCATCCGGTCCAGCATTTTGAGACGGCTTTGCGCCTGGCGCGCCTTGGTCGCCTTGGCGCGGAAACGGTCGACGAAGCTCTGGATGCGGGCGCGCTCGGCTTCCTGCTTTTCGCGCATCTTGGATTGGTGTTCTAGCCGCTCGCGCCGCGTCCGCTCGAAGCGGTCGTAGTTACCCGCGTACCGGGTCAGCTTGAATTCGGCCAGATGCACGATGCCATCGACGACTTCGTTCAGGAAACGCCGGTCATGCGAGATCACCAGAAGCGTACCGTTCCACCCCTTGAGATACTGTTCGAGCCATAGCGCCGCTTCGAGGTCGAGGTGGTTGGTCGGCTCATCCAATAACAGAAAATCCGGACGGGCGAAGAGGACCGCGGCGAGGGCGACGCGCATGCGCCAACCACCGGAATAATCCGAGCACGGCCGCTGCTGCGCCGCTTCGTCAAAGCCGAGCCCCGCCAGGATACGCGCTGCCCGGGCGGGCGCGCGCTCGGCGTCGATGTCGGCAAGGCGCGTGTGCACTTCGGCGATCCGCATCGGATCGGTGACGGTCTCGGCTTCCGCCAGAAGCCGGGCGCGTTCCTTGTCGGCGGCGAGAACCGTGTCGATCAGGCTCGTCGCGCCCGAAGGCGCTTCCTGTGCGACCTGACCCATACGCAGGCCTTTCTGCATCTGGATATCCCCGTCGTCGGGCTGGATCTCGCCGGAGATCAGGCGGAACAAAGTCGTCTTGCCGGTCCCGTTGCGGCCGACGAGGCCCAGTTTCTGCCCGCGTTCGATGCTCAGCGAGGCCTTCTCGAGCAGCGTGCGCCCGGCAATCCGGTAGGTGATGTCCTGAATGCTCAACATGGCGCGGGTCTTAGCACGCGCCATCGGTGTTCAAAAGTGTTCAATATCCGTGACGGCGCGGGATGCTGATCCGTCCCGGCGTCGCGTCGCGGCACGATTAGGGGCTAAAGGAGAAATTGAAGGTACGTATTATGCACAACTATCCCTACCCATGGAATGCCGTGCATCAATGAAAACGGCTGCGATCCGGGCACTAAACTGACTTAAGTCATTTCGCGCCGTCGGGTGGGAGATATTATTTGGGATCTGTTGTTTTCGGATGATTTCTCGTGACTGTTCCAAAAAGCGATAAACATCAACACGTCTATTCGGCGCCTTTCCCTGTGATGGCGGCGGTGTTTTCATTGCTGTTCCTGGTGCTGTCGATCGGCGCGGTGACCTATTTCCTGAGCGTCGCCGCCGAGCGGGAAAACAATGTCGCTTACCGTGAATCCCGCCACATCGTCGAGACGGCATTTTCGTTAAAAGAGCGTGAACTCCGGAACTGGGCGCGGGACTACGCCTGGTGGGACGATACGCTCGAGAACGCGACCAAAAACGTGAACCTGGAATGGGCCGAAAACAACATCGGGACGTACCTGCAGGACTCGTTCGGCGTCAGCGGGTCGTTTGTTACTAAGCCGGATATGACGACGGTATTCTATTCTCCCCGTAGCGGGGCCGTGCACGACAATGCGCTCGACTTCCTGGGGGGAAACGGCGCGGCATTCCTGACCCGTGTGCAGTCGGCGCCCATGGAGAGCAGCGCGGCACTGACGACCTACGTGCGTTTTGACGACAGCCTTTTCCTGGTGGCCGCGGCGCCTATCACCAAGGAATATCCGTCCGGCGACGATCTGATCCGGCGTCCGCGTCCCGTGCTGGTTATATACAAGGAACTGGACAGGGATACGATCGCGGAAATATCGCGTCAGTTCTTGTTGAATGAACTGCGTCTTGTGACCACACCGCCAAGCGACGCCGCGTCTTTTGCATTACAAAGCTTCGAGGAGAAGCCCGTTGCATTCGCAGCCTGGGCACCCTCATCGCCAGGCGACGAACTGTTCTCGGAACTGCTGCCCAAAATCTCGCTGGTTTCGGCAATTCTGTTCACGACCGCGTTGCTGATCTTCTTCTTGTGGTGGCGCACGGCGTCGCAGGCGAACATCGAAAAGTCGCGTTTTCTAGCGAAAATGAGCCACGAGCTCAGAACGCCGCTCAATCCGATCGTCGGGTTTTCCAGCATGATGGTCAACGAGACGCTGGGCCCGATCCCAACGGCCTACAAGAACTACGCCACCGACATTCACAGGTGCGGTTTGCACCTGTCCGGCGTCATTCAGGATATTCTTGACGTGTCGCGGATCGAAGCCGGTGAAATGTCCCTGTCAGACTCGGTCTTCGACGTCGAGGCGCTGATCGATGAGGTGCCGGCATACCTCAGCGCTGCCGATCACAGAGACGGCGGTGTGACGGACAAGCCTGTGATAACTCCCGTGATCACGGAGGATGTCCCGAAATTACGCGCGGACCGCCTCAGGGTGCAGCAGGTCCTGCTGAACCTGACATCCAACGCGGTAAAATTTTCGGACGGCAAGGACATCGTCGTGCGCGTGACCTTGGAAAACGGCGGCGTCGTTATCAGCGTTGAGGACAAGGGCGTTGGCATTTCCGAGCACGACCTCAAACTTCTGTTCCAGCCGTTCGTTCAGGTCGGTCAGCAGTCCATCGAAAATCGTTCGCACGGAAGCGGTCTCGGACTCGTTGTGTCGCGCGAACTGATGCGGCTTCACGACGGTGATCTGGTGTTGCGCAGCACACTGGGTCAGGGGACGACGGCGATCATGCGGTTCCCGCCGAACCGGTCGGTCGCCTGATCTCTATGTGCCGGTAATCTAAGGTGTGTTGCGGGTCGGCCGCCAGGCACGGATGCGGGCCTTGGCGGCTTCCATTTCCTCGGTCGACAACGTCGCGCCAATGCGGCTTTTTTCGCGGACCAGATCGGCCCGCGTCTGTGCCGGCCAGGTGCGCTCGGCCAGCGATATCCATTTATAGGCGGCGATGGTGTCGCGCGCCACGTCCTGACCATTGAGGTAGACGGCCGCGAGCCGGCGCTGGGCTGGTGCGAAACCAAGCTCCGCCGCCTGCGCCAGATACTTGAGACCAATCCCGCGCTGTTGCAGGTTGCCGTCCAGCATCAGCCGCGCGAGGTCGTAGCGGGCTGGGGCATGACCGCGCCCGGCGGCGCGGCTGTACCAGCGTTCGGCGGACTCGATATCGCGCGGCACGGCAATGCCTTCCTGATAGAGACGCCCGAGGTCGTGTTCGGCAGGGGCGTAGTGGCGCTCGGCCGCTTCGTTCAGCCACTGCAGTGCGGCGCGGTAGTCGCGCCTGACCCCGTCGCCCAGCCGGTATATCGTGCCCAGGGTATAGGCCGCTTCCGCCGAGCCGCCGTTGGCGGCACGCTCGTACCATTGAAGCGCGTGGCTGAGGTCCTGCTGTGTCCCCAGCCCCAGGCGATAGGCGTTGCCGAGATTGTAGGCGGCGTCGGCGTGCCCCGCTTCGGCGGCGCGGCGGAACCATCCGGCGGCCATCGCCGGGTTGCGGGTCACGCCGTCCCCGTTCAGATAGAGCGTACCGAGTGCCTGCGCCGCGTCCCGGTCGCCGGCGCGAGCATCGGTTTCGAGGAGCGGGAGAGCGCCCTGGATATCGCCGGCACGGTAAAGCTTGAGCGCCGTCGAGAACTGCCGAGCAAGACCGGTATCCGCGAAATGCGCCGACGCCGGGCCGACGATCGCGATAAGGACCAGTGCCGCCTGCGCGAGTTTTCGTCTTTTCCTGGGGCGGAGCGCCGCAGAGTGGTTGTCCGGCACGGTCGCGTAGCTGCGCGCCGCATGGTGCAGGAGACCTTTGACGTCGTCCGCGCGCATCGGCCACGTCAGGCCGATATTCACGGCGACGGCGGCCTGCGGCGTGTCGCCGAACAGCCGGCGCAATTTTGAGGATTGCCAGTCCACCGTCTGCGGGTTTTTGAAATGAAACATCAGCCGATCATGGATATCACCGGTTCGGCTGCGCTGCGTCGTGGCCTGTATTTTTGCGATATCCGGCCATCGCATCGGTTGCGCCAGCACCCGCGGGATTTCGATCCCTTCGGGGGAAATCCGCATCAACGGTTCGGGTGTGAAAAGCCGCACCGCGGCAAAAGCGAACGCAAGCGCCGCGGCTGTCGTCAGCAGCAACCAACCCGGCTCGCCCAGCCATATCAGCATGTCGCGGCGGAACAGAACCAAACCCGCCAGCGGCAGAATAAACAGCGCCGTCGCCGCGATTGCCGGCAGCTTGCGCGGGCGGATCACCGTGAACGGGCGGGTCTCACGTTCGTGACGCATGATCGGAGCAACATATCACGGGCGAACCCCGGCGACAGGTTTCCCGGCCGGGCCGACGACGGGAGTGTGGCGTAAGGACGCAAAAGCTTGCTCAGCGGGGGATTGAGGCTGCTGAGCTTTAAGGGGTAAGCTGTGAGCGAAGCCATAACCTGGAGCACCGCCGCCGATGATGATCCTAGTCGGGCAATTCGATTCGCCCTTCGTGCGCCGTGTCGCGGCGACGATGAGCCATTACGACTTGCCGTTCGACCGGCACGTGTTGTCGGTTTTCGGCGACCGGGACGAGGTCCTGCGCCTCAATCCGTTGGGTAAAGTGCCGGCGCTGATCATCGATGAGGGCGAAACACTGGTCGATAGTGCCGTAATCATCGACTATCTGGATGAGCTTGCGCCGGCGGGCCGCCGCCTGTGCCCTGAACGGGGTGCGGACCGGCGCAATATCCTGCGCCTCGCGATCATCGCCATGGGCGTTTCCGAACGCGCCGTGCAGTTGAGGATTGAGACGGTCCGACGCCCGCCGCATCTGCAAAGCGAGGAGTTCGTCGAAACCTACCGCCGTTCGATCCGCGACAGCCTCGATTATCTGGAGCGCGAAGCGGCCAATCCCTGGATGACCGGCGGCACGCTCACGCACGGTGATTTCGCCGTGACGGCGGCATTGACGCACCTGTCCGCGCGGGTAGAAGAGTTCTCGGATCTGCAAGCATGGCCCAAGCTGGCGGCCATTCGAGCGGCCGGCGAAGAACTGGCCGCGTTCAAGTCCGTTCCTTTTGTCGAAGGCTGATAAAGCGGTTTCAGCACCGCCGCCGGTCGTGTAACGTCTCGCACCATGTCAGAAGTGATTACGACAACCGAAGAATTACGCGCCTTTTGCGAGTCGCTCGCGGACGAGTCCTATGTCACCGTGGATACGGAATTCATCCGCGAGAGCACGTTCTGGCCGGAGCTCTGCCTGGTGCAGCTTGGCGGCACTGAACAGGCGAAAGCGGTGGATACGCTGGCCGACGGCATCGACCTCAAGCCGCTGTTCGAACTGATGGCCAACGCCAAAGTGCTCAAGGTGTTTCATGCGGCGCGCCAGGATCTGGAGATATTCCTGCATCTCGCCGGCGAACTGCCGCGCCCGATTTTCGACACCCAGGTCGCCGCCATGGTCTGCGGGTTCGGCGACTCCGTCGGTTATGAGAACCTCATCAGCAAGCTGACGAATGCGAAGATCGACAAGGGCTCGCGGTTCACGGACTGGAAGCTGCGTCCGCTCAGCGACAAGCAGCTCAAATACGCGCTCGCCGACGTGACGCATCTGCGTCCGGCGTACGAGATTCTCGCGGGCAAGCTGGAGCTTTCGGGGCGTCAGTCCTGGGTCAAGGCGGAGATGGAAATCCTCGAGGATCCGAAGACCTACCGCGTCGACCCGGAAGATGCGTACAAACGCATCAAGACGCGCGGCGCGCGGGGACGGCAGCTTTCCGTGCTGCAGGCGGTTGCGGCATGGCGCGAACGCGAGGCGCACGCTCGCAATCTGCCCCGCAACCGGGTGCTGCGGGACGAGGCGCTGCTCGAAATTTCGCACCGCATGCCCAAGACCGTCGACGATCTCGCCAAGACACGCGGCTTGGGTCGCAGGCTGGCGGAAGGCAGTGCGGGTGAGTCGCTGCTGAAAGCGATCAAGAAGGGCGCGGATGCGCCCAAGTCCGAATGGCCGACGCCGCCTTCGAAACCCGATCTGCCGCCGTGGACTGCGGCGGCTGCCGATCTTTTGAAGGTGCTGCTGAAGATGAAATGCGCGGACGCCGACGTCGCGACCAAGTTGGTGGCGAGCGCAGCCGACGTTGAGTTGATCGCGGCTTTCGGCGAAGAAGCGGACGTCCCGGCGATCAAGGGATGGCGGCGCAGTGTCTTCGGAGAGGACGCGCTCAGGTTGCGCCGCGGTGAAATCTGCCTGGAACTGAACGGTGACCGGGTCGCCGTCGTCGAAAAGACGCGTCTCTCCGAAGCCTCCGACTAATTCCTCGCAATTGAGCCGTTGATGCCGAGGCTCTTGCACAGGCCGCGGAAACGCCGGTCGACGGTTTCCGACTGGAACACGCTGGACTTACCGGGCAGGTGCAGGATCAGTTTCTTGTCTTTGCGCTCGAGACTGGTTTGCGACAGCAGCCCGGGCGCCGAGCCGGAAATCGTGTGCGCGAGCCTGATCGCCCGGCCGATCCCGTCGACTTTATTCAATTGTTCCGGGTCCAGAAGGCTGCGCACCTCGTTCACCACGGGCGCGCCGGAGTCACCGTTGTAGCGGACGAACACCGTCGCCGCGATGAACACCCGGTCGGGATGCGAAAGTCCGGCGTAAGGCAGGCGCAACGCCCGGAAGAACGAATGTTCGGCCCGGTAATCGGGATGCTCGTTCCAGCCGATATCTGAAAGCAGGCATGACGCCAGGATACGGCGGCGATCCTCTTCGCTGTTGTCGGGAAACAGCGGCGCCACCCAGTTGGCGACTTCGCGGCCGTCGAGCGAGAACCGCCCGGTCCGTTCGGCGAGCGTTTCCGCGCCGGCGATCAGCGGATCCTGATGGCGCATGTTTTCAGGCAGGTGCTGCAGCATCTGGCCTTCGCGCATCCCGAAGCCGGAAAAGACGATTTTGGCCGGGTTCGCGACCTCGATCAGGTTGCCGAGCACTTCCGTCGCATAGGGCACGCTTTTGACCCGCGACGGTGAAATCGACGAGATGCGCCGCATGGTGCCGGGGCTCAAGCCCGCCAGCAGTCGCGACAGTCCGAGCGCGTCGTCGGCACGAATGGTGTAGTTGTCGACCACGTGCAGCGGATAGTTGGTCTGTTCGATAAAGACCCGCGCGATGGCGCGCATGATGCCGCCGGTCAGGTAGAGGCTCTTGCCTTTGGCGTTCTTCAGCCATTTTGTCTTGGCGAAATGCTCCTTGATGATGTCCTTCGCCTTGTCCATGTCTTCGCCCGCCATTTCCTGCAGACGCAGGTGGCCGAGCGGCATCGTCCCGTATGTCTTGCAAGCGCCTTTCTGAATGCTGACCAGATCGAGCGAGCCGCCGCCGAGGTCGCCGAGGATGCCGTCCGCGTCAGGCACGCCGACGATCAGGCCAAGGGCGGAGAGCTCTGCTTCTTCCGAGCCGCTCAGAACGGAGACGGATATGCCAAATTCCGACTCGATCTTTTTGACGAAGACCGACCCGTCCGACGCATCGCGGACAGCCGCTGTCGCGACGAGATCGAGCGTCTCAACGCCCATGGCTTCGGATAGGCGAACGAAACGCCTGAGCGATGCCAGCGCTTTCTTTACGCCCACGGCGGAGAGGGTTCCGGTCTTGGACATGCCCTCGACGAGACGGCATTCCGCCTTTTCGTTGAACATCGGTACCGGCATCCGTTCCGGCACGTCGTAGACGACGAGACGCACGGTGTTCGAGCCGATATCGACAATGCCGATACGTCCCGTAACGGTCTGAAGGTCTGGGTGCAGGCGTATAGCTTCTTCGGTCACAAGGATGATCCTAAGTGCTGTGACATGACCGTCAATATAAGGGAGGTACTATAGACGACTTAGTCCGATTTGCCGTCGCTCTTAGGTGCGATTTCCTGACCGACGTTGAGTGCAGAGCCCCGGCCGGAAAGGCTAGGGTTGGTCATGAAATACTCCTGCGCCGACAGGCCTTCGCCCTTGGCAACCCGTTCGAAACTGCCGTCGGGGCTCATGATCCAGCTTTGCGCCTGATCGCGCAGGTTGGCGACCATGATTTCTTCAAGCACCTGCTTGTGGACCGTCGGATTCTCAATCGGCACGAGGGTTTCGACCCGGCGATTGAGGTTGCGCGGCATCAGGTCGGCCGACGCGATGAACACCTTGGCCGCCGCCGACGGGAGCTTTTTGCCGTTGGCGAAACAATAGATTCGCGAATGCTCCAGGAAGCGGCCGACGATGCTCTTGACCCGGATGTTTTCGCTCAAGCCTTCGATGCCGGGGCGCAGACAGCAGATGCCGCGAATCACGAAGTCGATCTGAACCCCGGCTTGCGAGGCTTCGTAGAACTTTTCGATCAGGTCGGGATCGACAAGCGAGTTCATCTTCATCCAGATCGCTGCCGGCTTCCCGGCCTTGGCGTTCGCGATTTCGATGTCGGTGAGCCGGACCAGCGTGTCGCGGAGCGTCAGTGGCGAAAACGAGAGCTTTTCCATCTGCGCCGGCTGGGCGTACCCGGTCATGTAATTCAACAGCCGCGCCGCATCGCGACAGAGCGCCTGATCGCAGGTGAAGAACGACAGATCCGTATAGATCTTCGCCGTGATCGGGTGATAGTTGCCGGTTCCGAAGTGGACATAGGATTTCAGGGTCTGGCCTTCGCGCCGGACGATCAGGTTGACCTTGGCGTGGATCTTCTTGTCGACGAACCCGTACACCACCTGCGCGCCGGCCCGCTCCAGGTCGCGCGCCCAGCGGATGTTGGCTTCTTCGTCGAAGCGCGCCTTGAGCTCGACCATCGCGGTCACGGACTTGCCCGCTTCGGCGGCCTCGATCAGCGCCGCGACGATGGGGGAATCATTCGACGTCCGGTAAAGGGTCTGTTTGATTGCGACGACGTCCGGATCGCGGGCGGCCTGGCGCACGAACTGCACTACCACGTCGAAGCTTTCGTATGGGTGGTGGACGATGATGTCCTTCTTCGAAATCGCCGCGAACACGTCGCCGCCGAAATCGCGGATGCGTTCGGGGAAGCGCGCATTGAAGGGTGTGAACAATAGGTCCGGCCGCTCGCTCAGGATCAACTGCTTGGTGTCGGCGAGGCCGAGCGGCCCCTGCATGGCCATGGCGACGCCGGAATCGGTGCCCATTTCGCCGATGATCAGATCCTGCAGCTGCTGCGGCATGTCGGCGTTGAAGGTGAGACGGATGACCGAGCCGCGGCGGCGGCGCTTGAGCGCGCTTTCGAAGGTCCGAACCAGGTCTTCGGCTTCTTCGTCGATTTCCATTTCGCTGTCGCGGATGACGCGAAAGGCGCCGTTCTCGACCAGCTTGAAATCGGGAAACAGCTTGTCGATGAACAACAACACCCAGTCTTCGAGGGCGAGGAAGCGGATGTCTGGCCCCGGCAGGCGCACATAGCGTTCCAGCTGCGACGGGATCGGCAGCAGTGCGCGAAGGTATTCGTCGAAGTCCCGGTGCGCCAACATCAGCACGAGCGAAAAGCCGAAATTGGGGATGAACGGGAACGGGTGCGCCGGATCGACGGCCAGCGGCGTCAGCACCGGAAACACATGCTCCATGAACTGCTGTTCGAGCCAAACCAGATCGTCTTTCGAGACCTCATCACGACTGAGAATGATGATGCCCGCACTGCGCAGCTCGGAACGGAGCCGACCCCAAATCGCATGCTGCTCGTGCATGAGTTTCTGGGCGTGGTCCTGAATGGCTTCGATCTGCTGTGCGGGTGTCATGCCGTCGTCGCTGGCCTGGGTCACGCCCGCCCTGATCTGGCCGCGCAGACCGGCGACACGGACCATGAAAAACTCATCCAGGTTGGCGGCGGAGATCGACAGGAACCGGAGACGTTCCAGAAGCGGGTGCGCCGTGTTTTCGGCCTCCTCGAGCACACGCGTATTGAACGAGAGCCACGACAGCTCCCGGTTCAACAGATGCGGCTCACCCGGGGCGGCGCGGGCGGGGGAACCCGTGCGTGCCGCGGCCCGGGAGCGGGCCTTGCCGTTCTTTTGCTGGTCGATCGGCGTGGTTTCGTCCATCGGAACACCAACTTTGCGCTTAAACTATAGGAATGATACCAGCCTCCGCTGCGGGCTGTCACTCAACGGAATTATGACAGTTTAAAAACAGACCGGCGGCAGAGGGCTGGCATGAAGAAGGGGCGCCTTGTACAAATGGAGCCATGCCGCACGCGATAGGAGAAACTTTGGCGATCATCCGAAAACTGTTGGGCGTCTTGTTGCTCGCTGCAGGGCTGTTCAGTCTGCCGGGCACCGCGTCGGCGAACATCACGCTCCACGAGTACATGACGCTCCGCGCCGAAGCGAAGTCCGGGAACAAGGGCGCGGAAGCACGCTGGCGCTACTACATCATCGGTCTGATGGACGGCATTCAGGCGGTGCAGGCCCCGGCGTCGGCGCAGGGCGCGAAGCTGCACTTCTGCATGCCCGAAGATCTGCCGATTTCGCCACGTTTCCTGGACGAATTCATCCAGGAAGCCATCGGCCGCCTGAGCGCCAAGGGACAGCTCAAGAACCGCATCAAACAGCCGATGGCGGTCGTCGTCGCGCTGGAACTGAAAAGCGCGTTTCCCTGCGAATAGCTTATAGCGTTCCCGGATAGTTGCCGCCGTCGATCAGGCAGTTTTGTCCGGTGATGTAACCGGCCTGCGCCGAGCACAGGAAGGCGCAGTATTCACCGAACTCATAAGCCTGGCCGAACCGGCCCGCCGGAATGCCGGCGGCGCGCTGGGCGGCGACTTCTTCCTCCGACGCGTTCGACTTGCCGGCGTGCGCTTTCAGGTTCGAGCGCAGGCGGTCGGTGTCGAAGGCGCCCGGCAGCAGACCGTTGATGGTGACGTTATGGCGCACCGTCTTACGGGCGAGCCCGGCGATGAAACCGGTCAGCCCGGCGCGCGCACCGTTCGACAGACCGAGAATCTCGATCGGCGCCTTCACGGAACTGGACGTGATGTTGACGATGCGGCCGAACTTGCGGTCCATCATGCCGTCGACCGTAGATTTGATCAGAAAGATCGGCGTCAGCATGTTGGCGTCGACGGCCTTGATCCAGTCATCGCGGTCCCAGTCGCGGAAATCGCCCGGCGGGGGACCGCCCGCGTTGTTCACGAGGATGTCGGGTTCGGGGCAGGCGTCGAGCACGGCGGCGCGGCCTTCGTCGGTGGTGATGTCACAGGCGACGGTCTTGACGCTACCGCCGCCGAGCGCGCGGATTTCATCGGCGGCCGCATTCAATGTTTCTTCGGTTCGTGCGCAGATCGTCACGTCGACCCCTTCGCGGGCCAGTGAGGTGGCGCAGGCCTTCCCCAGACCTTTTGACGCGGCGCAGACGATAGCTTTCTTGCCGGCGATTCCCAAATCCATTCGATCCTCCCCTTTTGAACTGTTGATCCGTGACTACTCTATGACGCGGAAAAGCCCGGTCAAGCGGGCCTTTCGGGCGTCATATACTTGTCACTTGAGTTTGCATGTGGGGACGCGAAAGTCGTTTTACATCAACTGCGAAGGCAAAAATGTGCTGATAGCGATCGCCACCGACGCATGGTATCCGCAGCCGAACGGGGTGGTCAGGGTCGTCGGCACCGTGCGCGACCGCCTGATCGAGCGCGGCCACGATGTGCAGGTTATGTCGCCCGACCAGTTCGTGACGTTTCCGTGCCCGACATACTCGGAAATTCCGCTCGCCGTCCTGCCGGGACGCAAGATCGCGCGTTGGCTCGATGACCTGCAACCCGACTGCGTGCACATCGCGACAGAGGGGCCGATCGGTAATGCGGCGCGCGCTTACTGCCTCAAGAAAGGCTGGCCGTTCTCTAGCGCTTTCCACACCAAGTTTCCGGAATACCTGCAGGCGCGAACCAAGCTGCCACTGGATTGGCTCTACAAGGGCGCGAGAAAGTTTCACGAACCGTCCGGCGCAGTCATGGTGCCGGCGCCGGCGGTTTATCGTGAACTCGAGGGGCGGGGATTCCAGAACCTCAGGCTCTGGTCGCACGGCGTGGATACGGACGTCTTCCAGCCGGGGCCCAAGGAATTCCTCGACCTGCCGAGGCCGATCTTCATGTTCATCGGCCGGGTCACGGTCGACAAGAACCTGCCGGCCTTTCTCGATCTCGACCTGCCGGGCTCGAAGGCCGTCGTCGGCAGCGGACCCGCGCGCGAGCAGTTGATGAAGCGATATCCGGAAACGCCGTTCTTTATTGCTCAGGGCGACGTCGAACTGGCGCGCTATTACAATGCCGCGGATGTGTTCGTGTTCCCGTCTTTAACCGATACATTCGGGCTGGTGATGCTGGAAGCGCTGGCGTGCGGCGTACCGGTCGCGGCATTCCCGGTGACGGGGCCGCTCGACGTCATCGGGGCGGAAGGCCCGGGCGTGCTCGACGACGATCTGGCCCGCGCCGCCGTCCGCGCCCTCGATATCGCGCCGGATCGCTGCCGAAAATGGGCGCTCGGCTTTTCGTGGAACCGGGTGACGGACGAATTTCTCGACTTCCTGCAGCCGATCAACGGAGGTGCGGCAGTTCGTTCTGACGTTCAAGCACCTCACGCGCAAGCGGCACCGTAATCCGGCGTTTTCCCTCCAGCGCGGCTTTATCCGCCGCCGCGACGAACGCTTGCGCGGCTTGAAAGGATCGTTCGATGCGTGGCACGACGTATTCCAACACCGCCTGTTCGATGCCGATCTGACGATCCGAGAACAGCTTGACCAGAAGCGCAGTCAGCAGGGCGTCGTCGGGACCGGCGATTTCCGCGGATGGCGCCGCCCTGAGCCGTGACGCCAAGTCCGGCAGGTCGATCGGCCATCGCGCCGCCGGCGTGCGCGCGGTGAGCAGCAGAAAGCGGTTGTCGGCTTTTGCCTGGTTATAGAGATGAAACAGTGCTTCCTCGGCGGCAGCGTCGCCCATCGCCCGGTCGCAGTCTTCGATGACGACCGCCTCGGCGTCGGGCAGGTGGGGAACGGAATCGTGGCGCAATGTCTCTGCCGGAATTTCCTCGGCACCCGACTTCGCCATGAACACGCGCGCGAGGTGGGTCTTGCCGGCACCGGCGCAGCCGCTCAGCACCAGTACGGGCGCGGGCCAGTCGGGATAGCGGTCGATCCAGGCGATGGCGTCGGCATTGCACTCGGTGACGAGGAAATCTTCCTCGCCCAACGCCGGTCTGTGCTCCAGATCGAAGGCGAGTTGCTTGGGGCTCACTTGTTCTCCCGGTTATCCCGGGCCTCGCCGTGATAAAGGTCGCTCTCCATGTACTGCTCGAGCGTGAAGCGTACCAGCACGCCGGCGATGGCGGCGACGGGAAGCGCGATCAGCACACCGGTCAGTCCGAACAGCGCGCCGCCCGCCAGCATGGCGAAGATGATCCAGATCGGCGACAGCCCGACACGCCCGCCGACCAGCTTCGGCGTCAGGAAATAACTCTCCAGCGTCTGGCCGATTACGAACACGCCCGCGACCATCAGGATTGATACCCAGTCCTGCTGGAACTGCGCCACGGCGAGGCCGATGCCGATGATGAAGCTGACGGCGGCGCCGATATAGGGGATGACCGCCAGCGCTCCCGCCGCGATCCCGATCAGAAGGCCGGCTTTGAGGCCCACGAGGCTGAGGCCAAGCGCATATACCACGGCGAGTACGAGGCAGACGCTCGCCTGGCCACGCACGAACCCGGCGAGGGTTTCGTCGATCTTTTTGACCTGCTCGCGGATGGTGTCGGCATAGTCGCGCGGCAGCCAACTGTCGACCTTGGCGACGATATGGTCCCAGTCCCGAAGCTGGTAGAACGCGACCAGCGGCGTGATCAGGATCAGCGATAACAGGTTGATCACCGCGAGCCCGCCGCTCCAGACCTGAGTGATGAATTCCGAAAACCACTTCAACACGGTGCCGGCATAATTGCCGGCCGCTTTCTTCAGGTCGGCGATGGTTTCCGGCGTGAAGTCTTCGCGGAGTTCCTGCATGACCGGCGTGATCAGAACCTGCAACCGGTCGATAATGGCCGGTACCAGTTTGACCGCGCCACCGACCTGGTCCTGCAAGAGCGGGAAGATCAGGACGACGATCCCGGCCGCGCCGAGGAAAAAGCCGAGCAGGATGATCGTCGTCGCGATGGTGCGGGTACACCCCAACCTTTCCAGCTTATCGGCAACCGGATCGAAAAAGTATGCGATCGTGATCCCGACCACGAACGGCAGCAGCACAGTGCTCAGCAGGTGCAGAACAAATCCGGCGCCGATCAGAATGGCGATCCAGATAATGACGCGCAGTTCACGGCTCACGCTGGTTCCTTTCCTGTTCGGACAGATGCACGCGCATCGTCCAGATGTACACGTAGGTGCCGCCGGAAACCAGCGTCGTCACCAGGACGGCGAAACTGAGTAAGGTTACGACGTGCCCGGTCGGCGAGGCAAATACGCCGGGGACCATGACCGCCAATGCCAGAAGTAGCTGCAACAGGGTGTTCGCCCGGCTGATGTTCAGCGGCTCCATCCTCAGATCGCCGGTCAGCTTCTCGACCAGAACCGCGCCTGCGACGATGAGGGCGTCTCTCGACACCACGGGGATAACGATCCAGAGCGGCAAAAGTCCCGCGGAGCCGAGAACGATGTATGCCGTCACCAGTAGCGTCTTGTCGGCGATCGGGTCGAGATACTCGCCAAGCGTTGTCCGCATGTGGAAGTGGCGGGCGATGATCCCATCCACGGCGTCGCTGACGGCGGCGACCAGAAAAAGCCAGAACGCGGCGGTCATTTCGTCCTGGACGATCAGCCAGACGAAAACCGGCACCGACAGCAGCCGGGCGAAAGAAATGAAATTTGCGATGTTCATGGGCCGGCGCTGGGGCGCGCTCAGGTCTTGGGCGGCTGGAAAACGCCGATCGGCATGATGATCCATTCACCGCTTTCCTGCAGCATCGAAAGGTTCGATTGCTCAAGCGCGGTGACGAGCTGGTCCGCGCCGCCCACGTAATGGATGTTTACGCGCACCTGATCGCGGGACATCAGGACGATCTCGGACTGACGGATGATACCGACCTTGGAGAGCTGATCGCGGATCGTGAGCCAATCTTTAAGACCTGTGATCGGCACCGTCACCGCAAGCACGCCGGTACCGGTCTGCGAGATCAGGTTGCGGCGCTTCCAGATATTCTCGATCCGTTTGGCGGTCGCCTCGGTGATGCGCGCCGTCATCGCTTCGATGGTTTCGTTCTCCTGCTGCACATAGAACAGCGTGCGCGCCTCGACCGGGATCGGGTCGTTCGGCCTGGACAGGGAAACGGTCATCATCTGGCGTCCGGTCGCCTGGTCGAGGGTCAGGTTGTTGTGGGCGACGATGGTGCTGACGGCGCCGTATCGTTCGGCGATCACGCCGAGCCGGTTCGGATCGCCGGCCATCGCTTCGGTCACGCCGACGGTCGAAATATCCGACAGATCGCCGATCGGCACGATCAGCGGGACCAGCCCCTCGGGCTGGTCGCGGTTGCTCCAGGCCTGGCGCCAGGGATTGGGTTCATCCCATAACACCACGCCGGCGCCGACCTCGTAGACCGGCAGCACGACCATCGGCTTCGACGGTGTCTCCGCGAATGGTACGTTGTACGACCGGAGCAGGCCGCGAATCTCATCCGGTTTGAAGCGGTAATTCAGGCGCGCGATGTAGCGCACGCTGGACGCCTTTTCACGGGCGACGGAGAAGTCGCGGACATAGGCTGCGATCTCCGCATTGCTGAGTTCCGGGATGCGTTCCTGGTCCTCGGTCAGGGTCAGCCGCGAGATCATAGCGTAAAAGGCGCGCCGTTCGGCCTGGGCGAGCGCCTGCTGGCGAGCGGCGGCGGCGGTATCGGCCTTTACGTCGACGCCGATGTTTTTGACCTCGAACACGTCCAATGCCGAGGATGGGGCTGGCCAGCAGGCGATTGCGGCGATAAACAACGGCGCAAGAAGCTGCCTGAAGGGTGTAAGTGGCGTGCGGGGAAGAGGCGACATAAGAAATCTTCTTTCTGAACGAGGTGGTCGCGCTACACCCCTGATATGCCTTGTTGGCGCAGGGGACGGCGCGTAATTTAGCACACAAACGCCAAGGAGAAAGACCATTACCGGACCCAACGACAAGCCAGAGGGCGCAAATTCGGCGGCGCTCAGTTACAAGGATGCTGGCGTCGACATCGACGCGGGCAACGAGCTGGTGCGCCGCATCGGGCCGCTCGCCAAGGCCACCATGCGAACGGGTGTAGTGGCCGATTTGGGCGGTTTTGGGGCACTTTTCGACGTTGCCAAGGCCGGCTACAAGGACCCGGTGCTGGTGTCCGGCACCGACGGGGTCGGCACCAAGCTGATGGCGGCCATCGAGAGCGGAAAACATGACACGGTCGGGATCGACCTCGTCGCCATGTGCGCCAACGATTTGGTGGTGCAGGGCGCAGAGCCGTTGTTTTTTCTGGATTACTTTGCATCCGGCAAGCTCGATGTGGGCGTCGCCGAGAGCGTGATCTCGGGCATCGCCGAAGGCTGTAAACAGGCCGGCGCGGCGCTGATCGGCGGTGAGACGGCGGAAATGCCGGGGATGTACGACGACGGGCACTATGATCTGGCGGGGTTCTGCGTTGGCGCGGTCGAGCGCTCGGACGTGTTGCCGCGCGCGGATATCGCTGTTGGCGACATCTTGCTCGGCGTCAGTTCCAGCGGCGTGCACTCGAACGGATTCTCGCTGGTCCGCAAGGTCGTCGCCCGCGCCGGCTTGGGCTGGAACGATCTGTCGCCGTTCGCGGACGGTCAAACGGTCGCCGAATCCTTCCTGACGCCGACGCGCATGTATGTGAAGCCCTGTCTGGCGGCGATCAAGGCGGGCGGGGTCAAGGCGCTGGCGCACATCACCGGCGGTGGGCTGGTCGAAAACTTGCCGCGCGTGCTCCCCAAGGGGATCGGCGCCGATATCGACGCGTCGGCCTGGACGGGGCTGCCGGTCTTCGCGTGGCTGAAGGACGCGGGCAACGTCGCGACGTCCGAAATGTTCCGCGCCTTCAACGCCGGCATCGGCATGGTCGTGGTTTGCACCCCGAATGACGCCGATACGGTTCAGAAAGCACTTCAGGATTCCGGAGAGACGGTTCAGCGGATCGGTGAACTCGTCGAGCGGTCCTCGGGTGAACCGGTCAAGATCGAAAACGGCGAGAGCTTATGGCGCGGATGAAGGTCGCGGTACTGGTATCCAGCCGGGGATCGAACATGCAGGCGATCCTGGATGCGAGTGCCGACGATACGTACCCTGCGGAGGTTGCGGTCGTGATCTCCAACATTGCCGGCGCGCCGGCATTGGTGCGGGCGGAGAAGGCCGGCGTCAAAACCGTGACGATCCCGCACAAGGACTATCCGGACCGGGAAACGTTCGATCAACGCGTTACCGAAGAGATAGAGGCCGCCGGTTGCGAACTGGTCGTGCTGGCGGGGTTCATGCGGCTGCTGAGCGAGCAATTTTGCGAACACTGGCGAGACCGCCTGATCAACATTCACCCGTCGCTGTTACCGTCCTTCAAGGGGTTGGACGTGCACGAACGCATGATCGCGGCGGGCGTGCGATTCGGCGGCTGCACCGTGCATTACGTTCGCCACGAAATGGATACCGGGCCGATCATCGTGCAGGCCGCCGTGCCGATTCACCCGGGTGATGACGCCGACGGGCTCGCTGCGCGTATTCTCGAGCAGGAGCATGTGATCTACCCGCTCGCCGTCAAATGGATCGCCGAGGGGCGGGTCCGCATCTCGGGCGAAACCGTCAAGGTGTCCGGCGCCAAGGCGCCCGAGGGCGCGCTGGTCAATTTCCAGGACGCATAAGAAAAACCCCCGCCTGACGACGGGGGCTTCCCAGTACGGTCAGTCTTCGGATCAGCCGACGATTTCGGTCTGCGCGAAGAAGAACGAGATTTCGATGGCCGCGTTTTCCGGCGAATCGGACCCGTGCACCGAGTTCGCTTCGACGTTCTCGGCGAAATCCTTGCGGATCGTGCCTTCGTCGGCGTTGGCCGGGTTCGTCGCGCCCATGATCTTGCGGTTCTGGGCGATGGCGTCTTCGCCTTCGAGCACCTGAACGACCACCGGGCCGGACGTCATGAATTCGCAGAGGTCGCCAAAGAAAGAACGTTCCTTGTGTACGGCGTAAAAGCCTTCGGCTTGCTCGCGTGTCAGCTGAATACGCTTCTGAGCGACGATACGCAGTCCGTTCTCCTCGAAACGGGCATTGATCTTGCCCGTCAGGTTGCGGCGCGTGGCGTCGGGTTTAATGATCGAGAGGGTCCGTTCTACGGCCATGTCTCGCTCCTAGTCTGTTGCGGTTAAAGGTAAAAACTCAAATCCGTCCGGATCGCGTCCGGCCTAATAAAAAGAAAGCCCCTCAAGCAGGAGCGGGCGGGTTATAACGGTCCCATGAGGGGGTGGCAACCCCATAAAAATCAAACCATCAACCGCTCACTAAAGAGGATTTCCATGATTATAGACCACCGCACCTACACCATCGCGCACGGCCGCAACAAGGAATACCTGGCGCTCTTCGAAGCCGAGGGCCTGCCCGTTCAGATGAAGCATCTGGGGAATCTGATCGCTTATTTCACGACCGCCGTCGGCCCGGTAAACGAGGTGGTGCATCTGTGGGGGTACGAAAGCCTCGCCGACATGGAAGAGCGGCGCAAAGCACGGGACGCCGATCCGCGCTGGGCGGAGTACAAAAAGAAATCCGCCGGCATGCTGATCGACCAGCGCAACAAACTGCTGACACCCGTGAGCTTCTCGCCGCTCAAATAAGACGATTTCTTAGCCGCGCAGTCTGGTCATGTCGTCGCCGTAGCGGGCGGGATCGATTCGCACGTCGATCAGCTTCGGACCGGGGAGCGAGAGGGCTGCCTCGAGTTCCTCCGGTCCGTCTGCGCGTGCCGCTTGCCAACCGTAGGCCTGGGCGATGGCGGCGAAGTCCTGCGCCGGATAACGAACGCCGAGACTCGGCCGCTGCTGGCGCTGCTGCTTGATATCGATCAGCGACAGCGCGCTGTCGTTCATCACCAATATCGTGATGTCGAGGCCGAGTTCCTTCGCCGTCTGAAGTTCGCCCACGCACATCGACATGCCGCCGTCGCCGGTGACTGCCATGACCGGCGTTTCCGGATCGCAAAGGGCGGAGGCGATGGCGGCGGCGAGCGCGTAACCCATGCTGGAGAGACCGTTCGATTTCAGGATTCCCTGCGGTTTGATCGCCGGCCAGCGGCCAATGGTCGCGAACATGTGCGCGCCGGCGTCGACGGTGACGCGGGTCGCGTGATCGACGTTGGCGCTGAGGACATCGATGGCGGCGGCTGTCGTAAAGCCGCCTGCGTCGGGCGTGTAGATCTTTTCAACGATGGATCTGAGTTCACCGAGACCCGTTGCCGCCCAGCCGCTGTCCTTCAGATCGGCCTGCAGCGCGCCCAGCGTTTTGTCGAGCGGGCCGTTCAGTTCCAGCGCGTACGTGACGCGGGGATTCGGCGGCGATCCCTCGCCGAGCAACAGGAACGGCGGAAAGTCCGCCGGCCACTTGCCGGGGATGAACTCGATCGGGTCGAAACCGACACCGATGATCAGGTCTGACTTGCCGAGGACCGGCATTTCCCCTGTGGCGCCGGTGATGGTGCCGACGAACCCCGGCCCGTCTGCCGGATAGACGCCGCCCGCCTTGTAGGTGGTCATCACCGCCGCGCCGAGTGTATCGGCGAAGACGCGAACCGACTCGGCATGGTGACGCGCTTCGAGGCCGACGACGATGATGGGCCGCTCGCTTTTCGCGATCATTTCCTGCGCGTGATTGATGTCGTCGACCGACGGCAGCCTTGGTGTGACGGGATCGCCGGGGACGAAAGGTGTTGCCTCGGTCATGGCATCGCCGGCGGTCAGTTCGACCATCACCGGACCTTCGGGGGCGGTGACGGCGGTCTTCAATAGGCCGTCCAATACGGCGGCGCCGTCGTCCGGTTGCAGCCGCGCGGTATCGCGCGTGATCGGCTTGAACAGCGCCTGTTGATCGAAGTGCTGATGCATGGTTGAGGCGGGCCCGTCCACGAACAGGATCATCGGCGAGCGTTCGAGGGATGCGTAGGCGAGGCCGTTCGTTGCGCTCGAAGCACCGGGGCCGACGCCGACCAGCACCGCGCCCGGTGCGCCGGTCAACTCGCCGGTGACGGCCGCCATGATGGTCGCTGCCGCTTCTGTGCGGGTGAGGGTGAATGGGATATTCGCCTTGGCGGCGGCATCGATGATATCCAGACTGGAACCGCCACCCGGGATGCCGAAAATGCGCGTCACGCCGTGCGCGCGGAGTGTGCGCGCGATTTCGTCTGCCAGTGTCGCCATCAGATGTTTCCGAACTTCTTCATGGCCTCGGAGAACTTCATGCCGCCGCGGATCGCCTCGGCCGCCTTTTCATCCTCGCGGGTGAAGGTTTCGGCGAGCGCGATCACGTCGTCGACCCTGCCGGCCGGGATCGCGAGGATTCCTGTGTCATCGGCGGCGATCCAGTCCCCATTGCTGACCGTGACGTCGTCGACGACGACGGTGCCGCCGATGTCACCGATATGGAGCCGGCAACGCCCCGTCGTCGGGATCAAATGCCGGGAGAAGACGGAAAAACCGGCGTCCACCGTTTCGTTCGCATCCCGCGCGCCGCCGTCGACGGCGATCCCGGCGATGCCCTTTACGGCGGCGGCGAGCGAGGCCATGCCGCCCCAAGTCGAATAGGGCACGCCATTCGCGGCGGCGACGATTACCTCGCCGGCGTCGGCCGCATCGATCATCGCGCCGACCCGAAAGTCCGCCGACTCGAACGTGCCGAACGGGCCGCTCTCTATGCGCACGGTGACAGCAGGCCCGGAGAATTTCATGCCGGGGGCGACGGGTTTCAGATTGACCATGGTGCAGTTCATGCAGCCGACGCGGTCGAGGGCATTGGCGATGGTCGACGTGGCGAGGGCGCTGAGCTTGCGGCCGCGCGCCGATTGTTGTTGGTCCATGAGTTTCCCTAGTTCTTGTTTGCATGAATACTAGCGGTCAGCCGAGCGGCGGCAAGAGGTCTCGTCGAGATCGACGCTTGTTTCCGGAGGGACCCTTCCATGCACATTAAACATGGCGGTCATGTGAAAGATGTGGTTAGGCTCTTGCCGTCTAGGGGAGAACCATGCGCCGAACCGTCGTACCATTGTGGCTATCAGCCGCGGCCCAACCGCGCGCAAATGCGTTCATCGTGCTGTTTTCGATCGAGGCCTGGTCTCGGGCGACGTTGATCACCCTCGTGCCGCTGCAGGCGCATAAGCTGCTCGGCGATGCGCAGACGGTGAGCTTCGTCTATTTCTTCGTGTCGATGTTCGGTATGCTCTCGACGCTGCTCGTGCCGACCGTGGTTCACCTGATCAGGCGCCGGTGGGCGTTCACCGTCGGCATCATATTGATGTTCGCGGCATTGGTCGGATATGCGGCGGCGGACCCGATGATCTTTCCGATCGCGCTGGGTTGCCAGGTGGTGGCGACCGCGTTCCTCGAGATCGTGATGAACCTGTTCGTGCTGGATCACGTGCCGCGCACGGAAATATCCAGGTTTGAACCCAAGCGGTTGTTATCGGTTGCCGCGCCGTTCACGTTCGGGCCGTTTCTGGGCGTCTGGCTGGCGGAGACGGTATCACTTGAAATCACGATGCTGGCCATCGGCGTCACCGTCGCCATGCTGCTTGGCTATTTCTGGTTCCTGCGCCTGACCGACAACCCGGCGGTGACGATGCCGTTAAGGAAGCCGCCGAACCCGATGAAGAACCTGCCGCGATTCTTCGCGCAGCCACGTTTGCGACTCGCCTGGGTGCTGGCAACGGGGCGGTCGAGCTGGTGGGTGCTGTTTTTCGTTTACGCGCCGATCTATCTGACAAGCAGCGGATACTCCCCGGAAACGGCGGGGCTGGTCGTCTCCGTCGGTTCGGCGTCGCTTTTCTTATCCGTGGCGTGGGGGGCGCTCGGGCGCAAGCTCGGCATGCGTTTCATCCTGATCCTCGGGTACGCGTCTGCCGGTCTGATTACCATCATGATCGCAATGGCGCAGGACTGGCCGGTGGTCGTGCTTGCCCTGATCATATTATCCGCGTGCGCGGCGGCCATCGTCGACGGTGCCGGGAACGTGCCGTTCCTGAGGGCCGTACACCCCTATGAGCGGGCCGAGATGACATCCGTGTTCGTGACTTATCGTCATACCGCGCAGTTGGTCACACCGGGGGTGTTCTCGCTGGTGCTGGGGGTGTTCGCGCTGCCGGCGGTGTTTGTGGTCGGCGGGGCGGGATTCGTCTCGATGGCGTGGCTGGCCAGGTACCTGCCGAAACGGCTCTGACTATTCCTTAGGATAGCGCCGCCTCGACCACCTGAAATAGACGATCATGTAGACGAGCGCGAAGAAGAACCACACCACGCCCCACCACAGCACGATCATCGCCGTCATCGCGACGACGAGCCACGTCGCCAGGATCGGGATCACCAGCCAGCCGATGAAGGCGAGCCAGCGGACCGGATGCGGCGGGCCCGGGTTCGGTTTCAGTCTGATCTCAGGCATGCGCCGTCATCCGGAGTGTGCGTTGAAATTGAACCTGCCACGGGACGCGTGTAATCTTTTCCGCATCGAAAACGAAATCGTCCCGGGAGCCCGCACTCATGCCGCAAAACGTCCTCGGAACCGTCCTCAAGATCCTGCTGGCTTCGCTGGTGCTCGGCTTCATTCTGAAGTTCCTCGAGATCGATCCGAAGGACCTGCTCCTCAATTTCGGCGAGACGGTCCAGAAGGCCTTCGCCTGGGCTGGCGACTTTGTCGCCGGCAGCGTCGAATACGTACTGGTCGGCGCCGTGATCGTGGTGCCGATCTGGCTCATCGTTTTCCTGATCGGCCGGCTCAAAGGCAAGTAGGCTTATTCACCCGCCATCCGCTTGTTGTTGGTGGTGTCGTCACCGGTGAATGACGGCGCAACCGACTGCGCGACGCTTTCGTCGAGCGCTTCGAAGTCGTGATAGCCGATGACCTCGTAGCTCTCGGCCCGGGTCATCATGCGGTCTTCGAACCCGGCGGTGCCGTCGTTCTCGCTGATGTGCTTATAGAGATCGCGGAGCGCATAGCCCTCGACGCGCATCGACGTCGCCGGCCAGATCACGATGTCGTAGCCGAATTCCTCGAACTGCTGGCCGGTGAAGTGCGGCGTGCGGCCGAACTCGGTCATGTTGGCCATGCGATAGCCCGTCGTCTGCTGGGCGAACTGGCGGAACTCGGCTTCGGAGGCGAGGCCGTCCGGGAACACCACGTCGGCGCCGGCTTCTGTATAGAGGTTCGCGCGCTTGATCGCACCATCGAGACCTTCGACACCCGCTGCGTCGGTGCGGGCGATGATCACCATGTCGCGTGCGGCCTTCTTGGCGGCGGCGATCTTGGCGGCGGCTTCTTCGGCCGGGACCAGGCGTTTGTCGTTCAGGTGGCCGCATTTTTTCGGCAGCAGCTGATCTTCGATGTGGACCGCACCGGCGCCCGCTTGTTCCAGTTCGCGAACCGTACGCATCGCGTTCAGGGTGCCGCCGTAGCCGACATCGCCGTCGACGATTAACGGCAGGTCGGTGGCGCGGGCGACCATCCGCGTGATGAAGCAGAGCTCGTCCAGCATCATCACGCCGAGATCGGGAAGGCCGAGGCTCGTCGTCACGGCGCCGCCGGAAATATAGAGCGTTTCGAAACCGGCGCGCTGCGCGATCAGCGCCGCAAACGGGTTGTGCGAGCCCGGCACGCGGAGGATTTCATCGCGTTCCAGAAGTTCACGGAGGCGCGCGCCGGCGGGTTTATCGTTTCTGGTCGGACCTTCGAGCCAAGTCATTGGTTTGCTCCCTAAGCATTATTGTGTTGCCCGATTTATAACGACTGCCGCCGTTGCTGGCAAAGTGGTCGTCAGCGGTCGGGGACGGTCCAGTCGCTGGGTGGCGGTTTTTCTTTGTAGAGCCGGAGCGCCAGGCCGACGGAGACGCCGACGCCGATGGCGACGGTCAGATCGACAAGCACGGTCAAGACAAGCGTCGTCAGCAGCAGGAGGCGATCACTGATCGGCGCCGACATATATTCCCGCCATTTGTGCGGCTCGCTCATCCGCCAGGCGGTGATTAAAAGCAATGCTGCCAGGGCCGGCATGGCCATGTAACCGGCCGCGGTTGCGATCAGCATCATCGCGGCGAGGATCGCAAGCGCATGCACGATCCCGGCAACGGGTGTGCGGCCTCCCGCGTTGACGTTGGTCGCGGTCCGGGCGATGGCGCCGGTGGCGGGCATGCCGCCGAACAGTGACGACATGACGTTGGCCGCGCCCTGGGCCAGCAGTTCGGCGTTCGGCCGGTGCTGCCCCTTAATCATGCGGTCGGCGACCATGGCGGAGAGAAGCGACTCGACGCCCGCCAGAAAGGCGATGACGAAAGCGGAGGGCAGCAGTTCGGTGATGCGCTCGATGCTGACATCGGGGAGTGCCGGCACCGGCAAGTGGTCCGGCAGCGCGCCGAAGCGCGACGCGATGGTATCGACCGGCAGTACGAGGAGGGCGACGACGACGGACGCGATCCCGACCGCGACGATCAGGCCGGGCAGTTTCGGCGCGGCGCGTCGGAAGACGACAATCATGACGAGCGTCGCGAGGCCGATCAGGAGGGATGGCAGACTGAGTGTATCCCTGACATCCCAAAGCGCCGGAAGCTTATGAATGAAATCGGCGGGCACCTTTTCGAGCGCGAGGCCGAAGAAATCGCGTAGTTGGCTGGTGGCGATGATGATCCCGATCCCGATGGTGAAGCCGTTGACGACGGCTTCGGGGACGAAGGCGATCAGACGCCCCATCCTGAGATATCCGGCGACCAGAAGAATGATCCCGGCCATCAGGGTTGCGATCACCAGACCGTCGTAGCCGTGTTCCGAAATCACACCGAACACGACGACGATGAACGCACCCGTCGGCCCGCCGATCTGCACGCGGCTACCGCCGAGCAGCGAGATGAAAAAACCGCCGATGATGGCGGTGACCAGGCCCTTCGCCGGATCGGCGCCCGACGCAATGGCAATGGCCACACTTAAGGGTATGGCGACCATGGCGACGGTCAGCCCGGCAAGCACGTCCGATTTGAATAGTGACCAACTGTATTCGTGGATGGTCGTGAGGATCTTGGGTCTTCTCATGGATTATATATCACAGAGTAAACCTGTTGAATCCATCGAATTCTGCAAATTCGTCCTGGTGTTAGCCGGAAAAGGTGTTTTTCCCGGCGGCGACCCGCTCGCGGATCAGGGGGGCGGGCTCGAACCAGGGACCGCCCCGGTCGCGCAGGCTTTCCAGTTTTTCGAGAACACGCTTGAGGCCGATCTGATCCGCCATGTGCATCGGGCCGACTTTTTCCTTCGGGAAGCCGTAACCGAAGCGCCAGATCTTATCGATGTCCTCGGTGCTGTCGGCCATCCCGCTCCCCAAAAGGCGTGCGCCTTCGTTGATCAGCGCGAACAGGCAGCGGTCGCGGATTTCATCAGTGGATATCTCGCGACGTTCGATGCCGAGGTCTTTCGACGTCTGCTCGATCAGAGCGTTCGCCTCCGGGTTGGGTTTGCGCTCCCCGTCTTCATAGAGATACCAGCCGCGTCCGGTCTTGCGACCGTACCAGCCCTTGTCGCACATACGGTCCGCGACGACCGGATAGGGCGCATCGGGATCGATTTCGCCTGCGGCCTTTTGCGCTTTTCTGACTGCAAGCGCGACGTCCTGTCCGGAGATATCGCCGACCGCGAGGCAGCCGAGCGCAAAGCCGAAGTCCTGCATCGCCTGGTCCACGTCAGTGGGGTAGGCGCCTTCCTGCAACAGGAAATAGGCCTGCCACGTGTAGCGGTGATACATGCGGTTGCCGACGAAACCGAACGCGTTGCCGACAGCGACACCGACCTTGCCGATCCGCTCCGACAGTGCCAGCAGGGTGGCGATTGTTTCGGGGGACGATTTCGCGCCGCGCACGATCTCGAGGAGTTTCATCACCTGCGCCGGGGCGAAGAAGTGCGCGCCTGCGACCTTCTCGGGCCGGGAGGTTGCCGCCGCAATCTCATCGATATCGAGACTGGATGTATTCGTCGTCAGGATCGTGTGCGGCGGGCAGACCTTGTCCAACTCGGAAAAGATCGCCTTCTTGATCTCCATGTCCTCGAGGGCGGCTTCGATCACCAGATCGGTATCGGCGAGCGCGGCGATCGTTGTCGCGCCCTTGATGCGGCTAAGCTCCTCGTTCATGTCGTCTTCGCTCATGCGGCCGCGCTTGACCCGGTCTTCGAGACCCTTACGCAGATTATCAAGGCCGGCGTCGAGGCGCGTCTGTTCGACCTCGATGGCCGTCACATCGATGCCGGCGCGCGCCAGTACCAGCGCGATCCCCTGGCCCATGGTGCCGAAGCCGACGACTCCGGCGCGGGTGATTTTAGCTGCAGCTTCGTGTGCTTCGGGATTTTCGACCTTGATTGAAGTGCCCTCGGACATAATCTCTCCTGTAACTGTTCGCGACGAAAATATGGGGGAGGGGAATGGCACTCAAGCTCGCAATCCTGGACGACTATCAAAATGCGGCGCTCGGCTCGACGGATTGGTCCGTGCTCGGCGATACGGACATCACGGTTTTCGACAAGCATCTCGGTTGGGGCGAGGACGTGATTGCCGACGCGCTCAAGCCGTTCGACATTCTCGTCTGCATGCGTGAACGGACGCGCTTTCCCGCGTCCCAGCTCGACAAGCTACCCAATCTCAAGTGTCTCGTGACGACGGGTATGCGAAATCTCGCCATCGACATGGCGCACGCGAAAAATAATGGGATCGTCGTTTCCGGCACCGACATGCTGCCGTATCCAGCCGCCGAACACGCGGTCGCTTTGATCACCGACCTTTATAAGAAAATCTCGAAAGAGAGCAGGGTCATGCGTGACGGCGGTTGGCAGGGCTATGTGTCGGAAAGCCTGAACGGCATGACGCTGGGTGTGCTCGGTCTTGGCAAGCTGGGCGCACGGGTCGCGAAGTTCGGTCTGGCGATGGAGATGAACGTCATCGCCTGGAGCGAGAATCTGACCGAAGAGCGGTGTAACGACGTCGGCGTGAAACCCGTCGACCGGGATACGTTCTTCGAAACGTCCGACGTGATTTCCATTCATCTGGTGCTCAGCGAGCGGACGACCGGCCTTGTCGGGGAGAAAGAACTCAAGCAGATGAAGCCGACCAGTTACCTGGTCAATACGTCGCGCGGACCCATCGTCGACGAGGCGGCTTTGGTGAACGCCCTGACGTCGGGCGAAATCGCGGGGGCAGGCATTGATGTTTACGATGTCGAACCGTTGCCGGAAGATCATCCGCTTCGCGGCCTCGACAACGCGGTGCTGACGGGGCACACAGGATACGTGGTGAAGGAGTTGTATGAATTGGTTTACGCACAGGCGGTTGATAACGTGAAAACCTGGATGGACGGCGCGCCGACGCGCGTGCTGAACGACAAATGAGCGACGATCCGATCATGGTCGAGCGCGACGGCGATATCGCGCTGGTGACGCTCAACAATCCCGCAAAACGGAACGCGTTGACGCTGGCGGCGTGGCATTGGCTCTCGGAAGCGCTCACGGCGCTGGATGCCGACGACGACATCCGTTGCATCGTGATCCGTGGCGCCGGCGACAAGGCGTTTGCAGCCGGGGCGGATATTTCCGAGTTCCCCGAAAAACGCTTCGATGCGGAACAGGCCTTTCTGTACGGGGAAGCGACGGACAAGACCCTCGAGATTTTACAGGCGTGCCGGCATCCGGTGATCGCCATGATCCGCGGTGCCTGCACCGGCGGCGGGCTGGAGATCGCGGCGTGCTGCGACATGCGGATCGCTGCCGACAACGCCCGTTTCGGCGTGCCCATCAAGCGTATCGGCCATGCCTTCGCGGCGGTCGAGATGAAGCCGCTGCTCGATCTTGTCGGCAAGGCGCTGGTGCTGGAATTCCTGCTCGAAGGGCAGGTCATCGACGCCAAGGAAGCGCTCCGGCACCGGCTGGTGAACCGGGTCGTCGCCGACGATGCGTTGGAAAAGGAAGTCATGGAGACGGCGAACCGCATCGCATCGGGTGCGCCGCTGGCGGCCCGCATGACGAAGAAAGTGCTGAACCGCTTGCTGAGCGATCCGTCGCCGATCAGCGAAGCCGAGACGCGCGAAAGCTACGCGCCCTGTGACAGCGAGGACTATCGCGAAGGTGTGACCGAGTTTCTCGAAAAGCGGACACCCGAATTCAAGGGGCGCTGATCGGTTTTACTGCTCGGTCGGGAAGGTCGCCTGCCAGATGGTGTGGCCGTCCATTTCCGCTTCCTCGAAGTACGACAGATACGACGGCCAGTGCGGCGAGACCTTGCCCTCGACGTCGGCGCCGATATAGCTGAACTCGGCCTCGAACTTGCCGGCGATGTGACGCATCTTGCCGTTCTCTCTCAGGCAGAATAGGTACGCCGTGCCGACGTATCGGTTCCGGGCGATCGAAATCGATTTCTTGACCAGCATCGTCCCGATACCCCGGTTCTGGAACGCTCCTTCGACACTGAAGGCGATCTCGGCGGCGAAGTTGAAGCCTTCGGGTAAGACGACGACGCACGCGACACCGCGCAGTTCGCCGTCGACGAAGCAGCCCAGCACGGTGGTCCTGGTCCAGTTGATCTCTCGGCAATACTCGCGGATTCGGCTGTCCGACACGCCGCCGCAGAACCGCATCTGGCGGTCTTCGGGGGTCAGGCGCAGCAGGTGCTCTTCCACCCGTTTGACCTCGGACGGCCAAAGTTTCCGGTAGACCGGTTGTTCCTCAAAACCACTGAAGTAGATGTTATCGGCGTTCTCCGGCCGGTTCTCGGCCAAAGTGATCGCATTTTTGACCGCTTCAGAAGCGGTAACGTTTCGTCTTTTCTCTGGCATGGAAGATCTCCGTAATTCTCATGTTGTATCTTCCCCCGTATTCTCTCCGCAGATGCATGTTTTGCTGCACTGCATAACAATTAAATTGTTGAAATAATTATAATGTGCAAAACAAATATTGCATTGCACAAAAATACAAAAGAACTGTGCGTACGCGGCATCAATTCAGCCCTACACGGCACGATTTCGTCAGCTGAGCGAAACAAAATTTCCGTGACCGTCCTTGACCGGCAGGCGAATGCGGTCATTTTAGGGAAAAACCAACTTAGGGAGACGAATCATGACCGCCGCTGCCAAACTTCAGGCCCTTCTCGACAAGCCCGGAATCATCACTGCCCCCGGCGTGTTCGACGCCATTTCCACCCGCCTTTGCGAACAGGCCGGATTTAATGCCGCTTTTATGAGCGGCTTCATGGTCTCGGCTGTGCGCATCGGCATGCCGGACACAGGGCTGATCAGCTACGCCGAGATGGTCGATCAGGGCCGCAATCTGTGCAGCGCCGTCGATATTCCGGTGATCGGCGACGGCGACACCGGTTTCGGCAACCCGATTAACGTGAAGCGCACGGTGCAGGGGTACGCCCAGGCCGGTTTCGCCTGCGTGATGATCGAGGATCAGGTTTCGCCCAAGCGCTGCGGGCATACCATCGGTAAGCGCGTGGTGCCGTTCAACGAAGCCAAGCAGCATCTCCAGGCCGCCGTCGATGCGCGCGAGGAACTGCGCGACAAGGGGGGCGATATCCTGATCATGGCACGAACCGACGCCAACGGCACCGACGGCATGGACGAGGCGATTCGCCGCTGTGAAATGTTCAGAAAAGTCGGCGTCGATATCACCTTCCTCGAAGCGCCCAAGAACGAGGAAGAAATGCGCCGTTATGGCCGGGAAGTCGACGGCCCCAAGATGGCCAATATGGTCGAGCAGGGAACGACGCCCTATCTCTCGCCGCAGGAACTGGAAGAGATCGGCTACAAGGTCGCAATCTATCCGGCCGCGCTGCTGATGTCGGCGATCAAGGGCATGCAGGAAACGCTTGAGATGATCAAAGAGGGCAAGCAGGACCTGTCGAACCGGATCACGTTCCAGGAGCTGCAGGCAATCGTCGGCTTCCCCGAATACTACGACGCGGAAAAGCAGTACGCGGCCGAATAACCGCTAACCCGCGGCCCGCGTCCACGCCGACACGAATTCCGGCAACATGCCCGCGACCGCCTTTGCGGCGGGCGACGGGTTGTGGCCGCGCGCCATGAGGATACCCATGCGCCGCTTCATCTCCGGTTCTTTGAGGGGGATGACGGCGTAAGACCCTTCGCGCGCCGGCGGCACGGCGGTTTCCGGCAACACGGCGATGCCGAGCCCGGCGTCGGCCATGCTGATCAGGGTCTGGTGGTGCAGCATCTCGTATTTCGGTTCCAGCACCCGGCCATTCCGCTCAAAGCTCTTTTCCAGCATGTCCCGGGTGGTCGAACGCCTCGGCATGGCGAGGATCGGCTGGTCCATGATGTCGGCAAGCGTCAGCGACGCGCGCTTCGCCAGCGGGGCGTTGCCGTTGATCACGGCGACGAAACCGTCCGACAGTAGATGCGTGAAGGCGATGTCCTTGTCGTCGCGGTCGAGAGGGCCGATGCCGAAATCGACGGCGTCGGTGCGGAGTGCCTCTAAAATCTCGGACCCATACGCTTCCCTGACCTGAATGAAGATCTCGGGATGGCGTGCCTGGAACGCCGCCAGCGCTGGCGGCAGGATGGATGATGCGAAGCTCGGCGCGCAGGCGACCAGCACGCGGCCGCGCGTCATCGCCGCTTCGTCCTTGAAGGCGCGGATCGTGTCTTCGAGGCCGGTGATGGTCCGGTTCGCGCGCTCCAGCAATTCGTTGCCGGCGTCGGTCAGCCGGACCGAACGCGTGGTGCGGTGAAACAGCGGCACGCCGAGCGTCGTTTCCAACTGCTGCACATGCGCGGTCACGGCGGACTGCGAGAGGTTGAGGCGTTCCGACGCACGGCGGAAGCCGCGCGCCTCGGCAACGGCCAGGAACGTCTCCAACTGCTTCAGGGTGACCGGCAGCATGGTTGCCTCCAATTGATCTGTTTTAATGATATATAGTACAGATATTTCTATTTGTTCAATCGAATGTTGTATGGTGGAATATCGGCCAAGAGCCGGTGCATCCGGCGAATACCAATGATTAGGGAGACATCCGATGACCGGTATCAGCCGCCGTCTTGCGGAATTTGCAGTCAATTTGGGGTATGCGGACCTACCCGCCGATGTGGTCGAACGGACCAAGCTTTTGATCCTCGACACGGCGGGGATCATGGTGCGCGCCCGCAACGATGCGGAATCGACGCCGGCGATGGTGCGCGCGCTCGAATATCTGGGCCTCGCCTCTGGCGACTGCGCCGTGCCGGGCGACGCGAAAACCTACGCGCCGTCGGCGGCGGCGTTGCTTAACGGCACGCTCGCCCATTCCCTCGACTTCGACGACACCCATGCCGAGGCGTCGCTGCATTCCTCGGCGCCGATCGTGCCGGCTGCGCTCGCGGCGGCGGAGATGACCGGGGCGTCGGGCAAGGACCTGATCGCGGCCTGCGTCGCCGGTTACGAAATTCAGATCCGTCTGTCGTTGGCGCTCGGCCCGTCGGAACATTACGACCGGGGCTACCATCCGACGGCGACCTGCGGGATTTTCGGCGCCGTCGCGGCGGCGGGCAAGCTGCTCGGGATGGACGCCGATCAGATCGAAAGCGCGTTCGGGATCGCGCTCAGCCAGTCGGCGGGTTCGATGCAATTCCTTGCCGACGGGGCGTGGACCAAACGCTCCCACGTCGGCCAGGCAGCGCAGAACGGCCTCATGTGCGCGGTGCTCGCGAAAGAGGGCTTCAAGGGACCCAAGGAAGCGTTCGAAGGCAAGTGGGGGTTCCTGCACGCCTATGCGCCGAACGCCGACCCGTCGAAGGCCGACGCGAAGCTGGGCGAGAATTGGGAGACGATGCGTCTCGCTGTTAAACCGTACCCGAGCTGCCGCTACACGCACGCCGCGATGGATGCGATCCGCCAGATCATGCAGGACGAAGGTGTCACGGCGGACGAAGTCGAATCAGTCGAAATCGGCCTCCCTATGACGGGGATGAAGATCGTCAGCTTCCCCGAAGAGGCCAAGCACAACCCGGAAAGCGTGGTCGACGGCCAGTTCTCGATGCCATTCTGCGCCGCCGTGGTGCTGCGTGAAGGCACCATGCTGTGGGATCACTATGCGACGCATCTGAAGGATCCGGAGACTCTGGCGCTGACCAAGAAGATCACTTGCGTCAACGACCCGGAAGTCGAGGCGCTGTTCCCGGCCAACATGGCCGGTAAGGCGACGGTCAAGACGGCGCGGGGCACGTTCTCGGTCCTCGTCGACATGCCGAGGGGCGAGCCCGCCAACTTCATGACGGTCGAGGAATTCAGGGGCAAGTTCTCGGGCCTCGCGGCACCCTATCTGGGTGACGACGGCGTCGACCGTTTCGCGGATATGATCCTGGGCCTCGAGGCGCAGAACTCGGTCTCGTCCGTGCTCGCCGCCGGCAAGCCGCAGATGGTGGCCGCGGAATAATGGTCGCTGAAGCAAAGGAAGTCGGTCCGAACCGGTATCGCGAGTCCTACGGGCGGTATCTCGAGGATTTCAAGGTGGGTGATGTCTATGAACATCGCCCGGGCCGCACGATCACCGAAAACGACAACACATGGTTCACCCTTCTGACGATGAACCAGCATCCGCTGCACTTCGATCGAGAATACGCCAAGCATTCCGAGTTCGGGCAGCCATTGGTGAATTCCTGCCTGACGCTTGCCGTCGTCGCGGGGATGAGTGTTTCGGACGTCAGCCAGAAGACCATCGCCAATCTCGGCTGGGACAAGGTCAAGATGCCGGCGCCTGTCTTCAACGGCGATACGCTCTATGCCGAAAGCGAAGTGCTGGCCGTTCGTGAGAGCAAGTCGCGCCCGACGCAAGGGATCGTCACCATCAAGACGACCGGCTTCAAGCAGGGTGGCGTCGAGGTGATTTCCTTCGAGCGCAACATGCTGATCCCAAAACGCGGTCACGCCGTCGATGACAAGACGGACTACTGAGGAAACACAAATGCCAGACGCACTGAACGACAACGACAGTTCGCTGATCCTCGACGCCATCGACAAGTTCCTGGAAAAGGATGTGGCGCCGTATGTGAAAGAGTTCGAATCTCAGGACAAATATCCTCAAGAGATCGCCGACAAGCTGGCCGATCTCGGTATGTACGGGGCGACGATCTCGACGGAGTACGGCGGGCTCGGCCTCGATATCCGCACTTATTCGCAGATCGTCGAGCGTGTGGCGGCGGTATGGATGTCGGTGTCGGGGTTGTTCAATTCGCACCTGATCATGGCCCAGGCGGTCGAGCGTCACGGCACCGAGGAAATGAAGCGCGAATACCTGCCGAAGTTCGCGAGCGGCGAGATCCGGGGCGGTATCGCGCTCACCGAACCGGATGCGGGGACCGATTTGCAGGGTATCCGCACGAAGGCGAAGAAGGACGGCGACGATTACGTCATCGACGGCACCAAGACCTGGATCACCAATTCGGTCGAGGGTGAGATGCTGGCGGTCCTCGTCAAAACCGACCCTGACGCCGAGCCCGCGCACAAGGGCATGAGCCTGTTGCTGGTGCCGAAATCGGCGGGCTTCAAGGCGAGCAAGCTCAAGAAGCTCGGCTACAAGGGTATCGATACCGGTGAAGTGCAGTTCCCGTCGGTGCGGGTGCCGAAGTCGGCGCTGATCGGCGAGGTCGAAGGCCGCGGGCTGCAGCAGATCTTGTCGGGGCTCGAACTCGGCCGCATCAACGTCGCCGCACGCGGCGTGGGCGTGGCGCGCGCCGCGCTCGAAGATGCGTTGGCATATGCCAAAGAGCGCAAAACGTTCGGCAAACCGATCGCGCAGCACCAGGCGATCCAGATCAAGCTCGCCGACATGGCGACCCGCGTGCAGGCGGCCAGAAAATTGGTCGAGGATGCGGCGGTCGCCTACGACACGGGTGAACGCTGTGACATGGAAGCCGGCATGGCCAAGTTGTTCGCGACCGAAGCGGCGATGGAAAACGCCGCCGAGGCGATGCGCATTCACGGCGCCTACGGCTATTCTCCGGAATACAACGTCGAGCGATATTACCGCGACGCGCCGCTGCTCTGCATCGGCGAGGGGACGAACGAGTTGCAGCGGATCATCATCGCGCGACAGCTGGTGGAGCGCAGCATTTGACCGCATTGCCTCTTGCCGGCGTGCGCGTATTGGCCGTTGAGCAATACGGCGCCGGGCCCTTTGGAACCATGTTCCTCGCCGATCAGGGCGCGGAAGTCGTCAAGATCGAAAACCCGGAAGGCGGCGACTTCGCCCGTGACATCGGGCCTTACTGGTTTGGCGACGGCACGTCCGAGTTCTTTCACGCCTATAACCGCAACAAGCGGAGCGTCACCCTCGACCTGACCAGCGACGAGGGGCGCGCCGTGTTCCTCGATCTCGTCAAAAAGGCCGACGCGGTCGCATCGAACCTCAGGGGCGATGTCCCGGACAAGCTCGGTCTCAACTATGCCGATCTCAAGGACGTCAATCCGAAGATCGTCTGTGCGCACCTGTCGGCATACGGCCGCACCGGGACGCGCAAGACCTGGCCCGGTTTCGATTACCTGATGCAGGCGGAAGCGGGCTGGTTCTCCCTCACCGGCGAGCCGGAAAACCCGCCGACACGGTTCGGTCTATCGGTCGTCGACCAGATGACCGGCCTGGCCCTCGCCTACGCCGTCCTGGCCGGGATCACCGGTGCCCGCGCGACGGGCATCGGCCGCGATATGGATGTCAGCCTGTTCGACATCGCGCTTTGCAATCTCGGGTATCCGGCGATCTGGTATCTGAACGAAGGGCACGTGCAGGGGCGTCTGCCGCGTTCTGCGCACCCGGCGCTGACGCCGTGCGCGCTTTATCAGACCAAGGATGGCTGGATCTATCTCATGTGTAACAAGGAGAAGTTCTGGCCCGCGCTCTGCGGCAAACTCGGCCGCCCCGAATGGGGCGACGACCCCCGCTTCAAGACCTTCAAGGACAGGTTCGAAAACCGTCCACTGGTCGAGGAACTTCTCGACGAGGCCCTATCCGCCAAGACCACGGCCGAGTGGCTGAAAGAGTTCGCCGGCGTGGTGCCCGCCGCCGCCATCAACGACGTGAAGGAAGCGCTCGACAATCCGTTTGTCGTGGACGAAGGGCGGTTGCAGAATATCGAACTCGAAGGACACGGCACATACCGCTACGTCGCGCCGCCGGTTCGCGCCGGCGGCTCGCCCGCACCCGCCAACCCGGCGCCCAAGCTGGGGGCGGATACGGACGACCTGCTCAAGGACGCGGGCTATGACGATGCTGCGATCGCCGCGCTCAGAGATAAAAAAGTGATATGAACAAGACAGGGAAGAAACGGAATGGCGCAGACACTCGCCGAAAAAATCATCGCCAAGGCTGCCGGAGTCGGTAGCGTCTCGCCGGGCGAGATCGTGACCTGCAAGGTCGATCTCGCGATGGCCCATGACAGTTCAGGACCCAGGGCGTCCGGTATGAAACTGGATCAACTCGGGGTGCCGGTATGGGACATCGACAAGCTGGTCATCATCACCGACCACTACATCAACGACGACAACCCGGACCACCAGGACATTCAGCGCCACGCCGAGGAATGGTCGAAAAAGCACGGCGTCAAGCACTTCATCAAGGAGCAGGGCATCTGCCACATCGTGCTGCCGGAAGGTGGTCACGTGAAGCCCGGTATGTTCATCGTCGGCGCCGACAGTCACTCGGTCACCGGCGGCGCGTTCGGCGCGGTGATGGTCGGGATTGGTATCACGGAAATGACCGGCGTGCTGGCGACCGGCGAAATTTGGGTGCGTGTCCCCGAAACCGTGAAGATCGACGTGACAGGGACGCTCAAACCCGGCGTTGCCGCGAAGGACGTTATTTTGAAGCTGTGCGGCGATCATGGGATCATGGGCTTCAACTATCAGGCGCTTGAATACGCCGGGACAGCGGTCAGCGCCATGTCGGTCGAGGAACGAATGACGCTCGCCAACATGGCGGCCGAACTCGGCGCCAAGAACGGCTATTGCCTGCCCGATGAGAAGACCGAAGCGATCCTGAAAAAGTGGGGTGCCACCGATATCGATATCAAAACCTGGCAAAGCGACGCGGGTGCGACATACGCCAAGACCGTTACGGTCGACGGCGATGCCCTGGTACCGCAGGTCGCGGCGCCGTCGAGCCCGGAAAACGCCGCCCCCATCGACGCGCACGCGGGTACCAAGCTCGATCAGGCGTATCTCGGGGCGTGCACCGGGGCCAAGCTGGACGACCTCAGGATGGCAGCGCAGGTCCTGAAGGGGCGTAAGATTCAGAGCGGCTTCAAGTTCATGATCTCGCCGTCGTCGCTGGCGATGCAGGAGGAGGCCCGGTCCGAAGGCACGCTTCAGATTATCGAGGACGCGGGTGGCGTGATCCTGCCGATGGGCTGCAGCGGCTGCATCGGTATCGGGCCGTCGCGGCTGGAAGAGAACGCCGTCGGTATCTCGTCCACCAACCGCAACTTCGTCGGGCGCGCCGGACCGAAGTCGTCGAAACTGTACCTGGCGTCGCCCTTCACCGTCGCGGCGTCGGCTATCAAGGGCGCCATCGCAGATCCGAGGGAATTTCTATGAGCATCATCAAAGGCAACGCGTGGCGGTACGGTGCGAACATCGACACCGACGCTCTTGCACCGATCGGCTCCTATCAGGGCATGGGCGATCTGGCGGCAGGCGCCAAACACTGCCTCAGGGATATCGATCCCGGCTTCGCGCAAGGCGTGAAGGAAGGGGACGTGTTCGTGGCGACCGACAACCTGGGCATCGGCTCTTCGCGGGAAACGGCGCCGCTGTTCCTGAAGACGCTCGGCATCCGCTGCGTGGTGGCGAAGTCGTTTGCGCGGATATTCTATCGCAATTGCTTCAACATCGGTCTGCCGGCGCTGGTCTGCCCGGATGCGCCCGATATCGCGATGGGAGACGAACTGGCGGTCGACGTATCGACCGGTGAAATCGTCGACGAGACCCAGGGCAAAACGTTCAAGTGTCAGCCGATCCCCGATCACCTCATGCAGATCGTCGATGAGGGCGGATTGATGCCGTACCTCGAGAAAAAACTCGCGAAATCGGCCTGAAGACCGGCTGCTGCAAATTTTTTTAAGCCCACCAAGGGACGGGTGCCGCCGCGCTTATCGTTAACGCGCGACGGCGCCTTTCGGGTGTGTATATGCACATATTCTAATATTAAAGGTGCAAAGGCACTACCTGTTGTGCCATGCGCGCACTGCGCCATCTCCGTGCAAAATTTTCCATTTAAATTAACCATTTACGGAGAATCGTGTTAACCATAACGGGTCGCAATAATATGTGGACAGCCATACCGAATACGATTCAAATGCCCGTTAAGACCAATAATAAGACCGTTAACAGAAACGTTAGCGATGAGGGAAAGAGAACGGGATGGGGAGCTCATTTAAGAGTACCCATGACTTGGTGGAGGCGTTGCGCGCTCACGCACGGTTCCTCCGGTCACAAGGCGGCGGCAAGCGCCTGCAGATGCAACTCGCGTCGTTACGCGGTGTGGCGCTCCCGGGCGTGGACCTCAGTGAGGCCATCCTGCCGGGCGCCGATTTCACCGAAAGCGTGCTGAGAAGCATATCCTTCGAGCGTGCCGATCTGTATGCGTCCGATTTCACGGAAGCCGATCTGCGCCGGGCGCGGTTCAGCCGCGCCGATATCCGGGGCGCGGTTTTTCGCGGTGCGGCGATGAGCGAAGCCGATCTGTCTGGGGCCGACCTGAGACCGGGCGCATATGCGGATACTTCGATGAAGCTTGTCGGTGCGCGCAAATCGATGCGTCACCGTGCGCGTGCCAGCCGCCTGCGTCTGAACGCCGGTGCGACCGTGTTCGATGCCGCCGACCTGGAAGGTGCGAACCTGGCCGACACGGACCTCTGTTCGACCGACCTCACGAACGCCAATCTGGTGAATGCGGACCTCTCCGGCAGCCGGATCAGCAACGCGATCTTCGCGAACGCCAACCTCGCGGGAGCGGACTTCTCGGGGGCTTATCTGGAGAACATCGATCTCCGGGGCGCGATCCTGGCGGGCGCGAATTTCTCCAACGCGCGCCTGATCGATGTGCAGATTCCCGCAGACACCGGCGCGCTCGAGGACGAAATCCGCGACAAGCTCGATAATCACCTGCTGTGGCTGGGCTCACTCGGGCGGCAGGGGGCGCGTGCCGACTTTTCCAGGCTCGACCTGTCCGGCGTCGATTTGCGCGGATGCAATCTGACCGGAGCCGATTTCACGGAAGCGCGGCTTTCCGGCACGCTGCTGGACGACGCGGTGCTGGACTTCACCGTGCTCAGGAATGCGGATCTCTGTTTCGCCAGCCTCGACAGAGCGCGGCTCGACGGGGTCTTCATGCCGGGTGCCGTGTTGCGGATGGCGTCACTCAAGGACGCGTCGTTCGGCGAGGCGCGGCTCTACCGCCACGACCTCAAAAAGAAGCCGGGAAAGCCCTGGCCGGCGCAGATGGCGGGCGCGGACCTCAAGAACGCCGATCTGCGGTTCACCAGTTTCGTCGGCACCGATCTAAGCGACGTCAACTTCATCGGCGCGAAGGTCGATGCGGCGACGTTCAACGGCTGCCGCATGGGCGGCGATATGAAAGGCGCGCTCCGGGAGCGGGGCGCCCGGGTGCATTCGGCAAATTAAGCCGTCTCACGGCATTGTGCATTTCGGTCTTTTGCCGCGCCCTATATTCTGCGGACAGCTGATTTCGGATATGGGAGGGCTCTCATGCTGAAGCCGATAATTCTTGCACTCGCCCTGCTGATTGCCGCTGCACCGATGACGGCAATGGCCGCCGGAACCGGTGGCGGGTCCGAGGAGGCGAGTGAAATCCAGCAATCGCGCACGCTTCTGAAAGAGGGCAACCACGCCAAAGCGGAAGGGCTGTTGCGCAAAGCCGTCGCGGATGACCCGGAGAATGCCGACGCCTGGAACCTTCTGGGCTACGCGACCCGCATGCAGGGAAATCTCGAAGACGCCGAGAAATTCTACGCCACGGCGCTCGAACTCGAGCCCAAGCACCTGGGGGCGCTCGAATACATGGGAATGCTCTACGTCAAGACCGGCCGCGTCGACGCAGCGAAGAAGCTGCTCGCCCGCATCGACGACGCGTGTTTCTTCTCATGCTCGGAATACGATGACCTCAAACGCGCCATCGAGACCGGCAAGACCGATCAGGATCCGGGATGGTGATCAGCGCGGCGGCAGGCTGGCCTGCTCGGCGGCCTGCTTGAGTTGTTCGCGGCGTTCGATTTCCTTGGCCCGGCGCCAGTCACTCTCTTCGATCTTCAACGCCCACGTGTTCTTGTAGCCATACGATGCGGCGGATTTTCGGGCCGTGTAAAACCCTTGTTCCGTCATAGGGCCGACGATGACGTGATACATCACGCGGCGTCCGCCGGCCGGCATGGCGAAGACCTGGGGCGCCATGTTGGCGTTCCAGACCCCATAGGTGCGGGCCGTCTTGAGATCGCGCGACGTCGCCAGAACCATGTAGACGCCGGGGATCGGTTCGCCGGCATTGCCCAGATGCGAGACGGTGACGTTGCCTTTATCGGTGGCGACGGCGCGCGGCACCGGATCGAGCGCATACTGTTCAACGGGGCGCAACGCGGCGACCACGGTTTCGCTCTCGAATTCGTGGCACATGACGCCTTCCGTAAGGATCCTGTGGACGGCGCAGTCCTGATTGGAAAGGGCGGAAATCCCATGGTCGGTGAGGGATTTTTCGGTGGTGGCATAGGATACGCCGTCTGCCATCAGCGATACGATCGTCACCGGCAGGGGCGCGCATCCTGTGCAGAGGACCGCACCCAGAACAGCGGTCGCGATTGGTTTCATCTCACACACTCGGGGGCCTGATTATTATTGGGTTTTTGGCTCTATCGCCGCGATATACCGGCTTCCGACCCCAGGGACGCCGCGTCTGTTCGCAATTGCACACTGCCCGTGTTGCAGAATCATTGCAATAGCGTTTTCACGCTCGCAGATGTTTTATTTATCTGAAAATTAACGACAATTTAGGTATAATTTTAAGACTTACTGGTTGTGCGGCGCGGCATGCCCGCCCGCGTCAGTCCTCGGCCGTGGTCTTTTTCGCCTTCGGCAGGTCGAGCTTGATGGAAAGTTCCTTGAGCCGCTTGGCCTCGACTTCGGTAGGCGCCCCCATCAACAGATCTTCCGCCTGCTGGTTCATCGGGAAGGCGATGACTTCGCGGATGTTCTGCTCGTCGGCCAACAGCATGACGATGCGGTCGATCCCCGGCGCGGAGCCGCCGTGCGGCGGCGCCCCGTACTGGAAGGCGCGCAGCATGCCGCCGAATTTTTCCTCGACCACGTCCTTGCCGTAGCCGGCGATCTCGAACGCCTTGATCATGATGTCGGCGCGGTGGTTACGGATCGCGCCCGAGCTGAGTTCGACGCCGTTACACACAATGTCGTACTGGTAGGCGAGAATATCCAGCGGGTCCTTGGTCTCGAGCGCCTCAAGACCGCCCTGCGGCATCGAGAACGGGTTGTGCGAGAACTCGACCTTGCCGTCGTCGTCGAGCTCGTACATCGGATAATCGACGATCCAGCAGAACTTGAACTCGTCTTTTGAGCAGAGATCGAGGTCCGTGCCCGCTTTCATGCGGGCGGCGCCGGCGAACGTCGCCATGTCTTTCGGGTCGCCGCAGACGAAGAACACCGCGTCGCCGTCGGCGAGGTCGAGCTGCGTGCGGACCGCCTCGGTGCGCTCTTCGCCGATATTCTTGGCGATCGGACCGGCGCCTTCGCCGTCACGGAAGAAGATATAGCCCAGGCCCGGCTGGCCCTGATCCTGCGCCCAGGCATTCATGCGGTCGCAGAAGGCGCGGCTGCCGCCGGTCTTGGCGGGGATCGCGTAGACGCGGACGGCGTCGTTCTTTTCGATCATGCCGGCGAAAACCTTGAAACCGGAACCGCGGAAATGTTCGGTCACGTCCTCCATTTCGATGGGGTTCCGGAGGTCCGGCTTGTCGGAACCGTATTTCGCCATCGCTTCGGCATAGGGGATTTCCGGGAACGGCGCCGGGGTGACCTTGCGGCCGTCGGCGAATTCCTCGAACACGCCGCCGATGACGGGTTCGATGGTGCGGAACACGTCCTCCTGCGTCACGAACGACATCTCGAAGTCGAGCTGATAGAACTCGCCCGGCGAGCGGTCGGCGCGGGCGTCCTCGTCACGGAAGCAGGGCGCGATCTGGAAGTACTTGTCGAAGCCCGACACCATCAAAAGCTGCTTGAACTGCTGCGGCGCCTGGGGAAGGGCGTAGAACTTGCCCGGGTGATTGCGCGCCGGCACCAGATAGTCGCGCGCGCCTTCCGGCGACGACGCGGTCAGGATCGGCGTCTGGAACTCGAGGAAGCCCGCTTCCGTCATGCGGCGGCGGATCGAGGAGATGACCCCGTTCCGGAGCTTGATGTTCTTCTGCATCTTCTCGCGGCGGAGATCGAGGAAGCGGTAGCGAAGGCGGATGTCCTCGCCGTATTCCTGATCGCCGGCAACCTGCATCGGCAGCACTTCGGCCGGGCCTTCGACGTTGATCTCGCGGATGCGGACTTCAACCTCGCCGGTCGGGATGTTCCTGTTGATGGTCTCGTCGGAGCGTTTGACGACCTCTCCGGTGATGGTCAGCACGCTTTCCGGGCGCGCGCCCTCGACCACCGGGAACAGCTCGCCGGAAATGTCGATCACGCACTGGGTCAGCCCGAAATGGTCGCGCAGGTCGACGAACAGCAGGTTGCCGTGGTCGCGCTTCCGGTGCACCCAGCCGGAAAGCCGCACGGTCTCGCCCACGTGCTCGGTGCGCAGCGCATTGCAGGTGTGCGTACGGAAGGGATGCATGGTGTCGGTCACGGCGGGGTCTCCGGGAATTAATCAGTAATCAGGCGATTTCAGGCGCGAGGTTTAAGCGCCAAACCGCCGACATGCAAGGAATTTGCCCCTCACCGTATCCCGCTCTTGAGGAAGAGGAGACCTTCGTCTGGATGCTGGCGCTTCTCCCTTTCCCGATGGGAGGGTGAGGGCGTTACCACAGCGTCTTTTGCGCCCGCGGCATCCATTCCTCGTCATAGGTCTTCCCGTCGATGCCGCCGTCGGCGCGCGCTTTGGTCTGCGCGGCGAGGATCTCGCCCGCCGACGGCAGGGAATTCGGGTCCTCGTGTTCGGCCGGGTCCCACAATTTCGAGCGCAGGATCGCCCGGGCGCACTGGAAATAGATCGTCTCGATATGAACGATGATGACGGAGCGAGGCGCCTTGTCCTGTTCGGTGAAGCTCTCGAGCAACTCGGGCTCGGTGCTGAGATGCGCCCGGCCGTTGATCCGGAGCGTCGTCCCGGATCCCGGGATCAGGAATAGCAGAGCCACACGCGGGTCGCGGACGATGTTCCTGAGGGTGTCGACGCGGTTGTTGCCGCGCCGGTCGGGGATCATCACGGTTTTATCGTCATGGATGCGGACGAACCCCTTCAGATCGCCGCGGGGCGAGCAATCCAGGCCCTCCGGCCCGGCAGACGCCAGCGCCACGAACGGCGAAGCTTCGATCAGGCGGCGGTATTCGTCGGTGACGACGGGGCTTTCCTTGACTTGCGAAGCCTCGGCCGGGTTGTTGTAGATTTGTTCCAGCTTCTCGATGGTGTCGATAACGTATTCGGTCATTCACGCGTATCCTTGATGCGGTCGTCGAAAAGCGCCTTCGCGTCGGGGAACGCGTCCGGGCTGGCGGCGAACTTGTCACGGCAGCCGGGATTGCAGAATCCGACCGTATGGCCGCGATAGAAGGTCAGGCTGTCGGCCTCTACGGGTTTTCCGGAGAACGGACAGACCGGATTGATACATTCGTTCAGGATCGGATCGGCCATTGGTGCACTCTCCCTGTGACGGCGACGCCCCTTGCGACGGCGGACATTCGCATTACCTCAAACACATGACACGGTGATGAACGCCGCAGCAATCCATGCACCTTGCACCTTAGCGGACTGCCGGAGGTTGGACAAAACCTATGGGACACGCGCACGACCAGCACGAAGACCACTCGCATCACGGCCATTCGCCGTTGATGGCGTCCGCACACGCGACGTTTCACTGTCTGATCGGGTGCTTCATCGGTGACGCCATCGGCGTCGGGCTCGGGGTGACCTTCAACCTGGGTGTGGTGGCGACAATTGCGCTTGGCGTCGTTTTCGCCTACATCGCCGGCTTCGCGCTGGCGTTGATCCCGATCATGAAGCAGATGGGGCTGGGCCTAGCGGCCGCGATGCGTGTCGTCTGGTTGGGCGAGGCGATATCCATCGCCGTGATGGAAATCGTCATCAACGCGGTCGACTATTCCATCGGGGGTGTGCAGGCCGGATCGATCGGCGAACCCGTGTTCTGGATCGGCCTCGGCGCGGCCGCGCCGGCTGCCTTTTTCGCTGCTTGGCCGGTCAATCACTGGCTCTTGAAAAAAGAGATCAAGGCGCACCATTAAGGCGCCTCAGGTCCCCCCGACATAGGGGTTGGTCTTCCGTTCGTGGCCGAATGTCGACATCGGGCCGTGCCCCGGTACGAATGTCGTGTCGTCGCCGAGCGGCCAGAGCTGCGTCGTGATCGAGGCGATCAACTGGTCGAAATCGCCCTTGGGGAAGTCGGTGCGGCCGATCGAGCCCTGAAAAAGCACGTCGCCCACGAACGCGACTTGTGATTCAGGCTGATGAAACACGACATGTCCCGGCGTGTGTCCCGGGCAGTGATAGACGTCGAACGCCGCGTTGCCGACGGTGACCTTGTCGCCGCCCACGAGCCAGCGGTCGGATTCGAACGCGCGGCCGCCCGGAAAACCGTATTTCGCCGACGACGTCGGAATGTCCTTGATCCAGAATTTATCGTCGATATGCGGCCCCTCTATGGGGACGCCCAGGCGCTCGCGGAGTTCGTCGGCGGCGCCGGCATGATCGGCATGGCCGTGGGTCAAAAGAATCTTCTCGATCTGGCAGCCGGTTTCCTCGACGGCGGCCAAGAGCCGGTCGATATCGCCGCCAGGATCGATGAACGCGCCCTTGTTGGTTTTCGTGCACCAGACGATGGAGCAGTTCTGTTGCAGGGGCGTCACCGGCACAATGGCGGCGCGGATCGGCGGTTCGGGCGTCGAGGGTTCTGTCATCTTCGGGGGCTCTGTCAGGGCGCCAGCAAGCTGTCGCGTGTTTCGTCCAGGGCCGTTTCGAAGACCTCGATACGACCCGTGGCGCGGGCGATAAGCAACGCGCCCTCGATGCGTACCAGCGCACCGGTGGCTCTTGCGTCGGCCTCGGCTTTGCCGATGCCGCTTTGCTGCAGGGCCGACGAGATGGCGGCAATCCAGTCGGAGAGAATCGTGCCGACCTTATTGTCGGCGGGTTTGCCGTCGGCTGTGACCATCATGCTGGCGACAAGGCAGGGGGACGTGCCGCCGCCGTACAACTGCCGGGCCGAATCGAGCATGGCATTGATGCGGGCGTCGAGCGGCCGGTCCGTGTCTTGAAGCGGCAACAAAATATGGGTGCCGATCCAGTCGCGGGCGAACGCGACGACGGCCGTGGCCATGTCCGACTTGCCGCCGGGAAAATGGTGGTAAAGGCTGGATTTGCCGAGGCCCGTGGCTTTGGAAATGTCACCGACCGACACCCCTTCGTAACCGCCACACCTAAAAAGTCGGAATAACTCCGCGACGATGTCTTCTTTGCTGGATGTGGCTTGGCCGGGTTTCATGACGAACTGCGTATCATGGTGGCATGAATTTGGCCACTGCCCTTGCGTACGGGCGAGCGGAGCCAGGGGACGCTTCCGCTCGCCCGCGCAGGGGGCCCGTCGTGCCCGGGGGGAGAGGCCGACGGGGCCAGGGTCAGGCGGCCTTTTTGGCCTCGGCCAGGGGGAAGTCCACATCGGTCTTGAAGACTTCGTTGATGTAGTTGGTCAGTACGTTGAGCGCGACGTTACCCACGATCTCGACAAGCTCCGTATCCGACGCACCGGCGGCGCGGGCTGCGTCGAGGTCTGCTTGGTCGACCTGACCGCGATTGCTGGCGATCTTGTGCGCGAGCTTGAGGATGGCGTCGGTCTTCGGATCGGCAGACGAGGCAATGCGATTGGCGTCGATTTCCTGGTCGTCGACTTTGACGAGGTTCTTGGCGATATAGCCGTGTGCGGAGTTGCAGTACGTGCAGCCGTTGATATTGGCGAGCACGAGGGCGATTCCCTCACGTGCGGCTGGCGAGAGCTGGCCGGTGCTAAGCGCACCGCTGAGGCCGAGGTATCCCTCAAGCGTGGCCGGGCTGGCCGATACAAGCCGGAACATGTTGGGGACCGAGCCGAGCTTTTGCCGCACGGCGTCGAGCAAAGGACGGGCCGCGGCGGGGGCGGCGTCGATCGAAGAGGGGGTCTGAATACGTGACATGGTCGTCTCCTGAATAAGTGGTTCAACAATTACGGATAGGGGCCCCATGTCCGTATAAACAGGATGTACCGAACGTTCGGTACAGTGTCAATTATAAAAATATCACTTGCCGATACCGGGGTGCGGTTTCTACGGGCCGAATGCTGGAGAGACGGGGGGACGGGGTTATGACAAATGCGCGCGCAACCATTCGAGCGTGCGCTGGATCGCCTTTCCCCGGGCTTCGTGGTTGGTGCCGACGTGGACTTCGCGTTCGCCGGTTTTATAGCCGGAGTGCTTGGTGATGATCGTCCGGACCTTCGAGTTCGGATTGTCGAAGCCATGGTAGCTGTCCGGATAGATGTCGATGAACATCGGCGGTGCGTCCGCATTCTCGCGCACTTTCGTGACCAGTTCCCGGCACGGTTCGGCGAGAGTCCAGTCGTCGAGCGCGCCGTGCTGTATCAGCGTCGGCACGCGCGGCACGTAATCGGGATGGCTTTTATTGAGCGCGATGCAGCCGGGGTAGAACACCACCGCGACCCGGAAGTCGCGAACCTCCGGCGGCGGGCTGGCGTCGGCGCCTTTGCGGATGGTGTGCAGGCCCGTCATCGCACCATTGGACCAACCCATCAGGGCGATCTTGCTGGGGTCGATCCCCGGCTGTTTCTCAAGCCACGTCAGCGCGGCGAGGGCGTCGAAGGGCCGCTGCACTTCCGGTTTGACGGGACGGTCCTTGGTTTTGCAAAGGCTGCCGTAGCCGCGCGAGCCGAAACTGTCGGGCAGCAGAAGTGCCCAGCCTTCGGCTGCGAACAATTCCATCCACGCGCGTTCGCGCGATTTGACGTTACCGGACTTGGTGAACAGGCCGCCACAGCCGTGCAGCATGATGACGGCCGGTGCCGGTGTCTTTGCGCCCGAGGGGGGCGGGGCGTAGACGGCGTTGATCTGTTCACCCTGCGTGTTGGCGAACGAAACCCGTTCCTCCGCATGGGCGTTGAAGCTCAGCGTGAAAAGAAGAACGACGGCGGCCAGCGCGCATTTGCACGCTGGGCACTGGCGCGCGATCAACTCTGGATCTTCCAGGTGCCGTCCGGCTGGCGGCAGGCGGTGCCGACACCTTTTTCCTGCTTGCCGTCGACGTAGATGTTGGTTTCGAACTCGCGGCAGTCGCTGCCTTCGGAGGTCCGATACGTGCTCGTTGGCGTGACGGTCCCGGAGTGGCCGGAATCCGGGTTACGCCAGGTCGAGGTCTGGCCGGACTTGTTATACTCAAGGGCGTCCTGCGCCGTCCGCTGCGCATAGGCCTTGTCGGCCTTGTCGAGGGATTTGCCGATTTCGGACCCGGCCCAGGCGCCGGCGAGCGTGCCGATGGCCACCGCGGCCAACGTGCCCTTGCCGCCGCCCATCTGCGAACCGATTAGCGCACCCAGACCCGCGCCGGCCAGCGTGCCGGCGGTTTCTTTTTCGCGGCCCTGTTCGCAGGCGGCCAGCGCCAGACACAGGGTGGCAACAATCAACGGTTTCGATGGTTTCATTGCGGACATCTGCTTATTCATCACTAATCGGACCCGCAGGTTGCCACGGGCCCCTCTTTCCTGTTTTGCTCATCCCGGTTGATCCGAAAAGTAACGGATCGAATATTCGACATTCTTAGCTTATCCCTATATCAACAGGATATGGCGAAAATACGGCGAAATTGTATCGCCAATCGCTAAAATTGCATGTGACGTGAATCACGGAAATCCCGATGGCAAGTTTCAACGAACCCTTCGACCTTTTCGGCTCCTGGTTTGACTTGGCGAAGGAGAGCGAGCTCAACGATCCGAGCGCCATGAATTTGGCGACGGCGACACCCGGCGGACGGCCGTCATCGCGCATGGTTTTGCTGAAGGATTTCGACACGTCGGGTTTCGTGTTCTACACGAACCTGGAGAGCAACAAGGGTAGGCAGCTCGCAGCGAACGGGCAGGTGGCGCTGAATTTCCACTGGAAGAGCCTGCGTAAGCAGGTGCGGATCGAGGGCGTGGCGTCGCCGGTGACGGATGCCGAGGCGGATGCCTATTTCCAGTCGCGCCCGAGGGGCAGCCGGATCGGCGCCTGGGCGTCCGACCAGTCGCGCCCGATGGAGGGCATGTTCGTGCTCGAGCGTCGGGTCGCCGAATTTACGGCGAAATTCAATATCGGCGAGGTGCCGCGCCCGCCGCACTGGTCCGGATTCCGGGTCGCGCCGGATCTGATCGAGTTCTGGTCGGACGGGAAATTCCGGCTGCACGAGCGAATCGTCTACCACCTGGATGGCGATACCTGGAAAACGGAGCGGCTTTTTCCGTGAGCATTACCCACGAGCCGCCGATCGGAGATCAGGGTCAAAACGGCCTCTCGAACGATGCGGGCGGCAGGTTGATGCGGGCCGCCGCCATCGCCTCGGTCGGCGTTGCGGCCATTCTCATCGCCACCAAGTTTGCGGCGTGGTTGATGACCGATTCCGTCAGCCTGCTGTCGACGCTGATCGATTCGTTTCTCGACGCCGCCGCATCGCTTATCAACCTGCTGGCGGTCCATCATGCGCTGCAGCCGGCAGATCGCGAGCACCGGTTCGGACACGGCAAGGCCGAGCCGCTGGCCAGCCTCGCACAGGCGGCGTTCATATCGGGATCGGCCGTATTCCTGTTGATCGAAGCCGGACAACGCCTGGCCCAGCCGCGCGCGGTGCTGAACGGCGATATCGGCTATGCGGTGATGGTGTTCTCCATCGTGCTGACCGTCGGGCTCGTCGCGTTCCAGCGCTACGTCGTCAAGAAATCCGGTTCCATCGCCATCGATGCCGACAGCCTGCACTACAAGACCGACGTTCTGATCAACCTCGGTGTCATGGCGTCGATCTTCATGTCGACCTACCTCGGCTGGCAATACGCCGACCCGATCGTCGCCGGACTGATCGCGATCTATATCGTCAGAGGCGCGTGGGAGATCGGCAGGACGTCATTGGCTATTCTGATGGACCGGGAACTGGATGACGCCGACCGCCAGAAGATTCGTGGCATCGTCATGGCGCACGAAGAGGTAAAGGGTCTGCATGACCTGCGAACCCGTTCATCGGGCATCAACGTTTTCATCCAGTTCCACCTGGAACTCGACGGCGACATGAAGCTCAAGGACGCACACGAAATTTCCGAGCAGGTCGAATTCGAGGTGATGGAGGCATTTCCGAATGCCGAGGTCATTATTCATGAAGATCCCGAGGGCGTCGAAGAAGCGCGCATGACCTTTCGTTGAAAATGCTTGAGAACGGGCAGCAAGCCGTCGTTGCGTTTCTCAAATCGGCGCTCGAGGTGGACGGGCAGGCGCCGAAGATCGTTACCACGCATATCTCCGTCATCTTCCTGAGCGGGAACAAAGCCTACAAGCTGAAGCGAGCCGTCGAATTCCCGTTTCTGGACTTCCGCACGCTTGAAGCCCGCCACGAAGCCTGTCTTCACGAAGTAGAGATCAACCGCCGCACCGCGCCGCAGATTTATCTGGGCGTCGTTCCGGTAACCCGTGCAGACGACACGTTCGAACTCGGCGGCGATGGCGAGGTGGCGGACTGGCTGGTCGAGATGAACCGGTTCGACGAAACCCAGTTGTTCGACCGGCTGGCGAACGAAGACAAGGGTCTGAGGCGTCCGCTCATCGAAGAGCTTGCCGACGTCATCGCCGATTTCCACGCGCGCGCGCCGCTGCGTCCCGAGCGGGGCGGCGCTTCTGGTATTCGCAATATCGCCGAAAACAACGTGCTTTCGTTCGAAGGGCTTGGCGGTAGCGGCGTCTTCGACCCGGCGCGCGTTGAAAAAGTGACCGGCCGGACGTTTGAGTTGATCGACGCATTTTCCGGGGTGCTCGACGCCCGGCGCGCCGCGGGTCGGGTGCGCGCATGCCACGGGGATCTGCACTTGCGCAATATCTGCCTCGTCGACGGAAAGCCGACGCTCTTCGATGCCATCGAATTCTCGACCGACTTTTCGGATATCGACGTGCTGTACGATCTGGCGTTCCTGCTGATGGATCTGGATTTTCACGGCAAGGAACGTTTGGCGTCCTTTCTGTTCAACCGTTATCTCGACGTCGGCGATGAACGGCCGGACGCCTTCGACGTTCTGCCGATTTTCCTGACCATGCGGGCGCAGATAAGGGCGCACGTCGGCGCGGCCATCGCCGCTTCCCAGTCCAACGATGCGGACCGGCAGCGGGAAACCGAAACGGCGCAGCGTTATCTTGATCTTGCCGAAGTCTATCTTGAGGATAAATCGCCGCGACTGGTGGCGGTCGGCGGGTTGTCCGGCTCGGGGAAGTCGCGTCTTGCCCGCGAAATCGCGCGCTATCTCGGGCGCAGACCAGGCGCGCGCGTGGTGCGCACCGACGTCGTTCGTAAGCGCCTTGCCGGCGTGCACCCGAATGAAAAGCTGGGCGCAGACGGCTATAGTTGGGAAATGACGGAACGGACCTACACCACCTTCTTCGAAGAGGCGCGGGTCGCGTTGGAGAAGGGGCAGAGTGTGGTGCTGGACGCGGTATTCGCGGTCGAAGGGCAGCGGCGCGAGGCCGAAGCGATCGCCGACGCCTGCGGCGTGCCGTTCACCGGCATCTGGGTCGATGCGCCGCTTGCAGTCCGCCTCGAACGCGTTTCCTCGCGTACGCGCAACGTCTCCGACGTAACCGTCGAGGTCGCCGAACAGCAGTCCGGCTACGATCTCGGCGAGGTCGCCTGGTCGAAAGTCGACAGCAGCGGCCGAAAAAAGGAGACGGTGCGTCAGGCCTGCGCGTTGTTAGGGGTTTAATCCAGCCTTTGCGAAAATCCGCGAAAAGGCGCATCATGTTGAATAACAACAATTGCTGACAGGCAGAGGTGCTCAATGGTCAATACGATCCTGTGTCCGCTGAGCGGCGCTCCGGAAAACGAAGAAGTGCTGAACAAGGCGTACTCCGTGGCGAGGAGCTCAAGAGTCATCTTGAGGTTCTCCACGTCGAGCCGGAAGCGAAGGAATCCATCCCGCTTCTGGGCGAAGGCATGTCGGTGGCCATGGTCGAGGACATGATCGGCATGGCGGAGAAGGAAGCTTCCGAACGGGTCGCGCGGGCGCGAAAGCTGTTCGACGAGGCCGTGAAACGCCATCACGCAACCCTCGCGGATAAACCGAGCGGCGAGAAGAAGATGACGGTCAGTTGGCGTCACGAACACGGCCGCGAGGACGAGGTCGTGGCGCGCATCGGCCGCCTCAACGATTTGATCGTCGTCGCCCGGCCCGGTGACAGCGACGATGTCCTGACACCGATGACGCTCAACGCCGCGATCTTCGAAAGCGGGCGTCCCGTACTGGTCGTGCCGCCCGGGTCGGCGGGCTCGATGCGTAAACGGATCGCGATCTCGTGGAACGGCAGCGTGCAGTCGGCGCGCGCGGTATCCTCGGCGGTGCGTATGCTGGAACAGGCAGAGGCCGTCATGGTTTTGACCGCGGACAGTTTCCGGACGTCCGGCGCGCGCGGCCCCGAGCTTGCCCAGTATCTGGAGTGGCACGGCATCAAGCCGGACACCAAGGTGTTCGAGGCGCCGGCCGGCAGCGTTGGACCGAGGTTGCTGGAAGAGTGCGAGAAGTTCGGTGCGGACTTGCTGGTTAGCGGCGCCTATACGCACAGCCGCATGCGGCAACTGATCCTGGGCGGCGTCACCAAATACGTCCTCGGGCATGCGCAGATCCCGATGCTGATGGCGCATTGAGCGGCGTAAACGCCGATTGATGCGGCCGCGCGTTCGGATAGAATGCGCGGACATAAAACGCGTCTAACCAGGGGTAACATCCATGACGATTCATAAAGTTGCGCTCGCGGGCGTGGCGGCGGTCGGGGTGCTGTTCGGCAGCATGGCCGCCGATGCAGAGACCCGCGTCACCTATAAATCTGCAAAATCGACGTCTTCCTATTACCAGATGGCGGTGCAGATCGCCGAGGCCGTCAAACGCGGCACGAATGGCGACATGATCCTGACGGTCGAGGAAAGCCAGGGTTCGGTCCAGAACGTCAAGGAAGCGGCCGTCCGCCCCGGCAACTACGTTTTCACGACGCCGCCGGCGCTGATCAAGCTGGCTCAGGGCGGCAAGAAGATGTTTGAGCCGAAAAACCCGAAGTTCGATGAAATCCGCGGTCTGTTTCCGATCCCGTCTCTGACCATGCACTTCGTCGTGCGCGCGGATTCCGGTATCAAGACATTTGCCGACCTGGAGGGGAAGTCGTACCTCATCGGCAAAGGCAGCTTCGGCGCCAAGGAAGCCGAGAAATACTTCGAGATGTTCGGCGTGAAGGACAAGGTCAAGCTGGTCGACGTCGAACTCAACGCCGCCGTCGCCGCGCTCAAGAACAAGCAGGTCGACGGCTTCGCGACCGCCGGATCGTACCCGGCGCCGAACGTGATGGAAGCCGCCGCCGGCACCGACATTCACCTGATTTCCATGACCGATGAACAGGTCACGGAAAGCAAGCGGACCAAGCTCATCATTCCGGCCGGCACCTATCCGGGCGTCGATCAGGATACGACGACGACCTCGCTGCCGGTGATGGCCTATACAACGACCGGTATGAGCGACGACACCGCCTACACCCTGACCAAGACGTACTGGTCGGAAAAGGCGCGCATGGGTAACGACAACAGGTGGTGGGCCGCCGTGAAACCGGAAATGCTGGCGCCGATGGCCGGCAAGCTGCACCCGGGTGCCCTCAAGTATTACGCCGAGGCGGGCGTCAGCGTGCCGGACGCGCTAAAGTAATCTGGTGAGCGACGACGCCTATACGATCGAAGAGACGCAATCGCGAGTCCGGGGATATTTGGTCCTCGGGCTCGCTGCCGTTTCGGTCGCCTTTCATATCTATCTGATTTTTTCCGGCCTGATTCCGAACCTGATCAGCCGGCCGCTGCACATGGCGCTGGCGCTGCCGTGGGTGTTCGTGTTCGTGAAGACGGAAAACCCGCTGGAGCGGTTCACCGGCTGGCTCATGGCGGCGCTTGGTATTGCGGTCTGCCTCTACATCGCGCTCAACGAAACCACGTTGGGGGAGCAATATGGGTATCTGGCCGGGACGGTGCAGATGGCCATGGCCGCCGCGCTGATCGTGATCGTACTCGAAATGGCGCGCCGCGCGATCAGCTGGCCCCTTCCGCTCGTGGCCGTGATCGTCCTCGCTTATGGGATGTTCGGTGAATACGTGCCGGGTGAATTCGGCCACCCGGGGCTGCCGTGGGCCAGTTTGTTCGGCAACCTGACGATTGCCGAAGCGGGGTTCTGGGGCCCGCTGACAGGTGTTTCGGTCAACGTTGTCGCGGTTTTCGTGATCCTGGGCGCCGTTTTGAACGCGGGGGAGGCGGGCCAAGGGTTCATGAACCTGGCCATCGCCGTGGCCGGGAGGCTGCGCGCCGGGGCGGCGAAGGTCTCGGTTCTGGCCTCCGCGTTGTTCGGGTCATTGTCCGGGTCGGCGTCTGCAAATGTGGCGTCGACCGGCGCGGTGACGCTGCCGGCGATGAAACGGCTCGGCTATCCGCCATCCCTCGCCGCCGCGGTCGAGGCGGTCGCGTCCAGCGGCGGGCAGATCATGCCGCCGCTGATGGGCGCGGGGGCATTCGTCATGGTCGAATTGCTGGGTGTGCCCTACACCGACATCATGGCGGCGGCGCTTTTACCGGCGCTGTTATTTTTCTTCGCGGTCTGGGTCGGCGTCGACGGGTTTGCGAAAAAGACCGACCTTCGCGCCATGGACAAGTCGGAACAACCCGACCGCAAAACGCTGCTGATCACCGGGTTGTTCTTCGCCGTGCCGTTCGCGGTGCTGTTGGAACGTCTGTTTATCGGCGGCTACACGCCGCAGTACGCGTCCGCCGTGGCGATCGCAGTGTCGATCGTGCTGCTTGCGTTCAATGCGGAGGGTAGGTTCTCGATCCCGATGTGGGCGCGCCGCTTCGCCGATGCGTTGATCAACGCGGCAGGGCAGATTGCGACCGTGGCTTCGATCATTCTTTGCGCCGGGATCGTCATTGGTGTTCTTCAAATGACCGGTCTCGGCGTCAAGGTGACGTCGACCATCATCGCGCTATCCGGCGGCGAGTTGTGGGCGGCGCTCCTTCTCACCGCACTGGCGTGTCTCATTCTCGGGATGGAGGTGCCGACGACGGCGGCTTACGTGATCTGCGTGTCGGTGACCGGCCCGGCGCTCGAAGAACTGGGCCTGCCGCTGCTCCACGCGCATCTGTTCGTCTTCTGGTTTGCACTGTTGTCGACGATCACGCCGCCCGTCTGCGGCACGGTGTTCATTGCCGCCGGGATGGCGGACGCACCGTGGCTGCGGGTTGCCGGTGTCGCGATGCGGTTGGGACTCGGGCTCTATTTGATCCCACTCGCGTTCGTCGCCAATCCGGCGCTGATCGCGCTCAAGACCGATCCGCTGTTGGCGCTCGTCGCCATGGTCAAGATCGGGATTGCGCTCTGGTTGCTCAGCCTCGCGCTGATCGCAGCGCGTCCGATCTGGCAGCGCGCGCTCGCCTGCGCTGCCGGTGTGGCGCTGATGTTCCTGTTGCCGGTTACCGTGAGCTAGGACTTGGGCTTCAAAACCTTTGCCATACAGTCGGCGGGCTCCGACGTCTGATAGGACGCGGCGAACGCATCCATGCTCTCCGAGATCGCCTGATCGATCGACAGATCGTTCCACGACCGGTTCAGGCGTTTTTGCGTCCTGACCGCGCCCGGCGCCGAATGCAAGATCGCGTCGCAGGCTTTTTCGACGGCGGCGTCGAGGTCGCCGGCGGGCACCAGTTTTTCGACGAAGCCCCAATCGTAGGCGGTCTGGGCGTCGATGACTTCGCCGGACAACACGAGCCAGTCGGCGCGGCCCTTACCCATGAGCCGCGGCAGTAAAACCGCCTGGATGACCGAGGGGATGCCGACGCGGACTTCGGGCATGCAGAAACTTGCGTGTTCGCTGGCGATTCTCAGGTCGCACGCGGCGGCCATCTCCATCGCGCCACCGATGCACGCGCCCTGAAGGCGGCAGATGACCGGGACCGGGATATCGGCGACGGCCTGGATGGCGCGGCGGAGCGTATCGATGAAGCCGTGTGCAGTTTCCGCCGTCTGCGCCGCAAGCTCGGTGATATCGGCGCCGGCGGAAAAAACCTTGTCGCCTTCGGAGCGAAGCACGACGGCGCGAAGGCTGTCGTCCCTGGCCAGTTCCATGGCCGCGTCGGCGATGGCGTTGATGTGTTCGGCATTCAGGGCGTTACGCTTTTCGAAGCGGCGTAGGTCGATCTCGGCGATACCGTTGTCACCCCGGTTGATGTTGACGCTCATGCGGATTCTTCCCTTCCCACGTTTTTGGGCCACAGCCAGGCCGCGCCGCGCACGCCCGAACTGTCGCCGTGTTTGTTTCTGACACATGGCGTGTTGCATACGTCGGAGAATACATACTGCCCGAGCGCCTTCGGTAAAACGTCGTAAATGATATCCAGGTGCGATAGGCCGCCGCCGAACACGATCACATCCGGATCGAGGATGTTGACAACGCCCGATAGCGCGCGCGCCAGCCGGTCGGTATACCGGTGCAACGCGGCGACGGCTCGTTCGTCGCCGGTCTCGGCAAGGCGGGCAATCTCGGTTGTTGACGTTTCCGTCGCTCCCGCTGCCGCAAAATCGTTGGCAAGCGCGGGGCCGGACAGAAACGTCTCGATACAGCCGGATTTGCCGCAATAACAGGTGGGACCGGGATGTTCCTTGAGTCCGCCGATGTCCTGCGGCCAGGGCAGGGGATTGTGCCCCCATTCGCCGGCAATGGCGTTGACGCCTGAGTGCGTGCGTCCGTCGATGGCGATGCCGCCGCCGACCCCGGTGCCGAGAATCACACCGAACACCATCTGAAAGCCTTGACCGGCGCCGTCGGTGGCCTCGGATACCGCAAAGCAGTTGGCGTCGTTCGCGAGCCGAACTGGTCGATTGACGGCTTTCCTCAAATCGTCGTCGAGCGGCTTGCCGATCAGCCACGTCGAATTCGCGTTCTTGACGAGGCTGGTCTTGGGTGAGATGGCTCCCGGTATGCCGACACCGACCGTTGCGTCCATGCCGCAGCCCGCTTCGGCGGCGACCGCGTCGACCAGACCCTTGATGGCGCGAACTGTCGCGTCGTATGCGCCCCGGGGGCTGTCGATTCGGCGGCGCACGCGTTCTTCGCCATCCTCACCGAGGACGATGGCTTCCGTCTTTGTGCCGCCGAGGTCAATGCCGATCCGCATAAAATGGACACTAAACCATCGCGTGACGGCTGTTCACCCCTGCAATACCGGAAATCGCCCATATTTCGTTGGTTGTACGAAATGTGGGTTTTTTGTTAACCATTATACACAAAGAATAGTCGAGGCCGATTCGGTCTGGGCAATAACAGAGCATGCTGGGGTGTTCGAATGATGGACGAGGCGATCATATCCGGCGCGCCGGAAGACGATATGACTGGTAGCTGGGCACCCGGCATGATTGACGTCAGGCCGGTCTTCCGCGGTCTCTCGGATGGCGGGGTTGCCGGCAAGGACATCGCAAAGATGCTGGGCGTTGCGCCGTCTACCGTCAGCAAATGGCGCCGTGGCGCTGCCAAGCCCAACGAAGACGCCATTCAGTTCCTGACGCTCATACTCGCCGACATCATCGGCGCCAAGGAACGCACTCTGGATGCGATGGAAGATGTGCCGCTCGCTTGGCGTCTCGGCCGCGAGAGCGAGCTTGCCGCGATGCGCCAGTCGCTTTATCGCCAGGAAGCTATCAACCGGGTGCTGCAACCGGCGGCGCTGCGCGACGGCGCACGGATGTTCCGCGACTGGCTGGATCGCGCCGGTGCGCCGGTCCGCGCCGTCCGGCCCCAGACGCTGAGGGTCGTGGCGTGAGCGCTTCCGTCTTCAACGCGCTCGGGATTTCGCAGGAGGGCCTGCAGACAGCGCTCGGCATCAAGGAGAGCTATAAAAAGCGCGAGCCACTTATCGTTCCGGGCGACGAGGACCGTCTGCTGGTGCCGGAAAACCTTTTGAACAAGGACATCGATCTTTCCGGGCTCGAGGATCCATTGGCGCTCGCCATGGTGTGCTCGCGCGACCCCGAAGGCCCGATGGCGCTGGCGGCGACGGCGCGGCTGTGCCCGCTCGGCAATTCGACGAAACTGGTGCGGGGCGTGGTCGAGATCATCGGCGACACGTCGCGCCACGAACTCGTCAAGGAATGCCTGAAATACGTTACCGACCATGCTTTCGAGCCGGACAGCATCGGCAAGGTGCGCCAGCATGCGTCCAAGATCGTCACCGAGAGCCGCAAGCAGTACACTGCGGCGCTGCGTGAAAACCTGAAATCGTTGTTGGACGGGGAGATCGCGCCCAGGCAGTTCGTGCGCGAGTTCTTCGAGCTCACCGAGGCCGGGAACATGCGCCACGATATCCGCAAGAAGCTGATCCTGAGCCTTTTGCTTTCATCTTCAGTGCGGCCGTCGATCAAGTTCATGATGCTCGAAAATTTCGACCGGATGCCGAAGCAGGTGAAACTCGGCATCGTGTCCGCGGTGCTGAAGGCCGAACCGACGCGCCATACCGAGGTCATCAAGGAAGAGCTGAAATACCTGATCAATCAGGAGCGGATGATCAGGGAAGGCCACGACGTCAACGGCCGCCCGGCGCCGGACTTGTTACGAGCCAAAGCCAACGAGGCCGTGCCGCAGGAATTTCCGACCCCGTTCCCGGGCGAACAGCACCCGGAAAAACCGCGTCCCGTGTTCGGCCTGAAACGCTGATTCGCTTCGTCACCGCGTCTATTGCAAATCGGGAGTAAGGCGCTAAAAACGCGCCATGACTTTCACACCCGAATACGCCTTTGACGGCGAACCCCCGCTCGGCGAAACCTACGAGGTCACGCCCGGCATTCACTGGCTGCGCATGCCGTTGCCGTTCAAGCTGGACCATATCAATCTCTGGCTGCTCGAGGACGGCGACGGCTGGACCATCGTCGACACCGGCATCTGCACGGACGAGGTCAAGGCCGCATGGGAAACGCTGTTCGTCGGCGCAATGGCGGGCCGTCCGGTCAAGCGCGTCGTCGTCACGCATTTCCATCCGGATCATGCCGGGCTCGCCGGATGGCTGACCGAGCGCTTCGACGCACCGCTGATCATGCCGCTGACCGAGTGGACGTTCGGCCGCATGCTGTCGCTGGACGGCCAGGACCAGTCGCAGGAAGCCTTCAGAAAGTTCTACCGCCGCGCCGGGTTCACGGCGGAGATGATGGAAAGCGTCAGCCGCCGCGCGAGCGGTTACAAGAACATCGTCTCACCGATCCCGGCCGCGTTCGAGCGGATTGCGGACGGGGACAGTATCGAAATCGGCGGGCGAAAATGGCGGATGATCGTCGGGCGCGGTCATTCGCCCGAACATGCGTGTCTTTATTGCGACGAGGCCGACGTGTTGATTTCGGGCGATCAGGTGCTTCCCAAGATCAGCCCCAACGTCAGCGTCTGGCCGCAGGAACCCGAAGGCCGGCCGCTCGGCCTGTTCATAGATACGATTGCGCGGCTACGGGACCAAGTCGGCGGCGATCCGCTGGTACTGCCGAGCCACAACTGGCCGTTCAAGGGCTTCCATGCCCGTCTCGACGATCTGGATGCGCATCATGTCGAACGCCTGGACGAGACGGTCGAGGCCCTGCACGCGCCGAGCACCGGCGTCGATGTGCTTTACAGGCTGTTCAAGCGGGAACTGGACGAGCACCAGACGTTTTTCGCTATCGGTGAGACGCTGGCGCACCTGCATCATCTGCTTGAGGACGGGCGCGCCCGTCGCGAACGACAGGGCGACGTGGACATTTTCACGCGGGCTGCGTGATCAGATCAGCTTTGCTGATCGGAGCGCCTTGAGCACCTGTGTCGCGACATCGCCTTCCAGCGAGTAGTAGATCGCCTGGGCATGCCGGCGGGTTTTGACCAGATCTTCCTGCCGCAGTTTTGCCAGGTGCTGCGACAATGCCGATTGGCTGAGGCCGGTCACTTTCTCAAGCTCGCTGACCGACGCTTCGGCCCGCGACAAATGGCAAAGAATCGTCAGGCGATGCGTGTTTCCCATCGCCTTGAGCACGGCGCTGGCCCGGTCTTGCGGCTTGAATCGGGGCAAGGCGGCGGTTTGAGACGTTGCGAGAGATGGCATGAAAATTCCGGTCAGACTGTTAAGGTTACACAACCCTTTGCAATATTCTTTACAACGCCCGGTCGTGGCATGGCTAAACACAGTTTCGTGACCGGCGCACCTCCGACAGGACGTAATTAGTTGCAAAATATCGGGATTCAACCGAACGTGACGGAAATCATAACCGCTCTGAGGGTGCTCAATGACGACAACGCAGCTTGATCTTAAGGGACTGAACTGCCCGTTGCCGGTGTTACGCGCGAACAAGAAGATGAAGGAACTGATGCCGGGCGACGTGCTTGAAATCGAAGTGACCGATCCCGCGGCGCCGAAGGATTTCGAAACCTATAGCTCCACGACCGGCCACGAGTTGCTGACCAGCGAGGAAGGCGACGGTGTGTTCCGGATTTCGCTTAAGAAAGCGGGGTAGGGCTGCCGTCAGACGACGAACCGGTCCGGCGCGATCACTTTGGGATCGACGCCCTTGCCGATGATGTCGGCGGGCGGCGCGGCATCCAGAAGTTGGCTGGCGGCAAGGCGCGCCATCGCGTCGGATGTGGTGATGCCGTAACCGCCCTGGCCGGCGAGCCAGAAGAACCCATCTTCGCGTGAATCGAATCCGAGCGTCGGCACACCGTCCGGAAAGAAACTCCTGAGCCCCGCCCATTTGTTGTCGATGCGGGGGATCTTCATCGTCGTCGCTTTTTCGATCCTGTCGACCGTGACGGCGATGTCGTATTCGTCGGGCTGAACGTCGCACGGCGGCATCGGGGTCGCTTCTTCCGGCGAGGCGAGAATGCGTCCGGCGTCCGGCTTGAAATAGAAGGTTTCGTCGATGTCGTTGATCATCGGCCAGGTGCTGGTGTCGATCCCGTCCGGCGCCTGAAAAACCAGCGCGGTACGGCGTTTCGGTTGCAGGCCTAAGGGACCCAGCCCCGCCTTTTCGGCAATCTCGTCAGCCCAGGCGCCGGCGGCGTTGACCACGACGTCGGCCGCAATCTCGCCAGCCCGGGTTTCGAGCCTCCATCGTCCACCGTTTCTGGTTGCGCCGAGAACATCCGCATCCGTCACAATCTTGCCGCCCTGTGATTTGAAGCCACGGAGATAACCGTCGTGAATGGCGGCGACGTCCATGGACATGCAATCTGGTTCCAGAACGCCGACAGCCGTCCATTCCGGGCGCAGAACGGGGACGAGATCGGCGACCGCCTTGCCTTCGAGCAGCCGGATGGTGGGCGTCAGGGCACGGCATTGCTCGAACAGCTCAGCGGCTTTCTCTCGGCGCGCGGTCCCGCCGACCAAAAGCATGCCCATCGGATGCAACAGCGGGTGTGCGGCAAAGCCGTCGGGCGGGTTGTCGAACAGCGGTCTCGATGCGGCCGTCAAGGCGCGGATCACGGGCGGGCCGTAGGTTTCGGTGTAGACGGCGGCGGAACGCCCAGTCGAGTGATAGCCGGGCCGGTCCTCGCGTTCGAGCAACAGCACGTCTTTGCCGTTGCCGAGCAGTTCAGACAGCCGGTAGGCAAGCGAGGCGCCGGCGATCCCGGCACCGACGATGGCAAATCTGCAATCAGTCATGGGTTGCGTTATTCCGCCGGGTTCGGTTTCGTCTGCGGGCGGTTCGGGGTCGACGCATCGATGGTTTCGCTTTCGCCAGTCTTGTCCTCAATGGCCGGGAAACGGCTCTTGCGGTCGTCGTCATCGCGTTCGGCCTTGCGCTGCAGGCGTTCGTCGCGGCTGCGTTCGACGGCCGCGCAGAACAGTGCCATCAGCGGCGGAATGATCGCAAGGGTGAGGATCGCCGAAAGCGACAGTCCGCCCAACACCACCGAGCCCAGCCCCCGGTAAAGCTCCGAACCCGCACCCGGGAACAGCACCAGCGGCATCATGCCGAACACACTGGTTGTGGTCGACATGAAGATCGGCCGGATACGGTTCGAGGTGGATTCCAGAATGGCCTCCGTCACCGGCAAGGCTTCTTCGCGTATGTGATAGAGCGTCTGGTGCACGAGCAGGATCGCGTTGTTGACGACGATCCCGATCAGGATGACAAACCCAAGCAGCGTCAGCATGTCGAGCGGCTGGAACGTGAATTGGTTCATCACGGCTAGGCCGAGCACGCCGCCTGCGGTCGCCAGCGGCACCGACAACATGATCACCATCGGGTAGACGAAGCTCTCGAACAGCACCGCCATCACCAGATAGACGATGACGACGGCGATCAGCAGGTCGAACTTCATGTGCGCCCAGGTCTGGTTCAGATTGTCGGCCGTCCCGGTCATGCGAAGCTGCACGCCCTCCGGCATGCCCTCCGCCTGCAGTTTGTCGATGACGCCGACCTGCAGTGTTTCAAGCGCGGTTTCCAGCGGGATGCCGTCCGGTGGGCGGATCTCAAGGGTTACCGTTCTCAGCCGTTCGAGGTGGTTGATCTGCGTCGGGCCGGCGGTCACGACGATATCGGAAAGCTCGCTTGCCGGCAGGATGATGCCGGACGGGGTCGCGACGGGCAGATAGTTGATGCCCTGCGTCTCGGTCACCTGGCTGTCCGGTCCCTTGATCATCAGATCGAGGCGTTTGTTGCCGACGGTGATCTCGGCAACGCGGAGCCCGTCGTTGAAGGCGTCCAGCGTATCGGAAAGCTGCTGTGCGGAGACGCCGTTGTCGGCCAGTTTGATCCGGTTCGGATAAACGCGGACCTCGGGTGCGCCGAGTTCGAGCCCCGGTTTCGGGCGAAGCTGCGTGCCTTGGCTGCGCGGCATGGCCTGCTCGACCATCCCAACGGCGCGCACCGCGGTGCCGAGAATGGTTTCGAGGTCTTCGCCCATGACATTAAGCTCGATAGAGCGGGAGCCGCCGATGCCGCGGCCGAACAGCGAGCGTTGCGAGATCAGGCCGAACGTGCCCGGCTCTTTAAGCGCCGCCGACTTCAGGATCGGGATCAGTTCCTTGACGCGGTTCGGATCGTAGGCGGCGGCGCCCAGGAAGGTAATGCCGCGCGTCGCGACGAAGAAGAAGCGGTCGACGAGCGGTTTGCCGTCGGCGCGGGTCCCTTCGGGATTGTTCTCGGCCAGCAGCGGGATCATCTCGGCTTCGAACTTCGCCGCGATGTCCTCGGTGGTGTCGAGGTTGTAGCCGGGTGGCGGCGCAACGACGCCGAAGATCAGATTACGGTTGCCGTCCGGCAGATATTCGAGCTTCGGCAGCAAGGCGTACGTGATGAATGCGCCGGTGCCGCACAGAAAAAGCACGACGCCGACCGATGCCAGCTTGTTGGCAATGACGCGCCTGGTGATCGCCATGACGGCGATGTGGAACCCGCTGGCAAGATGATCGATCCCGGGAATGCGGCGGCGCGTGATGCTGGTTTCGTCGGGTCCGCCGAGCAGTCGCTTTGACAACGCCGGGATGACGGTGATCGCGACCAGCAGCGACAGCAACACGGACACCGACAGCGCCACCGCGATGTCGCGGAACAACTGACCGACTTCGAGCTCCATGATCAGGATCGGGATAAAGACCATGACCGTCGTCATCGCCGAGACCAGGACCGCGACCCAGACCTGCTTGGCGCCGAGGAACGCCGCCTCGACACGGCTGTAACCTTTTTCGCGAAGGCGGAAGATGTTTTCGAGCACGACGATGGCGGCGTCGACCACCATGCCGACGGCGAACGCGATCCCGGCGAGCGAGATGACGTTCAGCGAGCGGCCGAGAAAGGCCATGGCGACAAAGGCGCCGATCACGGAGACCGGGATCGCCATGGAGACGATCAGCGTGGCGCCACCCGAGCGCAGGAAGATCAGCAGCACGAAAGCCGCGAGCAGGCCACCGATGATGATGTTCTGCTGCACCAGGTCGATCGAGGAATCGATATAGACCGTTTCGTCATAAACCTGCGTCAGCTTCAACTGTTCTCGCGGCAGGCGCTTGGTGTTGAGCTCTTCGATGGCGGCGCGGATGCCATTCATGGTCTCGATCACGTTGGCCCCAGTCTCGCGGACGGTGTTCAGCGCGATCGCCGGGCGTCCATTGACCCGGATGCGTGCCGTCGGATCGGAATGTCCATACGTGACCTGCGCGATGTCGCCGATCCTGACACGCGCGATCCCGCCGCCCTGTTCGGGGCTCAGAGAACGCACGACGACGTTTTCGACGTCCTCGAGCTTTGAGAACTCGCCTTCGGTCCGCACCACGTAGCGGCGTTTACCTTCGTCGACATCGCCCGCCGATACCGACGAATTGGCGGCGCGTAACGTGCTCACGATGTCGGTCACGGTCAGGCGATAACGCGCCATCAGGTCGGGATCGACGCGGACGATCATTTCCCGGCTGGCGGCCCCATACATGTTGACCCGCGCGACGCCGGCGACGCGTTCGAGGCGATCCTGAATGACGTCCTCGGCAAAGTCGCCGAAGGTGTGGATCGGGGCCTTATTGTCGCCGGTTCGTGTTAACACGAACCAAGCGATGGGGTTGTCTTCGGAACTGGCGGTGCGGATCGACGGTTGATCCGCCTCGTCGGGATAGCTGCTCACCCGGTCGAGCCGGTTGGCGGTCAGAAGCAGCGCCCGGCTCATATCCGTGCCGACGGCGAACTCCATGGTGATGCGCGAGCGGCCGTCCTGGCTCTCGGACGAGATCTCCTCCAATCCTTCGATGCCCTTCAGGACCTCTTCCTGCTCGTTGGTGATCTCGCGTTCGATTTCGGCAGGCGCCGCGCCCGGCCAGATGGTCTCCAAGCTGATAATCGGCTTGCGGACGTCGGGGGTCAGCTGGATCGGAATCTTGAACAACGCCACGGCGCCGAACATCACCACCATCAACACCGCCGCAAGCACGGCGATGGGACGTTCGATGGAAAGGCGGATCAATCCGTTCATGAAGCGTTTTCCTTGCTCTCCGGATTGCCGCGCTTGATCGCCTCGCCCGGTTGCAGGCGCTCGTTTCCTCGGATCACGACTTCGTCGCCTTCCTTAAGCCCGCTCTGGACGACAAACCGTTGCCCGATCGCTTCGCCGAGGCGGACCGGCGTGAAGGCCGCCTTGCCGTCATCATTGAGCACGACAAGCTGCGCGCCACCACGGTTCAAAATCGCATCTTTGTGCACGGTCAGGACGTCGCGGATTTCCCCGGCGGGCACATGCACGGTTACCGATTGATTGGCGGCGGTCGAGCGGGCGCTGCCCTCGAATTCGGAGACGAACCTGACGCGCCGCGTACGGGTGCGCGGATTTTCATCCGGAATGACAGCGCGAACGATGGCCTTTACGGGGGTGCCGTCTTCGATCTTGGCGTCGAGCTCACGTCCCTCGGTCAGACCGGCGACGCGGTTCGCCGGAACGTCGGCTTCGATTTCCATGTTGTTGTCGTCGAGGATGGTCACTACCGGATCGCCGTCGCGCAAGTAGGCGCCAGCTTCGGAGTGACGTTCGACGATGACGCCGTCGTAAGGGGCGCGAATCTTGGTGTTGGCGAGCGCGATCTCACCCAGTTCCAGGTCCGCTTCCGCGGACTTGAGATCGGCGGTCGCTTCGCCGATCTGGCTCTTGGCGCGGATGGTTTCCTGGCGCTTGTCGTTGAGCCGGGCAGGGGAAAACGCGGGCGACTCCTTGAGTCCCTCGAGCCGCTTCAACTCCTGATCCAGCAGTTGCAGGCTGGCGCGTGCGGTTTCGAGGCTGGCGCGTGCGCTGGCGACGTCTGCCTTGCGGCGATTGCGTTCCCACACGAAAGAATTGTCGACCAGCACCGCGAGCACGTCACCGGCTTTGACGCGGTCACCGACCTCGACCATGTACTTGTCGACGGGGCCTGCGACCCGCGCGGCGACGACGCCGGCCTGATGAGGCACGAAACGGCCGATCACGGGAACGGTCTGGCGCAATGGTTCGACACGGACCGTATCCATGCCGACGGCCTTGGCCTTGGGGGCCTGCTTCGCATCCTGCGCGAACGCCGGGGCGGCCAAGGCGAGCGCAATGGCCAGGCTGACGGCGGCGGCGCGGTATCCGAACGTATTCATCCAATCGATCCCCAAACTGCAGCGTTCCCTAGACATATCAAAACGACCGCGCCGGGGTGCTTCCCAGCGGGTCGGACGTTGGACGGTCCTAATAAGACTGGACGGTCCAGTCCAAAATATTATAGTCGGATTCTACTGGCAATCGATTTCTGCCAACCGATGATGACCTTTGCGTGATCGGGAGACGAAAAGGCAATGTCCGGCGCACTTGCAAAATCGGGGGAAGCACTGAATCCCGCATCGGCGGCAAAACGCAAGTCGATCGTGCGCGCTGCGGCGCGGGTTTTCATGGGGGCGGGTTACGGGCCCGCTAGCATGGACCAGATCGCCGCCGAAGCCGGCGTTTCCAAGCAGACCGTCTACAGTCATTTCGGCGCCAAGGATGCGCTGTTCGAGGAAATCGTCAGCGGCAAGTGTGAGGAACTGATGGATTCCGAGGGCTTGCAGATCACCGGCGACGGCGATCCTGATGTTGTGCTTTTCGAAATGGCGAAGGTTTTTCTCAACGTCGTGCTCAATGACGAAAGCGTGACCCTCTATCGGACCATCCTCGCCGAGTGCGGCCGTTTTCCGGAACTTGCGGAGGTTTTCTATCGGGCCGGGCCGAAAACCGCGACCGCCCGTCTGGCGGCGTACCTCGAGCGGATGGACGCGCGCGGCAAGCTCGCCGTGCCGGACCGGGAGGCCGCCGCCTCGATGTTCTTTGCGATGCTCCGGGGAAATATGTATCTGCAGCGCATCCTAGGCTTGCGCGACATGCCGAGCGCTGCGGAAATCGACGAAAAAGCGCGCGGCGTCGCCGACGCCTTCGTACGCGCCTACCGGGCCTGAGGATTTGCTGTCGCCTGTTCAGCAAATGCATTGAAAATACCAGACCGTTCGCCAAAATATTGGCTATGCGGAAGCATGTTCGCCTGATCGCCGCCGTGGCGGCTCTGACTGTCGTCTCGTTTGCTGCCAAAGCGGACTTGATCGGGCACGGTGGAATGGTCCGCAGTGTCGATATATCCCCTGACGGGACTCGCGTCATCACTGGCAGCTTCGATTACACGGCGAAGGTCTGGAATTTCGGCGATCAGTCGGAGATCGGCACCCTCATTTTACACGAGGGCCCGGTGACGAGCGTGACGTTCGGCCCTGATTCCGATCATGCGCTCACCACCAGCGACGACTTCAAAGCGATCTACTGGAATCTGACGACGCTCAAACCCATTCATACGCTGACCGGACACAAGCATAAGGTCATGGCCGCCGCGATATCGTCCTCGGGCAAACTGGCGGCGACCGGGTCATGGGACAAGACGGTCAAGATCTGGAACCTTGAAACGGGCGCCGCAATCCGGACGATCGCGACGAACAGCCCGGTCAATGCGGTGGCGTTCGTGGATGGCGGCAAGCGCCTTGTCAGCGGCGGCCATCACCCGGTGATCGAAATCTGGAATCTGGAAACCGGCGATATCGCGGGCAAGCTAGAGGGGCACCGGATGGGGATCACGGCGCTCAGCCTCTCGCCCGACGGCAAGCGGCTGCTCTCGGCCAGCATCGACAAGACCATTCGCCTTTGGGATCTGGAGGAGCAGGCCGAACTCCGTGAAATCAAGGTCCGCGACGGCCAAGTCTACGACGTCGAATTTTCGCCGGACGGCAAACGCGCTTTAACGGCAGGGAAAGACGGTTATGTCGTCGAATGGAATCTGGAAACCGGCGACCCGGTTCACGAGATATTCGCCCATGACCGGATTGCCTGGTCGGCGACCTATTCACCCGACGGCCGGTTCGCCATCTCGACAAGTTCTGATGAACAGGCGCGTGTCTGGCACATCGAAACCGGTGACCGAATCGGCCAGACCAGGATCGCCACGAACGAGCCGAAACCCTGGCTGGACAGCGATCACCCCGGTGCGAAACTTTACACGAAGTGCGCCAGATGCCATTCCCTGACGGCGGAAGGCCCATCGCGGTCGGGTCCGCATTTCGAAGGCCTGTTCAACCGGGCTGCCGGTTCGGTGCCCGGGTATCACTATTCGGGCGCGCTCACGGGCGTCGATTTCCGCTGGGACGCGAAGCACCTGTTCCGGCTTTTCGACGAGGGACCGGACAAGATGCTGCCCGGCACCAAAATGCCGGTCCAGCGCGTCACCGATGCGAAGGAGCTTTCGGAACTGGTGGACTATCTGCGTATACTGACGTCGAAGGGCGACTAACTCCGGACGGTATCTGATTATGACGACATTCCTGTATTCCCACCCCGCCTGTATCGAGCACGACCCGGGCGAGTATCATCCCGAGCGGCCGGACCGGCTGCGCGCGGTCATGGCGGGGCTCGAGAACGAGAAGTTCCAGCATCTGCACAGACTGGAAGCGCCGATCGTCGATCTGGCGGACGTCAAACTTGTGCACGAGTCTGATTATGTCGACATGATCATGGACAATATCCCGAGCGAGGGACGCGTCCGTCTCGATCCCGATACCGCCATGTCGCCCAGGTCCGGCGAAGCGTCACAGCGCGCGGCGGGTGCCGGTGTCGCCGCGGTCGACGCGGTCGTCGGCAAGGAAGCCAAGAATGCGTTCTGTGCCGTGCGCCCGCCGGGGCATCATGCGGAATCGTCGCAGGCGATGGGCTTCTGCCTCTTTAATTCAGCCGCCGCCGCCGCATTCCATGCGCGCGCCAAGCACGGCATGGAGCGGGTCTGCGTCATCGATTTCGACGTGCACCACGGGAACGGCACGCAACACAGCTTCGAGCATGTCGATGGCATGTTCTACGCGTCGTCGCATCAGTACCCGGCGTATCCGGGGACCGGTTCGACCCGCGAGCAGGGGGATTTCAAGAATATCTGCAATACGCCGTTGGCGCCGGGCACCGGGTCGCAAGGTTTTCGCGAAGCCTACGAAGAGACGATCTTGCCGGGAATCCGCGCTTTCAAACCGGAACTTCTGATCATTTCCGCCGGCTTCGACGCGCACAAGCGCGATCCGCTGGCGCAACTGGAGCTGGAAACCGAAGACTACCGCTGGGTGACCGACAAACTGCTCGATCTTGCCGACGATGTCTGCGACGGCCGTGTCGTCTCCATGCTCGAAGGGGGCTATGACCTCGAAGCGCTCAGGGACAGCGTGATGGAACATGTGCAGTCCCTGATGGAGCATTGACCGCTTGCCCGCCCGCGGCTTGACGCCTATTCTGCGCGCCGTTTTCGAACTGCCGATCCGAGGTTGTCCACATGGCCAAGGGCAAAGCCGCCGATAAGGACGAAATCCCTGAAGACATCCGCGCGATGAGCTTCGAGACCGCCCTCGAAGAGCTCGAGGACATCGTGCGCGAACTCGAGACCGGAGAGGGGGATCTCGACACCTCCATCAACGGATATACGCGCGGCGTGTTTCTGAAACGTCACTGCGAGGCCAAGCTGAAGGAAGCGGAAGCTCGGATCGAGAAGATTGTCGTCGGCGCGGACGGCGCGGTCGATACCGAACCTCTCGACGACGCCTGAAGGATTTCCCAATGAGTGAGCTCGACAGCGCGCTGACCGCGTGTGCTGAAACCGTTGAAAAGTATCTCGACCGTCTGCTGCCGAAATCGGAGATGCCGGAAGCGCGCGTCATTGACGCCATGCGCTATGCGACGCTCGGTGGCGGCAAGCGGATCCGGCCGTTCCTTTTGGTGCAGTCGGCCACCCTGTTCAGCGTGGCCGAAAGCCGTGCCTACCGCGCCGCGGCAGCGCTTGAGATGGTACATTGTTATTCGCTGGTGCACGACGACCTGCCGGCGATGGACGACGACGACATGCGCCGCGGGCGTCCCACCGTGCACAAGGAATTCGATGAAGCGACGGCGATCCTCGCCGGCGATGCGCTGCTCACAAAGTCGTTCGAGGTGCTGGCCGATCCGGAAACCCACGGCAATGCGAGCGTGCGCGCCAACCTGTGTCTGGAACTGGCGAAAGCCGCCGGGGATCACGGCATGGTCGGCGGGCAGATGCTCGATCTGGTGGCTGAGCAGTCCGAGCTCGATATCCCGGAAATCACCCGCCTGCAGCGAATGAAAACCGGTGCACTGATCGCCGTCGCCTGCGACATGGGTGCGATCATGGGCCAGGCCTCGAATTCGGCCCGCCAGGCGCTGCATCATTACGCACACGATATCGGCCTCGCGTTTCAGATTGCAGATGACCTGCTCGATGTGGAGGGCGACGCCGAGGAAGTCGGCAAGCGGACCGGTAAGGACGAAGCGGCCGGTAAGGCGACGTTCGTCTCGCTTCTCGGGGTTGGCCGGGCGCGCGACCAGGCCCATCTGCTGGCCGAGCAGGCTGCCGCCCACCTTGAAATGTTCGAGGAAAAAGGCGAGCATTTAAAACAACTTGCGAATTTTATCGTGACTCGGCGGAAATAATCGCCGAAACACCGCAAATTCGTGTGCTTTTTTGTGAATTATCTGTGATTCTGATTTAATAGACAGACGACAAAGGCAAAGGGATTTCTATCGTTGGATAATATTAACGAAACCCCGCTTCTGGACAAAGTTCATTTTCCGGCCGACACCCGCGAGTTTTCGCAGGCGGAACTCCGTCAACTCGCTGACGAATTGCGCCGCGATACGATTCGCAACGTCTCGATTACGGGTGGCCACCTCGGTGCATCGCTTGGCGTCGTTGAGCTTACGGTCGCTTTGCATCATGTCTTTAATACGCCCGATGACCGGTTGATCTGGGACGTTGGACACCAGTGCTATCCGCATAAGATTCTGACCGGGCGCCGCGACCGCATGAACACGCTTCGCCAGGGCGGCGGCATTTCCGGATTCACCAAACGCAGCGAAAGCGAGTACGATCCGTTCGGCGCCGCGCACTCTTCGACCTCGATTTCGTCGGGCCTCGGCATGGCGGTGGCAAGTTCGCTTTCCGGCAAAGACAACAACGTCATCGCCGTCATCGGCGACGGCGCGATGACTGCCGGTATGGCCTACGAGGCGATGAACAACGCGGGATCCATGGACGCCCGCCTGATCGTCATCCTCAACGACAATGACATGTCGATCGCGCCGCCGGTCGGTGCGCTGTCGGCCTATCTGTCTCGCCTGATTTCGTCCAAGACGTATCGTTCGGCGCGTCATTTTGCGAAGAACGTCTCCAAAAGGCTGCCGCGCCAATTCGAAACCGTCGCCCAGCGCGCCGAGGAATACGCGCGAGGTATGGTCACGGGCGGCACGCTGTTCGAGGAATTGGGCTTCTATTACGTCGGCCCCATCGACGGTCACAATATGGACCATCTGATCCCCGTGCTGAAGAATTTGCGCGACGACCAGGAAGACGGTCCGGTGCTACTGCACATCGTCACCGAGAAGGGACATGGCTATAAGCCGGCCGAAGAATCGGCCGATAAGTATCACGGCGTTTCCAAGTTCGACGTTGTCACCGGCAAGCAACACAAGCCGAAACCGAACGCGCCGAGCTACACTAACGTCTTCGCCAAGGCGTTGATCGAGGAAGCCAGGCACGACGACAAGGTCGTCGCCATCACCGCCGCCATGCCGTCAGGCACCGGCGTCGACAAGTTCGGCGACGTCTATCCCGAGCGCAGCTTCGATGTCGGAATCGCCGAACAGCACGGCGTCACGTTCGCCGCCGGTCTTGCGACCGAGGGCTACAAGCCGTTCGCGGCGATCTATTCGACGTTTTTGCAGCGCGCTTACGACCAGGTGGTGCACGACGTCGCGATCCAGTCGCTGCCGGTCCGTTTCGCCATCGACCGTGCCGGCTACGTCGGCGCCGACGGCTCGACGCACTGCGGTGCGTTCGACGTCGCCTATCTTGCGACATTGCCGAATTTCGTCGTCATGGCCGCCGCAGACGAGGCGGAGCTGATGCACATGACGCGCACGGCGGCGTCCATCGACGACCGTCCGTCCGCGTTCCGCTATCCGCGTGGCGAAGGTATCGGCGTCGAACTGCCGGAACGGGGTGAAATCCTTGAGATCGGCAAGGGCCGGATCGTCCGCGAAGGCAAGACGGCGGCGATCCTGAGCTTCGGCGGCCGCCTCCAGGAATGCCTCAAGGCATCCGAGGAGTTGGCGGCGCGTGGGCTGTCAACCACGGTCGCGGATGCCCGTTTCGCCAAGCCGCTGGACCAGGACATGATCCGCGATCTGGCCCGCAACCACGAGGTGCTGGTGACGATCGAGGAAGGCTCGATCGGCGGCTTCGGCTCGCACGTGCTGACGTTCATGGCCAACGACGGGCTCCTCGAAAACGGGCTCAAGGTTCGCGCCATGATGATGCCGGATGAATTCCTTGATCAGGACAAGCCGGAAAAGCAGTACGAGACGGCGCGCCTCAACGCATCGCACATCGTCGAGACGGTGATGACCGCGCTCGGCCGCGAGAGCGAGCTGAGCTCACCCGCGCGGGCCTGATCCCATCGCCAAGATCCGCCTGGATCAATTGCTGGTGGACCGGGGGCTGGTCGAAAGCCGCTCCCGGGCGCAAGCGTTGATCATGGCGGGGCTGGTTTTTTCCGGCGAACGCAAACTCGAAAAAGCAGGGCAGCAAGTCGCCGAGGACATCGCGCTCGAGGTGCGGGGTCAGGACCACCCATGGGTCAGCCGAGGCGGGCTGAAACTCGCGCACGGGCTGGAGCACTTCGCGGTCGACCCGGAAGGGTGCGCCTGTATCGATGTCGGGGCATCGACCGGCGGTTTCACGGACGTGCTTTTACAGAACGGTGCGGCGCGGGTTTACGCTGTTGATGTCGGTCACGGTCAGTTGGCGTGGAAGCTGCGCTCCGACGAACGTGTCGTCGTCCTCGAAAAAACTAATGCGCGTTATCTATCCGAAGATCAAATCCCCGAGCCCGCCGACATCGTCGTTTGCGACGCCAGTTTCATCGGTCTGAAAACCGTGTTGCCGGCAGCGATGGAATTAACCAAGGATCACGCATTCCTGGTCGCGCTCATCAAGCCGCAATTCGAAGCGGGACGCGAAAATGTCGGCAAGGGCGGCGTGGTCCGCGATCCAGGCATCCATGCCGCCGTGTGTGAGGATATCCGCACGTGGCTGGACGGGCTGGAGGGGTGGCGCGTGCTGGGCCTGATGGAGAGCCCGATCACCGGGCCAGAAGGCAACGTCGAATTTCTGATTGCGGCGGAGAAGGGGGCTTAGCCTTGTTCGAACGGTAAACCCGACTGCGCCCAGCCGACGATGCCGCCGGTCATGTTATAGACCTCGTCCAGCATCCCTTGCTTCAACAGGTAGTCGGCGACCTGCATCGAGCGCATGCCGTGCGCGCACATGACGACCACCTTCTTTCCGTCGCCTTTCGGGATATTCTCGAAATCGAACGACGACATGGCGTTGTGGACGGCGCCCGGGATACGGGCTTCGAGAAGTTCCGCATCCTCGCGGACATCGAGGATCACGGCGTTGCCGGCATCGATCCACGCCTTGGCCGTGGCGGCGTCGATTTCCTGAACCGAATTATTGTCTGAAGCCATTAAATTCCACGCATCCAAAAGTTGTTGCCGCTTGGCACCTAAGCTAGGGAGCCTTAGAGTCCGTTGCAACAGGAGGATTTTCATGTACCAGGATTGCCGCGGGCTGGATATCACGGCCGCATCCGAAGACGCCGTGAAGGCATTCGACAACCTGATCGTTTCGTATCTGTCGATCAACGCCAGCGCCGGTCCCAATCTTAAGGCGACGCTGGAACTCGATCCTGAAATGCCGCTCGCCAACGCGATGAAGTGCTATTTTTTCATGCTGATGGCGACCGGGCCGCTGCAACAGCGCGCGCAAAAGGCCGCCGCCGAAGCGCGCACCCTGGCCGAAAACGCTACGCCGCGCGAGCGCATGCATATCGACGCGGCGGAACACTGGGCCAACGGCCGCAAACGCGCCGCGATTGCGACTTGGGAAGCGATTCTGGTTGAGAACCCGCTGGACGTGCTGGCGCTCCGGCTTGCGCACCATGGGCATTTCTATGAAGGCGACGGTCAGAACCTGCGCGATACCGTGGCGCGCCGACTGTTCGCGTGGACGCCGGACACCCCGGGGTATGGCTACGTAAAGGGGATGCAGGCGTTCGGTCACGAGGAAACCCATGATTACGAAACGGCGCTGAAAGCTGGCGTCGAGGCGGTCGAACATATTCCCGAAAATCCATGGGCGATCCATGCGGTCGCGCACGTGCACGAAATGCGGGACGACCCCGACAGCGGAATCGACTGGATCAAGAAGAACGAGTCCGGTTGGACCACCGCCAACAATTTCCGCTATCACGTCTGGTGGCACCGCATGCTGATGCATCTGGACCGGGGCGAGTACGACGAAGTGTTCCGTCTCTACGATGAAGATTTGTGGGACCCGGAATCGGACGAGTATCTGGATCTTGTGAACGACGCGGCGGTGCTTTTGCGTCTCGAACTGCATGGCAAGGACGTCGGCGACCGATGGCAGGCGCTGGCCGAGAAGTGCAAGTGTCACACCCACGACCAGTCGTTGGCGTTCATCGACGTGCATCACGCGATCTCGCTTTCCGCCGCCGGACACGGCGACGAAAAAGAATTGCTCGATGCGATGCAGGCCTATGCGGAAAGCCATGGTGATGACAACGCGCGGGTGACGGACGCCATCGGTCTGCCTGTGGCGCGTGCGATGGTGGCGTATCGAGCCGGTGAATACGATAGTGTGGTCGAGACGTTGTTGCCGATCCGTTACCACCTGTTCAAGCTGGGCGGCTCACATGCGCAGCGCGACCTGTTCAATATGGTGCTGATCGATTCCACGCTGAAGTCAGGGCGGATCAACGTCGCCAAGATGCTGGTGTCGGAACGGCTCGGCCGTTTGCCGAACAATGCCTGGACACGCGCCAAGGCGGAGGCGGCCGGATTGGCGGCCTGACGTCTCCATGGCGCCATCCAACAAGAAAGACAGCGATCTCTACCGTATCCTCGGCGTGCCGACGGATGCGAGTGCGGAAGAGATCAAGAAGTCCTATCGCCGCAAGGCCCGGGAAATGCATCCGGATCTCGATCCCGGCAATCCGTGGGCCGAGGACGAATTCAAGGAGTTGTCGGCGGCCTATCAGATTCTCTCCGATCCCGTTCGCCGCGCGCAGTATGACCGCGGTGAAATCAGCGCCGAGGGCCGCAAGCAACGCGCCAAACCGGAGCCGGAAAAGAAATCCAAGGGCGAGAAACCCGGCCGTTCCGGTTTCGAGCGATTCTTCCGCGACCGCGGCGGGCCGGACATAGATGGCGTCGATGTGAACTACACGCTTGATGTCGATTTTCTCGAGGCCGCACGCGGGGCGCGCAAGGAGATCAAGACCACCAGCGGCGCCTTCCTCAAGGTTTCCGTGCCGCCGGGGACCGTCACAGGTCAGGTGCTTCGCCTCAAGGGCCAGGGCATGCGCGGTTTCGGCAAAGGGAAGGACGGCGACGCGCTGATCGAGGTCGCGGTCGCGGACCACCCGATTTTCAAGTGCGAAGGCCGCGACGTCTATACCGACGCGCCGGTTAATCTCGAGACCGCCGTCGTCGGGGGCAAAATTCAGGTCGAAACCATCGACGGTATGGTCAATGTCACGGTGCCGCCGAACTCGAACACCGGCACGCGCTTAAGGCTGAAGGGACGGGGGCTCGCCGATGGTGGCCGAAAGAGCGGCGAGCGCGGCGATCATTTCGTGACGCTGGTGCTGACGTTGCCGAAGAAACTCGACCCCGAACTGGCGGAATTCATCCGCAAGCGCGCCGAGGAGCGCAATTCCTAGTTCCGGACTTCGCGGAACTTAGCCTGGGGCGTTTCCGGCTCGATGATTTCCTTGAGCGATACGCCGAGGACGTCTTGGTTCGAGGCGCGCAATTCGTTGATTCGTTCCTCAAGCCGTCCGCGCCATTGTTCGTCGCCGCGCAAAATGGCGTATTCGGAAAATCCGAGGCCGAGTTTTTGATACAGGTCGTAGAGCGTCACGGTTTCCGGGTTGCGCGCCAGAATCCAGCGGTTTGCCGCTGTCCGCTCGACATAATGCGCGGCACGCAACTGATTAAGGATACGGTCGACAGCTTCACCGCCACCGCCGGTCGACCTCAGAATTCGCGTTCTGTGGACGCCGCCCCTGCCGTCCCGGCTGGCCTCGTAAAGCGCGGCGAGTGCCTGCACCGCGATCAGCAGGCGCATGCTGGACCCGACGTTCGACGACAACGGCTTGCCGCCGGCCGACTGCCATTCGCTGACGCTCGCCGTCAACAGTGCACCGAGCAAGACCACCAGCCATGATAAATACATCCAAACCAGGAAGATCGGGATCACCGACATTGCGCCGTAAATATTCTGGTAGGTCGGAAACGTAACAATGTACCAGCCGAATATCTTGCGCAGAACCGTGAAGGCAATCCCGGCGAGCGCGCCGCCCGCCAATCCCGCGGTCAGGCTGACCGGCCGGTTCGGGATGATAATGTAGAAACCCGAGAGAAGGACGATCATCATCACCGTCGGCAGGAACGTGCCGAAAAACGCAGCGTACCCGCCGCCGGTATCGATGCCGATCCATTGCGTCGCCGCATAAAAATAGGTGGCGAGCGAAAAACTCGCGCCCAGCAGAAGCGGCCCGAGTGTCAGAAGCGCCCAGAATACCAGAAGCCTGGGCACGATGGCGCGGGAGCGGGCGACACGGAAAATGGAATTGAGGTCGGCCTCGATGGTCGCCAGCAGCAACACGGCTGTCGCGGCGAGGGCGATGATACCGACGGCGCTGAGTGTCGTCGTATTTTGAATGAACGTGTTGAAGTGCTCCTTGGCGGCATCGGCCGTTTCCGGGAGCAGGTTGGCGAAAACCGCCTCCTGGATCGTTTCGCGCACCCCCTCGAAAACAGGAAACGCCGCCAGCATCGAAAACGCGATGGCGGTCAGCGGCACGATGGCGAGGAGCGAGGTGTAACTCAGCCCGGCGGCCATGCGCAGGCACCGGTCCTCGCCGAAACGGCGGGCCACGAAGCGGATAAAGGCCCCCGCCTCATTGACAACGACCTCAAGGCCGGCCTCGTGCTCCTTCTCCTCCTCGTCGGGGAGGATATTTTCTCTGTCGTCGGCGAAATCTTCTGGTTCGATGCCCTCGCCGGTCGTATTTTCGGCCATTCCGGCCTCCATCCGATTGACGCTTCCGCCACCGTATTATATGGCAAAGCCTCTCCGGCAAAACATATTGTGCGATGACATGGCTTGACGGGACTTTTGCGTGTAGCATGCTCCGAGGGCTGATTCCCGCCGCCGGGGATCGAGTATTTGGAAGACGAGGAAGTTTAAGATGGCTCAACCTGCACCTTTGATGCACGGAAAGCGCGGCCTTGTGATGGGCGTTGCCAACGATCGTTCCATCGCCTGGGGAATTGCAAAGGCGGCGCACGAACAGGGTGCGGAATTGGCATTCACCTATCAGGGAGAGGCGCTGCAGAAGCGCGTATTACCGCTCGCTCAGTCGGTGAATTCGGATCTCGTGTTACCCTGCGACGTGACGGATTTCGCTAGTATCGATTCGGTGTTCGACACGTTGAAGGAAAAATGGGGCGGCCTCGATTTCCTCGTGCACGCGGTGGCTTATTCGAACAAGGACGAGTTGAAGGGCGCCTATGTCGACACCACGCCCGAGAATTTCGCGCTCACCATGAACGTCAGTTGCTATTCGTTCACCGCCGTTTGCCAGCGCGCCCGGCCGCTTTTGAACGAGGGTGCCAGCCTGCTGACGCTGACATACTACGGCGCTGAGCGGGTGATGCCGCATTACAACGTCATGGGTGTCGCCAAGGCGGCGCTGGAAGCCAGCGTGCGCTACCTCGCCGAAGACCTCGGCAAGGACAGCATTCGTGTGAACTCGCTTTCCGCCGGGCCGATGAAGACGCTGGCCGCCAGCGGGATCGGCGATTTCCGCTATATCCTGAAGTGGAACGAGTACAACTCGCCGCTGCGCCGCAACGTCAATATGGACGATATCGGCGGTGCCGGGGTGTATCTGTTGTCGTCCCTGTCGAGCGGCGTCACCGGCGAGAATCATCATGTGGATTGCGGCTACAACATCGTCGGCATGAAAGCCGTCGACGCGCCCGACATCTCCGTCGTCTGACGCGGGGACACCGGATGTCGCACAACACCTTCGGTCATCTGTTCCGGGTTACGACCTTCGGCGAGAGCCACGGCCCCGCACTGGGCTGTGTCGTCGACGGCTGTCCGCCCGGGATTGAGCTGAACGAGGCCGATATCCAGCCCTTCCTCGACAAGCGCCGCCCGGGACAGTCGAGGTATACGACGCAGCGACAGGAGAAGGATCAGGTCAGGATTCTCTCCGGCACGTTCGAGGGTAAGACGACCGGCACGTCGATCGGCCTGTTGATAGAGAACACCGACCAGCGCTCGAAGGACTACGGCGAGATAAAAGACAAGTATCGGCCCGGGCACGCCGACTATACCTACGACGCCAAATACGGCTTCCGCGACTATCGCGGCGGCGGACGCTCGTCGGCGCGGGAAACGGCGATGCGTGTCGCTGCGGGGGCCATTGCGCGCAAGGTGCTGCCCTCCGGGATCGTAATAAAAGGCGGGCTGATCCGCATGGGCGAGAAGGCGGTGCCGGATGGGGTCCGAGACTGGGATGCGGTAGACGCCAATCCGTTCTTCGCACCGGACGCGGCGACCGCCGATGAGTTCGCGACCTATCTGGATGAGATCCGCAAGAAGGGCTCTTCCGTGGGGGCCGTGATCGAAGTGATCGCGTCCGGCGTTCCGGCGGGATGGGGCGCGCCGGTCTACGGCAAGCTGGATGCGGAGCTCGCGCTGGCGATGATGAGCATCAACGCCGTCAAGGGGGTCGAAATCGGCGCAGGGATGGACGCCGCTAAACTCACGGGCGAACAGAATGCCGACGAGATGCGCTTCGACGCAGTGGGTAAGCCCGAGTTCACGTCGAATAACAACGGCGGCGTGCTGGGTGGCATTTCGACCGGCCAGGACGTGGTCGTTCGGTTTTCGGTGAAGCCGACGAGTTCGATCCTGACGCCGCGCGCGACCATTGACAAAAACGGCAACGAAACCGAGATCGTGACCAAGGGGCGACATGACCCGTGCGTCGGAATTCGCGCCGTGCCGATCGGCGAAGCGATGATGGCGTGCGTGCTGGCGGATCAGTTCCTTCGACACCGCGGCCAGTGCGGCTGAAGTTCTAGCCGAAGAGATCGCCCTGCGCCGGTGCGGGCGGCGTTTCTTCTTCGTAATTTAGTTCACCTTCATAGGGCGCAAGGACGTCAGCCACGTCGGCATATGCGCCGCCGCAGATCCATCGCTCGGCGGACGTCGGTGTCAGAATGACCGGCATCCGGTTGTGGATGTGTTCAATGGTTGGGGTGGGTGTGCAGGTCACGATGGTGAAGCGTTCACCGTCCGTCAGACCGGCCATGCCGAATACATCAGCGGCGGCGACGCTGATGCGGTTCTTGAGCTTTTGCCCGTCATCGGTCTTGCGCCATTCGAAGTACGCCGTTGCGGGCACCATACAACGGTTTTCAAGAAGGCGGCGGAACGTCGCTTTCTTGGCCAGCGTTTCGCTACGCGCATTGATCATCGGTTGTTTCGACCAGTCGACGGCGAGGCCCCATGGCTGCATCAATGCAGTTTTCCCGGCGCCGATGACAAGCGTCAGATCTGTCGGGCGAAGTTGATCCTTGTTCGGCATCGGCGGCGTTTCGTCGAGACCGAAGGCGTTCATCACGTCGCGCGGGACGGCATTGAGTTCGAAGTTCGAGCACATGGCCGCATCATACTCGTTAAGCCGCCCGCGTCAGCCGTCAAAATCCAAGATTTTCGATTAACCGCAACGCTTTAACGGTCTGGCCAGCGGTCGCGCTTTAAAGTACCGTCTGGTCATGAGCGACACCGACTCCCATCCTGACGACAGAAAGACAGTCATCATCACGGGCGCCAGCCGTGGTATCGGCCATTACACTGCGCGGCTGTTCCTGGAAAGGGGCTGGTATATCATCACGTGCTCGCGCGAGGACACGCCCGAAGCCTGCAAACGCGAACCCAAATGGACCTGCCACATCCCGACGGATTTGGGTGATGACGCCAGTATCCAGAACTTCATCGACGAGGCACGAAAGGCACTGGACGGCGCGCCTTTACACGCCCTGGTGAACAACGCGGGGATGTCGCCGAAAACGCCTTATAAGGAGCGCCTGGGGGTGCTCAACGGCGACCTGGATGCGTGGCACGATGTGTTCGAGCTGAATTTCTTTGCGCCGCTCAAACTGTCGCGCGGGTTCGCCGGCGACCTGCACAAGGGTAAGGGCGCTATCGTCAATATCACGTCGATTGCGGGGCACTACATCCACCCGTTCGCAGGCTCCGCCTATTCGATTTCGAAAACCGCGCTTTCCGGACTGACCCGCGAAATGGCGAATGAGTTCGCCGAGTTGGATGTGCGCGTGAACGCCGTCGCGCCAGGCGAGATCGAAACCGAAATGGTCGGCCCCGAATACGATCTTCTGATCCCGCGCATTCCGCTGCAGCGCATGGGCACGCCCGCCGACGTTGCCGGTACGATCTATTACCTCTGTTCGGACGACAGCAAGTACGTGACCGGCACCGAGGTATGGGTGACCGGCGGCCAGCATCTGTTCTGATCCGCATGAGCCTGGGGGAGGTTAATGGCGGTTCGCGTTAAACCGGTTCGGGTGAGCAAGACCGCTATCGACGGGGTCGAAAACGCGGTGCACTTCTATCGCCGTGAAATAGACGCCAGACCCAGGCCGGCCGGTTCGTTTCTGGGCGCGTTCGTCAAGCACAGTGGCGTCCCGGCGTTTTTCTGCCAGTCTCACGATCCGCAGGATTTCGACGACTTCGTCAGCCGCGTCGCCAAGGCCGATATCGAGCAGCGCGAGTGCCGGTACGTCGCTCCGGGCGACCGCCGGGGGTTCAAGGATGCGCCGGTGCTCAGGCTGTCCGGGGCCGAGATCGGGCCACTGATGTGGCGCCGCCGCACCTTCGGTCAGCGGCACTATTCCGTCGTGGGTGAGATCGAGCATCTGGGCGCGGCCGCGACGCAGGCGGCGCTTTGCGACCTGCTGACCGCGCCGGCGCAGCATTGGGACGCGATGATCTATCCCTCCAAGACCGTCAAGCAGGCGGCCGAGCGCCTGTTCGCGACGCAGGCGGAGTACTTGGGGTTCCGAATGGGCGGGCAACATAATTTCGGCGGAGTCGGTTTCGTCATTCCGCCCGGTATCAATGCGGGTGTCTATGCGGAAACGGACGAGACGCGCTCCCTTCGCGAGGGAGTGCGCCGCCGTCTCGGTATCCGCGAGGACGATTTCTGCGTGCTCACGACCGGCAATTTCGCGTTTTATCAGCGTGCGCACCCGACGCCGCTTTATCTGGCGTTGGAAGCGGCGGCTCGGCGCACCGGGGTGCGCATTCACCTGGTCCAGGCAGGCTGGTTCGACAACGAAAAGATCGAGCGCGCCTACCGCGACGCGATCCGTGAGTTCGCGCCCGCAGTAAACGCGATTTTTCTGGATGGCCGCGAAGCCGATATCCGCGATCGGGTGTGGTTCGCTGCCGACGCCTATGCCGCCTTCGACGACGCGGTTACTCACGGCGTCGATACGGAGATGCTTGAAGCAATCGCGGCGGGCTTGCCCGTCGTTGCGGCCGATTGGGGGGCGAACCGGGATGTCATCGCCAACGGAGAAAACGGCTATCTGGTGCCGACGTGGCTGCCGTTGCCGGAGAGCGGCGGCGATCTGACGCTGGCGCCCGAGAACGAGATCATGGCCGCCGGCGGCGAGCGGGCGGATATCTTCCTTGCCGGCACTGTCAGCCAGACGACCGCCATTGACGTCCGCATCGCGGCGGAAGTCCTCGAAGCGCTCGCCGGTGATGTCGAGCATCGGAAAAAAATGAGCGACGCCGCCCGCAAGACGGCCTTGCAAACCTATGACTGGCCGATGGTGATCCGGCGTCATCAGGCGTTGTGGTCGGAACTCAGACGTATTCGCGCCGACGCTGCCGAGATCGCGCCGCCGGTCCCGGGCCGGCCGGCGATCCCGCATCTCGACGATCCGTTCTCCGTGTTTCAGGCGTTTTCCTCGCATCCAATCTCGGAAAAGACGCGGGTGTCGCTCGCGCCGGGTCTCGCGCAGGGCGAAGGCGTTGCGAACCGGCTTGCCAGGCTTCGTGCCAATCCGATCAACGATACGGCGGGGCATGCGCTCCTTGAACCGGACGAGCAGGCGCATGTCCTGGACCATCTGTCCGAGCGACAAGGGGTCGAAGTCATTCAGATTGCGGAGTTGCTGCCCGAACGCCGGCGTTACCGGCTGCCGCGAACTCTCGGTTGGCTCGCCAAGATGGGGATCGTGCGGCTGACGCCGCCTGTAAAGACGGAACAGGCGGAACAAGTTGAGGCGCCGGCTGGGGTTTCTATGGTCGATCTCGGGATTACGGCGCGAAGGCAGGGGTCCGACAAGGCGGCGGCGGAGTATTTCCAGAACGCGCTGGCGCAGAACCCGACCGATCCGCTCGCGAACCAGCACATGGGCGAGATGATGGCCGAAGCGCACGACCTGCAGAAAGCGGTCAATTATTTTGAAAAAGCGGTGGCCGGGAATCCGACGGCGGTTGAGGCACGGCTTGATCTTGGTAAGGCGTTGTTCCTGAAAGGCGATCAGCAGGGCGGCATCGCCTATTTGCAGGAAGCAGTGTCGCTCGCACCGGAAAATGCCGACGCGCATTATCTGCTGGGGGCGGCGTACCGACGCGCCGGCGCCGCCGACGAGGCGGTGAAATCGTTGGAGCGCAGCCTGCGCCTTTCCCCCAAACGGATAGAGGCGTTGGTGCATCTGGGGTATGCCCGAAAAAGTGCAGGCCGCCGCGCGGAGTCGCTTCAGGCATTCCGAGATGCGCTGAAACTGGCGCCGCAGAACCTGTTCGCGCATGCCGGGGAAATGAGTTTGGGGGTGGAGCGGGATGGGCGGCGTCTCTTGGAGCGCGATGCTGGCGCGCGCCGGGTCGCCCTGCATTTCAACGGTGCGCATCAGTACTTCCCCTTGGCAGCCCTGTTCTATCAGGCGGCGGGAAAGCATTGGCCGCTGATCACGTCGGACGGCCGCGATCTGGTCGAATTCAAGCCGGACGTCGTGGTTGTGGGCGGTACGCAGACAGCGCAGGTGCGCGATCTGGTGCCGAACGCGTTGATCGTTTCCGTGCCTGCGTTTCTGGCGTCGCACAACCGTCACCGCGCGGCATTCGATGGTGCGGACATCGTGGTGGCGCCGGGGCAGATTGTCGGTGACGCCTGGGTGAAACTAGGCCTGATCGATGCCTTGCAGGTGCGTGTTTGCGGTCATCTGCCGCTGGATCCGTTGTTCCGGGGCGATCACATCCCGCTGCCGCGCGCCCTGATAGATGCGGGGGCGACTGTCCTCTACGCGCCCGGCCAGCGCCCGCAGATGTCATCGGCGGAGATGCTGGGCGAGAACATCGTCGAACTCATCCGGGGCGAACGACATGACGTGACGCTGGTGATCAAGCCGCATCCGGAAACCTTCGTGCGCCAGCCCAAATGGATCGAAACCTGGGCCAAGGTCGCCCATGAACACGACCGGGTGGTCTTGGTCGATGACCCTGATGCGGAGATCGTCCCCTACATGAAGGCGGCTGATGTGCTCGTCAGCGACGTTTCGAGCACGATATTCGATTTCCTGACGGTGGACCGGCCGATCCTGTTGCTCCGGAACCCGGATCACGCCGCGGATGAGGAAGCTTACGATCCGCAGGGCATCGAATGGCGCTGGCGGGAGGTCGGCCGAGATGTCGGCGCGGTGGAAAACCTGGCGCGTGCCGTCGATCTGGCGCTCAAAACGCCGGATGCGGGTACGGAACTGCGCGATCGCTACCGTCAGGCTCTGTTCGGGGACACCCAGGACGGCCTTACGGCCGAGCGGATTATCGACCTGATTACAGAGTTATCCACGTAATACACAATATATACGCTAAAATCGTGTTTACGGCGCACGATATAGGGCCTTAACATTGATGACCCTCAAACCGCCGGGAGAACGGGACGATGGCAGAGAAAGGCGCCGAAACGGCCAGCGTGGGCGGCGGGACTCCGCAGCAGTCCATCGCCGATAGCCTTGGCGCGGTCGTGCCCGAACGCGATGCGCCGCCCCCGTCGTCGGGAGCGCTGGGCGATATCCCGGTTCAGCCGCCGGTGCCGTTCTGGATGCGCTGGAAACTCCTGCCGCTGGGTGCCCTGGCGGCAACCGCGGTCTGGTTTTGGTTTTCTTACCAATTCGTCGAACTCAATCTCGGCTGGAACAACCTGACGGCGCTTTTGCCGCATGAGTTGGGCGGTCTTGCCGCTGGCGTCGCGACGCCGGTCGCGCTGTTGTGGGTAGTGGTGTTCTCGTACCAGCGGGGCGCCGATATCCAGCAGGAAGCGGCGGCGCTACGCTGGCAGATGCGGCAAATGATCTATCCAGGCGATCATGCGCAGTCGCGGCTCCGTGAAGTGACGGACTCGCTAAGGCAGCAGACCAAGGACCTTAACCGCGCGACGGAGGAAGCGATGCGTCGCGGCGAAGCGGTCAGCAAACTGGTCCGCGAGCGCGCCCTGGAGCTTTCGAAAGTGTCCGAGGATGCGGATTTGCGCGCGCACGCTGTTGCCGATGCGCTCCGCCGTCAGACCGAGGACCTGACCCAGGCCGCTGACACCGCGACCGAACGCGCCAGAAGCGTCGGCGAACTGCTGCAAAAGCACGCTTACGATCTGACGGTATCGTCGGACCGGGCGTCGTCTCGGGCCGAAGATCTGACCGACGTCATCGGCAAGCGGGCGCAGGAGCTCTATCTCGCCGCCAATACGGCGTCGCAACGGGCGCAGGAGACGGCGTCGCTGTTCGACGAGCGGACGGACTCCCTCAAAGACAGCATGAACGAAGCAAACTCTCGCGCCGAAGACACGGCCAGCGCCCTGCAGGCCATCGGCGATGTGGTTCGAGGCCGCGTTGCGGAGCTGGTCGACATCTCCGGCGAGGCGGATCGGCAGATGCGTTCCAGTGCGGCGATGTTGAGCGACAGCGCCGAGGACATGTCGAAGCGCAATGCCGAGGCCGTCTCGCAGATCGAGCGGATGCGCGATCTTCTCGACCGGCAGGCCAGCGACCTCGTAGCCACGGCGGACAAGGTGCAGAGCCGTACCAAGGATATCGAGGACAATCTCGCGCACCAGACCCACATGCTTTCCAAGACCTCCGACAAGGTGGTCGCCGATGTGCAGGACGTCGGCGATGCGCTGCGCGAAGATGGCCGCCGGCTGGAGATGACCTCGCAACAGGTGACCGAGCGGGTGCGCAGCACCGGCGAAGCCTTCAGAACGCAGGCCAAGGAGATGTCCGAAGCGGCGGACGTCGCCGCAGAGCGCGCGGAAAACGTCGGCAACGTGCTGCGCCGGGACTCCGACGAGCTCTCCAACATTTCCGAGCGCGTGCTGGGCGAAGTGGCGCGAGTGGGCGAGGAGCTGCGCCGCCGCTCCGAACAGGTGGAGGACACCACGGATCGCTCGATCGAGCGCTTCACCGAAGCGGGTGAGGCGATGGGCGAGCAGGCCGGCAACATGGCCAGGACCGCAAATCAGAGCGTGCTACGCCTCGACGAAGCGGGCGAAGCGCTGCGCCGGCGATCTGCCGACATCGAAGGCGCGGCCGACACGGCGGATGCGCGATTGTCGCGTCTGAGCGAGCTGCTCAGTGACACGGTTTCCGAGGTCACCCAATCCGCGGACAAGGGCGTCGCTGATGTGACCCGCGCTGCACACGCGCTGAGCCATGGCGCGAATGCAGTCAGGCAGAGCTCGGAGAGCGTTGCCGAGTCGGCACGCATCACCAACGAGGATCTGGCGCAGGTCGTGGAGACCTCGACGCGCGCCCAACGTTCGATCTCGGACCTCGGGCTTCATGCCAAGGACCAGGTGCAGGAACTGGGTGCGGTTTCCGCGCGCGCCGAGCAGAGCATCGAGCGGGTCGGCGAAACGCTGCAGACCCACGCCGACCGGCTTGCGCTGGTGTCGGCCAAGTCGGCCAATATCCTGGCGGATGCGGGCGAGGTGATCCGCCGCGAAACCACCAACATCGATCATTCGTCCAATAGCGCCAAGGCGCGCCTTGTCGCCGTCGGCGAAGACCTCTCGGACCGCTTGCGCGACCTGTTATCGGCTTCCGATCAGGCGGCGGCGCAGATCAGTGCTGTGTCGGAGATTTTCTCCGGTCAATCGGACTTGCTGGGTAAGAATTCGGATATCGCGATCGAGGATATCGACAAGGTCGGCACCGCACTGGAGAACCGCTCCCATCAGGTGGCGCAGGCTTCCGACCGGGCGGCGCAGTTGCTCAATCTGGTGACCGATCTTCTTCATAAACAGTCCGAAGACCTGGGCACGATATCCGGCCGCGCCTATGCCGAGATCGAGGGCGTCGGCGACGTTATCAAGGAACGCGCGCTTCAGGTCGAGTCCGTCAGCGACAGCGTGCGTAGGAAGATGGTCGATGCCGGCGAAATCCTGCAGGCCGGCACGAGCGAACTGTCGTCTGCTGCCGACTATGCGACAGGCCGCGTCGAATTGACGACCAACGCCATGCAGAAGAGCGCGACGCAGATGCGCGAGTCCTCTTCCGATGCGCTCAACCGGCTGGAAGATATCGGCCGGCGGCTGATGCGCGAGGTCGACACCGCGACGGGTGCCACCGACCGTGCCGCGGAGAATCTCGCGGGTATCGCCGGCACCCTCAAGCAGAATCATATCGACCTCGACAGCACCCTCGAGAAAACCCGCGAACGCATGAACGATGTCGGGCAGATCCTGCACAAGAGCTCGGAAGACCTGACCAGCACGTACGAGTCGGCGACCGTGCACGTGCAGCGGTTCTCGGACCTGTTGAACCAGCAGTCGTCCAGTCTGACGACGTCCTCCAACGAAGCGGCGGCGCGTTTGAGCCGTGTCGGCGAGGAGATGCAATCGCGCTCGCACGAAATGAGCACGACGGCGGATCGGGCATCGCAGTTGATGAGCCTTGTATCAGATGCGCTGCAACGCCACGCCGGAGAAGTGCAGCAAGCGGCCGAGCGCGCGTCAAGCCAGGTCGAAACGGTTAACTCGGAACTTCGCGAAGGGGCGCGCGATCTCAGCGACGCGTCGCAGCGCGGAGTGCAGGAAATGGCCGAGGTCGGGCAGGCGCTTCGCGAACGCTTCCAGGAAGTCAGCATCGTGTCGAGGAAAGCGACGGCGCAGTTGGAAGAGGCGACGGACGGGCTCCGCCATCGCGGCAATATCCTGGAGACCACGACCGACGATGCCGTCGAGAGGTTGGAGCGCGTCGGCGAGGTGATCGGTCAGCGCGCGTCGGAGGCGTCCATGGCCGCCGACCTCAACGTGTCCAAACTGACCCGCGCCGCGGAAACACTTCGAGCACAAATTCACGAGTCCGGCGACCGGACGGATTCCATCGTCGAACAACTGGAAGGCGGCACCGAAGGGTTGCGCCGTCAGTTGCAGGAACTCACCACCACCTACAACCGGGCGGAACGGGGTCTGGAAGCCCTTGGCGAGGCGCTGGCGCGGCGGGCGCAGGAGCTCTCGAGCACCACCGACGTTGCGCTCGGCAAGGTCGGCGCCTGGGACAAGTCGGTGCGCTCGCACGTGGATGCGCTGTCGAAGGCGACATCGGACGTCGCCCGCAAGTCGCACGAAATCAATCAGGTTCTCGACGACCGCACGCAACAAGTCCGCGATGCGTCTAACGAGGCGTCGGCGCTGCTGGCGTCCCTCAAGGAGCGCACGGACAAGACCAGCCTCGAGGAGTTTACCCGTCAGGCGACGTTTATCTCGGAACGCTTACAGTCGCTCGCCGTCGACGTCAGCCGGGTGCTGGAAACACAGGTTTCGGAAGAGGACTGGCGGCGCTTTAACAAGGGCGAGAAAGGCATTTTCGTCCGCAAGCTGCTCGGCTTCCGCGAGCGCGCCAAGCTTCAGCAAATCCGTCAGGCCTATCAGGAAGACGGCACCTTCCGCGACTATGTCACGCGCTATCTTGAGGAGTTCGAGTTGCTGCTCGACGAGGCGTCCAAGCGTGATCCGAACAGCATGCTGCACGCGACCTTCCTGTCGTCGGATATGGGTAAGGTCTATATGCTGCTGGCCCGGGCGCTCGACCGGGATATGTAGGTCTTACGCGCCGGCGTCTTCGGTAAACCACGCCAGTTCGTCGGCGAGCGTGACCACCCGTCCGATTACAAACAGGGTCGCCCCCTTGATATCCGAATTCGCCACCGTGTCGGGTAATTCGGCGAGCGTCGTCACGAGCGATTTCTGTTGCGGACGAGTCCCCATGTTGATGATGGCGACCGGCGTCTCGCCGACGAGGCCGTTTTCGATCAGCTTGCCGGAGATTTCCTTCACGTTCGCCATCCCCATGTAAACAACGAGCGTCGTTTCCGGGTCCGCAAGGCTGCGCCAGTCGAGGGTCAACGGCTCATGGCTCTTGCTGTGGCCGGTGACGAAACGGACGCCCTGGGCCAACCCGCGATGGGTCAGTGGGATGCCCGCATAAGCGGCGCAACCGGCGGATGACGTGATCCCGGGCACGACCTCGAAGGGAATGCCGTTTCTGACCAGATGCAGCGCTTCTTCGCCGCCGCGTCCGAACACGAAGGGGTCGCCGCCCTTGAGGCGCATGACTTTCTTGCCGACGCGCGCCAGATCGACCAGCAGGTTGTTGATGTCTTCCTGCGGCATGTAGTGGTTCGATGCGCGCTTGCCGGCGAAAATCCGTTCCGTCGTCTCCGGGATCAGGGCCAGAATTGGCTTCGCCACCAGGCGGTCATAGACGATGACGTCGACTTCACCCAGCAGGCGGTGCGCCTTAACCGTCAAAAGATCCGGATCGCCGGGGCCGGCGCCGACAAGCATCACCGGATGGATGGTGACTTCGGAAGAATTCATGGCCGTTATTCGCTGCCGTTTCGTCATGAAATATTGAACCCGCGCTTTATCGCGGATCAAGCATGGACAAACAAGGCTCGATCCACTACCTGCATGTGCGCGCAACGAGGAAGGAACCGTGTCCGTCCAGACCCCGCCGAACACCGCATCCGATCAGCAAAAGATTATCGGTCTTTGGCTCCTGGCAATCTGCGCCATGGTCTTCGCCATGGTCGTACTCGGCGGATTTACGCGTTTGACGGAATCCGGGCTCTCGATGACCGACTGGCGGCCGGTGACGGGGTGGTTCCCGCCGATGTCGGACGCCGCCTGGCAGGCGCAATTCGATGGCTACCGGTTGTCGCCGGAATACCAGAAGATCAACCGGGGCATGAGCCTCGCCGAGTTCAAGGAAATCTTCTGGCTCGAATACCTGCACCGCCTCTGGGGGCGCCTGATCGGCGTCGCGTTCGCCGTGCCGTTCGTGATCTTCGCCGTGAAGCGGTGGATCGACCGGCCGCTTCTGGTCCGGCTCGGCGCGCTGTTCGCCCTGGGTGGGCTGCAGGGCCTGATCGGCTGGTGGATGGTCAAGAGCGGGCTCGTCGACCATCCGGACGTAAGCCAGTACCGCCTGGCGGTGCATCTGATGACCGCGTTTCTGATCCTCGGTGTGGGATTGTGGTTCTCGCTCGACTTGTTGCAGACGGCGCGGTTCCCGGTTCCGGCGCGTTTGCGGCGGCTCTCCACCCTGACGATGGGGCTGGTGTTTGCGACGGCGTTTACCGGCGCGCTGGTCGCGGGGCTAAACGCCGGGCTGATTTACAACACGTTCCCGTTGATGATGGGCGAGTTCTATCCCAGCGAGGGGTTTCAGCTGACGCCTTGGTATCTCAATTTCTTTGAGGACATCCCGACGGTGCAGTTCGACCATCGCTGGCTTGCCATCACGACGTTCAGCGTGGTTGTGCTGACTTGGGCGCTGACGCGCACCGCGGACGCAAAGGTGCGGCGGCGCGCCAACCTTTTGTTGGCGGCGGGGGTGCTTCAGGTCGCGCTCGGGATATCGACCCTGTTGTTGATGGTGCCGATCCCGCTTGCCGCCGCCCACCAGGCGGGCGCAGTGGTGCTGTTCGCCTGTTCGGTCTGGTTGCGGCACGGCATGCGCGGTGATTCCGGCACGTAAAAGCGCAATAGTTGCTTGCCATCCGGGGCCGGCCCGACCCACAATCTGCCTGACTTTTGCCATATTACGAACGGATAACGAGCCAGGGAGAGCGGGGATGAGCGAGAAGAAATACAGACTGGTGACGCGCAGCGATTTTGACGGCCTGGTTTGCGCCGTTCTATTGAAAGATTTGGGCATTATCGACGATATCAAATTCGTGCATCCCAAGGACATGCAGGACGGGACGATCCTTATTTCGGACAGCGATATCACGACGAACCTGCCCTATGTCGAGGGCGTGCACCTCGCGTTCGACCATCATTTGAGCGAAACCATCCGTGTCGGCGACAAGCCGGACAATCACATCATCGACCCGAACGCGCCCTCGGCGGCGCGTGTCGTCTACGACTATTATGGCGGGAAGGACAAATTCCCGAGTATTTCCGAGGACATGATGGTCGCCGTCGACAAGGGCGATGCCGCGCAGTTTTCCGAAGCCGAGATTCTAAAGCCCGAAGGCTGGGATCTGCTGAACATGCTGATGGATAGCCGCACTGGTCTCGGCCGATTCCGCGAGTTCCGCGTCTCCAACTACCAGTTGATGATGCAGTTGATCGATTACTGCCGTGACCACACGGTCGAGGAGATCTTGGCGCTGCCCGACGTGAAGGAACGCGTCGATCTTTATTTCGAGCACGAGGGCAAGTTCAAGGATCAGATCAAGCGATGCTCGACGGTGCACGACAATCTGGTGGTCCTCGACCTGCGCGAGGAAGAGACGATCTATGCCGGCAACCGCTTCATGATTTATGCGCTGTTTCCCGAGTGCAACATTTCGATCCACGTGCTTTGGGGACTGAACAAGCTCAACACCGTGTTGGCCACCGGCAAGTCGATCACCAATCGGACATCCAAGACCAACGTCGGCGAGTTGATGCTTAAATATGGCGGCGGTGGTCATGAAAACGCCGGAACCTGCCAAGTCGAAAACGACGACGCCGAGCGGGTGCTGGGTGAATTGATCGAGCAGATAAACAAGGACGGTTAATTTGACGTCACGCATTCCGAACGTGAGAGCTTCCAGGCCCGGCCCGCGGCGCATGCCGCAGGTGCTTTTGGGGCTCGCGGTCGGTGTGCTTTTGGCGTCCGTGATCACGGCGTGCGTGTCGAACGACTCGGCGATCGGGCGCGTCGTCATGGCGATGAACGAGGAGACCAGCCATCTCCCGGAGACGACCCGCCAGCAGTTGGATCGGTTCAAGGAAGTCTACGACACCTATGTCGAGGATGCCTCCGACCGCGAGCGGCTGGATTACTTCAACTTCGCGTATCGGCGCGTGCGGGCGAATTACGTCTACGAGGTCGACGACACCAAGCTCATCAACGAGGCCATCGCTGGCGTCAAGGAGCAGAAGGCCAGACCCGGCACCATGGCGCCCGAGAAAGTCGTCGAGGATGCCCTGCATCGAATGCTGAAGGGATTGGACCCGCACTCGAGCTACCTGAACGCCGAGGAGTTTCGTGACAGTTTCGCAAACACCAAGGGCGAGTTCGGGGGACTCGGCATACAGATCACGATGGAAGACGATCTCGTGAAAGTGATTGCGCCGATCGAGGATACGCCGGCGGCTCGGGCGGGTATCCAGGCCGGTGATCTGATCACGCATTGCGACGGCGTTCCGATCAAGGGGAAGAGCCTACGCGAAGCCGTGCGTCTGATGCGCGGGAAACCGGGCGATCCGCTGGTGGTGACGATACGCCGCAAGGGTGTCGAGGATTTCGACGTTCGGATTGTCCGCGACATCATCGAAGTGAAGTCGGTACGCCACCGGATCGAAGGGGACGTCGGCTACATCCGCATCACGCGCTTCAACGAAAAGACCAAGGAGGGTATCAATGCGGCGCTCGACGATATCCGCAATAAGGCTGGTGCCGGGCTCAAGGGTGTCGTGGTCGATCTTCGCAATAATCCGGGCGGCCTGCTGAGCCAGTCCGTGATCGTCGCCGATGCGTTCCTGGACGACGGCAAGATCGTTTCCATCAAGGGGCGGAACGGTCGTGACGAGAGGGCGTTCTTTGCCGACCCGGGGGACGAGATCGCGGGTGTGCCGATGGTGGTGCTGGTTAACCAGGGCTCCGCGTCGGCGTCCGAGATCGTCGCCAGCGCGCTGCAGTATCATGGCCGTGCGGTGATCATGGGGCGGCGGACTTTCGGCAAGGGGTCCGTACAGACGATCATGCCGATGCCGCTTGAGGGGGCGCTTCGTTTGACGACGGCGCTTTATTACTCACCCGCCAACCAGACAATTCAGGCGGTCGGCGTCACGCCCGACATCAACCTTTATGAGGAGGGGGATGCTGAGCATCCCGTCGAGGAGGCGACACGAGAAGCGGATCTGCCAGGTGCAATTCCGGCGCAGAAACACGATGAAGCGCGGACGCGGGCGCGCATCGCCGAGGCCCGCTGTCCGGAAGCGGGCGAAGAAAAGGACAAGATGCTGGGCTGCGCCATCGAATACCTTCACGCCGCCAGCCAGGAAGCTTTTCTGAAGCGCTTCAAAGGGCCTGGCCAAAGCTGACCGCTCAGGCGGCCATCTTGTTCGCGAGGATCATTTCCACGAAGGCGCGCCTGGCCGCGCTCGGTACGCGGTCGCGGTGCCGGACCATATGATAGCTGCGGAGTGGCACGTCGCTGCTGATTGTCCGCAAGGTGCCGTTCTCGAGCGAGCTTGCAATGACGTGCCGTGATATGAGTGTGGCTCCGGCGCCGGCTTCAACCGCTTCGCGTACGGCCTCGTTGCTGGGGAGCTCGAGCACGATATTCAAATCCTGCCAAGCCAGCCCGGCTTTCAAAGCAACGTTTTCGAGAACCTCCCGCGTGCCCGACCCGGGTTCACGGACGACCAGAGGAACTTTCTTCAGGGCGCCTGCATCTGCAGTCGTAATGTCGTGCCGCTGTGTCGCCGCGACCATCACCAGTTGATCGGAGTCGACTTCGTCCAGCACGAGTTGCGGGGCGCGAGTCGTCCCCTCGACGAAGCCGATGTCGGCGGCGCCGGTGGCGACGGCGTTTTCCACATCGCGGGTGTTCGAGATGGTGAGATTGAGCAGCACCCCCGGATACTGCTCGTGAAACGTCGCTAACCTGCGCGGCAGCCAATAATTGGCAATTGTCTGGCTGGCCGCGATTTCCAGGTGACCGATCGTGAGGCCGCCCAGTTCCCGGAGCATACGCTCTGCTGCCGCTGTGCGGTCCAGAACCGCGCGCGCCTCGCTGACGAACAGTTCGCCGGCTTCGGACACCCGGATCGAGCGTCCGACCCGGTCGAACAGTTTGACTTCGTACTGATTTTCCAAGGCGGCGATGGCGGCCGAGACGGCGGACTGGGTCAGTCCGAGCCGCTCCGCCGCGCGGGTGACATGGCCGATTTCGGCAACGGTGAGGAATATGCGGAGCTGGGTCAGGGTCATGACCAATCAATAAAATATTTTAATTAATATGACAATAATTACTCATTAGACTAATCAATGTGAATTTGGCAAAAGACAGCAATTACATTAATGACATCTCTCATCCGAGTTACTGGGAAATCAGCATGTTCGGGATCGAATTGAATACGGCCAGAGCCGGCGTCGGCAGGCAGCTTTTGACGGTTGTCCGGCAATGGTTCTCACTCTACCAGCCGAACCGATCATACATGCGCGGCGCAGGGCCTGCCTGCCAGGCCGCATCCCGGAAAAACGGCAGTCCGGATACCGGAAACATTTCATGACCGCAAAAGATAACCAGGTGAACACGTCGCCCGAAGTCGCGGACGAGGTGAAAACCACCACGTGCTATATGTGTGCCTGTCGTTGCGGCATTAAGGTGCATCTCAAGAACGGCCAGATCCGTTATATCCAGGGCAACCGGGACCACCCGGTGAACCGCGGCGTGTTGTGCGCCAAGGGTTCCGCCGGGATCATGACGCAGCACTCGCCGGCCAAGCTGACCAAGCCGTTGAAACGGGTCGGTCCGCGCGGATCCGGTGAGTTCGAGGAGATCGAGTGGGACGAGGCGATGGAAATCGCGACGGGCTGGCTTGGCCGTATCCGCGAAACCGATCCGAAAAAGCTCGCGTTCTTCACCGGCCGGGACCAGTCGCAATCGCTGACCGGCTGGTGGGCAAGCCAGTTCGGCACGCCGAACCACGCCGCGCACGGTGGCTTTTGTTCCGTCAACATGGCGGCAGCGGGGTTGTATTCCATCGGCGGGTCGTTCTGGGAGTTCGGCGAGCCCGATTGGGACCGCGCCAAGTATTTCGTCATGTTCGGCGTTGCCGAGGATCATGACTCGAATCCGATCAAGACGGGTTTGGGCAAGCTCAAGACCCGCGGCGCCAAGTTCGTGTCCGTCAACCCGGTGCGGACCGGCTATTCGGCGATCGCCGACGAATGGCTGGGGATCAAGCCCGGGACCGACGGCCTGTTCGTGATGTCGCTGATCCATGAACTTCTCAGGACAGGCAGCGTCGACGAGCAGTATCTCGTGACCTACACCAATGCTTCCTGGCTGGTTGTGCAGAACCCTGGAAGCGCCGACGACGGCCTGTTTGCCCGTGATGACGACGGTAATCCGCTGATTTGGGACGGCGAGAAGAAAGCCACGGTTTCGGCGATGGATATCACGGCGCATCCGGTCCTGGCGGGTAACGTTACGCTTGAAGACGGACGTGCCGCCGTGCCGGCGTTCCAGTTGATGGCGGCGCGTTATCTCGATGCCAAGTATGCGCCCGACGCGGTCGCCGATCAGACCGGCATTCCGGCCAAGACCATCCGCCGTATCGCCGCCGAGATCGCGCACGTCGCGTTCAAGGAAACCATCGAAATCGATACGCCGTGGACCGATGCCTACGGCCGTAAACACGAGAAATTCATCGGGCGTCCGGTCGCGATGCATGCGATGCGCGGGATTTCGGCGCATTCGAACGGCTTCCACACCTGCCGCGCGATTCACCTATTGCAGACTTTAATCGGCAGCGTCGACTGCCCGGGCGGGTTCAGGAACAAGCCGCCGTTCCCGAAGGCGATTCCGCCGGCGCTCAAGCCCGCCGGCAAGCCCGGCACTGTCCATGCCGGGCAACCTTTGGGTGGCCCGCCGCTCGGGTTCCCGACCGGCCCCGAAGACCTCATTGTCGACAGTGAGGGGAAGCCCGGTCGCATCGACAAGGCGTTTTCGTGGGAGTTTCCGCTATCCGCACATGGCCTGATGCACATGGTCATCACCAATGCGTGGAAGGGTGATCCGTATCCCATCGATACGCTGTTCATGTTTATGGCCAACATGAGCTGGAATTCGTCGATGAACACATCCGGCACGATCAAGATGCTGACCGACGTCGACGAGCAAACCGGGAACTACAAGATTCCCCGGATCATCTATTCGGACGCCTACTATTCGGAAATGATTCCGTATGCGGACCTGGTGCTGCCCGACACCACGTACCTGGAGCGCTGGGACTGCATTTCACTTCTCGACCGGCCGATCTGCGAGGCGGACGCCGCGCAAGACGCGATCCGTCAGCCCGTCATCCAGCCGGACCGGGACGTGCGGCCGTTCCAGACGGTGCTGCTCGACTTGGGTGCCCGGCTCAAGCTGCCGGGCATGATCGATGACGACGGCAAGGCCAAATACCCCGGCGGCTATGCCGACTATATCGTCAATCATGAACGCGGCCCGGGCATCGGGCCGCTGGCCGGCTGGCGCGGCGAGAACGGCGACAAGCATGGCAAAGGGGCGGTTAATCCGAACCAGCTGGAACGCTATGTCGAGAATGGGTGCTTCTGGTCGCACCACTTCGACGACGACCAGAAGTTCTACAAGTTCGCCAATAAGTCTTACCTGGAGTGGGCCAAGAGCGTCGGCTTCATCGGCAGTTCGGATCCCATCGTGCTGCAGGTCTATTCCGAGGTCATGCAGAAGTTCCGAAACGCCGCCCGCGGCCACGGCGATATTCAGCCGCCGGAGCGCGAGCGCGCGCGGATTGACGCCTATTTCGATCCGATGCCGATCTGGTATCCGCCGTTCGAGCATTCGATGATCGACACGGAACAATATCCGATGCATGCGCTGACCCAGCGGCCGATGCAGATGTATCACTCGTGGGGATCCCAGAACGCCTGGCTTCGCCAGATCACCAGCTCCAACAAGCTCTACATGAACGCGGAAACCGCCGCCGGTCTCGAAATCGCCGACGGCGACTGGGCCTGGGTCGAAAGCTATCACGGCCGCATCCGCGTGCAGGTCGCACTGATGGACGGGGTCGAGGGCTCGACCGTCTGGACGTGGAACGCCATCGGTAAGCGTTCCGGTGCATGGAATCTGGACACCAATGCCGGGGAAGCAAAGAAAGGCTTTCTGCTCAATCACGTGATATCGGAACTACTGCCGCCGCGCGACGACGGCTATCGCTATGCGAACGCAGACCCGGTGACGGGGCAGGCGGCCTGGTACGACCTGCGCGTTCGCGTCCGCAAGGCGGATCCGGCGGAAGAGGCGGAGAGCTTCCCGCAGTTCGATCCGACCAAGAAGCCGGCCGGCATCGGTCCGGCGCCGGTCAAGCTCAGCTATGGGGCGGAGTTCCGGAAGGGGCGGTCGTCATGACCACACTTCCCAGCTCGACGCAAAAGAAACTCGGCCTCGTCATCGACCTGGATATCTGCGTCGGTTGTCATGCTTGCGCCGTCAACTGCAAGGAATGGAACACCGGCGGTCACGCCGCGCCACTGACGGACAAGGATCCGTATGGCCCCAAGCCGATTGGCGTCTGGTTCAATCGCATTCATACCTTCGAGGCGAGCGCCGGCGACGGTGAACCGCCACGGACCGTGCATTTCCCGAAATCGTGCCTGCATTGCGAAGACGCCGCGTGCGTTACCGTTTGCCCGACGGGCGCCAGTTTCAAGCGCGACGAGGACGGGATCGTTTTGGTCAACGAGGACAAGTGCATCGGTTGTAAGCTGTGCAGTTGGGCCTGCCCCTACGGCGCGCGCGAATACGATTCCGATGAGGGCGTGATGAAGAAATGCACGCTTTGCATCGACCGGATTTACAACGAGAACATGGAAGAGGTCGACCGCGTGCCGGCTTGCGTTTCCACTTGCCCGGCGGGCGCCCGTCATTACGGGGATCTCGGTGACCCGAATTCCGAAGTGTCAAAGCTGGTGGCCGAACGGCAGGGCTTCGATCTGATGGCGGAAATGGGTTACAAGCCCACCAACAAGTATCTGCCGCCGCGCCCGCGACGTAACGACGCTGACAAGTCGGGCATGCCGAGCGAACTGCCGGCGACGCCGGGGGCGGATAACCCGATCCTGCGCTGGATCGACAAGGCGCTGTCGAGGTAACGATGCATCCAGCTCTATCCGTCATCTTTTTCACGACCGCGTCCGGTGCCGGTTATGGCATGCTTGTGGTTCTCGCCGTTCTGGCGTCTTGGCAGATCGTGCCGCTGGACCGCACGCTCGGCGTTGCCGGTTTGGGGCTCGCCTTCGTGCTGGTCACTTCCGGCCTGTTGTCGTCGACGTTCCACCTGGGCCATCCCGAACGTGCCTGGCGCGCCTTCACGCAGTGGCGTTCGAGTTGGCTGTCGCGGGAAGGGGTGTTGTCGGTGCTGACCTATGGCCCATGGTTGGGATTTGCGTATTTCTGGATTATCCAAGGTGAGTTGCCGCTAGGGATCGGCGGCGCAGTCGCCGGGCTCGCGGCGGCGCTCGCCATTGCGACCGTCTATAGCACGGCGATGATCTATCGTAGTCTCAGGACGGTACACCAGTGGTGCAATAAGTGGACGGTGCCAGTGTATCTGACGTTGGCGCTGATGACTGGCACAGTGTGGGTGGCGGCGCTGATGTCCGTGACGACCGGTGTCGCGCAATCTTATCTCGGGTTCGCAATCTTATGTGTGCTCGTGGCCTGGCGCGTCAAGCGGTCGTATTGGCAGTTCATCAATAACACGCAACATCCGTCGACCCCCAATACCGCGACCGGCCTTTCAGGCGAAAAGGTCCGTCTGCTGGAAGGCCCGCATACGGAAGAGAACTACCTGCTGCAGGAAATGGGTTACAAAGTTGCCCGTAAACATGCCCTGAAACTCCGCAAATTCGTACATATTCTCGCTTTTATTGCGCCGTTGGTGCTGTTGTTGGCGGCTTACTTCCTCAACGGCCAGGGTATTGCGTTCTCGTGCTTCGTGGCGGCGATCAGCATGAGCGTAGGCGTCGTCATAGAACGCTGGCTGTTTTTCGCCGAGGCGCGCCACGTGGTGACGTTGTATTACGGTGCGGAATCGGCCTGAATTAAGATCAGAAACGTGATCTTGATCGTTGGTTGTGTTGACCAACACCCCGGTTTCTGCGCATAAATCGCATCTGAAAAGAACAATAATAAAGACATTCAACCGTAGTGAACGACGAAAAAGCGTTATCGTTCATAGGGTTGCTAAAAATGGCTGATCAAATCCTGGCGGGCGGCGAAGCCGTCCAAACCGGTGAAAAATCGTTTGCGGTCGATGGATCGCAAAGCGGTGAGCTTAACCTCCCCGAACATCTCTCCGTAGCGGACGCCGACTTTACCTTCGACGGCGGTGATCTCGTACTGACCTTCCCGGACGGTACGACCGTCACGGTCGAGGGGTATGCGGACAATCCCAATCCGCCGACGCTTATGTCGGCCGACGGCGCCCAGGTCGGCGGCGACGTCATTTCTGCGCTGGCCGATGCCGGTGCGGCCACGGGCGGTGATGCGCCCGCGGGCGGTGAGGGCGGTGGCTTCGGGTTCATTCAGCCGGAACAGGCCGAAGCCATTCAGGCCGCCGAAGCCAGCGGTAATATTGCGGAAAATCCGAACGTCATCAGCGGGACCGACGGTGAGCCGATCGGTAACGTCGAAAGCCTTCAGGGCGAAGTTTACGCCATCCGCGTCGACGGGACGCGGGTTCGCCTCGAGTTGGGCGATCAGGTTTTCCAGGGCGATATTCTGGAGTCCGGTCCGCAGGGCAACGTCGGTATTCTTCTCGCTGACGAAACCACGTTCGCCATGGGTCCCGAAGGCCGCATGGTGCTCGACGAAATGATTTACGACCCGGCCACGCAGCAGGGCTCGGTCTCCATGTCGGTGCTGCAGGGCGTCTTTACGTTCGTGTCGGGTCAGGTGGCGAAGACCGATCCGGATGCGATGACCCTAGATACGCCGGTGGCCACCATCGGTATCCGCGGTACGCAGGTCGGTCTCGACATCCGCGACGGTGAAAACCTCAACGTGCACCTGATGGAAGAACGCTTCGGGTTTGTCGGCGAAGTCGTGGTCGTCAACGACGCCGGCGTGCAGGTGTTGAACGACGCCAACGCATTTACGAGTGTCGCCAGTTTCGACAGCGCGCCGTCGCCGTTCCAGATCGTCGGAATCGAAGACATTCTGTCTTCCTATCAGGAAGAAACGCTGCGTTACCTGCCGACCCGCAACAGCGACGGCGAGCGCACCAGCGCCAACACCTATGATCAGAACGAGGAGGTCGATGGCGAAAACCGCGAGTCTCTCGACTTCCTGAACGATTTTCAGACCGATGCCGGTGGCCCGCAGGAACAGGCGCCCGCAGGGACTATTAAAGTCACGGGCGAGCTGAAGAACCTGAATATCATCGAACAGGCACGTGCCGCCCTCAACGACGACAACCCGTTCCTCGAAAACGAAGCGCCGACTCAGCAAACCGTCGTCGAAGATCGAGGGCCGGTCGTCGAAGTCGTCGAGGAAGAAGTCGACAACGTCGATGATGTTGAGCAACTCCCGGGCGACATCCTTGAGCTTGTCAATCAGGGCACGCTGAAGAATGTGACGATCTCGCCGGATGGCGGGACCGTGACCGGCGACGTGACCGGTGATTTTGACGCTTCGGGTTACGATTACACCTTTGTTCTGACGGGCGACGATACGCAGAACCAGATCACCACGGGCAGCGGCGACGATACCCTGAGCGGTACCGGTGCAGACGACATTCTGAACGGTGGCGCCGGCGACGACACGCTGATCGCATCGCCGGGGGGCGGCGACGACACGTACATCGGCGGTGACGGTAACGATACGATCACCTATGCAGCCAGCGACGACAATCTGATCATCAATCTGGCCGAAGGCACTGCGACCGACGACGAGGGCGACAACGGCATTGGTCATGACACGATCATCGAGATCGAAAACGTCATCGGCGGGTCTGGCAACGACATCATCATCGGGGACGACAACGCCAACATCCTTCGTGGCGGCGGCGGCGACGATTTCATCGACGGCCGTGGCGGCCAGGATACGGCGGTGTTCTCCGGAACCTACGGCCAGTCGACGATCTCCATCGTTAACGGCGTGCTGACGGTGACCGGCCCCGATGGCACGGATACAATTGAAAACGTAGAGAATTTTGCATTCACGGAATCGCCGAACCTGATCGTCGGTCTCGAAGATACCGCCATGAGCATCGAAATCGCGGACCATCTGCCGACGGCGGCGAATGCGGCGTCGATTGTCGTTTCCGGCATGCCGGAAGGCGCGGTGCTTTCGGCCGGGACATTGCTGGATGACGGCACCTGGCTGTTGAACAGCAGCGATCTCGAAGGTTTGACGCTCACCGGCGCGACGAATTCGGCCGAGGATTTCACGCTGAATGTCACCGCGTACAATACAGATTATCTCAACGCCGTTACGCAGGCGGCCAGCGATTATCTCGCCGACCAGCTTGATACGGAGACCAACCAGCCGTTGCAGACGCTTGAGGACTTTCTTACCGATGGCGGCTCGGTGTTCGATCTGATCAACGGGCCGGCCCAGTCGTACCTGCCGAATGGTATCGGGTCGGGGAATGTCGACGTCGAAGTGATCGGCGTCGTCGACCCGTTCTCCATCACCATCGACGGCGTCGAAATGACGGCGGATGGTTCCGCGTCGTCGATCACGTTTGCGGGTTCGGAAGATCAGGAGATCCCGCTCAATATCCTGTCGACCCTGACGGATACCGACGGAAGCGAAGTGGTTTCCGTGACCATCAGCGGTCTACCGACGTTGGAAGTCCAGCAAGTCACGACCCAGGTGCCGTTACTCGACGAAGAGGGAGAACCGCTTCTGAGTGAAGAAGGGGAGCCGCTGTTCGAGGAAGTCACCTCTTGGGAGCCGATGACGGATGGTGAAGGCAATCCCGTCGGCGCGCATCTCGTCTACACCGACGCCAGTGGCAACGACGTCGTCCTGCCGCCCAACGAGTCGGGGACATATGAACTGATCGGGGCGCAACTGAACAACCTCCGTCTGGTCGGTTCGCCTGATGACAGCGACGATTTCGTTCTCGAATTTTCGGCTCAGGTACGTGACGGCGAAGCGGTCGAAACGGTCTTCGGGTCCGCTACCGTCGAACTCACGGCCGTGGCCGATGTGCCGACCGTCAACGGCAGCGCCGAGATTGGTATCGAGGATCAGCCGCTCAGCATCAACTTCGACATCGATAAAAACGACGTCTCCGAACACATCACCAACGTCACCCTGACCGGCATTCCGGCGGGTTCCAAGTTGGCGATCGAATACACCGATCCGGACTCCGGCGAGACGATGATGGTGTCGCTCCCGGTTGTTAACGGGTCTGCGAACATTCCGCTCGGCTTCCTGGGCGAGGATATGTCGACCGACAACCTGCGGCTGACGCCGCCTGCGCACTTGAGCGGCTCTTTTAATCTGCAACTGAACGTGACGTCGACGGAACCGACCAACGGCGATACGGCGGTCAACCACTTCGATCTCCCGCTCGAAATCACGGCCGTTGCCGATGAGCTTGGTGTGACGATCAACGATACACAGGTTCTTGACGGCGATACCGTCAACGTCAACGCGCTCGAAGACGGGGCGTTCGGGCTCGATATCTCGGCATTGACTGCGGACAAGGACGGTTCAGAAGTCATCTCGATCACCATTTCGGGTGTGCCGACGGGTGCAGTGCTGTCGGCCGGTACGGATAACGGTGACGGCACCTGGACCTTGACGCCGGAGGAAGCTGACGGCTTGTCGATCACGCCGCCGCTGAATTCGGATGTCGATTTCGACCTCGGCGTGACGGTGACGAACGTCGACAACAATCAGGATTTCACGACCCTCGAAGCCACCGTATCGGTTGGGCTCGAAGCCGTTGCCGATGCCGCCAACCTTGCTGTCGACAATACCATCGAAGGCGTTGAGGACTTCCTGATACCGCTCGATATCACGTCGTCGCTGAATGACACCGACGGTTCCGAAAGCCTGTCGATCACGATCTCCGGTCTGCCTGCCGGTTCGACGCTGACGGCCGGCACCGATAACGGCGACGGCTCCTGGACATTGACCGCTGATCAACTGGACGGCCTGCAACTGCAGCCGGGTCAGCATATCTCGGGTGCGTTCGATCTCACGGTGACGGCGACCACCACCGAAGCCGCTAACGGCGACACGGCGGTCGTGACGCAACAGATCGGCCTGAATATTCTCCCCGATCCGGATGCGCCGGTCGTCAACGTAACCTCGTCCGTCGGTAACGAAGACCTCGAAATTCCGCTCAACATCGACGCATCGCTGGTCGATCAGGACGGTTCGGAAACGCTTTCGATCACCATCTCCGGCATGCCGAACGGCGCACTGCTGAGTGCCGGGACGCAGGTCTCCGAAGGTGTATGGGAAGTGGATCCTGCCGATCTTGCGAACCTGAAGATCACGCCGCCGCTCAACAGCAACGAAGATTTCAATCTGACCGTCACGGCGACCGCGACGGAAAGCAATGGTGAGTTTGCCGAGACCTCGGTACAGGTGCCCGTCACGGTGCTCGGCGTCGCCGATGCGCCGGAGTTGACAACCAACACCATCACCGCGCTTGAAAACAGCGATATCCCGCTGAATATCGTTGCACAATTGGGCGATACCGACGGTTCGGAAACGCTCAGCATCACCATCGACAATATCCCGAACGGCGCCATTCTGAAGGTGCCGGCGCTGGACGAGAGCGGCGTTCCGCTGCTCGATGATCAGGGTGTTGCCGTATACAATACGCTGCAAATCGTCGAACAAAGTACCACGTTGACGTCGGACCAGCTTGACGGCCTTGTGATCACGCCCCCGTTCGGCTCCGACGAAGACTTCGACCTTTTGGTGACCGCAACCGCCACCGAAAACGACAATGACATCAGCGCCAACGGCCAAGGAGTATCCAGCGTCTCCGGTACGTTGTCGGTCATCGTGCATGAGGTCGCAGACCCGCCGGCCCTGATGTTGTTCGATTCGGTCGGCAACGAAGATTCGCCGGTGCCGTTGAACATCGCAGCCATCCTCACCGATGCGGACGAGACGCTGAGCGTGACGGTTTCCGGTGTGCCGGACGGCGTGACGCTGTCCGCCGGTATTAAGAACGAAGACGGTTCGTGGAGCTTGGAACCCGGTGACCTGGCCGGCCTGACCATGACCACGCCGGAGAACTTCTCTGGCGAATTCCCAATTTCTGTGACGGCGACCTCGACCACCGACGACGGCACCTTCGCGACCCAAAGCGGCACCCTGAACGTCGCCGTTCGTGGTGTCGCCGACACGCCGGACCTCAACCTCGTCGACCTCAGCGCCAACGAAGGCGACCTGATACCGCTCAATGTCGGGATCGGGGCGGGGCTCGTCGATACGGACGGTTCGGAAACGCTCTCGATTACAATCAGCAACCTTCCGGAAGGTGCGCAGCTTTTCAGCGGTGTTACCGACCTAACGAACCCCGATGCGCTTACGTCGCTCGTGCCGCTGAATATCGTTGACGGCGCGGTTGAACTGACGCCCGAGCAACTCGAAGGTCTGGTGATGCTGCCGCCGGCCGGGCTGGACGAAGATTTCACCCTGCAAGTGACTGCGACGGCGACAGAGGCTGACGCCGCGCTTACCGGCAACAACCAGGGGATCGCAAGTGTCAGCGGTGTCATCAACGTCGACATGACCGCGGTTGCCGAGACGCCGACCCTGATCCTGCAGAATGCGTCGGGCCTCGAGGACGACGCCATTCCGTTGGACATCAGCGCAATGGTCGGAGACCCGTCGGAAACGCTGTCGATTACGATCGCCAACGTGCCTGCCGGCGCCATGCTTTCCGCAGGTTCAAATAATAACGACGGTACCTGGACCCTGACGCCGGCACAGCTGGATGGTCTGACCATCACGCCGCCGGCGGACAGTAACGAGGACTTCCAGCTCGAAGTCACCGCGACATCGACCGAGCAGGACGGTACGTTTGCGACATCGAGCGCCTCGCTGAGCGTTGGCGTTACCGGCGTCGCCGACCAGCCGGCGCTGAACGTCGGCGATGTCTCAGGCCTTGAAGACAATCTGGTGCCGCTGAACATTTCCGCCAATCTGGCCGATACCGACGGTTCGGAATCGCTGAGCGTCACGATTTCCGGTCTGCCGGCCGGCGCCAGCCTGACGGCTGGCACGCGCAACCAGGATGGTTCCTGGACGCTGAGCGGCGAAGACCTTGACGGTCTGTCGCTTGCGCCGGCGGCGGATTTCTCGGGCAGCTTCAGCCTTACTGTGACCGCGACGTCAACCGAAAACGACGGCGATACCTCTAGTGTTACCGGTCTGATGAACATCAACCTGGGCGCTGTCGCCGACGTCCCGACTCTGTTGCTGCATGACGCGGCCGGGTTCGAGGACGACGCCATTCCGCTGGAAATTTCGACAGCTGCAAACGGCGGTGACGAAATCGTCGGCATCACGATTACCGGCATCCCCAACGGCGCCACGCTGTCGGCCGGAACCAATAACGGCAACGGCACGTGGACGTTGACGGAAGACCAACTCGAAGGTCTGACGATCACGCCGCCGGAAAACTCCAATGCGAACTTCCAGATCGGCGTGACGGTCACCTCGATGGACGGTGACGACCTGGCCGAAACGACCCAGTCGATGAACGTCTCCGTGACGGGCGTCGCCGACAAGCCAATCCTCAACGTGCCGTCGCAGATCACGATCGATGGTGTGCTGGAATCCGCTGACCTGGGTATCGAGAGCGCGCTCGGCGACCTGGACGGCTCGGAAAGCCTCAGCGTGTCGATCAGCAACATTCCGAACGGTGCGGTCGTCAGTATCGGCAATACCGTGCTGGACGTGGTCGGTGGTGTCGTCGACGGTATTCAACCGAGCCAACTGGCCGGTTTACAGATCAGCCCGCCGCCGAATTTCGACGGCAACTTCACGCTTCAGGTGACCGCGACCGCGACCGAAACCGACCCGGACAGCGATATTCCTGCCGGTTTGGAAACAAGCATCAGCATCGGTTACATCGATGTGACGGTTGAAGGGAATGTTGTCGACCTGCCGGATACGCCGGATCTCGACCTGACCAACGCAGTCGGTTACGAAGACAACGCGATTCCGCTCGACATTGATGCGGCGCTGACCGATGCGAGCGAAACCCTCTCGGTGACGATTTCCAACGTGCCTGCGGGTGCGACGCTGAGCAACGGGACCGACCTCGGCAACGGCACGTGGTCGCTTTTGCCGGAAGAACTGGACGGCCTGACGATCACGCCGCCAGCGGACAGTAACGTCGACTTCGATCTGACGGTGACGGCTACGTCGACGACGGCCGACGGTTCGTTCGCGACGAATACCGGCACGGTTGCCGTGGACGTCATCGGTGTTGCCGACCAGCCCAACCTTGCCGTGACGATCGGCGAAGGCACGGTCGTCGGTGAGGCGATTCGAGATATCCCGGCTTTCGATCACGCGATCTCCAACGTCGTCATGTACCTGAAAAACGACGACGGCAGTGTCGATAAGGTGAAGATCGACGATTTCTCCGCCGGTGCAGAGGATGTCTACGACGTGAATGACATCGATCTCCTCGGCTTTATCAACGACAACTACCCGGGCGCGGAACTGGTGGGTCTCTCCGTGAAGGCCGGCAACAACACAGGTGGTCTTGGCGGTGTCCTGGGACCGGGCGAAGGGGAATTCTTCCTCATCGACCCGGGTACGATCGTCAACATGCTGCCGCTGTCGGCGCACGCCGATCAGGAGCTGAGCTTCACGCAATCGCTCGAAGGTTACGTCGGCGAGACGGTTGATGGTGTCGCAACGGTCTTCCCGCTGAACATCACGTCGTCGCTGAACGACGTCGATGGTTCGGAGACGCTTTCAATCAACATTGCCGATCTGCCGGAGGGTGTCACGCTCAGCGCCGGTACGCGGAACCAGGACGGGTCGTGGACGCTGACCGAGGAACAGCTCGACGGTCTGACCATGTCGGTGCCGCAGGGCGTTTCGCAAGACTTCGATTTTTCGGTCACCGCGACGGCGACCGAAAACGATGGCGACACGGCGAGCGTATCGCTCGACGTCGGTATCGACGGTGACACCACTGCCGAAGACCCGGATCTGCAGGTGAGCGCGGCCGAAGGCGACGAAGACACCGAAATCGAGCTCGATATTTCGGCGGCGTTGACCGATACCGACGGTTCGGAAACCCTCTCGATCAGGATTTCCGGCGTGCCTAACGGCGCCGAACTCTCTGCCGGTACGGATAACGGCGACGGCTCCTGGACGCTGACTCCGGAACAGCTTGCCGGTCTGACCGTAACGCCGCCGGCGGATTCCGACGAAGACTTCACGCTGACAGTCGAAGCGACCTCGGTCGAACAATCGACGGGCGATACGGCTGTCGTGACCGGCACCATCCCGGTGATCGTCAACGCGGTGGCCGACGCGCCGAGCGTCGCGGCCGGTGACGGGGATGGCGACGTCGGTCAGACCGTGCCGCTGAACATCCAGAGCATCCTGTCGGACACCGACGGTTCGGAAAGCCTGTCGATCAACATCGGCGGGTTCCCGGACGGTGCCAGCCTGAACGCCGGGACGCTCAACAACGACGGTTCATATACGCTGAGCGTTCAGGATCTGGACGGTCTGGCGATCATGCTGCCGGACGGCGCCAGCGACGACTTCGACCTGACGGTCACGGCGACGTCGACCGAGTTCTCGAACAACGACCAGGCGTCGAACGTGGTGACGGCGGCGATCAACGTCGATCCGCTCGCCAATGACGACCGCAACGTGGTCGAGATCGGCGAAGTCACGCACGGTAACGTGCTGACCGGTGAAGGTGACAGCGCCAGCCCGTCCGGGGCGGCGGATGTCGGTTCCGAGAGCGGCAACAGCGTCGTCGATGTCAGCTTCGGCGGCGTCACCAAGAGCTTCAGCAATCCCGACGACGTGCAGTCCGACGCGGACGGCAACTACATCGAGATCGCCGGCGATCACGGTACCCTCAAGATGTATGCGGACGGGTCTTATGACTATGCCGCCGATGAAAGCGAGTCGGTATCGCACGTTGCCGGGCTGACCGGTACGGCGAGCTCCAGCGCGGTCGAGGAAGCGTGGTCCGGCGTCCAGACGTTCGCTTTTGACTTCGGTACGTCGTATGTCAACGAAAACGGTCAATTCGATCCGTCGCTCGCGGATGCGCAAATCTCCTTTGCCGGCAACGGGATCGGTGTCGCCGGGACGCAAAATGGCATGCCGGCCGCAGATCAGATCAACCACGATAACGCCACGGGCCAGAGCGAAGCGCTCGGTATAAACCTGGGTGGTTCGACCACGTCGGCGACGCTCACGGTGTCGAACCTGTTCAACAACGAAGACGGCGGTGAGCAGGGCAACTGGCAGGCTTTCGATGCGGACGGCAACCTTGTCGGCGAAGGCGTGCTGAATGCCTCGACTGTCGATTACAGCGGGTCAAGCAACGTCGGCACCGCACAGATTTCGCTGCCGGACGGCGGTTCGTTCCAGTATCTGGTGTTCACCGCGACGGATACCGGTAACGACAACAACCAGAGCGACTCGAGCGACTTCTTCATCCGTGCGCTTCAATACGAAACCAACGCGGCCGAAGGCGGCGAAGACGCCTTCACCTACACGATGCAGGATGCAGACGGCGACACGGCGTCGGCGACCCTGACCATCGACGTTTCCGAAGAGCAAGACACGACGGCGTCCGATCCGTCGCTCAACCTCTCTGACACAGCGGGTTACGAAGACAACCAGATTCCGCTGGATATCGCAGCGGGGCTCGGTGATCTGGACGGTTCGGAAACGCTGTCGATCACCATTTCAGGCGTGCCGAACGGTGCTGAACTTTCTGCCGGCCAAATGGTCAGCGAAGGGGTGTGGAGCGTGTCTCCGGACGATCTCGGCGGTCTCACCATCACGCCGCCGGTTGACAGCAACGAAGACTTCCAGTTGACCGTGACGGCAACGTCCACCGAAGCCAACGGGGGCGATACCTCGACGACCACGGGCACCATAAATGTCGGCGTGACCGGTGTTGCCGATGCGCCGTCGCTTGCGGTGACCCTCGGCGCGCCGACGGAGACGCCGGCCACGGGAACGCTGACCATCACCAACATGGGTCAGGAAAGCGCCGGCTACAACAACAGCTACGGCTATTACGTCAAGGATGCCGACGGCAATCCGACCGAAGGCGTCGTCATCTGGGACAACACGAAACAGCAGATCGGTGAGACGTTCACGCTGGAAGGCGTTGACCCCGATAGCATCGGTTTCTTCGTGATCCCGAACGGTGATAACCAGAATTCCGGGCTTGGCGACAATACGGCCGTGACGTTCGAACAGGACGGCAGCGGCAACTGGCACGCGGTCGGCCCGAACGGTCAACGGCTCGTGGGCCAGGGCGATCCGGTCCTGTTCAGTGATCCGGCGTTGAATGAAGGTACTTTCGACTACACCACCGACAATAACTACGTCGGCAACCAGAACTGGGAAGACCTGTTCGGCGGCGGCGATAACGACTACAACGACGTCAATATCAACGTCAATTACACGCCGGGCCAGGGTGCCGGTACGGCCGAGTATCCGCTCAACATCGCGAGCTCGCTCAGCGATATCGACGGTTCGGAAACGTTGTCCGTTACCGTGACGGGTCTGCCGCAAGGTGCGGTGCTCTCTGCCGGTACGGTGAACGACGACGGATCCGTCACGCTGTCCTCACAGCAGCTTACCGGTCTGACCATGACCGTGCCGCTCGGGACCGACGATTTCCAGATCGGTGTCACCGCGACGGCGACCGAAAACGACGGCGATACGGCGTCCGTGTCGGCGACGGTCGGTGTCGACACGCCTGACGGTGACGTGACGGCTGAAGCGCCGGATCTCACCGCGTACGACGCTTCCGGCAACGAGGACTCGGATATTCCGCTCGATATCAACAGCTCTCTGACGGATATAGATGGTTCCGAGACGCTCTCGATCACGATTGCCGGCGTCCCCGACGATGCCACGCTGAGTGCCGGGACTAGGAACGACGATGGCACATGGACGCTTGAGTCGAATGACCTTGATGGCCTAAGCGTACGTCCGGGCGAGCATTCCGACGACGATATGAGCCTGACGATCACGGCGACATCGACCGAAAGCTCGACCGGCGATACAGCGAGCCAGACCGTTACGATGAATGTGGCGGTTAACGCGGTCGCCGATGCCCCGGCGCTGACGGTCAGCCTGGGGCAGGGCACGGTCGTCGAAGGCGACCCGATCGCCGGCGAAACGTCGACCGTGTTCTCTTCGAACTTCGGTAGCTCGGACGTCGGTTTTGTTCAGACCCTGGATGGCTGGAGCACGAACTCCGACGCCATCGAAACCTGGGATTCCTCGAGCGGCCAGAGCGGGGATGGCGCATATATCGAACTGAACGATGATGCGGTCGACTATTACGACGACGCGACGAGCATCAACCGCGACTTCCCGACGGTCGACGGCGCAACCTATACCCTGACCTTCCGGTATTCGCCGCGTCCGGGATATGACGACGATGTCAACCGGATGGATATCAAGATCGATGGACAGTCCATCGAAACCGTTTCCGCCGACGGTTCCGACAACGCGGACAACGTCTGGCAAACGCAAACGATCACGTTCGTCGGCAACGGGGAAACCATGAACCTCGAGTTCCTCTCGAGCGGTCAGGCCGAGAGCTACGGCCGGGGCATGCGGCTAGACGATGTTGTCCTGACCGAGACGACCGCGGAAGAGCCCGGCGACGTCACCATCGAATATCCGCTGAACATCTCTCCCGAGTTGACGGATACCGACGGCTCGGAAGAGCTCTCGATCAAGGTCGCCGACCTTCCGGAAGGCGCGTCGCTTTCCGCAGGCACCCAGAACAACGACGGGTCCTGGACGCTGACGGCCGGCCAACTGGTTGGCCTGACCATGACCGTTGCCGCGGGGACGGAGGACTTCAACCTCTCCGTCACCGCGATATCGACGGAACAGTCGAATAATGACAGCGCCTCGACGACGACGTCCCTGTTCGTCGATGTGCCGGACGTCAACACGGATACGTCCGCCGACGGAGTCAATCTCTCCGCTGGCAGTGTCGCCGGCAATGAGGACACGTATATCCCCCTGGATATCGCGTCTTCGCTCAACGATACGGACGGTTCGGAATCTCTCTCGATTACGATTTCCGGGGTGCCGAGCGGCGCCATGCTGAACGCCGGGACGAACAACAACGACGGCACGTGGACGCTCGACGCGGGCGACCTCGAAGGCCTGGCCATCAAACCGCCTGCGGACAGCAACGTGGACTTCAGCCTGACCGTCACGGCGACCGGTATGGAATCGGAAGGCGGCGAGAGCGCCTCACAGAGCGCCACTTTCAACGTCGACGTAAAGGGCGTCGCGGACGGCGCATCGGTTTCGGCATCGGCAACGCTGGCGTCCGGACATATCGGCGGGACGCAGCAAACCGGTTCCGGTTCCGGGCATGGTTCGCATCACGGCTCCGGTTCGGGGTCGGGGTCGGGGTCGGGGTATGACGGCGATCTGATTGCCCTGTTCGAAGTCACCGAAGACGATGACGGCAACGAGATCGACAACCAGGTCGGCAAGAACGATGGTGAAAACCATCATGTCGGCTTTAACCATGACAGCGACGGGCCGAGTGGCACGTCGGCTGTTTTCGATGGTCATTACGATTACATCGAAGTCGATCACCGCAGTAATATGGAAGCGGAATCCGGCACGTTCGTCCTTTGGTTCAACACCGAAAACGCCGACCAGAAACAGGCGCTGTTCTCCAAGGACTCCAGTGGTTACGACAACGGCGGGCATCTGACGGCATTCGTCAACGACGGCCAGCTTGAAGTCCGGATGCAAAGCACGAACTCAAGCTACATGGTCCAGGGCGGCAACGTGAACACCGGCGCCTGGCATCAGATGGCGTTCTCGTACGGTCCCGACGGCATGCGCCTTTATCTCGACGGTAACCTCGTCGACAGCGACAGCTATACCGGCGGTATGACCGGCAACAAGGAGCCGTTGATCTTCGGTGCAAACCAATGGTCGAGCGGCAACGAAGTCGCCAATAATCTGCAGGACTTCTTCGTCGGCGAAATGGACAAGATCGCCGTCTACGATCGTGCCCTAACGCCGACGGAACTGTCCAACATGTACGATGCCGGCGTTTCGCAGGTGTCGGAAGCCGGTGAGACGCTGGTCTACGATCTGGATATCGAAGGTTCGCTGGTCGATGTGGACGGTTCGGAAACCCTGTCCTTCCAGGTCCGCGGGCTGCCGGACGGCGTGACGCTCTCTGCGGGTCAGAACGACGGTAACGGCACGTGGACTCTCGGTGCCGGCGATCTCGACGGTCTGACGATGACGGTTGAGCCCAGCGTTAGCGAAGATTTCGCGATCGAGGTGGTCGCGATCGGCACCGAAAACGATGGCGACAGCGCCGAATCTCAAGTGATCTCGCTGGAGATCGACGTCGCGGTCGAGGATCCGGTGGAAATCTATGGCACCTACCAGAACGAGACCCTCCAGGGGGCCGGCGGCGATGATACGATCTTCGGCGATAGCGGCCACGACAAGCTTTACGGCTTTGCCGGCGACGACATTCTCAATGGCGGGTCGGGCAACGACTCCCTGTTCGGTGATATGGGTGACGACGTCATGGACGGCGGAACCGGCCACGACTACTTGTCGGGCGGTACGGGTAACGACACCATGACCGGTGGATCCGGCGATGACACCCTCGATGGCGGCGCAGGTAACGACGACATGTTCGGTGGCACCGGGCACGATTACATGCTCGGCGGTCACGGTGATGACGAAATGAGTGGCGGTGACGGCGACGACCGTATGTACGGCGACGGCGGAGCCGATACCCTCGACGGCGGCAGCGGGCACGACAAGCTGTATGGTGGTGACGGCAACGACGTCCTCATCGGCGGCGACGGCAACGACACGCTGCGCGGCGGCGAGGGCGACGATATCCTGACCGGCGGCAGCGGCTACGACCGCTTCGAAATGGACGCCCAGAGCGGCCACGACATTATCCAGGACATCATGGATCAGGACACGGTCGTCTTCGAAGGTCAGGAGTTCCATGCCGAGGACATGATCTTCAACGAGAACGAGGATGGCGACGTAGTCGTCTCGTTCTCGGGTGTCGAAGGCCAGTCGGTGACGCTCAACGGCGTCAGCATGGACGACCTGGATCGCAACGGCGACGGCGACATCAGCGACGGTTATTCGGTTACCGAAGCCGACGGCAAGGTGACGCTGACGATCGACTCGCAGTAAGCCAAGGTCCGGCCAAACAAAAAACCCCCTCCGGCTTTGTCCGGAGGGGCTTTTCTTTGAGATCAAGCTTACTGAGCTGCGTCTTCGACGGTCGGATCGACCCGGAAGTGCGCCCACCGGCGCATGCCGCCGCGGTTTTCCAGGTAATTGACCAGCGCGGTGACGGGCCGGCGGTCGAATTTGTGCTCGGATTGTTCCATTAGGATGTCGGACACTTTCCGGAACGGCATGGCGCCTCTGTATGCCCGCGGGCTCACCATGCCGACGAAGGCGTTGGCGACGGCGAGCGTGCGTGCCGTGATGATGATTTCCTCTTCCTTGAGGCCCAGCGGACCCTTGCCGTCCCAAGTCTCGCCGAACTGGCGGATGGTCTCGACCACCGGCCCTTCGAACGTCACATGCTCGATCAGATCGACCGTGGTCAGGTAGGCGTTGGAGACGAGCATCCGTTCCTCTTCGGTGAGGTCCTCGGTCTTCATCAACAAGTCTTCCGGAACGAAAATCTTGCCGAGGTTCATCAGGCTGCCGGCGATATCGACCGTTTTGATGTCGATTTCATCCAGACCCATTTCCTGGGCGATCGCGCGCGACACTTCGGAAACCCGCGACGAATGATTGGCCGAAAATGGGTCGCGGCGGTCGACGACGCTGACCAGGGTGTCGATCAGCTCTTTCATCATCTTTTCGGAACGGAGCCGGGCCAACTGCAACTCCGTGATATCGTCGATCACCAACAGGCAGCCGGGCGGATAGTCGCGGTCGCCGCGCAACGGCAGGCCGTCCACCTTTACGACCTGAAAGGCGTTTTCGTCCTCGGGATCGGTAATATCCGGATTGCCAAAGGTGAATATCTTCTGTTCGCGCTCGAAGTCGTCGATGACGCGCTTGATCAGGGACGAATATTCCTGCGCCTTCACCGGGCCGACGACGGCCGCCATGGTCTTGCCTTTGATATCCGTGATCGGAATACCGTTCTTCTCGGCGACCGGCATGTTGGCGAACGTATAGACGGTGTTGCGATCGACGGCGACGATTTGCGTCGGCTGGTTGTCGGTCACCATCCGCATGAATTTGGTCAGGTTCTCGAACCGTTCGACCATTACCTGGGCGCGGTGAAGGGCTTCGGACGCGCGGGCCGACGCCGCGTTCTTCCAGACGAACAGGATGGTCAGGGTGACGATGACGATGATCGCGATAAAGACGCCGAGGATGAAGTTGAGGCGCGTCTCTATCGGGCCCAGCGCTTCTTCACGCGATACCTTGCGGATCAAAATCCACGGCACCTGCGCGACTTCACGCGACACCATCAGCACCCGGTCGCCGGCGTAATCCAGATTATTGATAAAACTGCCCGGGATATTGATGGCCTCAGACACCGCAAGGTTCGGCGACGCCAGCGCCATCGTGCGTTTAAGTGCGGCGGTTCCGTCACGAAGCGGAGACAGGTATTCGACCTTGCCGCCGTCCTTACGGACGATAATGGTTTCGGCGGTCTTGGTCAGGGTGCCCGGCTGGACGAGCCTTTCCCAAAGGGTGTCATCGACCAGACGAATACCGACCACGGCGCCGATTCCGCGTGCGCCCGCGCCGCCTTCCTGAACGGCATAGACGGGAAGGGCAAAGCCGATGGTCGGTTCACCGCTGGCGCCCAGATACATGTCGACGACGGCCGGTTCGCCGTCCAGCGCCTTACGAACCGCTTCCTTGATGCGGCCGGTGATCGGCGGCATGTCGGGGGTCGAAATGACCGGCTCCGCATTCTTGTCGACGAGACCGAGGCCGGCGACGCCGACGCGTTCGACGTTGGCGGCGATTTCGCCCACCGGCGGCGGGGCCTTGAACGGCGAGCGTTCAGCGGTGGCGATCAGCAAGTTGCGGAGGAAACCGTGCGATGCGCTGGCGCCGATACCGCTACTGCCACCGCTGCCGTCGAGACCTTGCAGTAGCGAGTCGGCGGCGGATTGGGATTCCGCCGGTTGCGGCGGTGCTGCGCCTGCGGGCGGTGCCGCCGCAAGTTCCGACATGTAAAGCTGCAGCGAGGCGTTCTGCGTCAGCTCGCGCAACACCTTGAAGTTCCCGTCGATCCAATCGTTGACGGCGGACACGCGCGAGTCGGCGACGATTCCGAGGCGGACCTGCCACGCTTGTGTTTCCCGCTTGAGCTCCTCGTCGACATAGAGCTTCGCGAGAATCACGGCGCCGACGACCATTGCGGCGATCAGAATGCCGCCGCCAAGCACGAACTTGTTGACCTTGCGTGGCGGCAGGTCATCTTTGACCGGCGCGTCCTTGGCGGGCGCACTTTCGCTAGCGGCAGGCTTCTCTGCGGCTTTCGGCTTTTCGGAGTCCCCGTCTTTTTTCTTGCGGCGAAGCGATAACGCCATGCCGGCCCCCCTGCATTCAACGACTTATCGAGCCGCCATGATAGCCGGTTCCCATGGCAAGAGGAATCCCTTCGTTTGCGGGTGCGCAAGGTGTGCTTAACCGCACTTTCTTAGGTACGTGTTTGGATGTATATTTGCGCTTATGGATACCCAAATATCGTTTTTTATCAACGTTTTGTGCAAGACGGGCGCCGGGGCGAGGCGTTGCGCCTGGCGGCTTGCCGGGCGTGCGCTGGTGATGTCACTCGCCTGCGCCTTGTTGCTTGGCGTCACGATCCAGACTGTGGGCGCCGGCGAATCGCCGCAACCGAGTTTTTTCAACACGGTCGAAGTGAAGTCGAACAACATGGCGCCCTTCAAGAAATGGCGTTCGGCATTGGCGCGTTACAACGAGGAAGCGAAGACCAATCCGCATCCGGGGTGTGCGGGTAAGGAGATGCAGATCTGCACTTACGAAGATTGGACGAATTTTCTAAAATCGCTGCAGGACAAGCCGCCGCTGATTCAACTGAACGAGATAAACAACCAGATTAATCAGGCGAAGTACATTACGGATTCGGCGAACTGGGGGCAGAGCGATTACTGGGCGACACCAGCTGAATTCATGGCCCGCTTCGGCGATTGCGAGGATTATGCGATCCTCAAGTATCTGTCCCTGCAACGGCTCGGCTGGAAGGAGAGCCAGTTGCGCGTCGTGGCGGTCAAAGACCTCAATCTCAAGGTCGGGCATGCGGTGCTGATCGTATTTTTCAAGCACCCCAAGACGGGACAGGTGCTGAACCTCCTGCTGGATAACCAGATCAAGTCCATCGCCAACGCGGATAACATCCGGCACTACCAGCCGGTGTTCTCCATCAACAAGTACTTCTGGTGGCGTCATACGCCCGTCACAGGGTGATTTGGGCGTCGTCGATGCGCGGAGTCGCTGAATCCGCTGGAAATTCCGGGCTTAATCACTACATTTCGGTTTGCTCAAGGCCGGAGACGATATGAACGACCTCTCGCGCGAAATCGCGTCCAGACGCACCTTCGCCATTATTTCACACCCCGACGCCGGTAAGACGACGCTGACGGAAAAATTGCTGTTGTTCGGCGGCGCCATCCAAATGGCGGGCGCGGTCAAGGCCCGTGGTGAACAGCGCCGCGCGCGCTCGGACTGGATGAAGGTCGAGCGCGAGCGCGGCATCTCGGTCGCGTCGTCAGTGATGACGTACGACTACGCGGACTGCACCTTCAATTTGCTGGATACGCCGGGCCACGAGGATTTCTCGGAAGATACCTACCGAACCCTTACTGCCGTCGACAGCGCCGTCATGGTGATCGATGCGGCGCGCGGGATCGAGAGCCAGACCCGGAAACTGTTCGAAGTCTGCCGTCTAAGAAACGTGCCGATCACCACCTTCATTAATAAGATGGACCGCGAAGCCCGCGATCCGTTCGATCTGCTGGATGAGATCGAGCAGACCCTGGCCCTCGACGTCACACCGGCCAGTTGGCCGATCGGCATGGGGCGGGATTTCCTGGGCTGTTACGATCTTCTGAACGACAAGCTGGTGCTGGTGTCGCGTTCCAAGGGCGAGCGGCCGGACGAGGGCGAACCGTGCAACGGACTCGACGACCCGAAACTGGACGAGCTGTTACCGGATTTCGCTGTTGCCAAGCTCCGCGAGGAAGTGGAGATGGTGCGGGGCCTGTGTCCGGAACTGGACGAAGAGGCCTACCGCGCCGGTCACATGACGCCGGTCTATTTCGGCAGCGCCATCAATAACTTCGGCGTTCGCGAGTTGCTGGACGGTCTCGTGCACCGCGCGCCCAAGCCGCGCGCCCAGGAAGCGAAGGAACGCATCGTCGAGCCCGACGAAGCCAAGTTCTCGGGCTTCGTGTTCAAGATTCAGGCGAACATGGACCCGAAACATCGCGACCGGATCGCCTTCGTGCGGGTCTGCTCCGGCCGCTTCAAGCGCGGCATGAAACTCAAGCATATGCGCTCGGGTAAGACGCTCAACGTACATAATGCGGTGCTGTTCCTGGCCCAGGACCGGGAACTGGCCGAGGACGCCGTTGCCGGCGACATCATCGGTATTCCGAACCACGGCAATCTGCGGATCGGCGATGTGCTGAGCGAGGGGGAAGATCTGCATTTCACCGGCATCCCGAGTTTCGCGCCGGAACTGCTCCAGAAAGTCCGTCCCGACGACCCGATGAAAGCCAAGCACCTTGGCCGCGCCTTGCAGCAACTGGCGGAGGAGGGGGCGGCGCGCGTGATCAAACCGTCGGTTGGCGCCGATTGGATCGTCGGTGTGGTCGGCGTCCTGCAGTTCGAGGTCATGGCTGACCGGATCCGCACCGAATACGACATTCCGGTGCGGTTCGAGCCGACGGAACTCATGACCGCGCGCTGGGTTGGCGGCGAGCAGCAGCAGATGAAAAAGTTTCTCGACGGCAATCGCGCCGCGGTTGGCGTCGATCATGATGGCGAACCGGTCTTCTTGGCCCGCAACGCCTGGCATTTGAATAAGGCGGCCGAGGACTGGCCTGATCTTCAATTCATGAAAACCCGGGAACAGATCGTTTGAGGTAACGCGAGCATGAAACCCAAGTTCGAGCACGTCAGGCTGCCGAAAGAAGAGGCGCACCGATTATTGTTGGAGACGCGCGCGGCCAGACCCAAAGGCGAACCGATGTGGGTATTCGCGTTCGGCTCGTTGATGTGGAACCCGTGCTTTTCCTACGACGCAAAAGCGCCGGCGCTCCTCAAAGGATATGACCGCAAGTTTCATATCTGGACCACGCGCGCGCGTGGCACACCCGACAATCCCGGGCTGGGGCTCTGTCTGGAAGACTGCTGCGGTATGTGCCGGGGCATCGCCTACAGGCTTGTCGAGGACGACATCGAAGACGCCTGGGAGCGCCTTTGGGAGCGCGAAATGGGGAGCGGCATTTACAAGGCCACATGGGTCGCGGTGGAAACCGAGGAATACGGCCGGGTCGTGGCGCTGACATTTGTCGTCAACCGGCATCATTCCCATTATGCGGGCCCGATGCCGACCGATCACATGGCGGAGATCATGGCCGGTGCCAAGGGGACATACGGCCTGTGCCGTGATTATCTTGCCGGCACCATCGAAGAGATGCGGAAACTCGACGTCATCGATCCCGATCTGGAGACGTTGCTGGCGCGTATCGACGCCCTGGAGCAGGGCTCCGACTAACCGTGAATTTCAGCACCACGAACAGCGACGCTTAGCGGCACTGCACGTCGGAGTCGATCTGTGCGTCGCGCTTGTACCAAGACGGTTCGATCGCGAGCCCGACCTGGCCGGTCAGGTTCTGCTTTTTGCTGACCCGGAACGTCTTTGCATCGCCTGCATCAAGACGCATTTTCCGTGCGCTGATCAGCTGACGGTTCGGCCCGTCCAGGCGATACATCGAGAAAGTCCCGGTTTCCGGCCATTCGCTGCCGGTGTTGAACACACGGAAGACGCTGACGCCGTTTTCACAGGTCGCCTTGATCTTGACGCTGATCGGTTTGATCGAAACGCTGGCCACTTCGCTTTCAAGCGTCACGATCGAGGTTTCACCCTGCTTGGTGGCAGCCCCACCGGTCGACGCCGCGGATGCGACTTCGTTGGCGCGATTGGCGGGTTTCGTGTCCAGGATCGGTTTATTTTCAACGCTGCCGGCCGCGGTGGAGAAATTGTTCAGAGCCGCCATTTGCTGCTGTTCCGCAAGGCATTCGGCGACCGAAAGCCATTGCTTCGACATATAAGCGTATTTGGCAATGTCCGTCGGGGTCGCCTTACGCTGCTGGCCTTGCACTTTGAGGATTGCGCCCTTGCCGGCGCGCTGAAGCGCTTCGAGTTGGGCAAGGTTTTTGTTGAGCGCGACGAGGTACGGCGTCCAGTCACCCCCATGTGCTTTGGTCACGTAACCCTCAACCTGTTCGTGCGTGAAGTTCCCCAGATAATCGCTTTGAGGGAACGGGGCACACGCCGCGTGCGCCTGCGGCGCAGCGAGCAGAGTTACGAAAACGACAAAAAGGGTGCGGATAACCGCCATTGGGAATCACCTCACTAGAGCAACGTGAGGAGACTACATATTGAACCTGAACACAGTCTGACGATTCCGCGATTTTTTGTAACAGTTTGTAAACCACGTTTCCGGGAACGCATTGATCAGGAACGTATTTTTCGTTCCCGATGCATGATGTAGAGGCCGGAGCCGATAATGATTCCAGCGCCTACATATGTCCACATATCGGGTAGTGTGCCGAACAGCACGAAGCCGATAATCGACGCCCAGATGAGGTTCGTATAGCTGTAAGGCGCGACCTGGGATGCTTCAGCGTTCGTGAACGCCTTGATCATGCAAAAATGACCGAGCGTGCCGAAGGTGCCCGCGAGCGCCATGACCCCCCAGTCCAGTGGCGCGAACATCACGAAATGGAAGGGAACGATAAAGCTCATGACCACGGCGCCGAGCAAGGCGCTGTAGAATAGCGTTGTCAGGACCGAGTCCTGCCCGCTGAGGGCGCGGGTCGAAAGTTGATAGCATGCGTAGCACGCGGCAGCGCCGAGGACCCAGAAGGCGCCGTCGGCGAGTGCACCCTGACCGGGGCGAATGATGATCATGGCGCCGATGAAGCCGACCAATACGGACATCCAGCGCCGAATGCCCACCTTCTCCTTGAGAACGAATGGCGCCGCGGCCGTCAGCATCAGGGGGGCGGTAAACATGATGGCGCTCGCTTCGGCGACCTGAATGGTGCCGAGGCCCGTAAAGAAACAAAGTGTCGCGCCGAGCAGAAACAGCGAGCGCATCAATTGAAACGGGAGGCTCTGCGTCTGCAGGATTTGTCCGAGCCGGGGTGCCAGCACGACGCACAGGATCACGACCTGGAAGAAGTACCGACCCCACACGGCCTGCATCGTCGGATAGTGCGATACGAGGTATTTGGCGCAGGTATCCATGGAGACGAACATCAGCATCGTCATCACCATCCAGAAGATGCCGGTGCGCGTGTCGGTCTCCGTTGTACCGGGGGCAGGTTGCATGAGTGGCACTCTACGCGTCCTCTCGTATAAGTCAGCAAAAAGGTGATGCTTTTCCGGTCTTTATGATGTCTAAGGGGCCGCATGAAGTCGCCTGCCGCCAGTCATAAAACCCGTATCGAGCTTGAGGGTATTTCCGGGCGGTTGCGCCGCCATTCCAGCGAATTGCTGCGGCTCGCAACACCGATCGTCATTTCGCGGTCGGGTTTTCTGCTCCTGGTGATGGCCGATACGGTAATGACCGGTCATTTCAGTGCCGAAGAGCTGGCCTATCTTGCCATCGGCCTGGGGCTGATCATGCCGATGATGATCACGTCGCTCGGCTTGATCATGGGCACACTGGTGCTCACAGCGAACTCTTATGGCGCAGGCAAGTTTTCCCAGTGTGGGCCCGTTTGGCGGCGGTCATTGGGATATGCGTTCACGCTTGGGCTGATCTGCATCGCCATTGGGCATTTCGGGGAGCAACTGCTGTTGGCGACGGGTCAGACGCCGGATGTCGCCCTGCATGGCGGAGAAATCATGGGCATCGTTTCGCTCGGCTTGCCCGGGCACCTGCTGTTCCTGAGTTCCGCCTATTTTCTGGAAGGGATTGGCCGGCCGTCCCTGGCGATGATTATCATGGTCGCGGCCAACATCCTGAATGTTTGTCTCAACTGGCTGCTGATCGACGGCCAACTTACCGGAGAACCGCTCGGCGCTGCCGGCGCTGCATGGGCGACCACGGCGACGCGCTGGTTTATGGCAGCCAGTCTGGCCGTGATCGTCTGGAACCTCCGTGACCGCGATGCTTACGCTATTCGCGCGCCGCTCAGCGGCGGGTTCAGCTCGTGGCAGGAACTGCGGCGGATCGGCTATGCCATCGGCTTAAGCGTCGGTGTCGAGAGCCTCGCTTTTGCCTGTATGAACGCTTTCGCCGGCTGGCTCGGCAAGATGCCGCTCGCGGCCTACGGCTTGACCCTCAACCTGATGGCGTTGGGGTTCATGCTGGCGATCGGAATTGGCGCCGCGACGGCGGTCCGGGTCGGGATCGCTTTCAGCCGCGGAGACATCCCGGATGCGACACTTGCCGGCTGGACCGGGCTGGGCGCGAACGTGCTGGTTATGTGCGGCGTCGGTGTGATTGTATATTTCTTCAATGTACCGCTTGCCGACATCTATACCGACGATCCGTCCCTGCTCGCCGAGGCGGCGATCACCGTCGCCTTTATCACCTGGGTTTTCGTGCCCGACGGCGGCCAGGCCGTGATGGCGAACGCCCTCAGGGGCCGTAAGGATGTCTGGATGCCGACAATCATTCAGACAGCCAGCTTTTTCGGTGTGATGGTGCCCTTCGGCTACGTTTCCGCATTCATTTGGGAAAACGGTGCGGTCGGGCTGTTTCAGGGGATACTCGCCGGGTGCATCGTCTCGCTGGCGGCGTTGAGCTATCGCTTCCACCGGTTGTCGAAAGCCGGCCCTGTGGCTGCGCCTGAATAGGTTATGCGAATGATCAGGCGTGCCGCTGGCAGTCGATGCAGTTGGGCGCGCTCGGGTCGTTTTCCAGGCGTTTGAGGGCGATATCCTCGTCGCAGATCGTACAATAGCCGTAATCTCCGGTCTCGATCCGCTCCAGAGCTGCCTGAATGCGCTGGCGCTCGATTTCACGGCGGCGCTCGGTCTCAAGCTGCATGGCCTGTCCCTGTAGGGCGTCCATCCGCGACAGACGTCCGACCGAGGTCTGATCGAGCTCGACCGGTTTCCGGGAGTCCTTGGACATACTTGAGATCGCATCCAGTTCGTCGCGCATGGCCAGCAGGCGTTTCTTGAACTTCGTGATCTGCTGTTTGGTGAGGGCCATGATCAGCGCTCTCGCAGCGCGTCCTGCATGCGGCCGACCAGCGGGTCGAGAATATATTCCATTATCGTCCGCGAACCGGTCTGAATGGACGCCACCACCTGCATGCCGGGAAACAGGTCATAGCGGAGCTTGCCGTCTTCGAAGAAGCTTTTGGTCGTGGAAATCCGGACTTTGTAATAAGGGCGGCCGTCTTCGGTGACGAGTGTATCCGGCGACACCCGGTCGACGGTTCCCTTGAGGTCTCCGAATTTGGCAGCGTCGCCGGACGCCAGCGTCACCTTGGCGGCTTGCCCGGCCCGCACGTAGCCGATGTCTTGCGGCGGCAACTGGGCTTCAATGATAAGGCGGTCGTCCGCGGGTACAATGTCGACCACGGTCGAGCCGGCCTTGACGACGCCGCCGACGCTGAACACGTGCAGCGTCTTGACGATCCCGTCCACTGGGGCGCGCAGCGTGGTGCGGTTGAGGCTGTCTTCCGATTTGCGGACGCGTTGCGACAGTTCGTCCATTTCGCGGGTCGCCTTGTCGAGTTCGGTCTGAGCTTCTTCACGGAACGATGCGCGGATCGTTTCCATATTGGCGCGCGCTTCGCCGAGGGCGGCGCGGAGCCTCGGCAACGCCGCTTCGGCCTCGTCGATCCGGCCGCGCAGATCGGCCGCTTCCTTAAGAAGGTTGAGATGCAGCATCCGATTGGTCAGTTCCTTGGCGAGCAGCTTCTCGGATATATCGATCTGTTCGGTGATCAGCTTGAGGCTCTTGCGCGCGCTGTCACGCCGCGCCTGCACTTCCTTGATCTCGAGCTCGCGCTGGCGGATCGCGTCTTCCTGAGCGCGTATCTGCCCGTTCTTGCGGCTCTTACGCGTTTCGAACATATTCCTGGCTTGCTTGACCAATTCAGGCTCTGCCTTGGCCAGCGCCGGTGGAAATTCGACCTTGTCCTTACCGGCGATTTCCGCCCTAAGCCGGGAAACATCGGTCAGTAGCGAGCGCAACCGGATTTTCAGTTCCTGCACGTCGGCGCCGCTTTGGGTCTGTTCCAGTTCTATCAGCGGCTGACCGGCTTCGACCCGGTCGCCTTCCTTGACCAGAACCTTGCGGACGATGCCGCCTTCGAGATGATCGACAGATTGTACGTTGGTGGACGGCGCGACTTCGCCGGTTGCGACTGAGACGATGTCGAGCTCGGCGTTCGACGCCCAGACGGAAAACCCGATCACGGCCGCTAGGCACAGGCCCAGGAACATATGCGTGCCGCTGGTAACTTCCTGATCGACTGGATTCTCGAGGTTGTCGTCGCTCATTACGCCGTCTCCGATCTCACGACGCGCGGCTTGTTGGTGCGGAGCGCGGGGGTTGGCTTGCTGTCGAGATCCAGGATCAGCGTCGCGGCGCTGACGATTTTCGGATTGCGGGAGAAGGCGATGATCGTTTTGCCGCGCCTAGCCATGTCGATCAGTGCGGAATAGACGAAGGTGGTGCCTTCCTCGTCCAGGCTTTCGGTCGGCTCGTCCAGGACGGCGAGCTTGCCGCCGACGAACATCGCCCGGGCAAAGGCGAGGCGGCGGCGCTGACCGAGCGCCATGTTGCTGCCGCCGTTGGTGAGCATCCGGTCCATGCCGTCCGGGCTTTCGTCGACGAAGCGGCCGAGACCCACCTCGCGGACGATACGCATCATCGTCTCTTCTGTCTGGTTTGGGTTCGCGGCTTCGAGATTGGCCCTGAGCGATGCGTTAATGAAGGTCGGTTCCTGTGGCAGATACATGAGTTGCGCGCGCCACCATGTCGGGTCGAGTTGTTTAAGATCGACACCGTCAGCAAGGACCTGACCGCGGCTTGGCTGCAACAGCCCGGCCGTCATCTTGGCGAGGGTCGATTTCCCGGCGCCGTTGGACCCGGTTACGACCATGACACCACCCGGTGGCAGTTTGAAACTTAGACCTTCGAACAACGGTGTGGAGGAGCCGGGGTAGGCGAACGAAACGTCGCGAAATTCGATCTGGCCGTTGAACTGACTGAGCTTCGCACCTTTATCGGGTTCCACCGGGAGCGAGGCGAATTCACGTACCTTGGCCAGCGCGTTTTCGGCCTTCGCGAAGCTTTCACCCAACTGAGCGAATTTGATCATCGGCCCGAGCGCACGTGCCGACAGAATGTTGGCGCCGATCAGCAGGCCGATATCGAGCTTGCCGTGAACGACGAGCCAGGCGCCGGCCGAATAGATAAAGACACTCATCAAAGCCTGCGCGCTTTGTGTCACCGATTGCACCAGCGCCTGACGCCGGGCGATCATGGCGCGCAGAAGACGAGAGCGCTCGCTGGCCTTGGTCCACGCTTGGGAAAGGATCGAACGTCCGCCGAACGAGCGGATCGTATCCGTCGCGCCGTTGGCGTTGTTGAGGAGACCGGAAACTTCGTTTTGCGCCCCGCTCAACGTTGCCATGGGGCCGCGCAGGCTCCGTTGCGACAGCACGGCGAACAGGAAAATGAGCACGAGAAAGCCTACCGCGATCCCGGCAAGGACGGGGCTCAGCAGGAACAGCGCGAATGCAAAAAGCAATGCAAACGGCACATCGATAACGGCGGTGATGTTGCCGGGAGTATAAGCGTTTTCGACCAGCTCAAGCCCACGCACGACTTCCCGGCGCTCGCCGGGCGGAATGCTCATCAGCGCCATGCTTTCGGCGGTCGTCAGAATGCCGAAAGCGCCGGTTGAAAGTTCATCGTCCTTCCTCGCGCTCAGTCCCCGTGCGAGCCGCAGGCGGGCCTGGCGAAAGCCGAGTTCGAGGGCAATGGCGATCAGCACGCCGGAGGCCAGCGCCGCGAGCGTCGCATCGACTCCGTGGCCGACATAACGGTTCAGAACCTGAATCACGAAAAGAGGTGAGGCGAGCGCGAGAATGTTGGCGAACAGCGACGCCGCCACGATTTCGGCGGTCAGTCCCGGCTTGGCCTTTAGACGCTTGAAAAATTCACCCATTTTTCGTCCAGCGTTCGGTTGTGCTCACGGCGCCGAGCTATCTGCGGCGGCGCTGCGCCGTATTATTTCAGAAATTTCGCCATTTTGATATGCGACAGGCGGATCGTCCGCTCAATGCTGGTCCATACGGTCGAATGCGGGGTCGGATGATGGCGTGTACTCAATCTTTTTGCCGCCGAACAGGTCCGAAATCAGGGACAACAGTGTCGGCTTTTCCGCCTTTTCTTTGTCGGCATCAGTTGCGGTGTCCTGTACTGCGGCGACTTTGACCGTTTGTTTTTCAGGCTCGGCGGAAGCCTCAGAAGCGGGCGTGCGGCGTTTATCAGCGGTGTCATTCAACGAGCGCTGATGAGCGGCTTCGAAAAAGTTAAAGATTTCCATCAAGGCGCCGAACTTGTTCGTGTTTTCCTCCGCCCGGATCGGTTCCGTTACAGGCGCTTGCTCGGCCGGCGGCAGGGCGGCGACTTCCTTGATGGACGTATCTTCCTGACCGGATTTGACGGTCGCTTCATTGGCAAGCGGTGCTGGCGCTTCCGTAGGTTCAATCGCCGCGACCTCCTCGGCCATGGTATTCGCAGGCTTGCTCTTCTCAAAGAAGGTGGCGACGTTGCCAAAGAAGTTTGAGATCGACTCCCTAACCTTGTTGCCGAACTCGGGCGATGCCGGCGCCTTGCTTATGTCGATCGCTGTATCCGGCTCGGGCAAGGGGGCCGGTGGCATGTCCATCGAAACGCTGGCGACTTTAACTGCCGGCTTTTTCGCCTGGTCTGCGACAAGGGCGTCGTGGGCATTTCCGAAGAACGAAAAGATGTTCTTGAAGCTGAAGCTGCTTTTAACTTCCTCCGCGGGGGTGGTCTCAGGCGCGGCATTCGATAGAGCGGCGATCTCGGTGGGCTGGTTTACAGGTGGGGTGACGCGGACGTTTTGATTATCGTCTAACACGTCGCCCGCCGCCGGGAGGTCTTGCCCCGTTCCGTCTATTGTCGTGATGGGGAGGCGGGAATCATCGAGCTCCGCCGGGGTCGATACTATGCCGGTGTCGCTGTCGGACGGCAATGCGTCAGCGGTGATGTCGATGCCGTCGCGGTTGCTGCTGGCGAACTCGACCTCGGGCGGATCTTCGGTTGCGCCGAAAGCACCGGCCTGAGTGTCGAAATCGGCAAAAGATTCATAGCGTGATTTCGGCTTCGGCGGATGGTTCGGGCGCATCACCAGACCGCCGGATTGGGAGCGCCCGTAGGTCTGAACGGTATCCGGCAGAATGCGCATATCCGGCGCTTCGACGTTCTTGAAGATTTCCTGCAACTCGCGGAGTGAGCGCCCACTGGCGACCGTGACGTCCGGGTCGATCTGGCCATTGATCTGACTTGATCCCGGCGTGACCGGCTTCACCGGCGCAGGTACCGGGGTGTCGACGGGGGTCTCCGCGGCGGGCGCAGATTCCGGCAGGTCGGACGTCGGGGCTTTGATGCCTTTCGAGCGCTTGATGACGTCGTACTCAAGCAAGCCGGCTGCGGCCAGCAAGCCATACGCCGCGATCAGGACATCCGTTTCCGCCGATTGCGCGTCAGATTTGGCGTTGATGAGGTTGGTTTCACCGGAAAGCACGTCGATCAGCGAGCGCCTGCCGAGCTGGCGTTCGTTTCTGGCAAGTTCCAGGAACGCCGCGGCGATGTTGGCCTGGTTGTTGAGGTGCGATGCCGTCTGCTTCGCGGTCTGCAACTGCTGCCAGGCATTGCGGACCTGTTCTTCGATGTTGCGGCGCGTGTCCGCCGCGGTGAAGGTGGTTGCGCTCAGATCGCTCTCGGACGCCTTCAGGGTATTCACAGCCGTAAAACCGAGATTGAAATCGAAGGTCATTTCGACCTTGGCCAGCGTCTCCTGCTCCGATCCGATCGTGCCGCTGACGTTTTTCTTGAATTTCCGCTCTGCAGTGGCGTCGATTTTCGGCATGAAGTTGTCCGCGCGCGCCTTGCGCAGATCCTCCATCGCGATGTCGGCGTCGAGGATGGCGTTCTTAAGCGATGGGTTGGACTCGAACGCGATATCTGTCGCCTGCGTCAGGCTTGTCGGCAGGAACGGTGCCGGGAAGGGGACCTGTTCAAGGGCTTCGATCTCGTCCGGCATACGGCCGAAAACGGCCTGGTAGCGGTTGAGGGCATTGGTCAGGCCGCCCTCGCTCTGCGCACGGCGGGCCTGTGCACCGGCCAACTGCGTTTTTGCCTGAAGGACGTCGGTCGAAAAGCCGGAACCGAGGCCGACCAGCGCTTCTTCGAGGCCGGTCTGTTTGCGGATATTTTCTTCGGAGTCCTTGGCGAACTTGAGCGCCGCGTTCGATCGGATAACGTTGAGGTACGCGGTGATCGCCTCAAGAATTAGGGATTGCCGAGTTTCGATAAGGTCGTAGCGCGCCGACTCGACTTGCAGGCGGGCCTTATCGATGGCGGCGTTGGTCGATCCGAAATCCCACAGCAACTGCGTCAGTGAAATGTCCCACTCGTGGAAGCCGGTACTGGAATCGTCGGCCTCGGCATTCTGCTGGGTTTCGTGTCCGGCATTGGCGGTCTGGCTAAGCGTGGGGAACCAGTCGCCGAGCGCTTCACGCGCGCGGTTGCGCGCGGCGGTGAGCCTCGATTTCGAAGCGCGCACACGATCATGATTTTCGATGACGTAGGGGAGCAGGGTCTCAAGCGTTTCGGCGCTCACCCGTTTGGGGTGTGCGGTGCATAGCACGCCGACGACAATGCCGAAGAGGCAAATCGTTCGGGCAGCCAACCGAACAGAAGGAATCCAATCCTTCATCGCTTCGTCCTACCATCCCTGGCGTCCGCGCAGGATCGTTGTCTAGCGCGGACTAGAGCTCATTTTTTATTCGCGATTCGAAATTAGCAAATAATTTCAATCACTCACGTTTTAAACGTCCGCGGGCGGAAGGTAAACCGCCAGAGTCCAGAACGCGCCCGTTCGACATTCCAAGCGTATCAAAACGTGAGGGTCAAATCGAAAGCAAGTCCCGATTGAGGGCTTTACCAAAAATTACAATCGAATAACAATTCGAAAACAAAGCTTTGCAATTAGGTGGCTCGCGGAATAACGGCTCTTCTGCTAGGCTGACCAGCAACCCGATGTTATCTACTGGAATCGGGTGTGAGAGGGAAACGGGGGAAATCGTGGAGTTTCTGAAACAGCTGAGTAAAAAGCAGCTCTTCGGGCTCATATTGGCGCTGCTGGTGGTCATGACCATCATCGGCTCGATCATCGCCAACTTTACGTACCTCTCCGACGACGAGGAGAAAACCGTACGCATCGCCGTCGTGGCGCCGCTGAGCGGGCCGCTGGCGGTTAACGGCCAGTCGCTCAAACAGGGTGCCGAGCTTTATGCCGAGGGGATCAACGCCGATGGCGGCATCCGCGGCGGTCGTGTGATCGTCGATGTTTACGACGACAAAAACGATCCTGCCGAAGCGGCGAAGATCGCTGAGGAGCTGGGGGCGAACTCCTCGACACTTGCCGTGATCGGACACTGGAGTGCTGGCGTAACGTCTGCCGTGGCGCCGATCTACGAGAAGCACAATCTGCCGATGATTGCGCCGGCGCCGCTCGACCGCGCCGTGATTGACGGACGCCCCAACATCTTTTCGGGCGTGTTCGACACCAATCACGAGACCGCCTTCGTCGCGAACTATACGCGCAATGTTCTTGGCCAGAAAACGGCGTCGATCATCCACGATCTTTCGCCGCGCGGGATACAGATGGCCGACACGTTCGAGGAAACTTACAAGCGCTTCGGCACGCGCATTCGGTACAAGTGGGGCTTCGACAGCACCAGCGAGGATTTCGAGGAACGGGTGCAGGAGATTGTCGAAGACCTCAAGCCCAAGCTTGATGTCGGGACCGTGTTCATTGCGGCGGAGGAAGACGCCGGGGCGTTGATCCTCAAGGCGCTTCGGGACGCAAAGGCCCGGAATCCGGTCGTCGGCACATCCATCCTGGCGACACGCGCGTTCCAGCAGGCGATCAGCAGCGATGCCGAGGTGGTGGGCAGCTACACCAATGGAATCGTCGCCTCAACGCCGTTGCTGTTCGACACCGCGAACGAGGAAGCGCAGGATTTCAACTCGCGCTATCAGAACAAGTTCGGCGCCTCGTCGGACTGGGTGGCGGCGTACGCGTTCGATTCCACGCATCTGATCGTCGAAGGATTCAAGGACGGCACGCGCGCCGAAGGCGAGGACATTGTTGCCGGCGGCAGGCGTTTGATCCGCGAGCGTCTTGCGGCGGCGACGGATGCCGAAACGGGTATCCGGGGGATTTCCGGGGTCAAGACCTTTACCAAAGACGGTGGTGCCAAGTCGCCAGTGTTCATGGGGCGCTATGACGGCCAAAACATGGTCTCAGCCCTGACACAGTTGCAGCCGATCAAGGCCGGGGTCGCCGCGAACTTCATCGAGGAGTTGAAAAAGGGGAAGGTCCTCTACGTGAACGACCGGTTCATGTACAAGACCAACGTCGTCTATACCGGCCTACAGTTAAAGGAAGTGCGCGACCTGGATGTCGAGGAAGGCACCGTCACGCTGAACTTCCTGCTGTGGTTCCGTTACAGCGGTGATTTTCATCCGGAAGATCTGATTTTCTCCAACGCCATCGAGCCGATTGCTCTGGATAAGCCTGCGGCGGAACAGATTTCACGTGGGCTCAATTACAAGCTCTACGAGGTGACAGGCAAGTTCGCCTACAACTTCTCCAAAGTCAAAAGACCCTACGGAACGGTGCTGATCGGGTTCGATTTCACGCACCGGTTTTTGAACCGGAACAACCTGCAATACGTTACCGACGTGCTCGGTATCGGTCTGGCCGGCGACACCACGTTCCAGACGATCATCGAGCGCAATCAGGTCATCAGCGAAAAGCTGGACTGGGATATCGACCGGGCCTGGGTGTCACAGGAAATCGTGCCCATCGGCACCCGCGGCGATCCGACGTATGTCGGTCACGGGTCGGTTGATCCCTTGTTCTCGCGCATCACGATGGGCGTTTTGACCAGCCCGGCGCGGATCAATGTCCGCGATTTCGTGCCTGAGGAATACTTCGTCTATCTGGCAATCTTCGGGGTGTTGGGGTCGGTGTTCGCGATCCTCATGGACCGCAAGAAGCATGGCCGGTTCTGGTCGGCGCAATCGTGGATATTGCGGGTCATGTCCTGGCCGGTACTGCTGCTGGCGGGAGGGAGTTTGCTCCTCGACTTCGCGGTTCAGGAACTTCAGGCGGGCTACGTCGACATGATCGTCCTGGTCTACGACTGTCTGTGGTGGATCGTGCCGGCGCGCATAGCCGGGATTGCGCTGGAGCGTTTCCTCTGGGTGCCGTTGGAGCAGCATACACGCCGCATGGTGCCCAACGTGATCCGCATGTTCGGTTCGCTCAATATTTACATTCTCGCGGGCTTCGGCATTATCGCATTCGTCTTCGATCAGAAGATCACCAGCCTTCTCGCCACATCCGGTCTGCTCGCAATGATCATCGGCCTGGCGATCCAGGCCAATATCTCGAACGTGTTCTCGGGCATCGCGATCAACATCGAGCGACCGTTCGTCGTCGGCGACTGGGTCAAGATCGGCGACCTCGAGGAAGGCGAGGTCGTGGACATCACCTGGCGGACGGTGCGGGTCAAATCCCGCGACGGCTTCACCATTTCGGTACCGAACGGGCAGGCGTCCGAGATGCCGGTGCATAACTATACAGCCGGCAAGGTGACACGATTGTCATACTCCCTGAACGTGGATCCGGATGTCGATCCCAGGTTCATCGAAGACGTCCTGATGAAAGCGCTGTTAAAGTCCGAAAACCTGGTCAAGGAACCGAAACCCTCGGTTCGCTACAACGGTACCGTCGACGGCATGAACGACTGGGGCGGCAATTTTTCGATCCAGTACTGGATCGCCAGCTACTCAATGCGCGAGCAGATCGCCTCCGAGGTCTGGGACAACGTTTGGGATGAACTGGAAAAGGCCGGTTTGTGCGGTAAGGCCTCTGCGGCACCCGGTCAGGACGGTGAACCTGGCGATGCCGGCGAACCGCAAGCCCAGCCGGCGCAGTAATCGACGCACTTTCCGATCGGGACGAAGCGATGTTTCTGGAAATGTTGAATACCGAGCAGCGTGAGGCTTTTCTAATCCTCGCCAATCGTATCGCTATCGCGGATGGCGATGATTCCGCGGAAGAGGCGAAAGCCATGGAAAAGCTACGGGCCGAGATGGGGATCAAGTCGTCGGTCGATATGAACCGGGTCATGGCGGATATCGACGTAAAGGCTTTCGACACCCACAAGGCTCGGGTGATCGCGGCGCTGGAACTGTTACGGCTGGCTTACGCCGACGAATATGTGCACGAGTCGGAAATCGCCGAAGTCCGAGACGTTTGCGAGGCGATGGGATTTCCCGAGGAGTGGCTGTCCACGATGGGCGAGTGGGCCACCCGGTTCAACGAGGTCGAAGGCGAAGAGCTCGAAGGCGAGATGGCCGAATACCGCGACGCCCTGATTGAGCACGCGCATCAGATGATGGATGTGTGATCGCCGTTCGCCGCGGGATTATTCAATCGATAATTTCGGAGACGTAGCCCGGGAGCGCAAAGGCGCCCTTGTGAACGGCCGGCGTGTAGTAACGGGTTTTGATGCCGATTGCCTGAAAACGCTGTTCGAGCATGTCCTGGCTGACGTTTCGAAGTTCCGGGTTGTCGGTCGCCCAGCCAAGCGCCATCGGGCCGCCGACATAGGTCGGAATCGTGGCCAGATAGCACGATGCGTCGGCGAACAGGTTCCTAAGGTGCGCGACCGTATTACGGAGTTCATCCGGCTGCATGAACGGCACGCCGTTCTGGGTCACGAGTACGCCACCCGGCGTCAGGCACTTTTTGGCGTTGGCGTAGAAAGTGTCCTGAAACAGGACCTCGCCGGGTCCGATCGGGTCGGTGCTGTCCACGATCATCACGTCGAATTTGTCCGTCGTTTCCTTTACGAAAGCCGCACCGTCGGCGAATACCAGGTTGGTGCGGGGATCGTCGAACGCGCCCTGCGAGTGGTTCGGCAGGTATTCTTTCGACAGTTCGACGACACCCGGGTCGATTTCGACCATCGTGCAATGTTCGACGCCCGGATGGCGAAGGACCTCGCGGAGCATGCCGCCGTCACCGCCGCCGATGATCAGGATGCGCTTGGCTGCGCCGTGCGCCAGGATCGGCACGTGCGATAACATTTCGTGATAGATGAACTCGTCGGCTTCGGTAGTCTGGGTGATACCGTCCAGCATCATCATGCGGCCAAAATCCGGGTTGCGGAAGATGATCAACCGCTGATGGTCGGTTTCGCTGTCGAAGTAAACCTCGGCGCACGTGTATTCGGTTTGCCAGCCCGAATACAGCGTTTCCTGGAACTTTTTACCCGCCATCCGCCCGGTTACGCGCCGCGGCCGCGCATGTGCTCCTCGACGGCGATCCGCTCGGGGGCGAATGCTTCGCGCAGAATTTCGATCGTGGCATGCGGATTGGCTTCGCCACACATGAAGACGTCCAGCGCCGCATAACCGCATTCCGGCCAGGTGTGGATCGAGATGTGGGATTCCGCCAGGACCGCAACGCCCGAAATGCCACCGTTCGGGGTGAAGTGGTGCAGATGGATGTGCAGGAGCGTTGCACTGGCGGCATCGACGGCGTCGCGCAGCGCGGTTTCGACGTGGCTCAGCTCGTCCAGACGATCGGCGCCATATACGTCGATAATCAGGTGGGTGCCCGCATAACGGACACCATCACGGACGATGAAGTAATCTTTGTTCTCGTTGCTGTCCGAAACCGACGCCGGGGCGGCAGCTTCGTTTTCAACGACCTGAACCTGGGACTTGGACAATTCAGTGACCCTTCCTAAAACAAGGCGCCTGACCGGGGTCAGACGGCTTGTAACAAAGTCGAAACAGAGACGCGCGTTTTAATACCTCTCAATCCTTGGATGCAAGGGGAATTTTATGACATTTGCTTAAGGTGACCGGGGCTTCCGGCACATAAAAAAATTGCACGATTTGCGTTTCTATCTGTTGATCCGGAACACGGAAAGGAGTAGATAGTCGCCCACGAAGCCGTGGGGTCTTTACCCCGCGTTTTTTTATAACCCGATTTTCCGGAGTTTAAGGCCATGTGGGGTATGCATCTCACCGTCGACGTCGCCAACTGCAATGAGAACCGCTCCGACGCGGACGCTATCGCGCGTTTCGCAAAGGATATGGTCGAGCGTATCAACATGAAGGCCTATGGCGATCCGTGGATCGTGCATTTCGCGAAGGAAAATCCGCAGGCGGCCGGTTACACCCTGACGCAGTTGATCGAGACCTCGAACATTACCGCGCATTTCTGCGATTACACGGGCGAATGCTATTTCGACGTGTTTTCGTGCATGGAATTCGACGTCGATGAAGCCCTGGACGTGATCGCCGAGCACTTCGGTTCGCGCGACTGGGTCTACAACTGCATCGTCCGTCAGGCCCCCGAAGCCAAACAAATCGCCGCCGCCGAATAATTCCCTGACCGCCAACCATCGCGCGCCTGCAGTCTCGTTGACAGCAGGCGCGGGGCGGATTACCAACCTCACCCATGACCGACAGCGCGCCCCAAATTGATGGTTTGCGCGACAAGCTTGTTGCGCTTGTCGACGGTCAGGCGTTCAACAACGTCATTATCGGCATTATTGTGCTGAATTCGATCGTGATCGGGATGCAGACATCCGATGCGCTGGTCGGCGCATTCGGTCCGATTCTGGACATCCTGGACACGATCTTTCTCACAATTTTCGTGATCGAGTTGATGATGCGTATTGTCTCCTACGGTGCCAGCTTCGTGAAGCGGCCTTGGAGCGTGTTTGATTTTGTCGTTGTCGGTGTCGCCCTGACGCCGGGTGCCGAGGCGTTCTCGGTGGTGCGGGCGCTGCGTATCCTGCGGGCGTTGCGCCTGATTTCGCAGGTGCCGACCATGCGCGTCGTCGTCGAGGCGCTGCTTCGGTCGCTGCCTGGGCTCGGATCGACGGCGATCCTGCTATTGCTGATCTTTTACGTCGGCGGCGTCATGACGACGGTCCTCTTCAAGAGCGCCTTCCCCCAGTTTTTCGGCGATCTGGGAGCGTCGATCTATAGCCTGTTCCAGATCATGACGCTGGAAAGCTGGTCGATGGGCATCGTCCGTCCGGTGATGGAGGAGTATCCGTATTCGTGGCTGTTCTTCGTGCCGTTCGTGATCGTGACGTCGATCCTGGTGCTTAATCTGGTCGTGGCGATCGTTGTCGACAGTATGCAGTCGGCCAAGGAAATGATGGCCGAAGAGGGGCGCGCCCAGCGCGAGGCCGCGGGCGAACCCGCCGAAGCGTCGCTGGAAACACTGCAAACCGAACTTCGGGCGCTGCGGTCCGAAGTGCAGGCGCTCCGCGCCGAAAGGAGCGGAGATTGATGAACCTGTTCAGAGCGTTTCAGGCCGACATCGCCGAAATCATCGGCGATCTGGCGAAATCCGGCGATCTCCCGGAAGGGCTGGATCCCGCCAACATCACCGTCGAGCCGCCGCGCGACCCGTCGCACGGCGATATCTCCACGAACGCCGCGATGGTGCTTGCCAAGCCGGCTGGCATGAAGCCGCGGGATATTGCCGCGCTTATCGCGCCGGGGATCGAGGCGCTGGACGGGGTCGAAAAAGTGGATATCGCCGGGCCCGGTTTCATCAACGCCGGTTTGTCGGATACGTTCTGGCACAAGCAGCTGTTGCGCGTGCTCGAAGCGGGCACGGACTACGGTTCGTCGGATCAGGGCGAAAACCAGAAGATCAACGTCGAGTACGTGTCGGCGAACCCGACCGGGCCGCTGCACGTCGCTCACGCGCGGGGTGCAGTGGTCGGCGATGCGCTGGTCAATTTGCTCAGAAAAGCCGGCTACGACGTCACCTCAGAATACTACATCAACGACGCCGGCAATCAGGTCGACCAGTTGGCGCGCTCCGCCCATTTACGCTATCGCGAAGCGCTCGGCGAGGATATCGGCGAGGTGCCGGAGGGTCTCTATCCGGGCGAGTACATGATCCCGATCGGCAAGGAACTGGCCGAAAGCTTGGGCGACGGCCTGAAGGACGCGCCGGAAGAGGAATGGATCGACACGTTCCGGAACGTCGCCGTCGAGCGGCTTCTCGATCAGATCAAGGACGACCTGGCGGCACTGGGGATCGAGCAGGATGTGTTTACGTCCGAGCGCGATCTCGTCGCTGCCGGCAAGGTCGAACATGTGCAGGAGCTGCTGGAGGCGCGCGGTTTGATTTATCGCGGCGTCCTAGAGCCTCCGAAAGGCAAGGCGGCGCCCGAAGACTGGGAGCCCCGGGAACAGACTTTGTTCAAGGCCACGGACTTCGGAGACGATACGGACCGTCCGCTCAAGAAATCCGATGGATCCTGGACCTATTTCTCCAACGATATCGCCAATCATCTGGACAAGTTCGAGCGTGGTTTTGCCACGATGATCGACGTCTGGGGCGCCGATCACGGCGGTTACGTGAAGCGGATGCAGGCGGCCGTCAAAGCGGTGACTGGCGGAGAGGGGGAGCTCGAGGTCAAGCTCTGCCAGATCGTTCATCTAAAAAAGGGTGGCGAGCCGTTCCGCATGTCCAAGCGTGCCGGGAATTTCGTAACGCTGCGTGATCTGATCGAGGAACTGGGCGATAACGGTAAGGACATCGTCCGCTTCATCATGCTGACGCGCAAGAACGACAGCCAGATGGATTTCGACCTGGACAAGGCCTTGGAACAGTCCCGCGACAACCCGGTGTTCTATGTCCAGTATGCGCATGCGCGCTGCCATTCGGTGCTGAGGAATGCGCTGGACGTGCTGAAGGAGAGCGACCTTGCGGCGGAAAAACTGGCCAATGCAGACATGAGCATTCTTGCCGATCCGGCCGAGCTCGACGTCATCCGCATGCTTGCCAACTGGCCGAAAACGGTGGAAGCGGCCGCAGAAGCGCACGAGCCGCATCGCGTCGCGTTTTATTTGAACGATCTGGCGGCGCTGTTCCACGGTCTCTGGAACAAGGGCAAGGACAACGTAAGGCTCCGCTTTATCGATGAGAATGATGTCGACGCAACCCGCGCGCGCCTGGCGCTGGTGGTCGGCGTTGCGACGGTAATTGCGTCCGGATTGCAGGTCATCGGGGTAACGCCGCTCGAAGAGCTGCGTTAACGAAGATCAGAGTTTGCCGCTGCTGATGCGTTCCATCAGCGACTGCCCCTTATAGAATTCAGCCGGTCCGCCCTGCGGTTTTGGCGGTGAGAAATCGATGCCGGGGAAGGCTTCTTCGGTCGGCATAGGCTTGCCGAAATGCCAGCCCTGGCCGAGTTCGATGCCGCACTGCCCGAGGAAATCCGCTAAAGCCTTGTCCTCAACCATTTCGGCGATGGTTTCGACCTCGATCTCGTGGCAGAGCGTCGCCATCGAGGCCAGGAATGCTTTCCCTTTCTTGGTGGCCACGGCGCGTTTGACCACCGGGCCGTCGAATTTGACGGTATCCACATCAAAGCTGTTCAGGTAGTCGAAGCTGGCGGCGCCGGCGCCGAAGTCGTCGAGCGCGACCTTGAAGCCGACGTGCCGGAAGCGCTGGATTGCCTCATTTACGCCCTGCAAGTCCCTGATTTCGGCAGATTCCGTGATTTCCAGGCTGAGGTGCTCTTCGAGACCGATCGTTTTTGTCAGAAGTTTCTTCAAATCCTCGCAAAAATGCGGGTCACTGATCGAATGGCCGGAAACATTGATGGCGATAGGGGTAAACGGCCCGGTTTTTTTCGCCGCTTCAATGGTCTGCAGGGCGCGTTCGGCGACCGCCAGGTCGAATGTCGGGATGACACCCACTTCTTCGGCGAGGGTGATGAGCTGGAACGGTGATTCGCCCGCATCCTCGCGGAAGCGGGTCAGCGCTTCGTAATGATGAAAATGGCCGTCAGCAAGCGATGCAACCGGCATGTACACGAGATCGAAGCTGCCGTCAGCGCAAATCTTCTTGAAACGTTCCACGTCCTTTACGTTTTGCGCCAACTTTTTCTCGAGGATGGTATTCAAATCGCCGTCCGGAAGCTCACCGTCATGCTTGGTGAATTCCTGAAGGGAATACAGCATCGCCTTGGCCAGCTGTTTGTCGTCCATCCCGCCGGCCTTGGCGTCGACGGTCGCGATCTTTGGCACCAGCGATTTGGCCTGGGGCGCGGCGACGCTTAAAGCGTTGGAAATCTTTTCGCTCAGGCCGACGGCATCGACGTCTTCGCCGTGCACGATCGAGAAGTTCTCGTCGTCGATCCGGCCCGCAGTATCGCCACCCAGCGATTCCTTGCTCAGCGTCTGCCCGATCGCCTTCAAAACTTCTGCTTCCTGTGTGCTGCCGGCTTCGATACCGGCTTCCGCCAGATCGCCGATGTTGATCATACTGACCTTGGGCTTGCCGCCGGCCGCTTCGTAAGAGCGGACCCGTTGCGTCGCGGCATCCATAAAGGCATCGCTTGTCAGCATCCCGGTTTCGGTGTCGCGGTCTTCCGGGTCTCGTCCGACCGGGATGGTTTGCTTGGGGGCGATTTTGACGGCAAGGAAATAATCGTTGTCGAAATCCGGTACCCGGTAGCCGGAAATGGCGATTTCGACCGGCTTCTTCCCGGCTGCTTGGGCACGGACGATCAGGTCGTCGACACGTGCATCGCGGCTGCCCACCTTGAAAATATCGTTCACGATGCTTCGGTCGTCCGGGTGGATGATCTCGAGAAAATCGATCCCAATGAGCTCGGCGTCGCTTTTACCAAAAAACGCCTGCGCGGGGCCAGTGCAGAACTTGACCCTAAGTTCTTGAGATACTTGGAAAAGAATGTCGGCACGGCAAAAGGCAAGGGCGGCGAAACGCCCCAGATTCACCATGTGCGCGGATTTCTGCTTATCCAAGGTACTCATCTAAACCTGATTTCGATGAATATATTCATCAATTGTAAACTACCCAAGCGAGAGAAACGAGTACCCTTCGGTTACTGTTGGAATCCGTTTGAAACAGATTGTTACAACAGCTTCCTCGCTTCATATATAGGCCCAATTCCCACACAATATCCGCCTAAATAAGGTCTATAGATCGACCTATTGCCAACCATTACGGTCGTGATGTGCCAACAGATCATTGTTACAGTCCCAGATATGAGGGGTTTCCGCAATGGCTTGCGTCATATCCACGCGACGTGTCCGCACATGCGCGGCGCGGTGCGCCTGTACGGGAATCCGAAGTCGCGAAAGCGCGCGCCCGGCTTCGCGACGTTGGTCCGTATCATCGTCGACCAGCAGGTCTCGGTGCACGCCGGCGCGGCCATCTGGGCGCGTCTCGAAGCTGCTGCCGCGGGAGAAGTGACGCCGTCGGCGGTATTGGCGCTTGGCGAAGACGGATTACGTGCCGCCGGGCTAAGCGGCGCCAAGACGAGATATGTTCTGGGTATTGCAGAGACCATAGAATCGGGGGAACTCGACCTCGCGCGCTTGGGAAGATGCCGCGAAGACACTATTTTTCGTGAGCTCACCCAACTCAAAGGCATTGGCCGGTGGACGGCAGAGATTTACATGATGTTTGCATTGGGCAGGCCCGACATTCTGCCGGTCGGCGATATCGCGCTTCAGTCTGCCGCCGGCCGGCTTCTCGGTCTGGAAACGCGTCCGGGGCCGGACGAACTGGAGGAAATCGGCGAGCGCTGGCGTCCTTATCGTAGCGTTGCGTCGGTGATGCTATGGCATTTCTATAAGAAAATGCCGGCCGAACGGTGACGCCGCGCTCGCCATATTCCGTCAGAGGTTGGTCTTCAGGAACTCGGTAAACGTCGCCCAGGATTTTTCATCCGCGACCTTGCGATACCGATCCGATCCGAACACGGTGAACGCATGCGGTGCGCCCGAATAAACTTCGATCTCATAGGTTACGCCCGCCGCTTCCAGACGTTTGGAGAGATCGGCCACGTGATCCATGGTGATCGATGTATCGGCACCACCGTGGGCGATAAACAGGGGCGGGGTGTCTTTGCTGTATTCCTGGCCTTCGGGCGTCGACAAACCGCCATGGAAGGTGGCGTAGCCGCCGATATTCTCGGCTTTGCCGGATCGCGCCAGTTCAAGCGTCGCCGCACCGCCGAAACAATACCCCATGACAACCGCCTTGCCGCCATTGAGCTTCCTGGCTTCGGATAAGCCCGCCAAAATCAGGGAACGCATCTTTTCCCGGTCGTTGTAAAGCTTGCCCATTTCGGCCTTTTTGGCACCGGTATCCGTGGGGCGGTTCCCCTTGCCGTAGAGATCGAGGGCGAACGCGTCGTAGCCCATTTCGGCGAGCATATCGGCGCGTTTTCGCTCGTAATCCGTAAGACCGTCCCAATCATGAATAACGAGAACAAGACCCTTGGAAGCACCTTTGGCCGGCGCTTTGTAACCCTCTAACTGCATATCGCCGGCGGCATAATCCACGTTGTCGCCGGCCAGGACGGCGCTCGAAACCGTGACGGAAATCACGAAAACAAGAACAGAAATGAAAAGTGTACGCATCGTCGTTTCCTCCGTAAGAAAAGGGATGACGAAAACGTAAGGACGACCGTGCCGGTTTGTAAGAGGTTCCGGTCTATAATCGATACGGAATTAACGTTCCCGGAAGCTCTCCGAAAGGGCTTTCACGACCGGTTTCAGCAGGAATTCCAGAAGCGTTTTTTTGCCGGTCTTGATATCGGCGATCACTTCCATGCCGGGCAGCACGCGATTGCGCTCCGGGTCGTCGCCGACGTAGTTCTTGTCCAGCTTGATGCGCGCCCGATAGAAGGTATTGCCTTCCTCGTCCTGGACCGTCGTCGCCGAATAGCCCTGAATCACGCCGTCGATCCCGCCATAGCGGGTGTAATCGAAGGCGGTGACCTTCACCGTGGCTTTCTGATTGACGTAAATGAAGCCGATGTCCTGGGTGCTGATCCGAGCCTCGACGAAGAGGTCGGCGTCGTTAGGGATGACCTCCAGCACCGTGGAGCCAGGTGCGATGACACCGCCCACGGTTTCGGTTTGAAGCTCTTGCGCGATGCCGGTGACCGGTGAGCGGATGTCGAGCCTGCGAATCTGATCGTTCTTGAGTTCGATGGTTTCCTTGAGCTCGGCGATCTCGCCCAGGACCTGCGCGTATTGTTCCCGCGCATCCATACGTGAGCGGGATTCCATCTCGGCCAGGCGGCTTTGGGCCTCGTCAATGGCGTTTTGTGCGGTTTTCTGTTTGCCGACGAGTTCCGCGAGTGCAGCCTCGGCGCGGGCCAGTTCGCGCTGGTCGTTCAGCAGGATCACCTTCGAGATGAGACCTTTCGACTCGAGCTCCTGGCGCATATTCACCTGCTGTTTGAGGATCTGAATCTGGCGCTTGTTGCCGGAAACCTGGTCCCGCAGCAGCGACAATTCATTGCGTCGCTGTTCCAACTGGTCGCGCAGAACGTCCGCCTGGGCCTCGAATGCCTCGCGCTTCGCCGCCAGAACCTCGACCTGCGTTTTCGCGAGGTCACGGTAACGGGGGTCGATCTTGCTGAGATCGAAGTCGGCGCCGCTGATTGTCGCGAGGAGTTGCTCCGCGCGAAGTTCCAGGTTGGATAGGCGCGTCATGAGCTGATCACGCTCCGGCACGATGCCGGCATCGTCCAGCTTGATCATGATTTCACCTTCGGTGACGAGGTCTCCCTCGCCGACGAAGATTTCCTTCACGATGCCGCCTTCGAGGTGCTGCACCCGTTTGACCGACCCGATCGGCGATACCTCGCCGGACGAAACGACGACCTCGGTGATTTCGGTAATGGCCGCCCAGGCAATAAACAGGCAAACCATAATACAGACGAAGAAACCGGCCAGGCGGATTAGGTGGCTCGGCCCGCGTTCTTCCAGCATCAGCGACTGGGCCAAAGCGCCACGACCGACAAGGAACCCCTCGTCGGCGGCCATCGGCGCGCCGGGAAGGGGCGGCGGCGGACCGTTAGGGGCCGGGGCCTGCGCTTTCTTGGGCGTGTGCGTATCCATTGACTGATTCCTTACTCAGCAGCTTCGGCGGCCTTCGCCATTTCCTCTGGCGTGCCATCGAACGAGATGGCGCCACGGGTCATGACGATGACGCGGTCGGCTTCGCGGATATATGAAGGTCTGTGGGCAATGATTATGACCGTGCGCTTGCCGCGATAGTCACGGATCAGATCGATAATGCAGTGATCGGATTCCATATCCAACGCGTTCTCCGGCTCGTCCAGCAGAACGATCGGCGCATCGTTGAGCAGGGTCCGCGCGATGGCCAGGCCCTTCTTGAAGCCGGCCGACATCTGTTTGATGGCGTGTTCGGTCAGGTAGGTCTCGAGGCCATCCGACAACTCCTGGACGTCGTCCAGCACGCCCGCTTTCTCGAGCGCGCGGGTCAACTCGCTCTCGCTCGCGATGGGGTTGGCGAGCCGCAGGTTCTGCGCGATGGTCCCGGAAAACAGGTCCGTCTGTTGCGGCAGGTAGGCAATCGACTGGCGCAGGTCGATCGTGTTGATCTGACGGGTGTCGACGCCGTCGATAAACACCGCGCCGGCTTGCGGCTGGTAAAGATCGGCGATTAGCTTGAGGATCGAGGACTTGCCGGAACCGTTGGCGCCGGCGATGGCGACCACTTCGCCCGGCTTGATGTCGAAGCTGACGCCCGAAAGTGCGGGATCGTGGTTCGGTTGATAGCGGATCACAACATTCGAAAACGTGATCCGGCCCTTGAACCGGCTGCCGTCTGTAACCGTATGCGACGTCGTGGTGATACGGCTTTCCGTCGGCTGCGCCATCAGCTGATCGACGCGCATCATGCCGTTCTTAACCTCTTCCAGCTTGGTCATGGCGACGAAGATCATCTGCATCGGCGACAGGATACGCCACACGAACGCCATGCTGGCGATCAGGCCGCCCACCGTCATGCTGCCGTTGGCCGCCGCGATGGTGCCAATGGTGAGCGTGCCCGCGCCTGCGAGGATCATCATGAGCTGGCCGAAGGTCTGCACCATGTTGGAGACACGAGCGTTTTTGAGCGACGAAAGGGCGAGCCGGGTGGAGCGCTCCCGGTAACGGTTCATCCACAGGTCTTCAGCCGCTTCCGCTTTGATGGAGTGCGTGTTCTGCAACAGCTCGACGAGGATGCCCTGTGCATCGGCGCTGCCTTCGATGTTGGCTTTAACGGCGGAACGGGCATAGCGGATGATGATCGCGCCCAGAATGCCGAAGATGATCATGAATCCAACCGGCACTAGGGCGATCCAGCCGCCGATAAATGCGATCGCGATAATGAAGATGAAGACGAACGGCATTTCCATGAACGACATGGCGAGCGGACCGGAGAAGAACCCGCGAATGCCCTCGAATTCGCGCAATCTGGCGATCTGCGTGCCGACGGTCGCACGCTCAAGGCGGGCAAGGGGCATGTCGAGAATCTTGTCGACCGTGGATGAGCCGACGATCATTTCGAACCTGCCGCCGAGGTGGGCCAGCAAGGCGCCGCGTATCAGCCGTATGAATATATCGCAAAGCAGGGCGAGGCCGATCCCGACTCCGAGAAAGATGAGAGTCTGCTTGTCGCCGGTCGCGATGACCTTGTCGTACACCGCCATTACGAACATCGGTGTCGCGAGCGCGAGCATGTTGAGCAGGAACGTCAGCATCAGAAGCTGTCCGACGTAGCCTTCGAACCGGCGTGCGACCGTCTTCAGCCAACTGCCGTCCTGAATCCGAATGCCGCCGCCACGCTGGTTCTTGGCAAAGAAGTACGCCGTGCCCTTGGGGGCCATGCCGCGCGGATTGCGGATCGTCTTTCTGGACGTGCCGTCGAAAATGATTATGTCGTTATTCGCGTTGGTCGTGATGACCTGAACGGCGCCGTTGTCGGCTTCGAACAGGCATGGCAGCAACCGCTTGTCGATCCGGGAGCGGCGCATGCGGTGCATGGTTGATGTGTAGCTCAGGTTTGCCATGGTGTTCCGGACGGCCTGAACCGACATCTCGTCCCAATTGCCGGTCAACGATTCCGCCAGCTGGCGCGGCGTGCCGACCCACGCCATGGCGTCGAGCAACGGGGCCAGACAGGCCGCAGCAGGTGTCAGCCGGTTGTTCCCCGCGAGCCGGGCAATGAGGAAGCCTGCGCCGCTCATTCAACACCTGCCGGCTGGAAAGAAGCGCTACGACGCGCCTTCGGCGGTTGCGGTTTCACCAGGCCGCGTTTGTTGGCGCTCGGCGCGGCGCGGAGCGTTGCTGCGGCCTTTGGCGCCGGTTTTTTCGTTCCCGGTGCCGGTGTGAAGGCGGCTTTCCCGGGAGGTGGTGTATCGGCCGCCGGCTTGCCGGGAGCGGTGGGTTTGGGTGCCGGATTTGCCGCCGGTTGCGCCGGGCGGGATGCCGCAGGACGGTTCTGCTGCGGCTGAGCTGGTGTCTGTTCAGGGGCTTTAGGGGCCGCGGCGCTCGTGGCTTGATTTGTTTTCCGCGCAGTAGGGCGCGGCGCTGGCTTGGCGGCAGGTGCGGGTTGCTGTTGCCTTGGCTGTGGTTGCGCCCGCGAATTGGCCGGTGGCTGCTTCGGCTGCGCTTTGGCGGGCGTCGCCGGACGTTGTTGCGAGGTGTTACGTGAACTCGCCTGCGGTGCCGGTTTCTGTTGTGCCGGGGGCTGTTGTCTAGTGCCGTCAGCGCGGGGCGCCGGCGACTGTGCAGCCGGTTTCGCGGGTTGTTGCTGCGCAGGCGCGCGCTCAGGGGGCGTTTGAGGGGTCGATTGACGCGCCGGTTGTTGTGCGGCTGCCGGACGCTGTTGTTGCGGGCTTGCGGTTGGCTTGGCGGCCGCAGGCGGCGGCGCGGCGCGTTGCGGCGCGGGGCCTGGATTTGGCGTCGCCGCCAGCGCAGGGCGCGAGGGCGGTGCCGAATCCTTCGGTTGTTGCGCTGCCGGCTTCGGGCGCGGGGTCGCCGTCGGCGCTGGACGCGCGGATGGTGCCGAATCCTTCGGTTGTTGAGCAGACGGTTTCGGACGCGGCGTCGCTGTCGGCGCAGGACGTGCGGATGATGCCGACTCTCTTGGCTGCTGGGCTGCCGGTTTCGGCCGCGGCGTCGCCGTCGGTACCGGGTGGGCGGACGGTTCCGCCTCTTGCTGTGGCGCGGGCGCCGGTGCTGACTGTCGCGCCGGTCCAGCCGTCTGTTCTGGGGGGGTGGCAGCCGGGGCGGGGGTGGCCGGCTTCTCAGGTTGGGGCGACGGCTGTTGTTCGGCGGCGCCACTTTGTTCACCCCCGGTCATCGGTTTGTCGGTAGGCGCGGGTAGGGCGGGACTGGGCTTGTCGAGCTTCGGCTGTTCTTCGTTGGCGGCGACGGGGGTAAGCGTCCCGTGCGACATCATGAAACGGCGGTCCGCCATACGCAGCCATGACGGGCGCGACGTGACAAGAACAACGGTCGTCTTGCCACGCAGCGAGTTGATGTACTCCATCAAGGTCTTGTCGCTGTTCGAATCCAGGCCGTGGTTGGCGTTGTCGAACAGCACCACCTTTGGGTCGTCGATCATCGCGCGAATGACGGTGATTCGTTGCACGAAACCCGCTGGCAGCACGCCGCCCGCGCCATCACCGACGTGGGTACCGTAACCCTCCGGAAGCCGTTTGATCTCTTCGTCGAGGTCCAGTGCCTTGGCGATCTTGATCGCTTTGTTGATGTATTTGCCGCCTCGGAAATACGTCATGTTGTCGAGGATCGTTCCTGAGTAGACATTGGAGTCAGCGCTCAAAAACGCCATCTGACGGCGGTAGCTCTTGCTTTTGTGTTCGGCGAGATCATGCCCGTCAAGTAATACTGCACCTTCGTTCGGCCGCATGAGTCCCATCATGAGCTTGAGCAGCGTCGAGCGTCCGGACGAGTTGTCGCCGTCGACACCGATCATTTCGCCGGCCTGTATCCTGAGATTCAGATCCTTGATGAGTGGCTCGTCCATCCCCTCGTAGCCGAACGTGACATCCCGAAGTTCGAGATCGCCGTCGACTTTGGGCATTTCCGGCAAGTGCGATACGTCTTCTGCCGGCAATTCCAGCACGGATGCGGCATTCTCGCAGGCGACGCGAATGGTCTGGAAGTTCGTCCAGAGGCCCATGGCCGATTGCAGCGGCTGCATGGCGCGGCCGGAAAGAAGGGTGCAGGCCGCCAGCTCACCGGCGGTCAGCGAGCCGTCGATCACCAAAATAGCGCCAGTGCCGATGACACACGCCATGTTCAACTGTCCAAACGTGCTGCCGAGACTTTGCGCGACGGAACTGGTGAAGGCGACAGAGCGCACCGCGCGGGCAGACATTTCCTGGAGCGGGTCGAACCGGCGCTGCAGGAGGTTCTTGAAGGCTTGCGCCTTCACGGTGTGGATACCATTGATAATCTCGATCAGGAAGTCGTAGCGGCGGTTATCCACCTGGCTCCGGTAGTCGACGGCGCGCCGAAGGCTGCCGCCGACGATCACCGCCATGATCCCGAACAATGTCAGAAGTACCAGCGGCACGGCGACTATGACGCCCCCCAAAAACCAGATCATGCCGAGGAAAAAGATCGCAAAAGGCAGATCGATCATCAGCGTGCCGAGTTGGCTGGAATAGAAGTCCTTGACCACGCCGATGGCGTTGACCTTGTCGAGATAAGCCCCGGGGGTGTCGTTTTCGTAGACGTCCTGCGGCGTGCGGAGGATGTGATCGACGGCGGAAACCCGGGCCAAATGCTCGAACCGCGCACCTGTATAGGTGGTGACCGCTGCGCGCGCGGTTTTAAGGAAGAAGTCAAGGAGCATGACCGCGATCAGACCGATCACCAGGAACTGCATTGTGGTCAGGCCGAGGTTCGGCAGCACGCGGTCGTAGACCTGCAGGATGAAAATCGGCAGGCCGAGTGCGAATACGTTTACGAACAGAGACATGAGTATCAGCTCAAGCCGGTACCAACGGACTTGAGGAATACTCTTTTCAAGACGCCTGATCGTGCGCCACGTCCCGCGGTTACTCTCGCGGCTCATATATTTTTCCCCCATTCGCACCGATCCGGACACTAAAAGTACTCGAATCGCTAACGTCTTATAGAATCAGCCACAAACCCGAAAGTCCACTTAAAAGAAGTTACTTATTGTTACGGTTTTTGCGTCTGTTATCGTGATTGTTACAGGAAATAGCTGACTTCAGGATTACGTAATGTCGAAGCGGCAGTATGCCCTGAAAACCGGGGCTCAGAAGGGCTGGCGCTGTAACATCATGTAACCAATTATCACCACGTTCGCGCCGGCTGCTGTGTTAGATATTGGCAGTCTCGATGAATGAGTTGAGGCGCACGTTCGACGTCCGTTCGGGGGTGCTGACAAGCCGGTTAAGTTTGAGTGGGAGCTGCCGAAATGGCGGATACGACGGGAAGAGACGGATTTTTCGACGAGCCTGATTCTGAAGAGGCCGACGACTTTTTCAGTGGCGGAAGCCGGGATGCAGCTCCGGCGAGGCGCGGCGAGTCGCTCGATGAAATCCTGCGCGACGGCTCTGCTAACGACCGCCGCGACGAGTCGATTTCCAACATCCATACCGGCAGCAAGGAAGAGCACGTCAGCGTCGTCATGAGCCCGCCGCCGGAAGGCGCGCCGCCGCCGCCGACGCCGGTGATCGAGCCCGACCAGTATACGCCCGGCGACCCGCCGCCGCCGATCGATCCGATCGATGTCGACCAGGAAGCCGGCGGCACGTATCAGACCGAGGAACGGGGTCTCGATTTCGGATTCGATGAAGGGCAGTTCCGCGAAGACCGGGTGTTTGACGATGTTCGCCGCCCCGACGAGGAAGAGGAAGTCCGTCGCGAGGGTGAGCGCGCGGACGACGATACCGAGGAACTGATCCTCACCCCGCAAACGAAAAAAGAGGATGACGACCCGACCGTCCCGACTGAGGTTGACGACAATCCCGAAGCGCCGGTTGTCGCGAATTCGGTGCTCGACGAGGATGACCTGTCCGGCGGCTCTGATGGCGCTGGGCCGCGTTCCATCACGAAACCTCTGATCATCGATTTCGGCGACGATGGTGCGGGCAGCGTCCAACTGACGATCCCCGAGAGCCTCAAGCAGGTTCAGGCCGGCCCTGATGGCAGCACGCTCAATGTCGCGCTTTCACCCGACGGAAAATCCATCACCGCGGTGACCACAGATGGCGAGCCGGTCTTCAAGGTGACGCTGAACACGTCCGGCGGCAACTACAGTTACACGTTCGAACTGCAAGGGCCCGTGCATCATGGCGAGGCCGATCAGATCGATTTCCCGATTGGTGTCGCCGTCACCGACAGCGACGGCGATCTCGCCGTCGGCGAATTCAAGGTCGGAATCGTCGACGACGAGCCGGTCGCACGCGACGACGACACGGTAAGTGTCGATGAAGGCGCGGGGAACACCATCGGGTCGGAGAACGGCGCGGATAATCTGCTCGCCAACGACGAAGTGGGCGCGGACGGCGCGCTGATCTTTCAGTTCACCTATACCGACGAAAACGGCGAAGAACAGACGGCGCGCGCGGGCGAAACCGTGGATACCGAGCACGGCACGCTGACCGTCAACGCCGACGGTTCATGGTCGTTCGAGGCCGACGAGCAGATTGAGCATGACGGCAACGAAGTCGTTGCCGATAACTTCACGTATTCCATTGTCGATGCCGACGGTGACACGTCGAGCGCGACGCAGAGCATCGAAATCACCGACGACGGGCCGAAAATCGGCTTTCCGCCCGATGATGACGATCCGGACGGCAAGGGCGACCTGGCCACCCTGTTCGAGGACGATATCGCCGGCGGAAACGCCTCGGTCACGCAGACCCTCGATATCGAATTCGGCACCGACGGCGAGGGATCGGTGGCGCTTTCGATTCCGCAGGAACTGGAAGACATGGGCCTGACGGCCGATGGCAAGCCGGTCGAGTTCTCTCTTTCGGATGACGGTCAGTCCATCGTCGCAACGGCCGGCGGAGAGCCGGTCTTCACGATGTCGCTGTCTGAAGAAGGCGGAGAATACAGTTATACGTTCGAGCTTCAGGGCAATCTGGATCACCCGGACGCGGGCTCCGACGTGCTGTCCAATCTGCCGTTCGATCTCACGGTTACCGATGGCGACGGTTCGACCGCGAGCGCGGAAATCAATATCAACGTCGTCGACGATCAGCCGGAAGCGGTCGGCGAGACGACTCTTAAGATGGAAGAGGGCGGCGGCACTGTCGGTTCCGGCAACGGCGGTCAGAACCTTCTTGCCAATGATGACCTCGGCGCCGACGGGGGTGAAATCACTTCGTTCACGTATGTCGACGAAGACGGCAACCAGCAGACGGCCCAGGCTGGCGAGACGGTCGACACCGAACACGGCACGCTGACGGTGAATTCGGACGGTTCATGGTCGTTCACGGCCGACGACAGCGCCGATCATTCGGATGGGAAGGTGCAGGACGGCTTTACCTATACGGTGACCGACGGTGACGGCGACACGTCGCAGGCGACACAACGTATCGAAATCACCGACACCGGTCCGGAGATCCCGCCGAACGATCCGCCGACCGGCAACCCGCCGGGTGCGGGCGATCAGCCCGATCTCGGCCGCGCCGATCTGATCGTTGACGAAGACAACATGGGCGCGGCGACCCAGGCCATCGAGGTTGACTTCGGGTCCGACGGGTTCGGTTCGGCGAGCCTGAGCGTGCCGCAGGAACTTCAGGACATGAACCTGACCTCGGGCGGCGAGGTGATCAGCTACACCGTTTCCGATGACGGGCAGTCGATCACGGCGTCGACGCCGGATGGCGAAGCTGTGTTTACGGTGACCCTGAATGCGAACCCGGAAACGGGCGAGATGTCCTACACGGTCGAGCTTCAGGGTAACGTCGATCACGCGGAGAGTGGCGCCGGCGACGATCTGATGTCGAACATTCCGGTGACACTCACCGTCACCGACGGTGACGGCACGGAAGCCTCTACCAACCTCGAGATCGGCATCAAGGACGACAATCCGGAAGCCGCCAACGATGCGGCGGTCACGCTCGAAGAGGGCGTCAATACGGTCGGCTCCGACAACGGCGGCGACAACCTGCTCGCCAACGACGATGTGGGTGCTGACGGCGGCCATATCACGTCGTTTACCTACACCGACGAAGACGGCAACCAGCAGACGGCGGAAGCCGGCCAGACGGTTGACACCGAACACGGCACGCTGACGGTCAATTCGGATGGATCGTGGTCGTTCGAGAGCGACCCGAACGCCGATCATTCGGACGGTTCGGTCACCGACGGTTTCACCTACACGATCACGGACGGCGACGGCGATACTGCGACAGCGTCTCAATCGATCACGGTGACGGACACCGGTCCGGAGATCCCGCCGAACGATCCGCCGACCGGCAACCCGCCGGGTGCGGGCGATCAGCCCGATCTCGGCCGCGCCGATCTGATCGTCGACGAAGACAACATGGGCGCGGCGACCCAGGCCATCGAGGTTGACTTCGGGTCCGACGGGTTCGGTTCGGCGAGCCTGAGCGTGCCGCAGGAACTTCAGGACATGAACCTGACCTCGGGCGGCGAAGCGATCAACTATACGGTCAGCGAAGACGGGCAGTCGATCACGGCGTCGACGCCGGATGGCGAAGCTGTGTTTACGGTGACCCTGAATGCGAACCCGGAAACGGGCGAGATGTCCTACACGGTCGATCTTCAGGGTAACGTCGATCACGCGGAGAGCGGTGCCGGCGACGATCTGATGTCGAACATCCCGGTGACACTCACCGTCACCGACGGTGACGGCACGGAAGCCTCTACCAACCTCGAGATCGGCATCAAGGATGACAATCCGGTTGCGCAGGACGATGCGGCCGTCACCCTCGAAGAGGGCGTCAATACGGTCGGCTCCGACAACGGCGGCGACAACCTGCTCGCCAACGACGATGTGGGTGCTGACGGCGGCCATATCACGTCGTTTACCTACACCGACGAAGACGGCAACCAGCAGACGGCGGAAGCCGGCCAGACGGTTGACACCGAACACGGCACGCTGACGGTCAATTCGGATGGATCGTGGTCGTTCGAGAGCGACCCGAACGCCGATCATTCGGACGGTTCGGTCACCGACGGTTTCACCTACACGATCACGGACGGCGACGGCGATACTGCGACAGCGTCTCAATCGATCACGGTGACGGACACCGGTCCGGAGATCCCGCCGAACGATCCGCCGACCGGCAACCCGCCGGGTGCGGGCGATCAGCCCGATCTCGGCCGCGCCGATCTGATCGTCGACGAAGACAACATGGGCGCGGCGACCCAGGCCATCGAGGTTGACTTCGGGTCCGACGGGTTCGGTTCGGCGAGCCTGAGCGTGCCGCAGGAACTTCAGGACATGAACCTGACCTCGGGCGGCGAAGCGATCAACTATACGGTCAGCGAAGACGGGCAGTCGATCACGGCGTCGACGCCGGATGGCGAAGCTGTGTTTACGGTGACCCTGAATGCGAACCCGGAAACGGGCGAGATGTCCTACACGGTCGATCTTCAGGGTAACGTCGATCACGCGGAGAGCGGTGCCGGCGACGATCTGATGTCGAACATTCCGGTGACACTCACCGTCACCGACGGTGACGGCACGGAAGCCTCTACCAACCTCGAGATCGGCATCAAGGATGACAATCCGGAAGCCCAGGACGACGCAGCCGTATCTTTGGGTGAAGATGGCGAAAGCCTGAACGTTTCTGCCCAGGACGGCTTGCTGAGCAACGATGACCTGGGTGCGGACGGTGGCCAGATCACGTCGTTCACCTATACCGATGAGGACGGCAACCAGCAGACGGCGGAAGCCGGCCAGACGGTCGATACCGAGCACGGCCAATTGACCGTCAATTCCGACGGGTCGTGGTCGTTCACCAGTGATGAGAACATCGACCATGGTGAGAGCAACGTCGTCACGGATGGTTTCACGTATACGATCACTGACGGTGACGGCGACACGGCGACGGCCACCCAGGAAATCAACATCACTGACGAAGGTCCGCGCATTGTGCCGCCGTCGGGCGAACCGGGTGCGGATGGCTATTCGGTCACGCTAGACGAGGACAACCTCGGCGACGGCACGGCGACTGCCGGCGGCCAGGCGCTGAACATCGACTTCGGCGCTGACGGTGAAGGTTCGGTGGCGCTTTCGGTGCCGCAGGAACTGCAAGATATGAACCTGACGGCGGGCGGCGAGCCCGTGACGTTCACGGTTTCCGAAGACGGCCAGTCGATCACCGGTGCAACGCCGGACGGTTCGCCGGTCATGACCATCACGCTGAATGAAGATAGTGGCAACTACAGCTATTCCGTCGAACTGTCGGACAACCTGGATCACACCGGCGCCAACGGCGAGACGATCTCTGACATTCCGGTGACGCTTACCGTGACGGACGGTGACGGCGACACGGCGACGACGAGCCTGCACGTGAATGTGATCGACGATGCGCCGGAAGCCGCCAACGATGCGGCGGTCACGCTCGAAGAAGGCGGCAATACGGTCGGCTCCGGCAACGGCGGCGACAACCTGCTCGCCAACGACGATGTGGGTGCTGACGGCGGCCATATCACGTCGTTTACCTACACCGACGAAGACGGCAACCAGCAGACGGCGGAAGCCGGCCAGACGGTTGACACCGAACACGGCACGCTGACGGTCAATTCGGATGGATCGTGGTCGTTCGAGAGCGACCCGAACGCCGATCATTCGGACGGTTCGGTCACCGACGGTTTCACCTACACGATCACGGACGGCGACGGCGATACTGCGACAGCGTCTCAATCGATCACGGTGACGGACACCGGTCCGGAGATCCCGCCGAACGATCCGCCGACCGGCAACCCGCCGGGTGCGGGCGATCAGCCCGATCTCGGCCGCGCCGATCTGATCGTCGACGAAGACAACATGGGCGCGGCGACCCAGGCCATCGAGGTTGACTTCGGGTCCGACGGGTTCGGTTCGGCGAGCCTGAGCGTGCCGCAGGAACTTCAGGACATGAACCTGACCTCGGGCGGCGAGGTGATCAGCTACACCGTTTCCGATGACGGGCAGTCGATCACGGCGTCGACGCCGGATGGCGAAGCTGTGTTTACGGTGACCCTGAATGCGAACCCGGAAACGGGCGAGATGTCCTACACGGTCGAGCTTCAGGGTAACGTCGATCACGCGGAGAGTGGCGCCGGCGACGATCTGATGTCGAACATTCCGGTGACACTCACCGTCACCGACGGTGACGGCACGGAAGCCTCTACCAACCTCGAGATCGGCATCAAGGACGACAATCCGGAAGCCGCCAACGATGCGGCGGTCACGCTCGAAGAGGGCGTCAATACGGTCGGCTCCGGCAACGGCGGCGACAACCTGCTCGCCAACGACGATGTGGGTGCTGACGGCGGCCATATCACGTCGTTTACCTACACCGACGAAGACGGCAACCAGCAGACGGCGGAAGCCGGCCAGACGGTTGACACCGAACACGGCACGCTGACGGTCAATTCGGATGGATCGTGGTCGTTCGAGAGCGACCCGAACGCCGATCATTCGGACGGTTCGGTCACCGACGGTTTCACCTACACGATCACGGACGGCGACGGCGATACTGCGACAGCGTCTCAATCGATCACGGTGACGGACACCGGTCCGGAGATCCCGCCGAACGATCCGCCGACCGGCAACCCGCCGGGTGCGGGCGATCAGCCCGATCTCGGCCGCGCCGATCTGATCGTCGACGAAGACAACATGGGCGCGGCGACCCAGGCCATCGAGGTTGACTTCGGGTCCGACGGGTTCGGTTCGGCGAGCCTGAGCGTGCCGCAGGAACTTCAGGACATGAACCTGACCTCGGGCGGCGAAGCGATCAACTATACGGTCAGCGAAGACGGGCAGTCGATCACGGCGTCGACGCCGGATGGCGAAGCTGTGTTTACGGTGACCCTGAATGCGAACCCGGAAACGGGCGAGATGTCCTACACGGTCGATCTTCAGGGTAACGTCGATCACGCGGAGAGCGGTGCCGGCGACGATCTGATGTCGAACATCCCGGTGACACTCACCGTCACCGACGGTGACGGCACGGAAGCCTCTACCAACCTCGAGATCGGCATCAAGGATGACAATCCGGTTGCGCAGGACGATGCGGCCGTCACCCTCGACGAGGGCGGCGACAGCCTTAGTGTGTCCGCCGAAAATGGCCTTCTTTCCAACGACGATCTCGGCGCCGATGGCGGCCAGATCACGTCCTTTACCTACACCGACGAAAATGGAAATGAGCAGACGGCCGAGGCCGGCTCCACCGTCGATACGGAAAACGGTCAGCTCACCGTCAACGCCGACGGGTCGTGGTCGTTCACCAGCGACGATAACGCAGATCACAGCGCCGGCGACACGGTATCGGACGGCTTCACTTATACGATAACTGATGGTGACGGCGATACTGCCACGGCGACGCAGACGATCGAGATCACCGATGACGGGCCGAAAATCGGTCCGCCGCCGGGAACGGGCGGTGGTGAACCGGGCGCGGACGGTTATTCCGTTACGCTAGACGAGGGCAACCTCGGCGACGGCACGGCGACTGCCGGCGGTCAGGCGCTGAACATCGATTTCGGCGCTGACGGTGAAGGTTCGGTGGCGCTTTCGGTGCCTCAGGAACTGCAGGACATGAACCTGACGGCGGGCGGCGAGCCCGTGACGTTCACGGTTTCCGAAGACGGCCAGTCGATCACCGGTGCAACGCCGGACGGTTCGCCGGTCATGACCATCACGCTGAATGAAGATAGCGGCAATTACAGCTATTCCGTCGAACTGTCGGACAACCTGGATCACACCGGCGCCAATGGCGAGACGATCTCCGACATCCCGGTGACGCTGACCGTGACGGACGGTGATGGCGATAGCGCCAGTACCAGCCTGAACGTCAACGTGATCGACGATGCGCCGGTCGCCGTCGACGACGGCACCTTTAACGTCACCGACGGTGGTGCTGTTATCGGCACCGACGGCGGCGCTGATAACCTGCTGGCCAACGACGATCTCGGCGCCGATGGCGCGCAGGTGACATCGTTCACCTATATCGATGAGGGCGGCAACCAGCAGACGGCAGAGGCCGGGTCCACGGTCGATACCGAACAGGGGACCCTGACCGTAAACGCGGACGGCACCTGGTCGTTCGAAAGCGGCGACAAGATCGAGAGCGCTGACGGCTCGCCGGTGATGGACAACTTCACCTACACCATCACCGACGGCGACGGCGATACTTCGACCGCGAACGTAACAATCAACGTTTCCGACGGCACGTCCGAACCGCCGGAACTCGTGGTCGGCGATGCGATCGGTTACGAAGACAATGCAATCCCGCTCAATATCTCCACGAGCCTGACCGATACGGACGGCTCGGAAAGCCTGTCGATCACGATTTCCGGCGTGCCCGAAGGTGCGACCTTATCAGCCGGGACTGACAACGGCGACGGAACGTGGACCCTCGAAGAGGGCGATCTCGACGGCTTGACCGTCACGCCGCCGACGGACTCCGATATCGATTTCGATCTTTCAGTGTCCGTCACGTCGACCGAGGCCTCGACCGGCGAAACCACGACCGTGACCGATACCTTCACTGTCGAAGTTGACGCGGTTGCCGATCCGACAACTGTTTCCGCGACGGTGGAAGCGAAACTCGTCGGCGGGGAGCCGGTCACGGAAACCGTTTCCGGCGAGGGCAGTATCGATGCGTCCAACTTCAACCAGCCCGGTCAGGGCTTTACGGTTTCGGCCCGCACGTTGAATGCGGACGGATCGCTTTCGGATGCGTCGGCCGACAACGTCACGTCGCAAAGTGGCGGCCTGGGTGTGAAGGGTAGTGCCTCGGACGGTGAGCCGGACGCGCAACTCGGCTTCAACCCGGAAACGGAAACGTCCGAACAATTGGTCATCGACTTCGATCATGACGTGACGGAGTTGAGTTTTACCGTCAGCCGGCTGTTCGCCGACGAAGGCGACGGCAAAGGCGACGCCGCCGGAAACGAGCAGGGCCGCTGGCAGGTCTTCGATGACGGCGAACTGGTCGCGGAAGGCACTTTCGACAACGAAAGCGGCAACGAAGGCACGTTCTCCATCGATCTGCCGGATGGCGTGTCGTTCAACCAGATCGTGTTCTCGGCGACCGAATATTCGGGTGGCGATGGCGATCAGACGCAAGACAGCTCGGACTACTTCATCAAGGATATCGATTTTTCGTACCAAGATACGATCGTGGTCGAGGAATCCGAACCGCAGTGCGAGATTACGGTCAACGTCGACGCGACGTTCGGCGACTTCACGGACGGTTCCGAAAACCACTTCATCGTCGTCGAAGTGCCCGAAGGCTGGGAGCCGCAGGGCGAGTACGTCGAAGTCGACAGTTCCAATTACGGCGAGGGTCATTTCATTGCGATACCGGTCGATGCCGAGGATCTGCAAGCCTCCGGCGGTTCGATCAGCGTGCCGGTGCAGTTCCTGGCACCGGCGCCGGATGCGGATGAGTCGGTCGATCTGGACGTCTTCGCAGTGGCGCAGGAAGTCAATATCGACGGTACCGTCGGTAACGGGGAAATCACCCTCGACAACAACAACACGATGTCGAAAGCGACGGTCACCGTCGAACACAAGGACGTGGTGGTTGAGGATCCGACCCTCGAAGCCGAAGACGCGCAGGGCTATGAAGACAACGCGATTGCGCTCGGTATCGATGCTGGTCTTACAGACACGGACGGCTCGGAAAGCCTCTCAATTACAATCTCCGGCGTGCCGGAAGGCGCCACGCTCAGCGCCGGTACCGATAACGGCGACGGGACCTGGACGCTGGAAGAGGGCGACCTCGACGGTCTGACGATCACGCCGCCCGCGGACTCGGACGCCGATTTCGAACTTTCGGTCTCGGCGACCTCGACGGAATCGTCGACCGGTGAATCGAAAACCATCAATACCACGATCGACGTCAAGGTGGATGCGGTCGCTGACGACACGACGGTCAGCGGCGGCGCCGAAACGGACGGCATCGGCGGCGGTGATCACGCCGTGACGGTCAACCTGAACGCGACGTTCGGTGACTACGAAGATGGCTCGGAAAGCCACTTCGTGCTAGTCGAAGTGCCGGACGGCTGGGAAGCGCCCGAAGGATCGACGGTCGTCGATGGCGGCGACTTCGACAGCCTGCCGGACAAGCAGTTCGTGAAGATCGAGGTCGATAATGCCGACCTCGCCGACAACGGCGGGTCCGCGCACGTCTCCGTGACCTTCCAGGTGCCCGACGATCAGGCGTCCGGCGACATCAACTTCGATGTCTTCTCCGGCGCCGCCGAAAACCCGGGTGACGGCGAAATCACGCTCGATAACAACACCAGCTTCTCGGGCACACAGGTAACGGCGAGCTACGAAGACGGCGCGCCGACGGTCGAGGCGGGCGAAGTGCGTCTGGACGAAAACAACCTCGGTGACGGCTCGACGTCGGCGACCGGCGACATCAACATCGACTTCGGGGCGGACGGCGAGGGCACGGTGATCATCGGGGTGCCGGCCGAATTGGAAGACATGGGGCTCACGTCCGGTGGCGAGCCGATTACCTTCACGGTCTCCGAAGACGGCCAATCGATCACGGGTTCGACGCCGGACGGCTCCCCGGTTCTGACGATCACGTTGAACGAAGACGGTGGGGATTATTCCTACACCGTCGAAATGCAGGCACCGCTGGATCACGGCGGCGAGAGCGGCGATCTGATCGACGACATGCCGGTGACGCTGACGGTCACGGACGGCAACGGCGAAAGCACCGAGACGACACTCAACATCGACATCGCCGATGCGGTGCCGCAAGCGGTTGATGACGGCACGTTCAATGTTGCGGACGGCGGCGCCACCATTGGTACAGACGGCGGCGCGGTTAACCTGCTGGCCAACGACGACTTGGGCGCCGACGGTGCCGAGGTGACCTCGTTCACCTACACCGACGAAAACGGCGAGACCCAGACGGCCCAGGCCGGCGAGACGGTCGATACCGAACAGGGTACGTTGACCGTGAATGCTGACGGCACCTGGTCGTTCGAGAGCGACGAGCAGATGGAAAGCGCCGACGGTCAGCCGGTGATGGATAACTTTACGTATACCATCAGGGACGGCGACGGCGACACCTCGACCGCGAACGTCACGATCAATGTGACCGACGGCACCGCGCAGGAGCCGGAATTGGTCGTGGGCGATGCTATCGGCTACGAAGACAACGCTATCCCGCTCAACATCGATGCCAGCCTGACCGACACGGACGGCTCGGAAAGTCTGTCGATCACGATCTCGGGCATGCCGGACGGGGCTGTGCTGTCAGCAGGGACCGATAACGGCGACGGCTCCTGGACACTGGAAGAGGGTGATCTGGACGGCCTCACCGTTACGCCGCCGGCAGACTCGGATATCGACTTCGATCTCTCGGTTTCCGTCACCTCGACCGAAGCGTCGACCGGCGACACCAGCACCGTCGAGACCACCTTTACGGTGGAAGTCGATGCGGTTGCCGATCCAACCACGGTCAGCGCCACCGTCGAGACGACGATCGTCGAGGGGGACCCCGCGCCTGAGACAGGTGATATCACCGTCACCAATTCGGGCCATGAAGAAGCAGGTTTCCACAACACGTACGGTTATTACATCAAGGACGAAGACGGCAATCCGACGGAAGGCAAAATCATCTTCGCCGACACCAAGGATAACATCGGCGACAGCTACACCATTGAAGACGTCGATCCAGATCGCGTCGGGTTCTTCGTGCTGCCGAACGGCGACAATGTGAACCAGGGGCTGTCGAACGGCATGGACGTGACGTTCGAACAGGACGAAAGCGGGAACTGGCATGTCGTCAACGCCGAAACCGGTGAAACCCTTGTCGGCGACGGCAGTTACCAGCAGGCCGGTAATCAGGACTCTCTGTTCTTCAGCGACAACAACCTGAATGCCGACGGCATGGACCACGTCGAGGATACCAGCACGGTCGGTAACCAGAACTGGGAAGACCTGATGAAGACGGCGACGGGTCAGGACAATGACTACGACGACGTCAACATGCAGGTCGACTTCAAGCCGGACTCGGGCGAAGCGACCGAGCCGCATTGCGAAATCACCGTTAATGTCGATGCGACGTTCGGCGATTACAGCGACGGGTCCGAGAACCATTTCGTGGTCGTGCAAGTGCCCGACGGCTGGGAACCGCAGGGTGAGTTCGTCCAGGTCGACAGCTCAAACTACGGCGAGGGCAACTTCATTGCGATCCCGGTCGATGCGGAAGATTTGCAGGCGTCCGGCGGGTCGATCAGCGTGCCCGTAACCTTCGTTGCCCCGGTGCCGGAAGATGACGGCTCGGTCAGCGTTAACGTCTTCGCGGTGGCGCAGGAAGTGAATATCGACGGCACGGTTGGCGATGGCGAAATTACGCTCGACAACAACAACACCATGTCTCAGGCGACCGTCGAGGTCGAAAACAAGGACATGCAGGTCGAAGAGCCGACGCTTGAGGTGACCGATGCGGAGGGCTACGAAGACAACGCAATCGCATTGAACATCAATGCCGCACTTGGTGACACCGACGGTTCGGAAACCATGTCGGTCACGATCTCCGGCGTGCCTGCGGGCGCGACGCTTTCCGCCGGTACGGATAACGGCGACGGAACGTGGACGCTCGAAGAAGGCGACCTGGACGGCCTGACGGTCACGCCGCCCGTTGACTCCGATGTCGATTTCGATCTCACGGTTTCGGTCACCTCGACCGAGTCGTCGACGGGCGAAACATCGACCGTCGAGCAGACGTTCACCGTTGAGGTCGACGCGGTCGCTGACGATGTCGGAGTTTCGGCCGAAATCAAGACGACCGTCGTCCCGGGCGAAGGCAGCGATGCCGAGCCAGAGACGGTGACCATCGGCGCCGACAATTATGACGAAGGGGATTCCGGTTTCACGGTTTCCGGCCGGACGCTCGACAGCGACGGCAACCTTTCCGAAGGCTCGACCGACAATATCAGCGTCAAGTCGAGTGGGTATCCGACCGGCTTTGGCGTCAAGGGTGATGCTTCCAACGGCGCCGCCAGCGAAATCGGCTACGAGGACGGCAAGTCCGAACAGGTCGTTATCGACTTCGATAGCGACGTGTCTCAGGCCAATGTCACCATCGCCTGGCAGAACCCGAACGAGGACTGCCGCATCACGCTCTATCGCGATGGCGAACCCGTCGGGGAAGTCGTCATTGAAGGCGGCACAGACGGCGTCGACAGCCTCGGCGTGTTCAAGGCCGATGACGGCGGCTCGTTTGATCAGATGGTGTTCGAAGCGACGGGCGAGAACAGCGACTTCCTGGTGCACGAGGTTTCCTTCGAAGTCGCGCCGCCGGAACCCGAACCGGTCTGCGAAGTCGAGATCGACGTCACGGCATCTTTTGGCGATTACGAAGACGGCTCGGAACAGCACTTCGTGTTCGTCGAAGTGCCGGAGGGCATGACGCCGACGGACGAAAACGCGCAGACCGTCGAAGGTAATGCCGAGAACGGCCTGCCCGAAGGGCAAACCTTTGTGGTGGTAGAGGTCGATGCAGCCGACATCGAAGCCGGCGGCGGCACGGTGACCGTCCCGGTATCGTTCACCGGACCGGTGCCGGAAGGTGGCGCACCGATCAGTGCCAACGTCTACGCGGGCGCCGTGGAAACCAACCTCGACGGCGGCGAGATCACGTTCGACAACAACATGAAGCTGGCTGGCACCTCCGTTGAAGCGACGCCGGGTGATACGACCGTCTCCGATCCTGATATGGATATGGAAGATGCGGCCGGGCTCGAGGATACGGCCATTCCGCTCGACCTCAACATCAGTCTGACCGACACCGACGGCTCGGAAAGCATGTCGATCACCATTTCCGATGTGCCGGAGGGGGCAACCCTCTCTGCCGGTACGGATAACGGCGACGGCACCTGGACTCTGGAAGAGGGCGATCTGGACGGCCTGACGATCACGCCGCCGCATGACTCGGACGTGGATTTCGACCTTAAGGTTGAGGTGTCGGTCACCGAGAGCGCGACTGGCGAGACCAAGACGTTCTCCGAAGACGTGAAGGTGACAGTCGAGGCCGATGCCGACGCGCCGACGCTGGATGCGTCATTGTCGGTTTCCGATTCCGGTGACGACGGAACCGATGGTGGCGGCAAAGGCCAGCATGATAACCGCGGCCATGGGAACAACGTTGACGGTGTCGATGACGATAACCCGGGCAAGGGCGGCGGCGGGCCGCAGGCGCACAAGGAAGGCGACAACTTCGACGAGGACGAGGGCACCCGAGGCGGTGACGGCGGTGCCGGCGCCTGGCGCGGCGCCGGTCTCGACAACGACTTTGTAGATGACGGCAACCAGAACCATCAGGGCACCGGCGATGATGACACCTTTGTCGTCGATCGCGACCTGAATATGAATGAAAACTTCAACATGGGTGACGGTGACGACACGGTGATCGTCAACGGCGACACCAGTCAGGGCCACAACTTCAACATGGGCGCAGGCGACGACAATCTGGCGCTCAACGGCGACATCAACGGCAATACCGCGATGGACGGCGGCGACGGCAACGATGTGCTCTATTTGGAGGGCGACAGCGACCAGTACACGTTGCAGAACTTCACCAACAACCAGGGCCACATCAACACCCAGATCATCGATAACAGCACCGGCCAGACGATCACCGTCAACAACGTTGAAGCGATTTCGTTCGGCGACGGTGAAGTCGTCGGTAATGCCGATCTGGTCGACCGCGATGCCGGCGGCGGCGATACAGGCGGTGAGCCGAGCGCGACGGTCTATGACCTCGATATCGATAGCGCACTTAGCGATATCGACGGATCGGAAAGCCTGACGATTACGCTCGGCCCGGTACCGGACGGCGTTTCTTTCTCGGCCGGGACCGACAACGGCGACGGCACCTGGTCGCTGGAGCCTGAAGACTTGCAGGATCTGCAGATGACGGTCGAGGCCGAGGTCAACGCCGACTTCGATCTGCCGATCAAGGCGACCTCGACGGAGGCCGAAAACGGCGACAGCGAGTCGGTCAATATGAGCCTCAAGGTCGAATTGCCTGAGGATCATGGCGATCCGGTTGATCCGCCGGTCAACAATGACGGCACGTCCGGTCATGGTTCCGGCCAGGGAACCGGTGGGGGTAAGTCCGCATCCGGACACGGAACCGGCGGCGCGTCTAAGGTTGCGAAATCTGGGTCCGGTCACGGCAAGGGCAAGTCCGGGTCAGGGCAGGGTAAATCCGGTTCCGGGCATGGGCGTGGTGGCGCATCGAAGGTTGGTAAGTCCGGTTCAGGACACGGAAAGGGTGGTCACAGCAAACAAGGTCGTGGTGGCTCTGGTTCCGGCCACGGCCGCGGCGGTCACTCAAAAGTCGCGGGCTCCGGTTCGGGCCACGGAAAGGGCGGTCACAGCAAACAGGGTCGCGGCGGATCGGGCTCCGGTCACGGTCGTGGCGGGCACAGCGCCAAGGGCGGTCACAGCCGGGGCGGATCGGGTCATGGAAGGGGCGGTCATTCGGGCCAGGGCAACAGCGGCCACGGCCGCGGTTTCGGTGGATCCGGTCATGGCCATGGCTCGGGGCAGGGGATCGCCGCCGCAGCCGGCGGGTCCGGTCATGGGGGTCCGCAGGGCAACAACGGTTTCGGCAACGGCGATCAGGATGCTCCGGGTGGATCGGCCGATCACAACAACGCCGAAAACGCGGGCGGTGGCGACGGCGACCGCTTGATGGCGGCGCTCGAAAAATTCTCGAACGCCTCACCGCCGACCGAAGACGGCGGCGGGGATACGTTCCGGAACGTCGGCGCTGGCCGCGGCGGTGGCGACGATGGCGGCAACTGGTTCGATGAACAACAGGAAGCGCCGCAGGACGACGATGTCTTCGGCAAAACCGAGATGGAACAGAAAGAGGAAGACGACCAGAAGGCTGAAGAAGCGCAGCGCGAAGACGAAGAGAACGGCATTCAGATTCCCGCCGAAGATAACGGCGCCCCCGAAGCCGACTTCGAGGATCGTAGTCTGGTCTGATCTTTCACTACATAAACAAACGAAAAGGCGCCCCGGAATCGGGGCGCCTTTTTTTAATATGTAACGGAGGGCGTGGTTGCTTACGGTACGTCGATATGGATGGTTTCGATCGTCTGGTTGCCGTCGCTGTCGGTGATAGTGACGTCGAAGCTGTCGTCGGCGTTGGTCGAATTGGTGTATTCGAAGCTGCCGTCGCTATCCAGATTGAGCGTACCGGCGGCGTTTGAACTGACGCTGTAGCTGAGCGCGTCGTTCGTATCCGCGTCGGCACCCAGGATAAGACCTTTGTAGGTGGCGCCGGCGCTCATCGAGATCGTCGTCATATTCTCATGTGTGCCGCCGATGATCGTGGCGTCATTGCCGTTACCAGATTGATCATGCGCGATACTCCCGGCACCTTCCTCGAACGTCCAGTACCCGACGAGACCCTGTTCATCGCCGTTGAGCTGCTTGTCGTAGCTGTTGGCGATCTCCGTCGACGACCGTGCATCGTTCCACAGCCGAGCTTCCGCGATATCGCCTTTGAAGTTGGTGTCGTTGGAATCCTGCGACTTGCCGAGGTAGTTATAAATCTTCGTCGAACTTGCGAGGGCGTTTTGTCCAGTCCCGGTTTTAATGGCAGTACCGTTCAGATAAAGCGTTGCGTTGCCTGCGCCATCGTTGACAGCGGCGACATGAACCCACTCATTCAATGGTAACGGGGAATCGGCCGTGACGGCAGTTGCTGCGTTACCATTATACGTATAAAGGGCGAGTTCACCGGAGGTGCTGTTCGTCGTCAGCAAAAAGCCGTTGCTGTTTGCACCGGTGGTTTCGCTGAAATCGAAAATCCGCATCCACTGGGTGCCGGTAAAGGCATTCGCATCTAGCTTGATCCAGGCCTCCGCCGTGAATGCACCGGAGATGTCATCGGATAGCGGCCCGACTTCGACATAATCATCAGACCCGTCCAAAGACAGAGAGTAGTTGGCCGGAAGGACGGGGTCCTGTCCGACGCGGATGGAAATAACCTCGTCCTCGGTTTCGACATTCCCTGTTGCGCGCAGCGTGAAGGTATCCGTCCCCGAATAACCGGCGTTCGGTTGGTAGTTCCAGACCCCGGTCGCGCTGTCGATGGTGACGGTGCCGTTGCCCGCGGCGGTTTGAACGGTATAGGTGGCGGAGCTGTTGACGCCGCTGGTTGTGACCTGACCGGTGGCGATGGTGTCTTCGCTGATACGCAGGCTGCTGGAGGTCATATCCGGGGCGACATCGACGATGGATGCGCCGTTTGCCAGCGTCAGGTCGTTGCTGCCGGCGTAATCCTTGACCGCGCCGGAGCCGTTATCGCTACCGCGCCAGTAGGCGCTCAGGCCGGATTCGTCGCCTTTCAATTGATCGTTCATGTATTCGTTGATCTGCGCCGCCGTCAGGCCTGCCGACCACATACTGATTTCCGTCATGTCGCCGTTGAAATGGTTGCTGCCGCCGTAATGTCCCAAATTCAGGGCGCTGTCGCTGGCACTGGCGGCTGTTGCGGTATTGATGGTTACATCGCCGCCATTGGTGCCGTCGGTGCTGTCGAAAAGCGCGCTGATCGTCGTCAGCAGGACGCCGTCCTGATACACCTTGAGATCGCGCAGGCTGTCTCCGCCAGCAGGCAGAACAACGGCATAATGGTGCCACTGGCCGTCGTCGGTCCCCGTCAACGGCTGGAATGTGATCGCGCCGTCGCCGATATCCACGGTTATGCCTTTACCGCCTTCGAGGCTGCTTCCCGGATCATCCCAACCGTTGAGTCCGAAACGGAAGTTCTCGGTGGGATCCGTTCTGTCACCGTAGGCGATGAACGTCTGTGGGTCTTCGCTGCTTGATCGGGCCCAAAGCATGATCGTTCTTTCTGCGGCGCCCAGCGGTCCGATGATATCGTTGTCCGGGTCGGTGACTGAATCGTTCGTGCCGTCGAAATGGATGGCCTTGTCGAGGTGGCTGATGGCGATGCCGCCACCGGACCCGCTGTCGACAACCGAGGCACCATTGTTCAGCGTGCCATCGTTGTTGCTGCTGCGGACGCCGCCTGTCATCGAATGCGCACTGTCGAGGACGGTTGTGCTGTTTTCCACATCGTCGAAGGTGTACTGCGCCACGAGGTTAGTGGTGTCGAAGTCATACGAGGTCGACATGCCGTCGCGGATTTCATCCGCAGTGCGGGCGTCGCTCCAGACACGGACGTTGTCGATCTGACCGTTGAAGAATTGGAGCGGTGCATTCGCGCCTTCCTGGTAGGCGCCGATTGTAAGCGGGTTGCTGTTCAGTGTCGGAGTGCCTGTAATGCCCGTTGCTGACGCTTCAAGGACACCATCGACATAGAGCTGCATGGAAGATCCGTCATAGACCCAGGCACCATGATGCCAGACGCCGTCGTTAACATCCGATGTCGATGTGACGCCGTTCGTGCTCAGACCGTTGGTGGCGGTGGTCAACTTGCCCTGATGAATATGCATTGAATAGCCGTTTAGGGTGTTGTCCACGCCTTTCGATACGATCCGTCCAGCCTGAAGTGGGTCTGAACTGCCATGTGCCGAGGTCTTGAACCAGGCTTCCAGCGTCCATGTCGTGGTGTTGAGAGCAGAGTCGTGAGTGATGGTGACGTAATCGTCGGTGCCGTCCAGTTTCAGCACATCGCCCGTCGGGCCCGTGTCGGCAACGCCCGGATCGTTGGAGTTATTGATGACGTTCCCGTCGTTGCCGTTGTTCGTGACGTCCCGAACGACGCCGTCCGTCATATCCTCGAACGTGTAGTAAGCGACGAGACTGTCTTCGTTGCCGGTGAGTGTCTTGTTGTAGTTGGCCTTAATCTCGTCGGACGTCCGCGCGTCGTTCCAGATCCGGACGTCGGCGACGGCGCCGTGCATCGGGCTTTCGCCATCCCAGTTTGATTGACCGATATAGTTGTTCAGGCGGACGACATCCTGTGCGACCTGCTGGCCGGTTTCCGTTTTAACCAACTCGCCATCAATATAGAGGTATCCATTGCCCGCACCGTCGTTGACGCCGGCGACGTGGACCCACTGGCCGGTTGGCGCAGTTGTGTCGGATTTAACCGCGCTGACGTTCGAACCGTTTCGCGTGTCGAACGAGAACACGTCCGAACCCGGATCAATGGCGAGCAACAGGTTGTCGTCGTTTTCGCCTTGGCCGAGATCGATGATCCGCATCCATGTGTTGTCGGTAAACGCCGACGGGTTGTAGTAGACCCAGGCTTCCATCGTATAGGCGCCGGAAATGTTTTCCGACATCGGGCCGATATCGACGTAATCGTCGACGCCGTCGAACTGCAGCGCGGACTGGGTCGGGGTGTTGGTGGCATCGGTGGAAGCGGTCACGGTCAGCGCAATCGTCTCGTCATCCGTGCCGGACGTCGCGCCCGTGGCGCGTAGGGTGAAGCTGTCGGAACCCACGTAGTTGTCATTGGGGGTGTACGTCCAGTCGCCGGTTTCCGAGTTGATCGATACGTCGCCGTGGCTGGGTTGCGTGATCACGGTGAACAGCGCCGTGCCGGTCACGTCGGCCGAGGTCATCACGCCCGACGCCGTGTCGGCGGTCGACAAGGTGATCGAGGTCCCCTGAATTTCGGGGAGCGTATCGACGATCGAAGCGCCGCCGTTGGCGGTGCCGTCGTTGCCGTTGGGCGTATTGTCGATGACCGTCGTGCCGTCGAGGCCGTCGAAGTTGTAATTGAGGACCAAGCCACTCTCGTTGCCGGTCAGCTGCTGGTCGAAATTGGCGGCGATTTCATCAGCGGAGCGGGCGACGTTCCACAGGCGCGCATCGGCGACTTGACCGTCCAGATAGCCGTCCGCAGCGAAGTTCGACTTGCCGATAAAGTTGCTGTTGCGGACGACGTCGGGAGCGACGTTTTGACCGCTGGCGGAGGCGATTCGTATACCGTTGAGGTAAATGTATGCATTTCCGGTACCATCATTGACGGCAGCGATGTGGACCCATTCATGCAGCGGCAGGGCTTCGCTCGCCGCAACACGTGTCGCGCTGCCACCGCTGCCGACCGTGCCGGTATATGTATCCAGTACGAGTTTCCCGGTCGTGCCCTCGTACGCCAACAACAGATTATCGTCGTTCTCGCCTTGGCCAAGATCGAAGATGCGCGCCCAGCTACCGTCGAAGTCGTCCAGCTTGACCCAAGCTTCCATCGTGAAGGCGCCTGAAATGTTCTCGGACAGTGCGCCGATGTCGACATGGTCGTCGACACCATCGAGATTGATGGCGCTCGTCGGCAGCTTGATGGAATTCACACCATCACTGTCCGTCATCGTCATATCGAGGTTGTTAGCTGTCTTGTCCTCGATGGTCTTCCCGTCGGCGCTTTCCATCGTGTAGTAGGCAGCGAGGTTGCTCTCGTTGCCGGCCAACTGATGTTTGTAGTGCGTCTGGATTTCCTCGGCCGTGCGCGCATCCGACCAGATGCGAAGATCGGCCATGCGGCCGTCGTAGGCGGGGTTGGAAGCGTAGTCGTCATTGCCGACCAGGAGGTCGACCGTGCTTGCCAATTGCGATTGCGTCAGACCCGCCGTCGATACCGGTGAGCCGGTGGCGACACCGTCGACGTACATCTCGATGGTGTTGGCGGTGCCGTCATAAACGGCGGAGATATGGTGCCATGCGCCGTCATCGACGTTCGTCGAGTGAGCAACCGCGACATACGCGTCATCGTCGCCGAGATACAGGACCGGGGTGCTGCCGTCGCCCTGAAGATTGAATTTCCAGCCGTTAAACGTACTCGCGTTCGGCTGGTACATCTTGTCGAGCAAACCCGTATTTGCACCGTTGCCGGTGCCCTGAAGCCAGAACTCGACGGTAAACCCGGTTGCGGTCGCGTTGAGCGCATTATTGTGTGCAATGGTGGCCGCCGTGCCGCTCCCGTCCATCTGTAGCAGGCTCTGCGCGATGACGGAGTCGTTGTCGGCATCGATGGTGATCGAGATCGTTTCCTGGTCGGTGAACGAGCCGTCCGTCGCCTGAAGCTGGAAGCTGTCCGAGCCGGAATAATTGGCGTTCGGGGTGTACGTCCATTCGCCGGTCGATGAATTTATGCTGACAGTGCCGTGCTGGGCCGCCGATGTGACGCTGTAGCTCGCCGTGCCGACGACATCCGACGCCGTCATAGTACCGGTGGCGGTGGTGTCCTCATTGATCGCGATGCTGTTCGCGAGCAGATCGAGGCCGCCGTCCGAATAGGTCGGACCCGCTGCGCTGTTCGGATGATTGGCGAGTGAATAGGTCGGCGTACCGACGGCGGAGCCGTTATTCGACCCGGCGCTATCGTTGCCGGTGCTGTCTTCGAACGTGTAGTTCGCGACCAGCGCCCCCGACTGCGTACCCGTCAGTGTGGTCTGGAAGTTGGCCGCGATCTGGTCGGCAGTGCGGGCCGTGTTCCAGATACGAAGATCGTCCAGCTGCCCATTGAAGTACTGGCCAGGCGTGCTGCCGCCCTGATCGATGGCATAGCCGATGCCGAGATTGCCGCTGTCTTGTTTCGGTACGTCTGTAGTGGCGAGGGTGGTCGACAGAACACCGTCGACGTAGATCGAGATCAGGTCGTTGGCGTTGTCATAGACCGCCGCGACATGGTGCCAACCGCCGTCGTTGACGGTTTCTTCGGATTGTAGAGACACTGCCGTGTCGTCACTGTCGCGGTTAAAGCGGAAATCGATCTTGCCGTTCGCATCGATGGCCAGGCTGTATTGCATGCCGCCGTCGAGGCTGGCCGCATCTTTCACCATGACGCGCTGGAAGCTGCCGCTTGCGGAGGTCTTGACCCAGCCTTCGAGCGAGAACGACGCCGAGGTGTTAAAATTCAGGGATGCGTCGTCGGTGACCGTATAGCCCTGGTTGGTACCGTTAAGCGTGGCCGCGACAGACGTCACTTGCAGGTCGTTGTTGTTCGATGTCACGTCGTTGACGGATGTGCCGTCGCGATCCTCGAACGTGTAATAGGCCTCGAGCCCGGTCTCGTTGCCGTCGAGCTTCTGGGTGTAGTTCTCCCGCACTTCCGTGGCCGTCCGGGCCGTCGACCAGAAACGTACGTCGGAAAGCTGCCCGTTGAACGCACCAAGGCCCGCATTGACCGGGTTGTAACCGCCAACGGCGATCTCGCCCACCTGGATATCATAAGTCACGCTGCTGACGGATTTGACCAGCTCACCGTCGACATAAAGCTTCACGACATCGGTGCCGCCGTCATAGACCACGGACGTGTGGTGCCAGTTGCCGTCGTTGACGGTCAACTCGGACAAATTGATGATTTCGCTGCCCGGCCTGGAGACGGCCAGATTGCCGCCACTCAGAAAAAGCTTCATCGACCCGTTCGGCACTTCACGACCAAGATCGAGAAGGGCGCCGGTCGTGCCTGACGTCTTGAACCACGTCTCCATGGTGAACGAACCTGTGCCGACCGCCATTCCCGAAGGCGTCGCCGTCAACACGTCGTCGACGCCATCGAAGACCGCTGAGACCGCGTTCACTTCGTTGGAGATGACACTGACTGGCTGAACGTCGACGGTGATCTGCTCGGCATCCGTCAAACCACCGCCCGACGCCGTGACATAGAACTGGACCTGGCCATTGAAGTTGTCGACTGGTGTAAAGGTCCAGCCCCCGGTACTGTCGATGTTGACCGTGCCCTTGTTGGCAATCGTAAGAGAAGTGGTGCCGGAGTGTGATGCGCTCGAGTTCACCCCGAACGTAGCGGACGTCGGGACGACATCGTTGGTGGTCATCGTGCCACTGGCAGTGTGGTTCTCCTGGACGGCCATGCTCAGGCTATGGATGGGCGGCGTTCCATCGACAAATGTCGGGTCATCCGTCGCGGCTGTATTGTCCGCACCCAGGGTAGCGTTGTTGCTGCCGGCGGTGTCGGTAACCGTTTGGCCATTGGTCTCGTTGAATTCGTAATGAGCGACCAGCGCGCCGCCTTCGTCGCCGGCAATAGCCTGATTGTAGTGGTCCGCGATCTGCTGATCGGTGCGGACCGTGTTCCAAACTCGAACATCGGCGATGTCACCGGTAAAGGTGCGCGTCAGGCTGGATCCGTCGGTATCGATCTGCGTGCCGATCTTGAACGTCGCGTTCGTGGCGGTCGCCGCACTGACAACGTCGAGAGTATTACTATACGTGCCCGTGGAAACCGCTTCACCGTTGATAAAGACCGTATAAGTGCGTTCGCTGACATCGCGCGTGACGGAGACGTGCGCCCATTCCCCGGCAGAGAGGGTGGCGAGCGTCGTGACCCCTGGCTCTGAGGAGCCGTTCTCGTGGAAAGCGAACAACTGTCCACTGGAATTCAGATTCAGACCGAAGAGATAGGTATCGGCGGCGATGGCGTCGCCGTTCTTGCCGCCGAGCGCGATCAGGGCCTGCGTGCCGCTGATGGCATCGGGTTTGACCCAGAGTTCGATGGTCATGTCGCCGTCGAGCCGAAGCTCGTTGCCGGTGCCGGCCCCCGCGTCAATATAATCGCCGCCGTCGAACGAGATGGCGTTCTGCGGGAGGTTTTCGATCTCTGCACCGTTCGTTAGCGTACCGTTATTATTGTTGCCGGAGCGATCCGCGACTGTCGTGCCGTCGGCGGTGTCGAATATCCAGTTGCCTACCAAGCCATCGCCGGTCGAGATAAGCTGGTCGTAGTTGTCACGGATTTCCTCGGCGGTGCGGGCATCGTTCCAGATGCGGACGTCGTCGAGCATGCCGTTCACATAGCGTCCCGCATCGTCGCGGCCGATATACAGCGGGCCGTTGTTGACGCCGTCGCTGGAAAACGCCTGCGGATCGCTCACGCGTTCACCGTTGACATAGAAGGTGACGTTAGTGCCGTCGAACGACGCGGCGACATGTGTCCATTCGTTCGCCTGGATGATGCCGTCGGCGGTTTTTACAGTTGCCGACGCCTGCGAAAATACGCCGATATGCCCGTTCTCGACGAACATGCGGTAGTTGACGTTACCGCCGCTGGATTTGTCGATGAAGTTCTGGAGCGTCGAGACATCGCTCAAGTTGATCCACGTTTCCATGGTGAAGGCGGTGCTCAGGTCGAGAGCGGCGTTGTCCGCGACGCTGACATAGTCGTTCGTGCCGTCGACGACCAACACCCCGCCGTTCGTCACGGGCGAGCGCTGCGCCGCGTCTGCATTGATCGTGACGTTGATGGTTTCGGTGTCGACGGTGCCATTGGCGCCGGTGGCGGTGAGGGTGAAGCTGGCGCTGCCGTGGTAGTTCTCGTCGGGGGTGTACGTCCAGCGGCCGGTCGAGCTATCGATCGTCACCGTGCCGTGCGCGTTCGTGTCGTCTTTCGTGAACGTAGCGGACCCGTCAGCGGCCGCCGAGTTCATGTTGCCCTGAACGACCTCGTTCTCCTCGATCGTGAGTTGGTTGGTAAAGACGTTAGGCGAAGCGTCAATCCGGTTGTAGTCACCGTTTGCCGTGCCGTCATAGGTGCCGGCGTTCGCGGTGTTGGTCACGGTCGCGCCCGCGGTTTCCTCGAACGTGTAGTTCGCCAACAACTTGCCGTCCTGATTCCCGGTGAGAACGGTATTGAAGTTATCTTTGATTTCTTCGTCGGTGCGCACGCCGTCCCAAACGCGGACGTTGTCGAGCTTCCCGTCGAAATAATGATTGGTCGATTGCGCCGGATCGGTCGAGGCAATAAAGAGGCTGGCGGTGCCGAGGAAGTCGCCGTCGAAGACTTCCGTCGCAACCAGTTCGCCGTTCAGATAGAGGCGTGCGATGTTGGTATCCGCATCGTAAGTGCCGGCCCAGTGGTTCCAGACGTCGGTGCCGTTCCCGTTGGGACCGGACGTGTCCGTGTAATCAATGCGGTAATTTCCACTAGACTGATTGAAACTGTATCGGAAGGTGTTCCCGCTCATGTAGCCGGCATGGAAGAAGTGCTGGTTGCCGCCGACGCCGTCGTGGCTGGTGAGGGCGAGATCGATATCCGCGGTCGAATCCCGATAGGCATCGAATTCCCAGCTGAATGACTTGTTCGCGAGGTTGACGCCACTGGTCGAGACATAATCGCCGTTGCCGTCGAACTCCATCGACGCGCCTAGGGTATTGTTGACCCGCGCGTTACCGGTGAGCGTCGCATCGTTGTTGTTGGACGTACCGTCCTGAACCGTCGTGCCGTTGACATCGTCGAAATTCCAGTATCCGGCGAGGCCGTTTTCACTACCGCTGAGCTTCTGGTCGTAGTTTTCACGGATTTCGTTGGCGGAACGAACATCATTCCAGATACGTACATCATCAATGGAACCGGCAAAATCGTGCTGCGAGGAAAGGCTTGTGTCGCGTCCGCCAATCGTAACCATGTTGGTGTTGGAAGCGAGGCTTGAACCGGCGACCGGCACACCCCCGTTGTCAGCAGAGGTCAGCGTTTGTTGGAGTTCGCCGTTGACATAGATTTTTGCAGTGCCGGAGGATTTTTCGAACGTTAATGCGACATGCGCCCAGTCGTCGAGCGGTACGGTGTAGTTCGTTTCGACCCAGCTCCAGGAACTGTCGTAAAGTGCGAACTGAAGCTTGCCGGTGGTGGACACGCCAAGTGCGTATGAGTTGAACTTGTCGACGATCACACTGCCGAATGTCGCATTTCCTGCGTCGCGGTCGCTTTGATTGATCCAGGTCTCTATGGAAAGGTCGCCGGTAATCTGCAGCGCTGAATCATTTGCGATTTCCGCACGCGCACCGGCGGGCCCGACGTCCAGAACCCCATCGTGCGCTTCGACGTTGGTATCGGATTTTATGGTGACGGTGACGGTTTCGTCGTCGGTGAAGTTGACGCCGCCCGAGGTCGAAGACGCACGTAGCGTGAAGCTGTCCGAGCCGTAGTAACCATCGGCCGGATCGTACGTCCAGGCGCCGGTCGAAGCGTCGATGGTGACGCTGCCGCCCTTCGCCGTCGTAAAGGTGGTGCTGCCGCCGACGATGGAATAAGCGGGCGTGCCCGGCACGTCGATGCCGGTCATCTTGCCGGCGGCGACCTCGCTCGACTGAATCTCGATCTCGTTACCCAGAACCGTCGGTTCGGCGTTGGTCGCCGGATCGACGATTTTCGAGCCGTTGACGAGCGTCCCATCATTTCCGTTGCCGGTTAGATCACGCACCACGTTGCCGTCGGCATCGTCGTCGAAGCGATAATACGCCGTGAGATTACTTTCATTGCCCGAGAGCTGCTGTCCGACACGTTCGCGAATGTCTGAGGCGGTCTGTGCCGTCGACCAGACAGAGACTTCGTCGATCAGCGCTTTTGTGTGTTGATTGTTAGAAGCCTTATTGTAAGTGCCAAGGCCAAGGCCGTTGTTGACGTTGCTATTGGTGCCGGCGTTGAGGGAGAGACCACTGACGCTGCCTTTGCTGTCGCCGTCGACATAGATCTCACCCGTATTGTCGGTCCGCCATACAAGTGTCGTCTCATACCAGGTGTCGGTCGAGATGATACCTGCCTCAATGTCCTGATCGTCGAGTGTCGCCTTGAGGCGCCAGTTTGTTCCATCATGATACGCGACGACATAGATCCGGTCGCCGTCGGCGTCATCACGGTTGGCGAACAATGGCCGGAAGGAGCCGGTCGGTGCATCGGCGGGTAGATTAAACCGCAGCGAAACCGTGCCCTGGCTGGCATTCAGGATCGTGTTTGGCAGATCGACCCAGTCGTCGACGCCGTCGAGGCTCAGCGCGCCGTCGGAAATCTGCACGGCGTTGCCGTCGTCGACACTGTTGATCGTGACGGTGACGGTTTGATCGTCGGTGAAGGTGGTGCCGTTGAACGTGCTGGAAGCGCGCAGCGTAAAGGTGTCCGTGCCGTAGTAATTTTCGATCGGCTTATAAGACCAGGTGCCGTCGGCATTCATCGTGACTGTGCCGTGTTGGCCGTTGGTGGCGATGGAATAGGTCGCCGTCCCCGGCACGTCGTTGTCGAGCATGCGTCCGGTTGCGACTTCGTCTTCCTGAATGACGAGGGTGGTCGCCGTCGTGTCGTTGTCTAGGTCGATCCACGTCGCGCCCGAGACCGTCGCATCGGGTGTTTGCGTGCCGCCGGTGGCGTCGTTGGCGGCGGTCGTGCCGGTGCCTTCGGTGAAATCGTAATAGCCGATCAGTCCGCTCGTCGCCGGATCGACGTCGTTGCCGAACTGTGCGGCGACCTGTTCGTCGGTGAGCTTGGTGTTGTAGATCTGAACCGGACCGATCTCGCCCTTAAAGCGTGCCCAATAGTCGTCGGCACCATCACCGATCAATAAATCCTGACCATTCCAGTTCCACGCTTCGGCAGAACGCGCCGAGCCGACGAGGACGCCGTCCAAATAAAGCTTATTGAGTCCGTTCGCAGCCTGGTCATAGACCATGGTCAACTGGTGCCACGCGCCATCGAGCGCACCGGACCCCGTTTTGCCGAACTGCACGCTGTCGTCGCTGTCAGTATCCTTGCCCTGGACGGTGATATCGCCGTCCTTGTCTATTGCGATGATCAAACCTTGATAAGAACCGGTAGCGTCATGTCGCGAGATTAGCGCCGCTGCATTGTCTGGGTTGGCGCCGTTGGCCCAATCTCCGTCTGATTTGAACCAGATAGAATAGGTACCTTGAGCACTATCGAGACTGGCGTCATTGGTGATGGTGATGACGTCATCGATACCATCGAGTGAGACCGCGCCGCTGAGATCATCGATGATCTTGGCGCTGCCATTGAGGGTTAGGTCGCGGTTGTTGCCGGACTGATCCTGAACGGTGGTGATCGATACCTTATCGTCGAACTTGTAATAGGCTTGGAGATTGGTCGTGCCGCTGGCGACCGGTTGGTCGATGCCGTTGCGGATCTGCTCCTGCGTCCGCGCCTCGGACCAGATTTTCACTTCGTCGAACAGCGCGTTTGTCGGCTGTCCGGTGCCGTTAAATTCAATACCGATGCGGAGCGCCTGCGCCACGTTGGTCAGCGTCATTGTGCTATTGCTGGCAGATCCGACCAGATCGCCGTTGACGTAGACCTTCATTGTCGAGCCGTCGTGCGTGAACGCGACGTCATACCAGGTGTCGGTTTGCACCGTGAAATTACTGGTCGCGGATGATCCGGCGGACGCGTAGAAGTTCAGCTTTCCGCTGGAATCGACATAAGGCACATAGCGTGCGCCGCTACTGTCATAGAGCGATAGGATGCTTTGCGTGCTCGCGGGCAGTTCGGCGAAATTGACCTTGAACTCGATCGTAACATTGTTGGTGATGGTATTGGTGCCGATGGCGCCGCTGGCGTGAGATCCGGACTCGCCTTCCGTGTGCAGCACGCCATCGTTGATGACGATGGAATTCTCAGCGTCGTTATTGACCGTGACGGAAATCGTCTCACTATCCGACGTGCCGTTGTCGCCGGTGGCCGTCAGGTTGAAGCTGTCGGTGCCGTACCAGTCGTTGGCAGGCTTGTAGGTCCAATTACCGGACGATTGGTCGATGACGACCGTGCCGCCGTTCGCGGTTTCTACAGAGACGCGGCCATCCGCATCTGCCGCGCTGGTGGTCTTGCCGGTGACGGAGACGGAGTAGGTGGGCGTGCCGGCGACGTCGTTGGACGACATCTGACCCGATAGCGTCGCGTTTTCCTGAATCTCACCCGCCGTACCCTGGACGGTCGGCGCCGTCGCCACCAGGGTCGCATCCGGCCCCGCGTTATCGACGATGGCGAGATCAAGAGTCCCTGCAGTATCCAGGAGGTTGTTTGAAACGATTTCATCCAAAGGATAATGCGCGATCAGCTTGCCGCCCTCGTTGCCGGTGAATTCCGTATCGACATTGTCCGCGATTTCGGTGTCGGTTCGGGCGACGTTCCAAATGCGGACGTCGGAAATCTGGCCGGTGAAGTCGTTCCCGCCACCAAGCCCCGTACCGATCCGGAAAATGCCGCTAGAAATATCGAAAGCGGCAAGCGTCGTTACGGCGACCGCTTCGCCATCGACCAAAAGCCGGGTGATTCCCGTCGCTTGATCGTAAGCAACGGCGACATGATGCCAGAGCCCGTCATTGATCGCGGTCGTTCCCTTGATATCGGCGCTGTTGTCGCCGGTTGACCGGTTGAACCCGAGGCTGCCGTCACTTTCAATGCGAAGCGCCGTGCCGTTGCTGGTCGTCGCGTTGCCCGCGTTTTCGCCGATGCTCATCATTGTCTGCACGCCGGCGGCTTCGGTTTTCAACCGCATTTCGTACGTGAAGCTGCCGGAACCGGTGAGCACGGAATCCCCGGAAACCAGATCCTTCCGCAACGTATCATTGCTGCCATCGAAGTTCATGGCCTGGAGCGGGACGGAAACGATCTTGGCATCGCCCGCCATCGTACCGTCGAGGGCGCTACCGGTCGAAGTCGCCTTGTTATCGACGGTGGTGCCGTCGGGATCGTCGTCGAAGCGATAATAGGCGGTCAGATTGTTCTCGTTACCGGCCAGTTGCTTCTGATAGTTGGCGGATATTTCGTCCGCGGTCCGGGCATCGGACCAGATACGGAACTCGTCGATTTCGCCCTTGAACGAACTGGTGTCGTTGGTGCCGATCGTTGATGCTGCCTGCGGGACCGTGAACGTGAAGGTGCCGGTCGCTTCGAGTTGGCCGTCGACGTAGACGCTGACCGTCGTGCCGTCACGGGTCACCGCAACATGGTGCCATTGCTGGTCGTTGACGGTCGTGGTCGAGACCAGGTCGGCAGAATTGTAAGTATCCCAGGCAAGCTTGCCGTTTTCGATGAACAGATATGTCCCCTGATTGTCGACGCCGGTAGAGCCGAGATCGAGGAGATTCATGCGGGTGTTCGAGGTGACGCCGGTCCGGATCCATGTTTCCACGGTGAACGGGTTGGAGCCGAACCCGAGTTGAGAGGGTGAGCCCAGGTTTACGTGATCGCCGTTGCCGTCCAGTTGCAGGACGCCGTCCGGCATGCCGACCGAGTTTTCGTCCCCGGCGCCCGCGACGGTAATCGAAATGGTTTCTGAATCAGTCCCCGACGTGGCGCCCTTGGCGACGAGTGTGAACGTGTCCGAGCCCGCGTAGTTGGTGGCCGGCGTGTATGTCCAGTTACCGGTGTTGGCGTCGATGGTGACGGTGCCGTTCTTGGCGGTGGTGAAGGATGTCGTGCCAGACGCGCCGTCGTCGATCGAATAGCTTACGCTGCCCGATAGCGTCTCGTTGTGAACCATAACGCCTGACGTCGTCGTGTTTTCGGCGACGTCGACGATGGTGCCGTAGATCGGCGGCGCCTTGCCGTCCGCTGCGCCGGCTTCGACGCTTGCGCCGCCGCTGAGCGAGCCGGTGTTGCTGCCGATGGGATCGGAGACGCTGCTCGTGTCGTCATCGAACGTCAGGTTGGCGATCAGCGCGCCGCCCTGATTGCCGCTGAGGGTCTTTTGATAATTCTCGGCAATCTCCTCGGCCGTGCGTGCCGTGTTCCAGACCCGGTAGTCGTCGAGCTTGCCGTTAAAGTTGGAATCGTTGCTGAAGCCACGGCGGCCGATCAGGAACCCGCCGTTCGTTACGGTCACCGTGTTCTGCGTCGTAGTGTGGATGAGCTCGCCGTTGACGTAGATCTCCACCTTCGATGTGCCGCCCCCTTGATCGGTCACGACGAGGGCATAGTGGTTCCACGTATTGGGTTCGAGCTCAGGGTCGATGGAGAAATTGGTGTCATTGTTTCGCTCGTAAGCGATGCGGCCGTAGCCGATTTCCCAGTTGGCCGCGCCGGTAAGATCGGCGCCGAGCGTGTCCTTGCTGAACACGTGGCCGCCGGTGTCGCCTTCGGCCGACCAAGCCCAGGTTTCGACGGTGAAGCTAGTCCCGGTGTCGTAGGTGTCGGTGAAGCGGACGTAGTCGTCGGTGCCGTCGAGGCTCAGGACTTTGCCCTTGGAATTGTCGACGATGGTCGGTTCGGCATTGTCGCCGAGCGTATCCGACGCCCCCAGCACACCGTCGTGGTTGTTGCCGGTCTGATCCTGGACTGTATCGCCTACGATATCGTCGAAGCGGTAATACGCCGTCAGGTTCGTTTCAGAGCCGGAAAGCTGCTGGTTGTAATTCAGGCGGATGTCATCGTCCGAGCGTGCTTCCGACCAGATACGGATTTCGTCCATCTGGCCCGAGAACTGTTGCGCGAAGCCGCCATTCCCCTCGATGCTGCCGAAATAGAGCTCACCGCCCGAGCCGCCGTCCGGGTTATTGGCGTAGGACGTTTCCTGCGCCAATTCACCGTTAATGTAGAGCTTCCAGGTCTGTGCCGTGGTGTCGCGAACGGCCGCAACATGGTTCCATTCGCCGAACGTGACTTTCGTTGTCGAATCGTACCCGCTGGTTGCCTCGTTGAGCAGGTTGTCGGTGCCGGAGCCGTTCCGGTGATTGGCATAGAGCGTGCCGTTGGCGTTAATACCGACGCTGTAGAGCGTGTTCTCGCTGGACGCCGTGTTGGTGTAGTCGCCGCCGAAATAGACAAAGTTCTGAACGGTATTGGTATCGTTCGGCTTGAACCAGCCTTCGACCGTGATGTCGCCGGTAATGGCTAGGCCGTCGGAGGACCCGCGCCCGAGACTAACGTAGTCATTCGTACCATCGAATTCGAGCTGCTTGCCTGCAACCTGCACATCCAGATCCGCTTCGACGTTGAAGCGCAACTGATGAACGTTGATGGCACCGTTGGCGTCGGTCACCTGAACAGTGATCGTATCCTGCCCGTGATAGCCGCTTGTCGGGGTGTAGGTGAAGGTGCTGTCCGCCGAGTTGTCCGTAAAGTTGCTGATCGCGCCGTGTTCCGGCTGATCGAGGAGCTTGAAGGTAAACGGTCCGGTCAGGCCGGTCGTGGGTAGCGTGATATCGGTACTGCCGTCCTGATCGAGTACGATATCGTTGTCGATCTGGATATCGTCGAAGCGGACGACCTGCTCGCCGCCGCTACCAGTGTCCTCGCGGCCTGTCAGGACGACGTAATTGCTACCCGAGAAATCCGTGGTGTCGGTCGCGCTGATGGTGACGGAATTGGCCGGGTTTCCGACTTCGCTGACTGTCAGGCGCACCGTAGAGCCGTCATCGTAAACGTCGAAGCTGTATTCGGTGTCTTTCCTGAAGTCGATGGAGCCGGTGCCGGAGTTCGCGACGGATGTCAGGCTGCCGTTGACGAAGCGATCTATCAGGATGCGGTCGTCGCCCTCGACGGCGGAGAAATTGAGACCATTTGCGGGCAACCCGTTGGCGTCCGTGGACGACGGATCGGATCGGGTCATGACATGCATGAAACCATCGGTGCCGCTGTCGAACTTGAAGGTCCCAGTCACGTGAACCGGGTCCGTGTTGCTCGGTTTATGCTGATCTGCGGTGCGGACGAGTTCGCGGTTCTGGACCACCAGTTCGCCGGTATCGGGATCGATGTAGGCGATGTCGTTGGTCGAACTCGAATGCGATCCTTCGAGCACCGTCCATTCGGTCGAATTCGGTGACGCGAAGAACGTCTGTGCCGACTGGCTCCAGTTGCTGGACCCACCGTAAGATGCCGTGTGCCCGCTGCCCGACTGGTCGGTATAGGATGTCGACGAGCCGTCGAAAGTCCAGTACCCGATCAGGCCCGATTGGTCATCGATGTCGGGGAGGTAGTCGTTCTTGATGGCGTCATCGCTGAGCGCGCTGTCCCAGACCCGCATCTCGGCGATGAGGCCGTTCCAGAAATTGGTCTGGCTGTCGCCCGACGTGGCGCCGATGACGGCATTGCCCTGCGTGACGAGTTTATCGATGCCCGTTGCGGTGTGCTTCAGTTCGCCGTCGACATAGAGCTTCACGGTGCCGTTGTTGTAGCTGGCGGCGAGGTGGTGGAACTCGCCGTCCGAGAATACGTTGACGCCGGACGACGTCACGGTCGTGCCCTCGTTGGTTTCGGTGATCAACGACAGCACCCCGTTGACGACGGAGAGCGAGTGCTGCGTGCCTGCATCGTTGGCAGTGATCTGCAGATTGTCGACCTGGTGCTTGTCGTTGGCGCTGCCGGACCGCACGCCGAAGCTGAAGACGTCGTTCACGCCCGGGTCGTAGTTTGATCCGAGATTCAGATTGTTGATGACCGTCGAGCCGTCATAGGTGACGGTCAGGCGGTAGGTGCTGCCGTCGTGACTGACGGTCGCCGAGAACGGCACTTCGGTGGCAGCCTGCGGACCGTAAGCGCTGGCGACGCGCGACGCACCGACGTTGGTTAAAGTTTGCGAGCCGGAAACCGTGCTCGAGTCGGCGGTGATGGACGAGTCGAACGTGTAGTTCGCGGTCAGGCCCGATGGGCTGTCGGTGATGACCTTGTCATAGTTGTTGGAGATTTCGGACGACGTGCGCACATCGTCCCAGATGCGAACGTCGTCGATCTGTCCATCGAAGGGATTGTGGGCCGAATTACCGCTATCGATCTCGGCGCCGATGGAGAGCACCCCGGTGCTGCCGCCGGTCGGGTCGTTGGTGTAGGTCTCGGTATCCGCGAGCGAGCCGTTGATGTAAAGGCGGTAGGTGTTGGTGCTGACATCACGCGAAACGGCGACATGCGTCCACTGATTGAGCGAGATCGTCGGGCTGAACGTGACACTCTCGTTCGAGCCGGTGTCATACTCGTGGAGCGCACGGATTTTGCCGTTGCTCTCCAGCGTCAGCAACATCGTGAAATTTTGCGCCTCGGTCGAGTCGCCGGTCGGTCCGCCGAGCGAGATGAACGCGCCGCCGTAGCTGTCAGGGTTGATCCACGCTTCCGCCGTCACATCGCCGCTTTGGTCGAGTGAGCCGTCGCCGGTGCGGTAAAGCACGTCACTGCTGCCATTGAAGTTGGCGTAGTGGGTCGACGGCTCATTACGGATGCCGCCAGACGGCGTGCCGGAGCCTCTAAACTGTCCATCGACATAAACGGCGATGGTATTGAATACGTCGCCACTGCCGTTGTCATAGGTGTCGAATGTGATCGCGAGGCCGTTGGAGACACCTTCTTCGCCATTGATGGTGCCGCTGCCGTAGTTGAATGACATGCCGTCGCCGGCAAAGTTGGCGGAACTGTCGCCGATCGACATGTTGAACGACGCGGTGAATTCCTTCGCCCCCTTGGCGGCATCCGGCATGGTGACGGTGGCACTGCCGCTGCCGCCGGTCGAAGGTGACAGCAGCAGTTTGCCGCCTGTGACGCTGGGCGTGCCCGACGTACTGATTCCGGAACTATTGGAGAAGCTTGTGTTGATGACGGTGACGTCCTTGACGTCGCCGACCGAGAACAGCGTCAGCGTCCCCGACCCCGTCAGCGGCTTGGCCCAGGCTTCCCACGTGAACGCGCCGCCCTGGTCGATGAAGTCGCTGCCGGTGCTGCCGGAGATGTTGATGTAGTCGTTGGCGCCGTTGGACGAGATCACGTTACGCGTCGTCGACGGGTCGAAGTTGTCGAACTGGGATGCACTGAAGTCGACGGTTCGTGTCGCGCCGACGTTGTTGACGTTTTCACCGTCAGACGCTGTGAAGGTGATCGTCTTCTGCGCCGCGTTGTCGGAATCTCGGTCGCTGGTGCGGATCGTGATCGCCCGTGCCAACGCCTGCACGGCGTCGTTCGAAGCCGTGTTTTTCAGGTTTATCCGGAGCGCCGAGTTGGTACTGCCGGCACCGCCGTCGAGCGAAGCGTCGATGGTGCCGATGCTGACGTTGTTGTAGAGGACATCCGTGCCGTTGACCGTGATCGAACCGCCACTGGCGATAGAAAGTACGTCGCCGGCGCTGTGGTTGGTCGTAATCGCGATGTTCAGATAGCCGGCGCCGGTATCGGCATACGTGCTGCCTGCGGTGTTGTCGGTATTGTCCGGATCGACAATCGCCAGGCCCGGATCGATCAGGATAGCGCGGGCCGTGTTGACGGCGGTCGTCCGGCCGCCGGCCGACGTGAATTTCGGCGCGTCGTCAACGGGGGCGACGGTGACGGTCGCGGTGTTGGGCGTCGAGTCGTACTGTTTGCCGTCACCGACCGCGAACTTGAACGTGACGGTGCCGTTGAAGTCGGTCGTCGGCACGAACTTGAGCTGCCCTGCGTCGATCTGGGCCTTGGTGATCACCGCATTGACCGAAATGTCACTGCCGTTGAGTTGCAGCTTGCCCTGTGCCGCGGTCGGCAGTTCGGTGATCTGAACGGACTGCAGCGTGTCGCCGTCACCGTCCGTGAAGTTTACCGAGAAATTGGCAGCGGTCAGGGTGAGGCTGACGTCTTCGTTGACGTTGAGCGATACGTCATCGGCGCTCGGGCGCTGGTTATTGTACGCCTCGACCGTGGTGGTGAAGGTCTCTGTCGCACCGTTTGCGTCGGTCAGCGTGATCTGGATCGAACGGTTGGCTTCAACGACTGTCGTTTCCGAGTTGTTGTACTGCAATGACTGAAGAACGGCTTGTACGCGCGTCGTCGTGGCGTTGCCGTTGAATGTGATCAGCAACGACTTGCCGGTCGTATCAGTGCCGATGGTGGTATCGGTCGTGCCGTTCTGCGTGCCGTCGACGGTGCCGACGACGACGCCATCGACGGTGATGTCGCTGCCGGAAAGCGCGACGACGAGGCCGCCGACGGTTTGCGGCGCGACCGCGAGGCTATCGTCTTCCGAACCGCCCGTGACGCCGGTCCCCGACGCGCCAGCGGGAGCGGACGACTGAATGCGAACCGTGCCGCCGTTGAAGTTGCCTTCGGCGTCGGCGAGCGTAATGGCGCTGTCCAAAGCGACGGCGCCGCCGCCGGCCGAGAAAATGGCGTTGCCGCCGCCACCCGCGGTTAGATCCGGGGCGTCGTTGATGGTCAGGACGAAGGTGTCGCTCGCGCTGCCGCCGCTGTCGGCCTTCGAAGCGCCGTTAACGGTGATGGTATGGCTCTGGTTGACCGCACCGGCGCCAGGCGTCCCCGTGATCGTCTTGCTGCCCGTATTGAACGTCGCCCAGCCGGGCAGGCCGGAGACGTTAATCGAAATGGGATCGTTCTCAGGATCGCTGAATGCATTGTTCAGCGACAAACTGAAAGCTTCGCCTTCGTTGATCACGCGGTCCGCAATCGGACTCGCGACTGTCGGCCCCTTGTTGGGGGGCGGCGGCGGCGGTGGTGGCGGCGGCGGCGGTGGAGGCGGCGACACCGGTGGCGGCGGCGGAGGCGGTGGCGGCGGCGGCGGTGGCGGCGGAGGCGGCGGTGGTGGCGGCGGGGTATAGCTGCCCGGCGGCGGCGGCGACCAGGGAAAAGTGATCGGTGGCGGTGGCGGCGGCGACACCGGCGGCGGTGGCGGCGTGACGACAGGCGGCGGCGGTGGCGCGACGACAGGCGGCGGCGGTGGCGCGACGACAGGCGGCGGCGGTGGCGCGACGACAGGCGGTGGCGGTGGTGCAGCGACAGGCGGTGGCGGTGGTGCAGCGACAGGCGGTGGCGGTGGTGCAGCGACAGGCGGTGGCGGTGGTGCAGCGACAGGCGGCGGTGGAGGTGGCGGCGCAGGTGCAGGCGCCGCTTCCGGAGGAGGCGGTGGCGGCGGTGGTGCCGGTGAGGGTTCCGGGGGTGGTGGCGGCGCGACTGCACCTTCAGTCGACCCGGGTGCACTCGGACCGTCCTGCGGTGGCGGCGGTGGAGGAGGTGCTGCAGGCGGCGGCGAAGGAGGGGGCGGTGCAGGCGGGGGCGGGGGAGATGCATCCGCCGTCTGCGTCGATCCGGAATCGCCCGATGTCGTCGAATCCGAACTTGAACTGCCACTGTCCGATGACGATCCGCTATCGTTGGCGGCGGTATTGACCGCTTCGTCCGTGCTGCCGGTCGTCGTGCCTGCGTCGGGTGTAGCGTCATTGGCGGCGATGTTGGAGACCGTCTCCGCTGCCGTCGTGGCTTCGGCGGGGGTTGCGCCGTCAGTGACGGCGTTGGAAAGTTGCTGGGTGAAGGCTTCGGTCGCAGCCGCCGCCTGTTCCGGCGACATCCCGGACGTATCCGGTCCCAGATTGTCGGCATTGCCGGATGCGAGTTGCGCCAATACGGAGTTCTGCTCGCCCGCGGTTGCCTCGGCGGTCGCCGTCGCGGCGGCGGCCGAGGAATCGGAAGCCGTCGAAAGCGCCGCATCGGGCGACGCACCGTCCGAGAGTGATCCCGATAGCGCCTGTTGGAACGCTTGGTTGGCGGCAGCAGCTTCTTCCGGGGACATACCGGACGTGTCCGGACCCAGGTTGTCGGCGTTGCCGGAGGCCAATTGCGCCAGCACGGAGTTCTGTTCGCCGGCGGTCGCTTCGGCGGTCGCCGTCGCAGCGGCCTGCGACGCGTCACTAGCGCTCTGCAGCGCATCGGAGAGCGAGCCGCCGTTGTCCAGGGATTGGGTGAGCGCCTGCTGGAAAGCCTCGTTCGCGGCGGCGGCCTCTTCGGGGCTCATGTTCGACGTGTCGGGGCCGAGCACGCCGTCTTCGTTGTTGCCCGATGCCAGCGCGGCGAGCAGGGGGTCCGCATTGACCTCGTCGGCCTGCTGTTCGGCGGTGACGAGATTGCTGACTTCGGCAGCTTCGCTCGCCTGCTGCAGGGCGTCGCCGACGTTGCCGCCTTCGCCTAGCGCCTGAACGAGCGCATCCTGAAACGCCAGGGCCGCATCGCCCTGTCCGTCACCCTGCAATTCGCCGACGGTTTCTTCGACACCTTCGCCGGAAGCAAGCGCCGCAATCAACGCATCGCCGGGGGTGGCGTTCGCAAGCTCGGCATCGATCTGATCCTGCACAGCTTGGGCTTCTTCGGCGGCGGCAAGGGCTTCGCCGATATCGGCCCCGCCGTCGAGGGCTGCCTGCAGGGCTTCCTCGAACGCCTGGGTATCCTGACCGACGGCTTCGTCCACGTTCTCGCCCGTGGCCAGCGCGTTGGCGACGGCGGCTTCCTGTTCGCCCTGTTGCTGTTCCTGGCTGACCTGCAAGGCGTTGATAAACGCGCGGTCGGCGGCAACGACGGCTTCTTCGGCGGTCAGGCCCTCCGCCATGATGTCGACGAGCGTGGAGCGGAAGGCGTTGACGGCGGCTTCGATGGATTCAGGCGTGGCGTTGATATCGGCGGCGCGGGCGAGGCTGGTCTTCAGCATCTCGTTCATCGCGTCGTCGAGGTTCTGACCCTGCGAGACGGCAAGCAACAAGGTGGCGAGCGCATCGGGATCGAGTTCGATGGCCGGGCCCGGGTCGCCGGGTTCTGCGGGGGCGCCGTCTTGAGAGGAGCCTGCCTGTGCGACCTCGGTATTGCCCTCGGCCTGTGCGACGACCGTCTCGTCGGCCGCAGACTCGCCGCCGCGTCCGGCATCGCCGGGCGCGTTCGAAGCCGCCGTTTCCGGCCTATCGGGGGCGTTGTCTAAAGCCATTTTAAAATCTGCCGCAAGAGCACCATTACCAATCGTTAAGACTTTACGAAATTATCTGAATTCCGACAGTGACACGCATCACATAGGTTGCTGATTTTACGTCAACTAAGGTGTTGATATACAAAACCTCTTTTCGTCATTTGCCAAGTCGCATCGACAGTAAAACCGCGTCGCATCCAATACCATTTTCTGCCACGCAAATTAGCGGATTTCCCTGACGTCAACGTTACGGCGCCTGTAGGAGGAATTCAGTTGGTAAAAGGTGTTGATTTGTTACAAAAGGTTTCCGGCGCGCAATCCGTCAGCGCGATGCCTGTCTCGGCAGTGCCGGGATCAATTCCGGCGCGTGCGTCGAGCGATCAAAAACAAAGATCGGGATCGTCATAAAATATATAACTGATTGATTTTAATATTAAATATTATAATTAATCTAATTTCGGTTAAGTGGTGCCGGCGGCAGGACTTGAACCCGCAACCTACCGCTTACAAGGCGGTTGCTCTACCAGTTGAGCTACGCCGGCCCATCGTCGTCCGCGGCAGGTTCCGCCGCGGGGCGGCAACATAGTCTCGACGCGGCGCGCCGACAATAGGGTAATGACGGGAAGGTCAGGTTTCGGCGGGTGAACATAGACGATGATCGTGCCGCCCGTGCGCAACGAAATCGCCGGTATGGACCGGGCGAGACCCGCGGGATACCGAAACGCGTACTTTTTGCGCATTTTTACCTTGACGATCAGTTGTTCGCGGTTGCATTCACCTTGATCATTGCCTACGAAGACTAGGCTCAGCGGGGACGCAACGGTATGCGTGGCCGAATTGACATGGAATGGGAAATGTAGGCCATGAACGGCATACGCGAAACGATCGGGAATATTGTCGATCACAAGATTTCGCAGCGGTTTATCGTGCTGTTGTTGTTTGTGAACGCTCTGACGCTCGGCCTCGAAACGTCGGACGAAATCATGTCCACGTATGGATCGTGGATCGGTGATATCAACGACCAGATTCCGTATATCTTCGTGGTTGAGATTGCCGCCCGCCTGATTGGGCGTGGCCGGAGCTTCTTCAAGGAAGCCTGGAATATTTTCGACGTGATCATCATCACGGTCTCGTTCCTGCCGTCGGGCAGCGCCTTTTCAGCGCTCCGGGCGCTCCGGATCCTGCGTGTGCTGCATGTGATTTCACTTGTGCCGCGGATGCGCCACGTCGTGGCTGCGATGATCCGGTCTTTGCCGCAAATCGGCTCGATCGTCGCCCTGTTGCTGATCATTTCGTATATATCTTCGGTCATCGTGACGCACCTTTATGGTCTCGATTACCCCGAACTTTTCGGCTCCATCGGGCGTTCGATGCTGACGCTCTTCCAGTTGATGACGCTGGAAGGCTGGGCGGCGGAGGTTGTGCGGCCGGTCATGGAAACGCATCCGTATTCGGTGTTGCTATTCATCCCCTACATGCTGATGACGGCGTTCGCGATCCTCAACCTGTTTACCGCCGTGCTCGTCGACAGCATGCAGTTGATCCAGCAGAACTATTCGTATGAGCGCAGCGAGAACGAGACCCGGTCCATCATCAAGACCGAGTTGGCGGACGTGAAGGACGACCTCTCCAGCCTGTCTGACGAAATCAAGAAGCTGCGGACCGATCTCGAAACGCAATCCAAGAGCGGTTCTTAGGTCTTAAACAGGCGCGGCGCCAGCCAACGCATCTTTGCATCACTGCCGTTCTATGTCAGCATGCCTATGGCGGCCGGGAAGCCGTGACGCGTTCCAATGTTTGGGATAAGTGGTAGGCGCAAATGTTTCTCAATCTCCTCACCGAAAGGCAGAAACAATCGTTTCTGGCACTGGCGACAAAGGTGTCCATGGCGGACGGCGAGGTGGTGCCGGAGGAGAACGTCACGTTAAAGGTGCGTGTGGCTGAGATGGGCGGGCATGTCAAAGCACCGCCGGATGAGATTTACGGCGAGGCGAACTTCGGTGTCTTCGACACGCCTCAGGCACAGACGATTGTCGTACTGGAACTGATGGTGATTGCGTATTCGGATGCCGAGTATCACGAATACGAACGGCCAATCATCGATGATCTGATCGAAAACTTCGGGTTCAGTGCAGATCAGGTCAAGCGTTTCGAAGACTGGGCGAAGCGGCAGTCGCCCTTGAGCGTCGAGGGGTGGGACTTTATCACCGAGGCAGGTCCCGTCGAGGCTTAACGCTGTTTCGTCCGCGTGAGCACGTAAAGCGCAATCGCCGCGGCGTTCGAGAGGTTGAGACTCTCCTGCGCCGAATCTATCGGAATTTTCACCAACTGATCGCAGGTTTCGCGGGTAAGCCGCCGGAGACCGGCGCCCTCGGCACCTAGGACGATGACGCGCCTCATGGTCGGGTCGACGCTGCCGATATCGCTGTCCGCTTCGCCGTCGAGACCCAGGCACCAGTATCCGGCGTCCTTCAGGGTCCAGATGGCACGTGCGAGATTCGTGACCCGGACGAGCGCCACATGCTCCAAGGCGCCTGAAGCGGCCTTGGCCATGGTCCCGGTTTCCGGGGGGGCGTTGCGGTCCTGAACGATCAGCGCGCGGGCGCCGAAGGCGCGTGCCGAGCGCATTACGGCGCCGATATTCCGCGGATCCGTCGCCTGATCGAGCACCACCAACGTGTCCGGCGTGCCGTCGTCTGGTGCGATTATGTCTTCCACATACAAGTCGGGCAGGTGGCTGGTCAGGAGCGCCACCCCCTGGTGGACGTTGTCCGGTCCGCAAACGGTGTCGATTTCGGCGCGATCGACGATCTCGATCCCCGGCGTCGGTGGTACTTGACCGCCGAGCGTTTTTTCGAGCGCTTCGGCGCCTTGTTTGGTTGAAATCAGCCGATGCTTGCGGCGCGCCGGATTCTCGATGGCGGCGGCGACGGCATGGGTCCCGAACAGCCACAGGCCGGTTGCGTGTGCGCCGTGTGCCGGGGGCTTGCCGCCGCTTCGCTTCGATGTGCCGGTCGGACGCGGTTGGTTGATTCTGCCGCGGGCTGTGCGGGGTGGGCGCTTGCGCTTGCTCATGCGGGCTTTTATCATCCGATAGAGCGATGTTTCGCAAGTGAATTTGACGAATTGCGATCGCGCGGGTTTTGTCACGTTTAGGCGTTGACAATAGTGCGGAAATCTTCATATTCCGACCGCCCGATCCACCGCCCCGGCGGTGGATCGTCACGTATTCGTCGGGGGGATGCCCGAGTGGCTAAAGGGGACGGGCTGTAAACCCGTTGGCTATGCCTACGTTGGTTCGAATCCAACTCCCCCCACCATCCTTCCGGTCAGCCGGGAAGGCGAATGTGTGAAGCGGCGCTGGCGGGTGTAGCTCAATGGTAGAGCCCCAGCCTTCCAAGCTGGTTACGTGGGTTCGATTCCCATCACCCGCTCCAACGCCGGCGAAGTGCGACCGCAGGAGTTTTATTTAGGTTTATTGGCTTCGGTCCCTTGGTTTGGGACGGGGCAGCGAGGAAAAGAGAGAACGAAGATGGCCAAGGAAAAGTTTGAGCGTAACAAGCCGCACTGCAACGTTGGTACGATTGGTCACGTTGACCACGGCAAGACGACGCTGACGGCTGCGATTACGAAGGTTCTTGCGGAGACGGGCGGCGCCACGTTTTCGGCGTACGACATGATCGACAAGGCGCCGGAAGAGCGTGCGCGCGGTATCACGATTTCGACGGCGCACGTTGAGTACGAGACGGAGAACCGTCACTACGCGCACGTCGACTGCCCGGGTCACGCGGACTATGTGAAGAACATGATCACGGGTGCGGCGCAGATGGACGGTGCGATTCTGGTTGTTTCGGCTGCCGACGGCCCGATGCCGCAGACGCGCGAGCACATTCTTCTGGCCCGCCAGGTTGGTGTTCCTGCGCTTGTCGTTTACATGAACAAGGTCGACCAGGTTGACGACGAAGAGCTTCTTGAGCTTGTGGAGATGGAAATCCGCGAGCTTCTGTCGAGCTACGACTTCCCGGGCGACGACATTCCGATCATCAAGGGTTCGGCGCTGGCCGCGCTTGAGGACTCGAACAAGGAGATCGGTCACGATTCGATCCTCGAGCTGATGCGCGCGGTTGACGAATACATTCCGCAGCCGGAGCGTCCTGTGGATCAGGACTTCCTGATGCCGATCGAAGACGTTTTCTCGATCTCGGGCCGTGGTACGGTTGTGACGGGCCGCGTTGAGCGTGGCGTGATCAACACCGGCGACGAAATCGAGATTGTCGGTATCAAGCCGACGCAGAAGACGACGTGCACGGGGGTGGAGATGTTCCGCAAGCTGCTTGACCAGGGTCAGGCGGGCGACAACATCGGTGCGCTGCTGCGTGGTACGAAGCGTGAGGAAGTCGAGCGTGGTCAGGTTCTGGCGAAGCCGGGTTCGATCACGCCGCACACGAAGTTCGCGTGCGAGGCGTACATCCTGACGAAGGAAGAGGGCGGGCGTCACACGCCGTTCTTTGCGAACTACCGTCCGCAGTTCTACTTCCGTACGACGGACGTGACCGGTACGGTCGAGCTTGCGGAAGGCACGGAAATGGTGATGCCGGGCGACAACGTCGCGATGAACGTGACGCTGATTGCGCCGATCGCCATGGACGAAGGTCTGCGTTTCGCGATCCGCGAAGGCGGCCGCACCGTCGGTGCCGGCGTCGTCGCCAAGATCATCGAGTAAAGCCGATCAGGTTCGCGGTCCCGTTCCGCACGGGACCGCGGGCGGGCTAGGGGTATAGCTCAGTTGGTAGAGCGGCGGTCTCCAAAACCGCAGGTCCCGGGTTCGAGCCCTGGTGCCCCTGCCAGCCCCGATCATCGATGACGAGGTTGCGGACGACAGATTTAAACTACATCTCTTGGGAGCGTCCCATTTGATGACTTCAAGAGCAGGTTCGACATCGAAGCTGCAAGGTATGTAAGACCAATGGCAAAAACCAATCCGGCGCAGTTTGTACGCGAAGTCCGGCAGGAAGCCTCCAAGGTGACCTGGCCGACGCGTAAGGAAACCGGTATTTCGACGGCGATGGTGTTTGTGTTCTGCATCATCGCGGCGATCTTTTTCCTCGCGGTCGACCAGATCCTGCAGCTCGGCGTGAAGTTCCTGTTCGGGCTCGGAGGCTGATCCAATGGCCATGCGCTGGTACGTCGTACACGTTTATTCCGGTTCGGAGAAAAAGGTCGCTCAGTCGATCGAGGAACAGGTCCGTCAGGCCGGTTTCGAAGACATGATCGAGGAAGTCCTGGTGCCGACCGAGGAAGTCGTGGAAATGCGCCGCGGCGCCAAGCACAACGCCGAGCGGAAGTTCTTCCCGGGTTACGTCCTGGTGCGCATGGAACTGACCGACGAAACCTGGCACCTGGTCAAGAATACGCCGAAAGTCACCGATTTTCTCGGCGGTCAGGGCCGTCCGTCACCGATCACCGACGCCGAAGCCGAGCGGATCATCTATCAGGTCAAGGAAGGCGTCGAGCGCCCGAAACCGTCGATCACGTTCGAGGTGGGCGAGCAGGTCCGCGTCTGCGACGGGCCGTTCAACTCGTTCAACGGTCTTGTCGAGGACGTCGACGAAGAGCGCGCTCGGGTCAAGGTTGCGGTCAGCATCTTCGGCCGTGCGACCCCGGTCGAGCTCGAATACTCGCAGGTCGAAAAGCTTTGACAGAATTCGCCGGGGCGATTACACCCCGGCGCGCCGGAGCTTGGTTTCCGGCTTAATCGTGTGGGAGGCCCGCCAAGGCCGGACCACGCACTCAGAAACGGAACCATTGTTCCACCAGATATACTGAGAGAGACATGGCAAAGAAAATCGCTGGCTACGTAAAGCTGCAGGTGCCGGCGGGGCAAGCAAACCCGTCGCCGCCGATCGGCCCGGCCCTTGGCCAGGCCGGCCTCAACATCATGGAATTCTGCAAGGCGTTCAACGCCGAGACCCAGAACATGGAACCGGGCATGCCGGTCCCGGTCGTCATCACGGCGTACGCGGATCGTACGTTCTCGTTCGTGACCAAGACCCCGCCGGCTAGCTACTTCCTCAAGAAGGCGGCCAAGATCAACAAGGGGTCCGGTGTGCCGAACAAGAACAAGGTCGGCAAGGTGACCATGAACCAGTGCCGCGAGATCGCGGAACTGAAGATGAAAGACCTCAACGCGCATGACGTCGAAGCCGCCGCGAAAATGATCGCCGGTTCGGCTCGGTCCATGGGCATCGACGTGGAGGGCGCATAAATGGCTCGCAAAGGTAAGCGTTATACGGCTGCGCTCGAAAACCTCGATCGCGAGGCTGTCTACACCATCGAAGACGCGGTGAAGATCCTCAAGGACAACGCCAAGGCGAAGTTCGACGAAACCATTGAAGTCGCCATGAACCTGGGCGTCGACCCGCGTCACGCCGACCAGATGGTCCGCGGCACGGTGTCGCTGCCGCACGGCACGGGTAAGTCGCTCAAGGTCGCGGTGTTCGCCAAGGACGCCAAGGCCGACGAAGCCCGCGACGCGGGCGCCGATTTCGTCGGTGCGGAGGATCTGATGGAACAAATCCAGGGCGGCATGATGGACTTCGACCGCTGCATCGCGACCCCGGACATGATGGGGATCGTCGGCCGTCTCGGTAAGGTGCTGGGCCCGAAGGGTCTGATGCCGAACCCGAAACTGGGCACCGTGACCCCGGATGTCGCCGGTGCGGTCCAGGCCGCCAAGGCGGGCCAGATCGAATTCCGTGTCGAGAAGATGGGCATCATCCACGCCGGCGTGGGCAAGGCCAGCTTCTCCGCCGAACAGCTGAAGGAAAACATCGCCGCGTTCGTCGGTGCGATCCAGCAGGCGAAACCGTCCGGCGCAAAGGGCACGTACCTGAAAAAAGTCAGCGTCACCTCGACCATGGGGCCTGGCATCAAATTGGACGTGAGCGCGCTTTAAGCGCAATCAGGTCTTGAAGAATTCGGCCGAAACGTTTAATCGTCCGGTCGAACAGGAGCGGCTCCGGAGGTTTTCGGGGCCGTTCTGACCTGTCCGAGACCGTAGGTAACCCTGGTTTTCCGGGATTTAATGGGGATTTCCCGCCTACATAGACAGTGTCGATGTCAATTTTTTGAGAGCATTCTCAATGGATTGGCTTGGACTGTTGTACTGGACAGGGCGAGCCGGCTTTGACCGAGAAGCGCCCGAAAGCGCCCGAGGTCGGGGCCAAAGTGCAACAGGGGTTCAATTTTGAACCGCTTTTGACTGGAGACGATCCGTGGACCGATCGGAAAAAACTGAACTGGTCTCGTCGCTCCGTGGAACGTTCGAGAACGCGAATATGGTTGTCGTTGCCCACTACATCGGGCTCAACGTCGACGATATGAACGATCTTCGGGCGAAGATGCGGGACGCCGGCGCCAGCTTCAAAGTGACCAAAAATCGGCTCACTCGTCTCGCTTTGGAAGGCACGCCCTACGATCAGTTGAGCGACCTTTTTACCGGTCCCACGGCAATCGCCTACAGCGATGATCCCGTGGCGCCCGCGAAGGTCGCGGTGGAATTCGCCAAGAAGAACGAAAAGCTCGTTCTGCTCGGCGGCGCGATGGGTGAGACCCGTCTTGATACCGAAAGTATCAAGCAGCTCGCCACCCTGCCGTCGCTCGACGAACTCCGCGGCAAGATCGTGGGTATGCTGAACACTCCGGCGACGCGTATCGCCGGCGTCCTTCAGGCGCCGGGCGGACAGGTCGCGCGGGTGCTCAGTGCGCGTTCCCAACAAAGTGAAGCGGCGTGACGCCGTAAACGATTGTCAATAGTTCAAGCCTTAGGAGACATGAGAAATGGCTGATCTGGAAAAGATTGCTGAGGAACTGTCGAACCTGACCGTTCTCGAAGCCGCTGAGCTTTCCAAGCTTCTGGAAGAAAAATGGGGCGTTTCCGCCGCGGCGCCGGTTGCCGTTGCGGGTGCCGCACCGGCTGCTGGTGGTGGCGAAGCCGCTGCCGCCGAAGAAAAGGATGAATTCGACGTCATCCTGGCCGCTGCCGGCGACAAGAAGATCAACGTGATCAAAGAAGTCCGTACGATCACGGGTCTTGGCCTCAAGGAAGCGAAAGATCTCGTCGAAGGTGCACCGAAACCCGTCAAGGAAGGTGCCAAGAAAGAAGAAGCCGAAGAGATCAAGAAGAAGCTGGAAGAAGCCGGCGCGACCGTCGAGCTCAAGTAAGCTTTCAGGTGGACGCGGCCGCTTCGGCGGCCGCGTCGCCGACTTTCTGCCCGGCCGATGTATTTTAAGGCCCGGGCATCGATTGGTTAGAACATTTGTTCAGGGAGTCGCCACGGCTCCTCTATTACCGGGAGCCCTAATGGCTCCTCTATTACCGGGAGCCCCAACGGCTCCACGCCTGATTTTCAGGCACGACACTGCAGACGCGTTTTTGCCCGTATAGGCCTTGCCGCGGCCGGGAAAGTGGAAACGCAGTATTCGCGGGTCGGGATCATCGGTGCGGCATGCCGTTCGATCTCTCCCACATTGAAACGGTCTCCGTTTCGGCGCTAGGGAATGGCGCCCGGGCGGAGCGCAACGAAATCGAGGGACGTAATGGCGAGCAGCTTTACGGGACGCAAACGCGTGCGGAAATATTTCGGCCGGCTTCAGGCCGCCGTGGAAATGCCGAACCTGATCGAGGTTCAGCGCACTTCCTATGAACAGTTCCTGCAGCGCGACACGCCCAAGAACGAACGCACCGATACCGGTATTCAGGAAGTCTTCAAGTCGGTGTTCCCGATCAAGGACTTCTCCGAGCGCGGTACGCTTGAGTTCGTTTCCTACGAGTTCGAAGACCCGAAATACGACGTCGAGGAATGCCAGCAACGCGGCATGACCTATGCAGCGCCCTTGAAGGTGACGCTCCGTCTTGTGGTCTGGGACATCGACGAGGAGACCGGCGCGCGTTCGATCCGCGACGTCAAGGAACAGGACGTCTACATGGGCGACATGCCGCTGATGACGGCGAAGGGGACCTTCGTCGTCAACGGCACCGAGCGTGTTATCGTCTCGCAGATGCACCGCTCGCCGGGCGTCTTCTTCGACCACGACAAGGGCAAGACCCACTCGTCGGGTAAATATCTCTTCGCCGCGCGCATCATTCCCTACCGCGGCTCGTGGCTCGACTTCGAATTCGACGCCAAGGACCTCGCATATGTCCGCATCGACCGCCGCCGCAAGCTGCCGGTGACGACGCTGCTGCTGGCGCTCGACGATGCCGAAACCGAGAAGAAGCGCGCCAAGGCCGCCGAAGACGGCGTCAGTCTCGACCCGACTGAAATCTCCGGCATGACGCCCGAGGACGTGCTGCGGTACTTCTACGACGTTGTCAGCTTCGAACGCGTCAAGCGCGGCTGGAAGACGCCGTTCAATCCGGACCTGCTCCGCGGCGTCAAGCTGACAGCCGACCTGATCAACGCCAAGACCGGCCGCGTCGCCGCCGAAGCCGGCACCAAGATGACGCCGCGCCTGCTGCGTCAGCTGGCCGAGAAGGGCATGGAAGAACAGGTCGTCACCGACGAGGAACTGATCGGCCGTTATGTCGCCAGCGACATCATCAACGAGGAAACCGGTGAAGTTTACGTCGAAGCCGGTGAGGAAATCGTCGAAGACACGCTGGAAATGCTGGCCGAAGCCAACGTCGACGTGATCGACACGCTGGCCATCGACCACGTCAACGTCGGTCCGTACATCCGCAACACGCTGGCCGTCGACAAGAACACCAGCCGTGACGAAGCGCTGATCGACATCTACCGTGTCATGCGCCCGGGCGAGCCGCCGACCCTCGAGACCGCCGAAGCGCTGTTCCAGGGTCTGTTTTTCGACGCCGAGCGCTACGACCTTTCGAGCGTCGGCCGCGTCAAGATGAACGCGCGTCTCGGCTTCGAAACCGAAGATACGCTTCGCGTGTTGCGCAAGGAAGACATCCTCGCCGTCGTCAAGACACTCGTCGAGCTGAAGGACGGCAAGGGCGAGATCGACGACATTGACCACCTCGGCAACCGCCGTGTGCGCTCGGTCGGCGAACTCATGGAAAACCAGTATCGCGTTGGTCTGCTGCGTATGGAACGTGCGATCCGTGAGCGCATGAGCTCGGTCGAAATCGACACGGTCATGCCGCATGACCTGATCAACGCCAAGCCGGCGGCGGCGGCTGTCCGCGAATTCTTCGGCTCGTCGCAACTGTCGCAGTTCATGGACCAGACCAATCCGCTCTCGGAAGTCACCCACAAACGCCGTCTCTCGGCGCTTGGCCCGGGTGGCCTGACCCGTGAGCGTGCGGGCTTCGAAGTTCGCGACGTTCACCCGACGCACTACGGCCGCATATGCCCGATTGAGACGCCGGAAGGCCCGAACATCGGTCTTATCAACTCGCTGGCAACCTTTGCGCGCGTCAACAAGTACGGCTTTATCGAAACCCCGTACCGGGAAGTGAAGGACGGCAAGGTCACCTCCGACGTCGTCTACATGTCGGCGATGCAGGAAGGGCGCTACACCATCGCCCAGGCCAACGCCGAACTCGACGCCAAGGGCCAGTTCGTCGACGATCTTGTGAGCTGCCGCCGTGGCGGCGACTTCCTGCTGTCGCGTCCGGAAGACATCGACTACATTGACGTTTCGCCGAAGCAGCTGGTGTCGGTCGCGACCGCGCTCATCCCGTTCCTCGAGAACGATGACGCCAACCGCGCGCTGATGGGCTCGAACATGATGCGTCAGGCGGTCCCCGTGATCCGCGCCGAAGCGCCGTTTGTCGGTACCGGTATGGAAGCGGCGGTTGCACGGGATTCGGGGGCGACCATCGTGGCGCGCCGTTCCGGTGTCGTCGACCAGATCGACGGTGCCCGCATCGTCATCAACGCCACCGAGGAAACGAGCACCTCCGAAACCGGCGTCGACATCTACAACCTGCTGAAGTTCCAGCGTTCGAACCAGAATACCTGCCTGCACCAGCGTCCGCTGGTGAAGGTCGGCGACATGGTTCAGGCCGGCGACACCATCGCCGACGGACCGTCGACCGAAATGGGCGACCTGGCGCTGGGCCGGAACGTGCTCGTCGCGTTCATGCCGTGGAACGGTTACAACTTCGAGGATTCGATCCTGATCTCGGAACGTATCGTCCGCGACGACGTGTTCACCTCGATCCACATCGAGGAATTCGAAGTGATGGCCCGTGACACCAAACTTGGTCAGGAGGAAATCACCCGCGACATACCGAACGTCGGTGAGGAAGCCCTCAAGAACCTCGACGAAGCCGGTATCGTTTACATCGGCGCCGAAGTCGAGCCGGGCGACATCCTGGTCGGTAAGGTGACGCCGAAGGGCGAAAGCCCGATGACGCCGGAAGAAAAGCTTCTTCGCGCCATCTTCGGTGAAAAGGCCTCCGACGTCCGCGATACCTCGCTCAAACTGCCGCCGGGCGTCACCGGTACGGTCGTCGAGGTGCGGGTGTTCTCGCGCCGCGGCGTCGACAAGGACGAACGTGCGCTGGCCATCGAGCAGGCGGAAATCGAACGTCTCGCCAAGGACCGCGACGACGAACGCGCGATCCTCGAGCGCTCGTTCTCGCAGCGGCTGAAATCGCTGATCCTCAAGAAGAAGGCGGTTTCGGGTCCGAAGGGCCTGAAGGAAGGCACCGTCATCACCGACGACGTGCTTGACGAGTACACGGTCGGCCAGATGGCGCAGATCGTTGTCGGCAACGACAAGGTCATGAGCGACGTCGAAGCCCTGAAGGCCAAGTTCGAGTCCGACATCGCGCTTCTGCAGGCCCGTTTCGACGACAAGGTCGAAAAACTGCAGCGCGGCGACGACCTGAGCCCGGGCGTCATGAAAATGGTCAAGGTGTTCGTCGCGGTGAAGCGCAAGCTGCAGCCGGGCGACAAGATGGCCGGCCGTCACGGCAACAAGGGTGTCATCTCCAAGATCATCCCGGTCGAGGATATGCCCCACACCGAAGACGGTACCCCGGTCGATATCGTTCTGAACCCGTTGGGTGTGCCGTCGCGTATGAACGTCGGTCAGATCCTCGAAACCCATCTGGGTTGGGCTTGCCGCGGTCTGGGCATGCAGATCGGCGAATTGCTGGATACCGGCAAGGCGCCGCAGACAGTCCGCTCCAAGCTGAAAGAGGTCTACGGCGAGAAGAACTACAAGGATGACATCCAGTCGCTCGACGACGATCAGGTCATGGAACTCGCGAACAACCTGCGCAGCGGCGTGCCGATTGCGACCCCGGTGTTCGACGGGGCCCGCGAACCGGACATCGTCGAGATGCTGGATATGGCCGGTCTCGACAACTCGGGTCAGGTTACGCTGTTCGACGGTCGCACCGGCGAACAGTTCGACCGCCCCGTTACGGTCGGCTACATCTACATGCTGAAACTGCACCATCTGGTGGACGACAAGATCCACGCCCGTTCCATCGGCCCGTACTCGCTGGTCACCCAGCAGCCACTGGGCGGTAAGGCGCAGTTCGGCGGTCAGCGCTTCGGTGAAATGGAAGTGTGGGCGCTCGAAGCTTACGGCGCGGCCTACACACTCCAGGAAATGCTCACCGTCAAATCGGATGACGTCTCCGGCCGGACGAAGGTTTACGAAGCCATCGTCCGTGGCGACGACACGTTCGAAGCCGGCGTGCCTGAGTCCTTCAACGTTCTCGTGAAGGAACTGCACGCTCTCGGCCTCAACGTGGAACTCCGCTAACCGGTAACGTCCCGAACAAAGGAAAATCGCTATGAACGAACTTTCGAAAATCTTCGGTCAACAGCAGGGGACGCAGCGTTTCGATCAGATCCGCATCTCGATCGCGTCGCCGGAACGTATCCTGAGCTGGTCCTTCGGTGAGATCAAAAAGCCGGAAACCATCAACTACCGGACTTTCAAGCCGGAACGCGACGGCCTGTTCTGCGCGCGTATCTTCGGCCCGGTGAAGGACTACGAGTGCCTTTGCGGCAAGTACAAGCGGATGAAGTACAAGGGCATTATCTGCGAAAAATGCGGCGTCGAAGTCACGCTTCAAAAAGTCCGCCGCGAGCGCATGGGCCACATCGAACTGGCGTCGCCGGTGGCGCACATCTGGTTCCTGAAGTCGCTGCCGTCGCGCATCGGTCTTCTGCTCGACATGACGCTGAAAGATCTGGAGCGCGTGCTCTATTTCGAGAACTACGTCGTCGTCGAGCCGGGCACCACGCCGCTCAAGATGCACGAACTTCTGACGGAAGAGCAGTATCAGAACGCCATGGACGAATACGGTGAAAGCGAATTCACCGTCGGCATCGGCGCTGAAGCCATGCGCGAAATGCTGATGGCGATCGACCTCGAGGAAGAGCTTGAAAACCTCAAGATCGACCTCAAGGAAACGAACTCCGAAGCCAAGCGCAAGAAGTTCGTCAAGCGTCTCAAGCTGATCGAAGCGTTCATCGAATCCGGTGCCCGTCCGGAATGGATGATCCTGACGCACATTCCGGTTATTCCGCCGGAATTGCGTCCGCTGGTGCCGCTGGACGGCGGCCGCTTCGCGACGTCCGATCTGAACGATCTGTACCGTCGTGTGATCAACCGTAACAACCGCCTGAAACGCCTCATCGAGCTGCGTGCGCCGGACATCATCATCCGTAACGAAAAGCGGATGCTGCAGGAATCTGTCGATGCGCTCTTCGACAACGGCCGCCGCGGCCGCGCCATCACCGGTGCGAACAAGCGTCCGCTGAAGTCGCTCTCGGACATGCTGAAGGGCAAACAGGGCCGGTTCCGGCAGAACCTGCTGGGTAAGCGCGTCGACTACTCCGGCCGTTCTGTGATCGTTGTTGGTCCGGAACTCAAGCTGCACCAGTGCGGCCTGCCGAAGAAGATGGCGCTCGAACTGTTCAAGCCGTTCATCTACGCCAAGCTCGAACTCTACGGGCGCGCCACGACGATCAAGGCCGCCAAGAAGATGGTCGAGAAAGAGCGTCCGGAGGTCTGGGATATCCTCGAAGAGGTTATCCGCGAGCACCCGGTGCTCCTGAACCGTGCGCCGACGCTGCACCGCCTGGGCATCCAGGCGTTCGAGCCGGTGCTAATCGAAGGTAAGGCGATCCAGCTTCACCCGCTGGTGTGCGCGGCGTTCAATGCTGACTTCGACGGCGACCAGATGGCCGTTCACGTGCCGCTGTCGCTCGAAGCGCAGCTTGAGGCCCGCGTGTTGATGATGTCGACCAACAACATCCTCAGCCCGGCCAACGGCAAGCCGATCATCGTCCCGTCGCAAGACATCGTTCTGGGTCTCTACTACATGACCCTGGAACGCGAGGGCGAAATGGGTGAGGGCATGATGTTCGCCGACGTCGGCGAAATCCAGCAGGCGCTCGACGCCGAAGTGCTGTCGCTGCACGCCAAGATTCACGCTCGTTATCACACGGTCGATGAAAACGGTGAGCCGATCGTTGTCCGGATCGAGACGACCCCGGGCCGTATGCTGCTTTCGGAAATCCTGCCGAAGCACAAGAACGTGCCGTTCGGTCTGATCAACCAACTGCTGACCAAGCGCGAAATCACCAACGTCATCGACGAGGTGTATCGTCATTGCGGTCAGAAAGAGACGGTGATCTTCGCCGACCGGATGATGGGCCTCGGCTTCAAGCACGCCTGTCGCGCCGGCATTTCGTTCGGTAAGGACGACCTGATCATCCCGGATTCCAAGCAGAACCTCGTCGGCGAGACCGAAGAGAAGGTCAAGGAATACGAACAGCAGTACCAGGACGGCCTGATCACGCAGGGCGAGAAATACAACAAGGTCGTTGATGCCTGGTCGCATTGCACCGATCGTGTTGCCGACGAGATGATGAAGGAAATTCAGAAGATCGAAACCGGCAAGCCGATCAACTCGGTCTACATGATGGCGCACTCCGGTGCCCGTGGTTCGGCGGCGCAGATGAAGCAGCTCGCCGGGATGCGGGGCCTGATGGCCAAACCGTCGGGCGAGATTATCGAAACGCCGATCATCTCGAACTTCAAGGAAGGTCTGACCGTGCTCGAGTACTTCAACTCGACCCACGGTGCCCGTAAGGGGCTGGCCGACACCGCGCTTAAGACGGCGAACTCGGGTTATCTGACCCGCCGTCTGGTCGATGTCGCGCAGGACTGCATCATCCTCGAAGAGGATTGCAGCACCAAGGAAGCCATCACTGTGGCACCGGTTGTCGAAGGCGGCGATGTCGTCGCGCCGCTCAGCGAACGTGTGCTGGGCCGGACCGCGGCCGAAGACGTCATCAACCCGGTTTCCGGCGAAGTGATTGTGAAAAAGAACACGATCATCGAGGAGCCGCACTGCGCCATCATCGAGGAAGCGGAAGTCGAAAGCATCCGCATCCGTTCGGTGCTGACCTGTGAACTGACGGGCGGCGTTTGCGGCGCCTGCTACGGCCGCGACCTGGCTCGCGGTACGCCGGTGAACATTGGTGAGGCTGTCGGCGTCATGGCCGCGCAGTCGATCGGTGAGCCGGGCACGCAGCTGACGATGCGGACGTTCCACATCGGCGGCGCCGTGCAGCGTGGTACCGAACGCTCCTACATCGAATCCGTTGCCGACGCCAAGGTGAAGCTCATCAATTGCACGACCGTCAAGAACTCGCGCGGCGTGCAGATCGTCATGAGCCGTAACGCCGAACTAACGCTGGTCGACGGTAAGGGCCGTGACCGGGCCAAGCATCGTATCCCGTATGGTGCGCAGCTCATGGTCAAGGACGGTGCCAAGGTGACCCGCGGCGACAAGCTGGCCGAATGGGATCCGTACACCCTGCCGGTGATCACCGAGAAGGAGGGTGTCGCGAACTACGTCGACCTTCTGGACGGTGTCTCGCTGACGGAACGCACGGACGAAGCGACCGGCATTTCGTACAAGGTCGTCACCGATTGGAAGTCGCAGCCGAAGGGCTCGGACCTTCGTCCGCGTATCACGCTGCGTGACAAGAAGGGTGAGGTCATCACCCTCGATAGCGGTCATGAAGCGCGCTACTTCCTCTCCGTCGACGCCATTCTGTCGGTGGAAAACGGCCAGCAGGTGCATGCCGGTGACGTGCTCGCGCGTATCCCGCGTGAAAGCGCCAAGACCCGTGACATCACCGGCGGTCTGCCGCGCGTTGCCGAACTGTTCGAAGCCCGCCGTCCGAAGGATCACGCGATCATCGCCGAGAGCGAAGGCCGCGTCGAATTCGGCAAGGACTACAAGAACAAGCGCCGCGTGATCGTACAGCCGGTGGACGACGGCCAGGAGCCGACCGAGTATCTGGTGCCGAAGGGCCGCCATCTGTCGGTGCAGGAAGGGGACTACGTCCAGGTGGGCGACTCGCTCATGGACGGTAACCCGGTGCCGCACGACATCCTGCGTGTACTCGGCGTCGAAGCACTTGCCGAGTACCTGATCAACGAGATTCAGGACGTCTATCGTCTGCAGGGCGTGAAGATCAACGACAAGCACATCGAGGTGATCGTTCGCCAGATGCTGCAGAAGGTCGAGATCACGGGCGGTGGCGACACCACGCTCCTGATCGGCGAGCTTGTCGACAAGGTCGAGTTCGACAAGATCAACGAGAAGGCGCTCGAAGACGGCGGCAAGCCGGCCGAGGCGATCCCGGTTCTTCAGGGGATTACCAAGGCGAGCCTGCAGACGCAGTCGTTCATCTCGGCGGCGTCGTTCCAGGAGACCACGCGCGTCCTTACCGAGGCGGCGGTGTCCGGCAAGACCGACGATCTCGTCGGCCTCAAGGAAAACGTCATCGTTGGCCGTCCGATCCCTGCCGGTACCGGCGCGGTGATGAACGGCATGCGCGAGATCGCCGCGGATCGCGACGCGGAGATCGCCAAGACCCTACCGGCAGAGGAAGCCGCCGAGCTTCTGGATGCGCCGGCACCGGTCGACGCCGACTAAGTCGCTCCCGATAGGGGGAATCAAGGGCGCGGGCCTTGACGGGTCCGCGCCCTTTTGATTCGGTTTTTGGCGGCTTTTTGACCGTTTTTTTGGTTAAAGCGAGTTTGAGAGACTCGTATTTCCGCAGTGCAGCAAAAATTGGGTCAATATCTGGTGTCATTTTGCCATACCGGCACCACATGATGACTAACCGCCTGTTTTCGCGCAATTTTTTTTCACAACTTTCCAGTTGACGCGGACAGGGGCCACCTATATGTTCCGCCCCACTCAAGGGACTGGTGGTAGCCGATTCCGGCTAGACGCAGTCGTAGACTTGGGTGGAGAAAACAATTTAGCGAAAGCCTCGGAAGCGCCGGTCGCTCTTGAGGCGACGATGTGAGCCAGAGCCGGTACGCCCTGCAAGGTGTGCGCGGTTACGGCTCAACTCATGTTAAGAGCCCGATGGTGGGCGTGAGGTTTTTAGGAGTTGGATTGAGCGTATGCCGACGATCAACCAGTTAATTCGCAAGCCGCGCAAGGCCCCGGTCACCCGCAACAAGGTGCCGGCGCTTGAGGCCTGCCCGCAGAAGCGTGGTGTTTGCACCCGCGTCTATACCACTACCCCGAAAAAGCCGAACTCGGCCCTTCGGAAAGTCGCCCGTGTGCGTCTGACCAACGGCTTCGAAGTGACGAGCTACATTCCGGGTGAAGGCCACAACCTGCAGGAACACTCCGTCGTCATGATCCGTGGCGGCCGTGTGAAGGACTTGCCGGGTGTGCGTTATCACATCATTCGCGGTTCGCTCGATACCCAGGGCGTCAGCGACCGCCGTCAGCGCCGTTCGAAATACGGCGCCAAGCGTCCGAAGTAAGGAGACAACGAGATGTCCCGTCGCCACGCCGCTGAAAAGCGTCAGGTTCTTCCGGATGCGAAGTTCAAGGATCTGGTCGTGACCAAGTTCATGAACGCCCTGATGAAGGACGGCAAGAAATCCGCCGCCGAACGCATCGTTTACGGTGCCTTCGACATCGTTCAGTCGAAGGGCGGTCAGGACCCGCTGCAGGTTTTCCACGATGCGATTTCCAACGTGAAGCCGATGGTTGAAGTCCGCTCCCGCCGTGTCGGTGGTGCGACCTACCAGGTTCCCGTTGAAGTTCGCGCCGAGCGCCGGCAGGCACTGGCAATTCGGTGGCTCGTGGAAACGGCCCGCAAGCGGTCCGAGAACACTATGATGGAGCGTCTCTCCGCCGAACTTCTCGACGCCGCCAACAACCGTGGCGCCGCTGTCAAGAAGCGCGAAGACACGCACCGTATGGCGGAGGCCAACAAGGCCTTTTCGCACTATCGCTGGTAATTATTTTCAGGAGTTGATCTCATGTCAGCCCGCGTAACCCCGCTCGAGCGCTATCGCAACATCGGCATCATGGCGCACATTGATGCCGGTAAGACGACGACCACCGAGCGCGTTCTGTACTACACCGGTAAGTCCTACAAGATCGGCGAAGTCCACGACGGCAACGCCACCATGGACTGGATGGAGCAGGAACAGGAGCGTGGCATCACGATCACCTCTGCTGCGACGACCACGTTCTGGCGCGACCATCGCATCAACATCATCGACACCCCGGGCCACGTCGACTTCACGATTGAGGTCGAGCGTTCGCTGCGCGTGCTCGACGGCGCGATTGCGGTGTTCGACTCGGTTGCCGGCGTCGAGCCGCAGTCCGAAACCGTCTGGCGTCAGGCCGACAAGTACGGCGTGCCGCGGATGTGCTTCGTCAACAAGATGGACCGCATCGGCGCCGACTTCTATCGCTGCGTCGACATGATCATCGATCGTCTGGGTGCGACCCCGGCGGTGCTTCAGCTGCCGATCGGCGGCGAATCCGACTTCGTCGGTGTCGTCGACCTGATCAAGATGCGGGCCATCGTCTGGAAAGATGAAAGCCTGGGTGCTGAGTTCGAATACAAGGACATTCCGGCGGACCTCGCCGACAAGGCGGCCGAATACCGCGAGAAACTTATCGAAACGATCGTCGAAGTCGATGATGACGCGATGGAAGCGTATCTCGAGGGTAACGAGCCGGACGAAGAAACCATGAAGAAGTGCATCCGCAAGGGGTGCATCGGCCTCAACTTCGTGCCGGTCCTGCTGGGTTCCGCGTTCAAGAACAAAGGCGTTCAGCCGATGCTCGACGCCGTCGTCGACTTCCTGCCGTCGCCGCTCGACGTGCCGAACATCAAGGGCGTCGACGTCAACGACCCGGAAAAGCCGCTGGTCCGTAAATCTGACGACGATGCGCCGTTCGCCGCGCTCGCGTTCAAGATCATGAACGACCAGCACGTCGGTTCGCTGACTTTCTGCCGCATCTACTCTGGTACCGTGAAGCAGGGCGCGCAGGTGCTCAACACGGTGAAAGAAAAGAAAGAGCGCGTGGGCCGTATGCTTCTGATGCATGCCAACACCCGTGAACAGATCGACGAAGCGATGGCTGGTGACATCGTCGCCATCGTCGGCCTCAAGGATACGACCACCGGCGATACGCTTTGCGACTCCTCGGCTCCGGTGATCCTCGAGCGGATGGAATTCCCGGATCCGGTTATCGAGGTCGCGGTCGAGCCGAAAACCAAGGCCGACCAGGAAAAGATGGGCGTTGCCTTGCAGCGTCTCGCCGCTGAAGACCCGTCGTTCCGCGTTTCGTCGGACGAAGAGTCCGGCCAGACCGTCATCGCCGGGATGGGCGAGCTTCACCTCGACATTCTCGTCGATCGCATGAAGCGTGAATTCAAGGTCGAAGCGAATGTCGGTCAGCCGCAGGTGGCGTACCGCGAAACGATCAGCCAGACCTACGACTGCGATTACACGCACAAGAAACAGACCGGTGGTTCGGGTCAGTTCGCCCGCGTCAAAATCAAGTTCGAGCCGCTGCCCCCGGGTTCCGGTATCGAATTCGAGAACACCGTTGTCGGCGGTAACGTGCCCCGCGAATTCATCCCGGGTGTCGAGAAGGGCATTCGCTCGGCTGCCGAAAGCGGCGTGCTGTGCGGCTTCCCGTGCATCGACTTTAAGGCTCAGCTCTATGATGGTGCGTCGCACGATGTCGACTCGTCGGTCATGGCGTTCGAAATTGCCGCGCGCGCGGCATTCCGCGAAGGTATCGCGGCCGCCAAGCCGGTGCTGCTTGAGCCGATGATGAAGGTCGAAGTCGTGACCCCGGAAGAGTACATGGGCGATATCATCGGCGACCTGAACTCGCGTCGCGGTCAGGTTCAGGACATGGACCAGCGCGGCAACGCGCGTGTTGTCACCGCGATGGTGCCGCTCGCCAACATGTTCGGCTACGTCAACGAACTGCGTTCGATGTCGCAGGGCCGTGCACAGTACACCATGCATTTTGATCACTACGCTGAAGTGCCGAATCAGGTCTCGACCGAGATCCGTGAGCGGCTCGCAGGCTAACTGAGAACGGAGACGAACGAAGATGGCCAAGGAAAAGTTTGAGCGTAACAAGCCGCACTGCAACGTTGGTACGATTGGTCACGTTGACCACGGCAAGACGACGCTGACGGCTGCGATTACGAAGGTTCTTGCGGAGACGGGCGGCGCCACGTTTTCGGCGTACGACATGATCGACAAGGCGCCGGAAGAGCGTGCGCGCGGTATCACGATTTCGACGGCGCACGTTGAGTACGAGACGGAGAACCGTCACTACGCGCACGTCGACTGCCCGGGTCACGCGGACTATGTGAAGAACATGATCACGGGTGCGGCGCAGATGGACGGTGCGATTCTGGTTGTTTCGGCTGCCGACGGCCCGATGCCGCAGACGCGCGAGCACATTCTTCTGGCCCGCCAGGTTGGTGTTCCTGCGCTTGTCGTTTACATGAACAAGGTCGACCAGGTTGACGACGAAGAGCTTCTTGAGCTTGTGGAGATGGAAATCCGCGAGCTTCTGTCGAGCTACGACTTCCCGGGCGACGACATTCCGATCATCAAGGGTTCGGCGCTGGCCGCGCTTGAGGACTCGAACAAGGAGATCGGTCACGATTCGATCCTCGAGCTGATGCGCGCGGTTGACGAATACATTCCGCAGCCGGAGCGTCCTGTGGATCAGGACTTCCTGATGCCGATCGAAGACGTTTTCTCGATCTCGGGCCGTGGTACGGTTGTGACGGGCCGCGTTGAGCGTGGCGTGATCAACACCGGCGACGAAATCGAGATTGTCGGTATCAAGCCGACGCAGAAGACGACGTGCACGGGGGTGGAGATGTTCCGCAAGCTGCTTGACCAGGGTCAGGCGGGCGACAACATCGGTGCGCTGCTGCGTGGTACGAAGCGTGAGGAAGTCGAGCGTGGTCAGGTTCTGGCGAAGCCGGGTTCGATCACGCCGCACACGAAGTTCGCGTGCGAGGCGTACATCCTGACGAAGGAAGAGGGCGGGCGTCACACGCCGTTCTTTGCGAACTACCGTCCGCAGTTCTACTTCCGTACGACGGACGTGACCGGTACGGTCGAGCTTGCGGAAGGCACGGAAATGGTGATGCCGGGCGACAACGTCGCGATGAACGTGACGCTGATTGCGCCGATCGCCATGGACGAAGGTCTGCGTTTCGCGATCCGCGAAGGCGGCCGCACCGTCGGTGCCGGCGTCGTCGCCAAGATCATCGAGTAACGGATAAAACTGCGCGCCCCTGGGGCTTGTCCCGGGGGCGTTCGCAACTTTGAAGGTCGAAGGCCATGGAACAACAAAATATTCGAATTCGCCTGAAGGCGTTTGATCATCGCGTTCTGGATCAATCCGCCCGCGAAATCGTGAATACGGCTCAACGTACGGGCGCCAATGTCCGTGGCCCGATTCCGCTGCCGACGCGGATCGAGAAGTTCACGGTGCTGCGTTCGCCGCACATCGACAAGAAGTCGCGTGAACAGTTTGAAATCCGGACCCACAAGCGGGTTCTCGATATCGTCGATCCGACCCCGCAAACCGTCGACGCGCTGATGAAGCTCGATCTGGCGGCGGGTGTCGACGTCGAGATCAAACTCTAAGCGCCATTGGGAATAGTGATATGCGTACCGGTGTAATCGCAAAGAAAATGGGGATGACCCGCATTTTCGCCGAGGGTGGAGCACACATCCCGGTGACGGTGCTGGCCCTCGATGATGTTCGTGTCGTCGCTCAACGCAACGAAGAGCGTGATGGCTATACGGCTCTCCAGGTCGGCTACGGCAAGGCCAAGGTGAAGCGCGTTTCGAAGGCGATGCGCGGCCACTTCGCCAAGGCGAAGGTCGAGCCGAAGCAGAAGCTCGCCGAATTCCGCATCTCTGCGGACAACATGGTCGACGTGGGTGCAGAGATCGGCGCCAACCACTTCGTCGCCGGCCAGTTCGTGGACGTTGCCGGCATCACCCAGGGTAAGGGTTTTGCGGGTGCCATGAAGCGTCACGGTTTTGCAGGTCTGCGCGCCACGCACGGCGTCTCGATCAGCCACCGCGCGCATGGTTCCACTGGTCAGTGCCAGGACCCGGGTAAGGTGTTCAAGGGCAAGAAGATGGCCGGCCAGATGGGCAACGTGCGCCGCACGCAGCAGAACCTGATCGTCGCGGCGGTTGACGCTGAACGCGGTCTGATCCTCGTGCGCGGTGCCGTCCCCGGTTCCAAGGGCGGTTACGTCTTCCTGACCGACGCTGTGAAGCGTCCGCTGCACGAAGAAGTGCCGTTCCCCGCCGGTCTCAAGGGCGATGCCCCGGTCGAAGAAGAAGGCATGGTCGTCGCCGACGACGTGGCGCCGGATGAAGCTGCCGAAGAAGCTGCGCTGGCCGAAGAACTGGCCGCCGAGGAAGACGGCAAAACTGAGGACAAGGAATAAGACCATGAAACTTGACGTGGTCAGTCTCGATAACAAGAAATCCGGCTCCATCGATCTCGACGATGCGGTGTTCGGTCTGGAAGCGCGTGCCGACCTGCTGGCCCGTGCCGTCAAGTGGCAGCTTGCCAAGCGCCGCTCCGGCAACCACAAGGTCAAAGGCCGCTCCGAAGTCAGCGCGACCGGCACCAAGCCGTTCCGTCAGAAAGGCACCGGCCGCGCCCGTCAGGGCTCGCGCGTGGCGCCGCAGATGCGTGGCGGCGGGATCGTGTTCGGCCCGCACGTGCGCGATCACAGCCACGACATGCCGAAGAAGGTCCGCAAGCTCGCGCTGAAGACCGCGCTGAGCGCCAAACAGGCCGAAGGCAAGCTGGTGATCCTCGACGAAGCGACGCTGAAAGCGCCGAAGACCGCCGATCTGGTGAAGAAACTCGCGGCCCTCGGTTGGGGCAAGGCCCTGATCATCGACGGCGAGACCATTGACGACAACTTCGCGCGCGCGGCCCGCAATATCGTCGGTATCGACGTGCTGCCGTCGGTCGGCGCAAACGTCTACGACATCCTGCGCCGCGATACGCTGGTCCTGACCAAGGGCGCGGTCGACAAACTGGTGGAGCGCTTGAAATGAGCCGTTACAGCCCCGCGAAATTCCAGCCGAGCAAGGAACGGATCTACGAATTGATCCGCCGTCCGCTGGTGACCGAAAAGACGACGTTGATGTCGGAACACAATCAGGTGGCTTTCGAAGTGCCGCTCGATGCCAACAAGCACGAGATCAAAACGGCGATCGAAGAGCTGTTCAAGGTCAAGGTGACCGCCGTGAATACGCTGCGTCAGAAAGGCAAGACGAAGCGCTTCCGTGGCGAAGCCGGCCGCCGCAGCGATTTCAAGAAAGCCGTGGTGACGCTCAAGGACGGTGACAGCATCGATGTCACCACGGGCGTCTGACGGGAGAGATTGAACGATGGCACTTAAACAGTACAAACCCGATACGCCCGGTCAGCGCGGCCTGGTCCTGGTGGACCGCTCCTCGCTGTGGAAAGGCGATCCCATCAAGTCGCTGACTGAAGGTCTGCGCAAGAAGGGTGGTCGCAACAACCAGGGGCACATCACGGCCCGCCGCCGTGGCGGTGGTCACAAGCGCCGCTATCGCGTCATCGACTTCAAGCGTGCGAAGCTGGATATGACGGCCGTGGTCGAGCGTATCGAATACGACCCGAACCGCACCGCGTTCATCGCGCTTCTGAAGTACGAAGACGGTGATCTGGCTTATATCCTGGCGCCGCAGCGGCTTCAGGTCGGTGACGAGGTCGTCTCCGGCAAGGCGGGCGTGGACATCAAGCCGGGCAATGCCATGCCGATGGCGGCGATGCCGGTGGGTACGATCATCCACAATGTTGAGATGAAGCAGGGCAAGGGTGGCCAGATGGCCCGTTCGGCCGGCACCTACGCGCAGATCATCGGTAAGGACCAGGGCTACGCCCAGGTGCGCTTGAGCTCCGGTGAAATCCGCCTGGTCCGTGCCGAGTGCATGGCGACCGTCGGTGCCGTGTCGAACCCGGATCAGCAGAACATCAACCTTGGTAAGGCCGGCCGTAAGCGCTGGCTGGGCAAACGCCCGTCCGTGCGCGGTGTCGCCATGAACCCGGTCGATCACCCGCATGGTGGTGGTGAAGGCCGGACGTCGGGCGGCCGTCATCCGGTTACCCCGTGGGGCAAGCCGACCAAGGGCAAGAAAACGCGCAACAACAAAAAGACGGATCGGCTCGTTATGCGCAGCCGGCACGTCCGCAAGAAGTAAAGGAGGGCGGGACAGTGCCACGCTCCGTTTGGAAAGGTCCGTTCGTCGACGGTTATCTGCTCAAGAAGGCAGAAGAGGCCCGTTCGTCCACGCGCAGCTCGGTCATCAAGACCTGGTCGCGCCGTTCGACAATCCTGCCTCAGTTCGTCGGCTTGACGTTCGGCGTCTACAACGGCCAGAAATTCGTCCCGGTTCTCGTGACCGAGGAAATGATCGGCCACAAGTTCGGTGAATTCTCGCCGTCGCGCACCTACTACGGTCACGGCGTCGATAAGAAGTCGAAGAGGGGTTAATCATGGGCAAGAAGGCCGCTGAGCGTCAATTGAACGACAATGAGGCGATGGCTTTCGCGAAGCACATTCGTGTCAGCCCGCGCAAGCTCAACCTGGTTGCCGAAAGCATTCGGGGCATGGATTGCTCGAAGGCGCTGACGCAGCTCATGTTCTCGCGCCGTCGTATCGCGCAGGACGTGAAGAAGCTGCTCGAAAGCGCGATCGCGAATGCCGAAAACAACCATCAGCTCGACGTCGACCGGCTTTATGTCGCCGAGGCGAGCGTCGGCAAGGCGCTCGTGATGAAGCGGTTCCGTGCCCGTGCGCGCGGCCGTGTCGGGCGCATCGAAAAGCCATTCAGCAATATGCGCTTGGTCGTCCGCGAGCGTGAGGAGACGGTTTAATGGGTCAGAAGATTAATCCGGTCGGGCTTCGTCTTGGCGTTAACCGCACCTGGGATTCCCGGTGGTTCGCCGACGGCAACTATGCCGACCTGCTGCACGAAGACATCCGCATCCGCGAGTTCCTGCGCAAGGAGCTTCAGCAGGCCGGTGTATCCAAGATCGTGATCGAGCGCCCCGCGAAGAAGGCCCGCGTGACCATTCACACCGCGCGCCCGGGTGTCGTAATCGGCCGCAAGGGTCAGGACATCGAAAAGCTGCGCCGCAAGATCGCGAACATGACGGACGCCGAGGTGCACCTGAACATCGTCGAGATCCGCAAGCCGGAAACCGACGCCCAACTGGTCGCCGAAAACGTCGCCCAGCAGATGGAGCGTCGCGTGTCGATCCGCCGCGCCATGAAACGCGCCGTTCAGTCGGCGATGCGCATGGGCGCCGAGGGCATCCGGATCAACTGCTCGGGCCGTCTCGGTGGTGCTGAAATCGCGCGTATGCAGTGGTATCGCGAAGGTCGCGTTCCGCTTCACACGCTGCGCGCCAACATCGATTACGGGGAAGCCCGCGCGCTGACCACGTACGGTATCTGCGGCGTCAAGATCTGGATCTACAAGGGCGAGATCATGGCCCACGATCCGATGGCGATGGAAAAGCTGCAGCTTGAGCAGCAGCCGCAGCGATAAGCGGACGTAAGTAGAGGATAGAGCAATGCTGTCTCCGAAAAGAACCAAGTTCCGCAAGGCGCACAAGGGCCGTATCCACGGCATGGCCAAGGGCGGTACGTCGTTGAACTTCGGCTCGTATGGCCTGAAGGCGGTGACGCCGGAACGGGTGACCGCGCGTCAGATTGAAGCTGCGCGCCGTGCCATGACCCGTCACATGAAGCGTGCCGGCCGTGTGTGGATCCGCATCTTCCCGGACGTGCCCGTGACCCAGAAGCCGGCCGAAGTTCGCCAGGGCAAGGGTAAGGGCTCGGTTGAGTACTGGGTTGCCAAGGTCAAGCCGGGCCGGATCATGTTTGAAATCGACGGCGTTTCCGCCGACATCGCCCGCGAGGCGTTCCGTCTGGCGGCTGCGAAACTGCCGGTGAAGACGCGCTTCGTGACGCGCGTTGGTGAAGGGGATTGATCAGATGAAAGCCGCTGATATCCGTACCAAGACCGACGACGAGCTGAAGGACCAGCTTGCCGACCTGCGCAAGGAAGCTTTCAACCTGCGCTTCCAGCAGGCGTCGGGCCAATTGGAAAACACCGCGCAGGCGCGTCACGTGCGCCGTGACATCGCGCGCATCAAGACCGTTCTGGGCGAGCGTAAGGCCGCCCAGGCAGAAGGGTAAGGAACGACAAAATGCCGAAACGTGTCATGCAAGGCGTCGTCGTTAGCGACAAACAGGACAAGACGGTCACCGTGCTGGTCGAGCGTCGGGTCATGCATCCGCTGTACAAGAAGTACGTGAAGAAGTCGAAGAAGTACGCGGCGCACGACGAGAATAACGCCTCGAAAGTGGGCGACCAGGTGTTCATCCGTGAATGCCGCCCGCTGTCGAAGCGTAAAACTTGGGAAGTTGTAACCGAAGGCGCCTGAGCGCCTCGGTCGAAGTAAGGGAACCGGAACGATGATTCAGGCTGAATCGAACCTCGAGGTCGCCGATAACTCGGGCGCCAAAAGGGTCCAGTGCATCAAGGTGCTGGGCGGTTCGAAGCGCAAATACGCATCGGTAGGCGACATCATCGTCGTCTCCGTGAAGGACGCCATTCCGCGCGGCCGCGTGAAAAAGGGCGACGTGATGCAGGCTGTTGTCGTGCGCACCGCCAAGGACATTCTGCGCAAGGACGGCACCGCCATCCGGTTCGACAGTAATGCCGCCGTGCTGATTAACAAGCAGGGCGAGCCGATCGGGACGCGTATTTTCGGCCCGGTGACCCGTGAGCTGCGTGCCAAGCGCTACATGAAGATCATTTCGCTGGCACCGGAGGTGTTGTGATGGCCCAGAAGATTAAAAAAGGCGACCGAGTCGTTGTCCTGACCGGACGTGACAAAGGTGCAAAAGGCGAAGTACTGAAGGTGCTGCCGGCCGAAGAGCGCGCCATCGTCGATGGCGTGAACAAGATCAAGCGTCACACGGCGCCGTCGCAGACGACGCAGGGCGGTATTGTCGAGAAAGAGGCGAGCATTCACCTCTCCAATCTCGCCCTGATCGATCCGAAGGACGACAAGCCGACGCGCGTTGGTTTCAAGACGTTGGAAGACGGTCGCAAGGTGCGCGTTGCCAAGCGCTCCGGCGAAGTCCTCGACGCTTGAGAGTGGAGACGAGAGCAATGACCGCACGTTTGCAGGAAGTTTACACGAACGACATCGTGCCGAACCTGAAATCGGAGTTCAATTATACGAACCCGATGGAAGTGCCCCGGCTCGACAAGATCGTGATCAATATGGGCGTTGGCGAGGCCTCCCAGGATCGCAAGAAGATGGACGGCGCCGTCGCCGACCTGACCGCGATCACTGGCCAGAAGCCCGTCGTCACCCGCGCCAAGAAGTCGATCGCCGGCTTCAAACTGCGCGAAGAAATGGTTGTCGGTTGCAAGGTGACCCTTCGCCGTCAGCGCATGTACGAATTTCTGGATCGTCTGGTGACGATCACCCTGCCGCGCGTCCGCGATTTCCGCGGTCTCAATGGCAAGAGCTTCGACGGTGCCGGCAACTATGCCATGGGCATCAAGGAACAGATCGTTTTTCCGGAGATCGACTACGACAAGGTCGATGAGATCCGGGGTATGGACATCGTGATTTGCACGACCGCCAAGACCGATGCCGAAGCGAAGGCATTGCTGAAGGCGTTCAACATGCCGTTCGCGAACTGAGCGGCAAGAGGAGAAGAGCGTAATGGCTAAGAAAAGCGCGATCGAGCGGGATAAGAAACGGGCCCGTTTGGCGAAGCAGTTCTCGGGGCGCCGCGAGCGTCTCAAAGCGGCTGCCAAGGACCCGAACCTGTCGCCGGAGGAACGCTTTAACGCCCGTCTGAAACTTGCCGAACTGCCGCGCAATGCGTCGCCGGTTCGCCAGCGCCTGCGTTGCGAACTGACCGGCCGTCCGCGTGGGAACTACCGCAAGTTCCGTGTTTGCCGCATCAAGCTGCGGGACCTGGCCTCAATGGGCCAGATTCCGGGCATGGTCAAATCCAGCTGGTAAGGGAGAGACGACGATGTCGATGACGGATCCCCTCGGCGATATGCTGACCCGTATCCGCAACGGCCAACAGGCCCGTAAAAGCTCGGTGACGTGCCCGGCCTCCAAGCTGCGTGCGAACGTTCTCGAAGTGCTGAAGCGCGAAGGTTTCATTCGTGGTTTCGACCGGACCGATGTCCGTCCCGGTATTTCCGAGATCAAGATCGAGCTCAAGTACCACGAAGGTGACCCGGTGATCCGGCACCTGAGCCGGGTTTCTACCCCGGGCCGCCGGATTTACTCCGGTGTCCGCGATCTGGGCCGTGTCTACAACGGTCTCGGTATCGCCATCCTGTCGACGCCGCGTGGCGTGCTGTCGGATGCCGAGGCGCGGGCCCAGAATGTCGGTGGAGAGGTTCTCTGCGAGGTGTTCTAAGAACACCCCAGGTATGAAACGAGGATTGAAGTCATGTCGCGAGTAGGAATTCACCCAGTCACCGTCCCGGACGGCGTTACCGTCGAAGTGGCCGGCAACGTGGTGACGGCGAAAGGCAAGCTCGGTGAGCTGTCGGCGACCCTGACCGATGACGTCAAGGTCGAGCAGGCGGAAGGTCAGGTTAATGTCGTGCCGCTGGCGCAGCACAAGCGCGCGCGTCAGATGTGGGGCACTGCCCGCAGCCTGATTGATGGTCTGGTCATCGGTGTCTCCGAGGGCTTCACCAAGAAGCTTGAGATCAACGGCGTCGGTTACCGCGCCCAGGTGCAGGGAAAAGACGTCGTGCTGCAGCTTGGCTACAGCCACGAAATCCGCTACCCGATCCCGGAAGGCATCAAGATCGAGTCGCCGGAACAGAACCAGCTGATCATCAGCGGTGCGTCGAAGCAACGCGTCGGTCAGGTGGCCTCGGAAATCCGCTCGCTTCGTCCGCCGGAGCCTTATAAAGGCAAGGGCGTCAAATACGACGACGAGTACATCCTCCGTAAGGAAGGAAAGAAGAAGTAAGATGTCGAACGCAAGAACCCTGTTCAAACGCCGGACCATGCGCACGCGTGCGCGTCTGCAACGTCTGGCTTTCGATCGTCCGCGGCTTTCCGTGTTTCGTTCGGGCAAGCACATCTATGCGCAGATCATCGACGACAAGACCGGCACCACGCTGGCGTCGGCGTCTTCGCTGGACAAAGAACTCAAGGGCTCGCTGAAGACGGGCGCCGATTCCAGTGCGGCGGCTGAAGTCGGCAAGCTCGTGGCCAAGCGTGCGGCCGAGAAGGGCATCGGCGAAGTCTTCTTCGACCGTGGCGGTTACAAGTATCACGGGCGCGTAAAAGCGCTCGCAGACGGCGCCCGTGAGGGCGGCCTGAGCTTCTAGGAGAGCGACGAATGGCAGATAACAATTCACCGGAACGTGGCGGCCGTGGCCGTGGCCGTGGCCGCGATCGCGACAACCGTGACAATCGCGACCGTAACGACGACGGTGATGAACTGGTCGACAAGCTGGTTCACATCAACCGCGTCGCCAAAGTCGTCAAAGGTGGCCGCCGATTCTCGTTCGCAGCCCTGGTAGTGGTCGGCGACGGCAAAGGCCGCGTCGGTTACGGCACCGGTAAGGCGCGCGAAGTGCCGGAAGCGATCCGTAAGGCGACCGACCAGGCTAAGCGTTCCATGATCCGTGTGCCGCTGCGTGAAGGCCGTACGCTGCATCACGACATCGATGGCCGTTTCGGCGCGGGTAAGGTGATCCTGCGCTCGGCGCCTCCGGGTACCGGTATCATTGCCGGTGGTCCGATGCGCGCGGTATTCGAAACCATGGGCGTTCATGACGTCGTTTGTAAGTCGAACGGCACGCAGAACCCGCACAACATGGTCAAGGCGACCTTCCAGGCGCTCAAGAACCTGCAATCCCCGCGTGCCGTTGCGGCGCGCCGTGGCCTCAAGGTCGGCGACATCGTTGCCCGTCGCGGCGATGCCGGCGCGAGCGCCGAGTAATCCGGAGCGGACGAAAGATGGCTGATAAAAAAACGACCCTCACGGTCACCCAGATCAAGAGCCCCATCGGCCGCCAGGCCAAGCAGCGTGAAACGCTCAAGGGGCTCGGTCTGAACAGGATCAATCGGACCAAGACGCTGGAAGACACGTCTGCGGTTCGCGGCATGATTGACAAGGTTAAACACCTGGTCCGGGTTGAGGAACAGGCCTGACAGGCTTATTTCACCAGACCGGGCTCGAACCGGGCAATGAAGGCCCCGGGGACGCAAAAGGAATTTGGCGATGCGACTGAATGAAATCCGAGACAACGAAGGCGCGGCGAAAGCCCGTAAGCGTGTAGGCCGTGGTATCGGTTCGGGTACGGGCAAGACCTCCGCGAAGGGGCAGAAGGGTCAGAAGTCGCGCAGCGGCGTCTCGCTCCTGGGCTTCGAAGGCGGTCAGATGCCGCTCTATCGGCGTCTGCCGAAGCGCGGTTTCAACAACCCGTTCGAGAAGGACTTCGCCGAGCTCACCACGGGCAAACTGCAGAAGGCCATCGATGCCGGCCGTATCGACGCCAAGGGCACGCTGACGGCTGCCGAACTGGTCGCCGCCGGTGTGGTGCGTAAGTCGAAAGACGGCGTCCGCCTGCTCAACAAGGGCGATCTGAGCGCCAAGGTGACCCTCGACATCGCGCACGCCTCCAAGGGCGCTGTCGCGGCCGTTGAGAAAGCCGGCGGCTCCGTCACCGTCGCCGAGAAGCAGGCTCGTCCGGAAGGCAAGGGCCGCAAGCGCGACCGTGTATCGGCCGAACGGAAGGCCCGTTACGAATCCGCGCGTGCCGGCGACGTCGTTAGCGTGGATCCGAAAGAGGAAGATTAATCGAGAATGGCTTCCGCCGCCGAACAACTCGCCTCCAACGTCAATTTCAGCGCCTTCTCGAAGGCGACGGAATTGAAGAAGCGCATCTGGTTTACGCTGGGTGCGCTTATCGTCTATCGACTGGGCACGTTCGTCCCGCTGCCGGGTATCGACCCGACGATCCTGCAGGAACTGTTCAACCAGTCCGGCGGCGGCGTTCTCGGGATGTTCGACATGTTCGCGGGCGGTGCGTTGTCGCGCATGACGATCTTCGCGCTCAACATTATGCCGTACATTTCGGCCTCGATCATCATGCAGCTCATGACGGCGGTTTCGCCGCAACTCGAGCAGATGAAGAAAGAGGGCGAAACGGGTCGTAAGAAAATCAACCAATACACCCGCTATCTGACGGTGGCGATCTGTGTGCTGCAGTCCTATGGGATTGCAGTCGGCCTTGAGAGCATGAGTTCGGGTGGCAATGTCGCAGTTCACAACCCCGGCATGTTTTTCCGGATGACGGTGGTGATCACGCTGACCGGCGGCACTTTGTTCTTGATGTGGCTGGGTGAGCAGATTACGGCACGCGGTGTCGGTAACGGCATCTCCCTTATCATCTTTGCGGGTATCGTCGCGGAACTGCCGCGCGCCTTGGCCGGCACCCTTGAGTTGGGCCGCACCGGCGCGCTGTCGACCGGCATCATCATCGCCCTGTTCCTGATGGCGATTGCGGTCATCTTCTTCATCGTGTTCGTGGAACGCGCACAGCGCCGAATCCTGATCCAGTATCCCAAGCGCCAACGGGGTAACAAGATGATGGGTGGGGACACCTCGCATCTGCCGCTGAAGGTCAACACGGCCGGCGTGATTCCGCCGATCTTCGCAAGCTCGATCCTGCTTCTGCCGATTACGGTTCTGCAGTTCTCGGCCGGGACCGGTCCGGAATGGATGAATACGGTCGCCGCATATATGGGCCGCGGTCAGCCGCTTTACCTGGTTACGTACATCGGGATGATCGTGTTCTTCGCTTTCTTCTACACCGCGGTTGTCTTCAACCCGGCGGAGACGGCGGATAACCTGAAAAAGTATGGTGGTTTCGTGCCGGGTATCCGTCCCGGTAAGAATACCGCCGACTACCTCGACTGGGTGTTGACCCGACTGACCGTCGTCGGTGCCGCCTACCTGGCTTTGATCTGCCTACTGCCGGAAATCCTGATCTCCAGGTGGTCCGTGCCGTTCTACTTCGGCGGCACCAGCCTGTTGATCGTGGTCACAGTGACGATGGATACGGTGACCCAGGTTCAGTCGCACCTTCTGGCGCACCAGTACGAGGGGCTGATCAAGAAGTCCAAGCTCAGGGGGCGCAAGGCATGATCATTATTCTTTTGGGACCGCCGGGTGCCGGCAAAGGCACGCAATGCGAGCGACTGGTCGAGAAGTACAAGATCGTTCAGCTCTCGACGGGCGATATGCTCCGTGCAGCCGTCGCCGCCGGCACCGAAATGGGACTGAAGGCGAAGGAAGTCATGGACCGGGGCGACCTCGTTTCTGACGAGATCGTCGTCGGGATCATCGCTGATCGCATCGAAGAGCCGGACTGCAAGAACGGGTTTATTCTCGACGGTTTCCCGCGCACGGTCGCGCAGGCCGAAGCGCTCGACGCCATGCTGGCGGAGAAGGGGCTTCAGCTCGATCACGTGATTTCGATGGAAGTGGACGAAGAGGCGCTGTTCGCCCGAATCGAGAAGCGTGCTGCCGAAACGGGGGGTGCCCGCAGCGACGACAACGCGGAAACGCTGAAAAAACGGCTCGAGGTTTACCACGAGCAAACCGCACCAATTATTCCGTATTATCGGGAGAAAGGTGCGCTCAAGACGGTTGATGGCATGCAGGATATTGATTCCGTTACGAAATCCCTGTATGCGATCTTGGATTAACGAAGGCTGGAGTACGAAAAAGTCAGGCTCATGAGTTGACTTGCCGGGCAGGATCAATATAATCCGCGCTCTTCAATCAACCGGTGGCTGTCCGTTTCGACCCAAAGTTTAAGGAGTACGAGCTTTGGCGCGTATTGCTGGTGTAAATATCCCGACTGGAAAGCGTGCAATCATCGCGCTGACTTACATTCACGGGATTGGCCGTACCACGGCTGCGAAAATCTGTGAAGCCTGCGGCATCGCCGATGACCGTCGGGTTAGCGACCTGTCTGATGACGAGGTTGCGCGTATCCGCGACATGATCGACCAGGACTATACGGTCGAAGGCGAACTGCGCCGTGATGTCGCGATGAACATCAAGCGTCTGATGGACCTCGGCTGCTATCGCGGCCTTCGCCATCGCCGGCAGTTGCCGGTGCGCGGCCAGCGGACCCACACCAACGCCCGGACCCGCAAGGGCCCGGCCAAGCCGATTGCCGGTAAGAAGAAAGCTTAAGGGCGAGATATCATGGCCAAGGCAGCAACTACGGCGCGTCCCCGCCGCCGCGAACGGAAGAATATTGCAGCGGGCATTGCGCACGTTAATTCGACGTTCAACAACACGATCATCACGATCACCGATGCTCAGGGCAACGCGATCGCGTGGTCTTCGGCCGGTGCGCAGGGCTTCAAGGGGTCGCGAAAGTCTACCCCGTATGCCGCGCAGGTCGCCGGTGAAGTCGCGGGCCGCGCCGCGATGGAACACGGCATGAAAACCCTTGAGGTCGAAGTCAAAGGTCCGGGTTCCGGCCGTGAATCGGCGCTGCGCGCGCTGCAGTCGGTTGGTTTCACCATCACGGCCATTCGTGATGTCACGCCGATCCCCCACAACGGGTGTCGGCCGCGGAAACGTCGTCGGGTTTAAGACCCGTCATTCCCGGTCATAAACCGGGGAGTTTCATTTCGGCAGGGGGCGGATCGATCGGCCGTACCCATGCCGGGCAGGTAAATAGGCGACGCCCTTGTCATCAAGGACGCCGCTGTCATTTGTGAGCGCGAGGTCACTGAAGTGCTTCAGAAAAATTGGCAAGAACTGATTAAACCGTCGAAACTCGAAGTCGTCGCGGGTACGAACCCGAGCCGGCAGGCGAGCGTCGTCGCCGAACCGCTTGAGCGCGGCTTCGGTTTGACCCTCGGCAATGCGCTGCGCCGCATCCTCCTGTCCTCGCTACAGGGTGCTGCGGTGACGTCGATCCAGATCGACAGCGTGCTGCACGAGTTCTCGTCTATTGCCGGTGTTCGTGAAGACGTGACTGACATCGTCCTGAACATCAAGTCGATGGGTCTCAAGATGATGGCCGAAGGTCCGAAGCGCATGTCGCTGAAGGCCGAAGGTCCGTGCGAAGTGACGGCCAGCATGATCGAAACCGGTCCGGATATCGAAATCATGGAACCGGACCTGGTGATCTGCCACCTCGATAGCGGTGCCACGCTGTCGATGGAACTGACCGTTGAAAACGGCAAGGGCTACGTGCCGGCGTCGCAGAACCGCCCGGACGACAGCCCGATCGGCCTGATCCCGATCGACGCTGTGTTCTCGCCGGTCCGCAAGGTCGCGTACAAAGTGGAAAACACCCGCGTCGGCCAGGACACCGATTACGACAAGCTGTTCCTCGACGTGACGACGAACGGCGCCGTGAGCCCGGAAGACGCGGTTGCGCTTGCTGCCCGCATTCTCCAGGACCAGCTGCAGCTGTTCATCAACTTCGACGAGCCGACCGGTGAAGTGATCGAAGAAAGCCGTGACGAACTGCCGTTCAACCGCAATCTTCTGCGCAAGGTCGACGAACTGGAGCTTTCCGTCCGTTCGGCGAACTGCCTGAAGAACGACAACATCATCTACATCGGCGATCTGGTCCAGAAGACCGAAGCCGATATGCTCCGGACCCCGAATTTCGGCCGCAAGTCCCTGAACGAGATCAAGGAAGTGCTGTCGCAGATGGGCCTGCACCTGGGCATGGAAATTTCGGAATGGCCACCGGAAAACATCGAAGACATGGCCAAGAAACTGGAAGACCCGTTCTGATCGGAACTTTCGAATGACGGTCGGCGCCATAAGGCGCCGAACCGAACCAAGAACCAGATGACCCACGGGTAAAATGGCACGCGTGGGCAAAGAATGAGGAGCCTGACATGAGACACGCAAGCGGTTACCGCAAGCTGAACCGGACGCACACGCATCGTAAAGCGATGTTCTCCAACATGACCGCGTCCCTGATCGTTCACGAACAGATTAAGACCACCCTGCCGAAGGCGAAAGAACTGCGCCGCTTCATTGACCGGATGATTTCGCTCGGTAAGAAGGGCACGCTGCACGACCGCCGTCGCGCATTTGCGTTCCTGCGCGACGATGCCGCCGTTACGAAGCTGTTCTCGACGCTCGCCGAGCGCTATCAGGATCGCCCCGGTGGTTATTCCCGCGTTCTGAAAGCCGGTTTCCGCTATGGCGACAGCGCGCCAATGGCCGTCATTGAGCTGGTCGACCGCGATCCGGACGCCAAGGGCGCCGAAGACCGCGCCCGCGTCGAAGCCGAAGCGGACATGGATGACGAAGGCTAAGCGCCTCCGGGTACGAATTCGAAAACGGCGTCCTTCGGGGCGCCGTTTTTGTTTGTCCGGGAATTGCTACGCGCCCTTTCATCGCTCTCGACACACCTATTCAACAGGCCTATCTAGGGGGTATGCGTCTCTTTCATTTCGCCGTAATTGCGGTTCTCGTCATCGTCAGTGCCGTTATTGGGCCTGTGCATGCGCAGGATCGCCAAGTGCCGGAAAGCCGCGCCCAGGTGCAGCTGTCGTACGCGCCTCTGGTGGAAAAGGCGGCGCCGGCGGTGGTGAATATCTACACCCAGAAGATCGTCTCGAACCGGCAGGTGCCACCGCTGTTCGACGATCCGTTTTTCCGCCGTTTCTTCGGCGACCTCGGCGTGCCTTTCAGTCGTGGTGCGCCGCGGCGCGAGCAGCAGAACTCTCTCGGTTCCGGCGTGATCGTCAGCCCCGACGGCTTGATCGTCACTAACCAGCATGTGATCGAAGGCGCCGACAAGATCATCGTCGTGCTCGCCGATAAACGCGAATTCGAGGCAAAAATCGTCGTATCCGATGATAAAAGCGATCTTTCGGTGCTGCGGGTTGATCCGGGCGCCGAGCCGTTGCCGGCGCTGGAACTTCGGGATTCCGACGAGCTCAAGGTCGGTGACCTGGTCCTCGCCATCGGCAACCCGTTCGGGGTCGGTCAAACCGTGACTAGCGGCATCGTCTCGGCGCTAGCGCGCGCCATCGGTAACAATACCGAGCTGAAGTCCTTCATCCAGACGGACGCCGCCATCAATCCCGGAAACTCCGGCGGCGCGCTTCTGTCCATGGACGGTCGGCTGGTCGGCATTAATACGTCGATATTCTCGAAAAGCGGCGGCTCGCACGGGATCGGCTTTGCCGTGCCCTCGAATATGGTACGTGCCGTCATTCACGGTATATCGGAAGACGGCAAACTGATCCGTCCGTGGCTTGGTGCGTACGGACAGGCGGTGACCTCCGACATCGCGCATTCCCTTGGCATGAAGAGGCCGCAGGGTGTCATCGTCAGTCAGGTGCACAAGGACGGTTCCGCCGGGCTCGGGGGCGTTCGTGCGGGGGATATCATCCTGGCCGTGAATGGGCATGAGGTCGTTGGTCCGGACGATCTCGAATACCGCATCGCCACGCTGCCGGTCGGCGATCAGGCCGTTCTCAGGGTGATGCGCGGCAAAACGGTCGAGGCGCTCACCATCGACATGCAACCGGCGCCGGATACGCCGGCTGCCGACGAAACAGAGCTAAACGGTCGTCACCCGCTGGGCGATACCGTGGTCGCCAACCTGTCACCCGCCTTGGCGGAAGCGAACAATATCGATCCATTCGACGAAGGCGTGGTCATCTTGCGCATGCGGCGCGACGGCATTGCGGCAAGGCTCGATTTCCGGCCCGGGGACATCGTCCGCCAGGTCAATAATGCGAAGATTGCTTCGGTGGAGGATCTGAAAACGGCTGTTTCGGGAGAGGCGAAGGGCGAATGGCGCATCCGCGTCGAGCGGCGCGGCAAAACATTCGATTTCGTTTTCAGGGGATAGGCGTCGCTTCCTTGGCCCTGCGAGGGCGATGCGTTAGGCTCTTTGGCAAATCACCAGCATGGGGAGGATAAACGGATGAGCGGACAGGAAATCACGATCAAATCCAAGGATGGCGGCGAGTTCATGGGCTATCTGGCACTGCCGGAAGGCGGTTCGGGGCCAGGTATCGTGGTCATTCAAGAGATTTTCGGCGTCAACGAAGTGATGCGTGGGTTGACCGATGAGTGGGCGGCGGCCGGCTACGTTGCGCTGTGTCCCGACCTGTTCTGGCGTCAGGAGCCGGGAATCCAGATCACGGACCAGACCGAGGAAGAATGGGCGCGTGCCTTCGAACTGTTCAACGGTTTCGATCTGGAAAAGGGCGTCGATGATCTGGATGCGACCATCGAGCACTTGCGCGGTCTTGATGCGTGCACCGGAAAGGTCGGGTCGGTCGGATTCTGTCTCGGTGGCCGGCTGGCGTTCCTCACTGCAACGCGGACCAAAGTTGACGCCGCGGTCGGCTATTATGGCGTCATGCTCGAAGAGCACGTCGGCGAAGAGTTGAAGGCTCCGGTGCTGCTGCATATCGCAACCGAGGATGGATTCGTGCCGAAAGAGAACCAGGCGAAAGTGCACGCGGCGCTCGACGGAAACGAAAAAGCCACCCTGTTTGACTATCAGGGCAACGATCATGCCTTTGCGCGCAAAGGCGGCGAACACTACGACGAAGCGGCGGCGAACCTCGCCCGTGACCGGTCGCAGGAGTTTTTCGCCGCGCATCTGCGCTAGAACGGTAGGGCGTCATCGGTGAGTACGCTTTTCGAAGCCGATGCGCCCCGTCCGCTCGCAGACCGTCTGCGTCCGCAGACGCTGTCCGATGTCGTCGGACAGGATCATATCCTCGGACCCGAGGGGCCTCTCAGCCGGATGGTCGCCGCCAAGAAGCTGGCATCGGTGATCTTCTGGGGGCCGCCCGGGACAGGTAAGACCACTATCGCCAGACTGCTGGCCAAGGAAACGGATCTTGCGTTCACGCCATTATCTGCCGTGTTTTCCGGAGTCGCCGACGTCCGTAAGGCCGTTGACGAAGCCCGCCGAAAGCGCGAGATGGGGCAGGGTACGTTGCTCTTCGTTGACGAGATCCACCGCTTTAACCGCGCTCAGCAGGACGGCTTCCTGCCGTTCGTCGAGGATGGCACCGTGGTGCTGGTCGGCGCGACCACCGAAAACCCGTCGTTCGAACTGAATGCCGCACTTCTCTCCCGGGCGCAGGTGTTGGTGCTCCGGCGTCTCGATGACGATGCGTTGGAGGAACTGCTGCAGCGGGTCGAAGCGGCGGAAGACCGCAAACTCCCGGTCGACGACGACGCGCGCACCGCGCTCCGCGCGATGGCCGATGGCGATGGGCGATACCTGCTGAACATGGCCGATATCCTGATCGGGTTGCCGGGCGATACCGCGCCATTGAATCCCGAGAAATTGGCGAATGTAGTGCAGAGCCGCCAGCCGCTTTACGACAAGGGCCAGGAAGCGCACTACAACCTGATATCGGCGCTTCATAAATCGCTCAGGGGCTCCGACGCCGATGCGGCGCTCTACTGGTTTGCGCGCATGATGGCGGGGGGCGAGGACCCGCGGTACGTGGCCCGCAGGCTGGTGAGGTTTGCCTCGGAAGATATCGGGCTCGCCGACCCGAACGCGCTACCGCAGGCGATCGCCGCATGGGAAGCCTATGAACGCCTGGGATCGCCGGAAGGGGAGCTCGCCATCGTTCAGTGCGTGCTCTATTTGGCGACGGCGCCGAAATCCAACGCGGCCTACAAGGCGCAATCGGCCTCGAAACGATTGGCCAAGGAAGCGGGCTCGCTGATGCCGCCGAAGCATATCCTGAACGCGCCGACCAAGCTGATGAAGGAAATCGGCTACGGCGACGGATACGCCTACGATCACGATGCCGAGGACGGCTTCTCCGGGCAGGATTATTTCCCCGACGAGATGAAACGCCAACGCCTCTATAGCCCCAAGGAAGCGGGATTCGAGCGCGAGATTGCAAAACGCCTGCAATATTGGGATACACTTCGCCAAAAGCGTAAGAAGGGATCCGAAGAGTGAGTATGCCCATGTTTGTATACGTGGCGGCCGGCGGTGCGGTCGGGGCCGTGGGCCGGTACGGCGTCGAAAGGCTGACCGGTATGTGGCTCGGCCATGGTTTTCCGTACAGTACGCTGATCGTCAACATTGTCGGCTCTTTTGTGCTCGGGATCGTAATCGAGACCTCGGCGCTGGTCTGGTCGCCGAGCCCGGAACTCCGGGCTATGATCGTCATCGGGATGTTGGGGGCGTTCACGACGTTTTCGGCGTTTTCGCTGGATACCGTCACCATGATTACACGCGGCGAAACCATCCCGGCAGCGCTCTACGTTGCCGCATCCATGTTCGCCAGTATCGGCGCATTGTGGGCCGGTATGGCCGTGACGCGAGCTGTTATTTCATGAGCGGAGTCCGCAACCTCGTTGTCGACAGCGGTGATGGGGGGCAACGGCTGGATCGCTGGCTCAGGAACCGCTTTCCCGGATTGAAGCAGGGCAAGCTGCAGAAGCTCCTGCGCACCGGCCAGATCAGGGTCGACGGCGCGCGCTCGAAGGCGGCCGACAGGGTTGAAGAAGGCCAGACCGTCCGCATTCCGCCCAATATCGGAGATGCCTACGGGGATGCATCGAAGAAACCGGCGCTTGGCGGTATGGATGTCGAGGCGGCGGGGCGGCTCGGCGACGATCTCAAGGACTGCATCATCTATATTGATGACGACATGCTGGCCCTCAATAAGCCGCCGGGGTTGGCGGTGCAGGGCGGGTCCGGGACGGATACCCACATCGATGGGGCGCTCGACCGCCTGAAATTGGGCGCGAAGGAGCGCCCGCGTCTCGTACACCGGCTCGATAAGGATACGTCTGGGGTCCTGCTTCTCGCTCGCTCCCGGACCTCCGCAGCGCGTCTGGCCAAGGCTTTTCAGGCGCGGGACACGCGTAAGATTTATTGGGCGATCGTTGTCGGGACGCCGCCGCACGAGGGGGGAACGATCGATGCGCCTCTGGCCAAGCTACCGGGAAAACGCGGTGATCTGGTGCAGGTCGACGAGCACATGGGTAAAACCGCGAAAACGCGGTTTCGCGTCATCGACAAGGCCGGTAAACAGGTGACGTGGGTTGAACTGGAGCCGCTCACCGGGCGAACGCACCAATTACGCGTGCACTGTCAGCTGATGGGGAACCCGATCCTGGGCGATGGAAAATACGGTGAACGCGACAGTGCCGTCTTCGAAGCCGGGATTTCAAAAAAACTTCATCTGCATGCGCGGGCCCTTATGATCCCCCGCAAGAACGGGCCGTCGGTTCGAATTACGGCGCCGCTGCCGCAGCACATGCTGGACACGTGGAAGACTCTGGGCTTCGACCCCGAAGATGAACAAGCTCAACCGATTGATCTATAAAGGTTCAGCGCTTGCCCTATTTTTTTTGGCTTGTACCTTGAGAGCGACGGGGGAATTCTGTGTCGGGACCAAACCGGTTCCGGCGTAATTCTCGCCGTGTTTTGAATGTAAAGTCGGCCCGTCCAAAAGCCGGCAGCCGTCCGTGCAATATCGGAGGATATCTTGCGTCTCTTGCTCGTCGAGGATCATGAACGTTTCGCGGAATTCGTCAAAGAAGGCCTGGAAGCCGGCGGATTCACCGTGGACGTGGTTTACAACGCCGGAGACGGCGATGCGGCTATGGAAACCGTCGATTACGATGCCGTTGTGCTCGACCTTGGGCTGCCTGACAAGGATGGTCTCGATGTGCTCAAGAAGTGGCGCGACGATGGCGATGTCACACCCGTCCTGATCCTGACGGCGCGCGATGCGGTCGAAGACCGTGTACGCGGGCTCAACGCAGGATCCGACGATTACATGTTGAAACCTTTCGCGATGGAAGAACTGCTGGCGCGGGTCAGGGCGCTGTTGCGCCGCCCGGGTGGAGTGCTCGGCACGGTGCTGGCCGAGGGTAACATCGAATTCGACACCACGGCGCGGGAAGTCCGCGTCAACCACAAGACGACGCCGATCTCCAGGCGCGAAATGGAGGTGTTGGAACAACTTCTCAGGCGCAAGGGGCGGGTGGTCCCGAAGGATGTGCTCGAGGACAAGATTTACGGTTTCGACGAGGAAGTTTCCTCGAATTCCGTTGAGGTTCATGTCTCGCGCCTGCGTAAGCGTCTGCAGGGTGCCGGAGCCAATGTCACCGTTCACACGATCCGTGGGGTCGGTTATCTTTTATCGGGCGAGGAAGCGTGATCAATGTCCGACGAAAGTGAACGTAAATTCGATGCCGACTTTCTGATGTCTCTGGCACGTCAGAAATCGGCGGAGAGCCGTTCGGAGCTTACCAACGTCATTATCGATCTCTTCGAAAATCAGTCGAGCGTGCTGAATGAGCGCCAGCGTGCGCAGATGTACGGCATTCTTGAGACGATCATCAACGATATCGAAGTGTCGGTCAGGCAAGCTGTGGCCGGCCGGCTGGCGCTGATGGACGATGTGCCGCGAAATCTCGTTTCTCAATTGGCCAACGACGAGATCAACGTCGCTTTCCCGATCCTCTCGAAGTCGGGTCTTCTGCGTGATGCCGATCTGATCGAGGTGATCAAGCTTCGGACCGAGGAGCACATGCTGGCGATCACCATGCGCAAGTTCGTTTCCGAGCATGTGTCCGATGCGATTGTCGAAACCGGCCGCGAGCCGGTGATCATTTCGCTGCTGAAAAACGCCAACGCACGTATTTCCACGAATACGATGGAGTATCTGGTCGAGCAGTCGCGTCGCGTCGATAGTTTCCAGGAGCCGATTCTGAGCCGCGACGAGTTGAGCCCTAGCCTTGCCAAGAAGATGTTCCTTTGGGTTTCGGCGGCACTCCGTCAGCACATTATTTCGCATTTTAACCTGGACAAGGCGACCGTCGACGAACTCCTGGAGCAGGCGACGGCCGACGAGATCGCTGCTGCTGGGCAGAGCCAGAAGAAGAAGGTCGCAGAACTCGCGGATGCACTTCGCGAAGAGGGACTTGTAACGGTCGAGATGTTGACCACCGCGCTTCGGGAGGGGGAAGTGCCGCTTTTCGTGGCGCTCTTCGCGCAAGTGTCAAAGCTGCGCGAACACCTGATTCAGCGGCTTGTTTTCGAGCAAGGGGGTGAGGGTCTGGCCATTGCATGCCGCGGGATCGGCATGTCGGAGAAGGAGTTCCTGGAGCTCTATGAGTACTGCCATCTGGCAAAGGCCGGCACGAAAGAGGAGGTCGAGGCGCAAATTCCTTCGTTGAGGGCTTTTTACAGCAATACGCCGAGAAAGGCGGCCGTGGATGTGCTGAAGATGTGGCATCGCGGCTCCGACTATCTCGGCGCGCTGCGAGAGCTCGAAACGCGGCTTCAAGATCATGGCTGAACGTCGACCCAGAAGCTGGCCGTCTATTTCCGGTTCCGAGGAAGAACGGGCGACGGAGGCTTTCCGCCGACTCGAGGATTTGACGCGTCTGATCTCGGATTGGGTATGGGAAACCGACACGAACAACAATTTCACCTACGTTTCCGAGCGGATCATCGACCGGTTAGGTACCCATCCGGTACAGGTGATCGGTAAGACCTTTGACGATATCGGCATATTCCGGCTGCACGACGGTGCCGAAGCGACACCGCCAGACTTCAAGCGGCCGTTCCGCGACAAGAGTTTCGAAGCCGAGGGATATGAAGGCGAAATCCGCCATTTCGCAGTCTCGGGCTTGCCGCGTTTCGATCCCGGGACGGGTGAGTTCGCCGGGGCAACCGGCATCGCCAAGGACATCACCGAGCTGATACGCGTCGAACGCAGCAACGTCAGGCTCGCCGATGCGATCGAGGTGCTTTCCGGTTACTTCGCGCTCTATGACGAGGACGACAAGCTCGTAATTTCCAATGCCCGGTTCCGTCAGTTGAACAAGGATTTGGGCGACGTCGCGCATCCCGGTAGCCTGTTCGAAGATCTGTTGCGGGCGGAAGTCAGTTCAGGTCGATATCCCGAGGCTGTCGAGTCGAGTGAAGACTGGATCAAGCGCCGGTTGGCGCGCCGGAAGACGACGAGCGGCCCCTTCGAGATCGAAGCCGGCACCGGCAGATGGCTCTATGTCGACGAGGAACGGCTTCCCGATGGGGGCACGGTAATGATGGCGCGCGACATCACCGATATGAAACGCGCTATGGAAGCCTTAAAGAAAAGTGTCTCTACGCACCGGGATTTTGCCGCCAACGTGGCGCACAAACTCAGAACGCCGCTCGCCGTATTACGGGCGAATCTGGACAGCTTGGGCTTGGACAAGGAAGTCGCAAGCCTCAAGACCGAAGTGGATACGCTGGCGCGTATGGTTGAGCAACTGCTTACGCTTACCCGCTACGAGCATTTCCTGCTGCCGCCCGATGCAAGGTGCGATCTCTATGCGATTACCGTCGACGTGATCAGCAGCCTTGCGCCGCTGGCGATCAAGGAAGACCGATCGCTCGAACTTGACGGATACTCGGGCAAGATTCTCATCCACGGCGACAGCGCTGCGGTCGAGCACGCCGTTCGTAACCTGATCGAGAATGCGATCAAATATTCGTCGCGCGGAACGGCGGTGCAGGTAAAGCTGGAGAAGGACCCCGCCGCGATCCGGGTTGCCGATCAGGGTCGGGGCATCCCGCTGGAAGACCGGACGCGCCTGTTCGAGAAGTTTACCCGCACCGACCGCCGCGGCGCCGGGGCCGGGCTGGGCTTGCACATCGTCAAGACCATCGCCGATATTCACGAGGCGCAGGTGTCGATCGGACATAGCGACTCCGGCGGTGCCGAGTTTTCACTGGTGTTCCCGCCTTTGGACGAACCGTATTCGGGACGTGTCCTCGCGAGATAGTCGTTACCCCCTGAAATTTTCCGTCAGGCTGACGTCAGGTTCGCGACTTAACATTTTTTCCGATTGATTTTGCCATTGATTGGCATTTTGCCCGGTGTCGGTTTCTCGCCGGGCGATCAGTTCTATCGCCGCTTCCGGGTCAGCCCGGAGACGGTCACACTCCCCCTAGGGTCGCCGATCGGCGGCCCTTTTTTTCCCGCTATTTGGTTTCGACGGCGTGAAATGAAAAACGCCGGACCCAGAGGGCCCGGCGTTCTCCTTAGGTCGGCTGTCGTCGCGTTTAGCGGGACAGCGTAATTACGACCCGGCGGTTCAGCGGCTCTTTGACGTTGTCGCCGGTGGCTTTGTCGGGGAACGTCTCGCCGGCGCCCGAACGCTCAACCTGATCGCGGGTCAGACCCCCTTCGATCAGTGCGTTACGCACAGCGGCGGCACGGGCCCGGGACAGGCCTTCGTTGTAATCGCTCGCACCCTTCGTGTCCGTGTGGCCGGTCACGATAACCTTGCTGGCGCCAGCGGCCAATGCGGCTTCGGCAGCTTCCTTGGCGACGGCGGCGCCGGTCGCGGAAAGCTCAAAGCTGTCGAAATCGAAGTAGACCACGAACGGTCCGGGCAGAGGCTTGGCCGGCATCGGCGCGGCAGCAGCGGCCGGCTTGAGCGGCGGGCGCATGCCGCTGGCTTTGTTCAGGGCTGCGTCAAAGGCGTTCTTGCAGGCGTCGATATGTTCCTGCTGATCGCCTTCTTCCTGCTCCTGCATCCAGCAATCGAACATGGCCTGTGCACGTGCGATCTCAAGCGGCGCATAATCCTTGGCGCCCGAGAGCAGTTCGCCACGAAGTGCCTGACGGGCGGCTTCGAGTTCCCACTGGGCGTCGCCCTTGATATTGCGTTCTTTCACTTCCTGCGGCTGGACGTCTTCGCCCCGTGCGGCAGCAAGCGCTTTATTGTTGAAATAATGGGCGTCTTCAAAATCCCATTCGTCGGCTTCGGCGATCGCTAGCGCGACATATTCGTTCTGCAACGCCATATGGAACGGCGTACCCTTGTTCGCCATAGCCTTGGTGGCCGCGGTGTCGGGGCCAGAGGCACAGGCCGCGAGAAGCGGCAGAAGTGCGATGGCCATTGCGAATTTCAGAAACTTCATTTTAGGTCCCCAATGTTGATGAGTGATCCAATGATCCAAGTGGGCCACTCCGTCAATTCGCGACCTGTTGGCACAAATGACGTTGTGCCTGGCCTGAATTGCGTGGGCGTAACCCCCAGATATCAAGCTTGAGTCTCTCTGAAGAAACTCCTCCCTGGATACCGGTTGCAGCCGTTATGGTCTGCTATCCGCGTATCTCTTTATAGGATTGCATTGTGCCTGCCATCTGTACCGAGAATCAAGCGTCATCGCTCATTGTGGATATCCACAGTGGACGTTAAGCTGATTATGTCCTCAGTTCCGTAAACGATCCGATCGGGAGTTCCGTGTGCCGTCGAAAGTAAAGCTAGCGGTCTTCGATTGCGATGGCACCCTGGTGGACAGTCAGCACGCGATCAATTCCTGTATGACCGACGCGTTTATTCACGTCGGGCTTCAGCCACCGCCGATCGCCCGGGTGCGCCGTGTTGTCGGGCTGCCGTTGGCGCAGGCGATAGAAATGCTGGCGGGCGATGAAAATGCCCCGATCCCGACGATGGTCGAGGCTTATTCTGTGTCGTGGCAGCGGATGCGAACCGGCGGCAACCTCGATGAACCTTTGTTCGAGGGTACGCATGACATGCTTTCGGGGCTCAGAGCAGGGCAATGGACGCTTGGTGTGGCGACCGGCAAATCTATGCGGGGGCTGGAAGCAACCCTTGCACATCATGGTCTTGATCGGTTTTTCTCGACGTTACAGACGGCGGACCGGGCGAAAGGCAAGCCGGACCCGGAAATGCTTGAACTGGCGATGGTGGAAACGGATGCGCAGCCCTCGGATACCGTGATGATTGGCGACACCACGTATGACGTGGAAATGGCGGTCAATGCCGGGGTGCGTGCACTGGGCGTTGCATGGGGTTACCATGCGCCGGAGGATTTGATGGCCGCGGGCGCAGAAATGGTGGCCGAAAGCGTGGCCGATCTGGACAGATATCTTAAAAGCTTGGAGGAGCGAGGCTCATGAACAAGTGGATCAAAATTGCAGGAGGCGTAGTCGTCGTCCTGATCGGCGTCATCGTCGCGGGTGTCGCCATTCTGGGCTCGATGGACTTCAATCAATACAAGGGACTGATTGCCGAGCAGGCGAAAGAGGCGACGGGTCGGGATTTGACGATTGCCGGCGATCTGAACCTAGAGATTTCGCTCAATCCTGCGATTGCCGTCGACGGCGTGACGTTTTCCAACGCCGAATGGGGCTCCAAGCCGGACATGGTCAAAGTGGACAGGTTTGCGGCTGAGGTATCGCTGATCCCATTGCTTAGCGGCCAGGTCGTAATTAACCGACTTTTGGTTGAGGGCGTGGATTTGCTGGCCGAGACCAACAAGGACGGCGTCGGCAACTGGGAATTCAAACCGGGCGAGAAAGCCGCGCCGTCAGAAAGTGGCGGTGGCGCCACGCTGCCGGCAGTCGACAAGGTCGTGATGCGGAACATCAAGGTCACGTATAAGGATGGCGTGACGGGGGATGAAAAACGCATCGCTCTCGATGAACTGACGGCAGCCGCCGGGTCCATCGACGCGCCGGTCAAGATCGACGCCAAGGGCAGTCTGAACGAGAAGGTTTTCGAAATTGCCGGCACACTCGGTTCGGTCGCTCAGATGACGTCGGCGGACGGCGTTTATCCGGTCGACGTCACCGCCAGCGCGCTCGGGGTTAAAACCACCTATAAAGGCAGCCTTGGAACGCCGGGCGGGAAACTCAGCGTCGACGGTCAGCTCTCCGTCGCGGTTGCATCGCTGAAGAAGACGCTGGCGGAAGCCGCGGAGATCGCGCCGCAGGCCAAAGATGTGCCGCCGATCGGCGCCGACAAGATCGAACTCTCCTCCAAGGTCAAGTTCGACGGCACCAACGCCAGCCTCAGCGGGATGTCGTTGCAGGCCGGCAAAACGGATGTTGCGGGCAGCGCACAGGCCTCCCTCGGCAAGACACCGAACGTAGAGGTGGCGTTGACGTCGAATCTAATCGATCTTGACGAACTTCTGCCCAAATCCGAGAAAACCGAGGAAAAACCGGCGGAGAAACCGGCCGATGGGCGTGTGTTCCCGAACGATCCACTGCCGCTTGACGGTCTCAAGGCGGTCAATGCGAAGGTTTCGTTCGACGGCAAGAAAGTGGTCGTCCAGGGCAACCACATCGACGACGTGTCGGTGCGCTTGACCCTGAAGAACGGTAACCTTCAGGTCGATCCGTTCTCGGCGGTGGTCGCCGGCACCAAGGTTGCGGGTAATGTCGGCCTCAACGGCGGCGTCAGTGTGCCGACCCTGGTCGCCAAACTCAACGCCGCCGGTCTCGACTACGGCGAACTAATGCGCCAGCGCGGTATTACGGATATCGCGTCAGGCAAACTCGACGCGGACGTCGACGTTAAAGGCGCGGGGGGCTCGGTCCGTGCGATCATGGCCAGTCTGAACGGCAAGCTGTTCGTGACCACCGAAAACGGCAAGCTCGATAGCAATGCGCTGAATATCGTCTCGTCCGACGTGATGTCGGCGCTGCCGGGATTCAATTCCAAGGACGACAAGACGATCAAGTGCGGCGTCGTTCATTTCGATATCAAAGACGGTATCGCTAACGCCAAGGCCATCGTCTTTGAAACCGGCGGTCTGTCGGCGATCGGGGTGGGGACGGCCAATCTGCGCGAGGAGCAGCTCAATCTGGTAATCGATCCGCGCGCGAAACAGACCAGCCTTGCCAGTGCTGCTGTCGTGCCGGTGGCGATTACCGGGACATTCCTTGAGCCCGAATGGGCGCTGGACAAGGGAGCGCTGGTCGGCAACACCGCAACGACCGTCGCCAAGGGGGCTGCCGCGTTTGCGACGATGGGTCTGTCGCTTCTGGCCGAAAGTGTCGCCAAACGTGCGGTCAACGCGGTCGACACGACCGACTACTGCACACCCGCTTTGGCGGGTAAGACGGTCATTCCGGGCAAAATGGAGGAGGCCGATAGCGGCGGATCGTCGTCTGGCGGCGGTTCTTCGTCCGGTAGCGGTTCCGAGCCCGCGAAACAGGAGGGCGGTGTCGTCGACGGCGTCTCCAAGGGTCTGAAATCGCTGTTCGGCCAGTAAGACATGCCTGAGGACAAGACCGCGGCCCTGCGCCGGCGGTTCTATAAAAAGGTCGCCGTCGAGGACGCGGACGAAGCGTATGTCATCGCCCTCGACGGCAGGCCGGTGAAAACTCCGGGTAAGGCTTCCGCCGTTATTGCATCGCGACCGCTCGCAGAGGCCGTTGCGGCGGAATGGGACGCTCAAGCCGAGAAAATCGATCCGCATTCCATGCCGCTGACGCAGATATTGTGTACGGCCATCGACAAGGTTGCGCCAAACCGTGACGAAATCGCATCACAGGTGGTGCAATACGCGGGGGCGGATTTGCTGTGTTACCGGGTCGAAAGTCCTGCCGATCTTGCCCAGCGTCAGCATGACACTTGGCAGCCGGTCCTGGACTGGCTCGCGGCAGAGCAGGGGATTAAATTGCGTACGACGACCGGTCTGATCGCCGAGGATCAAGACCCCGCAGCGCTGAAGCGCGCAGCGGCCTTGATCGATGCGTTGGATGATCACGAACTGGCGGCAACGGCGGTACTTACGCAGACGATGGGATCATTCGCGCTGTCGATGGCTGTGGTCAACGGTCACACCGATTGGGAATATGCCGCGAGTGCATCTCAGCTCGATGAGACGTACCAGAGTGAGCTTTGGGGGGCGGACCGGGAAGCGGAGCAGCGCTTGCGGAGCCTCCGCAACGATATCGAGGCGGCGTATCGTTACCTTACCTTGCACCGCACATGAAATTCGGGTTCATTCACCCGGTTGCACGACATTCAGGGATTTGAGGACACGGCCATGCAGGAAATCATCGCGGAGCTCGAGGAACGGCGTAAGCGGGCGCGGCTTGGCGGCGGCGAGAAACGGATTGAATCCCAGCACGCCAAGGGCAAGCTGACGGCGCGTGAGCGGATCGACGTATTCCTGGACGAGGGCTCGTTCGAGGAATGGGACATGTTCGTCGAGCACCGCTGTGTCGATTTCGGTATGCAGGAAACCTCCACGCCCGGCGACGGCGTCGTGACCGGTTACGGGACGGTCAACGGCCGGCCGGTGTTCGTGTTCTCGCAGGATTTCACGGTGTTCGGCGGCTCGTTGTCGGAAAGCCACGCCAACAAGATCTGCAAAATCATGGACCAGGCAATGAAAGTGGGCGCGCCGGTTATCGGGTTGAACGATTCCGGCGGTGCGCGCATTCAGGAAGGCGTCGACAGCCTTGCCGGTTACGCGGAAGTCTTCCAACGCAACGTGCTGGCGTCCGGCGTGGTGCCGCAAGTTTCGCTGATCATGGGGCCGTGTGCAGGGGGCGCGGTCTATTCGCCGTCGATGACCGATTTCATCTTCATGGTTGAGGATACGAGCTACATGTTCGTGACCGGGCCGGACGTGGTCAAAACCGTGACGCACGAAACGGTGACAGCTGAGGAACTGGGCGGCGCCATTACCCACACGACGAAATCCGGCGTCGCCGACCGGGCCTTCGTCAACGATATGGAGGCGCTGCTTTATCTGCGCCGGTTCGTCGATTTCCTGCCGCTCAACAACAAAGAGCAGCCACCGGTGCGTCCGACGCCGGATCCTCATGACCGGATCGAGATGTCGCTCGATACGCTGATCCCGGACAACCCCAACAAGCCGTACGACATGAAGGAACTGATCACCAAGGTCGTGGACGAGGGGGATTTCTTCGAACTGCAGCCGAGCTATGCGGGCAATATCATCATCGGATTCGCGCGTATGGAAGGATCCACGGTCGGCATCGTCGCCAACCAGCCGATGGTGCTGGCCGGGTGCCTGGATATTGATTCATCCAAGAAAGCGGCCCGCTTCGTCAGATTCTGCGATTGCTTCAACATCCCGATCATGACTTTTGTCGATGTGCCGGGCTTCCTGCCCGGCACCAGCCAGGAATTCAACGGTATCATCAAGCACGGCGCCAAACTGCTGTTCGCCTATGCCGAAGCGACGGTGCCGAAGGTCACCGTGATCACGCGGAAGGCCTATGGCGGCGCTTACGACGTCATGAGTTCGAAGCACCTGAGGGGTGATGTGAACTATGCGTGGCCCAGTGCGGAGATCGCGGTCATGGGCCCGAAAGGGGCGGTGGAGATCATCTTCCGCGGCGACATCGGCGATGAAGAAAAAATCGCGAGGCGGACCGAAGAATACAGAACCCGTTTCGCAAACCCGTTCATTGCTGGGGCGCGGGGCTTTATCGATGACGTCATCATGCCGCACTCGACGCGCAAACGGCTCTGTAAATCCTTGCGCATGCTCAAAAACAAGGATCTGCAGAACCCGTGGAAGAAGCACGACAACATTCCGCTCTGAAACCACGTTGATTGCGCCCCCGGTTAGGGTCGCGCGAGAGGTGCGTTGAGAAAAGCTTATGTGCCCGAGGTCGGGCCGGGCGTTACGGGAACGGCCTGTTCCTGATGTCGCCCTGACCGTTTTCGCCCGTTCCCATCAGGATATCCCGGACCACAGCGACCAGCTTCTGGTCGAGCTCGTTCTTGTTCATGCTGTGCACGGCACCGAAGCTCTGCGCCACCTTCAGAAAATCGATGTGATCGCTGTCGTTGAGGCCGGTTATGGCGATGACCGGAAACGTCCAGCCTGTCGTTGCAAGTTGCGTCAGGAACTCCAGTCCATCAACGTTCGGCATGAAGATATCGGTGATCACAAGTGCAGGTTCGAGCGTTTGCAGAATCTGCATCGCATGGTCGCCGGAGTGAGCTTCCGTGATCTCAATGTCTCGGATTGGCGAAAGAACGCGGCGAATTTTTTGTCGATCGATCGCGTCGTCGTCGACGATCAATATTTGATGAACGCGGTCGGTGTCGGTCAATACAACCTCTGGGTGTCGGATGGTAACTTACTGTTTCTCTACAAATATTCCGAAGTGTTTAATGTGTAAATAACGAAATTGATCGGTTACTCTTATAAGTAGAATAATTTACCGACGATGAACGATGGCACACAAATTACCGCACCGGTAGTTCATCCGGAAACCGGTCGTTAGTCTTCTCGAACCATCAGGATTGCATCGCCACCATGCCGGATAAGCGGATGCGGAACCACGGCCCGGCGTGCGCGCTCCTTAAACCCCTCGCGCTTGTATAGCCGGCAGGCACCCTCGTTTTCCTCGAAGCAGATCAGGCTGATCTTTTTCACGCCCTCCGCCCGCGCTCTCTTGTACGCGAAATCGAGCAAACGTGTTCCGACCCCGGAGCCTCTGTAGTCGTCAAACAGGGCGAGCCCGGAAATATAGAGACTTTTGGGTTCTTCCAGTTCGGCGTATGGCCGCAACACCGGATCCATATCGTCCGGAACGTTTCCCACGTCTTCGCCCATCACATAAGCGTGCAGCATGCCGACGGGGTTGCCGTCAATCTCGGCGACGTCGCAGTTCTGGTAAGAAAAATCGACGCCTTCGCGGCTGTACCGCTTTTCTCCACGCTCTACGAGATCGAGATCGGCGTAATCCGGGTCGTCGATCTTGCTCCAGACGTAATCCGCAACGCCCTCGGACGAGATCTGAAACAGTTCAGCTATTACCCGGGCGTCAGCCCGCGTCGCAGGTCTGAATGTGACGTCGTTCGCCGACATGGTCATTCCTCCCGTACGGATGACGCCTGTTCGCTTGGTTAGGCGTCAGGCTCTAGCGGCCCTTTGATTGAATGATTGTTCTCTTGAGTCCAGTTTACGACAAAGTGATATGCGACGACAAATTTCAAGTGTCTGCTCATACCGCCTTTTTATCTTACGATTTGGTGACACCGGTTTGTGTCGAAATTATGCCATACCCGTCGATCCAGCGGTGACGCCCGGAATAGAAGCCCTTCGAGTTGTCGATTTGGGTGTCGTCCTTATGCACCGCGCCAGACCGGGCGGCGGCGATGGGGACATTGATCAGGCAGCCGAGTCGAAGACGGCGCGGTTGCGGCCCTGCGCCTTCGCGGTATAGAGGGCGCGGTCGGCACGATCGAGGAGTTCCTCGATCCGAACGTCTTTTCCCGTGGCACAGGCAATACCGATACTGACGGTGTATTGGACGTCGCCCTTGTCGGATTTGACGACACTATCGGCGACGCTGGCGCGAAGGCGCTCGGCGATAATCTTGGCCATGTCTTCTTGTGCGCCGGGCAGTACCACCGAAAACTCCTCGCCGCCGTAACGGCCGACGATGTCGGTTTTGCGGAAAATCTTGCGGCAGTTGTCGGCCAGGTCCCGCAGCACATCGTCGCCGGTGGCATGGCCGAATGTGTCGTTGATCTTTTTGAAGTAGTCGGCATCGACCATCATTACGCTGACCACGTGACCTTCGCGCTTGGCGCGTTCTTCCTCATGATGGGCGAGGGTGAAGAATTCGCGGCGGTTGACCAGGCCCGTCAATTCGTCCCGGGTCGCCATGTCGATCAGCCGTTTCTCGAACGCCTTGCGTTCGGTGATGTCGGTGTAGAGCGTGATCACGCCGCCGCCGGGGATCGGGTTGGCGCGGACGGAGAGAATTCTGCCGCCTTTCAGTTCCCGCTCGAAGAACTGCGGCTTGCCTTCGCGCGATGCGTCGAGTTGTTGCATCAACAGCGAAGCCGGATCGACGGCCGACTTCCCCGATTGTTGGGATTGAAGGTCGTGAAGCGAGACGCCGACGCCGATCTCTTCCTTGTCGATGCCGAGATATTGTGCCGCCTGGGTATTGTACAGAACCAGCTTGTCGTCGGCGTCGATGATAGTGATTCCTTCCGAAAGCCGGTCAAGGCTCTGGATGATCAAATCCCAATTTTCCGCGGCGACAAAATCCGTGCGCTGCTCAGTCATGCTTCTCAACCTGTCGTTTTTATTTCCCCTGGGCGGGCAGGTGGTTTTTATTTGTTCCGATCATGACCATCTTAGATCAACGCCGCAAATCGCCCGAACCAAAACTACATAAAAATGGCCGCAATCTCCAATAGTTTGGCAATATCCCTGTCTATGCCGCGAATTTCGCTATGACGGACCAGGCCTCCGGTCGCCAGATCGCGGTGGCAATGCTTTGGGCGGCCATGGGATCGGCGTTATTCGCGTTTATGTGGGTGCTCCCGAAATTCGTCGGTACGACGATCCCGGCGGTGCAGGTCGCGTTTCTCCGTTATGCTGCGGGGGCCGTATGCATCGCGCCTTTCTATCTAGCCGATATCAGCCGACAGGTACCCGCTCCGGTGATAGAAAGCCAAAAGTGGGAACTATTTTTTCTCTACGCGGCGCGCGCCGCATGCAGCGTGGCGGCACTGGTGTTCGGTGTGTACGCCGTGACCAGCATACCGCTTGCAAATGTTCAGGCGATCGCAATGACCAACGGCGTTTTCTCGATGCTGTTCGCGGTTCTTTTCCTGCGTGAACGCGCAGGATGGCGGGAAGTCCTTGCAGGCGGTGTCGCTCTATTGGGGGCCATTATCGTCGCCGGTCCCGGTACCGGGAACGCCACGGTATGGGCGCTGACGGGCGTGCTGGCGGCGTTTGCCCAGGCAGTGACGTGGGGTGGCGAAGTGGTGCTATTGCGTGCGACCGCCGCGCGCGAAAGCATCAGCCGTATTCTTTTCAAGGTCAACGTGCTCTCGACCGTGATGGTGCTGGTTGTCGGTGTCTGGTTCTGGGAGGAACTGAGTCTGCAGGCGATCTTGTTGATCGTTGCAATGGGGCCGATCGCGATCCTCGGTCAGGCATGCAACATTCGCGCGTTTCGCGTCGCCGACGCGACGTCATTGGTGCCGGTGCGCTATAGCGGCATCCTGTTTGCCGCTGTTTTCGGAATTCTGATCTTCGACGAATGGCCGGATGCGAGTGCGATCTTCGGTGCCGTCCTGATCGTCGGGGGCGCAGTGTCGATTGCGCTCAGGCCAAAACGGTAAATGCAATTCCAAGTGATCGCTGAGCGCGACGATTGTTCGATGCGCGTTGTGCGGTACAATCCGGTTCATGAATACGAATACGCCCGACACCGGATCGAATGACGATTCTCCTGGGTCTCGCCGCCGTTTGCGCGGGTTCGGACTGCACCTGATGGGGTACTTCCTGGTGATGGTGATACTGGTCCCGGTCAATTTTCTGACCACGCCGGAAGAACCATGGTTCGTCCTGCCGATGGTCGGTTGGGGCAGTGTGCTGGCGCTTCATGTTGCTTGGGTGATGGGATTGTTTGACGGGCTTTTCCGCAAGTAGTGGCTGCGGCTTTCGCGACTGCAAAAAAGTCTCGAAAGCCCGGGGCACGCACAGTACAACAGTGCCGGGAGAGGATCATCGAGAGAGAAGCATGTTCAAGAAGATACTGATCGCCAACCGGGGTGAGATCGCGTGCCGGGTCATCAAATCCGCCCGTGCGATGGGAATTTCCACCGTCGCCGTTTATTCCGACGCCGACAAGGACGCGCTGCATGTGCGGATGGCGGACGAGGCCGTGCACATCGGCGCTGCACCGTCGGCGGAGAGTTATCTGGTGATCGACAACATCCTGAAAGCCATCAAGGACACCGGCGCCGAAGCGGTGCATCCGGGCTACGGCTTCCTTTCCGAGAACACCAAATTCGCCCAGGCGCTTGAAAAAGCCGGCGTCGCCTTCATCGGGCCGGGTCCGAAAGCGATCACGGCGATGGGCGATAAGATCGAGTCCAAGAAACTGGCGAACGCGGCGAAGGTCTCATGCGTGCCGGGACATCCCGACGCCATCAAGGATGCGGCGGAAGCGGTGAAGGTCGCCGATCAGATCGGCTATCCCGTGATGCTGAAAGCATCCGCCGGTGGCGGCGGCAAGGGCATGCGGATCGCCTGGAACGCCGAAGAAGCCAAGGATGGCTTCCAGCGCGCGACCAACGAAGCCAAGTCGTCTTTCGGTGACGACCGGGTGTTCGTCGAGAAATTCATCGAAGACCCGCGCCATATCGAAATCCAGATCATCGCCGACAAGCACGGCAACACGGTCTATCTGGGCGAGCGGGAATGCTCGATCCAGCGCCGCCACCAGAAGGTGATCGAGGAAGCGCCGTCGCCGTTCCTGGATGAAAAGACCCGGAAAGCCATGGGCGAGCAGGCGGTCGCGCTGGCCGCCGCCGTCGATTACCACTCTGCGGGCACGGTCGAGTTCATCGTCGACAAGGACAAGAATTTCTATTTCCTCGAAATGAACACGCGCCTGCAGGTCGAGCACCCGGTGACGGAGTACATCACCGGTCTCGATCTGGTGGAGTTGATGATCCGCGTGGCCGACGGCGAAAAGCTGCCGTTCACGCAGAAGGACATCAAGCTGAACGGCTGGGCGATGGAAAGTCGGATCTATGCCGAGGATCCGTTCCGCAACTTCCTGCCGTCGATCGGGCGGTTGGTGACGTACCGGCCGCCGGTCGAGGAAGACGACGTCCGCGTCGACACCGGCGTTTACGAGGGCGGCGAGATCTCGATGTTCTACGATCCGATGATCGCCAAGTTGATCACCTACGGGCCGGACCGAGATTCCGCGACGAAACGCATGCAGCGTGCGCTCGATGAATTCCTGATCCAGGGCGTGCAGCACAATATTCCGTTCCTGAACGCGTTGATGACCCATCCGCGCTTCGTCGAGGGCCGACTCACGACCAACTTCATCGCCGAGGAATATCCGGACGGCTTCGATCCCGGTGACGCCGCACCGAAAGATCCGAAGATGTTCGCCGCTGTGGCCGGGGTGATGCATGCGGCCTATCAGGCGCGTGCGGCGCAGATTTCAGGTCAGCAGGCGGCGCATACGCGTAAAGTGTCGTCCGATTGGGTCGTGGTCTTCGGCGACGGGCAATACAACGTCACCGTCGGCAGCGCCAACGGCGGCACCGTCGAGCTTACCGTCGAGGGAGACGATTTCTCGGTAAAGACCGACTGGCAATTGGGCGATCAGCTATTTCGCGCCGACATCAACGGCGAGACAGTCTGCTTCCAGGTCGCGCGCTCGACGGTCGCCTATATCGTGTCTCAGGGCGGTGCGCGGGCCGATGCCTGGGTGTTGTCGCCGCATGTCGCCGAACTTAATGCCCTGATGCCGGTCAAGGAGCCGCCGGACACCTCCAAGATGCTGCTGTCGCCGATGCCGGGTTTGCTGGTTTCCGTCGCCGTTTCGGAAGGTCAGGAAGTGAAGGCGGGCGAGGAACTCTGCGTGGTCGAGGCGATGAAGATGGAGAACGTGCTCCGCGCCGAGCGCGACTGCACCGTCTCCGCCGTGAAGGCCGAGGCGGGCGCCAATCTCGCCGTCGATCAGATCATTCTGGAATTCGAGTAAAACCGTGCCGGAAACGGCAGTCCACGTTTATATCGAAGGTCGCGTTCAGGGCGTCTGGTTCCGGGGTTGGACGGAAAAGCAGGCGACCAAGCTCGGTCTTTCCGGCTGGGTCCGCAATCTGCGGGACGGCCGGGTCGAGGCGGTCTTCGCCGGTGACGCCGACAAGGTCGACACCATGCTGGCGCTCTGCCGCAAAGGCCCGCCGATGGCGCGGGTCGACAATGTCATTCAATCGGAAACGGACGCGCCCGCCTCGGCTGGCTTCGCGACGCGTCCGACAGAATAAAAGGGGGGAAGGGAACATGGCGCAGGAAAAGGATATTTATTTCGAGGACTTCACCGTCGGGCGAAAATTCGAAAGCCCCGGCGCGACGCTGACGGAATCGCAGATCCTCGATTTCGCCTGGTCCTGGGACCCACAACCGTTTCACATCGACGTCCCGCATTCGGACGAAGGCCCTTACGGTGGCCTGATCTCGAGCGGTTTTCACACCATGTGCGTGGCGTTCCGCCTTATCCATGCGACGGGTTATCTGGCGTCATGTTCGATGGGCTCGCCGGGAATCGATGAACTGCGCTGGAAACGGCCCGTGCGGCCCGGCGATACGTTACGCGTGGTCGCCGAGGTGACGTCGCAAAAACCGTCGTCGTCGAAACCTGACCGCGGTACGGCGCTGATCTATTATTCGGTGCTTAACCAGAACGACGAAGAGGTGATGTCCTACACCTGCATTCACATTCTGCAGAAACGTCCCTAGCGTCCGAAAACGTCCCGGAAGCTCTCGCGAAGCTGGTTGTCGACGTCCGGCATTGTCGCGGTTACGCCGAGGTCCCAAAGTGACGTCACGCCATGTTCGCCGATGCCGCAAGGGACGATGCCCGAGAAATGCTCGAGGTCAGGTTCGACGTTGATCGATATCCCGTGGAACGTCACCCAACGTCGGATGCGCACGCCGATGGCGGCGATCTTGTCTTCCTTGGAAATCGGATTTGAGGGCGCGCCGCGTTTTACCCAGATGCCGACGCGGCCGTCGCGCCGCTCGCCGATGACGTTGAACCCCATAAGAGAGCGGATCACCCATTCTTCGAGATCGCAAACGTACTTGCGCACATCCTGATTCCGCTTTTTCAGGTCCAGCATGACGTAGGCCACGCGCTGGCCAGGGCCGTGGTAGGTGTATCGTCCGCCGCGTCCGGTTTGATACACGGGGAATCGGTTTGCATCCAAAAGTTCGGCCGGATCGGCGCTGGTGCCGGCGGTATAGAGCGGTGGATGTTCGAGCAGCCAGACGGTTTCCGGTGCCGTACCGGCACGGATATCGGCGGCGCGTTGCTCCATGAATGCGAGCGCATCCGGGTACGGGACAAGCGTATCGCTGATCCGCCATTCAAGGACGTTCAGGTCTTCACCGGGCCCGGTCGCAATGGTTGCGGCATCGTTCATGCCGTTTTTATGGCGGCGCCACCACGCCACCGCAAGGGCGTTCCGGCGAAGATGTCGGAAAATCCCGGATTTCCGCCTTTTTTGGCATAAATAAAGGCGCATCTGACCGCTTGACCAGCCCGCATCGACCTGATACTTCAACGCCCCAGTGCGGTCGTGGCGGAACTGGTAGACGCGCAGCGTTGAGGTCGCTGTCCCAGAAATGGGGTGGAAGTTCGAGTCTTCTCGACCGCACCAAATCTTCAAGTCGGAAAACGGCAATCCGGGAGAACACCAAGACGACGTAATCGGGTCACAGATGATTGCAGGCGCTTGGGAACTTTCCCGCCCCGCACATCCAGTTTGCATGACCCGCCGAAAGGCGGGTTTCGTTTATGCGCCCTTCTTGTCGTATCTTGTATCACCGGTAACGGAGAACAGGGCAGATGGCGGAAGACGAAAACAAGACCGAGATCCAGCCGGACGCTGACGCCGATGCCACCGCCGTGGTTGCGGAGCCGGTGGGGCCAGAGGTTTTCGTCATCGAAGCCATGGACGCCGGCGAGACGGACAAGGTCCACGATTTCGTCGCCGAGCTTCATTACGCCGACTTCGCCGACCTTCTCGAACGCCTGAGCCCGGACGACCGCACCCGTCTGATCAAAACCACACGCGACATCTTTGATCCGGAAGTCTTGTCCGAGCTTGACGAAACGGTGCGCGAAAACGTGCTGGCGGCGTTGGGCACGCAACGGGCCGCGGACGCCATCACCGAACTCGACAGCGATGACGCGCTGATGGTGTTCGAGGAACTGGACGAGGACCGTCAAAAAGAACTCCTCGAACAGATACCCGACGAGGACCGGACCTTCATCGAAGAAGGCCTGAGCTATCCGGAAGACAGCGCCGGCCGACTGATGCAACGCGAGGTGGTCACCGTGCCGAGCCACTGGAACGTCGGCCAGTGCATCGACTACATGCGCCGCAAGGCCGATGCCGGGGAAGACGAACTGCCGAGCATCTTCTACGACATCTTCGTGATCGACGCGCGCCGCCATCCGGTCGGCGCGGTTTCGCTGAGCACGCTGCTGCGCTCGCGCCGCCCGGTGCCCGTGACCGAGGTCATGGAAGAGGAAATGCACGAGATCGCCGTCGACACCGACCAGGAAGACGTCGCCTTTCTGTTCCGTCAGCGCGACCTTGTATCTGCGCCGGTCATCGATGCCGACGGCCGTCTGGTCGGCGCGATCACCATCGATGACGTGGTCGACGTCATCCATGAAGAGCACGAAGAAGACATCATGCGCATGGGTGGCGTTATCGAGGACGACCTCTATCACGCCTCGATCTCGACGGCGCGCGCGCGTTTCAGCTGGCTGGTCGTCAACCTGTTGACGGCAATCCTGGCGTCCATGGTGATCGGGATATTCGATGCGACCATCGAACAGGTCGTGGCATTGGCCGTGCTGATGCCGATTGTCGCGTCGATGGGCGGGAATGCCGGAACGCAGACCCTGACCGTGACCGTTCGCGCGCTTGCGACCAAGGAACTGACGGGTGCCAACGCTTATCGGGTCATCACCAAGGAAGTCATCGTCGGGTGCTTCAATGGGATCGCGTTCGCCGTACTTTCGGGAGCCGTGGCATGGTTGTGGTTTCAAAGCGCGACGCTGGGGGTGGTGATCGCCAGTGCCATGGTCATTAATATGGTCATAGCCGGGCTGGCCGGCACGACGATCCCGATCATGCTCGACAAGGCAGGTGCCGATCCCGCCATCGCATCGAGCGTATTCCTGACCACGGTGACGGACGTGGTCGGATTCTTCGCCTTTTTGGGGCTGGCGGCGCTGGTGCTGCTCTAGTCCGATCGAAAACAACGCCCACCTACTTTACGTTAACGTAAACCTCGCATAGCATCTCTGCATGACTGAGACATACGGGATTGCAGAACTGGCGAAGGAATTCGGCGTCACCACGCGGACCGTCCGGTTCTATGAAGACAAGGGCCTGATCTCGCCGATCCGCGAAGGACAGCGCCGGATCTACAGCCCCCGCGATCGGGTGCGCCTGCGGCTGATAATGCGGGGCAAACGGCTCGGGCTGACCCTCGATGAAATCGCCGAGTTGATCGACCTGTATGACGTCGATCCGAGCGAAGTCACGCAGCTCAAGCAATTCATCGGTGTGATCCGTGAGCGCAAGACCGTTCTCGAAGGCCAAAAGCAGGACATCGAGGATATTCTTGCCGAGATGAACCGGCTCGAGCGCCAGTGCACCCAGTTGCTGTCTCAAAAGCAGAACAAAAAATAACCAACCGTTTCCTGAGAGGTATCAATGACGTCCGTGAAAAATCTGAAAGTTGCCGTGGCCGGTCTTGGCGCGGTGGGGTTGCCCGTGGCCAAGTGGCTTGCAGACGGGGTGCCCGGCTATGAGCTCGTCGCCGTTTCAGCCGGCAACAAGGAACGGGCCAAGGACAAGATTGCGGACTTCAAATCGAAACCGCCGATTGTCGATCTGGCGGATGTCGTCGATATGGCGGATTTGATCGTCGAGGGGCTGCCGCCCGAAAGGTATTTCGACCTCGCCGAACCGGCGATCGAGAAGGGGAAGATTCTCGTCGCGGTCACCGTGACGCAACTTCTGGAACGTCCGGACCTGATCGAGAAGGCAAAGGAAACCGGCGCCAGGATCATCGTGCCGACCGGCGCGTTGATGGCTTTCGATGCGGTCAACGCTGCGCGGCACGGCACCATTCATTCCCTCGTCATGGCGACGCGCAAACCGCCCAAGGGTCTGGTGAAAGCGCCGTTCGTGATCGAGCAAGGGATCGACTTGTCCGACCTCAAGGAGCCGCTTTGCCTTTATAAGGGGTCGGTTCGCGATGCGGCGCAGAAATTCCCCGCCAACGTCAACGTTGCCGTGGCATTGAGCCTTGCCGGTGCCGGCCCGGACGACACCCAGTATGAAATCTGGGCCGACCCCGCCGTCGACCGCAACACGCACACCGTCAAGCTGGACAGTGATTCGACCCGTTTCGAGTTCACGATCGCCGGTGTGCCGACAGAGGAAAATCCGGCGACGGGCAAGCTGACGCCGCTCTCGGTGATGGCGACGCTTGAAGGTATGGTGTCGCCGCTTCGCATCGGGGCCTGACGCAGGTGAGCGAATTCCAGATCGCTGATCCGGATTACGCAGAACGGGTGCGTCACAGCTTCGGCCGCCAGGGATTGATGGCGCATCTCGGTGCAGCCATGACCAGGGTCGAGCCGGGCCTCGTCGAGATCGAGATGCCGTTTAGTGACGAGCTCTCTCAGCAGCATGGTTTTTATCATGCCGGCGGCATTGCCAGTGTCATTGATACGGCCGGCGGGTATGCCGCCTCGACGCTGTTCGCCGCTGACGACGGGGTGCTGACCGTGGAGTTCAAATTGAACCTGATTTCGCCGGCAGACGGCGATCTGCTGATTGCCCGGGGTGAGGTCATCAAGCCGGGTCGGACTCTGTCGATTACGAAAGGTGAAGTCTTTGTGCGCAAAGAGGGTGAAACCAAGCTCTGCGCCCTGATGCAGCAGACGTTGATGCGGATCGTGGGCCGGTTCGGCATTCAGGGGTGAGCCGGTGCAAGGATGCTCGGAGCTAATTACGATCGGTAAGCTTTGCTTCAGCAAATTCTAATAAGACGTGCGTAGTCCTGGGGCGAAGTGCGTCTTTTTCAAGAAGGATAATCGGTGATGCGGGGCTATTTCGCTGCAATTTTGATGGCAGCGACCGTCTTTTGTCTTACCGGGCAGGCTGCGGCTGAATTGCCTGAAGGGGCGATCGGTCAGGTAAAAACGCTTGTATCCGGCGCATCGGTGTCCCGGGCGGGCAAATTGGAGAATGCACAGCTCGGCGCGCCGGTATTTGAGGGGGATGTGGTATCAACCGATCCCTCCGGGTCGATCGGGATTACGTTTTTGGATGGCACAGTGCTGTCGCTTGGGTCCGACAGCAGAATGGCGATCGATGCATTCGTGTTCGAGCCCCAGGACGAAAAGCTCTCTTTTGCGGCCAAGTTCCTGAAGGGAACGGCGACGTATCTATCCGGGCGCATCGCCAAGCTCTCATCGGATCATGTCGATCTGTCCACCCCGTTCACCACGATCGGCATTCGCGGTACCCGCGTGCTGATCAAGGTCGCGGAGTAACGCGATCATGGAACCGTTGACGTTTTTTTTGCTGTGGTTGGCAGCGGCATTTGCTCTGGACAAGAACGAGGACCTGGTGGTGCTGCTCGAAGATCCGAGCGGGCATGTCGGCCAGGTCGTGGTCGGCAATGCGGCAGGCCAACAGGTGCTGAATAAGCCGGATACGGTCATCCGGGTCTCGTCGAGTGGCACGCCGACGGCGCCTGAGGCCATCTCAATCGAAGAAATCAGCGCGGTGTTCCAAAGTGCGCTCGACGCCGCGCCCGAGCCGCCGCAAACATTTTTGCTTTATTTCAGAACCGGTACATCGACCCTCACGGACGAGTCCCAAGCGCGGCTTCAGGAAGTTGTCGCCGCGTTCTCGAAGCGGAAGCTGGCGCGGGCGAATATCATTGGCCACACGGATACGGTCGGTGATGCAGATGTGAATTACCGTCTTGCTTTAAGCCGCGCTGATGCGATCCGCGGTGTGCTTGCGGGGGCGGGGTTGGCGCCTGACGATATCGTCGTTCGATCACATGGCGAGGCTGACCTCATCGTGCCGACGGCAGACAACGTCGCCGAGCCAGAGAACCGCCGGGTCGAAATCACGATCTGGTAGACGCCGAACTGCCGCAAACACGCGCGACCGCCTGGACGCGTAATAGGGGGTTGTCCGACTGTCCGCTTCGTGGGAAACGGACGCTGGGACTGTCAACGGGTCGGTGTAGGATGCTCTTTGTTTCGTTTACTTTTGTTGGGGCAGGGATCGTTTTCCTGGTGTTGGCCGGGTTGCTCGCGCGTGCCGCCAGCAACCGAAATAATGCCCGTCGAATTAGCGAACTCAGAGAGTTCCTGGACTTGGCGGTTTTCAGGGCTGTACTGAACTTCGACCGGGATCAGGTTTTCGCGGCGGTCGTGCCTGTGGTGTTGTTTGTGGCTTTGCCCGGTGCTGCCTTGTTAAACACGTTGCTCGGGGGCTCCCCCGCGCTACTCAACTGTTATCTGTTAATCGCGGGATCTATCCTGGCGCATATGCTGTTGGCCGAACGGCCGGGCTGGTCATTTTTTACTGCCGTTTTGTCCGGGGTGGGTGCCGTAATGGCGCTCGTCGTGTTGCCATACTATGCGATCTGGTCGCTGACATCCCATATGTTGAAAGGGTTTCCGGCCGAGGGGGCGCTCGCCGGCATATTCATCGCTTTGATTCTGTACTCCGCGAATGCGGGGGCATGGACCTTGTTGCATGCGCGACCAAACTCTGCCGTGGATGGGGGGGTGCAGAGGTACGCCGGGTGCGTCTTGATGGCGTTACCCGTCGGATATGTTTTGTATTGGTTCGTTGTCCTCGCATGTCAGGTGGCTGGGGGAGAATACAGCGATTTCATGGGTTGGGTGCCTTTGGTGGGTTTTACCGCCGGTTTCGCTGTTACCGCTTCCAGTGTTCAAGCTATTGTGGACTTTGGTCGTCGCAAGGGCGATCAGCTAAACAGCTCGGCGCTCTGGAGTGCAGGTCTCGGGATCCTCGCCATATCGGCCGGGTTTGCCATACACTGAGCCAACCGGGCCAGGTCTATAATTGACGTTTACGTTAACGTAAACTAGTATTCCGGCGCAGCGTCACCACCTGTTGAATGAGAGAACCAGGGGCGGAAACACGATATGATTCCCAATGAATATCCCACGCTCGATTTCGGTCTCGGCGAGGACGCAGACATGCTGCGCCAGTCCGTCAGTGGGTTCGCCATGGACGAGATTGCGCCGCGCGCCGCGGACATCGATCGCGACAACGATTTTCCGAACGACCTGTGGCGCAAGATGGGGGATATGGGACTCTTGGGCATCACCGTCGAAGAGGAGTTCGGCGGCGCCGCGATGGGGTATCTCGAGCACTGCGTGGCGATGGAGGAGATCAGCCGGGCGTCGGCGTCCGTGGGTCTCAGCTACGGCGCGCATTCGAATCTTTGCGTGAACCAGATCCGCCGGAACGGCACCCAGGATCAGAAAGAGCGTTACCTGCCGAAACTGATTACCGGCGAAAACGTCGGTGCGTTGGCGATGAGCGAGCCGGGCGCCGGTTCGGACGTCGTCTCCATGCGGTTGCGCGCCGACAAGAAGGGGGACCGTTACGTCCTCAACGGGAACAAGATGTGGATCACCAACGGTCCCGACGCCGACACGTACGTGATCTATGCGAAAACCGACATGGACGCGGGCCCCAAGGGCATCACCGCGTTCCTCGTCGAGCGCGCCTTCAAGGGATTTTCCCAGGCGCAGAAGCTCGACAAGCTGGGGATGCGCGGCTCCAACACCTGCGAGCTGGTGTTCGAGGATGTCGAGGTCCCGGAAGAGAACGTGCTCGGCGGTGTGGGGAAGGGCGTCAACGTGTTGATGAGCGGGCTCGACTACGAGCGCGCGGTCCTCGCGGCGGGTCCCATCGGCATCATGCAGGCCTGTATGGACGTCGTCGTGCCCTACATGCACGACCGCAAGCAGTTCGGAAAATCCATCGGCGAGTTCCAGCTGATGCAGGGCAAACTCGCCGACATGTACACCACCATGAACGCCGCCAAAGCCTACGTTTACGCCGTCGCCCGGGCCTGCGACCGGGGCCAGACGACGCGAAAAGATGCAGCCGGCGCAATCCTTTACGCGGCCGAAAAGGCGACGTGGATGGCGCTCGAAGCGATCCAGTGCCTAGGCGGCATGGGCTACATCAACGAGACCCCGACCGGGCGGCTTTTACGCGACGCCAAACTGTATGAGATCGGCGCCGGCACGTCCGAGATCCGCCGCTGGCTGATCGGCCGCGAACTGTTCGAGGAGACGGCCTGAGATGGCGGATCATTCCGGCGGCGGCGATCACGGACCGGTCTTCATCGACATCTACGGGACGTCGAGAAGACTGGGCCTCGAGAAGACGCCGAAGCACGCAAAAGGACCGCACGGCTTCGAAGGCCCGCATCCCGACGGACCCTTTTGGATCAGGGGCTTACAGGGCAAGCTGCCGCTCTGGATCGCGTTCTGGGGCGGGTTCTTTTTCGGCCACGGGATCGTCCTCGCGTTCGCCGTCGGGACGCTGGTGATCGGCGTCGTCGCGGGGTTGACGATCGACCCCGAAAGGGTCGACGAATCCATGACCGCGGCCAGGTTCATCATGTATGCGATCGGCGGCGTGTGGGCGCTTTTCGGCACTTGGTCGGTGATCACCGTCTGGCGGTCGGCGGCGCTCGCGGCCGAGGCGAAGTGGGGATATGCGGCGCGCGGCGCGGTGATCCTCTATGTCGTTTTCTGGACAGTGACGGCGTGGAACCTGATCACCTGAGGTGCGCCCGAGACCTGCATCAACCTGCATATTCCTGCATGAATTCCGGATTTGAGGAGTGACGTTAATGACTTCTGATCAGATTAGCCCAAAAAAGGATCCCATCGTCATCGTCGGCGCCGCGCGCACCCCGATGGGCGGGTTTCAGGGTTCGTTATCGGATATGTCGGCCCCCGAACTCGGCGGCGCCGCGATCAAATCGGCGGTCGCCCGCGCCGGGGTCAAGCCGGAGGATATCGAAGACGTGGTGATGGGCCTTTGCCTGTTCGCCGGCCTCAAACAGGCCCCCGCCAGGCAGGCCGCGCACGCCGCCGGGCTGCCGTGGTCGACCGGCGCCACGACGCTTTCGAAGATGTGCGGCTCGGCGATGAAGGCGACGATGCTGGCGCACGACAACATTCTCGCCGGCGCGCACGACGTGATGGTCGCGGGCGGCATGGAGAGCATGACCAACGCCCCCTACATCCTGCCGAAGGCGCGGAAGGGTTATCGCCTCGGCCACGGCGACCAGGTCAAGGATCACATGTTCCTCGACGGGCTCGAGGACGCCTACGACGAAGGCCGCCTCATGGGGACCTTCGCCGAGGATACCGCGCAGCACTACCAATTCACCCGCGAGCAACAGGACGACTTTGCCATCGAAAGCCTGACCCGCGCCAAGAAGGCGATCGAGGACGGCACTTTCGTGAATGAGATCGAACCGGTCACCGTTTCGACCCGCAAGGGCGACGTCGAGGTGACGACCGATGAACAACCCCACAGCGCCAACATCGAAAAAATCCCGCAGCTCAAACCGGCGTTCAGAAAAGACGGCACGGTGACGCCCGCGAACTCGTCGTCGATCTCCGACGGCGCCGCGGCGCTGGTGCTGATGCGTTTGTCGGAAGCGGAGAAACGCGGCCTCACACCTTTGGCCAAGATCAACGCGCACGCGACCCACGCCCAGGAACCGGCCTGGTTCACCACCGCGCCCATCGGCTCGATCGAGAAGGTGCTGGCGAAAGCGGGATGGGAAAAAGACGACGTCGATCTGTTCGAGATCAACGAAGCCTTCGCCGTCGTCACCATGGCGGCGATGCGCGATCTCGATCTCCCGCACGACAAGGTCAACGTCCACGGCGGCGCCTGCGCGCTCGGCCATCCGGTCGGCGCATCGGGCGCGCGTATCATCGTGACGCTGCTGAACGCCCTTAATAAGTACGATCTCAGAAAGGGTGTCGCGTCGCTCTGTATCGGCGGCGGCGAGGCGACGGCGGTCGCCATCGAAAGGATGAACTGATGACGCGGAAGCTGATCTCGTCCGGCTCCGAGTTCGAGAAGAAGATCGGCTATTCCCGCGCCGTTGTCGACGGCGAGTTCGTGTTCGTGTCCGGCACCACCGGGTTCGATTACGCGGCGGGCACGATCTCCGACGATCCCGCGGAACAGACGCGCCAGACGCTGAAGAACATCGAAGCGGCGCTCAAGGAAGCCGGCGCAATCTTCGCCGACGTGGTCCGCGCCAATTACATCATTACCAACGCAGACGACTGGCCGGCAATCTATCCAGTGCTGGGCGAGACGTTTAAAGACATCCGCCCGGCGTCTACGGCGATCATCGCAGGGCTCGTCGATCCGCGCATGAAGGTCGAAATCGAGGTGACGGCGAAGAAGAGATCATAAGCACCATCGTCATCCCGGCCGAGGCGCGTTGCGTGCCGAGAGCCGGGACCCATTTTAGAAGCAGGACGTCATTGCGCCATGGGTCCCGGATCGTAAACCTCGCTTCCGCAATCTCTCGATTGCGGGCTCGGTTAACGTCCGGGATGACAGGTTGAATTGAAACGCGCAGAAAAGACGACAAGGGAGATTTCTAAATGCCGACAGTTTTGATCACCGGCGCCAACCGCGGCCTCGGCCTCGAGTTCGCGAAGCAGTATGCGAAAGACGGCTGGTCCGTCATCGCCACCTGCCGAAATCCGGTCGGGGTCGGCGAACTGGGGACCATCGAAGGCGACATCGCGGTCTACGGTCTCGATGTGCTGGATCAGAATTCCATCGACAGGTTCGTCAAGGACCTGGACGGCCGCCCCATCGACATCCTGATCAACAACGCTGGCGTCTATGGGCCGAAACCGGTCAAGGCCGCCGACGTGACGATGAAGGACTGGACGCCTGTCATGCAGACCAACGCCATGGCGCCGCTGTTCATCGCCCGCGCGCTTTTACCGAACGTCGAGAAGGGCGCCCGCAAGCTGATCGTCAACATCTCATCGATCATGGCGTCCATCGAGAACGGCTCGGCGCCGAGTGAGTACATCTACCGTTCGTCGAAGACTGCGCTCAATATGGTGATGGCGTGCTACGCGCAGGAAATCGCCGACACCGGCGTTGCGGTGGTGAACTTCCACCCCGGCTGGGTGCAGACCGACATGGGCGGGCCGAACGCCACGTTGACGCCGACCGAGAGCATCACACACCTGCGCGCGTCCATCGAGAAGCTGAGCTTCGCCGACACCGGCAAGTTCCTGAATTACGACGGCAGCCCGCTGCCGTGGTGAACGAATGAATATGAAACCCCTCACCCGGCGCTTCGCGCCACCCTCTCCCAAGGGAGAGGGGCGAACGGCCAATGTTCCCTCTCCCGAGGGAGAGGGAGGGGCCCGCGTGCGCGAGCACGTGGGAGGGTGAGGGGATTTGGAGCAACGATATGCACCTGACCGACGAACAGCAGATGATCCGTGACACCGCCCGCGATTTCGCGCGCGAGCGTCTGGCGCCGGGTGCTGCGGAGCGCGACAAGTCGGCGGCGTTCCCGAAAGACGAGCTGGCCGAGATGGGTGCGCTCGGCTTCATGGGTATGCTGACCCCCGAAGAATGGGGCGGGTCCGACACCGGCATGATCGCGCACGCACTGGCGATGGAGGAAATCGCGTCGGGCGACGGCGCGGTCTCGACGATCATGAGCGTGCATAATGGTGTCGGTCAGAAGCCGATCAACGACTTCGGCTCGGATGCGCTGAAAGAGAAATATCTGCGCCCGCTGGCGGAGGGAAAGATGTTGGGCGCGTTCGCGCTGACCGAACCGGAGGCGGGGTCCGATGCCGCCGCGATCCGTACCCGCGCCGTCAGGGACGGCAATCATTTCGTCCTCAACGGCACCAAGCAGTTCATCACGTCGGGCAAGCACTGCGATATCGCGGTCGTGTTCGCCGTCACCGATCCGGACGCGGGCCGCAAGGGGATTTCGGCTTTCGTCGTCCCGTCGGATACGGAAGGCTATGAGGTCACGAGTATCGAAAAGAAGTTGGGCCAGCGCTGTTCCGACACCGCGCAGATCACTTTTAACGATTGCCGCCTGACCCCCGATCATCTTCTGGGCGAAGAAGGGCAGGGCTACCGCATCGCGCTTTCCAATCTGGAAGGCGGGCGCATCGGCATCGCCGCGCAGTCGGTCGGCATGGCGCGCGCCGCGCTCGACTTCGCCGTCGATTATGCCAAGGAACGCAAAAGTTTCGGCAAACCGATCATGGAGCATCAGGCGGTCGGTCACCGGCTCGCCGATCTGGCGACGCAGGTCGAGGCGGCCAGGTTGATGTACCTGAACGCCGCGCGCCTGCGCGAAGAAGGCGCACCATGTCTCAAAGAGGCGTCGATGGCCAAGCTGTTCGCCTCAGAAATGGCGGAACGGGTGTGTTCCGGCGCGATCCAGACGCTGGGCGGGTACGGGTATGTCGAGGACTTCCCGGTCGAGCGCATCTACCGCGACGTCCGCGTCTGCCAGATTTACGAGGGCACGTCCGACGTGCAGCGCATGGTCATCGCCCGCGCGCTGGGGGAGAACTGATGCGCAACAAAGATCCCCTCATCCTGTCCTTCTCCCGAGGGAGAAGGAACTCTCGCGGCAACACCCCTCTCCCTGGGGAGAGGGTGGCGAGCGAAGCGAGCCGGGTGAGGGGACAGTTAGTGAGGAAAGAGAATGCCAAACCCCGTTGAGTTCTATTTCGATTTTTCGTCCCCGTACGCGTACTTCGCGGCGCAGCAGATCGACCGGCTGGCCGCCGGGTTCGAGCGCGAGGTCGTGTGGAAACCGATGCTGCTGGGCGTGGCGCTGAAGGAAACCGGCGCGGTGCCGCCGGTAAAGGTGCCGCTCAAGGGCGACTATGTGAAGAACGACTGGGCGCGACTGGCACGGTTCCAGGACCTGAAATGGACCATGCCGGATCCGTTCCCGATCGCCACCGTTGCGGCCGCGCGGGCGTATTACTGGATCGAAGGTCAGGACCCCGCCAAGGCCAAGGCGTTCGCATGGGACTGTTTCCTGACGTTCTTCGGCGAAGGGAAGGACATTTCGTCGAAAGAAACCGTCGCGGCCATTGCGGCGAAGCAGGGATTTGCCGAAGATGAAGTGTTGAAGGCGCTCGACGACGAGAGCGTTAAACAGCGTCTGAAAGACGAAACCGCCTGGGCGGTCGAAAAGGGCGTTTTCGGCTCACCGTTCATCATCGTCGATGGTGAAGGATTCTGGGGCGCCGACAGACTGTGGATGGTCAAACGCTGGCTCAAGTCCGGCGGCTGGTAAAAGACAACGATGGGGAAGTAACATGACGAAGAAATTCAAAAAAGGCATCAAGGATCTGGTCGCTGAAGCGGAGGCCGCCATCGAGACGATCTCGCTCGAGGATGCCATCGCGCAGCACGGCTCGGACAAGCTGATGTTCGTCGACGTGCGCGACGTGCGGGAGCTCGAGCGCGACGGCATGATCCCCGGCGCCTATCACGTACCGCGCGGCATGGCCGAATTCTGGTTCGATCCGGACAGCCCGTACTTCAAGGAAGACCTGGGCGACGAGAACAAGACCTACGTCCTTTACTGCGCCGCCGCGTGGCGTTCGGCCCTGACGGCGAAGACGTTGAAGGATATGGGGATGGAAAACGTCAAGCAGTTCGCTTCCGGCTTTAAGGCCTGGAAAGAGGCCGGCGGCCCGGTCGGTGAACGGCCGAAGAAAGACTGACCGGTAAGCATCGATGAGCGTCATCCGTTCCATCGTCGACACCAAGGGCGAAGCGTTTCGCAAGAACGCGGGCGTGGTCGAAGACCTGCTCGGCGATCTGGCGGAGAAGCTGGCGCGCATCAAGGAAGGCGGCGGCAAGACGGCGCGCGACAAGCACACCGCCCGCGGCAAGCTGCCGGTGCGCGAACGCATCCGTAACCTGATCGACCCGGGCGCGCCATTTCTCGAGTTGTCGCAGTTTGCCGCCTACGGGATTTACGAGGACGACGTGCCCGCCGCCGGGATCATCACCGGCATCGGCCCGGTCGAAGGTGTCGAGTGCGTGATCGTCGCCAACGACGCGACGGTGAAGGGCGGGACCTATTATCCGCTGACGGTGAAAAAGCATCTGCGCGCGCAGGAAGTGGCGCGGGAAAACAACCTGCCGTGTATCTATCTGGTCGACAGCGGCGGCGCGTTCCTGCCGCGTCAGGACGAGGTGTTTCCTGATAAGGAACACTTCGGGCGCATCTTCTTCAATCAGGCCAACATGTCGGCGGCCGGTATCCCACAGATCGCCGTGGTCATGGGCTCGTGCACGGCGGGTGGGGCATACGTGCCCGCGATGTGCGACGAGAGCATCATCGTCGAGGGGCAGGGGACGATCTTTCTGGGCGGGCCGCCTTTGGTGAAGGCGGCGACCGGCGAGGAAGTCACGGCCGAGGATCTCGGCGGCGCGCACGTGCATTCCAAGATTTCCGGCGTCACCGACCACATCGCGCGCGACGACCTGCACGCCCTTCAACTGGCGCGTCAGGCGATCCGCAATCTCAACCGGGTCAAGAAACCGAACATCGACATCCGCGCGCCCATCGACCCCGTCTACGACCCGTCCGAACTTGCCGGGATCGCCCCGGTTGACTTGAGGAAACCGTTCGACGTGCGCGAAGTGATCGCGCGCATCGTCGACGGCTCGGAATTCGACGAGTTCAAGAAACTTTACGGCGAAACGCTGGTGACCGGGTTCGCGCGCATCCACGGCTATCCTGTTGGGATCGTCGCCAACAACGGTATTCTGTTTTCCGAGAGCGCGCTCAAGGGCGCGCACTTCATCGAGCTCTGCGCGCAGCGCGGCATCCCGCTGGTGTTCCTGCAGAACATCTCGGGCTTCATGGTCGGCAAGAAGTATGAACAAGGCGGCATCGCCAAGGACGGCGCCAAGATGGTGACCGCCGTCGCCTGCGCCAATGTGCCGAAGTTCACGGTGGTCATCGGCGGCAGCTTCGGGGCCGGGAACTATTCCATGTGCGGGCGCGCCTATTCGCCCCGGTTCATGTGGCTGTGGCCCAACGCGCGCATCTCCGTCATGGGTGGCGAGCAGGCGGCCAACGTGCTCGCGACCGTGCGCGAGGACGGCATGAAGGCGCGGGGCAAGAAATGGTCCAAGAAAGACAAGCAGGCCTTCATGGACCCGATTTTGAAACAGTACGAACATCAGGGTCATCCGTATTACGCGAGCGCCCGGCTGTGGGACGACGGCATCATCGACCCGTCGGATACGCGGACGGTGCTGGGGCTCGGGCTTTCGGCAGCCCTCAATGCGCCGATCGAGAAAACCACGTTCGGCGTGTTCCGGATGTAACGAGGATAGAGATCATGGCAAGAACGACGGCTCCCCTGATCACCGAGATTTCCGGCCGCGGCGTGGCGACGATCACCATGTGCCGCGCCGACGTGCATAACGCTTTCGACGACGAGTTGATCGACCGGCTGCGCCGCGAACTGCAGGGCCTCGAAAACGACCCGACGGTGCGCGTCGTCGTACTCGCTGCCGAAGGCAAGAGCTTCTCCGCCGGTGCGGACCTCAACTGGATGAAGCGGATGGCCGAATACGACCGCGCCGAAAACCTCGAAGACGCCAAGAACCTGGGCAAGCTGATGGCTGTACTGTTCCGCATGCGCCAGCCGACGGTTGCCATGGTGCAGGGGCCGGCCTACGGCGGCGGCGTCGGGCTGGTGGCGTGCTGCGACATCGCGATCGCGTCCGAGGATGCGCACTTCTGCCTGTCGGAAGTGCGGCTCGGCCTCATCCCCGCCGTCATCGGCCCTTACGTCATTCATGCCATCGGCGAACGTCAGGCGACGCGCTACATGCTGACGGCGGAGAAATTCTCGGCCGAGCGGGCGCGGGAACTGGGACTCGTGCACGAGGTGGTGCCCGCGGCTCGGCTGGCGGACAAACGGGGCGAAGTCGTCGACGCGCTTCTGCGGGGCGGGCCGCGGGCGCTGTCGGAGGTCAAGAACCTGGTCTCCTACATCACCAACTCCGCGACCCAGGATGAAAAGGTGGTGCGCGACACCGCGGGCCACATCGCCCGTGTGCGGGCCACCGAAGAGGGGCAGGAGGGCGTCGCCGCGTTCCTCGAAAAACGCAAACCCAAGTGGGTGAAGGACTGAGCGTGGCCGCGATCCGTAAACTGCTGATCGCCAACCGGGGCGAAATCGCGTGTCGCGTGATCGCGACGGCGCGGGCGATGGGGATTAAAACGGTCGCGGTCTATTCGGATGCCGATAAAGATGCGCGCCATGTGCGATTGGCCGACGAGGCGGTGCGGATCGGCCCCGGTCCGGCGGCGGAGAGCTATCTGAAAATCGAGAGCGTGATCGCCGCCGCGCTCGCGACCGGCGCCGACGCCATCCATCCGGGCTACGGCTTTCTGTCGGAGAACGCGGCCTTCGCCGATGCGATCGCCGAGGCGGGGCTGATCTTCGTCGGGCCGCCGGCGGATGCGATCCGCGCCATGGGCTCGAAGTCGGCGTCGAAGGCGTTGATGGAGAAGGCGGGCGTCCCTCTGGTGCCGGGCTATCACGGCTCGAAGCAGGACGTAAAAACCCTCACCAAAGTGGCCGAGGAGATCGGTTTCCCGGTGCTCGTGAAAGCAAGCGCCGGCGGCGGCGGCAAGGGCATGCGCGTGGTGCGCAGGAAGGCGGACCTGAAAGACGCCATCGAGGGCGCCAAGCGGGAGGCGAAGTCGTCGTTCGGCGATCCCAAGCTGATGATCGAGAAGTATCTCTCGAAAGCGCGCCACGTCGAGGTGCAGGTGTTCGGGGATGCGCACGGCAACTACGTGCACCTGTTCGAGCGCGACTGCTCATTACAACGCCGCCACCAGAAGGTGATCGAGGAAGCGCCGGCACCGGGCATGACCGAAAAGCTCAGGCACGCCATGGGCGAGGCAGCGGTGAACGCGGCGCGCGCGGTCGATTACGTCGGCGCGGGAACGGTCGAGTTCCTTTTATCCGGCAAGGATTTCTATTTCATCGAGATGAACACGCGCCTGCAGGTCGAGCATCCGGTGACCGAGGCGATCACCGGGCAGGACCTGGTCCAGTGGCAGCTGCTCGTCGCGGCGGGCGGCGAACTGCCGCTCAAGCAGGACGATCTCTCGATCACCGGTCACGCGTTCGAAGCCAGGCTGTACGCCGAGGACCCGGACAAGGGCTACCTGCCGCAGACCGGCACGCTCCATCATCTCACGTTCGCGGACACGCCGGGGGTGCGGGTCGACACCGGGATCGAGCAGGGCGACGGCGTTTCCGTCCACTACGATCCGATGATCGCCAAGATCATCGTCCACGGCGCCGACCGCGCCGACGCGCTATCGAAACTGCAGGCGGCGCTCTCGAAAACGCACATCGCCGGGCTCGAGACCAACCTGGATTTCCTGCTGGGAATTTCGGCCGACGAGACCTTTGTCAACGCCAGGGTCGACACAGGTTGGCTGGACAGGATGAAGCCGCCGCCGCTCGGCTGGCGGCGCGTGGTGCCGGCCGACGAGACCTCGCTCGCCATCGCCGCCCTTTCCGTGATCCGCGAACGGGGCATCGCCGCGTGCCGCAGGGCCGAACGCTCGGGCGATCCGTTCTCGCCCTGGTTCCGGACCGACGGCTGGCGCGTCATCGACCGCGGCCATCAGGACGTTTTTTTGCGCGACGTCATCGACGACGAGCCGTTGCTGGTGACCGCCAGGGCGCGCCCCGGCGGCGGCTATGACCTGATCATCGGCGAGGAAAGCATCGCCGGTCAGATGACGGACGACGGCGGCATCGTTATCGACGGGGTGCGGTTGCGCGCCGACGTCGCGCACACCGGCGACCGGCTGACGGTGTTCGGCGAAGACGGCCGCTGCGTGTTCCTTTTGTTCGATCCCGCCGACGCCGCCGCCGACGAAGCGGATGCGGGCGGCGACCTGACCGCGCCGATGCCGGGCAAGGTGACGCACGTGCACGTCAAGGCGGGCGCCAGGGTCAAGCGCGGCCAATCACTGCTGGTGCTGGAAGCGATGAAGATGGAACACACCATCGCCGCCCCCGCCGACGGCACGGTGACCGAGATCCGCTGCAAGGCCGGTGAGCAGGTCGAAGACGGCGTGCCCCTTGTCATCTTCGAGCCGGCCTGAGAGATTAACGGCTGATATGGAACTGCCGAAATTCGTCAAGATCGTCGATGTCGGCCCCCGGGACGGCTTGCAGAACCATCCCGAAACGGTGCCGCTCAAGACGAAGATCGAACTCGTCGACCGCCTGACCGACGCCGGTGTCCCGGTGGTCGAGGCGGGCGCGTTCGTGTCGCCCAAATGGGTGCCGCAAATGGCCGACACGGCGGACGTGATGGCGGGGATCAAACGCAAGCCGGGCGTCAGCTACCCGGTGCTGGTCCCGAACCTCAAGGGTTACGAAGCCGCGAAGGCGGCAGGCGTCGAGGAGATCGCCATCTTCGGTGCGGCGACCGAGGCGTTCTCGCAGAAGAACATCAACTGCTCGATATCGGAAAGCCTGGATCGCTTCCGTCCGGTCGCCGAAGCCGCCCTCAATGACGGCATCAGGGTCCGGGGCTATATCTCGTGCGTGCTCGGCTGCCCGTACGAGGGCGAGGTCGCACCGGACGCGGTCGCCTATGTGGCCCGCGAACTGGACAAGATGGGGTGTTACGAGGTCTCGCTCGGCGACACCATCGGCACCGGTACGCCCGCCAAGGCGCAGGCGATGATCGCGGCGGTCGCGAGAGATATCCCGGTCGCGCGGCTCGGCGCGCACTTCCACGACACGTATGGGCAGGCGCTGGCAAATCTTCTCGCCGTCATGCAGATGGGTGTCGCCGTGATCGACACCGCGGTCGCGGGATTGGGCGGCTGCCCCTACGCCAAGGGCGCCAGCGGCAATGTCGCCACCGAGGACGTGGTCTACATGCTGAACGGCCTCGGCATCGAGACCGGGATCGACATGGACAAGCTGCTCGCTACGAGCCGGTTCATTTCGGCGGCCATTCACCGCGCGCCGGCGTCCAAGGTCGCGCTGGCGTACAAGGGCCAGGCGAGTGAAGAGGGCGCGGCGTGACGGTCAATCTGATCAAGCTCTGCGTCGGCATCGAAAGCGTCCAGCATCTGGCGGAGGTGCAGGCGCGCCGGCTCGAGCAGAAAAAGAAGGCCGGCGAGAAACCGGAGCTCATGCATATTACGCGCTCTTTCCCGCGCCGCGCCGACGAGGTGCTGGACGGCGGCTCGATCTACTGGGTGATCAAGGGGGTGATTCGGCTCCGGCAGCCGATCACGGACCTCCGCGAGACCGTGAACAAGGACGGCAATGCCGCCTGCGCCATCGTTTACAATAATACGCATATTCTGACTGAGCCCCGGCCGTTCCGGGCGTTTCAGGGCTGGCGCTATCTGGAGCCTGAGAAAGCGCCCAGAGACCTTGACGAGAGCGGCGAGGGGGCCGAGGATTTGCCGACGGAAATGGCGGACGAGCTGAGATCACTCGGATTGCTATAGGGGATTGCCGTTATTGTGTCGTTGTGGCTAGGTTGTTAAGCTGCGCTCGTTCGTACACCGGAAGGGAACGAAATCACTCATGGCCGATGACGAAATGGAAATCATCAATCCGCCCAACACGCTGAAAAGCAAGGTCCGCGAAGGCGGCCCCGGGGCGGTTGATCTGGCGACGCTTGAGCGCGCCGAAAACGTCATCGCCGAGATGGCGGACAGCTATCTCGAATGGGTGCAGGAAGACCTCAAGCGCATCGACGAAGCCTACAAGAAACTGGCCGCGGGGTCCGGCGAACGCACGAAAGAGGCCGAAGAGGTCTTTCAGATCGCGCACGACATCAAGGGCCAGGGCGGCAGCTTCGGCTACGACCTGATGACCCTGATCGCCAACGAACTGTGCCGGCTGATCGAACGCCAGGACGGCTTCGGCGAAGCCGAGGTGCAGGCGGTCAAGGTGCACATCGACGCCATGAAACTGGTGATCCAGAACCGGATGAAGGGCGACGGCGGCAAAAACGGCCAGGCCCTCGTCGACGGTATCCGCCAGGTCGGCGACAAGCTGAACAAGTAGGCTTCCCGTTTAACTAAAAAACGAATCCGTTTTCCGGCCTTGAGCCGGGGCCTGTCTATCGACCCGGGTGTTGTCGGTTCTCACGGAAAGTGAGAATTTTCTCACATCAATAAGAAACTTTACGCGCGGCCGGTTCCCCAGAGCATACCGGACGCGGTATCCCGATGGCGTCAACGGCCGCTAATAGCCATTAGCGGTCTTAAATAACCAAAGTCTGCGCTATCGGATAAAAACCTCTCCGTTCATTTCTGTTTGATCGAGACGAGGCAACGGCTGGTTAGCCGCCGGTTGGCCGGTAGGTGGCCAACGCTGCTCGATCGCAGGCTGTACGTCTGAGAATGTCCGTAAGACACGGTTTGGCCATACTGGTTGATGACACTCCGGCGCCCCATGCCGGAAATGACGCACGTGCTGACGTGCCCGTTGTCGGAGGTTAAATAGGACCTGTATCCGGGAACGAAGTTGTTCCCGGGTTTCGGGGGCACGTATGTATCGTACTCAGGTTCCCCGGAATGCTGCTGGACGTGCACGAGAATCGCACCATAGCTCTCCACATCATCGGTCGTGCGACGGCTCAACTCGCTTGCATCGGCCGCGTGTTCGAGGCTGGCAGGGTTTTGTCCGTTTCGATCTCCCCGCAACACGGCGTCCAATCCCGGGATTGCAACCGATTCATCCGCAAAAATGAGAGGATCGCGTCCTTCTGCGGCGTTCGGGTTGCTGGCGTTCCGGCTCGTTAGCTCAAATACGTAAATCGTGTTGCCTTCCGCATCGACGGTCTGTTTCAACGCTGGGTCCGCCGTTGCTTTTTCACTGTTCGCCGGAGCCGAAGGGGGCGTTCCGTTCGCATCAGTGACGGCGGCGCTGGGCGTGCCCGGCAGCTGAACCGTCGGCGTCAGGGTGTCCGGTGTCGGTCGCACGGTCGGTGTCAGGGTATCCGGCTGGGGTCGGACCGTCGGCGTCAGGGTGTCCGGTCTCGGCCGCACGGTCGGCGTCAGGGTATCCGGCTGGGGTCGCACGGTCGGTGTCAGGGTATCCGGCTGGGGTCGGACCGTCGGCGTCAGGGTATCCGGCTGGGGTCGCACGGTCGGCGTCAGGGTGTCCGGCTGGGGTCGCACGGTCGGCGTCAGGGTATCCGGCTGGGGTCGCACGGTCGGTGTCAGGGTATCCGGTCTCGGTCGCACGGTCGGCGTCAGGGTGTCCGGTCTCGGCCGGACGGTCGGTGTGAGCGGCTGTGACGGCCGCAGATTTTGTAATGGCGGCAATGTCGGCGTGATCGGCAGCGTCACGATCGGGATCGGCGGCGGATCCGGAATCGAAGGCTTGTGTGTTCCACCGCCATTGCAGTTCGGGTTGTGGATTGCTGCGTTTGGGTTCTTGCATCCGGGCGGGTCCGTCTTCGCGAGAGCATCTGTACCCGAAAGGAAACCGGACGCGGCGATCACTACAACTGCCGTGTACCCGAAAGTTTTCCTGGTGTGCGTGCCTACCATGAATACTGCGCCTGCAAGTAAAACTGTGGGCCGCGTTCCCGGTCCGGTTGCTCCTCGTCATACATCGGGGCCGCCAGCCAGGCGATCAGCGAAACGCCGTTCAGGAAGCTGACCTTTGATCCCACGCCAAGGCTCACAAGCGTATTGTTCTCGGGCCGGCCGTCGGATGCAACGCTCGACTGGTTTGCAAGAAAAGTCGCATCTGCGAAGACGTATGGGGAGACGATAGGCCCGTTGTCGGCCCACGGCTGGAAGGTATCGGCGAGTTCTATCGTCAGGTCGGCGCCGTGGCTTCCGGCATACTCGAAAGCCTCGAACCCGCGTTGCCTGTTGATGCCGCCAAAACTCATGAATTCGAATCCCGGTACATTGTCGGTGCCGATTTGCCAGGAATTTTCGATACGGACATCGGCCGTTTCCGAGATTTGCGGCAGCCAGAAAAGAAACCCGAAGCCGCCGCGGACAATACCGTACGGCGAGGTCGAGTTGGAAACCTCTCTGCCAAGGCTCAATCCAAGGCCCCATGTGAAGTTCGTTCCCTGATCGAAGTGCTGCGTCTCCACGAACACGGTGCGCATGACGGCGTAGTTCTGGTCGTCAAATCCCGTTGTGCTCTCGGTACGGTAATTGAATTCCGCGAACACATAGTCGGCAATATCCACCTTGCGATCGAATGCATGCGCAATGACAAATGCGCCCGCCGTGGTGTTGGCGTCACTCGACTGTCCAGGTTCAAACTGATTCTCGCTGGTTGCGTCGAAATGGGATAAGCGCGTTTCGACAACGGTGCCGATATTGTTGATCGGCACTTCGTGGGAGAATTCAAACGCGATAGCCTCGCTTCCCTCGTCCGTATCGATACCCGTCACATCGAACCGAAGTATGTCGCCGCTCATCAACAGCGAGTAGAACTCCTGGTGTAGCGATGCTTCCCGGCTTTTGAATTCTTTTGCGGGCGTGTTGCGGACGGAGAGGACCCCCGACTGGCGTTGCAGATCTCCGGCCGCGACAACTTTGTGATCGCCGTCCTCATTCATCGACTGCATGGAAATCGAACCGGAGAAGCCATGTATGTCGTTGATAAGCGTGATGACCTCGCTCAGACGTTCCGTCGTTGGCGACGTCCCGAGCAGCACGTCGAGATGTCTGCGAACTGCCGAACGGACGGCCGGGTCAATGGCTTCAACATCGATATCGACGATTTTGCCCAACCTGACGATCAGGCGATCCCCCGAGGCGCGCACACGTGCAAGCGCATACCCATAATTCTCAAGTTTGTGTTCGAGGATCTGAGCCGCCGCATCGGGGTTTGACGGCAGAACAAGAAACTCACTGCCATCGATGTCATTGGGAAGTCCCTGGACGGCCCACAGGCGTGTCTCGAAGCCGAGAGTCGGTTTGGCGATACTCAAAGCAAGGCAAACAACCGAGACCATCAAAAAGAAACTGCGAACCGGGGCGGCTGTGTATTTCCGGAGGTCAGTCTTCATATTACCCCGCCAACATGCAACGAGTTATGACACGCTACGGTATTACGATCAGATGAGGCAAATGGACCAATGCTGACTTAGAACAACGTCGGCTTTGGGTCAGAAGCTGACATATTTCCAAACCGCGAATGACGCCTGCTTCTAGCCAGAAGCAGCCAATAAGTCTGGCAAATGGTCCGCACCTCTTGCATCGACCGGCATCTGCAGCATACCGAATGTCGGAACCGGGTTAAGCGACTAAATCGATACTTCGGCTGGCCTCGGCATCGAGACGTGACCGCAGGTCGCTCGGTAAATGCAAAGCATCCGCTAACCGGTCGAGATACCGTTTCTCTTCTGCTGTGTCGCTGTCCACTGCCATCGCTGAAGCAATGTAAATCTCTGCCGACTGTTCTTCGTTGCGTGCCAGACGTGCGATGGTGATTGGGTCACTCGGGGCGTTCAACTGATCGACCAAAAACGTCTGTTCATCCTGCGACAAGTTAAGAGCATGAATCTTGCCCTCAATCCGCGCGCGCTCGTCGTCGTCTATATGCCCATCGGTTTTGGCTGCGCTGATCATCGCACGGATAATCACAAGTCGGACGTCTTCACCGCTCGCGGCCGGGCTCGGTTGCGCCAGGTCGAATATGCTGCCGGACGGAGGTTTCGGTGCGGTCTTGGCAGGTAATGGTGTTTCGCCGGCCTGCGCGGCCTTGTGATCGCGCCATGCCTTATAGGCCAGACCGCCAACCGCAGCCATGCCACCATATTTGAGAGCCTTGGTGCCCATCTTGCGGGCTTTTTTATTGCTCAATAACAGCGCGGCAAGTCCGCCGGCGGCCACTCCGCCAACCAAACCGGAGGGTATCTGGGAAGATTTCGCGGAAGAGACCACTTTATCTATCCCGGCACCCGTGGAGCCCATAATGTTGTTCAAAATATTGTTTATATCCACCGAGCAATCTCCTGGCGCGTTAGTGATAACTCATTGATCCGCACGTCGTCCTGCGATTCATGAACCGGTTGTGTAGAGCAATCTCCCGACACGGGTCCCAGCGAGCGGGTCCCTCAACTACCAACCACGATCGCAGACTTAAGATTACAGGGACATTTCTGAATCATTGATTTTTGTTAAGCTCGGGAATCATGAGCCGCCGTTCGAACGGTCAAAGTTTCTCAAGAATAAAATAATGCCGCCTCTGATTGACGAAGAATCCCGAGCAATCTGCTTATGTATTTCTCATGCATCTCTTGGCGGGTCGTCCGCTCAGGGTCACGTCACCAGCCAAAACGGCGCTGCCTGAGGCCTTTTCGACACAAGTTAAAGTGACAATGCCGTATTTACATCTTAATCGAGATCAAATAGGGCCATAGAATGCAAAAAATGATACCAACACCAACGACATCAATATGATAAGGATTTTTGGCCAACAAGGTGTATCCCTTGATTGGAAAAATGCTGATGACGCCATTTGGTTCGATTTACATGAGCCCACGCTAGACGAAGAGCGACAGCTGGAAGCGTTATTGGGCCGCGATGTCCCAACCCCTGCTGAACGCGCCGCGATCGAAGATTCGGCACGCAACTACAGCGAGGCGAGTACGGTTTATTTTACTCCTAATCTTCTCGGTCGGCGCGATGAAGGTGCATTCGTTGCCGGTCCTGTGAACTTCATGCTTATTGGGAGGCAGTTGGTCACGGTTCGCAACGTTAATCCGCGTGCTTTCGAGATCGGAAAAGGTCGAGCCTCAGCCAGAATCACTGAAGCACATGATGGTCAAGATGTTGCCTTGGCGCTGATTGAGGGATCGACCGAGCGAATTGCCGACCTTCTCTCGGAACAAAGTGATCAAGCATATGAACTTGCAGAGAGAGTTTTGGCGCATGACGTGGAGAAAAATCTGAAGGCGGCACTCAAGTCGGTTGGTCGCGTAGGAGCCATTGCGGGATTATGCCAGTCCAGCCTCTCAAGTCTGCAGAGAAGCATCATTTTTCTGGCGGGTGGTTCCGGGGCAACCAATCTCAGCAAGAGTAGGCTTTCGGTTCTACGGCATGACATCGAGGAACTCGAGCGTCTCAGCGAGGCGCTGCAGGGGCGGATGGCGTTTTTGCAGGAGTTGACCTTGGGGTTGATCAGCGAAAAGCAAACCGACGTTCTCAAGGCACTTTCACTGGCAACGATTGGATTCATCCCCGCCACATTGGTGGCCTCGATCTTCGGAATGAATTTCGAGTTCATGGGCTGGTATGACGCCGCATGGGGGCCCTATTTGGCTTTCTTACTCATGCTTATCGCACCCGCATTTTTATTCTCCATCGCGCGTTGGCTGAGATGGTTTTAGGAGCTTGTGATGTTTGATATCTGGCTACCTCTCGCTGGAGGACTCGTCCTTCTGATCGTGGGCGGTGAATTGCTGGTTAGAGGCGCCGTACAGGTGGCTGAGAGCTATGGGGTCTCGCCACTTGTCATAGGCTTGACACTTGTCGGTTTTGGCACCTCGACCCCCGAACTCGTCACGTCGGTTCAAGCTGCGCTTTCGAATGCTCCTGGGATCGCTTATGGCAACATCGTGGGATCAAACATTGCCAATATTTTGCTGATCGTCGGCTTAGCCACATTAATCTGCCCGATAACCATCGCGTCGAAAGCTCTCAAGAGAGACGGCGCCGTCATGTTGGCCGTGGCTGTTGCGTTTTCGGGGGTCGCGTATATCTCGGAACTTGGTCATCTTGTGGGCTTGATATTCGTGATTGCATTGATCGCCTATGTGTACACTGCCTTTCGACAGGAACGTACTACGGCCCCGGCCCAAGATGGTCATGGCGCGGTTTACGATAAGAGCATCGCCCTTCAGGAGACCGATGCAGGCCTTTCGCCAAGCGCCTCTCGCAGGACTTCCTTGTTGATTTCATCTTTGATTACGATCGCAGGCCTGGCTTTGGTCATTGTCGGTGGTCGCTTCTTTGTTGAGGGTTCGGTCTCTCTGGCCCGCGGCTTCGGGATCTCGGAGACAGTCATCGGTTTGACCATCGTCGCAGTCGGGACGTCTATGCCTGAGTTGGTGACGTCCGTGGTCGCGGGCATAAAACGCCAGGGCGATGTTGCTTTCGGAAACATTGTTGGATCGAACATATACAATATCCTCGGCATCGGAGGCGCTACGGCATTGATCGCTCCCGGAGAAGTGCCATCAACGATCGTCACCTTTGATAATCTTGTGATGATTGGGGTGACGGCGCTGTTGGTCTTTTTTGCCTGGACTGGGCTTCGTATCGCAAGATGGGAGGGCGGTGTACTGCTAGCTGGATATGTCGCATATGTCTACGCGATCTGGCCCTGATTTGATCTCCAGCCTTTAATCTAGCATCGACAAAACGAACCTTACGTAGAGAGGTGATGTTGGGTCGAAAACGATTATCGATGATTATTAGTCATCAACCAGGAGAGAGTCGTGTTCGAGTTTGAGTTGATAATCGAGCGAGGTGGCGAGAGGGTTCATGCTGGTTTCCGCAAGATGCGCCACAAGCCTCAGGCAGGTGATAAGATCGTCCTCAAAACAAATAACGACGACTTAGATACATATGAGGTCATTGGATGCGAGCTGTTTGCCCACGAAAACGAGGGAGAGAGTCTGTTAGGTTTTCTGGATGATGAAGACGATCGTCCCGACACTGTCATTGTTCGGCTTGTTAAACACTCAGATTGAACGGCAGAACTGAATGCCCAGCGAACTCGCTCAGCAAATACCTTGGGAAGAGGTGCTATTTTCAACCATCGTGGTCATCGTCGCGTTGACGTTGCGTTGGCTCGTCGTGCGAAAAATCCAAGGTTCGGACGAAATTCTATCATCTGAAAAGCGTCGGTGGATCGCGACCGCGAGAAACGTCACGCTTTTGGCGATCTTTTTCTCTTTATTTTTGATCTGGTCCCTGGAACTTGCCCAGTTTGCGCTTTCTGTTGCCGCGTTTGCGGTTGCGATAGTGATCGCAAGCAAGGAAATCATCCTATGTATTGCAGGCGGTATCTATCGAACGATAGTTCGGAACTTTGAAGTCGGCGATTGGATTAAGATCAACGATTGCCTAGGTGAGGTGAACCAGGCTGGCGTATTATCAACGACACTGAACGAACTATCTCTACATAGTGGATCGGGTGCAGATTATACAGGGAAAGTGCTCGTTCTTCCCAACGCGCAACTGCTGGTTCATAGGGTCGAAAACCTTAGTCTTCTCAAATCACTCGTTCCGTTGGAGTTTACTGTCACCATGGAGAGGGCTGTTATCGAGCCAGAAAGTGATTTGGAATATGCACGTACAATATTAGCCAATGAATGGAAGCCAATTGAGCAACTTTCTCAAAGGTATTGGCGACGACTAATTCGTGGCGTCAAAATGCAACTTCAAAATCCAAGTCCTAGCGTTGAACTATCTACGACGAACCTCGGAGACGTCGTCTTCAGGTTTAAGATATACTGTCCAAGGAAGTTTGCAGTTGATATCGAGAGCAGAGTTTCGGCCAATCTCCTGCAACACATCGCTGACAGAGAGATGAAAGAAAGAAACAGTATACAAGCTGACGAGCAAAAGAAGAGCAGCTGAGTAACAGCTGACTTCTGGCAGTAGTTACCTGGCTGGCAAGCCACTTTAGTCAGCTTTCTGCTACTAGCGGACATTTCTGACGGGGCCTAATTTTGTCTGCTTCTAGCCACTATCGGTCGTCGTCTTCGTAGTCGGCGGGGCGTTTATGGGCGATGAACTTGTGGCACTCGATGCAGGTTTTTCCTTCCTGGGCGGCCACCTGCATCTTCTCAGCCGAGCGCTTACGCTGCTTTTCGAAATGCATCGCATCGTAACTATGGCAGTTCCGGCACTCGCGTGAATCGTTGGATTTCATTTCAGCCCAGACATTCTCGGCCAATTCAAGCCGTTTGGCCTCGAACTTTTCAGGTGTATCGATCGTCCCGGCGATCTTGTGGAACAGTTCGTTTGTGGCTTTGACTTTACGAACCAGCTTCGCCGTCCAGTCTCTCGGCACGTGACAGTCGGCGCATATGGCGCGCACGCCTGACGGGTTTTGATAATGCACGGACTGTTTGTACTCCTGGTAAACCGTATCGCGCATCTCATGGCATGATACGCAGAAGCCCAGCGTATTCGTGTGTTCCATGAACGTATTGAAGCCGCCCCAGAAAATGATGCCGGCAATCCCGCCGACAGCAAATATCACGCCCCACCCGTAGCGCATGCTCGGTGACATAAACCACGACCAAGCCGCCCTGAACCACTTCATGTCGGCGCCCTTTCATATTTCGAGGGGACTTGCCCGCCACAAGAAATGCAGCGGCGGGCAAACGTAGCGGGTGTTATTCCTTGGGCAGCGTTTGCAGGTATGACAATACGTCGGCGGAAACCTGTATCGGCAAGGCGCGGAGGGCCGGCATCGCTTCACCCGGTTGGCCGTTGAGAATCTTGTGTAGAATTTCCCACGGATTTCCGTTCGCCAAGCCACCCAAAGCGGGCATGTCCTTCGGTAGTTCGCCGTCCACGCCATGGCAGTTTACGCACAGCGTGCCATAATAGTTTTTGCCTTTGGCTGCATCGCCTTTCGCCTTTTTAGACGCGCGGTCGATATAGACATCCATATCGACTTGCCCCTTGGTTACGAACATTGCGATCACATCCATCGTTGCCGCGTCCATCTTGCCGGAATAGCCGTGCACGTTATCGTTAAGCACCGCGACGATTTTGGCAGGGTCGCCGCCGTCGTATTTCCGCAGACCGACAATGCCGGTCTTGTAGGACCCGGATGAATAAGCGCCGTCTTTTCCCATGTAATCCCAACCATGACAGGACTTGCAGCGGTGGGTGGCATTCCCCTTTTTCTTGGTATTGGAGGCCGGCCAAGACATGTGTGTGTCTTTCGGCGTTGGCGCCTTGGTCACCTTGAACCATTTATCGTAGAGCTTGCCTCCGTGCGCAATCATGCCGTCGTCCGCGACCGCGGCACTGGCGATCGGTGTCATCACAAGTGCGGCTGCCACGGCCATGGTAGTTGTGAAAGTCTGAAGGTGGCTTCCGTAATCGCTTCGCATCCTGTCCCTCCTGTCGACTCAATGAACTCTATGAATCCTAGTCTGACGAAGTGATCGAGAGAGCGGGGCACTGCCTGGATTCGTTCTCGTGCGATTTGCATCCAGAACGTTGCTCCGTCCACTCGCGCCCCGGGGCGGGGCGTCAATCCCGAGTAGGCGGCTATCCTGCGAGTCTTGAGAATGCGCGACAATAAACCATGGTTGAATACCGGCTGAATAAACCAAAGGCATACCAGCCGCATTCACCTGACCTATATCAATGCGCGCTTGCGACAAGAATGAGAATGTAATTCGTCTGCCACACTCCGGCGGCAGATATGGAGGGGAGGCTTTCATGGGTGAAATCAGATCACCGATTTGGGCTAGGCATACGAACCTTAAGCTAGTTGCCGCTGCATTTGCTATCCTCGCTTTTTTTGAAGTTTTGCTGATCGTCGACGTCGTATCTGAGACTTTTAATATCGAGATTCACGTCTTCTCTGCCAATCATACGCTTTTCGAATGGGTAGCGGTGGCGGGGCTCGGCATCGTTCTGGTCTTCATCGGCGTGACCTTTCAGCGGGCGTTACACGAGAACCGGAACCTTCATGCGGCATCCGGGCGGGCATCCGGTGAGTTTCTGCAAGTCTTGGTGTGCCAAATGCACGAGTGGGGGCTTACCGATTCCGAGCTCGAAATCGCAACATTGTTGATCAAGGGGCTGACAATTAAGGAAATCGCCGAAATTCGAACGACCAAAGCGGGCACTATCAAAAGCCAGTGCAACGCGGTCTATCGTAAAGCGAATGTGAACAACCGAAATGAGTTAGCGGCTTTCTTTATTGAAGACCTAATGAACGGTCTCGACCTTAGTGCTCCCGGCGGTGCGGCCATCGTTCGAGTATGATTTCTCGGGAACTTTGGTTGATAACAGAGAGGCGATGCGGCCAAGGAATCGACCTGTCCGTCTGCTCAGGGTCAGTTGCGGACATCGAAGCTCATCCGGCTAGAAGTCTCCCTTTCTTCTGAATGCAGTCGTAAAACCAGCGATATGTGGTTACGAGGAATGTCTCACTTATTCTGAGAACCGACAGGTGTCATTCCGGCGACTGCCGGAATCCAGAGTAGCGGTTGTTCTGGACCCCGGCGTGCGCCGGGGTGACGTGGTGTATCCGTGTCTATCGAAGCTTGTGGAATATCGTTATCCCGGGCGAGGCGCGTTTGCGCCGGGACCCGGGACCCATTTCACCGCTTGGCGGAATGCCGGAATGGGTCCCCGCTTTCGCGGGGATGACGGGGTGATGTTGCGGCAGGGTCCCTCTCCACGTCGCCAATTCATTTGGCGCGAGCCAAAATGAAAGTGGGGGAGAGGACAGAGCCTGCCCCCGCGACGGCGGGGGTGAGGGGGCAGTCCTGTTGAAACGGTTCTGGCATCGGGGGCGTATCAAGTTGCTTACCCCCTCACCCGGCCTCTCCCCCTGGAGGGGGAGAGGGGGGAGTGCTACTCCGCCGCCGCGGTTTGATTCTGCTCCCGTACGTGGCGCCGCTCACCCAGTGCCTGGCGGATGATCTGAAAAGACGACCAGAGGAAGAGACCAGCCATCAGCCCGGCGACGATCAGATCCGGCCATGCCGTGCCGGTCAGCCACACGCCGCCCGCCGCCAGCAGCACCGCGACATTGCCGATGGCGTCGTTGCGGCTGCAGAGCCAGACCGAACGCACGTTCGCGTCGCCGTCCTTGTAGCGCATCAGCGCCAGCACGCTGGCGAGGTTGGCGGCCAGCGCCAATAACCCGATGCCGCCCATGATCGGCGCGTTGGGAACGCCGAGTATCAAAACCTGATAGGCCGTCATGCCGAAAACCCAAAGCCCCATCACCGCGAGGCTGACCCCTTTGACCAGCGCCGCCGTGGCGCGGACCTTGAGCGACATGCCGAGCACGATCAGGCTGATCGCGTAGGTCATGCTGTCGCCCAGGAAGTCGAGGGCGTCGGCCTGCAGCGCCTGCGACCCGGCGAACGCGCCGGCGGCCATCTCGATAAAGAACATCGACGCATTGATGGCGATGACGACCCACAGTGCGCGCTTGAATCCCGCGGCCATGCCGTCGAAGGCGACATCGTGATCGTGGCAACATGAACTCATGGTTGGGGTTGACCTCGTGGTTCCGTGTTCTATCTGCTATAAACATAAGAGCTACAGTAACTATAGGTTCAAGGGGCGATTTCGATGTCCGGCGATTTGACAATCGGCCGCGTCGCCGAGGCGGCGGGCTGCAAGGTCCAGACGGTGCGCTATTACGAGCAGATCGGCATGATCCCGGCGCCGCCGCGCACGGCGGGCAATCAGCGTATCTATGACGAAAGCGCGGTCCATCGCCTGACCTTTATCCGTCATGCGCGGGAACTCGGCTTTCCGCTGCAGGCGATCCGGGACCTGATCAGCCTGTCGGACCATCCCGATCAATCCTGCGCCGCCGCCGACGGCATCGCCAAGGCGCAACTGGGCGAGGTCAACCGGCGTATTCAGAGCCTCGTCGCGCTGCGTGGCGAACTCGAGCACATGATCGAGCAGTGCAAGGGCGGCAAGATCAAGGACTGCCGGGTGATCGAGGTTCTAAGCGATCACAGCCTTTGCGAGACCGGCGCGCACGACGCCGCCGCACCGATGGCGCAGCCGCCGTCGGCGGGGTGAGGTACATATGCGTCTGGCTCCCTCTTCACCACGATAGTGGGGGAGAGAGGAAGGTCATATCCCGATATTTGACTCCCATTGCAAAACCCGCCGAGAATATCGATAAGCCGCAAAAACAAGACGGTTCTCGATAACAGGACGGGGATCGCTTGATGTTACGCCTTTTCGCAGGTTTCATTTTCGCCGTTCTGATTTCCCTCCAATCAACCTCATCCACAGTCGCGCAAAGCGACGAAGCCGTATTTTGGCAGTCGATATCCGAGAGCAAGGATTCGGCGGAATTCTGCGCTTATCTGGACGCGTTTCCGAAAGGCAAGTTCGCGACACTGGCGAAACTGCGTGTCGCAAAACTGGGCGGCAAATGCGGTGGCGGACCCGTGGCGGCTCCGGCTCCTGCGGTACGGCAGGCACCTGCATCTGCACCCGTCGTGCGGACGGCTCCAGCCCCTGCACCCGCGCCCGTAACGACAACGCCGCGTCCGACGACGCCGCCGACGACGGCTGAGATGGAAGCCGCGCACAGGGCCCTGACCGCGGGTGAAATCGCGATGGTCGGCTTTCCCCGGGCGACGCCGCCTTACAACGAGTTCACCATCAAGCAGTGCTTCGATTGCGCCGAGGTTCAGGTCATCTGCAAGGACAAGTCGATTTCCGGCGCGCACCAACTGGGTGGCGTGAAGGTTGCCGTCATGGACTGGCCGACGGCGAAGCCGACGCTCGGTTGGGTCAAGCAGTTCAACGGCTTCGTGCTCGAGACAGCGCCCGACAGTATATTCGGTGCCGTGAATAACGGGCTTGCCGATTGTGCCGCGTTCGGCGGCGGCATGCTGCGTTACGGCAACTGGGACCGGGACAATGAACTTGCGAAGCTGGGCCGCCACCTGAACGTGGCGCCGCCCGCGCCGGTCGCCAGTGCGGCACCCGCACCTGCATCGAAGTCGACACCGGTTGCGCCGAATACCCAACGCACCGGCGGCGGCAGTCTGCCGCCGATCAGCGAGGCGAACGGCCCGCTCTGTGAATTCTATGGGGAGGGTGACGGCTGGAAGATGTCGGCCGGGTTCGACCGGGTCAGCGTGGCGTCCACGGACGCGCGCGAGAAAATTTACCCGCAGGGAGCCTATACGGCGGGCGGGGCCGAATTCCGCTTCACCGAATATCCGGAAAGCGGTGGTAGGAAAGAGGTCTCTATCGACCTGTTCAACGTGCACAAGGACGGCGAGGTTTTCCACCACCGGCTCGAAGGTGAATACACCAAGTACAAGTATGTGGATGCGGAGATCCGGCTGTCTTCCGGTGGCGACAACATAACCGTGACCGGGGAATCGCACGTGTTCGAGACCTTCACCGGCGGCAGTTCGATGGGCTTCGACCTGCCGGCGAGCTGGATGGTGAAGAAGCTGCGCGCCGGGTACGAGATCGCGATCAATGTTTTCTTCGAAGGCGATCACGCCTTGCAGGTCTTCGTCAACGCGGATGGCTTCATTGACGTATTCCGGCACACGACCCGTGCGCAATCGAAGATGGCGTCCAACCTGGCGGACGGAAAATGCGGCTTCGGTGCATCATCGCCGTCGGCATCGAGCGGTATCCTCGGCTGCACCTCGGCCCGCGACCGCGCACCGGGCAACGTCGAGGGGGTGCGCTTCGCCGTCATCCCCGGGGTGCAGAAAGACAGCATCAAGGCCGCGGTGAAGGACGACCCGCGCAATATCGAAATCCTCGATGTGTCGATGCCGGTATACGATGTGATCAGCAACCTTGGCGCTTTGTATGATGGCGTTGCGTTCTATGACCGCGATATCCGCAAGCGCAATCACCCGATCGGCGGCGGGCCGCTGGTGATCGGCGAGATGGCCAATCTGCCGCTGTTCAAGCAACTGGCCGAACAATCGAGCGGCGCCGAGTTCCGTTGCGAACTGCTGGTCGCGGCGGAGGTCTGCCCGCATCCGAAAACGCCGCAGGCCTCGCAGCCGTGCAATTGATGCGGGGGCTGATCCCGCTTGCCGTCGTTGCCGCGCTGTGGCCGGGCGCGGGGCAGGCGGTTGAACCCGAATGCGTCTACGTCGACGAAGCGGACCCCAACAGCAAGATGTGGATCGAGGACGACGGCGCGCTGGTGACCGAGCGGCTCGGCAGCCGCATGCGCTATCCGACGTCCATGGGGGCGGGGACGGGTATCATGACACGGATGTATCAGCCGGAAGACCCGACGAAACCGGCGCAGCCGATCCTGATTTACGATTTATCGGACATCGCCAAACCCGGCGCGCCGCAAAGCATCGTTTTCGCGTTCGGGAATGTTTACCTGCCTGAGTGCGGGAAGTAGCTTCGAGAACGTCAACCTAATCGAACTGCGGTCGTGTCAGGGTCCCTCTCCACCACGTATGTGGGGGAGAGGACAGAGCCTGCCCCCGCGACGGCGGGGGTGAGGGGGGCCGTCGTGTCAAATTGGTTTGAAGGTGGGCGCTTTGGAGAGATGTTCACTCCCTCACCCAACCTCTCCCCCTGAAGGGGGAGAGGGGAGGGAAAACTAAGCTAAGCTAAGCTAAGCCGCTTTTTCCCGGGCCACATCCATGAACCGGCCCCAGACCGGAGTGTGGTCGGAGGCTTTCTCCTTCGCGCGGGGCGTCTTGTCGATGCCGACCTCTTCGATCAGGTCGGCGGCTTCGGGCGATAAAAGAAGGTGATCGATGCGAAGGCCGTTGTCCTTCTGCCACGCACCGCGCTGGTAATCCCAGTAGGAATAGGCGTGCAGGTCCGGGTTCAGGGTCCGCCAGGCTTCGGTATAACCCATGTTGACGATGGTACGGAACCGGTTGCGGCTTTCCGGACGGCACAACGCGTCGTCGGCGAAGGCTTCCGCGTCGTAGACGTCGATGTCGGTCGGGCAAATGTTGTAATCGCCGCCGAGCACGACCGGGATCTGCATGTCGAGAAGCTCGCCCGCGTGTTCGATCAGGCGGTCCATCCAGCCCAGTTTATAGGTGAATTTCTCGTGGTTCTTGCCGTCGTCGCCCCGGGTCGGGTTGCCGTTCGGCAGGTAGATCGACGCGACGCGGAAGCCGCAGGTGTCGGCCTCCAGATAGCGGGCCTGCTCGTCCGACTTGTCGCCGGGAAGGGCGCGGTGCACGACCTCGATCGGCTGCTTCGAGAGAATCGCGACGCCGTTGTACGTCTTCTGGCCGACGGTCTCGACGTGGTAGCCGCATTCCTCGATCTCGAGGCGCGGAAACGCGTCGTCCATCGTCTTCAGTTCCTGAAGAAGCGCGACGTCGGGCTGGAATTCCTTGAGCCACTCGGTGACGCGCGGCAGGCGCGCCTTGATGGAATTGACGTTCCAGGTGGCGATAACGGTCATAAGGGGCGGGCGCCCGTCAGACCGAGAACGATGTGCCGCAGCCGCAGCTCGACGTGGCGTTCGGATTGTCGACGGAGAAGAAGGCCGCGCCCAGCTCGTCCTTGAAGTCGACCGTGCAACCGGCGAGGAAGCCGAGCGAAACCTCGTCCGTCACCACGGCGACGCCGTTGTGTTCGAACGTGACGTCGTCGTCGCCCGTCTTGTCGTCGAGGTCGAAGGCGTACTGGAAACCGGAGCAGCCGCCGCCGTTGACCGTAACGCGCAGCATCAGGCCTTCGTTCCCCTGAATTTCGCGCAGCTTGGCGATACGCGCCGCGCAGCTGTCGCTGACGTTCAGACCGTCGGTGGTTTGCGTGCCGTCGGGCATCGGAGCCTCCTTTGAACCTGCCTTATATGTAGTTTAGCGCATGCCGCTGTCAATCGCAGCATCTGTAAACGAAGATGCAACGTTGTTTCCCGGGCGAAGCGCATATGCGCTGAGACCCGGGACCCATGTGAACGCTCACACCGATGCATGAATAGGTCCCGGATCGGCCTTTCAGCCCGTCCGGGAAACAAAAGGCTTTAAACGGAACGGCGGGACAAATTCCCGGGAGATTGATTGCCGCCCAGCAGGCGCTGCGCTACCCTTCATCCATGGATGAAACCAAGCCCCCAGTGGCCTTCGAACCGGTGTCGACGGAGCGGCCGCCGCTCAAGCCGTATGCGAGCCGGTCGGCGGAAAGCCGCGGGCGTCTGTTCCCGGAACCGGACAGCAAGACCCGCGGCGCGTTCCAGCGCGACCGCGACCGGATCATTCATTCGGCCGCGTTCCGCCGCCTCGAATACAAGACCCAGGTGTTCGTCAATCACGAGGGCGATTCGTTCCGGACGCGCCTCACGCACTCGCTTGAAGTCTCGCAGATCGCGCGCTCGGTATGCCGCTGCCTCGGTTTGAACGAGGATTTGGGCGAGACCCTGGCGCTGGCGCACGACCTCGGCCATCCGCCGTTCGGGCATGCGGGCGAGGACGCGCTGAAGGAGATGATGAAGCCGTTCGGCGGCTTCGATCACAATGCGCAGTCGCTCCGGGTCGTCACCAAGCTGGAAGCGCGCTACGCCGATTTCGACGGCCTCAATCTGACGTGGGAAACCCTTGAAGGCGTCGTCAAACACAACGGGCCGTTATTGAAGGGCCGGAAGAAGCTCGAAGACCTGCCGCGCGGCATCCTCGATTATTCGGCGGCGCAAGACCTGGAACTCGCGACCTATGCCAGCGCCGAGGCGCAGATCGCCGCGATTTCCGACGACATTGCCTACAACAATCACGATATCGACGACGGCCTGCGGGCGGGGTTGTTCACCATCGACGATCTGAAGGACGTACCCCTTGTCGGGCCGGTGTTCCACGAAGTCAGGACGAAATACCCCGATCTCGACCCGTCCCGCACCATTCACGAGGCGATCCGCCGCCTGATCGGCGAGATGGTCGAGGATCTTTTGCACGAGACCCAGAAGCGAATCGACGCCGCCGGACCGGCGACGGCGGCGGACATCCGGGCGCTCGACCATCCGGTGGCGCAGTTCTCGGACGAGATGCGGGCCAACGACCGGGCTTTGAAGAAGTTCCTGTTCGAGAACATGTACCGCCACTATAAGCTCAACCGCATGACGTCGAAGGCCCGGCGCGTGGTGGTGGACCTGTTCCAGCTGTTGTTGGCGGAGCCTGGCTGCCTGCCGACGGAATGGCGCAAAAACGCCGGAAAACCGGGCACGCGGGAAACCGCGGAGCTGGTCTGCGACTATATCGCCGACATGACGGACCGGCTCGCGCTCGACGAACACCGGCGGTTGTTCGACCTGCAGTCGCGGATTTCCTGAGCACCGGTTGCGGGCAGCCGCCGGGTGCCGTGGAGGGCGCGCGTCGCGGCCCTTTCAAACGCTTGCGCGGGGCAGGGCGAGCCTGTTACCCACAGGTCCCGGAGCGTATAATACTTGCGATTCGGCAGACACGCGCCGACTTGATGCGTAGGAGTGGTCTTTGTAATGGCGCTATCAGCGAACTCGGACATGAAAGTGTCGTCCGCCGACAAGGAATACGAGGGCGACGGCGATACCGCGCGCAGCGGGACGTCGGGCGTGCTCAAGCTGCTGGCCGTGCTGGTCTGCCTGACGCTCGTTCTCGGTGGCGTCTGGATCGGCTTCGGCGAAAAGATCATGGCGATGTTCGGCCCGACGGACGGCGACGTGCCGGTGATCGCGGCCGACCCGGCGCCGATCAAGGTGCGGCCGGAAAATCCCGGCGGCATGCAGGTCCCCAATCAGGGCCGCCTCGTTTACGGCGTGGTCGACGGCTCGTCGACGCAGCCGCGCGTCGAGCGGTTGCTGCCGTCGCCGGAAAAGCCGGTCGCCGTCGACGAAGTCCTTAAACGCGGGGTGCCGGAAACCAGCGAGGTCGTCACCAGCGCCGCGCCGCGCGGCACCGCCGACGGCGATCCCAACGCGCCGATGCGCCTGACGCCGGGCGGGGGCGGACAGACGTCCGAACCGCTTTCGAAGGTGCCGAGCGCGGAGACGGTCTCCAAGCTCTCCGCCGCGCCGGCCCCGGCCCCCGAACCGGTCAAGGATCCGGAGGCCGAGCGCAAGCGCATCGGCCAGGAAATGGCCGCCTCGGTCACGCGCGACGTGACGACGCCTTCGCCGCCGCCGGTGCCCGAGGCGAAATCCGAACCCGCGCCGAAGCCGGCCGCCCAGACCAAGACGCCCGAACCCAAACAGACCGCCAAAGCGACGCCGGCGCCGGAATCGCCGGGCGCGGATATCGGCGACACCTGGCGCGTGCAGCTGGCCGCGTCGCGCAGCGAACCCGCCGTCAAATCTGAATGGGACCGGCTGCGCAGCCGTAACGTGGACCTGCTCGGCGATCTGAGGTTGCAGGTGACGCGCGTCGATCTCGGCGCCACCAAGGGGATTTTCTATCGCCTGAGGGCCGGGCCGCTTGCCGACGAAACCACCGCCAAGGCCCTCTGCGAACGCCTCAAACAAAGAAAGCTCGGCTGCCTGGTCGTGAAGCCGGGCGCCTGATGTCGGATATCGGAACAGAAATGCCGCGTGCGGCGATCTTCGGCTGCGCCGGGACGGAACTGGGGGTCGAGGAACGCTTCTTCTTCGAGAATGCCAATCCGCTCGGCTTCATCCTGTTTTCCCGCAATATCGAGAACCCGGAACAGGTGCGTACCCTCGTCCGGGAGTTGCGCGCCGCCGTCGGCCGCGAGGACGCGCCGGTCCTGATCGATCAGGAAGGGGGCCGGGTGCAGCGCGCCGGCCCGCCCAACTGGAAGGCGCGGCCTGCGCAGGCGCTGTTCGGCAGGATCGCCGAGAAAGACCGCCCGCTGGCGCGCGAGGCGGCCAGCATCAATGCGCAGCTGATCGCGCTCGAACTCTATGAGCTTGGGATCGACGTCAACTGCCTGCCGGTCGCCGACGTGCCGGTCGAGGGCGCGCACGACGTGATCGGCGACCGGGCCTTCGGCAAGAACCCGCAGATCATCGCCGAGCTGGGAGAAGCAGTGATCGCCGGGACCATGGCGGGCGGCGTGATGCCGGTGGTCAAGCATCTGCCGGGGCACGGGCGCGCCAAGCAGGACAGCCACAAGGACCTGCCGCGCGTCGATACTGACGCCGACACGCTCCGCGACACCGATTTCGTGCCGTTCCGGCATCTTTATTACGCGCCGTGGGGCATGACCGCTCACATCGTCTATGAGGCGTTCGACACGGACCTGCCGGCGACCCTGTCCGAGACCGTGATCCAGGAAGTGATCCGCGGCGAGATAGGCTTCCGGGGCTTCCTGCTTTCCGACGACCTGATGATGAAGGCGCTCAAAGAGCCGGTGGAAACCAACGTCAAATTCGCGCTCGATGCCGGTTGCGATGCGGTGCTTCACTGCAACGGCGAACTGGACGACATGATCGCGGTCGCCGACGTGCTGCCGGAACTGACGCCGATGTCGCTGCAGCGATTCCAGTCGGCGCAGGCGATGATGCCGTTTATCGAAGAGGTCGATATCGAGGCGCTGCAGGCGCGCCTGGACGAGATCATCGCGCCTTTCGCCTGACGGCGGGCGCACTTAACGACCGAAAAAAGGTTCTTATGGACTTCGACCTCAATACCATCGCGTATACGGTTTCGGTGTGGACCATTCCGATCCTGCTGGCGGTGACGCTGCACGAGGCGGCGCACGGCTGGGTGGCGATGAAGCTCGGCGACCCGACGGCCAAGGTCCTGGGGCGCGTCACCTTCAATCCGTTCAAGCATATCGACCCGATGGGGACGGTGATCATCCCGGCGCTTTTGCTGCTGGTCAGCGGCGGACGGATGATGTTCGGATTCGCAAAACCGGTGCCGGTCGACTTCAGGCGGCTTAAAAATCCGCGCCGCGACATGATTCTCGTCGCCGCCGCCGGGCCGGGGATGAACCTCGCTCTGGCGGTGATTTGCGCGGCGTCGTTTCATTTCGCCGTGATGCTCGACGGCGATCTCCGCGACTGGACCGCGCACAATCTCGGAAATGCGTTGTGGATCAATATCTTGCTGGCGGTTTTTAACATGCTCCCGATCCCGCCCCTGGACGGGGGCCGGGTCGCCGTCGGGGCCTTGCCGTGGTCGATGGCCAGGCACCTGGTCAAGCTCGAACGGACCGGCATCTTCATCGTCCTCGGTGCGATCTTTTTACTGCCGTGGATCGGTGGCAAAATGGGGCTTGATCTGAATGTGTTCCGGTGGCTCGTTATCACGCCCGCCGGATACCTGCAGGACCTGATCCTGGCACTGGTCGGGCTCAGATGAATTTGGAACCCTGATGGCCGATATTATCGAATTCGATCCCAATGCCGAAGCCCTGCTGGACGACGCGCCCGCGGTGGTGAATTCGTTCGTCGTCGACCTCGAAGGGTTCGAGGGGCCGATCGACGTGCTGCTGCAGCTGGCCCGCGACCAGAAGGTCGATCTGGTCCACATCTCGATCCTTGAGTTGGCCGATCAGTACCTCGCCTTCGTCGCCGAGGCACGCCGTCAGAACTTGGAGCTCGCCGCCGATTACCTGGTGATGGCGGCATGGCTGGCGTTCCTGAAATCGCGGCTGCTGCTGCCGGACATGTCCAGCGAGGAAGAGCCGACCGGCGAGGAAATGGCCGCCGCGCTGCAGTATCAACTGCGCCGCCTGCAGGCGATGCAGAAGGCCGGTCAGGAGCTGATGGAGCGCAAGCGGCTCGGCCAGGATTTCGTCGGCCGCGGCGACCCGGAAAAGTTCAAGCCGCGCGAGATCGAAATTCTCGACGCGACGCTTTACGACCTGCTCAAGGCCTACGCCGATCAGTACGTGCGCAAGAACGCCCACGCGCCGATGCATATCGAGCCGTTCCAGATTTTCACCGTCGAGGACGCGCTGCAGCGCCTGCGCCGTCTCGTCGGGCAGACGCCGGACTGGCAGGATTTGTGGAAGTTCCTGCCGGAAGGCCTCAAAGGGGGCCTGCTGACCCGGTCTGCGGTCGCGTCCACCTTCGCCGCCAGTCTGGAGATGGCCAAGGAGGGCAAGGTGGTGATCCGCCAGTCGGGCACCTTCGGGCCGATCTATCTGCAGGGCCGGCCGGGCCTCACGGACACGTCGACAACCACGGAGCCGGAAGAATAAATGGAACGCCAAATGTCCGAACACGCCAACGACGATGATATGGCTCCCGAAGAGGAAGCGCTCGAAGACGGCGCCGAAACCGCCGCCGAGGAAAGCACGGGCGACGGCGAGGAGAAGCAGGTCGATCCGGAGACCTGGAACCGTTATCTGAGGATTACGGAGGCGCTGCTGTTCGCCTCCGCCGAGCCGATGACCGAACGCATGCTGGCCAACCGGCTGCCCGAAGATGCCGACGTGAAGGGGCTTCTGAAAACGTTACAGGGCATGTACGCCGAGCGCGGCGTCAATCTGGTGCGCGCCGGCTCGTCCTGGGCATTCCGTACGTCGCAGGACCTGACCGACTACCTGAATAAGGAAGTCGAGGTCGCCCGCAAGCTCAGCCGCGCCGCCATCGAAACGCTGGCGATCATCGCCTACCACCAGCCGGTGACCCGCGCCGAGATCGAGGAAATCCGCGGCGTCAGCATTTCCAAGGGCACCATCGACGTGTTGATGGAAGAAGAGTGGATCCGCCCGCGCGGCCGCCGCCAGACGCCGGGCCGGCCGCTGCAGTGGGGCACGACCGACAGCTTCCTCGACCATTTCGGGCTGGAAACGCTACGCGACCTGCCGGGTAAGGACGAACTCAAGGCCGCAGGCCTTCTGGATGCGTCGCCGGCGATCAACGCCTACCGGGCGACGGCGGAACTGTTCAACACCGACCAGACCGAAGAGGGCGAGGGCGAAAACGCCGACGGCGACGAAGAGGACGCGCTGCCCGAAGACGCGCTGAGCGCGGTCCGCGAGGAGCCGGACGAACCGCTCGATCCCAACGACGGGTATTAAGTCATTCCTCAAACCGATCCGTCATCCCGGGCGAGGCGCATTTGCGCCGAGGCCCGGGACCCATCCTGCTATGCGCGCCATTCCTTCAATTGATGTCGTGAAGATTCAAGAAACCACAGAGACACAGAGGCACAGAGGACAAACCGACCCGCAGCATCTCTGTGCCCTCGGTGCCTCTGTGGTTCAATAAATTCATAAGTCCCGGACCGGTCTTGCGGCCCGCCCGGGAAATATGAGCGGTGCCCTTGTAGACCACCGAAAAACCTTCGAAAATCCTTGCATTCCGGGTTATGAGCCGCAAATCTAGCGGCACTGGGAGAGTGCGGCGCGTGAGGCGCCGTTGTCGCGTTTCGAATGCGCGCTGTTCGGTTGAACCGCTCTCGTTGCGAAGTTGAAACTGACAAAAACGCGACAGCGAATAGGATAAGATTATGGGTGCGTTCAGTATTTGGCATTGGCTTATCGTCCTTGCCGTGGTTCTGGTCCTCTTCGGCGGCGGCGGCAAGATTTCGCGGCTGATGGGCGACTTCGGTAAAGGCCTCAAGTCCTTCAAGAAGGGCATGAAAGACGAGGAAGCCGCAGACGCCGACGACGACAAGGCCGAGAAGAAGGCGATCGACAACGACGCCAAGGAAAGCGTCGCCGCGGAGTCCGAAAAGGACAAGGATAAGGCCGCCGGTGGCTGATCCGCTTGCGGGCGCCATCGTGGCGTCCGCCTTTACGTTCATCGTCTGATCGAGGTCGACCGCCATGTTCGATATCGGCTGGCAGGAAATCTTCCTGATCGCGGTTGTGGCCCTCCTCATCATAGGGCCCAAGGATTTGCCGCGCACACTGAAGACCGTGACCGGCTTGCTGCGCAAGATGAAGGGCATGGCGCGCGACTTCCAGAGCGGGCTCGACGACATCGTGCGCGAGACCGAACTCGACGATATGCGCAAGCAGATCGAGGCCGAGACCGGCGGCGATATCCGCAAGCAGATCGAGGACAGCATCGACCCGGACGGCGAAGTGTCGCGCGACCTTGACGACATGCGCTCGCTCGAGGGCGACCTGACCAAGGCCGCCAACAGTTACGGCGACGAGGTCAAGAAGACCGAAACGGCGGCGCGCGAGGAAGTCTCGGGCGCGGCGAACGCGGTCAAGGCCGAGCCGGAGAAAACGCCGGAAAAAGAGACCGCGGCGTCCGCCGAAGGCGATAACAAGAAAAGCGGGGAGGGTTGAGGCCCGTGGCCAAGGACGACGATCTCATCGACTCCTCGAAGATGCCGCTGCTCGAGCATCTGATCGAACTGCGCACACGGCTTTTGTGGTCGGTGGTCGCGATCGTCGTGTTGTTCATGGTGTGCTTCTATTTCTCGCACCAGATTTATCAGTTCTTGGTGCAACCGTTGGCCGACGTGTTCCACGAAGCCGGCCGCGACCGCCGCATGATCTACACGGCGCTGCACGAGGCGTTCTTCACGTACGTCAAAGTGTCGTTCTTCGCGGCGATGTTCATCGGCTTCCCGTTCATCGCCTGTCAGATCTGGATGTTCGTGGCGCCCGGGCTCTACAAGCACGAAAAGGCGACGTTCCTGCCGTTCCTGATCGCGACGCCGGTGCTGTTCTTCCTGGGCGGGGCGCTGGTCTATTACCAGGTGCTGCCGGTGGCGTGGAAGTTCTTCATCGGCTTCGAGACCGGCGGGGGCAACGGCGAGCTGGCGATCCAGCTCGAGGCCAAGGTCAACGAGTATCTCTCGCTGGTCATGCGGCTGATCTTCGCCTTCGGTCTGTCGTTCGAACTGCCGGTGGTCCTCACGCTGATGGCGCGCGCCGGCATCGTCACCGCCGACGGTCTGGCGGCCAAGCGCAAGTACGCCATCGTCTGCGCGTTCATCGCCGCGGCGGTCCTGACGCCGCCCGATCCGATCAGCCAGATCGGCCTCGCGATCCCGATCATTGTGCTCTACGAAATATCGATCTTCGCATCGCGCATGGCGGAGAGGAAACGCGCCGAGAAACTCGACGCCGAAGAAGACGAGATCGAAGAGCCCTAATATCTGACGTTTGCCGGGCGAGGCGCATGTGCGCCGAGACCCGGGACCCATTTGTCCGCCTGGCGAAATACTGAAATGGGTCCCTGCTTTCGCGGGGATGACGTTGCGACGATGCCTCTGTGGTTCAATCATTTGTATATTCCGGACCGGCCCGTCCGGGAAAAGGTATGCGGCACAATCGGTAACGAAACGGGTGTTCCTTCGGGAATTTCATGTTAACTGACATGCGGGCGGGGGGTGCGCCCCATCCGCCCCGGAATCTTGAGAATTGAAGGACGCTGCGTTTCACATGTTCGATATCAGGTGGATCAGAGAAAACCCCGATGCCTTCGACGCCGGGATGGCGCGCCGGGGGCTTGCGCCGCAAAGCCCGGAATTGCTGGCGCTGGACGCCAAACGACGCGATGCGCAGACCCGCGCGCAGGAGCTTCAGACCGAGCGCAACGCGCTCTCGAAGCAGATCGGGCAGCTGAAATCGAAGGGCGAGGACGCCTCCGAGATCATGGCCAAGGTCGCCGAATCGAAGGATGCGCAGGCCGAAGCCGAGCGCGAAGCCGCCGAAACCGCCGACGCGCTGAACGACGCGCTCGCGCGACTGCCGAACCTGCCGCTGGACGACGTGCCGGACGGCGACGGCGAGGACGACAACGTCGAAATCCGCCGCGTCGGCGAGCCGCGCGCGTTCGATTTCGAGGTCAAGGACCACGTCGATATCGGCGAGGGGCTGGGGATGATGGATTTCGAGACCGCAGCGAAACTGGCCGGGTCGCGTTTCGTGCTGCTGTCCGGAGCGCTGGCCAGATTGGAACGCGCGCTCGCCGGCTACATGCTCGACCACAACACGTCGAAAGACTGGGGCTATACCGAAACCAACCCGCCGGCTTTGGTCAACGACAAGACCATGTTCGGGACCGGTCAACTGCCGAAGTTCGGCGACGACCTGTTCAAGACGACGGCCGGCTACTGGCTGATTCCGACGGCGGAAGTGCCGCTGACCAACATCGTCGCCGACCTGATCGTCGACGAGGATTACCTGCCGCGCCGCTATACGGCGATGACCTGGTGCTTCCGATCCGAAGCGGGAGCGGCCGGCAAGGACACGCGCGGCATGATCCGCCAGCACCAGTTCACGAAAGTGGAAATGGTGTCGGTCACCAAGCCGGAAAATTCGCTGGACGAGCTGGAGCGCATGACATCGTGCGCCGAGGATATCCTGACGCAGCTCAAGCTGCCGTTCCGCACCATGACGCTGTGTACCGGCGACATGGGCGCGGGCGCGCGCAAGACCTACGACATCGAGGTCTGGCTGCCGGCGCAGGACCGTTACCGCGAGATTTCAAGCTGTTCCGTCTGCGGCGATTTCCAGGCCCGGCGCATGAACGCGCGGTTCCGCGTCAAGGGCGAGAAAGGGACGCAGTTCGTGCACACGCTGAACGGGTCCGGCCTCGCGGTCGGGCGCACGCTGATCGCGATCCTCGAGAACTATCAGCAGGCCGACGGCTCGGTCGTCATCCCCGACGTGCTGCAGCCCTACATGGGCGGCATGAAGGTGATCGAAGCCGATGGCTGAGGCGGGGTTCGATCTCAAGAAAGCGCGGGTGCTTCTTTCCAACGACGACGGCATCAATGCGCCCGGGCTCAAGGCGCTCGAAGACGCGATCAAGCCGCACGTCGGCGAGCTTTGGGTGTGCGCGCCGGAAACCGAACAGTCCGCGACCAGCCATTCGCTGACGTTGCGCCGCCCGCTCAGGATCCGTCACGTGTCGGAGAACCGCTACGCCGTCGACGGCACACCGACCGACGCGGTCTTGCTGGGTGTTTCGAAAGTCATGGACGGCAACCGCCCGGACCTGATCCTGTCCGGGATCAACCGGGGCGGCAACCTGGGCGAAGACGTGACGTATTCGGGCACCGTCGCGGCGGCGATGGAAGGGGCGATGCTGGGGATTCCGTCGGTGGCCCTCAGTCAGGTCTACGAGGACCGCCACAAGGTCAAATGGGCGACGGCGAAAAACTGGACGCCGAAGGTCCTGAAGCAACTCTTTAAGCAAGGCTGGCCGAAGGGGATTTTCATCAACGTCAACTTCCCCGACGTGACGGCGGCGAAGGTGACGGGGATAGAGATCTGCCGTCAGGGCCGGCGCAAGATCGGCGGCGGGTTGACGCGCGGCGTCGATCCGCGCGGCGACGAGTATTTCTGGGTCGGTCCGCAGCGCGACGAGGATAAGTTCCTCAAGGGCACCGATCTCGCCGCTTCGAGCGAGGGCAAGGTCGCGGTGACGCCTCTGGCGCTCGATTTGACGGACGCGGCGACGCTTCGCAAGCTCAAGGACGGGTTGAAGTGATGTCGGGCGTGCTCGATGCGGACACGCTCAGAAATGCGCTGATCGGGGACGGCATCACGGACGAGAAGGTGCTCGACACCATCCACGCGATCCCGCGCGAGCTGTTCGTGCCGCCGGCGTTTCGCGAACGGGCGTACGAGAACTCGCCGCTGCCGATCGGCCTGCACCAGACGATCTCGCAGCCGACCGTGGTGGCGATGATGACCCAGGCGCTGGAGCTCAACGACCGGGTCAAGATCCTCGAAATCGGTACCGGATCCGGCTACCAGACCGCGATTTTGGCGAAACTCTGCCGCCGTGTTTACACCATCGAAAGACATAAGCCGTTACTGTCGGAAGCGGAGGAACGGTTCCGGGCGCTCGGCCTCAACAACATCGTGACTCGCTTCGGCGACGGGTCGATGGGTTGGAGGGAGCAGGCGCCGTTCTCGCGGATCATCGTGACCGCGGCGGCGATCGACGTGCCGCACGTGCTGCTGGAGCAGCTCGACGTCGGCGGGATCATGGTGGTGCCGGTGGGCCTGGAAGAACGCACGCAGCATCTTCTCCGGGTCCGCAAACTGGAAGACGACATCGAAACGGAGGACCTGGGGCTGGTGCGCTTCGTCCCCCTGGTCAGCGACGAGGAAGCCGGTTGAGATTTAAGAACGCCATACGCCTTATTTATCTCGTGCCGATGCTCGCGGCGCTCAGCGCCTGCGGCAACATCCAAATTCCGTCCAGCGCGCCGCCGCGCGACATCAATACCCCACCGCCGCGCACGGCGCCGCAACCGACGAGCGAGCGCGCCCCGAGAGCGGCGCCGGTGAAATCCGTCGAAGCCGCGCCGTCCGGCAATGTCAGCCGCCCACGGGCCAACGCGCAACGTTCCGCCGGGATCAGCGACAACGCGTTCGTGCATGCCTCCGCGGTCAAGGTCGGGCCGGGCGACACGGTCTATGCGCTGTCGCGCCGCCACAAGGTGCCGGTGCAGGCGATCATCCGCGCCAACAAACTCGAGCCGCCTTATCTTCTGAACGTCGGCCAGCGTATCGAACTGCCGCGCGGCCGGCAGCATACGGTGGCCCCCGGCGACACGCTCTATTCCATCGCCCAGCGCTACGACGCGGTGATGTACGAACTGGCGCGCCTCAACGGCGTCGAGGCGCCTTATACCGTCAAGATCGGCGAAGTGCTGGTGATCCCCGAGAAGGACGAAAGCGACAAGCCGCAATCCAGGGCGGCGCCCGCGCCCGAAACGGCGGCGGCCACGCCCACACCCAAGCCCGAGAAACCGCCGCGCCAGATGGCCCGCGCGCCCGACCGCGAACGCACCGGCGGTAAGGTCAACGTGGTCCCGCCGGTCAAGCCGCCGGCGCCCGTACCGCCGCCCGCCGCCAGGACGGGGAAGGGCTTCATCTGGCCGGTCCGGGGACCGCTGATGTCGAACTTCGGCACCAAGACCGGGGGCCTCAGGAACGACGGCATCAACATCATCGCGCCCGAGGGCACGCCCGTGGTCGCCGCCGAGAACGGCGTCGTCGCCTATGCCGGGAACGAGATCCGGGGCTTCGGCAACCTGTTGCTGATCAAGCACGCGGACGGTTACGTGACGGCGTACGCGCACAACCGCGATCTTCTCGTCAAACGCGGCCAGCGGGTGCGGCGCGGTCAGAAAATCGCCACCGTCGGCCAGACAGGCTCGGTCAACCGTCCGCAACTGCATTTCGAAATCCGCAAGGGCCGCCGCCCGCAGAATCCCGAGGATCATCTGCGCGGGGCTTAATCCATTCAGGATTGCCCCTCACCCGGCGCTTCGCGCCACCCTCTCCCGAGGGAGAGGGGTATTGCGGTTGGGTTCCCTCTCCCTTGGGAGAGGGACAGGGTGAGGGGGGGGATGAAAAACTGTCTGTCCGCTGCGGAAACAACAAAAATCCGTGGCACGACAAAATCCCTGCTATCATTCACCCCATGAGCATCATGAACCTCCTGCGCTCGCCCAAGTTCGCGTTCGTCGCCATGTCGTTTTTCGTGGCGTGCGCGATCGTGTTCGGGCACCGCTGGTTCGGCTGGATGGGGGTCGGGTTCGTCGGCCTTTTGGGGCTGATCATTTCGATGCGCGCCGAGATCTTCGAGCATTCCGGCGACCCGCACGAACGCGCGGCGACGCACCAGGTCCAGATGCTGGCCCGCCAGCGGGAAAACGAACGGCTGGAAAATCCGGACGCGCAACGCCGCCGAGAGGGCGAGGCGTTGCAGCGCCACGTCTTCCACCGGGTCATCAACGCTGTCTTTACCGCCATTCTGATGCTCGGCGGCTCGATGTTCTTCCTGAAGGAATTCTAGCTCAGGCGTTTGCCGAGACGTCCGGCGAGGTCCTGGATGTACTGCCACGCGACGCGGCCCGACCGTGCGCCGCGCGTCACCGACCATTCGTTGGCTTCCTTGCGCAGATCGATCGACGGATCGTCGAGGCCGTAGTGCTTGGCATAACCCTCGATGATCTTGAAGTACGTCGGCTGATCGACGTTGTGGAAGCCGAGCCAGAGGCCGAAACGGTCGGAAAGGGAGACCTTCTCCTCGGTCGCCTCGGACGGGCTGATGGCGCTGGAACGTTCGTTTTCGATCATGTCGCGGGGCATCAGGTGGCGGCGGTTCGACGTCGCATAGAACAGCACGTTTTCGGGGCGGCCTTCGACGCCGCCGTCGAGCACGGCCTTGAGCGACTTATACGCGTCGTCCTGACCGTCGAACGATAGATCGTCGCAGAAAATCAGGCAGCGGCGCTCTTCCTTGCGAAGCTTGGTCAGCAGCACCGGGAGCGACGGGATGTCTTCGCGGTGGATCTCGATCAGTGCCAGGGCGCCGGGGGTTTCCGAATTGATCTTGGCGTGCGTCGCCTTGACCAGCGACGACTTGCCGGTGCCGCGCGCGCCCCACAAAAGGGCGTTGTTGGCCGGATAGCCGTCGGTGAAGCGGCGCGTGTTGTCGATCAACATGTCCTGCTGGCGGTCGATGCCCTGAAGCAGGCCGATATCGACGCGGTTGACGTTCGGCACGGCTTCTAGCCCGCCCGCGGAGTGCCAGACGAACGCGTCGGCGTCGTCGAGGCTGGCTTCCGGTGTCGGTTCCGGGGCGAGCCGTTCCAGCGCGCCGGCGATCCTTTCCAGAAGATCTTTTGTTTCCTGATCGATCATGGCCGCGGAAATTAAACGCGGGTTTCCGGAGCGTCAAACATTTCGGCGCGCTTGCCCTCTCAGCCAGCCTCTCCCCCCGGGAGGGGAAGACAGGTAAAGCGGAATCTGTCGTCAGGGTCCCTCTTCCCCACGTACGTGGGGAAGAGGACAGGTGAGGGGGCAATTTTCAACCCCGAAAACATTACCAACCGTTAATTGGGAATCCCTTGGAAAACAGTCAGAATCGGTTGCAACTCGGGGCCTGAGCGGTATAGTCCGGCCACTTTTATCGAATGGGCGAAAACGCCCCGGCAGACGCGTCTTTGAGGAGTTTGAGAGATGTTTATTTCCGAGGCCTATGCACAAGCGGCGGGTGGCGCCGGTGGCGGCAATGCCTTCCAGGCGTTTTTGCCGCTGATCCTGATTTTCGTGGTGTTTTATTTCCTGCTGATCCGTCCGCAGCAGAAGAAGATGAAACAGCACAAGGAACTCCTCGAAAGCATCCGCCGCGGCGACAAGGTGATCACCGGCGGCGGTATCATCGGCACGGTCACCAAGGTCGACAACGACAACGAGCTGACCGTCGAGATCGCCAAGGACGTCAAGGTCAAGGTGCAGCGTTCGACCATCTCGGGCGTCGTCAACCGCACCGAACCGGTTGCCGGCAAGGCGGCCAACGATACCGGCGAGAAGAAGGGCGGCCTGTTGTCGCAGCTTTTCGGCGGCGGTTCGAAGCCGGCTCCGGCGCCTGCGCCCGCGCCTGAAAAAGCCGACGATGCGGCTGACGCCGACAAGACCGACAAGGCCGACGACGCGGCCGATTCCGGCGATACCGAGAACAAAGACGACAAGAAGAGCTGATCCGACGACCAGCCGCTAAAACGACAGGAAATCCCAGATGGTCAACTTTCCGACCTGGAAAAAGGTGCTGGTCGCTCTGATCTGCCTGATCGGTCTGGCATTCGCCGCGCCGAACTTCGTCAATGAGGAAACCAGCAAGCAGCTGCCGGACTGGCTGCCGCATAATCAGGTCAACCTGGGGCTCGATCTCCGGGGCGGATCGCACTTGCTGCTCGAGGTCGAGGTGCAGGCGGTCATCGACGAATATCTGGAAACCCTGGTCGACAGCGCCCGCGCCGACCTGCGCAGCGAGCGCATCCGCTACCGCGCGCTCGGCAAACAGGAACACTCGGCCGGTGTGACGATCCCCAACACCGACGAGCGCCAGAAGGCGCTTGAGCTTCTGAAGGCGCTCGACAGCGCCGCGCAGACGTCACTCGACGGCGACCGCATTACCATCACCATGACCGATCAGCAGATCGCCGAGCGCCGCACGTCCGCGGTGCAGCAGTCGATCGAGATCATCCGCCGCCGGATCGACGAAACCGGCGTCCGTGAGCCGACGATCCAGCGCCAGGGCGACGACCGGGTGATCGTGCAGTTGCCGGGCATCGATGACCCGGAACGCGTCAAGAGCCTGATCGGCAAAACCGCCAAGCTGACGTTCCAGATGGTGGATCTTGAGAATTCGGTCGAGGAAGCGCTGGCCGGCCGCGTGCCGCCGGGCTCGCAGCTTCTGCCGATGCTCGAAGGCGCCAACTCGCCGACCGGCCAGCAGTATATTCTGGTCAAGAAGCGTGTCGCGGTCAGCGGCGAGAACCTGGTCGATGCGCAGCCGACGTTCGACGGCCGCGACAACCAGCCGGTGGTCTCGTTCCGCTTCGACACGTTGGGCGCCAAGAAGTTCGGTAAGGTCACGACCGAGAACGTCAAACGCCCGTTCGCCATCGTGCTGGACGGCAAGGTAATCTCGGCGCCGGTCATCCAGGAGCCGATCCTTGGCGGGACCGGTCAGATTTCCGGCGGTTTTTCCGTTCAGGACACCCAGGACCTGGCGCTTTTGCTGCGCGCCGGTGCGTTGCCCGCGCCGCTGACCATTCTCGAAGAACGCACCGTCGGGCCGGGTCTCGGTGCGGATTCCATCGCCGCCGGCGAAATCGCGTGCCTGGTGGGCATGGTGCTGGTGGTGATCTTCATGGCCGTCGCCTACGGGCGTTTCGGCATCTACGCCGACATCGCGCTGGCGATGAACCTGTTCCTGATCCTCGGCCTGCTGTCGCTGTTGCAGGCGACGCTGACGCTGCCGGGGATCGCCGGCATCGTTCTGACCATCGGCATGGCGGTCGACGCCAACGTGCTGATCTTCGAGCGTATCCGCGAAGAGATGCGCGCCGGACGGACGCCGATCTCGTCGATCGACGCCGGTTACGGCCGCGCGCTGTCGACCATCATCGACGCCAACCTGACGACGTTGATCGCCGCGATCCTATTGTATTCGTTCGGCTCCGGCCCGGTCAGGGGGTTTGCGGTGACGCTGGCCATCGGCATCGTGACGTCGATGTTCACGGCGATCATGCTGACGCGGCTGTTCGTGGTGTCGTGGCTGCGCTCCAAGCGTCCGACCGAACTGCCGTTGTGAGGGAGAGATAAGTCATGAAAGCGCTCAATCTGGTCCCCGCCGACGTCGACATCGGGTTCATCTCGAAACGCAAGCTGTTCTTCGTGTTCAGCGCGCTGCTGCTGGCCGCCTCGGTGGCGCTGACGTTGACCAAGGGCCTCAACTTCGGCATCGACTTCAAGGGCGGCATCCTGATCGAGGTCCGAACCGAAGGTCCGGCCAACATCGCCGACATGCGCGGCAAGCTCTCGACGCTCGGCCTCGGTGACATTGCGCTACAGGAATTCGGTGAACCCACCGACGTGCTGATCCGCATCCAGCGCCAGCCCGGCGGCGACGCCGCGCAACAGGAAGCGGTCAACGCGGTCAAGGGCGCGCTCGAAGAGAGCGTCCAGTACCGCCGCACCGAATTCGTCGGCCCGCAGGTGTCGGCGGAATTGCTAGAAGACGGCATCATGGCGGTGTCGCTGGCGATGCTGGCGATCCTCGTCTACATCTGGTTCCGCTTCGAATGGCAATTCGGCGTCGGCGCGGTGATCGCGCTGGTCCACGACGTGACGACGACGATCGGGATCTTTGCGCTGTTGGGATTCGAATTCAACCTGTCGACGGTCGCCGCCGTGCTGACCATCGCGGGGTATTCGATCAACGATACCGTCGTCGTCTATGACCGGGTGCGCGAGAACCTGCGAAAATACAAGACCATGCCGCTCGCCGAGCTTCTCAACCTCTCGATCAACAATACGTTGTCGCGTACCCTCGTCACCTCGCTGACCACGTTGCTGGCGTTGCTGGCGCTGTTCTTCCTGGGCGGCGAAGTGATCCGCGACTTCTCGTTCGCGATGATCTGGGGCGTCGTGGTCGGGACCTATTCGTCGATTTGCATCGCCGTGCCGCTTCTGTTGTACTTCGGTCTCGACGACAAGGCGCGCGGCGGCCTCGCCGGCGACGACGACGAGGCGGAAGCGCAGCCCGACGCGACCTGAACCATTAAGGAGACAGGCCCACCGGATGACCCTCGACATCAATCCCGTTGTTCCTGAGAACCGCCAGCTCATCCAGGCTTATGGTGACCGCCGGTTCCGCGTGACCGGCGAGGTGTACGAGAGCTCCATCCTGATCTTCCCCGAACGGACCGAAAACTGGTCCGTCAGCGCCCCCGGCGAGATTTCCCTCGATACGCTCTCCGGCATCGTCGCAGAGAAGGAGGCGGTCGATATCCTGCTCGTCGGCTGCGGGCCCAAATTCTCGATGATCCCGAAGGGGCTGCGCCCTGAGCTGCGCGAGCACGGCATCGTGCTGGAATGGATGGACACCGGCGCCGCCTGCCGCACCTTCAACGTCCTCGTCGCCGAGGAACGACGCGTCGCGGCGGCGATCATCGCGGTCGAGTGAGATGCATTATTGAAGTTAAGCCGTTTCCCGGGCGAAGCGCGTTAGCGCGGAGACCCGGGACCTATTCGTCTTTCAGGGCAAAGTTTCACCATGGGTCCCGGATCGGCGTGCCGCCGTCCGGGAAATATCGCTTTATACGAACCACGCACGAAAAAAGGCGCGCCCCGGGGGACGCGCCTTGATCCGTGTCAGCCTGTCGGAGATCAGCCGGCGTTGGCCAGGTTCTCCGCGGCGAAGTCCCAGTTGACCAGGTGGTCCAGGAACGCGGCCAGGAAGTCCGGGCGGCGGTTCTGGTAATCCAGGTAGTAGGCGTGCTCCCACACGTCGCAGGTGAGGAGCGGGGTCTTGCCCTGGGTCATCGGGTTTTCGGCGTTCGGCGTCTTGACGACTTCGAGCTTGCCGCCGTCGCCGACGACGAGCCACGCCCAGCCCGAGCCGAACTGCGTCGCGCCGGCCTGCTTGAAGGCCTCCTTGAACTTGTCGAGGCTGCCGAAGGCTTCGTCGATCTTCGCGGCAAGATCGCCGGAGGGCGCGCCGCCGCCGCCGGGCTTCATCGAATTCCAAAAGAACGTGTGGTTCCAGACCTGGGCGGCGTTGTTGAACATGCCGGCCTTCGACGAGTCACCGGCAGTCGCCATGATGATCTCTTCGAGGCTCTTGCCGGCCATGTCGCTGCCGTCGAGCAGACCGTTCAGGTTCACGACATAGGTGTTGTGGTGCTTGCCGTGGTGGAACTCGAACGTTTTTGCCGACATGTGCGGCTCAAGTGCATCTTTTTCATATGGAAGTGTGGGAAGTTCAAAAGCCATAATGCTCCCTCTCTCGTGCTAAATGACTTAACCAAATGTGGCGCCAGCGGGCGCTGACGGCACGTTAGACTACGCCCGTGACCCGCGCAATCAATTGGCAATCGGCGGGGTGGGCGGCGCCGGGCTTTAATCCGGGCCTACACTCCCATATAAGTGGCAAATGCCGAGTTTCCAGTGTTTGCGGGATGACGGATCGATGACGGGGCGCGCATGGCGGCGTTGAGCTACTGCGCGCGCCAGGTCCGCGACTTCGACAACGACCGCTTCCTGGCGACCCTTTTCGCCAACGATGCCGTCCGCGAGGACCTGTTCGCGCTCTACGCCTTCAACCTCGAGCTTGCGAAGATCCGCGAGACGGTATCGGAGCCCATGATCGGTCGTATGCGCCTGCAGTTCTGGCGCGATGCGGTGCCGGGATTGATATCAGGCGCGCCGCCGTCGCACGCGGTCGCCGAGCCGCTGTCGGCGGCGGTCCGCCGCGCCGATATCCCGGCGGATGAATTACACGCCCTGATCGACGCCCGCGAAACCGATATGGACGATGTGCCGCCCCGCGATCTCCGGGCGCTCGAGACGTATGCGGAAAAGACGTCGTCTTCGGTCATGGCGCTGGCGCTTCGGGTGCTGGGCGAGGATCCGGACCGGTATCCGGATTTATTGCGCGCCGCCGGGGTGGGGACGGCGCTGGTCGGCCTCGTCCGCGCCATTCCGTATCAGGCGTCGACGGGGCGGGTCACGCTGCCTGCCGATCTCTGTCAGAAAGCGGGGCTCGATCCGTCGCAGCCGCATCAGTGGCCGACAAATCCGGACGTCAGTGCGATCAGCAGACCGTTGCTCGACGCCGCCGAAGGGCATGTGCGCGCCGCCGAAGAAACCGGGAAGGGGATCAGCCGGGGTGCGCTGCCGGCATTTCTCCCGTTAAGTCTGGCATCGCTTTATTTAAAAGAGCTGAAAAAGCACGGCGGCGACCCGGCCCGCCACGCCGCCCGTCCGCCGGGGGTCAAAAGGCAACTGACGGTGTTCTGGCGCTCGATGCTGGGGCGGGTCTAACCCCTCACCCGGCGCGCGGATGCGCGCCACCCTCTCCCAAGGGAGAGGGGAGAAAGGCGGTATCACGTCGAGAGTTCCTTCTCCCTTGGGAGAAGGACAGGATGAGGGGGGTTACCGCGCCCGCCGCAATCGCATCAGTTCGTGCGACGACACCTGCGGGAAGATCGACGGCGCGTTGTAGTGATAGAGCATCACCGCGCCGCGGTTGGTGTCGGGGAAGCCGCCGCGGCTGTCGTCGAACTTACGCACTTCGAGCACCGAGATCACGTTGGTTCGGGAATCCCGGCTGCGCCAGGTGACCGTCGGGTTGTCCATGCGCGGTTTGGCCAGCGGCGCGATCGAGCGTTTCCAGATTTCCGTCGGCTCGCCGTAACGCGCCTGATAGTAAGCGACCACGTCCTCGAACTGCTCGCTTTCAAACAAGGCATGGAAGCGCGACGGGCTGCCCTGGTCGTAGCGGGTGATGGCGCTGGAGCCGGTATAAAGGATCGTCGGCACCACGAACGCCGGGCGCAGGTCCTGCGGCCAGTCGACCGGTTCGATGCAGAAAAGCGTCGTGCCGTGGTTCTTCTTGACGCAGGAATTCAGCGGGTCGATGCCGTCCTGCTGCGGCGGCAGGGTGTTCTCCAGCGTCACCGATTCACCGATGCTCAGCACCACGTCCTCGAGGGACGTGCGCGTCAGCACGCCGGGCCGGGGCGGCGGCGGCACGCCGGGCGTAATGTTGGACGGCTCCACTTCCGTTACCGGCCACTGGCCCTGGTCGGGCAACGCCGTCGGCGCGCCGTCGCGCAGCGCGTCCGACAACAGCCGCTCGGCTGCAGCCTGACGGTCGGCCTCGTCGAGCTTTTCGACCTGCGGGCCCTTGTCGGCGCCCTTGGGCCCTTCGAAAAGCTGGCGGATGCGGCCGACCATGCCCGACACCACGCCCTCTTCGGTGCGCAGTTCCGAGCCGTCCTCGGGCGAGATCGCGGTCACGCCGAGGGTCTTCTTTTCGCCGTCCGAGACCTTCTTTTCGACGGTCATCGTCCACGGGTCGGGAATTTGCGGCTTGGCCGGTTTGACCTGCTGATCCTTGGGCACGTCGAGCTGGCTCAGCCCGACCTTGCCGCTTTCCTCGGGCGGTGCGCCCGGGACCGGCGGTTGTTCGCGCGCCGGGCCAAGGACCGTCGTCAGGCGATCGAGGAAGTTTTCGTTCAGCTGTCCGTTCCGGGTCGCCGTCGATCCCGGTTGGCTGCCGTCTTCAGGGGCGCGCAGTTCGACACCCGTCAGATCGAGCATCTTGTCGTCGACCACCTGGCCGCGCGCCGGGTCGTTCTCGGGCACCATGTTGTCGATGACGCGGGGCAGGGGCTCGCGCTCGACCTTGGGCGGCTCGTATGCCGGCGCCTTCATGCCGGCTTCCTCTTCCTGGTCGCCGCGGAAGAAGCGCGCCAGCTTCTGCAGTTTGAAATCCGTCTTCTCGGCCTTCCGGTCCGGCAGTTCGGCGACGCGGACGTCCTCGCGCGGCGGCACCTTGCCGTCGATCGACGGGCGCCGGATCGGCAGGCCGTGGATATCCTCGTCCTCGTAGGCGTTTCCGAGATTGCTGAGCCGCTCCATCATGCGCGAGGCCGGTTCCTCGCGGGCCGTGATTGGCTTTTGCGGGACCGGCAACTGGTGACCGGACGGCTGTAGCGGTTTGGGAACGCTCTTGCCCTGTTCGGCCATGCGGTTGTGGAAGCGTTCCCGCTCCTTGCGAATGGCCTCGCTGTCGCGGGCGCGGCGCAGGATTTCGGACGGGGAATCGCGAATATCGCGGCGCGGAGCCGGCACCGCAGCCGGCGCGGTCCGGGTATCGTCGAGCCCCTTGGGAATTTCGAGCATCGGGTCGCTCTTGCTGACGGGCGCTTTCTTCGGTGCGGTCCGGGGAGCCTCGCGTGTCGGTTCTCCCGTGATGCTGTCGCGGCCGCGGGGCGTGCCGTAACGCTCGTTGTTCTGTTCCGGCGTGCGACTCAGCAACTGGTCATAGCGTTTGAGCTGCGCCTGCAGATCCCCCTGGCCGGGCGGCGGCAGGACGTTCGGGTCTTGCGGTTCGACCAGCCCGCCGGGCCGGCGCAACTGGCCGGTGTCGGAACCGGGCAACGGTTCCAACCCGGGCGGCAACGCCGGAATCTCAGCCGTGGTGTCGCCGGGCGGCGGGATGATGCCGGGGACTTCGCCGCTCGGCGCGGCGAGGCCCGGAATCTCCAGGCCGGGCGAGGACTCCGGGTCGGGCGGCGCGGGACCGTCGGGCAGTTCAGGTGCGGCGAGCCCCGGCGGCAGGCCCGGCACCTCGATGCTGTCGCCGCCGGACGGCGCTTGCGGCGCCGCAAGGCCGGGCATCTCGCTCGTTTCCGATGTCCCCGCCGGCGGCTGGACCGGCAGCGCCAGCCCGGGGGCTTCACCCGGCGGCGGCTGAACCGGCGCCTCGAGGCTCGGCGCGGCGAGACCGGGCACCTCGGCGGTTTCGGTGCCGATCTGCGGTGCGGCGAGGCCCGGCGGCGCGGGTTGTTCGACCCCGACCATGCCGGGCGCGCTCTCCAGCGGTGGCACGACCGGCCCTTCGGGCAGGCCGAATTCGTTCTCTTTCGGCTTTTCGCCGCCGACCATACCGGTCATGCGGTCGACCATGCGCCCGGCGGAACTCTCGCTTTCGGGTTGGGGCGCTGACGGTTTGGAGGCGAAGCGGTTCGCCGGGTTCTCCAAGCGCCGCCCGTCCGGGCTGAATTCCGGGTTGAGATCGCGATCCTCCGGTTTCTTCTCGCCGATCAGGCCGCCCAGGGTGACGACGCTATTGACCCCGTCCCAGAACTTCTCGAGGAACCCCCCTTCGGACGGCGGCGGCACCTCGGCGGTCTGCTTCTGCGTTCCGGGCGCGGGCGCAGCGGACGGCGCCTTGGCGGCCATCTCGTCGTCGGGCCGCATTTCCGGAGGTGGCGGCGCTTTCTTGACCGGCATTTTCGGGGCATCGGCGGTCTTCCCCGGTGCTGCGAGCGCAGGCACATCGGCCATCGGCGCGGCGGGGCCGGGGGCGGTGGGCGCGGTTTCCGTCATCGCGGGGGCCGGCATCGGCGCCGGTTCCGGCTTTTTCGGCGGCACCAGGTCGGAGAGCTTCGGTGCCGGCTCGGCCATCGGCTGCGCCGGTCGAGACTGGCCGGGCGCGGCGACCCGTTTCTTCGGCTGGGTCAGGGCGTCCTTCACCTTTTCGGTGACGCGCGGGCCCGTCGGTTTCTTGAGGTTGCCGTTGCGCTTGGAGAGCAAAAGGTGCGCGATCCGAAAGTGGCCGAGGTCGACGGCGACGTCGGCCGGCGTCATGCCGTCGGCGTTCTTGGCGGCAAGGTCGGCGCCGGCGCTGATGGCGGCCTCGACGGCGTCCATGTCGTTGACCTCGACGGCGTTGAACAGCGCCTCGTTCGGGCTTTGCGCGGGGGCGGGAAGGGCGAGCGCGAGCACCATGAGCAGGACGAGCGAAAACGCCCGGAGGCGGGGCACGCCCTTGGGGAGGAAACCGGTATCGGAGAGAGAGGATCGCGTGCTCATCGGCGAGTTTTCAGATACGCTGCCTCCGTCCACGATAAGAGGTTGAAATCATGTCGTTTCAAAGGCAGTTCCCAGATTTTGCCGCCCGGAATCGATTCTGCTTAAAATATACACCTAATTTTAACTTTTAGACATGCCGGAAGGCGAAAAAACCACATGATCTCGTGTGCGTTTATCCACAGGAAACATAGATTTAGCGATAGTCACTAGGGATAGGGAAGCACCCGGAAAGGGAGGAAAAAATGGAATATCGCCGTTTGGGGGCCAGCGGGCTCAAGGTGTCGCCGATTTGCCTCGGCACCATGATGTTCGGCGGGCGCACGTCCGAGAAGGATTCCGCCAGGATCATCGGCCACGCGCGGGACGCCGGGATCAACTTCATCGACACGGCCGACGGATACAGCAAGGGCGAGTCGGAACGGATCACCGGCCGCGCCATCAAGAAGCACCGCGACGACTGGGTGCTGGCGACCAAGGTCTTCATGCCGATGGGCGACGGGCCGAACCAGCGCGGGCTCGGCGCCAAGTGGATCCATCAGGCGTGCGAGGCGAGTCTCAAGCGGCTCGGTACCGACTACATCGATATCTATTACTTCCACAAGGACGACGAGGAAACGCCGCTGGAAGAGAGCCTGGAAGCGGTCGCGAAGCTGCTCGCCGACGGCAAGATCCGCTATTACGGCATCTCGAACTATTACGGCTGGCGCCTGACGCTATTGTGCACGACCGCGGAAGCGATGGGCATCCCGTTACCGGTGGTCTGCCAGCCCTATTACAACGCCATGACCCGCGAGGCGGAGCGCGACGTGCTGCCGGCGTGCGAGCATTTCGGGCTGGGCGTGGTCCCTTACAGCCCGTTGGCCAGGGGCGTGCTGACGGCGAAGTACGATCCCAAGAAAGAGCCGGGGAAGAACACCCGCGCCGGCGCCGGCGACAAGCGGATGATGTCGACCGAATGGCGGCCGGAAAGCCTGAAACTGGCACAGAAGGTCGAGAAGCACGCGGAAAAGAAGGGCATGTCGGCGGGCGACTGGGCGGTCAACTGGGTGCTCGCCAACCCGATCGTCACCGCCGTGCTGGCCGGGCCGCGCACCATGCAGCAGTGGAAGTCGTATCTCGGCGCGCTCGATCACATGGACGCGTGGTCGGAAGCGGACGAGGCGTTCTGGGACAAGCTGGTCTCGCCCGGCCATCCGTCGACGCCCGGCTATAATGATCCGCAGTACCCGATCCGAGGTCGGCCGGTTTTCTACTAATACCTCCTCACCTGTCCTCTCCCCCATGTCTGGAGGAGAGGTACCCTGCCGAAACAAGACGCCTTCTTATCCCTCTCCCCCTCATGGGGGAGAGGCTAGGCGAGGGGGCGACGAATGGGTGAGGGGTGACGAAGTTGCGTGGCCTCAGGCCTTCTCCGGGACCAGGTTCCAGTTCTGCGGTTTGATGTCGTCGCTTGAGAGGCGCCGCTTCGGCAGCACATAGAGGCCGATGAAGTGCCGGACCGTGCCGTTGCCGGCCAGCAGCGGCAGCAGCAGACGTGTGTAGCTGAGGTACGATCGCGCGCCGTCGATCAGGCCCAGCTTGCGTTCCCAGTAATGGTGCCCGCCGTTCCTCGCGAGATCGGCGTAGATCCCGGCGGTGACGCGCGCGGTGTCTTCGTCTGCGGTGTCGTGCAGGTAGCGGTGGGTCAGTTCGACGCCGATGAAATTGCGGAGTTCCGAACCGGCGTAACGCCAGCGATACCGTAAAGCGCCGTCGTCCGCCGTTTCCGCGTCGACGATGACCAGCCGCGACGCGATGGGATAGATATCCATCAATTCGAAGCCGCGCAGGTAAGGCGCGAGCATGTCGGCCGGTTTCCTTGCCCGCCAGAAGTCGATCAGGATGCGGTAGTCGTTGTGAAGGGCGGCGACGGCGTCGAGGTCCATGACGCCGGGATTATAGGAGCAAAACACACCGGAGATAAATCACGTCGGGCTGTTGCATCCGGGTGATGTGCGATCCCACCCTAATCGTCTTTCCCGGGCAAAGCGCATTTGCGCTGAGACCCGGGACCTATCGTCGACACCACGTCAATCCTCGTCATGGGTCCCGGCCCGGCGTGCCGCCGTCCGGGAAACAAGTGAGTCATTCCGCCGCGAGGAGCGTGTTGCCGTCGAGCCAGCTTGCCAGGTCGGCGAGCGCGCGTTCCGAGAGCTTGATCTTGCGGTCGCGGCCGCGCGGGCGCTGCTTTTTCGGCAGGTCGTCGGTATCCAGCGGCGGGAACAGGCCGAAGTTGGCGTTCATCGGCTGGAAGGTTTCAGCGTCGGCGCCGCCCGTGACGTGCGCCAGGATCGCCCCCATCGACGTGGTTTCAGGCGGCGCCGACGGGGCGAGCCCCAATCTTTCGGCGGCGGCGAACCGGCCAGCCATCAGACCGACGGCGGCGCTTTCGACATATCCCTCGCAGCCGGTGATCTGACCGGCGAAGCGGAGCCTTGGCTGCGCCTTCAATCGCAGCCAGCCGTCCAGCAGCTTCGGCGAGTTGATGAAGGTGTTACGGTGAATGCCGCCGAGCCTTGCGAACTCCGCATTCTCCAAGCCCGGAATCATGCGGAAGATGCGCTTCTGCTCCCCATACGTCAGTTTCGTTTGAAAGCCGACCATGTTGAACAGCGTGCCGAGCTTGTTGTCCTGACGCAGCTGCACGATGGCGTGCGGCTTGACGGTGGGGTTGTTGGGATCGGTCAGGCCGACCGGCTTCATCGGCCCGAACGAGAGCGTCCTGCGGCCGCGCTCAGCCATCACCTCGATCGGCAGGCACCCCTCGAAATAGGGTGTGTCCTTTTCCCACTCCTTGAACTGGGTTTTTTCTCCCTCGATCAGGGCGTCAATGAAGGCGTCGTATTGTTCCGTCGTCATCGGGCAGTTGATGTAGTCTTTCCCATCCCCCTTGTCGTAGCGGGACTGGAACCAGGCGACGTCGAAGTCGATGCTCTCGCGATAGACGATGGGTGCGATGGCGTCGAAGAACGCGAGCTGATCCTCGCCGCTGATATCCAGGATCGCTTTCGTCAGATCGGGGGACGTGAGGGGCCCGGTGGCGACGATGACGCTCGACCAGTCTTCGGGCGGCAGGCCGGCGACCTCGCCGCGTTCGATGGTGACGCGCGGGTGCTCTTCCAGCGCCTTCGTCACTTCCGCAGAGAACGCGTCGCGGTCGACGGCAAGCGCCGCGCCCGCGGGCACCTTGTGGGTGTCCGCCGCGCGGATAATCAGCGAGCCGGTGCGGCGCATCTCTTCGTGCAGCAGGCCGACGGCGTTGGTCTCGTAATCGTCGGAGCGGAACGAGTTTGAGCAGACGAGCTCGGCGCAGCCGTCGGTGTGATGCGCGTCGGTTTTCCGGACCGGGCGCATCTCGTGCAGGATCACCGGGACGCCCGCTTCGGCGAGCTGCCAGGCGGCCTCCGACCCGGCGAGGCCGGCGCCGATCACGTGGACGGGTTCGGGTGTGGTGGCGTTCATCTCAATCCGGTTAATTGCTGTTTAAGACATTGAAACGACAATGTTTGAGTTTAAGCGTAGTGAGCATAAACACTGACTGCAATGGGCGCGGTCTTTATAATCGTTCGAATGCAATGTCCAGCGTCAACGGAGGTGGTACGCGCTGGCCTGGATGGATACGCCAATGGCGCTGAACGACGAAGTCGACCAAAGCGAATACAAAAAACTGTCGCAGCAGGAAGTCGATGAAATCCTCGACTCCCACGAGCTGTTTCTGAAGGGCACGCGCGGCGGCGAACGCGCCAAATTCGCGATGATGGATCTGTCGTATGTGGATTTCAGCGGCCGCGATCTCAGCCGCGCCGACATGGTCGGCACGATCTTGGCCAACTGCGAGCTCGAGAACACCAAACTCACCGAAGCCAACCTGTTCGCCTGCGATCTCAGGAACGCCATCCTGGTGCGCGCCAACCTCGACCGTGCGGATATGCGCGGCGCGTGTCTGGCGGGCGCGAACCTGACGCTCGCCAGCCTCATCGACTGCGACATGCGCGACGGGGTGCTGCTGCGCTCGGGCGCCAAGGGCGACCTGATGCCGATGAACAAGAACGAAGCGACGCCCGGCATGGAAAAGGCCAAGGTGCGCGGCGCCAACATGAGCGGCGCGAAAGTTTCGGACAGCATCATCGTGCAGACCGACCTGACCGACTGCAATCTGAAGAATGCCAAGTTCGTGCGCGCCAACCTGTCGCTCTCTAATCTCACCGGCTGCAATCTCGAAGGCACGGACTTCACCGACGCCAATCTGTCGGGGGCGGTGTTCCACGGCGCGATCTTCACCGGCACCACGCTCGACGGCGCCGATCTTTCCGGCGCCGACCTGATCGGTGCGATGTTCGACAACGTCGATTTCTCCAAGGTCGATCTGTCGGATGCCAAGGTCGCGAAAAGTCTTGAAGCGGTCGATCTGTCGCTGAAAGAGATCATCTCCCAGCATGCCGCGTGGATGAAGACGAACGGTAAAGAGGGACGGCGCGCGACGTTCTCAAAGCGCGATCTGTCGAACCAGAACCTTTCGGGGGTGAATCTCTCGGCGGCGGATTTCTCGCTGGCGACGATGAAAGGCGCGGACCTGTCGAAGTCCGAATGCCTGATGACCGATTTTTCCTACTGCGATCTTCGCGGTGCCGTATTCTCGCGGGCCGACCTGCGCGGCGCCAAGTTCTCGCGCGCCAACCTGACGAATGCGAACCTGGTCGCCGTCGATCTGTCGGAGGTGATGGTTTCGACCCGCGCCGGCGGCGGCGAATGGCGCGCCAACCTGGACAACGCCAAATTGAAGGGCGCGCTGCTGAACGGCGCCAATCTGAAGAACGCGGACTTCACCAAGTGCGACTTCACCGAGGCCGACCTCAGGGATGCGGACTTCCGGGGCTCGCTCTTGACGGATGCGATCTTCACCGGTGCCGACCTGCGCGGCGCGCAACTCGATAACACCGACCGCCGCGGCGCGGTCGATCTGCCGAAAGCGTTCGAGGACGACGAGGACGACGACTGAGCCTCCTCACCTGTCCTCTCCTCCATGAATGGAGGAGAGGGACCCTGCACCAAGGCTCTCTCTTAATCACTTCTATTGATGTTTTGATCGCGGCGTCGCGTCGAGAGTCCCTCTACCCCACGAAGGTGGGGGAGAGGACAGGTGAGGGGGCTAGATCCCCAGCGCGGTTTCGATCCGGCGGATGTGGAAGTCCTCGACCGTGCTGATCGGGCTGGCGAAGGGCAGCGCGCTTTCCTTGTGCGCGCGGGCGACGGCGATCGCCACGTCGAGGATGAACTCTTTATAGGGCCGGGCGTCTTTCCTGCCGAGCCGCTTGTCGAGCAGCAGCCCGACCTCTTTCACCTGAACGAGCGCGGTTTCGACCGGCTTCTCGCCGCTCATCGCCGAGGAGACGGCGGTGCAGTGCTTTTGGAAGGTGTCGTGGTCGGCGTCGATTACGTCGTCGAGGATTTTCGCGACGAACGCCGACTTGCGGCGTTTGGAGCCGGCCTTCTCGAGAAACGCGGCGAACGCCTTGTATTCGCGGCCTTCGGATATGGTCGAGTAGTCGACGGCGGAGATCACCGCCGCCACGACGAGCGGCAGTTGCCGAAGCATCTGCCATTCGGCTTCGTCGAATTCCCCCGTTTCGGCCACGTCCCCGCCTTACATGTCGAGCGCGCTCTGCAACTGGCGCAGGTAAAACTCTTCCTTCTTGCTGATCGAGCTGCCGAAGACGAAGAAGCCTTCCTTCGACGCCGACGCCACCGCCGTCGCCGCATCGATCAGAAACTTCTTGTACTGCTTGGCGTCCTTCTTGTCAGCAATCCGTTCGAGAATCTCGCCCGCTTCGCCGACCGCCTTGATCCGGTCCTCGAGCGGCGATTCATGCGACGCCGACGCGCCGATGGTCGCGAACAGCTTGTCGAATTCGCCGGTGCCTTCGTCCTCGATGTCGTCGAGCACTTCGGCGACGAGTTGCGTCTTGCCGTATTTCTTGCGGAGTTTGACGAGCGAATCCTTGAAGGCCTGGATTTCCTCTTCCTCCGAGTCCATGTCGTCGCCGACGTCGTCGGAAGCGGAGATCACCGCAGCCGCGATGATCGGCGCGGAGGCGATCTTTTTCCAGTCTTCGGGATCGAAATCGCTTTTCGATGCCATGTTTTCCCCCATGTTTCGAGCACGGCCCCACCCTACATGACGCGGGGCCCGTAGGCCATGAACAACGCAGGTTACCGTCTGCGCAGCCGGATAACCGATCCGGCAGCGTTTATGAGTAGGGATGTCCGGACAATCGTTACAGCCACATTTTGTCATTTATTGTTAAACCCGCTGAAACAATGTTGTGCCGCCCGGTAGCCGACACGGACGAAAATGTGTGCTAGGCTTTATCTCAATGATGCCTCGGTTGGAGGCGCGTCCCGCAATTGCGCTTTCGCCCGGCGAACCGGATTGAGGAGACGCAACATGCGTACACTCACGAAAACGATCATGGCCGCCGCCGCGTTCGCGGTGCTTCCGGCCGCCGCAAACGCCGCGCCGCAGTTGCTCGGCGTCGTCGCCACGTCGCAGCCGTTGAAGCTCGAATGCGGGGCGGAGACCTGCGCGGTCGAACTGTCGACGTTCTGCCTGCAGTCGGAACGGGACACGCCGGACCGGCACTATGTCTACACGCCGCACGACCTGTCGGTGTTCAGGGTCGTCGCCCGGAACGACGCGGGTGAGACGACCGAGGTGCCGCTGCGTGCCGCCAAGGTCAGGGCGGAGCGTGGCTATACCGCGGCCAGGATCGAATTTTCGGTCCGCGATCTTTCGAAACAGGGCCTGAGCGCCAAGTCGCTGCGCGTCGCCGACGGCGGCGTGCTGGTGCCGATGCCGGTGGCGGGCGACCCGAACCCGATCATGAAGGGCGAGGTCGAACATGTGATCGCCTCGCTGCAGCCGGTCGCCGACAGGATCTTCAAGCTGCACAGCACCGAGTTCGAGGCGATCAAGGTCGTCAGCCGGGTTCTCAGCGAGACCCCGACAGCGGGCCGTCTCAAGAAACATGACCGCGACAACCTGTGGCAGAACACCTTCGGCGAAACCGCGCGGGAATCGGTCGGGCCAGGGATGCACCGGGCCGCCGACGTCGTCGGCTACTGCCAGTACAGGACCTCGCAGGGCCGGTTCTTCAGCGTGCGCCGCTGTCTCGAACAGCGCCTCGACGGCATGATGATGAACCTCAACACCGACTACTGGAAAGCCGTCAAACCGGGGTCTTAACCGCTTAGCCGATCATGGTTGTTTCCCGGGTGAAGTGCGGCAGCGCTGAGCCCCGGGACCCATTTTCATATTTCAGTACGGCGGCCATGGATCCCGGATCTGGCCTGCGGCCGTCCGGGAAATAGTCAGGTGTAATTTTCCCGTGCCAGGAACTTCTCATCGTCCTAAAATCTCCCCATGACAAATTATCTCAACGACGTCGAAGAACTCGCCCAACAGGTGCCGGACGGCGCTTTACTGGCGCTCCCCCCCGAATACAGTTTCGTGCCGATGGCGCTCGTCAGGGCGATCATCCGGAAGGGCGTGAAGGACTTGCACATCCTGACCGTGCCGATCAACGGCATGGCCGCCGACATGCTGATCGGGGCCGGCTGCGTGAAGACGGTCGAATGCGCCGCCGTGTCGCTGGGCGAAGCCGGGCCCGCGCCGCGCTTCGGTGCCGCGGTCGAAAGTGGCGCGATCAAAATCATCGACAGCACCTGCCCGGCGATCCACACCGGTCTGCAGGCGACGGAGAAGGGGGTGCCCTTCATGCCGCTCGCGGGGATCATCGGTTCCGATCTTTTAAAATATCGCGACGATTGGAAAGTGGTCGACGACCCGATGGGGCAGGGCAACGGCCGTATCGTACTGATCCCGGCGATTAATCCGGATGTGGCGATCATCCACAGCCCGCTCGCCGATAGGGACGGTAACGTCTGGATCGGGCGGCGCCGCGAACTCGCGACCATCGCGCACGCGGCGAAGACGCTTTTGGTCACCGTCGAGAAAATCCAGGACGAGAGCCTTCTGGCGTCGGAAGCGACGGCGGCGGCGACGCTGCCGGGATTCTACGTCACCGCGCTGGCGCAAGCGGAAATGGGCGCGAAGCCGCTGGGGTTGACCGAGCACTACCCCCCCGACACCGACGAGATCGCATCCTATGCCCGCGAGGCGCGGACGGAAGAGGGCTTCAACGCCTACATGCAGCGGAACGTCTTCGGTGCGCAGGAGGCGGCCGAGTGACCTATTCCCGCGACGAATTCCTGATCACGACCATCGCCCGGTTGCTTGAAACCCCCGACGTGCGCCATGTCGCCGTCGGCGCGGCATCGCCTATCCCCGGCGCGGCGGCCTTGCTGGCGCGCAAGGTCAACGGCGGTACGCCCCGCGTCTCATTGATCCATGGGAAAGCGACCAACCCGTTCTGCGACGGCGGGCGCGAGATCTTCGACGCGGCGGGGCAGGGACGTATCGACGTGTTCTTCCTGGGCGGCGTGCAGATCGACGGCCAGGCGAATTTGAACCTTGTCGGCACCGGCGAATACCCGAACGTCGACAAGCGGTTCTCCGGCTCGTTCGGCTCGGCCTTCATGTACTTCACGGTGCCGAAAGTGATCCTGTTCCGGCCCGAGCATTCCAGACGCGTGTTCGTCCCCAAGGTCGATTTCATTTCCGCGCCAGGTGTCAGCGATCCGGACGTCTACCGACCGGGCGGGCCGAAGTTTTTGGTGACGGAACTCTGCGTGATGTCGTTCAACCGCGACCTCGGACGGTTCAAGCTGGAAAGCGTGACGCCCGGCCGCACGGTCGAGGAAGTGCTGGATAACACCGGCTTCGAAATCGACGTCCCGGAAAACGTCGGCGAAACCCCGGCGCCGGAGGAAGAGCGCCTCGCGCTCCTGCGCTCGACGGTCGGGGTCGAGGTGGCGGATACCTATCCCGCATTTGCCAGGGACGTGCTCGGCGTCGACGTCGCGGCTTAACCTTAAACAGGCTTGCCCCCTCACCCAACCTCTCCCCCTTTGAAGGGGGAGAGGGGCTTGCTGCGGCATTGCGTCAGGGTCCCGCTTCCCCATGAAATGGGGGAGAGGACAGGTGAGGGGGGCTGTCTTCAGATACTGACCGTCTTGCCGTCTTCCGCCAGTTCATAATCGGAAATCTCGGAAAGGTGTTTCATCATGTCCGGGCCGAAGTGCGTCAGGATCAGGCGCTTCGGCGCGATCGCCGGCATGTGCTCTTCAAGGGTGGCGAGGTCGAGGTGCCCTTTGACGGATTTGTCGAAGAACAGGCACTCGGTGATGAAAAGGTCGGCATGCTTTCCGGCACCGGCGACGCCCTCGCACCACTGCGTATCGCCGGTGTAGGCGACGGTCTTGCCGTCCACCGTGACCCGCAACGCATAGGGCGGCGTGCCGCAGGCATGTGACACCGGGAAGGTCTCGACGCTTAGGCCCGCGACCATGGTGGTTTCGAGCTTCGGCATCTCGATGACATGCGTATCGAACTTACGCGGCGCGTCGGCGGAACCGGGGAACAGCAGTTCCATCGCGTCGCGGAGTTTCTCCGTCGTGCCCGGCGGTCCGGCGACGGTCAGATCCTTTTCACGCTTCGAATAGAGCTGCGCGTCGAGGATGAAGAAGGGGATGCCCGCGAAATGATCGCCGTGCAGGTGGGTCAATAGAATCGTGTCGATGCTGTTCGGATCGATCCCATGATGGCGGATCGCGGTCATGCTGGTGGCGCCGCAATCGATCAGGAACGCGGTGTTTTCGGCTTTGATATAAAAGCAGGTGTTGAACCGCCCGCCGGACCCGAAGGCATCGCCGCAGCCGACGAAGGTCAGTTCCATCGGTTACGAGCCCTGTCCGGTTTCGGGTTTCACCAGCGCCCGGTAGGCATGCCATGTCGCATGGCCGATCAGCGGCAGCGTGAGCGCCAGGCCGACGAACGCCGTCGCCATGCCCGCCGCAGTCACGACGACGATGATCGCCGCCCACACCAGCATCGCGCGCGGGTTGCGCGCGACCGCGAAAATCGACGTCAGCAGCGCGGGCAGGAAATCCGCTTTCTCGCCCAGCATCATCGGCAGCGAGACCGCGCTGATCAGGAATGCAAATATAGCGAACGCGGCGCCGATGACCGTGCCGACGGCGAGGAACGTCAATCCGTCCGCGGAAAAGAACGTGGTGTTGAGCAGGTTCTGCAGCGTCAGCATGCCGTAGGGGAAGTTGATGACATAGATCAGCGCCGCCGTTCTCAGCCATAAAATCAGAAAGAACGACATGGCGAGGCCGAACCCGAGGATTCGTCCGGGCGCGCGCTGCCATGCGGTCTGAAGGCATTTGAAGGTTGCGGGCTCGCCGGCTTCCATTCTGCGGCTGAGTTCGTATATCCCCACCGCGAACACCGGCGCGACGAGGACGAACCCGGCGCTCATCGGCCAGACCAGATAATAATATCCGAGCTGATAAAGCCCGACGGTGACGGCGTATCCCAGCACCACGAAGATCAGCCCGTACGTGACGCCGACCCAGCGCGACTGTCTGAGGTCGTTCCATCCCGCCGCAAGCCAGTGCCACGGCTCGGTCGTAGACACCGTGTTGATGCGCGCCGCGAACGGCATCGCCGTCTGTGGCGGGGTCCCGTCCGTCAGATGTGTTTCCGTCTGTTCCGGCATGTTTTTCTCCCGGAAGCACGTTAGCGCGGCGGAAATTATCCGGCAATCGCCGGGGTGAAGTTGCCTTCCCGGCGTGAGGCGATACACTCCCGCTTCGTTCGACATCTTCTTGGAGTTTATCTGTTATGACTGCGCAATCGGCGCCGAAGGGCGCGCTCGACGGTATCAAGGTTCTGGATCTGTCGCGCGTCTTGGCGGGGCCATGGTGCGCGATGGTGCTGGGCGATCTCGGCGCCGACGTGATCAAGATCGAAAGCCCCGAAGGCGACGACGTGCGTCATTTCGGCCCGCCGTTCAAGAACGGCGAAAGCGCATATTTCATGGTCGCCGGGCGCAACAAGCGGAGCGTCGTCGCCGACCTCAAGACCGAAGAAGGCCTCGCGCTGGTCAAGCGCCTCGCGCTGACCGCCGATATCCTGGTCGAGAATTTTAGAAAAGGGACGCTGGAGAAGTTCGGTCTCGCGCCGGATGAACTCAGAAAAGAAAACCCGGGCCTGATCGTCTGTTCCGTGTCGGGCTACGGCCGCACCGGGCAGATGTCGGAACGCGCCGGTTACGACTTCGTGATCCAGGCCGAAAGCGGGTTGATGTCGATCATCGGCGACGAGGATCAGGAACCGATGAAAGTCGGCGCCGCCGTGACGGATATTGTCGCCGGGCAGTTTGCGACGCAGGGCGTGCTGGCGGCGCTCTATCACCGGGAAAAGACGGGCGAGGGGCAGGACGTCGATATCTCGCTGCTCGATGGGGCGGCGACGCTGCTGGCCAACCAGGCGGCGGCCTACCTGATGACAGGCGAACGGCCGCCGAGACTGGGTAACGACCATCCGACCGTGTGTCCGTACCGGCCCTTCGAGACGGCGGATTATCCGATTGCGCTGGCGATCGGGGCCAACCGGCAGTTTCGGAAACTCTGCGCCGCGATGGGGAGACCCGAGCTCGCCGACGATCCGCGCTTCGCGACCAACCCGGCCCGGGTCGAGAACCGGAAGGAGCTCTATGAATTTCTGGAGGCGACGTTCCTCACCAAAACCCGCGACGAATGGCTCTCCGCGCTGCATGCGGAGGGTCTGCCCGCCGGCGCGATCCGCACCGTCGATCAGGTCATGGAAGCGCCGGAATTGAAGGAACGCGGCATCGTGCAGGAGGTCGACCACGAAACCGTCGGCAAGATGCGCATCGTTGCCTCGCCGATCAAACTTTCGAAGACCCCGGCGCGGGTCTACTTCGCGCCGCGACCGCTGGGCGCCGACGGCAACAACCCGGACTGGCTTTGAGCCCCTCATCCTGTCCTTCTCCCAAGGGAGAAGGGACCCAGCCGCAGATTTCCCTCTCCCTTGGGAGAGGGAGGGGCCCGCGCGCGTCTGCGCGAGGGAGGGTGAGGGGGCGGGGCAGGCCTAGAAAAATTCAGTATTCGGCGAATCCGAAGAGGGGTATATTCCGCCCATGGTCGAGATCACCGAACGCGAGAACCAACGCCGGGACCTGCTGTCGCAACTGCTGCAGCAGCACCGCAACAACGCGTTCAATCTCAGGCGCGAACAGCAATCGCCTTATACGCCCAAAGGCCGCGAGGTCTATGACACCGTCGAGATTTCCGACGGCGCCAAGATCGTCAATCTGAAACGCGGCCTGGACCTCGCCCGCGACCTAAAACGGAACACCGACCCGGACGCGGTTCGCGACCAGGTCAGGCAGGGCTCCGCCGATATCAGCCGCATCGGCAAACTGTTCCGCGCCGTGTTCACCGGCCTCAGGTCCGTCTTCGGGCGTTTCTACTGATCACATTAAAACCGTCACCCTGAGCTTGACTCAGGGTCCATCGTCATTCGTCGCAGCTGAAGTTCAATCAACCACAGAGACACAGAGGCACAGAGATTAGTCCGCGCCGCAGCCTCTCTGCGTCCTCGGTGCCTCTGTGGTTCATATTCAGATAGGTCCCGGATCGTGCCTGCGGCCCGTCCAGGAAAGCGGTGTTCATTGGTTTGGGGCGTTAAAGCCCGTAGCGCTTCAGTTCCATGCGCTGGTCGTGCTTGCTCTCGAACCGGCGTTCGACGCGGCGCTTGATGGCGTTGATCTCGTTTCTCGAATAGCCGCTCGCGTCGTTCGCATCATCGTCGTCACGCGCGCCGGCGCTGCGGATCTCGTCCAGTTCGCGCCTCAGTTTCTCGATGTCGCCATCGGGCGTGTCGTTCCTGAGCATGCGCTTGTGCAGAAGGTTGAGCGCGCGGATATCGTCGGGCCCGTATTCGGGCGCGGCCGGTTCTTCGGCGGCGTAGATGTCGACGTATTTCTGCACCACCGCGTCGTCGACCGGCGGCGCCTTGGGCGGCCAGTCGGCGATGTCGGGGGCCTGGCAGGCCGCCACAAGGATAACCGGGAGGAGGGTCAGGGCCCGTCTCATCCCCTCTATGTAAGGATCATCTGCGTGCAGCGGAAGAGGGCGATGGTCTTGCCGGTGTTTTCGTCCTCCACTTTTGCGTCCCAGACGTGCGTGCGCCCGCCCAGGTGTTGCGCCGTCGCGGTCGCGCGGATCGCCCCTTCGCGCGCCGTGCCGAGGTGGTTGGATTTCAGCTCGATGGTGGTGAAGTTCTTCGCCCCTTCCGGCAGGTGCGCGAACGTCGCATAGCCGCACGTGGTATCGGCGAGCGCGATCACGGTCGCCGCGTGCAGGAACCCGTTCGGCGCGGTGTGGTGCGGTTTGATCGCGAGGCGGGACACGAGCTTGCCTTCGCTGATCTCGACCGGTTCGACGCCCATGTAATCGGGCAGGTAACCTTTCGCCCGGTCGATCATCAGCTCGACGGTGATGTCGGGGCGAAGTTTGGATTGCGGCATTATTGTAGGACTCCGTTGGCGCGCAGCATTTGCGACAGGAACAATAGAAAGAACGAACCGCCTGTCCAGTACAACGCACGCAGAAACCGGGTCCGCTTCTTGTCGCGAATATCCGATACCTTGACGACTTCGTAAACGATCTCCTTCGGCCAGTCGGCTTTCATGACCGCGGCGGCATACGCTTCGGCGTCGGTGAATTTCAGGGAATCGAAATACATGGTACCGTCGACGGCCTGCAGGTTGCGCTTTTTCGTCACCTTGTCGATGCGCGACGGATACAGCACCAGCGCGAACATGATGATCGGCAGGATCACCACGACCCAGCCCGCGAACACGTACCAGCCGGCCCATTCCATCGGCACCGGCATGTGCTTGCCCGACTGCTGCACGACGCCGAGCGCGAAGATGTAGCCGACACCGACGATCTGCGCCTTGGTGTCATAGCTGCGGACGGTGTCCTGCGCCTCGTGCAGAACCGACATCAGTGCATCGGCGTCGAGCTTGTCGTGAAAGTTCCCTGATACCTGATCGGCCATGGTTTCCTCCTCGCGGTTTTAGGGGGTATCGTCGGTGGGCGCGGCCACCATACAGCGCAATGTGGCGGGAGTATGGCTGCTCCAGGATATGCAAAACCCGTTTGCAGGTTCACCCCCTCACCCAACCTCTCCCCCTTGAAAGGGGGAGAGGGGTTAGGTGGATTCGTTCGTCAGGGTCCCTCTCGAGACCACACAAATCCCGTCTATCCCGGGCGAGGCGCGTATGCGTCGAGACCCGGGACCCATGTAAGAGCGAGCGCCAGGAAGAAGAATGGGTCCCGGATCGTGCCTGCGGCCCGTCCAGGATGACGATTATTTTGAGGTTTTTTCTATCGCCGCAATCTCGCGTTCGATGTCGGCGACGTTCTTTTTCAGGCGTTTGACGTCGGCTTCCGATGCGCCCAGCACCCCGCCGGCGCGTTCGGCGGCATCGGCATAGCGTCTCAACTGGTGTTCGAACTCGGCCTTGGCGGCCTTCAGCTCGCGGAGGTGGGCCTCGTGATCGGAACTCCCGCTCACGACGCCTTTTTCTTGGTGCGTTTGCTGCCGACGTAGGGGGCGAGGTACTGGCCGGTGAAGCTCTCCTTCACCTTGGCGACGTCCTCGGGCGTGCCCTGGGCGACGATGTGGCCGCCCTTGATGCCGCCCTCGGGGCCGAGGTCGACGATCCAGTCGGCGGTCTTGATCACTTCCAGGTTATGCTCGATGACGATCACGGTGTTGCCGTTCTCGACCAGCGCGTCGAGCACTTCCAGAAGCTTCTTCACGTCGTCGAAGTGCAGCCCCGTGGTCGGCTCATCCAGAATATAGACGGTCTTGCCGGTGGCGCGGCGGGAAAGCTCCTTGGCGAGCTTGACGCGCTGCGCCTCACCGCCCGACAGCGTCGTCGCCTGCTGACCGAGGTGGATATATCCCAGACCGACCCGTTGCAGCGTCACCATCTTGTCGCGGATCGAGGGGACAGCCTTAAAGAAGTCGGCGGCCTCGTCGACGGTGAGGTCGAGCACTTCGGCGATGGACTTGCCCCTGAATTTGATTTCGAGCGTTTCGCGGTTGTAGCGGGCGCCCTTGCAGACGTCGCACTCCACATAAACATCGGGCAGGAAGTGCATCTCGATCTTGATCACGCCGTCGCCCTGGCACGCTTCGCAGCGCCCGCCCTTGACGTTGAACGAGAACCGGCCGGGTTTATAACCACGCGTCTTGGCTTCGGGCAGGTTGGCGAACCAGTCGCGGATCGGCGTGAAGGCGCCGGTATAGGTCGCCGGGTTGGAGCGCGGCGTCCTTCCAATCGGGCTCTGGTCGATGTCGACCACCTTGTCGATGAATTCGAGACCCTTGAGGTCGTCGTGCGCGCCCGGAATTTCGCGGGCGTTCATCAGCTTCCGCGCCAGCGCTTTATAGAGCGTCTCGATGATCAGCGACGACTTGCCGCCGCCGGAAACGCCGGTCACGCAGACCATGGTGCCGAGCGGCAGCGTCATGTCGACGTTCTGCAGGTTGTTGGACTTGGCACCCGTCAGTTCCAGCTTCTGGCCTTTCTTGCCGGGGCGGCGCCTGGCGGGGACGGGGATCATCTCCTTGCCCGACAGATAGCGCCCGGTCAGGCTGTCGTCGCAGTCGATGATGTCCTTGGGTGTGCCGGCGACCACCACGTGCCCGCCGTGGACGCCCGCGCGCGGTCCCATGTCGATGACGTAATCGGCGGAGCGAATCGCGTCCTCGTCGTGCTCGACCACGATCACCGTGTTGCCGATGTCGCGGAGGCGTTCGAGGGTCTTCAAAAGCCGTTCGTTGTCGCGCTGGTGCAGCCCGATGGACGGCTCGTCGAGCACGTACAAGACGCCCGTCAGACCCGAGCCGATCTGCGACGCGAGCCGGATGCGCTGGCTTTCGCCGCCGCTGAGCGTGCCCGACGCGCGCGACAGGGTCAGGTATTCGAGCCCGACGTTTTCCAGGAAGTGCAGGCGTTCGTTGATTTCGCGAAGGATACGCCGCGCGATCTCGTTCTGCTTCTTGCTCAGTTTCTTTTCGAGGCCGGCGAACCAGTCAGCGGCCTCGTCGATGGAAAGATCGCTGGCGTCCGAGATGTCCTTGCCGTCGATCTTGACTGCGAGGGCTTCCGCCTTGAGCCGTTTGCCGCCGCAGGTTTCGCACGGCGCGACCGTCTGATAGCGCTGCAGCTCGTCGCGGACCCAGTTGCTGTCGGTTTCGCGCCAGCGCCGTTCCATGTTGGGGACCACGCCTTCGAAAGGCTTCTTGATCTCATAGCTTTTGGAGCCGTCCTTGTACTTCATGGTGACGGCTTCGTTGCCCGACCCGAACAAAATGATCTCGCGGTGCTTCTTCGACAACTTCGACCACGGCTGGTCGAGCTTGAATCCGAAGTGTTCGGCCAGGCTTTCCAGCGTCTGTACGTAGTACTTCGACGACGCCCCGGCCCACGGCGCAATGGCGCCCTTGGCGAGGGACTTGGTTTCGTCGGGGACGACCAGCTCGGCATCGAAGAACATTTCCGTGCCGAGGCCGTCGCAGGCCGGGCAGGCGCCGAACGGGTTGTTGAACGAAAACAGCCGGGGTTCGATCTCGTCGATGGTGAAGCCGGAAATGGGGCAGGCGAACTTGGCGGAAAAGACGGTGCGGCCTTCGGGCACGTGATCCTTGATGCCGCCTTTCTTGCCTTTCGGCGCCTGCGTCTGATCCGCGTCCGCATCGTCGACATAGGCGATGCCGTCGGCGAGGTTGAGCGCCGTTTCGATACTGTCGGCGAGACGGGTTTCGATGCCTTCCTTCACGACCAGCCGGTCGACGACGATTTCGATGTCGTGCTTGTATTTCTTGTCGAGGTCGGGCGCGTCCTCGAGGTCGAACATCTCGCCGTCGATGCGGACACGTTGAAAGCCGCGCCGCGCCAGGTCCTGCAGCTCTTTCTTGTATTCGCCCTTGCGGCCGCGGACGATGGGCGCCAGCAGGTAAAGCCGGGTGCCTTCGTCCATCTCCATCACCCGGTCGACCATCTGGCTGACGGTCTGCGCCTCGATCGGCAGACCCGTGGCGGGCGAGTAGGGGATGCCGACGCGCGCGAACAGCAGCCGCATGTAGTCGTAGATTTCGGTCACCGTGCCGACGGTCGAGCGCGGGTTTCTGGACGTCGTCTTCTGCTCGATGGAGATCGCCGGCGACAACCCCTCGATGGAATCGACGTCGGGCTTCTGCATCAGCTCCAGAAACTGCCGCGCGTAGGCCGACAGGCTCTCGACATAGCGGCGCTGGCCCTCGGCATAGATGGTGTCGAAGGCGAGCGACGACTTCCCCGAGCCGGAAAGGCCGGTGATGACGGTCAGGCTGTGGCGCGGAATATCGACGCTGACATTCTGCAGATTGTGTTCGCGGGCGCCTTTGACGCGGATAGTGTCCATATCAAGCCGTTTTCGGGTCGGAATTCGTGAGCCGCACAAGGGATAATCGGTATATGGGTTTCGATCACCCGTAAAGAAAGGATTCGGCGCAATGCCGCGAAACCTGTGGAAGGAAAGCGGGGATACGCACCGCCCGGTATACGGGGCCGGGCGGCGCATGGATCAGGTGTGCGGGGACGCCCGGCGGATCAGGCGACGGCGGCCTGTTCGGCGTTGCAGCCCTGCTTGAGCGCGTCGGTCAGCGTGGACAGTTTTTCGACGTGCTGCTTTTCCGGCCCGCGGGGGGCGTGCTCGATCTCGCTCACCACCGACAGCAGGTCGTCGCACTGCTCGCGCATGTGCCGGTAAGGCGTCCGTTCCAGGCGGCCGTTGATATCCATGGCGATATCGCTCAATTGCCTGATGCAACGATGCGCGAGCGTGCCGTCGTTTCTGTCAATCGCCTCGTCCAGGTGCGCCGCGCACCAGCCGACGCCGCCGATGTCGCTGATCAGCTTGCGTTCGTCGAGCTTGGCCCCGGCATGTACGATCTGCTTTTTCAGCGAGTCGCGGGTGACCCCCTCGGCGGTCAGGCGAAGCGGATTCGGCACGTTGATGCAGTTCGCGTCGACACCGGGCTTGCCCGGCTCCTTTCGTCTGTCCGGCCCAACGTAATCCGCCGTGGTCACGAAGGGTTTGCGCTGATGCAGGAAGAACGTGAGGCGCTTGCGGAACGCCTGCGCGTCGAACGGCTTCAGGGCAAGCCCGTCGAAGCCGGCGTTGACGATCTTCGAGATCGTGGTCTCGTCGGGATAACTGGTCATCCCGATCGCCACGGGAAATGGGTTCTTGCCGAGCCGGTGGCAGCGGACGTCGCTGACCAGCGCGCACATGGCGCTCTCGATTTCCGGGACGTCACCGATTAAAAGATCGACGTCGCCGCGGCTGAGACGGCTCTTTACGGTTTCGGGTTTCTCCGTGCTGGCGATCGCGTTGAAACCGATATCGCGAAGGATACCAATGACCAGGGTCCGGAGGTCGTGGTTCGGATCGTAGACGACCACATTCACATCTTTGATATGCTGCATTTTGTCACCACCATCATTACGATAGTCAAATGGTCATTTTATTGAACCTAATAGACTGTGACGCATATCACAGTTCAATGGTTAAACACACTCAAACGTCGTATTTTTTGAGTTCAACACGTGACCGATATGGACTTATTCGCGTGTTTCCCTTGAATTCCGGGGGATACGCGCCGGCCCGGGGGCAACATCCAGAACGGGTTGGGTTGCGAAAAATACAATTAATGCTAGGAAAAATAACGAACTAAAGTAGCGTAACGTGAAAAAAGCCACTAATCCTGCCATTGCGCATCAGGCACGTTGACACGCGCGCCGCCGTGACGAGACTGCTCGCCCACGACGGCATCGCGGAGATTGAGGAGAACCCGAATGAGTGACGAATTAGAGCAAGAATTCCAGAACGCCGACGTGGTGCTGTCCGATGCGCTCGTTCAGTTCCAGGAGCAGGGCGTGAGTCAGTACGTCTACGGCATGGCGTTGCTGGAGATCGGCATCGCCGCCCTGGTCAAGCTCGAGGAACCGGACGAACAGATCATCGACGTCGCGCGCGCCTTCATCGAAAAGGCCCGGGGCTTTCAGGACACCGCGTTCCCGATCCCGCGCGAACAGTAGGGCGAAACGACTCCACTCGCTTTCCGCCAACCGTTATAGTTTCGACGAATTTATCCTAGAGGGGGAAAAATGGCAGGCTCCGTTAACAAAGTCATTCTTGTCGGCAATCTCGGCCGCGATCCGGAAATCCGTTTCACGCAGTCGGGCCAGAAGCTCGCCAACATGAGCGTCGCCACCTCCGATCAGTGGCGCGACAAGCAGTCCGGCGAGCGCCGCGAGAAGACCGAGTGGCACCGCGTCGTGGTGTTCGACGAGCGTCTTGCCGACATCTGCGAGAAATACCTCAAGAAGGGCTCCAAGGTTTACCTGGAAGGCTCGTTGCAGACCCGCAAGTGGACCGGCAACGACGGCCAGGAGCGCTATACGACCGAAGTCGTCCTGCAGCGCTTCTCCGGCGTGCTGACCATGCTGGATTCCGCCGGTGGCGGCGGTGGGGGTGGCGGCTACGGCGGCGGCAGCGACGAACCGCCCTCGTGGGACGGCCCCGACAGCGGCGGCTCGTCTTCGGGTGGCGGCGGTGGCGGCCGTGGTCCGGGCGGCGACCTCGACGACGAAATTCCGTTCTGACGCGTCGGCTTCATCCGGCGCGTTACCCTGAAGTTGCCTATCCTTGTCGGCCTGTCTCAGGTTCGAATTTAATTGATGACCCCCTCACCCAGCCTCTCCCCCTGAAAGGGGAGAGGGGTAGAAGCGAGATTTTTCGTCTGGGTCCCTCTTTCCCAGCTTGCTGGAGGAGAGGACAGGTGAGGGGGATTTGAGAGAGGGACCGCGAGAGACGTGACCCACATGCGCCGAAACGTATTGCTGCTGGCGTGCTGCCAGGCGCTGGCGATGTCCGGCACCTCGATGCTGCTGACCGTGAGCGCGCTGGTCGGCGTCATGCTGGCGCCGTCGAAGACGCTGGCGACCCTGCCGCTGGCGGTGCAGTTCGCGGCGACCACACTCTCGACCATTCCGGCATCGTTGCTGATGGCCAAGATCGGCCGGCGTCCCGGCTTTACCATCGGCCAGACCATCGGCATGGCGGGGGCGGTCGTCGGCTCGTACGCCATTTACGCCGGTTCGTTCTCGCTGTTTCTGCTGGGCGGCTTGCTGCTCGGCATCCACAATGCGTTCTGGCAGTACTACCGCTTCGCAGCCGCCGAAGTCGCGACCGAGGAGTTCCGCGCGCGGGCGATCTCTTACGTGCTGGCGGGCGGTCTGGTGGCGGCGTTCCTCGGGCCGCAACTGGCCAAGTGGACGGCGGATCTCTCGGCGGCGGCGTTCGCGGCCAGTTATTCGGTGATTATCGCGCTGAGCTTCACCGCTATCGTCCTTTTGCAATTCACACGCATCCCCGACCTCCGCCACGAGGGCGTCAGCCGCGCCGGGCGGCCGATGCTGGAGATCATGGCGACACCCAGTTTCATCGTCGCCGCGATGTCGTCGACCATCGGCTACGGGATCATGAACCTGCTGATGACGTCGACGCCGCTGGCGATGACGTTCTGCGGCTTCGCCTTCAACGACGCGGCGACGGTGATCCAGTGGCATATCGTCGGCATGTTCCTGCCGAGCTTCTTTACCGGCCATCTGATCAAGCGTTTCGGCGTCGTCAACGTGATCGCGGCGGGGGCCGCGTTACAGGCGGTCGCGATCGGTTTCGGGCTGGCGGGCGTCGATTACACCAACTTCTGGCTCGGACTGACGTGTCTGGGGGTGGGGTGGAACTTCATGTTCATCGGCGGCACCACGCTGCTGACCGAGTGCTACTCTCCCGAGGAGCGCGCCAAGACCCAGGCCGCGCACGATTTCATGCTGTTTTCGCTGGTAGCGATCACGGCGTTCGCGTCGGGCGCGCTGCACGAAACCGTGGGCTGGCAGGCGGTCAACATGATCGCCGCGGTGCCGGTCTCGGCGGCGTTCCTGGCGGCGGTGTGGTACGGGGCTCGAAAAACCCGGAATTCAGCCGTTTAAAGGGCTTCCCAGGGAACCGAAAAAACCGGGAAATGTTGACCCGCGAGGTTGTTCGGGGGGGCGCAAAATGCTAAAAACGAGGGTCCATTCAGGGCGTTTTCAAGGCGCTCAAGAATCGACGCTTAAGTAACTGATTATAAAGCGATTTACACAAATTGACAGATACGCCTGAAGCGCCGCCGCCGGCGACTCCGCACGACGATGTAACGCCGGTTTCGATCATCGACGAAATGCGCAATTCGTACCTCGATTACGCAATGAGCGTGATCGTGTCGCGTGCGCTGCCCGATGTCCGCGACGGGCTGAAACCCGTGCACCGCCGCATCCTCTATTCGATGAAGGAAAACGGCTACGAGGCGGGCAAGCCGTACCGTAAATCGGCGCGCATCGTCGGGGACGTGATGGGTAAATATCACCCGCACGGGGACCAGGCGATCTATGACGCCATGGTGCGCATGGCGCAGAACTTCTCGATGCGCCTGCCGCTGATCGACGGCCAGGGAAACTTCGGCTCGATGGACGGCGACCGCGCCGCCGCGATGCGGTACACCGAAGCCCGCCTGCACCGCTCGGCGCACGAATTACTGGAAGACATCGACAAGGAAACCGTCGACTTTCAGCCCAACTACGACGAGACGGTGGTCGAACCGAAGGTGCTGCCGGCCGGCTTTCCCAATCTTCTCGTCAACGGCGCCGGCGGCATCGCCGTCGGCATGGCGACCAACATCCCGCCGCACAATCTCGGAGAGGTGATCGACGCCTGCTTCGCCTATATCGAAAACCCCGAGATCACCATCGACGAGATCATCGAAGCCCACATCCCGGGCCCGGATTTCCCGACCGGCGGTCTGGTCATGGGCAAGAACGGCATCCGCCAAGCCTATCATACCGGGCGCGGGTCGGTGGTCATGCGCGGGCGCACGACGATCGAGGAAATCCGCAAGGACCGCTTCGCGATCATCGTTCACGAGATCCCGTACCAGGTGAACAAGTCGCGCATGGTCGAGATCATCGCCGAGGCCGTCCGCGACAAGCGGATCGAGGGGATTTCCGATCTAAGGGATGAGAGCGACCGCAAGGGTGTGCGGGTCGTCGTCGAGATCAAGCGCGACCATGAACCGGAAGTGGTGCTGAACCAGTTGTTCCGCTACACGCCGCTGCAGACCTCGTTCGGCGTCAATATGCTGGCGCTGCATGAAGGCCGGCCGCAGCAGATGAATCTGAAAGAGATCATCGCCGCGTTCGTGCACTTCCGTGAAGAGGTCATCCGCCGCCGCACCATCTATGAACTCGGCAAGGCGCGCGAACGGGCGCACGTGTTGGCCGGTCTCGCCGTCGCCATCGCCAACATCGACGACGTGATCGCGCTGATCCGCCACGCGCCCGACCCGCAGGACGCCCGCGAGCAGTTGATGGCGCGCGAATGGCCGGCCGAGGACGTGGCGCCGATGATCGCGCTGCTGGACGAGCCGGGGAGGGGCGTCGTCGACGGGAAATACAAACTCTCGGAAGAGCAGGCCCGTGCCATCCTGGAGCTGCGCCTGCACCGTCTGACCGGGCTCGAGCGCGACAAGATCGGCAACGATCTCAAGGAGATATCGGAACGCATCGCCGAATACCTGGAGATCCTGCGCTCGCGCGAGAAGCTGCTTGGTATCCTGATCGACGAGTTGAAGGTGATCCGCGAGAAATTCGCCAACGACCGCCGCACGACGTTGGAAGAAGACGCCTACGAACACGACATCGAGGACCTGATCCAGCGCGAAGACATGGTCGTGACCGTGACCAACGCCGGATATATCAAGCGCGTGCCGATCTCGACCTACCGGGCGCAGCGCCGCGGCGGCAAGGGCCGGTCCGGCATGGCGACCCGGGACGAGGATTTCGTTTCTCAGGTCTATGTCGCCAACACGCACCAGCCGGTGCTGTTCTTCTCGTCGACCGGCATGGTTTATAAAATGAAGGTCTACAAGCTCCCCGTCGGCACCCCACAGGCGCGCGGCAAGGCGTTGATCAACCTTCTTCCCCTCGATCCCGGCGAGACGATCTCGACCACCATGGCGCTGCCCGAGGACGAGGATAGCTGGGACGATCTGTTCGTCATGTTCTCCACCTCCATGGGGAACGTGCGGCGCAACAGGTTGTCCGACTTCACCAACGTCATGGCCAACGGCAAGATCGCGATGAAGCTGAACGAGGGCGATGCGCTGGTCCGCGTCCGCACCTGTTCGGAAGAAGACGACGTCGTGCTGTCGACCAAGGGCGGCAAGTGCATCCGCTTCTCGGTCACCGACGTCCGCGTGTTCTCGGGCCGCACCTCGGTCGGCGTGCGCGGCATCAGGTTGAAGAAAGACGACGAAGTCATCGCCATGTCGATCGTCCGGCATAACGAGATCGACACCGAAACGAGGGACGCCTATCTGCAGGCCGAACACGCGCACCGCCGCCTTCACAATCCGAACGCGGATTATACCGACCGTGACGAGGACAAGGCGCGCGACACCGAACTCGCCCGCCGGATGGAAGAGCCCGAATTCCAGGCGCTTAAGGAGAAAGAGGAATTCATCCTGACCGTCACCGGCGACGGCTACGGCAAGCGGTCCTCGGCCTACGAATACCGGATTTCCGGGCGCGGCGGGCAGGGCATCACGGCGATCTCGCTGGACCGCGGCAAGGGCAACGACGAAAACCATGTCGTCGCGTCGTTTGCCGTGGTCGATTCGGATCAGGTGATCCTGGTGACCAACGGCGGGCAGATCATCCGCACCTCGGTCGATCAGGTCTCCATCGTCGGGCGCGGCGCGCGCGGCGTCCGGCTGTTCAGCGTCGCCGACGACGAGGAAGTGGTCTCCGTGTCCCGCGTCCGCGAGGCGGTCGGCGACGACGAAGGGGACGAGGACGGCGCCGGCGAGGAGGGCGGCGCGGTGCCGGCCGCGGTCGCCGCTTCCGTACTCCCGGACGGCGAAGACGCACCCGCCGCTGAGGTGGAGGACGCGCCTGACGAGGAGCAGGGCTGATGGGCGAGAAACGGATCGGCGTCTATCCCGGCACCTTCGACCCGGTGACCAACGGCCACATGGACGTGATCGGCCGCGCGACCCGCATCGTCGACGAGCTTGTCGTGGCGGTCGCGGTCAACATCGGCAAGGGGCCGCTGTTTTCGCTGGAGGAACGGGTCGCACTGCTCGAAGGCTCGCGCGCCCGGCTCGCGCCGGAAGCCGCGGAACGCATCCGCATCGTGCCGTTCGACACACTTCTGGTCGATTTCGTGCACGAGCAGGGGGCATCGATGATCGTGCGCGGGTTGCGGGCCGTCTCCGACTTCGAGTACGAATTCCAGATGGCGTCGATGAACGCCAGGCTCGACAACCGCATCGAAACCGTGTTCCTGACGGCGTCGGAGCGCAACCAGTTCATTTCGTCGCGATTCGTCAAGGAAATCGGCCGGCTCGGCGGCGATATCGGGCATTTCGTCACGCCCGAGGTCAAGCAGCGCCTGATCGAGCGCTTCGCCGAGCTGGACGCGGCGGACGGGGGCAAGGCCGACGGCCTCAACGACGGCGGCGACGACTGATCTCCGCCGCATTGCCGCGAACCGTCATGTTGTCGAAAAACCGTAAAAAACAGCAAATCGGGCGTTGACCATCTGAGCCCGTCTCCGTAATGTCCCGGCGGTCCGGACGGGGCAGACGCAGCGTCCGGATATCTGTTAGAATAAGACCTTAAGCGCGCTTAGCTCAGCTGGTAGAGCAACTGACTTTTAATCAGTAGGTCACAGGTTCGAACCCTGTAGCGCGTACCAATATCCCGTTGATTTAAAACGGAAAAATGACGTCGCAGACAGTGAGTTTGTGACGTCATTTTACTTTCTGTGGGCGATAATGTGCAGAAGTTTGAGCTTTTGACCGGTCCCGGCCTTCAAAACCGAGTGAGCATCGGATCGTGGTCGTTTTGATCGACTGGGAAAAGATCAGAAAATTTAGAGATTCAAATCAAGGACTTAGAAACAATAAGACTTTGTTCTAGTGTTGTCGAAGTTCTCCCAAGGCCAATGATCTAGACATTTTCTAGGGTAGGACGACTGATTGATAATCATTCAGCCCACTTATCTAACTAAATCATAGTGGTGCTTCGTAAGTGACTTCTTTGCGAGAGTAAAAATTGACGGCACAAGCAAAAGTATATGATGCTGTTCCCCAATATGATCAACTCTTTATCCGCTTACGGACTTGGCTTGGATATTGTAGGCGTACTTTTTCTAGGGATGTCTATCGCCCTTCCTAGGGACGAAATCGTCGCAGATTTTTCAACTTTCCGAATGACAGATGTACAGTCGATACTCAAACCTCTGGTCGCCCAGAGATTAGATGCCAGGATAGGCTTGCCCCTTCTGCTTTTGGGGTTCTTTTGTCAGTTTTTATCGGCGATAGGGCTGACTCTCCCACCTGGCTGTTTAGGGGCTGTATGGACTTGGTCAGCTTTAATTATTGAGATCGCAATTCTATCTCGACCGTATTTGGTAGAGCGTGATTTTCAAAAGTGCGCGGCAATAATTAAGGAGGCAACCGAACACGAGAGACGAGCTCGTCAGGCAAAGTAGTTCAACTCGTTCGTTCGGACATATGGGTCAATTATCACTAGTCTGGAAAAGTGCTCTAAAAGTGTGCGGGTCATAATAACTCAACAGCTTTTTCGTAAAGTTCTGTGGTGACAATCCCACCGCACGAGAATATTCGATAAGCATGTTTGGCGGCACTCTTCCAACGCCGTTTTCCACTTGTGAGATGAAAGTGTAGTAGTCGAGACCGACTTTCTCGGCCAATTCACGTTGCGTTAGCCCGGCCTCCTCTCGAAGTGATTTTAGCCAAGCTCCGCCTTGTTTTCTTAAGCGTTTTGCCTCTTCAGAGTTCCTCTTCTGCTGTGCGTACATGATCTCCCCTCAACGGTCTTAAATCTGCAGGTCACCCTAATTGTTGCCCTGGGCTCAATTCAATCGTTGCAAGTATCAGTGTGGGTGTCAGTGTGCAGAAAAATTTGATTTTAATATCAATACCTTAGTATGAAAGTTACTGTTTTTCTTTTAAAAACATAGGATTATCAGTGCGTTACGCCTCTAACAGTCAACTTTTAATCAGTAGGTCACAGGTTCTAACCCTGTAGCGCGTACCAATCAAGCCCCTGGAAACATTGCGTTTTCCGGGGGCTTTTCGTTCGGGGAGTTATTGGTTTGGCACTCCGGACAGCAGCGGCTCGGCAATTTCTGGGTTTTCATAGTGCTTACGACACCCGTCGGGCTGTTTCGGGCTGACTTCATCACGCTTTAACGGATGTCCGGCTTAAGGCGCAGCCGCAGCTGTTTCTCGGCCTCGACAACGGCAAAAAACACGGCGCCGACGGCAACGATCAAAAGACCGTCCGGCAGCGACACCGGCGCGGTACCGAACACTGTTTGCAGAGGCGGCAGGTACGTCACGGCGAACTGTGCCGCAGTCACCGTAATGACGGTCGCCCAGACGACGCGGGTGCCGCGCACCGCCTTCCACGTCAGCGACGTGCCGTAGATGTTGCGGATGAAGAACAGGTGGAAGATTTCCAGCACCACGAGCGTGTTCACCGCCATGGTGCGCGCCAATTCCGGTGCGTAGCCGCGGTCGAGCCCGTAGTTGTAGATCCCGAACACGGCGAACACGAACAGCGCCGAGACGAACACCACATGCCACATCAGTTCCCCGGTCAGAATCGGTGCGTTGCGCGGCCTTGGCGGGCGCCGCATGGTGTTCTCCTCGGTCGGTTCGAAGGCCAGAGCGAGCCCCAGGGTGATGGCCGTGATGAGGTTGACCCAGAGGATCTGCACCGCCGTGACCGGCAGCGCCATGCCGAGGAAAAGCGCGATGACGATCGTCAGGGATTCGCCGGCGTTGGTCGGCAACGTCCAACTGATGACTTTCTTGATGTTGTCATAAACGGTTCGGCCCTCACGCACGGCGGCGACGATTGAGGCGAAATTGTCGTCGGCGAGGACGAACTCGGCGGCTTCCTTGGCCGCTTCGCTGCCTTTCAGGCCCATGGCGATTCCGGCATCGGCACGCTTGAGCGCCGGCGCGTCGTTGACCCCGTCGCCGGTCATGGCGACCGTCAGGCCGTGCGACTGCAACGCCATCACCAGACGGAGCTTATGCGCCGGGCTGGTGCGCGCGAATATATCGGTATCGACGACAATGGCGGCGAGTTGCGCGTCATCCATGCCCTCGAGATCCGCGCCGGTCAGCACGCGCTCGGTGTTTTGAAGCCCGATCTGTTGCGCGATGGCACGCGCCGTCCCGGCGTGGTCGCCGGTGATCATCTTGACCCGGATCCCGGCCTCGCGGCATTCGGCGACCGCTGCGATGGCTTCGCTGCGCGGCGGGTCGATGAGACCGACGAGTCCGAGAAGCGTCAGTTTGCCCTCGAGATCGGCGGCGTTGAGGACGACGTGATCTTGCGGGACCGGGCGCGTCGCAAGTGCCAGGACGCGCTGGCCGTTCGCGGCGATGGTGTCGATCTGCTGATGCCAGTAGTCCGTATCGAGCGGTTCGGCCGCGCCGTCGGACCTGCGTTGATCGGCGCACATTTGAAGGACCCGTTCCGGGGCCCCCTTGACGTCGATGAAGGCGTGATTTTCGTGGTCGTGATGAAGCACCGCCATGTACCGGTGGCTGGCGTCGAACGGGATGCTGTCCGTGCGTGTCCATACAGGCAATGTGCTGCCGTCACCCATGATCTTGCCGGCCAGCGCCTGCAACGCACCCTCCATGGGATCGCCCTCGACATGCCAGGCGGACTCGCGGGTATGCAGCACGGCGTCGTTACATAACGCGGCAGCGCGGGCGAGTTCCCGAAGGTTCGCATCACTGGCGGGATCGTCGTGCGCAGTCTCGCCGTCGAGCCGGATGGCGCCCTCCGGCGCATACCCGATGCCGTCGACGGCATAGGTGTGGGCACCGGATGCGATCGTGGCGACCATCATCTCGTTACGGGTCAGGGTGCCGGTCTTGTCGCTGCAGATCACGGAGACCGAACCGAGAGTCTCTATGGCCGGCAGGCGGCGCACGATGGCGTTTCTGCGTGCCATAGCCTGGACGCCGATAGCCAGCGTGATCGTCAGGACGGCCGGCAGGCCTTCGGGGATGGCGGCAACGGATAGGCCGACCACGGCCATGAACAGTTCTGCGAACAGGGCGTGGCCGACGAAATAGCCGTAAATGAGCAATACCGCCGCGATCAGCAGTATGAAGATCGTCAGCCAGCGGGCGAACCCGTTCATCTGGCGGACCAGCGGTGTGGTCAGCATCTCGACTTTCGACAGCATGCCGCTGATGCGGCCGATTTCGGTGTTGCCGCCCGTCGCAGCGACCACACCGCGGCCCGTGCCCGCGGCCACCAGTGTGCCGCTGTAGGCCATGGATACGCGGTCGCCAAGTGCGGTGTCCCCGGGGACCGCCTTTGTTGCCTTCTCCGCGGGAACGGACTCGCCCGTGAGAATGGCTTCCTCGATACGCAGGCCGCTCGCTTCCAGAAGGCGAACGTCGGCGGGCACTTTCTCGCCCGCTTCCAGTAGCACGATGTCGCCCGGCACCACGTCGGCACTGTCGATACTGACCCGCTTGCCGCCCCGCAAAACCGAGGTATGCGGTGCCAGCATCTGCCGGATCGCATCCATGGCTTGCTCGGCGCGCCCTTCCTGTATGAAGCCAATAATCGCGTTGGCGAAGACGACGGCGAGAATGACACCGGTATCGATAATGTGCCCAAGGCCTGCCGTGATCGCGGCCGACCCGATCAGGACGTAGATCAGAACGTTATGGAAATGGGCGAGAAAGCGGAGGATGGGGCGCCTCTTGGGCGGCGCCGGCAGGCGGTTGTCACCATAGGTGTGTAGCCTTTCCAGGGCGTCATCCGGCGACAATCCCGACTTCCGGGACTGCAGTGCCGCGAGCGCTTCGTCGCCGGTAAGGCTGTGCCATTGAACTGCCTGATCGACCGTCTTGGCTTTCATGTTTATTCTGTAGTCGCTCGTGATTGAGACCGTTTCGCTGGGCTCGAAGACAATGAACCCCGCGATGGCGGTTCGTCAAACGGCACGGAATCATCCGGTCACAGGTTCGAACCCTGTAGCGCGTACCAATTCGAAACACCCGGCGCCATCGGTTCCGGGGGTTTTTCTATGCAATTTCCGTCCCGGCTCCGGCGTGCTAGCGTCGCCATCCAGCCGCGGCAATCGCGGCGCCGATAAGAATAAAAAAGGGGGAAAACCAGATGACCCAACCGTGCGACCTAAGCGCCGTCGAGGCACGTAAATTAATGCAGGCGGGCGAGATGTCGCCGGTCGAGCTGCTGGAGAGCTGCCTTTCGCGGATCGCGGCCGTCAACGGCGCCGTCAACGCGATCGTGGCGATGGACGAGGACCGGGCGCGCCGGGACGCTCTGGCGGCGGAAAAGGGCTTCCGCGCCGGCGATACGATGGGCCCGCTCGCCGGGCTGCCGGTCGGCATCAAGGACCTCAACGCGACGGCGGGGCTGCGCACCACCTACGGCTCGCTGATTCATAAGGACAATATCCCCGAACAGGACGAAGCGTTGGTCGCGCGGCTTCGTGATGCGGGCGCCATCGTGCTCGCCAAGACCAACACTCCGGAGTTCGGCGCCGGGTCCAACACCACCAACAAGGTCTATGGGCCGACCCGCAACCCGTACGATCCCGAGCGCACGCCGGGCGGCTCGTCCGGCGGCTCGGCGGCGGCGCTGGCGACCGGCATGCTGCCGCTGGCGCACGGCAGCGACACCGGCGGCAGCCTTCGCAATCCGGCGACATGGTGCGGGGTGGTCGGTTTCCGCCCGACGCCGGGCCTTGTGGCGCGCGAGGGCCGGACGCTCAATTACACGCACTTCAGCGTGCAGGGGCCGATGGGCCGCTCCGTCGCCGACGCGGCGCTGATGATGGCCGGGCTCGCCGGGGACGACGTCCACGATCCGCTCGCGGGGACGTGCGATCCGTCGGCGTTCACGCAGTTGCCGGACGTCGACGTTTCGAAATTGCGCGTCGCCTGGTCGACGGATTTCGGCGGCGTTGCGCCGCTCGACGACGACATCCGCGCGAGCTTCAAGCATGTGATGGACGAGATCAGCCCCTGGTTCGCCGGGTGCGATGCGCGCGATCCGGACTTCAAGGACGCCCGCGATATCTTCTGGACGCTCCGGTGCGTCTATTACGTCGCCAATCACGAGGACCGCATTTCAAAGTACCGCGACCTGCTCGCGCCGCAGATCATCTCGAACTACGAAGCGGGGCTGTCAATGTCGCTGGTCGACGTGGCGCACGCCGAGCGCGGCTGGGCGCGGCTCTATCGGGCGTTCGAGGCGTTCTTCGAAGACATCGATCTCTTAATCGTGCCGGGTAATGCGGTGGCGCCATTTAAAGTCAGCGACGGCATCCCGAAATCGGTCGGGGGAAAGCCGATGGAGAACTATCTGGATGCGTCGCTGGTCCGCTCGGCGTTGACGCTGACCGGCCATCCGGTGATCGCGATCCCGGCGGGGCGGGACGCGCTCGGCATGCCGTTCGGCGTGCAGGTCGTCGGCAAGCGGCGCGGCGACCTGGATCTGCTGGCCGCCGCCCATGCGCTCGAGGCGCGGATCAAAAAGAGCCCGACGCTGGCGCTGGCGGCGCCGGATCTTTCGAAACTGACGGTCTAGTCGCCGCCGGTGGTGCAGACGCCGGTCGCGAGCACGTCGTCGGAGACCCAGACGAACGGCATGTCATCTTTCTCGAAGGTGTCGATCTTGAGAATCTGCAAGCCGGTGTTGCCGATTCCCTTGTGGATGCTGACCGCGAGAAGGGCGTTCTGGCCGACGGCTTTCTGGAGCAGGCTCAAAACCCAGTCTTCCGCCATCCCGGTGATGCGCCCGGTACGGTCGTCGAAGGTGAAGCGGGGATGTAGCCTGAGGCTTTCCCGGGTGCGGGCATCGGATGCGGGCACCCCGTCGGCGCCGACGCGTTTCACGTCGACGACCTCGCAGGCATAAAGCGCGGCCGATACCCCGGTCGGGGCGAGGCTCGTGGCCAGCAAGACGAACGCGGCGACGCAGGCAAGGCGCATCGGGGTCTCCCGTCATTTCCGCCATAGTCTGCGGAAAAATACGGCGATGCGAAACCCCGGGGACGGGTTTAGGGTTAGGCCAGCCGTTCGGCGATCTCGTCGAGCAGCAGAAGGCGCTCTTTTTTCAACTCTTCCAGGTGCATGTCGTCCATCGGCTCGACATCGGTTTCGCCGCGGTGAATTTCCCGATTGAGCGTGTGGTAACGCTCGCTCAGCTTGGCGAAGTGCGCATCACCCGCGCACAGGTCATGGATTTTCTGGGTCTTGGCGGGGAATTCTTCGGTGAGTTCGTGCGGTGTATGCGACATGTGTCTCTCTGCCGTTGGTGGTTGATGGTTCGATCGTGCACCCGTGAGCTAGGTGCCGCATTGATCCAGGTCAACGGCGCGCGTCGGTCATTACACGCTTTTAAGAAAATCGAGGAGGTGCGCGACGACCGCGTCGGGGCGTTCCTGCTGCACCCAGTGTCCCGCGCCGTCGATCAGGCGTGTGCCGCGATAGTCCGAACAGGCATCGCTCTCCATCTTTTCGAGCGCGCCCGGCGTTTGATACGTGCCCCAGTCGCTCTTGCCCGAGATGAACATCGCCGGGACGTCGATCGTGCGCCCGGCGAAGATCTGCTGCTCGCGGATGAAGGCGTCGACGAAGCGGCAGCGATACCAGTTGAGCCCACCCTGGAATCCGGTCTTCCCGAAGGTGTCGCTGTAGACCCGAAGCTCGTCCTCGGTGAGCCAGGTGTTGGCCGCGATCTCGGCCGCGGACGGCATTTCCGGGGCGACGGTTTCGGCCATGGTCTTGTCGAGTTCCATCACGTAATAGGTCGGCAGCTTGGCGAGTTCCGACGCCGTCCAGCCGCCGAGCAGGTGCGGCTTGTTGTTTTTCCAGTCCGCGCTTTTCATGTGGAAATACGCGCGCAGGAAGTCGTGAATGCCCTGTTCGGCGGCCCACATGTGGCCGTTGGCGGGCCGGGTCGAATAGTAGCGGTGATAGTGCTTGCGCGGCGGCTCTAGATTGGCGAGGGCGACGTCCATGTCGACGGCGGGCGCCGGGTTGAGCGGCGGCGGCCCGGCGTAGGGCGCGCTCATCAGGGTGACGGATCTGAAGATATCGGGCCGGATCAACGCGAAGTGCGCCGCCGCGAACGACCCGAAATCATGCCCGACGAGGGCATCGACTTTATCGATCCCCATCGCCGCCAGGAGGCCCAGGGTATCGCGCAAGAGATTGAGGAAGCGGAAGCTCGCGAGATCGCCGTTGTAGTCCGGATCCCACCCGGTGGTCAGGCCGTACCCCCGCTGGTCGGGCGCGATCACGTGATAGCCCGCGTCGGCCAGCGCCGGCATCACCTTGCGCCAGCTGTAGGCCAGTTCCGGAAAGCCGTGCAGCAGCAGGATGACGGGACGGCCTTTCTCGCCGGCTTCCAGCACATGCATGTCGAGGCCGTTGCCGTTATCGACCATGCGTGACCGGATGCCGTCCGGGAGTGCGGCGGTATAAAGGGAGGAAGCGGTCAAATCAGGGCGGGACGGGCATGACCCGCTGGTTGGTCGAGCGCAGCTTGCGCGTCACGTCGAGGAACAGGCTTTCGTAGAACCTTGCGGCGAAGCTGACGTCGGCTTCCAGTTTTTCGAGCAGGATCTCCTTCGGGACGGCGAGAATCTCCGCCGGGCCGTCGGCGACGATGTTGGCGCTGGCGCCCTTGCGGTCCATTAGCGACATCTCGCCGATCACCTCGCCGGGGCCGAGCGGCCCCGCGAACTCGGCGCAGATTTCATCGAGATAAACGCGCGTGACCCGCAGGAAACCCGTTTTGATCAGCAACAGCCTGTCGATCACTTCGCCCTCGGCGATAATCGTGTCGCCGGTACCGTAGTTGAGCGTCTCGGCGTTGGCGACGAGCCAGTCGCGTTCTTCGTCCGTCAGTTTGGGAAATGCCCCAAGCAGGTTCATCCGCGAAGTCCTCTCTCGTCCCGTCGCCGCCAATTTTATTAAACCGGTGTTTGAGATTTCGCGGCCCGGGTATGATAATCCGGTGTCATGGAAAATTACAAACGCTTAGCCGCCGTCGTTATGTTCACGCTCGTTGCGGGGTGCGCCGTGGTCGAAAAGGATGGGGACCACATCGCCATCCGGCATTCGGCGGAGAACAACCTTCTCGTGCAGCACAAGGCCGACGAGCACTGCGCGTATTTCGGCAAGAAGGCGGTCAAGGTGCAGGAAAGCGACCCGATGGCGTCGATCCTGTTCCTGCGTTCGCGCGTCAGTACCTTCAAGTGCGTGCACGAAAGCGAACTTCCCAAGGACGGGGAAGCGAAGGGGAAAAAGCCCGCGTCGTGACGCGGGTACCGGATTCGGATGACGGGCGTCAGTGAACGACGCTGTTTTCGGGGCGCTCTTCCGATAACAGCTCTTCGGCGGCACGGGCGATCCTGAGCCAGACCTCGCGTCCGGCCGTGTCGCCGGCATCGCGCAGCTGGTCGGCTTTAATGAAAGCGCCGGCCGGGGCGAATTCCCCGTATTCCTGAATCATGAGCGTAGCGGTCCGGTAGACGTCGGCGGAAATCAGCATGACTGGCCTCGTTCGACCCTTCCTCAGCCGGAAGGGCTTTTGATTACGTCGTTGACAGTGACGCCAAGCCGGTCCTCGACAACGATGACCTCACCCTTGGCAATGAGCTGGTTGTTGGCATGAAGCTCGATGTCCTCGCCCACCGACCGGTCCAGTTCGACGACCGCGCCACGGCCGAGTTTGAGGATCTGGCTGATCGGCATATACGCCGTGCCGAGCACCGCCGTCACCTCGAGTTTGACGTCGAGAACGGCTTCCATTTCGCTTCTGGAGCCGTCGCTTTTGACGCCGTATTCCTTGTCTTCTGCCATGGCGCGTATCCTAGTCGTGACTTGGTTAACGGATGGTGAATCCCCCGTTCAGCGAATCCACCCCGAGAATCGAAGCTTAACATTTTACGGGTTTTCGAGGTATCGGCTTTGCGGGTTCAGATCCCGCCGCCCTGATCGATCTCGCCGGTCAGCATCCGGACCCGCTGCCTGAGGCTGGCGAGCGCGGGTTCGGCGAAGCCTTCCTGCTCCAGTTTTTCGACCGTGTTCATCAGATAGTCCCGGTTGAGCCCGCTCGTGCCCTGGGCGCGCATGATAATCTCGGCGGCGCGCATTTCACCCAGATCGCCGGCGTAATGATCGTGGTCCGGGTCGGCGATGAAGGTGAACCCATCGACCCCGGTGCCATCGATTTCCAGTGGCACGCACGCCGGTTTGTAGGCGTAACCGATCATCTCTCTTTCATAAAGATAATCAATAATTTGCGGACGGTCTTTTATGTCAATTTTGAAGGCGATCCCGAAGCAATATCCACCGGCGTCGAGACCGAGAACGAGGCCCGGCACGTCGTCCGTCCCGCGGTGATGGCGGGAATAGATGCAGGGCGCGCGGTGATAGCCGTCGAGCCTGGCCGGACGTTGTTCGCGGAACCGGAAACCGGGCCGCCACATCAGCGAGCCGTAGCCGAAGATCCACTCGATGTCCGGGATTGCGAAGCCGCCCCTGGGGGTCGTCGTCGGGTGTACTTCCGGGTGTATTTCTCTGGGCATGACTCGCAGGTTTTTACGGGGGTTTTCGAACACCTTGTTTCGGGTAGACTAATCGCCTGGAATGAATCGGCCAACCTTCGGAATTTAATTAAAATTTTAGGAAAAGTGACGGCTGTCACAGTGCGGTCAGTCTAATGCGCCGATAAACGTATGGCAGGGCGAAGAATCCGCCCTGATTGGTACCAGAAAAGGGTGTTCGCGGCCGGGTCGCCGCAGGACACCGGGCCGGGGGGCCGTGGATGAACAATATGCCGACGGATAACGGTGGTGGCGCCGGGGACGCCAATCGATCAGGGGACGATCATATCCTGATCACCGCCGAAGCCGGTAAGGACGTCGTCATCGGCGAAGCGTGGTTCCTCCGCGCCGATTTTGATCGTGAAGGCCCCGATCTGGTGATCAAGGGTCCCGACGGCGAACTGGTCATCGTCCGCGGCTATTTCGATCTTCCCGATCCCCCCGACATCACAACCCCCAACGGCGTCATGGTCCGCGGCGAAACCGCGACGATCCTCGCCGGTCCCCGCACCGATCTTCAGTACGCCCAGGCCCAGGAAATCGCTCAGGTCGAGCCGATCGGCACCGTCGAGACCATCGAGGGCACGGTCGAGGTGACCCGCGCCGACGGCACGAAAGTGACTCTTCAGGCGGGGGATCCGGTGTTCCAGGGCGACGTCATCGAAACCGGCAAGGCCGGCGCCGTCGGTATCGTGTTCGCTGATGAGAGCACCTTCGCGCTCGGCGAGGCCGGGCGGATGGTGCTCGACGAGATGATTTACGATCCGGCCGCGCAGCAGGGCGAAGCCGCGATCTCGCTGTTACAGGGCGCGTTCACCTTCGTTTCCGGGCAGATCGCCAAGACCGGCGTCGACGCCATGGTGGTCGACACCCCGACCGCGACCATCGGTATCCGAGGTACGGCGGGCGGCGGCGGCGTCAACGCGCAGGGCCAGATCACCATCGCCATCACCAACGAAACCGGCGGGTTCGTCGGCGAAATCACGATCTCGACGGACAGCGGGTCGCGGGTCATCAACCAGGCGTTCCAGGCGCTGTCGGTCTCGAGCCGCGGCGAAGCCCCGTCGGAGCCGTTCGTGATGACGGCGCGCCAGTTCGGTCAGGCCTTCGGTTCGGCGATGAAGAGCCTGCCGGACGCCGCCAACAAGCTGCCGCCCGAAGTCGTCCAGGAAGCCACGCAGGCGTTCGAGGAACAGCAGCAGGTCAGGCAGCAAGCCGAGCAGGCCGAGCAGGAAAAGGAACAGAAGCAAGCCGAAGCCGAAGAGGCGCAGCAGCAGGAACAGGCCGCCGAGGCCGAAGCCGAATCGGCCAAGGCCGAAGCGGCGGCGGCGGCGGAAGCGGCGGCGGCGCAGGAAGCGGCGGCGGCGGCGAAGGCCGCTGAGGCGGCGGCGGCGGCGCAGGCGGCGGCAGCGGCCGAAGCGCAGGCGGCCAACGCCCAGACCCCCGAAGAACAGGCAGCCGCGCAAGCGGCGGCGGAAGCGGCCAAGGCAGCGGCGGCGGAAGCGGCGGCGGAAGCGGCTGCGGAAGCGGCGGCGGCGGCACAGGCGGCAGCGGCGGCCGAAGCGGCGGCGGCGGAAAGCGTCGCCAAGGAAGCTCAGGCCGCGCAGGTCGGCGCCGAGGCGGCGGCGAAACAGGCGGAAGCGGCGGCGGCGGCCAAGGCGGCGGCGGCGGCCAAGGCCGCGGCGCTTGAAAGCAGCCCTGAATCCGCGGTCGTGCAGGCTGCCGATGCGGCAGGCGTCGAAACCCACCTGAAACAGCAGGTCGAACAGCAGAAACAAGAAGTCCAGCAGGAAGCCCAGCAGGCTGAGCAGCAGGAACAGGAAGCCCAAACCCGCGCCGCACAGAAACAGGAAGAGGCGCAAACGAAGGCCGAAGAAGCCGCGGCCCGTCAGGCAGAAGCTCAGGAAGCGGCCGCGCGCGCCGAAGCGGCGGCGCAGGAAGCGGCGCGCGTTGCCGGTGGCGATCAGGGCGACGGCGACGGTCAAAGCGACGGTGACGGTCAGGGCGAAGGTGACGGCCAAGGCGACGGCCAGCAGGGTCAGGGCGGCGAAGGGGGCCAGCAAGGTGGTGAAGGCGGCCAGGGCGGCGAAGGTGGCGAAGGCGGCCAGCAAGGTGGCGAGGGTGGTGACGGCGGTGAAGGCGGCGAAGGTGGTGAAGGCGGTGAAGGTGGTGAAGGCGGCGACGGTGGAGATGGCGGCGACGGTGGAGATGGCGGCGACGGCGCTGGCGACGATACGCCTCTACCGCCCCCACCCCCGACGACCACGACGCCACCGCCACCCCCTCCGACGACGATTACGCCTGTCTTCACAACCTCGCCGGTGTCGCCGCCGCCCGTTACGTCCCCCCCGCCGAATACCGGTAGCAACGACGATGACGACAACGATCCGACCCAACCGGTCGAGGCGACCGATCCCCCCGATGTGACGTCCAGCGGTACGGCAATCGACGGCTATCTGCGCGGCGCGACGGTGTTCGTCGACGCCGACGAGGACGGCGAACTCGACAGCGGCGAAGTGTCGACCACGACGGACACCTACGGGTCGTTCAGCCTGACGGTGCCGCAGTCGCTGTCGGGCTTCCCGCTCGTGCTGACGGGCGGTGTCGACATCACGACCGGGCTCAGGTTCGAAGGGACGCTGAAGGCGCCCGCCGGTTCGACCGTCATCACGCCCCTGACGACGCTGATGCAGTACATGGTCGACAACGGCGACGCCGCCGACGAAGACGAAGCGCACGACCTGATCCTGACCAAGCTCGGGATTTCGCTGAATACCGGCGACGACCTCCGTGACTACGATCCGATCGAGGCCGAAGACGGCGGGATATTCGCCGCCGGCCTCAAGATCGTCAGCACCGCGCACCTGCTGGCGAACGCCATCGAGGGACGGTCCGGCACGGCGTCGGCGGCGACCGTCGATGCGGTGATCGCCGCGCTGGCGACCGAACTGGCGAGCGTCGACGAAAACAACGCCAGCGACAGCTTCGATACCGATGCGCGCCTGACCTCGATCATGAACCGGATCGCGTCGAATCTTTCCGGCGTCACCGCGAGCCACTTCACCGCCAACATCGATGAAATCGGCGGGCTGATCCGCCAGGCCAACAGCCACTTCGACGGCAACACCGGTAGCTTCGATGATCTGGCGCGGGGCGCCTACACGGCCATCGGGACCGCCTCCGACCATATCTATGCCGCCGGCCAGGGACAGGATTTCTCGAACGTCAACGGTGGCTTCAACTTTGCGACCAGCGCGTCCGGTGCGACGCATGTGTCGTTCACGGCGACGACCAATTTCGTGGTCGGGACCGGGGCGGGTGACTTTATATCCGTCGAGGACACGATCCAGTCGACGTCCGGCCGCGATATCATCGACGGGCTGGGCGGCAACGACGTTATCGACGCCGACGACGGCTCGGACGTGGTGTTCGGCGGCGACGGCGACGACACGCTCTATGGCAGGGGCGGCAACGACTTCCTGTACGGGGATGCGGGCAACGACACCCTCGAGGGCGGCACCGGCAGCGATGTGCTGGATGGCGGTGACGGCGACGACACCTTCGTCATCGACGCGGAAACCGGCGTCACCGACACCGTCGTCGGCGGTGCGGGCTCGGATACGCTCAGCTTCGAGAACGCCACCTCGGGGACCACCATCACCGCCGGCCTGGGGACCGACACGTTCACGGGGTCGTCGTACGGCTTGTCGGACGTGTACTTCGAAGGCATCGAGAACCTCAAGGGCGCCTCCGGTAATACCAACATTCTGACCGGCGATAGCGGCGACAACACGCTGACCGGCGGCGGGGTCTACGACAGCCTGGTCGGCGGGGCGGGTGACGATACCCTCGACGGCCAGGGCGGCGCAGACACGCTTTCCGGCGGCGACGGCGCGGACACCATCTTCGGCGGCTCGGAAAACGATGTCATCGACGGCGGCGCGGGCGACGACGATATCGCCGGCGGCACCGGCGACGACACGATCACCGGCGGCACCGGTAACGACTTTATCGACGGCGGCGAAGGGACCGACCGCGTCCAGTTGGCGGGCAGCCGCAACGACTACACCTACGAAGAAGTCTCGACCGGCGTGTTCGAATTCACGCGCACATCGACCGGCGAAGTCGATACCCTGACCAACGTCGAACTGGTCGCCTTTGACAGCGGCCCATCGCTCAGCCTCGAATCGGTGACGGAGACCAACGGTTCCGGCGTCGTCGGCGGCAGCGAGCAGGGCGACACCATCATCATGACGGGGGACGGCGAAGCGTTCGGCTTCGGTGGCCCGGATGCGCTCAGCGTGACGGCGACGCCGACCGACGTGACCCTTGAAGGGGGCGAAGGGAACGACATCCTCGAAGTCGATCATGGCAACAGCGGCACCATCGTTGCCCGTTACGAGGGTGACATCGGCGACATCGCCATCGCCGACGACAGCGCCGTGGTGCGCGCGCCGTTCGAGACGGCGGACAGCGCGTTATCCACGGCCCTCGACAATATCCTCGGCAACGACCGGGCGGGAACCTCCGCCGGTCTGGTGTACGATGCGAATACGTTCGGCACGGATAACTCCGATGACGCGTTTATCGCCCTGAACAGCACATCTTTCAGCATCTCGAGTTTGACGGATATCGCGAGCACGATATCCACCCTGCAATCGGCCATCGATCTGGAAAACGGGCAACAGGCGCCGCTCGATACCACCCTGGCGCAACAGTTTATCGATGATTATCTGACGCCCATCGAAACGGCTATCGACAACGCCGTTTCCGACGCCACGGCGGCATTCGCGAACGTGCCGACCGTGGATGCGACCGACTATCCGGAACGGGCGGAAACCCAGGGTATCGTCGCCGGCAACGTCACGTCGTACCTGAGCGGTTCGTTCACCACGATTTCGGCCCTCTTGGGGGCGGAAAGCTATAACCAGAGCGAACTGGATCATATTTCGGGTGCGACGTCGTCCGACCATTTCTTCGCCACGGCGACCGACAACAACACCGCCGACGGCGACGAAGGGACGGACGTCCTAACCGACATCAACGCGGTCGAGTTCGAGGGCGGGATCAAGGTTTCCGTTTCCGACCTGCTCAACAATGCCTACTCGGATGTCGGCGGCGACAACATTCTGGATGCCGACGGCGTTGGTTCGAATGTCATCTTCGGGCTCGGCGGCAACGACACGCTCACCGGCAGCACCAGCGCCGACGTTTTGGTGGGCGGTGTCGGGAATGACTACATCGACGGCGATGCGGGCGACGACCAGCTTTCCGGCGGCCAGGGCGACGACACCGTAATTGGTGGACTCGGCAACGACCTGCTGGTCGGCAGCGCGGGCAACGATACGCTCGTCGGCGGCGACGGCAGCGATACGCTGGACGGTGGCGCCGGCACCGACACAGCCTATTTCACCAACGATATCGAGGATTATTCGTTCGACGCGACGTTCGATGCGGATGGGGACCTGTCGTCGCTGACGGTCGGTCATTACCCGGCGGGCACGCTGTCGCTCGCGGGCGACGGTGAGGACGTCCTCACGAATATCGAGAACCTGACCTTTGCGGATGCAACCCTCGATCTGTCGAATATCAGCGCGTCGGGCACCGCCGCCGACGATCTTCTGCTCGGCAGCTCCAGCGCGGAGACGTTTACCGCGGGGGCGGGGAACGACGTCGTCTACGGTCAGGACGGGGCGGACCGGCTCGACGGCGGCGCCGGGGACGACACGTTGATCGGCGGCGCGGGAGCCGACACATTCGTCGTTTCCGAAGGTGACGACACCATCGTCCCCGACAGCGACGGCGACACGCTGGAATTCGACACCACCGGGCGCGAGTTGCGCGGCATGGTGCGCGACGGCACCGATCTCGTGCTGACATTCGCGGACGCGGCCGGCGACGTGCACACGACGACGGTCCAGGGCGCATTCGGCGCGACGCCGCTGCAGTCCATCGTCATCAAGGAAGACGGCGAGGCTGATGAGACCTATGACTTCCAGGTCAGCTTCACCGGCGGCTCGGGCAACGACATTCTGTTTTCGACTGCGGCGGGCAGCATCATCAACGGCGGTCTCGGTAACGACGTCATCGTCGGCGGCGCGGGCAACGACATCCTGTCGGGCGGCGACGGCGACGACCTGTTCATCGGCAGCGCTGGCGACGACACGATCTCGGGCGGCAACGGTTACGATTCCGTCACCTACGAAACCGCGACCGCCGCGGTGAATGTCGACCTCGGCCTCGGCACAGCGACCGGCGGGGCGGGGAACGATCAGATATCCGGGATTTGGGACGTCGACGGCACCCGCTTCGACGACATCATCACCGGCAATACGGACGACAATATTCTCGAAGGCGGCGCGGGCAACGATACGCTCGACGGTGGGGCCGGGGAGGATTACCTGATCGGCGGCGCGGGCGACGACACCCTGATTTATGACGGCGACGATTTCGAGGTGAACGGCGGCGACGGCGAGGACACGGTCGTCATTGAAGACGGCTACGATTTCGCGCTCAAACACGGCGGTACGCCGACCGATCCGGAACTGCCGACCACGCCGACCACCGGTGCCGACCCGGTTGACGCCATGATCGAGATCGAGAACATCCTGCTGTCGGGCGCCAGCGGCAACGATCTCTATCTCGATGCGGCGGGCGTGCTGCGCGTCACCGATACGGACAACACGCTGACCATTCAGGGCGGCGCGGACGACAGCATATCGGCGACGGATGCGGATGGGACGTGGTCGCTGACCGGCATCGAGACCATCGACGGCGAGCTATATAATGTCTACGAGGCCGATCTCGACCACGACAGCAATCCGGTAACCCCCGACCAGACGATCACGCTGAAGGTCGATCAGGATATCGAGCAGGGCGGGATCGCCAACGCCGCCGCGCAGGTTTCCGACCCGGTGATCAACGGCGCGGGGCAGGCGCTGTTCGGGCTCGACGGGGTCGTGATCACCGATAGCGACGATCAGGGCGGCACGTATACCGTTACCATCGCCACCGGCGGCCTCGCGTTCCTCAACGTCGACGATACGGTGACGGGCGGTCTGACCGCGGCCGGGATCGACGGCGACGGCTCAAACACTGTGACGCTGACCGGCACGCTTTCGGCGATCAACGCGACCCTCGCCGCGTCGGGCGGGCTGACCTACGCAACCAACGGCCAGACCGGCAGCGACGCGCTCTCGATCACCGTCGTCGACGACGGCGGCACCGTCGGGATCGCACGGACGATCACCGACAGCATCGATGTCAGTCTTCAGCTCGTAGACAACACGGCGACGATCGGCAGCAGTCCGGATTTCGATACGGTGGGGATCTGGAGCGAGGGTGTTCTGCCGTCGGCCATCCATAACATCATCGTGCCGGGCGGCAGTGGTTCGCTGCACCTCGAGAACGGTCATGTCGCAACCGTCGGCGCCGCGTCCGTCGATAACGCGTTCTATATCACCGACGGGTCGTTGACCGTCAACGGTGACGTTACGGTGCCGACACTCGGCTATTTCCAGGTCGACGGCGGCACGCTCACCCTCGACGGCGGCATCGATGACAACGGCCGCCTCTATCTGAAGTCCGGGACGCTTGCGGGTGCAGGCGACATCTCGGTGTCGCGCTTCTTCTTTGGTTATCAGGGGACGAGCGGCGACGTCATGACGATCACCGCCGATCTTACGGTCGCCGACGTTGCGTCTCAGGTATCGCTGGTTCAGGGCACGGGCAGCACGGTGATCGACGGCGGGTCGATTACGGTTGAGGGCGATCTGCGCTTCGAGAGCGGGCAGACCGGGTTCGAGCTCGACAACGGCGCCGAGATCACGGTCGCCAACGGCGGTCTGCTCGACCTTGAGGACGCCGACGGCATCAACGTCGGTTCAGGCGGCGGCAAGGTGACGGTGCTTGCGGGCGGCACGCTTGACCGCTCCACCAACACCGGCGACACGACGATCCACGCCGAGGTCGATCTGGCGGGCACGTTGACGGTGCAGAGCGGCAAGCTCGAACTGACCGGCGGCGGCTCGATCGTGAATTCGGCAACCGTTTCCAGCGGCGCGACCCTTGAACTTAGCGGCTCGACCGCTTTCGCCATCGACGATGCGTTCAACCTGGGCGGCGCGGGCACGACGCTGCTCGACGCCGCGACGGTCAACGTCACCGGCGCATTCGCGGTACTCGGTACCCACACCCTCAACATCGCCGCCGGCACGACGGTCAACGTCACGGACGGATCGTTCTCCAACGCCGGGACGATCACAGGCGAGGGGACGCTTGTCATCGCCGACGGCGTTTCTTTCACCAACACCGGTATCATTGATCCGGATGGGTCGCTGACGATCACCGGCGACGTCGATCTCGGCGCATCAGGCGGCATGACGTTCGATATCGCCAGCACGTCGGATTTCGACGCGATCAGCGCCGACAACCTGGATCTCGACGGCGCGACGAACGTCCTCAACCTGAAATTCGGTGCGGGGGCGGCGGCGGGCGACAGCTTCGACATCGTCACCTACAACGACACCGACACCGATCTTTCCGACGTGTTCGAGACCATCAATGTGACAGGTCTGACATCGAACCAGGCTGCGACCCTCTCTTACACCGCAACCGGTATCACGGTCACCATCACCGAAGCGCCGACCGTTTCCAGCGACAGCCCGTCCGGAGAACTCACGGCGGAAGGATCGGAATTTGTCGTTCATTCGGAAAGTACCAGCGTTCAGGCGTACTCCGAGGCCGTGAAGCTGGCCGATGGCAAGTTCGTCGTTGTCTGGCAAGGCGCCGCCGCCGGTGTAACGGGCTTCGGCGACACGTCGGGGGCCGGAATCGTCGGGCGTATCTATAACGCCGACGGCACGCCCAGCGGGGAGGACTTCCTCGTCAACACCACGATTGCCGGTAATTCGAACTACCCGGACATCGCGGCGCTCGGCGACGGCGGCTTCGTGGTGACCTGGACCCAGGAAGGCGGGGCCGATGGCGACGGCAACGGCATCCTCGGACGGCGATACGGAAGCGACGGCACGCCGCGAAACGTGGACGGCACCACGACCGGCTCTACCGACGACTTCGTCATCAATACCAACACCGATGCTGCGCAGTCTGCGACCAGCGTCGTGGGCCTGTCCGACGGCGGGTTCGCTGTCTCTTACCTGTCTTCGTCGACCACCATCGGCAGCGGCACGCCGGTGCCCGCAGTCAAGACCTATACCGCAGCGGGCGTGGTCGATGACGACGAGGTTCTGGCCTCGACCACCAACGCGACCTACACCGATACCGAGGTCGTTGCGCTCGACACCGGCGGTTATGCGGTGATCTTCAAGAAGTCGGGCGGCACCTTCGCGCGCTTCTACGATTCCAACGGCGACGCCGTCAACGGTACGCAGACGCAACTCAGCAGCTACGAGTTCACGGGCGCGGCCAAACTCGCGGACGGCAATATCGGCCTTACCTACGCCAACGGCGGACAGGTAATCGCGCAGATTGTCTCACCCACCGGCACCGACGTGGTGCCGGCGTTCCGTGTCGACAATGTCGCGGACGCCACGGAGACCATCATCACCGGCAATGATCCGGTGCCGAACATCGCGGCGCTGTCGGACGGTAGTTTCGTCGTCACGTATTCGTCCGGTTTCTACGACGTCTATGCGCAGAAGATCACGGCGGCGGGCGAACATGCCGGTGTTCCCTTCGTGGTCGGCGACACCCATTCCAACCCGGGCCTCAAGCTGGCGACGCCGCTGGAGTTCGGTGCCGACAAACTGCTGATCGTGCGCACCGTCCCGAACGACGGGATCAACAATGCCGGCCTGATCGGCCAGATTTACGATATAGAGCCCGCGCCGACGGCCTTTGCCGAGGGTGCGGGCGCGATCCTGCTCGACGATCAGATCGTCATTACCGATCCGGACTCCGCCGACTTCGACGGCGGCACGATGACGGTCTACATCAGCACCGGGTCCACCGCCGATGACCGGCTCGCGGTCGCCGACAGCGGCACGCCCGGTACCGGGATCAACGTCAGCGGTTCCAACGTCTCGTATAACGGCACGCTGATCGCGACGATCTCTGGCGGTGTGACAGACAACTCGCCACTGAACCTGAATTTCAATGCCAGCGCCGATGCGGCGGCGGTGCAGGCGGCGGCGCGCGCCATCACGTACGAAAACGTCGCGTCCCCGCCGACCACGGTGACACGTACCGTTTCGCTGACCGTTTCGGACGGCGACGGCGGCACCAGCGCCATATACACGCGCGATATCACGGTCGCGCAGAACGACCCGCCGGATGTGCAGGGCGTCCAGGGCGGCGTCAATTCGCTGCAGTTCGATGGCGTCGACGATGTCGTCACGGTCGCCGATGCGACGGACTTCCTGACAGGGGCCGGTGCCTTCACCTATGAAACCTGGTTCAAGTCCTCGGATACCGGCCTTCAGAGTCTGGTAGATGTCGGGACAGTTTCCTCCGGTCAGGGTGCGGGGATATTCATCGATGCCGGCGGCAATCTGAGCGCCAGTGTCACCAGCCAGTTCTCGATCGCGTCGAGCGGCGCGGCTGTCAACGACGGTCAATGGCACCATGCCGCGTTCAGCCATGACGGCAGCGGTGGGTACAAGCTTTACCTTGACGGCGTGCTGGCGGATAGCACCACCAGCACCACGCCGAACCTGGCGTCCGGGGCATTGGTGTTCGGCGACAACAACGCCGGCAGCGCGCCGTTCAAGGGCGAACTCGCCGATGTCCGCGCCTGGAACGTCGAGCGCACGGCAGATGAGATCGCCGACAATTACGATCATTTGATCGAGGCACCGGAAAGTGCGTCGGAAAACCCGGGGCTTATCGGCAACTGGACGTTCGACAGCATCAATTCCGACGGCACCGTTTCCGATCTGACTCTGAATACGAACGACGCGCAGGTCGTCAGCCCGGCACCGCCGGTGAACACCGCGCTCGATCTCGACGGCGCGGCGACGCAGGACTTCGTGCAGATCGCGTCCGGCGTACCGGCGATGTCGAAGATCACCATCGAAGCATGGGTCAATCCGGATAACGTCACCGGCCCGCATTCGGTCTTTGCCAGCGGCCCCGACTCGTTCGCAACGACGTTGCTCAACATTGAGGACGGCAAGCTCGCCTTCTACACGAACAGTTCCGGATGGAAATACACGACCGACCTGGTGTCGACCGGCGAGTGGCAGCATATCGCGGTGACGTTCGACCCGGCGACGGACAACGTCGAGTTCTACATCGACGGGATCGCTGATTCCGGCGGCACGCAGACGATCACGCAGACACTGTCGATGGATACCAGCGCCGCCATCGGTAATCAGAGCAGCACCTCGACGGGATCGGTCAATCCATTCGACGGCCAGATCGCAGAGGTTCGGCTTTGGGATGCCGTCCGCACGGGCAGTGAGATCTCGGCATACAAGGAGGCGCCGCTTTCGGCGGGCGAAGCGTCGAACGGGCTCGTAGGTTACTGGCCGCTCGACGACGGTTCAGGCACCACGGCGACGGCCGTCGTCGGCACGGACGGGACGGTGCAGGACGGCGGTTCGGCGCACGGCACGCCGCCCTGGGTCACGGTGGCGCACACGACGCCGGTATTGCTCGACGACAACGTGCGCAGCGGTATCGATCTCAACGGCACTAACCAGTCGATCGGCCTCGCCGACACCAACGGTCTAGAGGTCAGCGGCGGCTCGTTCACGATTGAAAGCTGGTTCCAGACCGAGGCCTCCGGCTCAGACCAGCAGATTATCCTGTTCGGCGGCACATCCGCTGCAAACCGCCTTGGCCTCGCGGTCGACGCCAGCAATCAGCTCGTCGTCAATGCGGGCGGCATCTCACTCAACACGGATGTCACCGTGAATGACGGTGGTTGGCACCATGCCGCCGCGACATTCGATTCAAGCACCAATGACTTTACTCTCTATCTGGACGGCAGCGCGGCGGCAACGGTGAACGTGCCCGGCGGGATCGACTATGACGCCGCCACGGCGTATGGCGCGATCGGCGCCAGCCGCAATCAGGACACCTGGTTCTTCGACGGCAGTTTGTCCGACATCCGGTTCTGGGACGCGGCGCGTACAGCCGATGAAATTCAGGACGGCATGAACGGCTATGTGGCAAGCGATCACCCGGATCTTGTCGCCAACTGGCGCCTGGACGGGGACGCAGGCGCGGCGACAAACGGGGATACCGTCACCGACTATGCGGGCGATCTGGACGGGACCATCGCGGGAACGCCGATATATCTGTCCGACCCGATACCGGTGGCGGCGCTTGAGGCCGAGATTAGTGAAAACGGCGTGCTCACCGGCACCATCGTCGCCACCGATCTCGAAGGCGACGACATCACGTATGGCGTCGCCCCGGACGGTGCGCCCGAAAACGGGACGCTGGCGGTCGACGCGACGACAGGCGAGTACACCTACACGCCGGCCGATGACTTCAATGGGACGGATACGTTTACGGTCAAGGCAGTTGACGAATTCGGCGGCATCGGCACGCAGCAGATCACCGTGACCGTCGATGCGGCGGCCGATGCGCCGGTGATCCTGGGGGCCAGCGATGCGCAGATCTTCGTGCAGCTGGATGGTCAGGACGACTACCTGACGGTCGAGGACGATTTTTCCGTCGACTTCGGTAATAGCGACTTCACCGTCGAGGCCTGGGTCGATCTCGCGAACCTGTCGGGGAATGCGACGTTGTTCGATAAACGTGGCACCGACGGCGCGGGGGTTTATGCCTTCATCGATTCAAGCGGGTATATCAACATCGCGATGAGCGACGGCGAGCAGCTCAGCGTCGGCGGCATAAGTTCGGGGACGGTCAGCACCGACGGCTGGCATCATGTGGCGATCTCGGTCGATCGTGACGGGAATACGGATTTCTATATCGACGGGATGCTGTCGGGCAGCGCCGACTTGACCGACTTCGACGGGGTGTCGCTCGCCAACAACGACCCGTTGCTGATCGGCAAGGCCTACGACGACAGCGATTACCTGCAGGGCGCCATCGACGAAATCCGGGTCTGGAAGGAATCCCGCACCGATCTTGAGATTGCGCAGAACTACGCCACCAAGATCGCGACGCCGAGCGCCGAAGATAAACTCGTCGGCTACTGGAACTTCGACAACATCGACACCCACGACGAGGAGTACGCCAACGACCTGTCGTCTTACGGGAACCGGCTCTATGCCGGCGATCCGTACCTGGACGATCAGGCCGACACGGCATCCGGCGAAACCGTCAATCACCTGATCAAGGCGTCAGATTTCAACGGCACGTCGTCGAACGTCGATCTGTCGGCGAATGCGGCGGCGCTCTCGACCGGGACCGGCAGCTTTACTTACGAAGCCTGGATCAAGACGACGTCTTCGGCTGACGGCGAAATCCTGACTATCGGCGAGAATGCCGGCACCAACAACATCTCGACGCAGTTCCGGATGTTGTCCGGTGGTACCGTCAAGTTGCAGATGGCGAATGCCGGCACCGGGCCGGTCAGTACGGCAACGGTCAACGACGGCCTGTGGCACCACGTCGCCGTGCGTTACGACGCCGTGACGGGTATGGCGACGCTGGTTATCGACGGCGAGGAAGACGGGACTGCCGCCATCAGTCCGAACCTCGGCAGTTCGGTCGCCTATATCGGCCAGAACGCCGCCGGGACTGCCCAGTTTTTCGACGGCGAAATCGCCGACGTCCGTATCTGGGATTATGCCCGCGACACCGGCGAGATTTCGAACGGCCGCGAAAACTTCCCGCAGCCGGACGAAGAGGGGCTTATCGCCCACTACAAGCTGGACGGGGCGGACGGTTCGGCGATCAGCGATTCCTCGGTGAACGGCTACGATGGCACGTCCACCGCCGTGCAGGCGACCGAAGCCGCCGCGCCGGTGTTCTCCGCCGCCATTACGATGGCCGAGGACCAGACCTTTACGGGGAACCTAGGCGCCATCGACCCGGACGGGACGACGACGCTGACCTTCACGACGCAGAGCGATGCCGCGACGACAAGCGGTGGCACGGTCACGGTGACGTCGGGCGGGCTCTTTAAATATACGCCGCCGGATGGCTTCACCGGTGCGGACACGTTCGATGTGACGGTCGCAGATGCGGAAGGTCACGAAACCACGCGGACGATCACGATCAACACTGCGGCTTACAACGATCCGCCGGCATTGTTGGGCGTCGCGCCGACATCCGGTGGGCTGCAGTTCATCGAGAACGATGCAGACGACAGTCTCGATCCCCGGGTCATTGTGCCGGACGATACGGCGCTGAACTTCGGGACCGACGACTTCACCATCGAGTCCTGGGTGTTGGATCGGGCGACCGACGCCGATTATCACATGATCCTCGACAAGCGGGATGGGTCCGGTAACGGCTATCTCGCGTTCCTCAATCCGGACAATACCATCCGCCTCCAGATCAAATCCGGCGGCAATACGCAGAATATCGATAGCAGTGTGACCGTAACCGCCGACGAATGGCACCATATCGCCATCACGGTGGACCGCGACACCGGCGTGACGTTCTTTGTCGACGGTGAAAAGGACCAAACGGCCGGCGTGCAGGCGCTGATTTCGACGGTGGATAACGAATCGATCGACAGCGCTGCGGATCTGGTGATCGGCGATTCCGCTGTCGACGGCAGTTCCGTCAAGGCCTGGACGGGCCAGTTGGACGACATCCGTCTGTGGCGGGAAGCGCGCACCGCGGACGAAATCGCTCAGAACTATCAGCAGCGCCTCGATAGCGGCGTCGATACGACGAACCTCGAGGGTTACTGGCGTTTCGATGACGTTGCCGCTGACGGCGTCATCGCGGATTTGAGCGGGAATGGCAACGATGCGTCGTCAGGGCACGACCTGCCGATCGCGGTGAACGATCAGGTCGCGAGCTTCGATGGCGGTCATATTGACCTGGGCACGACGGGGACGCTGGCCACGGGCAGTGGCGATTTTACCTGGGAGGCGTGGGTCCGGCCCGACGCGGACGGGAGCATCAAGCAGATCGCTGCCGTCGGCACCCATACCAGTGGCACCAGCGGGCGGTTGTTCGTTCACACCGACGGCACGCTCGGCTTCAACGACTTCGCCGCGTCCAATGCCAATATCAAGGGGACAACCGACCTGACGGACGGTGCCTGGCATCACGTTGCCGTCGTCAACGACGGAAGCGCACTGCGTCTCGTCGTGGACGGTGTCAGCGAAGGCACGACGGATACGTTTACCGGCGTGATCAGCGGGACTCCTGCCTATATCGGCGTTGCCGGCGACGGAACGTCACAGACCTTTGCGGGCGACATCGCGGACGTCCGGTTCTGGGACACGGCATTGAGCGATTCGGCGATCAACACTGGCAAGGACGCACGGCTGAACGGCGATGAGCAGGGGCTGATCGGATACTACAAGCTGGACGGCGATGCCAACGACAGCCAGACGAACGCGAGCGCCGTGAACGGCACTGCCGTTGGCAACATCGTGCTGGACAGCGCGCCGACGCCGATCCCGTTCGCGCGGTCGCTCGAACTGGACGGGACGGACGATTACGTCGACTTCGGCCGGGGCGAGAACAACGAACTTGCGCTCGCCGGCGACGTCAGCGTCGAATTCTGGGCAAACGCGGACTCGCTGGCCGGCAGCCCGTTCACATTCGGCGCCAGCGGCGAAACGTCGGGCGCAAACGTCCAGTACCAGCTCTATTTCGACGGCACGGACCTCAAGTACTATCACGAGAGCGGCAGCGGTTCCGACACGGTGCTCAACTTCGGTTCGACGGACTGGAACGCCGGCGAGTGGGCGCACGTCGCCCTGGTCCGCGACGCCACGGCGCAGACGGTTTCGCTTTACGTCAACGGCGTGCAGCAGGGTGCGGCGCAGTCGTATGCCACGCCGCCCAGCGACGGCGGCAGCGGTTCGCTGCTGTTGGGCCGGACGGCGACCTTCAGCGAATATTTCGACGGCGAGTTCGCCGATCTCAGGGTCTTCAACACGGTCCGCACCGTCGATGAGATCCGCGACGGGATGACCGGTTACATTGATCCGGATACGCCGGGTCTGGTCAGCAACTGGCGTCTGAACGACGACCTGGGCGCGACGACAGCGGGCGGCACCATCCTCGACAGCGCCGGGAACAACGACGGCACGACGATCAGCCAACCGGTGTTTGTCGATGGCGCGGCGCCGGTCTACAGCTACGCGTTCACGACCGACGAGGACATGGCGGTTTACGGCTCGGTCGTGGCCGAGGACGTGGACACGGGATCGCTGACGTTCACTGTCAGCAAGAGCGCCGACCACGGCGGGCTCGAACTGAATTCGGACGGCACGTTCGTCTATACCCCGGCGGGCAACTATTCCGGCGCGGACAGCTTCGAGGTTCGCGTTTCCGACGGCAACTCAAGCGTGACCCGCAAGATCAGTATTTCGGTTACGGCCGAAAACGACACGCCTGAGATCCTGGGCGCGCAGACGTCGTCGGGCGTCATCCAGCTGGATGGCGTGGACGATTACGTGCAGGTGCTGCACGACCAGGCGCTCAACCCGGGCGAGGGCAGCTTTTCCGTCCAGGTCATGGCCGACTTCCGCGACACCACGACGCTGCAATCGCTGATTTCCAAGGGCAACGCGACCTCCAGCGCCGAAGGCTGGAATATCTTCATCGAGAGCGGGTACCTCTATGTCCGGATGGGCAACGGCGGTGTCGATGCATCGGAAAAAGCCGAACTGCGCTACGATCTGAGCGGGATCGACGGCTGGCACGAAGTCGCGTTCACGCTCGACCGCGATACGGGCTCGTTCAACGCGTATTTCGACGGCGCGGCTGACGGCTGGTCGCAGACAGCGGGCCGCGACAACGATCCGTCCGGCTGGAACATCTCGAATGCCGACCCGCTTCTGATCGGCAAGACGGTCACCGATACCGGCTTTGCCGACACCGCCATCGACGAGGTACGGATCTGGGATAAAGCGCTCAGCGCCGACGAGGTCGCCTCAACCACAAACACCGAATTGACCGGCAGCGAAACCGGGCTGACCGCGTATTGGCAGTTCGAGACGGATCAATACGATTCCTCGACCGGTACGATCGCCGATCAGACGGGTAACGGCTTCGACGCCTATCTGGGCGATTTGCCGGTCGGTGACGACGCGGAACCTGCCGTTATCATTCCGCCGGTCCGGGCGATGGAATTCGATGGTGTTGATGACAAGATCGTGGTCCTCGACAACGACCAGCTTTCGACCGGCACCGACGACTTCAGCATTGAAGCCTGGGTCTACCGCACGACGACCGGCACCGAGAACGTGATCATCGACAACCGGGATTCCGCCTTCAAGGGCTGGATGCTGGGCGTTAGTGCCGGTAATACGCTCGAATTGGCGATGGAAGACGCCGACGGCAACACCAGCAACGTCTTCTCAACCGCGACGATCCCGACCGGGCAATGGGTGCATGTCGCGGTCACCGCCGACCGCGACGGGGACGCGACGTTCTATGTGAACGGCGTCAACGGCGGCTCGGCCAGCATCGAGGCGTCGCCCGGCTCGCTGACGGCGGTCAGCAATCTGCTGATCGGGGATACCGACACGTCCGGCTCCACCTACGACCCCTGGAACGGGATGCTGTCGGACGTGCGGGTCTGGGATCACGTGCGCGATGCGTCCGAGATCGGCGGCGATAATTTCGGTCATCTGCAACAGCCGCAGCCGGGACTTGTCGGGAATTGGCGGCTCGACGACCCGTCGGGTTCCGGCGAGGTTGCGGATTATTCCGGCCATGATAACACCGGCGCCGTCACCGGCGCGACCAGAGTCACGACGGCGCCGGAGATCTACGGCACCAGTATCTCGACCGATGAGGATACGCCGTTGATCGGCGTCCTGCGGGCCACCGATGCCGAGGGCGATGCGCTATCGTGGTCTCTCGTCACGGGCCCGTCCAACGGCCAGCTTTCGCTGTTGTCGGACGGCACCTTCAAATACACCCCGGATGCGGAATTCTCGAGCAGCGACACCTTCACTGCCAAGGTCACCGACGCCAACGGCGCATCGCGCACGCAGACCTACACGATCACCGTCGGCGCGCTTGACGACGCGCCGGAAATCCTAGGCGTTTCAGCGCATGAAACCGTGCTGCAGTTCGCCGGTCAGGATGCGCTCGTGGCGGGGCGCGGCGATGGCGACGAACTCGCCATCACCGGCGACGTCACGGTCGAATTGTGGATCAACCCGTCGGTCCTCAAGAACGCGCATCTTCTGACGTTCGGCTCGGCGCAGGAGACGCTCGACGGGAACGTCCTTTACGGCCTCGAAATGCAGTCCGGCGGGCAACTTCGCTTCTTCCACGAAGACGCGGGCCTCAACAACATCGTGCCGACGACCGGCGCAGGCACGATCTCGGCAGGTGAGTGGGCGCACGTCGCCGCCGTCCGCGACACCGACGCGGGCGAGGTCAGCTTCTACGTCAACGGCGAGTTGATCGAGACCATCGCCTATTCCGGCGAGGCCGCGGGGGGGGCAGACAGCCAGCTGCTGTTCGGCGGGCTCGACCTGACCAGCGATTACGAAGGCCTGATGGACGAGGTCCGGGTCTGGAACGGGGTTCGCACCGCCGAAGAGATCGCCGCCAACTATCAACGCAAGTTCAACGATGCCGAGATCGCGCAGGCCAGTGAACTCGCCGGCTATTGGGACTTCGACGAAAAGAACGCCGACGGGTCATATCTCGATCTGACGGGCAATGGCGCCAACGCCGTCCCGACATCATTGACGGTCAGCGACGTCGCCGGGCATCTGTCGCGTTACGCGACGTTCGACGGTTCGGACGACAACATCATTGTTGCGAACAACGCCAACCAGAGCGCGACGGACATCACGATCGAGGCATGGTTCCGCGCCGATCCGACCGGGACCGGGTTCCAGCGTATCATTGGGAAGGAAACCGATGGCGGTGCCGCCGGGGAATACAGCCTGTATCTCGATGGGAGCGGCTATCTCAACGGCACCGGCGGCGGCGTAAACCTCACCGATTCCGTTGATATGCGCGATGGCGAATGGCACCACGCCGCCCTGGTCATCAAATCCGGTATCGTCGGCGTCGGTAACACCAAACTTTATCTCGACGGTGTCGAGGTCGATAACAGCGGCCTCGGAATCCTCGTGCCGGCACCCAGCTCGTCGCAGCCGTTCATGATCGGCGATTTCGACGATGACGGGGACTATCCGCAGAACTTCAAGGGCGATATCGCCGACGTGCGGATCTGGAACGATGTCCGGACGGCGGCAGAGATTTCTGAAAACCGTGCGACCGGGTTCAGCAGCAGCGAACCGGGCCTCGTCGGTTACTATAAGCTGGACGATGTGTCGGGTGCGACGGCGGTGGATAGCGCGTCGGCGGGCAACGACGGCACGCTTCAGAACGGCGCCGCGTTCGTTTCGGACGTGCTCGACCGTAATGCGGTGGCGGCGCACGTGTCCAAACATGCGTCGTTCGACGGGATCGTCGGGGCCTCAGGTGACAACATCGCCATTCCGGATAACGCCGCATACGAGACGTCTACTCTTTCCGTCGAGGTGTGGTTCCGGGCCGAGACGGTGCAGGAAGCCGGGGCGTCCTACCACCGGCTGGTGACAAAACCGACGAGCGGCAACGGCAACGTCTTCTCGCTCGGCTTTACCGAGGCGACGGGACAGTTGTTCGGTGCGGCAGGAAGTTCGTTTATCACCCCGCCAAACGGCGTCGGTCCGGACTTGCGCGACGGCGAATGGCATCACGCCGCGATGACGATGCAGCCGGGCACGAATGCGTCCAGCCTGTATCTGGACGGGGTGCTGATACACACCGGGACGCAAGGGACCGTCGCAGGCGATGCTTCGCCGTTGATGATCGGCGACTACGACGATGACGGATCGCACCCGCAGAACTTCAAGGGCGATATCGCCGACGTCCGCGTCTGGAGCGACATCCGTACCCAGGCCGAGATCGCGGACAATCTGTTGACCGATCTGACCGGCGCGGAAGCGGGTCTGGTCGGCGCCTGGAAGCTGGACGCTGACGCCAACGGGATGGTGACCGACCTGTCGTCCAACCAGAACGACGGTACACTTCAAAACGGTGCGTCGATCACCGAGGCGGCGCTGCTCGAAGTGCCAGTTGCGGGCAATGCCCTCGAATTCGACGGGTCGAGCACATACGTCACGATGGGCGATGTCGCGGCTGTCGACAGCCTTGCGGCGATGACCGTTGCCGCCTGGATCCATCCTGACACCGTGGGCACGCAGTCCCTCGTCAGCAAATATAAGGACGGCGATCAGGGCTATCTGTTCCGGCTGCGCGGCGATGGCGATCTGGATGTCATTCTGGCCGACGAATCCAACCCGTCGACGCAGGCATTTTGGACGTTCGATGCGAATTATTCGGCGGATGAATGGGCGCACGTCGCCTTCACCTTCGAAATGAACGGAAGCACACCGGTCGTCAAAGCCTTTAAGAACGGCGTCGAACTTGATTTGGTCGCATCCGCGAACACATCGGAAATCGATGCCGCCACGCTGAACGATACGACGGCGTCGTTGCAGTTCGGGGCACGACAGAACAGCGGCGGTAGCCCACTCGACTTCTTCGACGGGGTGATGTCGAACGTCGGAATCTGGAGCGGCGCGTTCAATGCCCAGCAGATCAAGGCCGAGATGGCGGGCGAACTGGATACCGCCGCCGACAACGTGCTCGGGTACTGGCCGCTGAACGAAGGGACGGGCGCCGCCGTCGGCGACTTTTCCGGTAACGGCAACGACGGCGCGGTCACCGGTGCGTTGTGGGTCGATACCGGGCCGGATATCTACGCCGACCAGACGTTCGTGCTCGAAGGCGGTCTGTTGCGCGGCGACATCGGCGTTCACGACAACGATGCGGGCGAGAGCTTCACGTTCTCCGTCGTGTCCGACACGCACTTCGGCGAGTTGACGGTGGACGCCAGTACCGGCGCATATTCGTACGAGCCCGTACCGGGCTTTATCGGCGTAGACAGGTTCACGATCCGGGCGACCGATTCCGACGGCCTTTACGTCGAGAAGGAACTGACGTTCGAGGTCGACAACAACCGCAACGACGCGCCTGTTATCGACGGATACGATGGCGGTGCGCACGTCAGCCTGCAGGATACGGAAACCGTCACGATGACGGGCGCGGCGGCGACTACGCCCGAAGACTTCACCATCGAGACATGGTTCCGTGCCGACGGGTCGCAGGACGACGGCGATATTCTTTTCTCCGTGCCCGGTGGCTCGCACGAGTACGGCGTCACGTTCAATGCGTCGGGCGGGCTGGACGGGTTCGTGCGCACGACGACGGCCACGGGACCTGCCGTAAACGTATTGGACGGCGAATGGCATCACGTCGCGTTCACGTTCGAAAGTGCGACCGATGATTTCAATGTGATCGTCGACGGGCAGGCCGGGACGGCAGGCAACCGGACCTTCTCGGGCGCCAGCGGTGACCTCACCTTCGGATCCAGCACCACCGGCCTCGGCCTCGTCGGCGATTTCGATGAAGTCCGTTACTGGAACGAGGTGCGTACCTCCGCTCAGATCACCGAATATATGAACAAGGTGATCGATGTTAACGACGGTTCGCCGCTGATTTCGTACTGGCGTGCGGACGAGTCTTCGGGCACCACGCTCAACGATGTCATGGGCGGCGCCGGTTCGACCGTGCCGGCAGGTGCGCTGGTCACCGACGAAGAGCCGACACTGCCGCTCAATCGCGCGACCCCGACGTCGGCGAGCTTTGCCGACTCTATCGGCAGTTATGCGAACCTCGGATTGCATACGATCACCGAGGATAAGTTCGGTTTCACCTTCTGGGGCAACATCACGGAATCGAGCGCCGGCAACCGGATCATGGAATTGAACACCGGCGACGGCGAAGGCGACAACTGGCTCGAGATGACGCTGGGCGACGAGGGCGACCTGACCGTCCTGATCGGGGACGGCACCACGGCTGTCACCGTCACGCTCGCCGATAGCTGGAAATATGAGGAGTGGGCGCACTTCGGCGTCAGCTACGACGGTGACACTTTGAATGTCTATGTCGACGGCGAACTCGCGGGCTCCGCGGACGCCAGCGGGATCGACCTGAGCAACCGGTTCGGCACGCTCTACGCCGGCAATTCAGGCGACAACCTTTCGGCTGGGTCGGGGCTCGGTTTCACGGGCGCGCTGTCCGAGATTCGGCTGTGGAATACGGATTTGAACCACGCCGAGGTCACCGCCGACATGATGGGCCGTGTGCCGGCGGCGGCCGATCCGGTCACCGGGTACTGGCCGCTTGATACGGTTTCCGAGCTTTCCAACCGTATCGAGGATGCATCCGGGAACGGCAACTTCGGCACCGCCTTCAATCTTGTCGAATCGACCTCCCTGCCGCCGATCCCGGGCAACGCCGCCGGCATGACATTCGACGGCGCGACCGGTTACGTGAAAGCCGAGTACGAGGGCGAGGGGGATAACCCGCTGGCGCTGAAGGGCGACATGACGGTCGAGTTCTGGGTCAATCCGGAAAGCTTCGGTGGTGGCAGGGTGTTCAGTTTCTCCGGCGAGACGACGACCCTCGACGATGGGCCGAACAATTCGCTCTACGAGCTTTTTATCACGACCGGCGGTGACGTGCAGTGGGTGCAGGAGAAGGGCGAGGGTACGGACGCATCGCCCGCGGCGTTTACATCGACCGGCATCACCACGGGTACTTGGTCGCACGTCGCCCTGACCCGCGATGCATCGGCCAAGACGATCACGCTTTACGTCGACGGTACGGCCGTCGGCAGCCCGCTTTCATACAGCGACAATCCGACCGGGGGTGAAGACGGCGACTTGTTCATTGGCGTCAACGGCGGCATGCAGCATTTCTTCGACGGCCAGATCGCCGACTTCCGGGTCTGGGACGATATCCGGACGCCGACCGAGATTTCCGAGGGTCTGACCCACACGCTGGTCGGCGGGGAACAAGGGCTCGTCGGGTACTGGCCACTGACCGATGGTTCGAACCGCACCGCGCGCGACCTGACGCAAAATGGCGTCGACGCGGCGATGCACGGCGGTGCGGATTGGGTCAGCCGCACCATTGCGGTGGTTCCGGAATCGACGGTCTACCAGGGCCGTCTCCACGCCTTCGACGCAGACGGCGATGCATTGACCTATGCGCTCGAGACCGATGCGAATAACGGCAGCGCGACGGTGAATGCCGACGGTACGTACAGTTTCCTGCCTGCGGGCGGATACAGCGGCGCGGACCAGTTCACGGTCAAGGTCACCGATGCAAACGGCGGTGTCGATTATATGACCGTGACGACGGCGACGTACGGAACCACAACCTGGAACGGGTCCGTCGGCGACGACGTATCGGACGCCAGCAACTGGTCGGATGGCTTGCCCGACGAATATACCAAGATCGTCATCGGCGATACGTCGAACCCGCCGATGTTGACGACGCTCGGCTCGTTTCCGCTCGACCATATGACGGTTGCCGCTCTCTCGAACACCGGGCCCGACGATTTCTCGATTGCATCCGGCACCATCCTTGAACTTGCGCAGCCGATGACGTCGACGGTTTCCGGAGGTTCGCTCTCGATGAGCGGAACGCTGATCGGCGACGGTGGATTGGAAATCGGCGCCGGCGGCTCCCTCAACTACCTCGAAGGCACCTTGGCGACGCAAGGCATCGTCAATGTACAGGGTGCGGCCGTGATTACAGGCGCCACCACGCGCACGGTGGACACGACCCTCGTGCTCGCCGGGACGACAACCTTCGGCAGTGCGGCGACGATCAACGGGAGCGGGGTTATCGAGATCGCCGGTACGATGACGATGAGCGGCACCGGCAGTACGATCTCGAACGACATCTACATCACGCCCGACGGCACGCTGCAGGTGAACGCGCTCGCCAACAACAACATGGACCTGACGGGCTCCAGCGTGATCAACGCGGGGCTGATCCTGCTGGGTGGATCGTCGACCAATACCCTCGACATCGACATTACCAACGCGACGCTGCGCAACGAAGGCACGATCCAGTTCACAAACACCGAGTCATCGGGCATCCGAAACCTGCGCGGCAACCTCGACAACTACGGCAAGATCGACGTCGATGCGAACGCCCAGCTTCTGGGATCGGCGGCGCAACCGCTGGTCGTGGATACCAGGCACGGCGAGATCGATATCGCGAGCGGCGCGGTGTTGACGGTCGGTGGCGGTTCGAACGTCGAGAGCATCATCGTCGGTCCGGATACGGTACTGACCGGCGACGGCACCCTCAACTTCAACACCGGCAATGAACTGCGTGTCGACGGTTCGTTCGAATATACCGCCGATATGCCGGCGCTTATTATGGGGAGCGCGGTGGATATCGTGTCGCACGACGGCGGGCCGGTGACGTTTACGGTCGCGGCAGGCGCGACGCTGGATATTTCCAACCTCGCTTTCGAAAGCACTGTCGAGTTGGTCAACTACGGCACCATCACCACGAGCGGCGCATTCGACATCAACGGCACCTTCGTCAACATGGAAGGCAGCACGTTGAGTGCGACCGCAGGCATGGTCACCAACTACCTGGATTTCGCCAACGATGTGGTCAATTACGGCACCATCACCATCGACGAAACCGATGCGTCTACCAGCTTCATCCAGTTCAACGTCTCGGGCGGCGAGCAGTTCATCAACCACGGTACGTTCACACTCACCCAGAGCGGATCGTCCACGGGGACGACGGCGACGATCCACGCGGACGTCACGAACTACGGCACGATGAACATCGAGCGGGATCTGGATATCAACGGCAGCGGCGCCGCCGTACACAGGAACGCGGGGACGATCGCACTGGCCAATGGCGCCGCCCTGACGATGGCGACGGGCGACGACCTGATCAACCTGGAAAGCGGCTGGATTACCGGCACCGGGACGATCGACGTATCCGCCTCCGGCTCGGCGTTCCAAAATGAGGGCGTGCTCGATATCGCCGGGATAACGGTCGCCACCGTCGACGATCTTCAGGTCATCGGCGATCTGACGACGACGGACACCAGCGAGATTGTCTTCGACGTCGGCAACAACAGCAGCGAGGTGTCGGACACCCTGACGGTCACCGGTCAGATGACCATGAACGGTACGCTGAGCGCCTACTTCATCTCGGGTTTCGAACCTGCCGTCGGCGACGTCTTCAACGTGGTCAGCTTTGCGACGGCGACCGTGGGATCGTACTTCGACGCGATCCGGGGGCTGGAGGGTGACGGCACCACGCTGCTCGATCTCGATGTCGATACCAGCTTCGGTCTCGTCTCGCTGACGGCGGTCGCCAATGCGCTGACACCGACCACTGGGACCGAGATTCTGAACGGCTCGTCGGGCGCGGATTACGCCTACGGCGGTGACGGCGACGATATCCTTTACGGCGAGGGCGGCGAAGACCTGCTGCTGGGCGGCGCCGGGAACGACCGGATCGAAGTCACCGACAACGACTTCAGCTATATCGACGGCGGCGACGGGACGGACACGCTACTCGCCTACAACGGCCTCGATATGACGAACGTACGCAACGACAGCATCGACGGGTTCGAGCGGCTCGATCTCGGCTTCGGGGCGCTGACGCTGGACGGTGACGACGTGATCTCGATCACCGACGGCACCAATGCGCTGACGGGGACGGATAATACGCTCGTCGTGACCCGCAACAACTTCGGCGGCGCCGTCGATATCGGATCGGGGTGGAGCGCGGCGACGACGCAGAACTTGACCCTCGACGGTGAGACCAAGACCTTCAGCGTACAGACCCACGCCTCGACCGGCGCCGTGATCTATATCGAGCAGGCGGCCTCCGACATCACGTCGGATCTCGACGGCGCGAACGGGTTTACGATCGATGTCGATACGAGCGGAACCACGAATATCGCCTACGGATTGCTTGCACTCGGCGATGTCAATGGCGACGGCTTCGATGATTTCGGTTATTCCACCGACAACAATCTGTCATCGACCCCGGCCTACATCGTGTTCGGTACGGCTTCCGGCTTCGGCGCAACGCTGGACATCGACACCGCCGTCGCCGCCGGTGATGCCGTTTCCCTGACCAATCTCGGTTCCGACGGCATGATCTTCTCGGATGCAGGGGACGTTAACGGAGACGGTTACGCCGACTTCTACGTGGCGGCGCCGGGCGACGACACGGCCGGCACGGATACCGGGCGCGTCGATCTCGTATTCGGCGGCGCTGACTTCGGCAGCGGCGGTACGTTCGACATGTCGGCGCTTGACGGCGCGAATGGATACAGCCTCTTCGGTTCGGATGCCGGTGATCAACTGAGCATGCACGGCCGCGGTGGCGATTTCGATGGAGACGGATTGGACGATGTCGTCGTCATGGCACGCGAGATCGGCACGTCACGGCCCGGCACCGGATACCTGATTTACGGCGATCGTCTCGCCGCCGCCGACGCGCTCGATGGCACGGTCGACGGCCAGATCGACGTGAACCTGCTTGAAGCTGCGAATACCGGCGACCCGACGGTGGGCTTCACAATGATTTCCGGTTCCGGCAATTCCGACGAAACGTCGCGGATTATTTTGGGTGGGGACTATAACGGCGACGGTCTCGATGACGTGCTGATGGGTAACAGGGCCGCGACGACGGCGGCGGGGGCCGGGGCCGGACAGGTCTTTATGGTGTTCGGGCGCACGGACCAGCCCGGGCCGGATGTCGACATGTCGTCACCGGACGGCACGACCGTGGTCCGCTTCGACGGCGTTGCGGCTGGCGCGCAGTCCGCATACGCGTTCAGTGCCGGCGATATAAACGGTGACGGCCTCGACGATTTTATGATCGGCTCGTCCGGTATAAACGAAGGGTATGTCGTTTTCGGCAAGACGGACTGGAGTTCCACACCGGTTGTCGATTTGTCGACGCTCGATGGTACGGACGGATTCATCGTTTCGACCGGGTCCGGCAGCACGGGCGCGTTGATGTACGCCCTCGACGATTTTAACGGCGATGGGTTCGCGGATTTCGGTGTTACCGACGCCGACAACGATACCAACTACGTGCTGTTCGGGAACGATACCTGGTCGTCGAGCATCGATGTTACGACAATGGATGCGGAGCAGGGTTTCTCGCTCACCGTCGGCGGCCCCGACAAGATGAGCGGCGGCGATATCAATGGGGACGGCTTCTCCGATGTGATCATGGAATCGCAGGACAGCGATAAACTCTTCGTCCTTTACGGCGGCGACTTCCTGGATGATGGAGAAACCACCGGGACGCCGGGCGCCGATACGCTGGTCGGGACGGCGGACAACGACATTCTCGACGGCGGTGACGGCGGTGCGGACGTGCTGATCGGCGGGTCCGGCAACGATCGCCTGATCATCGGCGACAACGATTTCGCGCGCATCGACGGCGGCGGCGGTCAGGACACGCTCTATCTCGACGGTGCGTTCAACCTCGATTTCACCGCCATCGCCGACGGCCTCGTTACCGGTATCGAACACATCGATATGGACAACGGCATGCTTAACGTGCTGGACATCGACTTCTCGACCGTGCTGGATATCGGCGAAGCCGTCGACAGGCTCGTGGGTGAGGCTAACATGCTGGTGATTTCCAAGGATGCGGACGACCAGGTTAATCTTGTCGGCAACTGGGTCGTGCGCGAGGAACAACCCGAGGACGCGATCGACGGCGGCTATACGGTCTATGACAATGAAGACTCGTATGCCTCGGTCGCCATCCAGAACGTGTCCGATCCGGGTCAGGTCCTGAGCTGATCCTCATGTCTCCAGCCGCAAAAACCGCTTCCAAGACGAAATCCGACGCGAAAAAGACCGCCGCCCAGAACAAAGGTAAGGACAAGGACACGTCCACAAACGAGGCGCCGACATTGTCGCTGACCGGCTCGCAGTACCTGGTGCCGTGGCTGGCCGGGCAGGGCGTCAGCCTCGCGTTTACGTCGTCGCAGACCTCCAAGATGTTTCTGGTCGGGCCGACGGCGGAGGGAGAACTCTCCATCGCGGAGCGCACAATCCCGCGCTGCAAGGGGATCACGGCGCAGGGGAAATCCCTTTACGTCGCGTCGGACTGGCAGATCTGGCGGTTCGAGAACGCGTTGAATGCCGGCGAACGTGCCGACGGCTACGACGCGGTCTATGTTCCCAAGGCGTCGCACGTGACCGGCGACATCGACTGCCCGGAAATGACGATCGACGGCGACGGGCGGCTGGTGTTCGTCAGCTCGCGTTTCAATTGCCTCGCCTATCTCAGTCGCGATTACAGTTTTCACCCGGTGTGGAAGCCCGGTTTCATTTCGGGATACGTGGCCGAGGACCGCTGCCATCTGACGGGGGTTGCGTTGCACGAGGGCCGTCCGGCGTTCGCCACTGCGACCGCGTGCTCGAACGAAGCCGATGGATGGAAAAAGTCGCTCGCCGACGGCGGAGTCGTCATACACGTCATGAGCGGCGAGGTGATTTGCGAGGGGCTGTCGATGCCGCGCGCGCCCCGTATGCACGGCCGCACGCTCTGGCTGCAGGAGGCGGGGACCGGCTACCTCGGCCGCGTCAATGCGGACGACGGAAAGTTCGAGCCGGTGGTGCGCTGCCCGGGATTCCTGACCGGTATGACCATCGTCGGCAATTTCGCCGTCGCCTGTGTGTCGAAGCTGCCCGCAGGCGAGGCATTCGAAAAGCTGGACCTGCAGATGAACCTGCAGAAAAACGATACCGAACCGAACTGCGGGCTGCTGGTGATCGAACTGTCGTCGGGAAATATCCTGCACTGGCTGCGGCTCGACGGCGTAATCGAGGAGATTTCCGGTGTCGCCGCGCTCCCCGGTGTGTTCAGACCGCGCGCCGTCGGTTTCAAATCCGACGAGATCGCGCGCACGATCAGCCTGCCGCCCGAGCTTTAACCCTCCTCAGCCCTTGGCCTTGGCGAGAATCCGGTCGACGAATTCGAGCCGGTCCTGACCCCACAGCGTTTCTTCCCCGATGATATAGAACGGTGCGCCCATGACGTTGCGTTTGATGGCGTCTTCGGTATTGGCTTGCCACTTCTGTTCGACAGACGGGCTGACCGCAGCGGTCGCCAACAATTTTCCATCGAGGCCGCATGCATTCGCGATCTCAAGCATCGTTTCCTCGTCGGCGATATTGCGTTCCTCGGCCCATACCGCACGCAGGATGGCGTGGCAGAATTCATAGACATCGTGACCGGTTTCCTGCGCCGCGATGACCATGCCCGCCGCCAGCTTGTCGGAAGCGGGGAAGAACGCGGGTTCAAGATTCAGGGGTACGTTACGGTATTCGCGCCAGCGCTTCAGTTCCTGCATCCGGAGCGCCTTGCGCGCATCCGATCGTTTCGCGAGCGGCAGACCGCCGGTGGCTTCGAATACGCGGCCCATGTTGACGGGGATGTGCCGGATGGTGGCGCCGTGCTTGTCGGCGATCTCTTTGAAAAGCGCGTCGCCGATATAGGTCCAGGGTGAGACGAGGGTGAAGTAATAATCGACGGTGAGCACAGACCATCCTCCGTTTACGTATTTGTTTTCAATACTCTCTAGGGTTCGGTGGCGGGCCGCAAGGCTTGAAGTGTTGCGTTTTTGCCACGAAATAAAATTTCTCGGAAAAAACCGGGGGTTTAACGCTTTCTTCGCATTGACAGAAAAAACTGAGGTCATAACCATTGTCACATAAGGGTCATTAAAAAAGACCCGCTGGGTGTCCCCGGGGAGGCGTGTAAGACGACCGCATAGGGGGTTCGTACATGGAACGTACGCCACACAATGGAGATCAGGTTTTTGAGGTCTCCATTTACAACAAAGAGGTTCGTTCTCTGGTTAAGGAGAACATGAGCCACGACTTCTTCGACGATCACTGGGCAGATGAACAGGTTCGCGACGTCCTCGCCGAAACGGCGGATGAGGCGCGCCAGCTTGTCGGTAAGCGTTTCCCGCCAGATGAGGGATTCGTGATCGCGTCGGTCAAGCCGCTGCAGATGGCCTGATTTCCCGACGCCCCGCAAATGCGTGGGGCGACGGCATAATCCGGCTTCAAGCGGATTTACCGGCCTTTCGGGCCACTTCCCGGTCTCGCAGGTCTTTTCGCCTGATCTTCCCGGTCGAGGTAAGGGGCAGTTCGTCGACGAATTCGACCAGCCTCGGGTACTCGTGCGGGCTGAGCCGGGTCTTCACGAATCCGCGAATGTCTTCCTCCAGGTCGGGCGAGCCGTTGTTGCCCGGCATTAGCTTGATGAACACCTTGATGACCTCGGTCCGGACCGGATCCGGCACGCCGATCGCGGCGGCCAGTTCGATGGCCGGATGCTTGGTCAGGCAGTCCTCGATCTCGCCCGGGCCGATCCGGTAGCCGGCGGACGTGATCACGTCGTCGTCGCGACCGACGAACCAAAGGTAGCCGTCTTCGTCCTGCTGTCCCTGATCGCCGGTCAAAAGCCATTCGCCCAGGTATTTGCTCTTCGTCGCTTCCGGATTGTTCCAGTATTTCAGCATCATCACCGGGTCGGGGGCGCGGACCGCGATCTGGCCGGTGGTGCCGACGGGGACCTCGTTCCCGTCTGCATCGATGACGCGGACGTCGTGGCCGGGAATCGGCCGGCCCATGGATCCCGGTTTGACCTCCATCACCTTCTGGCAGTTGGCGACGACCAGGTTGCATTCGGTCTGGCCGTAGAACTCGTTGAAGGTGATGCCGAACGCCGCGCGGCCCCAGTCCAGCAGTTCCGCGCCCATCGGTTCGCCGGCGCAGGCGATGGTGCGGAGCTTCGCCCCGAACGACGGAATATCCTTCACCGCGCGCATCATCTTCAGCGCCGTCGGCGGCATGAAGGTGTTGCGGACGCCGTATTCAGCCATCAGCCGCAGCGCCGCTTCGGGATCGTACTTGCCGCCCCGGTAGGCCAGCACCGGCACGCCGTGGAACCAGGCGCCCATCAGGCAGTTCATCAGCCCGCCGATCCACGCCCAGTCGGCGGGCGTCCACATCAGGTCGCCCGGTTGGGGGAGGAAATCGTGGAAGAACTCGACCGCCGGCATATGTCCGATGAGCGAGCGATGACCCTGAAGCGCGCCCTTTGGGTTGCCGGTTGTCCCCGATGTATAGACGATGTAGGAGGGGTCCGTGCTCGCGGTGTCGGCATTGGTGAAGCTGTCGGACGCCTTATCCAGCCCCTGCCACAGATCGCGCACCCCGTCGCCGCCCTTGCCGTCGGTTAGCAAAACGAGTTTCAGCTCCGGGAGTTGATCGCGGATCGCCTCGATCTTGTGATAGTGCTGCGCCTCGGTGACGATCACACGCGCGCCGCTGTCCTTGAGGCGAAACGCAAGGGCTTCCTCGCCAAATAGCGAAAACAGCGGGATCGAGATCGCGCCCATTTTCCAGGACGCGACATGGCTGATCGCAGCCTCGACGCTTTGCGTCAGCAGGATACCGACCCGGTCGCCACGCTCGACGCCCTCGGCGGTCATGAAATTCGCCATCTTGTTGGCGAGGCGCTGCAGTTCAAGCCACGAATATTCGCGGCGTTTGCCATCCGTGCCGGCGACGATCAGGCCGGTTTTTTCGGGGGTTGCATCGGCATGACGGTCGCAGACCTGCCAGGCCATGTTGATCCGGTCGGGCACGTTCCATTCGAAGGCGTCGCGCACGGCCTCGTACGAGCCGGCGTCATGCAGCAGGGGCATGTAAGATCCTCCCAAATCCCGCTTATGTGATAGCAAACGGAGGGCGGTGTTAACAGAGCGAAGAGGGGGATCAGTTCTCCGGCTTAAGGGCGAGCGGCGCGAATTCCTGCTCGATCTCGACGTTGCCTTCGAACGCCAGATAGCTGCGCATACCTTCGAGCAATACGCCGTCGTAGCCCTGCCGGATCAGGCCGTAGAGGAACGAGTTGTTGTCGCCGAAGATCACCTGCTGCCAGCCGGGCGTCCAGTACTCGACGAAGTAACGGTCCGGATCGTTCGGGTAGGGGGCGTTGATAAACCCCGGCGAGCCTTCGCCCCAGCCGGGCTGCCAATAATAACGGTAGCTGGCGGCGGTGCCGATATCCATGCGCGCGAACACCAGCCGGCGCGCGCCGAGCTTCTTGTATTTGAGGGTTTCGACCGCCTGCTTCGACAGCGGGTCACGGCCCGAAAACGGATCGACGATCACCAGGTCGAAATTGGTGTCGTGAATCTTGAGGGCGAACTGGTCTTCGCGGCCGAACGCGGCGGGATCGCTGAGATAGAGGAAGTTTTCGACGTCGTCCATCGCCAGAATGTTGTTTGGGTTCTCGTTGAAGGGGCGTCTCGGATAGTCGGGGATGGCCGTCAGGTCGTTGGTCGGACGGGGCACGACGGTGGTGACCAGGCCGCGTTGCTCGGCGCTCCGGTAGATGCGGTCGATATCCGACGGCTTCGTCGCGAACTCCATCGTCAGGACCGGTAATCCGGACCGTTTGGCGCGGTCGATGCTGCCGAGAATCTGCTGCTGGACTTCTGCCGGCGTCGCCTGATCGACGGCCTTGTAGCCCATGAAGACGTTGTCGTACATCACCGCGTCGACGGAGCGCATGAAGGTCCGGGCCGGCGAAATAATATTCTCGTCCTGGACATTGCGCTTGATGATCAGTTCTTCGGGGTCGCGGACGGCAACGATGAAGTTGCGTTTCTGCTGGCGGGCGTAGCTCGATATCTGCTGGACGAAGGACCGCATCTCTTCGCGGTAATCGATCAGATCGCGCGCCGGCGCGATAATCGGGGGCGGGGCGCCGAGACCCTGATCGGTTCCCTGCACGCGCACGTAACCGGGATCGCCCGGCTGCGCCTGTTGCGCCGAGAGCGGACCCGCAAATGCGAGCATCATCAGAACGACGGATATCGATTTCAGTGCGGTTCTCGTCGTCGGCATGCCGTCCGATCCCAGCCCGCCGGAAACCGTCACGCGGGCAACAAGTTCACTACATCCTCGGCGATCGCCAGCGAGGACGTCAAACCCGGTGATTCTATCCCGTACAGGTTAACCAGACCTTTAATGCCGTGGTCGTCCGGCCCCTGGATCATGAAATCGGTCGCGTGCGAGCCCTTGGGATGGATTTTCGGGCGTACCCCCGCATAGCCGGGCTGTAACGCGCCGTCGGGCAGGCCTTTCCAGTACTTGCGGATCGATTCGTAAAACAGCTCGCCGCGCGCCGGATCGACGGTGTAGTCGACGCTGTCGATCCACTCCACGTCGGGGCCGAATTTAACCTGGCCGCCGAGATCGATGGTGACGTGCACCCCCAGCCCGCCCAGCGGATCGGGCACCGGATAGATCAGGCGCGTGAACGGCGGTTTGCCGCCGCCCAGCGTGAAATAGACGCCGCGCGCGAAGTACTGGCCGGGAATGCTGTCCGCGGGAATGCCCTCGATGCTGCGCGAGATCGTCTGCGCGTAGAGCCCCGCCGAATTGACCACTTGATCGCAAAGAAGCTCCATCGGTTCCTCGCCGCCGACCCGAAGGAGGATGCCGTCGTTCCGGACTTCACCGCCGATGACCGGGCTGTTGAAGGCGATCATGGCGCCGTGATCCTCGGCCTCGCCCTGGTAGGCGAGCATCAGGCTATGGCTGTCGACAAGCCCCGTCGAGGGCGACAGCAACGCGCCGTGACACGTTACGTTGGGCTCCATTTCGAGAACTTTTTTCGCATCCACGAATGTCAGGTTGTTGACGCCGTTGACGGCGGCGCGGCCCTTGATGTCCTCCAGGAGCGCGACCTGAGACTCATCCGTGGCGACGATCAGCTTGCCGCATCGTTTGTGGTCGATGCCGTGGCTTTCGCAATACGCGTACATCATGTCGCGGCCCTTGACGCATAGCCGCGCCTTGTTCGAGTCCTTGCCGTAGTAGATGCCGGCGTGGATCACCTCGGAATTCCGGGAACTGGTGCCGGTGCCGATCATATCTGCGCTTTCGAGCACGATGACCTCGTGCCCCGCCATGGCCAGCGCCCGCGCCGCCGCCAAACCGACCACTCCGGCGCCGATGACGACGCATCCAACTCTATCGACCATGAGAACTCCGTCAGGAAAATCCGTGGCCCGGATTTTCCTCTCCCGCTCCCGGGGGGTCAAGCGCCAGAGGGGAGTGACGGGGGCCGCTTGATGGGGGGCTCGGGCAAGGGTACATTTCCGCCATGGCTCCTTTCGACGATCAACCCCAATGGCTCCGTAGCGTGTGTCCGCACGACTGCCCCTCCACATGCGCTCTCGAGATCGAGAAAATCGCGCCCGACCGTATCGGCAAGGTGCGCGGCAACGCGATGAACGATTACACCGACGGCGTGATCTGCGCCAAGGTGGCGGCGTACCGGGAACGCGTGCATCACCCGGACCGGCTGACGCAGCCGCTTCGACGCGTCGGCGCCAAGGGGGAAGCCGAATTCGAGCCGGTCAGTTGGGACGACGCCCTCGATATCGTCGCCGAAGCCTTTACCAAAGCCGAGCAGAAATTCGGGCCGGAAACGGTCTGGCCGTATCACTTCGCCGGTACCATGGGCCTCGTGCAACGCGACATCATCCACGGTTTCCGCCACGCATTGGGCTATTCCCGCGAGGACGAGACGATCTGCGTCGCCACCGCGGTTTCCGGCTGGATGGCGGGTGTCGGCAAGGTTTGGGGCTCGGACCCGCGCGAGATGCAGATCGCGGACATGTTGGTGGTCTGGGGCGGTAATCCGGTATCGACCCAGGTCAACGTGATGACCCATATCGCCAAGGCGCGAAAGAACCGGGGCGCCAAGCTTTACGTGATCGATCCGTACCGGACACCCACCGCCCAGCAGGCCGACGTGCACCTGTGCCTCAAACCGGGGACCGACGGTGCGCTGGCGTGCGCGGTGATGCATGTCCTGTTCCGGGACGGCTATGCCGACCGCGACTACATGGCGAAATACACCGATGTGCCGGACGAGCTTGAAGCGCATCTCAAATCGCGCGGACCTGAATGGGCGTCCGCGATCACCGGGCTTTCCGTCGATGAGATCGAGGCGTTCGCCAAGGCTTATGGCGAGACCGACCGCGCCTATATCCGCGTCGGCTACGGCTTCACCCGGTCGCGCAACGGGTCCGCCAACATGCACACCGTCTCGTGCCTACCGGCAGTCGGCGGCAAGTGGAAATACGAAGGCGGCGGCGCGCTGCATTCCAACCGCAACATGTTCGGCGTCAACCAGACGCTGGTGCGCGGGCTCGACCTCGTCGATCCGTCGAAGCGCGCGCTCGACATGTCCAGGATCGGCCGTGTGTTGCTGGGCGAGGAGGAGAGCCTTCTGGGCGGCCCGCCGGTCACCGCGATGATCATGCAGAACATCAATCCCGCCGAGGTCGCGCCGGAAACCAACCGGGTGATCGAGGGGCTGATGCGGGACGACCTGTTCACCTGCGTGCACGAACAATTCCCGACCGCGACCACGGCCTACGCCGATATTGTTCTCCCGGCGACGACGTTCCTGGAGCATGACGACCTCTATCAGGGCGGCGGGCATCTTTATCTGCAGGCCTCCAAGGCGGTCATCGAGCCGGTCGGCGAGGCGCGCTGCAACGTCGATGTTTTGTCGGCGCTGGCGAAGCGGCTCGGGTCCGATTACGAGCTGTTCGATCTCAGCCCGTGGGAAATCATCGACCGTACGCTGCGCGCCACCGGCCATCCGGGCGCCGACGAAGTGCATGCCGCCGGCTGGGTGGATTGTTCGCAGCCGTTCGAGGACGCGCACTTCCTGAACGGGTTCAAGACGCCCGACGGCAAGTTCCACTTCAAGCCCGACTGGTCCAGGATCGGCAAGGCGTTCGAGACAATGCCGGCATTGCCCGATCATTTCGACGTCATCGACGTCGCGACCCCGGACAAGCCTTATCGATTGGTCGCCGCACCGGCCCGGCGTTTCCTCAATACGTCGTTCACGGAGACGCCGTCCTCGCAAAAGAAGGAGGGCCGCCCGACGGCGCTGATCCACCCCGATACGATGGCCAAGCTCGGTCTCAAGGACGACGACGAAGTGACCCTCGGCAACGACCTCGGCGAGGTGACCGTCCATGCCAAGACGTTTGACGGCCTGCAAGCCGACACCGTTGTCGTCGAGGGAATCTGGCCCAACCGGCACTTTAAAAACGGCCTCGGCATTAACGTCTTGATAAGCGCTGATCGTGCATACCCGAACGGAGGCGCCGTGTTCCACGATACGGCGGTGTGGATGCGCGCCGGATAAAAGGCCGCTTTTGAGGGGGCAGTCGTGACAGCAAACCTAGGCCACGTGATTGTCGTCGGGAACGAAAAGGGCGGCAGCGGCAAGTCGACAACCTCCATGCATATCGCCATCGGGCTGATGATGCAGGGCTATACCGTCGCGACGATCGATGTCGACGGCCGTCAGGGCACGCTCAGCCGCTATATCGCCAACCGGGAAATGTTCAACAAGAAGCTCGGCCGCGACTATCCCTTGCCCGAGCATCACCGCGCCGCCGGCCACCGGATTGAGGGGATGACCGATGCGGAACAGGAGGCGGAAAAGGAACGCCTGCAGCTTCTGATCGAGGGCGCGTGTTTCAGCCACGATATGGTCGTCATCGATACGCCGGGCGCTGCCAACAAGCTTTCGTTCCTGGCGCACACGTATGCCGATACGCTGATCACGCCGATGAACGACAGCTTCGTCGATCTGGACGGGCTTGCGCACATGGACGGCCAGAGCGCGGAGATCAAAGGGCCCAGCCATTATTCCGAAGCGATCTGGGAAGCGAAAAAGGTCAAGGCGCAGCGCGACGGCGGTTCCATCGACTGGGTGGTGATGCGGAATCGTCTTTCCAATCTGGACGCCTACAACAAGCGTGAGGTCGAACGCGCGATCCGCGACCTGTCGAAGCGGCTCGGTTTCCGGGTGCTGCCCGGGTTTTCGGAGCGCGTCATCTTTCGCGAGCTGTTTCTGGTCGGGCTCACCATCCTCGACCTCAAACAAGCCGCCGGCGGCGCGCCGCTCAGCCGCTCGCACGTGGCGGCCCGCGACGAGGTGTTCTCGATCATTGACGGATTGAACCTCCCCCCGGTGCCGGTGCGCCAGCAAAGCGCGCACGGATAATCGCCCGTAAGCATCGTCACAGGCTCGTATTTCCGCTAATTTCGCTTATCTCTAGTGGGAGATACGAAAGGAACGGTTTTGGCCGACGATCTGCCGGATAAACGCAAACGCACGCAGGACGTGGACGCCTTTCTGTCCAAGGTCGCGGCGACCCCCAAGCGCACGCAGTCGGGCGGCAGGCGCGGCAAGCTGCTGTTCGCCATGGACGCCACCGCCAGCCGCCAGCCGACCTGGGACAAGGCGGCGAGTATCCAGGGTCAGATGTTCATCGAGACGGCGGCGCTGGGCGGGCTGGATATCCAACTCGCGTTCTATCGCGGTTTCGGCGAATTCAAGGTCGGGCGCTGGACGGACAACGAAAAAGAGCTTTTGAAGCTGATGACGTCTGTGTTCTGCCTCGCCGGCGAGACGCAGATCGCAAAGGTGCTTCAACACGCCGTCAACGAGGCCAAGCGCGACCACCTGAATGCGCTCGTGTTCGTGGGTGACATGGTGGAGGAGGATGTCGACAAGCTCGGTAAGGTCGCCGGCGAACTGGGACTTCTGGGCGTGCCCGCGTTCATCTTTCACGAGGGTAACGATCCGGTCGCGGAATTTGCCTTCAAACAGATCGCGCAGCTTTCAGGCGGCGCCTGTATGAATTTCGACGCCTCCAGCGCCGATGTGTTGCGGGAATTGCTGGCGGCGGTCGCCGTTTATGCCGCGGGCGGCCGCGCCGCGCTCGAGGATAAGGCCAGGCGCGACGGCGGCGCGGTCTTGAAACTCACCCACCAGATGGGTGGTTCCGGCTCATGAGCTATCTGATCCTGGGGATCGCCGTCATGGCGGGGCTCTTGCTGGCCATGCAGTGGTTCGTTTCGGCGGAACCGAAGAGTATCGCGCGTGCGCTGAAGTGGGTGCTGCTGGGGCTCGTCGGGATCGTCATCCTGTTCTTCATCGTGACCGGACGGTTCACCTGGGCGCTCTGGACTTTACCTGCGCTGCTGCCTTGGTTCATGCGGGCGCGGCAGGCGGCACGCATGGCGAAGAACTTCTCTCGCATGTCGGGCGGCGGCGGTTCGGGCCAGACCAGTCGGGTGACGAGCGCGCATCTCGACATGGAACTCGATCACGACAGCGGCGATATGGACGGCGTCGTCCGCAAGGGACGCCATGAAGGGACGCAACTGAGCGCGCTCTCCCTGAACGAACTGCTCGAACTTTATGACGACTATAGTGGAGAAGACGGCGAATCGGCCCGGCTTCTGGCGGCGTTCCTCGACCGTATGCATCCGGACTGGCGGGGCGAGGGGATCGCGGACGACGAACCGGAAAGCGATTCCTTCTCGGAGAACGCCGGAAAGATGTCCCGCGCCGAGGCCCTCAGGATCCTGGATCTCGACGAAAACGCCGGTGCGGACGAAATCCGCTCGGCGCATCATAGACTTATCGCCGGTCTGCACCCGGACCGGGGCGGTTCGGCCTATCTGGCGGCGAAAATCAACGAAGCCAGGGACGTACTGTTGAAGTCATAAAACCTTCAACCCGGCGTCATGGCTTTTTCAAATTCGCCTAGCTTGCCGGAACCCGGTCCGTGTGGCAGAAACCGGGTGTTTCAGGCGTCTTAAGGGGTTTGTTTATGCGCGTAGCAATGATCGGGACCGGGTATGTCGGTCTCGTTTCCGGGGCATGTTTCTCTGAATTCGGCCACAATGTCGTCTGTGTCGACAAGGACGCGGCGAAAATCGCCGGTCTGCATGACGGCAAGATGCCGATTTACGAGCCGGGTCTGGAAGATCTGGTCGAAAGCAACGTCAACGCCGGACGGCTGACCTTCACCGGCGATCTCGATGGCGCAATCAAGGATGCGGACGCAGTGTTTATCGCCGTCGGCACGCCGAGCCGCCGCGGCGACGGTCATGCGGATCTGAGCTACGTCTACGCCGCCGCCGAAGAGATCGCCCGTGCCATGAACGGCTACACCGTCGTCGTCACCAAATCGACGGTGCCGGTCGGCACCGGCCGCGAGGTCGAGCGGATCATTCGTGAAACCCGCCCGGACGCCGACTTCGATGTGGTTTCGAACCCGGAGTTCCTGCGCGAGGGCTCGGCGATCGAGGATTTCATGCGCCCCGACCGCGTCGTGATCGGCACCACGTCCGAACGTGCGCAGGAGGTAATGCGCAATCTCTATCGGCCATTGTACCTGATCGAAACACCGATCGTGTTCACGTCGCGCCAGTCGTCTGAGCTGATCAAGTACGCGGCCAACACGTTCCTCGCGACCAAGATCACCTTCATCAACGAGATCGCCGATCTGTGCGAGCATGTCGACGCCAACGTGCACGACGTGGCACGCGGGATCGGCCTCGACGGCCGCATCGGGCGCAAGTTCCTGCACGCGGGACCGGGCTACGGCGGCTCGTGCTTCCCCAAGGATACCCGGGCGCTGGTCTCGACCGCGCAGGACGCGGGCAGCCCGCTCAGAATCATCGAAACGGTCGTGACGCTCAACGAAGAGCGCAAACGCAAGATGGCGGACCGCGTGATTGCGGCGGCCGGCGGGAATCTTGCGGGCAAGACCGTCGCCGTGCTCGGCCTGACGTTCAAACCGAATACGGATGACATGCGCGAGAGCCCGAGCCTGGATATCGTCCCCGCGCTGCAGAAAGCGGGCGCCACGGTTCGGGCGTTCGACCCGGAAGGCATGGAAGAGGCGAAGAAGCTTCTGAACGATGTCGTTTGGTGCGACGGCGCGTATGACACCATGGAAGACGCCGACGTGCTGGTGATCATCACCGAGTGGAACGAATTCCGCGCGCTCGATCTCAAACGCGTCAAGTCGCTGATGAAGACGCCGGTGATGGTCGATCTCAGGAACGTCTACCGCCCCGACGACATGATCGAGGAAGGCTTCGACTATCACAGCATCGGCCGCCCGACGGGCAACGCGGGGCAGGCGTGACGGTCCGCACGCTTAAGACGGCCCTGAACCCGTCGATCCTGCGCGCCTACGACATCCGGGGCGTGGTCGGCGAGAACTTCGGCGAGGACGACCTCTACACCATCGGCCGGGCGTTCGGCTCGGAAATGGCCGATCGCGGCCTCAGGAAGGCCTGCGTCGGTTACGACGGGCGGCTGTCGTCGCCCAAGCTGGAAGCGGCGCTGGTGGACGGCCTGACCGAATCCGGGATCGATGTCATTCGCAGCGGGCGCGGCCCGTCGCCGATGCTCTACTATGCGACCGTGATGACCGAAGCGGACGCCGGGCTGATGATCACAGGCTCGCACAATCCGCCCGACTTCAACGGCCTCAAGATGACCCTCGAAGGGAAGGCGTTCTTCGACGAGGACATTCAGAACCTGGGCCGCCGCGTCGAAGCGGGGAATTACCGTGACGGTAAAGGACAATCAAAGCAGCAAAGCGTCTTCGATCAGTACGTCGCGCGCATGATGCAGGATTATAGTGGCGGCAAGGCGCTGCGCGTCGCCTGGGATCCCGGCAACGGCGCCGCCGGCGAGGTGACCGATGAGCTGGTAAAGAATCTTCCTGGCGAGCACTTCGTCATCAATTCTAAAATCGACGGCACGTTCCCGGCGCACCATCCCGACCCGACCGTGGAAAAGAACCTTGTGCAGCTTAAGGAACTGGTCGCTGCCAACGATTGCGATCTCGGCATCGGGTTCGACGGTGACGGCGACCGAATCGGCGTCGTCGACAAGCTGGGCAACGTGATGTGGGGCGATCAGCTTCTGGTGATGCTGGCGCGCGACGTGCTGGCCGATCATCCGGGTGCGCCGATCCTGTGCGACGTCAAGGCGAGCCGGGTGTTCTTCGACGAGATCGAGAAGATGGGCGGCAAACCCGTCATGTGGAAAGCCGGGCATTCGCACATTAAATCCAAGATGGTCGAATTGAAGTCGCCGCTGGCCGGCGAGATGAGCGCGCATATCTTCTTCAAGCACCGCTATTACGGCTATGACGATGCGATCTATACGGCCGTCCGGCTGCTGAGCGTCATCGCCAGTTCGGACGAGAGCTTCACTGAGATGCTGGCGGCGCTGCCGAAGATGTACAACACACCGGAAATCCGCTTCGACTGCCCGGATGAGCGCAAGTTCAAGGTCGTCGACGAGATCGTCATGCGCGCCCGCGCCCTCAAAGGGGTCGAGATCTTCGACATGGACGGGGTACGGGTCGAGACGCCGGAGGGGTGGTGGTTGCTCCGTGCCTCCAACACCCAGCCGATGCTGGTGGTGCGCTGCGAATCCGCCACCGAAGCCGGTCTTGAGAAACTGAAGGACGACGTTCGCGCTCAGCTTAGGCAGTCTAACGTCGACGCGTCGGCCATTTGATCCACAGCTTTCACCGAACCGCCACTTGAAGCCCGGCTCGGGTTTTCGTAGAGAATCGGTATGGCGAACTATTTCTTTTACGGAACCCTGTGCGATCCGGAGATCGCCCGGGAAATCCTCGGGCGGCCTCTATCCGGTTGTTCACCCAAGCCATGCGCGCTTGCCGGATACAAGCGTGTATACGTGGCCGGCGCCACCTATCCCGGTCTGATCGCCGATCCGGCGGGGGAGGTTAAAGGACTTCAGGTCTACAGGATTTCTCCGCTCGAGGCGTCGCGCCTGAGCCGGTACGAAGGCAAGGATTACACCCTCGAAGAGATCGAGGTCACGCTGGCCGACGGGTCGAAAGAAATGACGAATGTTTTCATGCCGAAGCCCGCGTTGCGTCTGAGCGACAAGGAGTGGCATCTGGACGTCTGGCGGCGTCAGGAAAAGCGGCGCTTCCTGTCCGGTTTACGGCGGAACGTACTGGTCTGAGCGATCAGTCGGCGCGCTGCGCGACTTCGGCGTTCACGTCGGTTTTCAATTCCATGCAATCACGGAGAATGCGGCAGGTGCGATAGGCGTCGCGCTTGGAAATACCGACGATCCGGGCCCGATGCAGAATATCGCCGTTGCGCTTTTTCAGCGGCACGATCCTGATCTGCCCCTCGGAGAGATAGCTCGGCGCCTTGCCGATGGCTTTCTGCGCCGCGGCCTGGGCCTGCGAGACATGCGAGAACGCGCCCACCTGAACCGCCCAGACGGACGCGGGCGTAGCGCCAGTTTGCGCCGCCGGGGCGAGGGACGCGGTCTTGGCTTCCGGCACGGCGGCCTTGGCGATCAGCGAGGTGCCGTAACGCTTGCGGAGCACGTCGAAGCCCTGATCCAGCAGTTTGGCCATGTGGCGGTTGCGGTGGCTCGACGAACGGCCGCCGAAGACGACACCGATGATGCGCCGCCCGTCACGGGTCGCGGACGCCACCAGGTTGAAGCCGGACGCGCGGATATACCCGGTCTTGAAGCCGTCGGCCCCGGGATACGTCTTCAGAAGCCTGTTGTGATTGGAATGCGTGACGCCGTCGAAGGTAAACGAGGGGGTCGAGAAGTAGTGGTAGTACTCCGGGAAATCGCGGAGCAGGGCGCGCGCCAGGATCGACATATCCTTGGCGGTCGAAAGCTGGGCCCGGTGCGGCAGGCCGGAGGCATTTCGGAATGTGGTCTTCGACATACCCAGCGTGCGGGCGCGGGCGGTCATCTTCAAAGCGAAGTTGCGCTCGCGGCCGGAAATGTTCTCGGCCACCACGGTCGCGACGTCATTGGCGGACTTGGTCACCAGCGCCAGGATGGCCTGTTCGACGGTGATCGTCGTGCCGGCGCGCAATCCGAGGTGGGACGCCGGCTGACGAGAGGCGCGACGCGACACGTCGAGCTTGGTCGCCAGTGTCCATTTCTCCGACTTGAGACGGTCGAACATCAGATAAAGCGTCATCATCTTGGTGAGAGACGCGGGGTAGTTGCGGGTTTCTTCGTTGAGGCCGGCCAGAACCTCGCCGGTGTCGGCGTCAACGACGTAACTCGCATATTTGGCGTGCGCCGGTTGAGACAATGCGCAAATCAAAAGAACCGCCGCCAGAACGGCGATTTTGCCCAGTTTTGTGATCGAAAAAGCGCGTGTCGCCGTCGGTTCCCAGGCCGCGAGCGGTTGCATCCTCTGATCCCCTTTACCCCAAATCGTTATCCGCTGCGTCAAATGATCATAAAATCAAAACGCATTACCCGTCGACGGAATTTTTTCGTCGAATCAAGCCCTTGGTACGACGCCGGACTCTAAGATTGTGTTAACGGGGCCGGGGTTGTCACGGGGAAATCCCCGATAACCGCCGATTTTCCGGGTTCATTCGCACGCGCACAAATTGCGTCAATCCAGCGTGTGGGATTTAAGTGATTGAAATAACAGCATAAAAATAACTAGTTTGCATTTTGTGCAGTGCACAAAAAATCATTGACTCGTCCGGAAATTGGACTATATTTCAATCCTGATGCTGCATTGCAGCAAATTATGAATTCGAGAGTTTCTCGAACGGGCGGCGTGAAACCGCCGAATCCGTTAATACCGAGAAGAAATGGAGATAGACCGATGGCTACTACCGCCAAGAAAACCACGACCACCAAGACCGCGCCGGCGACCGAGCCGGTGGAAACCGCCGTCAAGACCGGTCAGGAAACGGTCGAAACGATCGTGAAGACCAACACTGAAGTCGCCAAGAAGGGCGTGGAGAAGGCCGTCGCCATGTCCGAAGAGCAGTTCGCCGCGGCCGCCAAGGCCGGCGCCGATGCCTACAAGGGCTACGAAGACATGATCGCTTTCTCGAAAAGCAACATCGAAGCGATCGTCAAGTCGAACGAAATCCTTTCGACCGGCATGAAAGACATCAACACCGCGATCTACAAGCTCGCTCAGTCGAACGTCGAAGAAACGGTCGCGCTGGCGCAGAAAATCATGACCTGCACCTCGGTCACCGAAGTCTATGAACTTCAGACCGGCGCCGCGAAGTCGAGCTATGAGAAGACCCTGGCCGAAAGCCGCAAGCTGTCCGATCAGACGGTCAAGCTGGCCGAGAAGGCGTCGAAGCCGATTGCCGACCAGGTGAAGATTGCGGTCGAGACTCTGTCCAAGCCGCTCGCTGCCTAACTTCCCATCCCCCCTTTTTGGGATCTGGCAGTAGAGAAGGGCGTCCGGTGGTCCTCCCAACACCGGGCGCCCGCTCAGTCATCCCGGGGACCTGAAAACCCGGGACGCCAAAGGCCTGCAGCCCTGCTGCAGGCCTTTTGGTTAACGCGTTACAATTCTTTTCGTTTCCCCATTTTGGACGGCGGAAAATTCACCTATATTATAGGGAATGAAGATAAATCGTTTTGAAACGTCACTGACGAAAATGGCTGAGAAAAACACCCCGTCCGGACCGCCGCGCGTCGGCGGAGATGAAGAGACCGGCGTCGTCGTCAAGCCGCGCGAGAAAACCAAGCGCCCGGCGATGTACAAAGTGCTGATGCTGAACGACGACTACACACCGATGGAGTTCGTCGTGCATGTGCTGGAGCGGTTCTTCAGCAAGTCGGCACAGGACGCGACGCGCATCATGTTGCACGTTCACCAACGTGGCGTCGGCGTGTGCGGCGTCTATACCTATGAAGTCGCCGAGACCAAAGTCGCACAGACCATGGACCTGGCCCGCCAGCACCAGCACCCGCTGCAGTGCACGATCGAGAAGGACGGTAGCGACGACGAAGAATAGGATTATATAATCTGCGAACCATAATCCGGGTGAAACCCGGCGAAAGGAAAGCGACCACATGTTATCACGCAATCTGGAACAGACGCTGCACCGCGCATTGGCGCTCGCTGCAGAGCGGTCTCATGAATATGCGACGCTGGAGCATCTGTTACTGTCCCTGACCGACGATCAGGACGCCATCGCGGTATTGAGGGCATGTGGGGTCGACCTCGAACAGTTGTCGATGGATGTCACCAACTTCATCGACGACGAACTCGACGAAATCCGCAACGAACGCGTGACCGAGCCGAAACCGACCGCGAGCTTCCAGCGCGTGGTGCAACGCGCCGTGATCCACGTGCAGTCCTCGGGCCGTGAGGAAGTCACCGGCGCCAACGTGCTGGTCGCGCTGTTCTCCGAGCGTGAATCGCACGCCGTCTTCTTCCTGCAGATGCACGAGATGTCGCGCCTGGATGCGGTCAACTACATCTCGCACGGCATCGCCAAGGTGCCGGGCTTTTCGGAAGAGCGCACGGTCGAGGGCGCCGACGAGGAAGCGGACGGCGAGAACGTGGTCCGCAAGGGTTCGGAAGCCCTTGATGCCTATTGCGTCAATCTGAACGCCAAGGCTGAGCAGGGGCGGATCGATCCGCTCATCGGCCGCGAGAAGGAAGTCGACCGGACGATCCAGATTCTCTGCCGACGCAACAAGAACAACCCGCTCTACGTGGGTGATCCGGGCGTCGGTAAGACGGCCATCGCCGAAGGTCTGGCGAAAAGGATCGTCGACGGCGACGTGCCGGAAGTCCTCGAAGGTGCGACGATCTACTCGCTCGATATGGGCGCGCTGCTCGCCGGCACGCGCTATCGCGGCGACTTCGAAGAGCGCCTGAAGAATGTCATGGAAGAACTGGTCAACGCCGACAAGGCGATCCTGTTCATCGACGAAATCCACACCGTGATCGGTGCCGGGGCGACGTCGGGCGGCTCGATGGATGCGTCCAACATCCTCAAGCCCGCGTTGCAGAACGGCGGGCTCCGCTGCATGGGCTCGACCACGTACAAAGAGTACCGCGGCTACTTCGAAAAAGACCGTGCCCTCGTGCGCCGGTTCCAGAAGATCGACGTCTACGAACCCTCGGTCGACGATACGGTCAAGATCCTCAAGGGCCTGAAACCGTATTTCGAGGAGCACCACAAGGTGCGCTACACCATGGACGCGCTGAAGACCGCCGTCGAGCTGTCGGCGCGCTACATCAACGACCGCAAGCTGCCGGACAAGGCCATCGACGTGATCGACGAGGTCGGCGCGTCGCGCATGCTGCTGCCGGAGAGCAAGCGCCGGAAAACCGTATCGGCCAAGGATGTCGAAGCCATCGTCGCGATGATCGCCCGCATCCCGCCGAAGAGCGTGTCGCGCGATGACCGCGAAGCGCTGAAGACCCTCGAACGCGATCTCAAGACCGTCGTGTTCGGCCAGGATCCGGCGATCGAACAGTTGTCGAGCGCCATCAAACTGGCCCGCGCCGGCCTCCGCGAACCGCAGAAACCCATCGGGGCGTACCTGTTCTCGGGCCCGACGGGCGTGGGTAAGACCGAGGTCGCGCGTCAGCTTGCGCTCACCATGGGCGTCGAGTTGGTCCGCTTCGACATGTCGGAGTACATGGAGCGGCATTCCGTGTCGCGTCTGATCGGCGCGCCCCCGGGGTATGTCGGCTTCGACCAGGGCGGCCTGCTGACCGACGCTGTCGATCAGAATCCGCACGTGGTATTGCTGCTCGACGAAATCGAAAAGGCGCACCCGGACCTGTTCAACATCCTTCTGCAGGTCATGGATCACGGCAAGCTGACCGACAATAACGGCAAGACCGTCGACTTCAGGAACGTGATCCTGATCATGACCACGAACGCGGGCGCCGCCGACATGGCGAAGCCAGCGATCGGGTTCGAACGGGAAAGCCGGGTCGGCGAGGACAAGGAAGCGATCGAGAAGATGTTCACGCCGGAATTCCGCAACCGGCTGGATTCGACCATCGCTTTCCAGCCGCTGGGCCAGGAGGTGGTCGCCAAGGTCGTCGACAAGTTCATCATGGAGTTGGAAGCGCAACTCAGCGACCGCAACGTGATGATAGAGCTGACCGACGCGGCGCGCGACTGGCTGGCGGAGAAGGGCTACGACAAGCTGTTCGGCGCCCGGCCGCTCAGCCGCGTCATCCAGGAGCACATCAAAAAGGCGCTCGCCGAAGAGATGCTGTTCGGCAAACTGTCCAAGGGCGGCCTTGTCGTCGTCGATATCGAGGACGGCCTGCCGGTGTTCAGCTATCCGAAGCCGGACGACAAGGGCTCCAAGGGCGGCGGCAAAGGCGGCAAGAAGAAGCCGGCTTACGTCCAGTAATAACTCAGCGGCAGTTGCTCTGCGTTCCTTCTCCCTTGGGAGAAGGAAAGGATGAGGGGCTCATCAAGGCCGCGAGGACCCCTCACCCTCCCGTTCGCAATGCTCACGGGCCCCTCCCTCTCCCAAGGGAGAGGGGCATTCACGCCGCAGCGGTATAGGGCGGAGCGGGGAAGTATTCGATCCCTTTCTGGACGAAGCGCGCGAATTCCGGCCCGTAGAACTCGCCCATCAGCCAAAGCGCCATGTCGATCCCGGCGGACACGCCCGCCGAGGTGACGATGTTGCCGTCGCGTACGTAGCGCACGTCCTCCAGCACCTCGACATTGCCGGCGTCGCGCAGAAGCTCGATTGAGCGCCAGTGCGTCGTCGCGCGTTTCCCGTCCAGCAGTCCCGCCTTGTGCAGCAGCAAAGCGCCGGTGCAGACGCTCGTCACCCACGTGCAGCCGGGCGCAACCCGCTTGATCCAGTCGATTTCGGGCCCGCCGTCCTTGAAGATCGGGCGCGTCCCCTGACCTCCCGGGACCAGGATCACATCCATTTTCGGGTGGTCGTCGATGGTGTAGTCGGTGGTGATCCTGAGGCCCTTGGCGCAGGTGATCTGCTTGCCTGCCGAACCGATGGTCGACACCGTCATGTCGCTCGCATCCTGCTTCGACGCCCATGATAAGACTTCCCACGGGCCGATGGCGTCGAGTTCTTCCAGATCGTTGAAAGCGAGAATGCCGAAATGCATGGTCATGGTGTGTCTCCTTAAGCGGCGTCTTGCGTGTTGGTGAAAAGGTTCCGGTATCCGTCCGGGCTGACGCCGAGCATCTTGCGAAAAGCACGGCGCATGCGCTCCTCGTCGCCGAACCCGCTTTTGCCGGCGACGGTCTTGATGGGGAGGGGGCTTTCCTCGAGCAGCCGCCGCGCGGCGTCGAGCCTGCATTCGGTCACGTAGCGCGCCGGCGTCATCCCGGTTTCCTGTTTGAATTGCCGGTTGAAGGTCCTGAGGCTCATCGCCGCCCGCTCCGCCATTCGCTCGACGCTGATGTCGGCCGATAAATTCTCGAGCAGCCAAACCTGCACGTCGCGGATGCTGCCCGCCGGCGCCATCTGAACGGCGAGATGTCTGGAAAACTGCGCCTGGTTGCCCGGGCGTTTCAGGAACATCACCAGGCTGCGCGCCACTGCGAGCGCGATATCGCGGCCATGATCCGCTTCGACGATGGCGAGCGCCAGGTCCATGCCGGCGGTCACGCCGGCCGACGTGAAGACATTGCCGTCTTTAATGAAGATCGGGTCCGGATCGACGTCGATCCGGGGGTATTCGTCGGCGAGCTTCTGGCAGTGCGCCCAGTGGGTCACCGCGCGCTTTTTATTCAACAACCCCGTCTCGGCGAGCACGAAGGTGCCGGTGCAGACGGAGACGACCCTTTTTGCTGTCCGGGCGAGGCGGCCGACATCGCGCACATGCGTCTTGTCGGCGATGAAATCGTAAACCCCGCTGCCGCCGGCGCAGATCAGGGTGTGAAGCTCGAGGGAATGCGCCGACAAGGCATGATCCGCCATCACGGACACCCCGCAGTTCGTCCGCACCGGCCCAGATGAAGGGGCGATCAATCGCACATCGTACCCTTGCGCGGCGGCAGCCATGTTCCTCAGCTGCACGTTGGCGTCGCCGAACACGGCGGCAGGGCCGGTCGCATCGAGAATCTGGCAGCCGTCGAAGACGACGATACCGACCTTCTTGGTTTCATTCGATACGTTCATGAGGTGATACTGCGTCGAAGCCGGAATTGGCACAATGACATTAAACCCTCAATTCGTGCCAAGCCTCAACCGACTTGAACCGACCGGCGCCAGGCCCGAAACTGCTTTCGCGCTGAACCGGAGGGACAATGCCGATCGCCTTTCTGAAACATATCCGGGTTCTTGATCTCAGCCAGTTCCTGCCGGGCCCGTTCGCCACGCAGATGTTGGCCGACATGGGCGCGGACGTAGTCAAGGTGGAGCCGCCGAAGGGCGATCCGATGCGCGCCCTCGACCCGGTCACCAACGACCGCGGCCGGAGCCCGTATCACGCCCTGGTCAATGCGGGAAAGCGGGTCGTGACCCTTGATCTCAAGTCCGACGCGGACAAGGAAACCTTTACGGACCTGATCCGCGCCGCCGACGTGTTGATGGAGAGTTACCGTCCGGGGGTGATGGAGAGGTTGGGTTTCGGCCACGAGACATTACGCAAACTCAATCTGTCGCTCGTACACTGCGCGCTTTCCGGGTTCGGTCAGAACGGACCGATGCGCCTGACGGGCGGGCACGACATCAACTATGTCGCCGCCGCCGGGCAACTCGGTCTCACGGGCTCTGCGGGTCCCCACATGGCCTATCCGATGGTCGCCGACTATGCGGGCGCGATGCAGTCGGTGGTGGCGATTTTAGGCGCGCTGGTCGGGCGTGGCAGAACGGGGCAGGGAGCGTATCTGGATGTCGCCATGGCGGACAGCGTGCTGGCATGGCAAAGCCAGGCGCTGACGGCGCTGCATCGGGGGAACGCGCCCGCACGCGGCACGAGCCTGCTCACCGGCGGCGCGGCGTTTTATGGGGTTTACGAGACGGCGGATAACAAGTTCGTCAGTCTCGGCGCCATCGAAACCGTGTTTTGGGAGAATTTCTGCAACGCCGTCGGGCGGCCAGACCTGATCGAACGCCAGAGCGAACCGTTGCCGCAGACCGATCTCACGCATGACGTCGCGGCGATCTTCAGAACGAAGGACCGCGACACGTGGGACCAGGTCTTCAGCGATGTTGATTGTTGCTATCACCCGGTGCTCGACATCGATGAGGTCGAGGGGCACCCCCAGAACGCCGCGCGGGGATTAATCCAACCGCAGGCGGGGAGCAACGCCATTGCGGTCTTGCAGCCGTTCTGGACGGATGGGGAACCGCCAACAGCCCGGCCGCCGCTGCAGGAAGCAAGCGCAGGCGATATCGTCAAAGAATGGAAACGCGGCTGAGCGTTATTTCGGGCAGTCGATTTCAGCCAGCAGGCCGACCTGCGCGAAGCCCTGCGCCCTGACCGGTAACGTCGAGCCGCCGGCGAGGATCATGTAGTCGCGACTGCGCCCGGCACCGTCCGCGGTAAAGCGTTCGATGGCGACCGCCTTGCATAGCCCGCACTTGTTGACCAGGACGATGTCGTTGCGCTGCGAGCGTTCCATGCTGACGCACTTGGGCGCGGCGTCGGGCTTGTTGAAGGCTTCCATCAGGTCCTGATCCGCGCCTTGTTCGCCGCGGCACGGCTTTTCCGAGTTGACGCGGGTCCGGCCCGGTCCCTTGAACGGCACCGGAAAGTCGGAACGCGGCTGGATATTGAACTCGCGCCCGACGGGGACGGCGTTGCCCGGCCTGGACCGGATGATACTGGCGATGACGCAGGTGTTGCAGACGTTGACCATGGTTTCGATGTTGCCTTGCCGGACGATGCGGATGCACCGCGCCGCTTCGGCGTCCTTCGGCCAAGCGGCGAACACCGCGAGCGCGATCAGGGCCAGGGCAAATAGTCGTTTCATGGTAAACGCTCCGTCCTTGAAGCCTTAAAAACTAAGGCGAAAAGGTTAACAGAGCGTGAGTCGGGGATCGCTCAGCCGTCGCCGTCCTCGTTCCGGTAGGGAGAATATTCCTCGGTAATCGCCGCCATTTCGCGCTCAATCTGAAAGCGTTCGCGCATGACGAAATCACCGACCGCGTCCTCGAACCCGGGATCGCGGATATAGTGCAGGCTGTAGACCGGTGCGGGGAGGTAGCCGCGCTGCACCTTGTGCGGCCCCTGCGCGCCCGCTTCGACACGCGCGAGACCGTGTTCGATGGCGTAGTCGATGGCACGGTAATAGCAGCACTCGAAGTGCAGGAACTTGTGCGATTCCAGCGCGCCCCAGTTGCGCCCGTAAAGGCAGTCGGCGCCCCTGAGGTTAAGCGCGCCCGCGACCGGCCGCTCCCCATCGAACGCCATCACCATCACGACGCTTTCAGGCATCCGCTCACCCAGCATCGAAAAGAACTCCCGGTGCAGGTAGCTCTGGCCCCATTTCTTGTCGGTGGTCGACATGTAGAACTGGAAGAAGGCGTCCCAGTGGCGCTCCTCCAGCTCGCCGCCCGAAAGTGTGCGGATATCGAGGCCGATGTCGGCGACCTTCTTGCGTTCCTTGCGGATCGACTTCCGTTTACGGGACGCCAGCGCCGAGAGGAAATCGTCGAAGCTATCGTAGCCGCGATTGTGCCAGTGGAACTGTTGGTTGAGCCGTTGCAGGTATCCCACGCCTTCGCCGAGGTCCCACAAATCTTTCTCGCAGAACGTGATGTGTGCCGAAGACACCTTGAGCTGATCCGCGACCCGCATCATGCCGGCCAGCATCAGCTTCAGCAGTTCTTCACGCAGCGCCGGGTCGGTATCGGGCGAGACCAGGATCCGCGGGCCAGGGGCGGGCGTGAACGGGACGGCGCACTGCATCTTCGGGTAATAGCGGCCGCCGGCGCGCTCATAGGCGTCGGCCCAGCCCCAGTCGAAGATATACTCTCCATATGAGTGGGTCTTGATATAGAGCGGCGCGCATGCCTCGACCCGGCCTTCGGGCGTTTCGATCACGAGATGACGGGGGATCCAGCCGGTTTCATCGGTGGCTGAGCCTGAGTCTTCGAGTGCTGAGAGAAACGCGTGGCGGACGAACGGATTGTCCGTGCCGGCGCAGGCGTCCCAATCCGCCTCATCGATCTCGTTAATGCTGCCGAGAGCCTTGATGACGCGCTGATCGTTTCCGTCCATTTGCGTCCTTCGTCCGTAACTTCAACGCCGGGTCAGGTGACCGCTTTCCAGGCCGTGTTTTTATATGTCGGCGTGGTTTCGCCCGGATACAAGATTTCAAAAAGGATTTGCGCGCTGTCGAGCAGCCTCGGCCCCGGCCGGTTGAAGAAGCTGTTCCCGTCCGTCGCGTAAACGCGGCCGTTTCTGACGGCGGTCAGGTTCTGCCATTCCGGCGTGGCGAGGCGGGCGCGGGCCTCGGTCTCGCTTCTTTCGAGACCGAACCCGCAGGGCATGAAGACGATCACGTCCGGATCAGCCTCATAAAGACGTTGGGGCTCGAGCCAGGGCGCGTGCGCACCGGCCGTACCGAATACATCGTTGCCGCCCGCGATCTCGACCAGTTCGGGCACCCAGTTGCCGGCGGCCATCAGCGGGTCCGCCCATTCGACACAGCATACGCTGAGACGTTCGGCAGGGGTTTTTGCGGATATCGAGGCGAAACCGGCCTGCATCGAATCGATGAGGTTTTGTCCGGCAGCATCCGAACCGAGTGCGGCTGCGACGCGTTCTATATCGGCATAAACCTTGTCGAGGCCTTCCGGGTTGAGCGAGACGATCTTCGCGTCGTTGTCCAGCAGATCGCAGACGGCAGCTTCGACATCGGTGAGGGCGACGGCGCAGACCTCGCACTGGTCCTGGGTGACGATGATGTCTGGTTTCAGGCGTTCGATTTCGTCGGTGAGCACCTCGTAGATTGAAAGCGCGTCCCGGAGCGCATCCTTGACCTGTCTGTCGATCTCCGCGCTGCTCCCGTCAGGCCGGATCAGAGCGCGGGTGCAGGCCGGCAACGCCTCGACGCCGGCGGGATAGTCGCATTCGTGCGAACGGCCGACGAGGTTTTCTTGAAACCCGAGCGCGCAGACGATCTCCGTCGCCGCCGGCAGCAGGGAAACGATTCTGAGGGATGTGTGTTCGGCGCTCACACCAGCTCGAATATACCGTCGATTTCGACCGCGACGTTGCGGGGCAGGGAACCTGCGGAGACCGCGAAGCGCGCATGCTTGCCGTTGTCGCCGAACACGTCGACCATCAGATCGGAGGCCCCGTTGATGACTTCGGGCTGATTGGAGAAATCCGGGCCCGAATTCACGAACCCGCCAAGTTTGACGACGCGCTTGATCTTGTCGAGGTCGCCGCCGGCGGCCGCCTTTGCCTGCGCCAGAAGATTGAGCCCGCAGAGACGCGCCGCCTGATACCCGTCATCGACGGTCAGGTCTTCGCCGACCTTGCCGGTGTATTCGATCTTGCCGTTCTTGAGCGTGATCTGTCCGGCGACGAAGATCAGCTTGCCGCTCACGACGTAAGGAATGTAGTTGGCGGCCGGCGCCGCGGCTTCCGGGAGTTCGATGCCGAGTTCCTGAAGACGGGTTGCGATTTTGCCAGCCATGATGATGTCTCTCTCTTTCAGTCGTTACGTCGAATGGTTTCGTCCGGGCGGACGCTCAGAGGCGGAAGTTGTCGCCTTCGTGGGGAGCGATGCAGCTTACCTTGCCGCCGAGTTCCTTAAGTTTCTTTTGCGCCGCGGCGTACTTGGCGTCAATAGCGTCGTCGTCCTGATCGGGGTCGTGGTGGAAAAGGTACAGTTCTTTCACTTCCGCGTTGTGCGCCAGTTCGCAGACCTTGGACACGCAGGAATGGCCCCAATTGACTTTGGTCTTGTATTCCTCGTCGGTGTAGGTCGTGTCGGTGATCAGTACGTCGGCGCCGCGCACGAATTCGGTGATGGTCTTTTCGTAGTGCGGATCGAAGAATTCGCTGTCGTCGAGATAGAGTTCCTGATCGGTGACATAGCAGACCGACCGGCCGTGATAATTGACCCGGTAGCCGAGCGCGCGCCCCGGATGCGCCAGAAGCTTCGTCTGCACCTCGATTCCGGCGACGTCGTGCGTGCCTTCCTCAAGATTTCGGAAGTACGTGCGCGCCGAGAACTCGGTCAGTGTGATCGGGAAATAAACGCCGTCCATCTGCGCCGAGATCAGCTCGCGCATGGTGATATCGCCCTGCTTGGCCCCCAATATCTCGAACTCGTTGCCCTGCATGTACAAGGGCGCGAAGAACGGGATGGCGTTGATGTGATCCCAGTGTGGGTGAGAGATGAACAGCTTGGCGTTGATGCGCTTTTTCTTCTGCTTGACGAGGCTGGTGCCGAGTTCCTTGATCCCCGACCCGCCGTCGAAGATGAACATCTGCCGGTTCGGGAATTCCATCGTCACGCACGACGTGTTGCCGCCGTACTTGAGCGCGCCGGCGCCGGTCTTCGGCAACGTACCGCGCACCCCCCAGAAGGTCAGGCTGATCTCGTCGGAAATGATCGCGTTCAACCGGTCGGCGAAGGTATCCGCGTTGATCGGTTTGCGGATGAAGCCGTCGGCGCCGAGCTCAAGCGCGCGGGCCTCGTCCGACGGATAGGCCTTGGCGGAAACGACGATGAATATGGTGTCGTCGAGCGCCTTGTTTTCGCGCACGCTCTTACACAGTTCGAAGCCGTCGACTTTCGGCATCATGAGATCGGAAAGGATGACGTCGGGCCGCGACTTCTCGATCGCCTTGAGCGCGTCCGTGCTGTCGGTGAGGGCTTCCACCTCGTACCCGGCGTCGCTCAGAATCTCGGTCAGGAGTGAGAGGGTGATGTCATCGTCGTCGATAACCAAAACCCGCTTCTTACCGGCGGTAGCGTCCATTAAATGCGGTCCCGTTCCTTGTTACCGCGAGAGTACAGAGCGTCCGCCGATGTGTCGATATCTGAAAACGGTTAAAATTCAGATATTTAAAAGCTAATCCTTAACAAAAATGAGGCCATTCGGCCCCATTTTCGCAGCTACTCCCCAAAAAAACGGGCACGCACCGGAACAAACTTCCGGTACGTGCCCCAAGTTTCCCAGGGAGGATCCCGATCTGGTCTCATGAGGTGTCCCTCATTGTCAGAAACCCCTCATGAACATCCGGTGGTGCCGCCGCACGTGTTGCACTTCAGGCACGTGCCGTTGCGAACCAGCGTAAAGTTGCCGCACTCGCCGCAGGGATCGCCCTCGTAGCCCTTCATGCGGGCCTCGCGAACCTGATCCAGCTTGGCGTCGGTGCGTTCCATGACCTCGGCCGACACCGCGACTGCGGAGGATTGCTCGGTCACGACCTGCGTCTGGCCGCCGCCCGATGCCGCCTGCGCGGTCGCCTGACCGGTCGCCTGTGCCGGCGCCTGTGCGGTGGTCGCGACCTTCTTGGCCTTGGCGCCGTTGATTACCAGAAACTTGGTGCGCATGAAGCCCGGGCTGACACCGACCGGCAATTCGCCGTTTTCCGGCAGATCGCCTTCGTTGTTGCCCGTGCCGATGCTGTCGGGCAACAGGTCGGTCGGCTCCACGTGGGCGAGGTCGTTGCGGCCCATGTAGCTGACGGCGAGTTCGCGGAAGATGTAGTCGAGGATCGACGTCGCCATCTTGATGGTTTCGTTGCCGCGCACGATGCCCGACGGTTCGAACCGGGTGAAGGTGAACGCCTCGACGTATTCTTCCAGCGGCACGCCGTACTGCAGGCCGATCGACACCGCGATCGCGAAGTTGTTCATCAGCGAGCGGAAAGCGGCGCCTTCCTTGTGCATGTCGATGAAGATTTCGCCGATCCGGCCGTCTTCGTATTCGCCGGTGCGCAGGTACACCTTGTGCCCGCCGACGGTCGCCTTCTGGGTGTAGCCCTTGCGGCGGTCGGGGAGGCGTTTGCGTTCTGCGATGTAGCGCTCGATGATGCGCTCGGTGATCGCCTCGGCGCGCGCCACCAGCGGCGCTTCGGCGAGATCGTTGGCGACCTCGTCGGCGTCCTCGACGTCTTCGTCGATGAGCGCGGCGGAGAGCGGCTGCGACAGTTTCGAGCCGTCGCGGTAGAGCGCATTCGCCTTAAGGCAAAGACGCCACGACAGCATGTACGATTCCTTGCAGTCCTCGACCGTGGCCGACGCCGGCATGTTGATGGTCTTGGAGATCGCGCCCGAGATGAACGGCTGCGCCGCCGCCATCATGCGGATGTGGCTTTCGACCGAGAGCGCGCGCTTGCCGATACGGCCACACGGGCTGGCGCAGTCGAACACCGCAAGGTGCTCTTCCTTCAGGTGCGGTGCGCCTTCTACCGTCATCGCGCCGCAGACATAGGTGTTGGCGGCTTCGATGTCGGCTTTCGAGAACCCGAGCGCCGACAACATGTTGAAGCTGAGATCGTCGAGCGACGACTTTTCGAGCTTGAGAACCTCCGTGCAGAAGGCTTCGCCAAGCGTCCACTTGTTGAACGCAAACTTGATCTCGAACGCTTCGCCCAGGTTCTTCTCGATCTTGGCCAGCGCCTCGTCGGTGAAGCCCTTGGCTTTGAGCGTTTCGTGGTTGATCGCCGGGGCACCCTTGAGCGTGCCATGGCCGACCGCGTAGTCGATCACGTCCTTGATCTGCGCTTTGTTGTAACCGAGCGTGGTCATCGCCTGTGGGACCATCGAGTTGATGATCTTGAAGTAGCCGCCACCGGCAAGTTTTTTGAACTTCACCAGCGCGAAGTCCGGCTCGATCCCGGTGGTGTCGCAGTCCATGACGAGACCGATGGTGCCGGTCGGCGCGATCACGGTGACCTGCGCGTTGCGGTAGCCGTGCTGCTGGCCGAGTTCGAGGGCCCGGTCCCACGCTTCGGCCGCGGCCGAAGCAAGGTTGCTGTCCGGGCAGTCGTTGGCGACGAAGGGGACCGGATTGATGGTCAGACCTTCGTAGCCCTCGGCTTCGCCGTGCGCGGCGCGGCGATGGTTCCGCATCACGCGGAGCATCGGCTCGGCATTCGGCTCGTAACCCGGGAAAGCCCCTAGGCTCTCCGCCATGGCCGCCGAGGTGGCGTAGGCCTGACCGCACATCAGCGACGTGATGGCGGCGCAGATGGCGCGGCCTTCGGCGCTGTCGTAGGGAATGCCGGACGCCATCAGGAAGCCGCCGATGTTGGCATAGCCAAGACCCAGCGTGCGGTAACGGTAGCTCAGTTCGGCGATCCGCTTGGACGGGAACTGCGCCATCAGCACCGAGATTTCGAGCGTGATGGTCCAGAGCGTGACCGCATGAGTGAACCCGGCGACGTCGAAGATACCGTCTTCACCGCGGAAGTTCATGAGGTTGAGCGACGCCAGATTGCAGGCCGTGTCGTCGAGGAACATGTACTCCGAGCACGGGTTCGACGCGTTGATCCGGCCCGACGTGGGGCAGGTGTGCCATTCATTGATGGTGGTGTCGAACTGGATCCCCGGATCGGCGCAGGCCCACGCGGAATAACCGACGTCATCCCACAATTTCGCGGCCTTGATGCGCTTGTCGACCTTGCCGTCCTTGCGGCGGATCAGGTCCCACTCGCCGTTATCCAGGACCGCCTGCAGGAAATCGTTGGTGACGCGGACCGAGTTGTTCGAGTTCTGACCGGCGACCGTGACGTAGGCCTCGGAATCCCAGTCGGTGTTGTATTCCTTGAATTCGAGCGAGGTGTAGCCCTGCTTGGCGAACTGGATGATCCGCTGCACGTAGTTTTCCGGGATCATCACCTTCCGCGCGGCGCGGATCGCGGCCTTGAGCTGTGCGTTCTCTTTCGGGTCGTATTTCTTGTCCTCGTCGAGATCGCTCTCGTTGCAGGCCTTCATCACCTCGTTCAGGTGCTTGTTGGCAAGCTTGGAGCCGGCGACGAGGGCGGCGACCTTCTGCTCTTCGATCACTTTCCAGTTCACGAAGTGCTCGATGTCCGGGTGGTCGATGTCGACCACCACCATCTTGGCGGCGCGGCGCGTGGTGCCGCCCGACTTGATGGCGCCGGCGGCGCGGTCGCCGATCTTGAGGAAGCTCATCAGGCCCGATGACTTGCCGCCGCCCGACAGCGGTTCGCCGTCGCCGCGGATCTGCGAGAAGTTGGAGCCGGTGCCGGAGCCGTACTTGAACAGACGCGCTTCACGCACCCAGAGGTCCATGATGCCGCCTTCGTTCACCAGATCGTCGCTGACGGACTGGATGAAGCAGGCGTGCGGCTGCGGGTGTTCGTAGGCGGACTGCGACTGCACCAGTTTGCCGGTCTCGAAATCGACATAGGAGTGACCCTGTGCCGGGCCGTCGATGCCGTAGGCCCAGTGCAGGCCGGTGTTGAACCACTGCGGCGAATTGGGGGCGCCGGACTGGTTGGCCAACATGAAGCGCATTTCGTCGAAATAAGCCTGAGCGTCTTCCTCGCTGTCGAAATAGCCGCCTTTCCAGCCCCAGTAGGTCCAGGTGCCGGCAAGCCGGTCGAAAACCTGCTTGGCGCTGGTTTCGCCGACATAACGCTCGTCCTCAGGGAGGGCGGCGAGGGCCTTCTCGTCAGGCTCCTTACGCCACAACCATGCCGGGACGGTGTTTTCTTCGACCGCTTTCAGAACGGCCGGCACACCGGCCTTGCGGAAGTACTTCTGCGCGAGGACGTCGCTTGCAACCTGCGAATAGCGCTTCGGCACTTCGAGTTCGTCCAGCTTGAACACCACGGATCCGTCCGGGTTTCGGATCTCGCTCGACGTGGTGCGGAATTCCAGGGCGTCATACGGCGATTGGCCTTCGGTCGTGTAATGTCGCGAAATACGCATCTTTCCCCCGATAGATGACTAAGGGTTAACAACTCTTGTTTCTAATGGACCTTTGACGGCCCCCCGGTTGCCCTTCGGCGGCGGTTTTCCGCTGCTCGTATCTTTCGTGCGAGAACACTAGATATCGTGTATGCCCAGGTGCAACGAACGACATCTAGACATAGCTAAATTTTCGGTTCAACTAGATTTCGTCCCCTGAGGGTCAAAAAAACGCAATATTTTGGGTTGACATTTTCAAGGCCCGCAGAATTCCGGGGATAACGCCTGCTTCATGTTTTTTCGATTTTTTTCCCGCCGCGCACGTGCCGAAATTTAACCAATGCGGGACCGGATTGCGCCAAAGCGGCGCAGAACCTTGGGTAACATTGTTAATCGCACGATTGGCGGCCTTGAAACAACTTTACCACGTCGACGTCCGCTGCACACGATTCGACCGCGGTACGCACAAATTGCTCATCCCGATTCCGGCCCCGCCAAGCGTGAGCGGGCGGGTTCAGCGTGCACTTGCCGCATGATGGGCTAAGTGCGATATTGTGATCGCCCGCCGCGGCGGCGGCCCAGACGACGACATTTGACGAAACGGAACCGCACGATGATGAGCATCGGTACTCTTATTTATACCTGGATGAACGGGCGCCAGGTCGGCACCGACGAATTCGGCAACCGCTATTTTGAAGCCAAGAACGGCGCCAAGCTGCATGGCCGGGTGCGCCGCTGGGTTCTGTTCAAAGGCGCCGTCGAGGCGTCGTGCGTACCGGCGGAATGGCATGCCTGGCTGCATCACATGACGCCCGAGCCGCTGACCGACATGGCCGCCAAGTCGCGGCCGTGGCAAAAGCCACACCAGCCGAACATGACCGGCACGATCAAGGCCTACCGACCCAAGGGGCATGACTTCCGCGGCGGCCAGCGCGCCCACGCCACCGGCGATTACGAGGCCTGGTCGCCCGAATGAATGCCGAGCTGAAGGAAATCTCGGTCGGCGCGGTCGTCTTTGCGGTTTTCCTGGGTGTGATGATCTATGTCTACGGCGGTCAGGACGACTATGCCGCCGAAGGTGTGGGCACGCGCATTTCCGCCAGCTTCAACCGTGTCGACGGTCTGGTCGAAGGTGACCCCGTCTATCTGTCGGGCGTGAAGGTCGGAGCGGTCGAGAAAATGTGGCTGAATGAAAACTTTCGCGCGGTGGTCACGTTCTGGATCGACGGGGCAATCAAGATTCCCATGGACAGCTCCGCCGCGATCCATACCGACGGGCTGTTCGGCTCCAAATTCATCAGCCTTGGTCCGGGCGCCGAGGAAAAACCTTTGCAGGACGGCGATACGATTACCTTCACACAGGATGCGGTCGTGGTTTCGGAGTTGCTCGATCTGATCATCTCAGAGGGTAAGGCGAAGCGCGCCAAGCAGAACAAGGTGCAGTGACATGAAAAAGAATGCGGTCGAGACGATTCTGGGCGCGGTGGTGCTGGTGACGGCGGTGGTGTTTCTCGTCTTTGCGCTGAATACGGCACAGGTCCGCGCCGTCGACGGCTACAAGGTGACGGCGGCGTTCTTCAAGGTGGGCGGTCTCACCAACGGCAGCGATGTCAGGATCAACGGCATCAAGGTCGGCACCGTCAATGATCTGAGTATCGACGCCAGTACGTACGACGCCGTTGTGTCGATGTCCGTGCGCTCGGACGTGAAGATTCCCGCCGACAGCGTGGCCGCTATCGGTAGCGCGGGCATCATCGGCAGCAAATTCGTCAGCATTCAGCCGGGCGGCGCCAAGGAATACCTCGCCGACGGCGGCAAGATCGCACGTACCAAGGACTTCAAGTCGCTCGAGGATCAGGTCGGTGAGATCATTTTCCTAGCGACCGGAGGAGGGAGCTGATTCCCCCCTTCTTGCGTCATCTCATCGAAAACCTGACGCCCGGCGGCTGGCTGCCGGGGGTGATCCTGTGCGTGCTCGCCGTATCACCCGCCATGGCCGACCCGCATGCCGTCGCCGTGTTGCAGACGCTGGATAAGGTCACGGCGCGGGTCAACACGATCGAGGTCCGCGTCGGCACCACGGTGCGTTTCGGCACATTACTGATCCGCGTCGATCACTGCGACAAGCGCCCGCCCGAAGAAACGCCGGAAAGTGCCGCGTTTCTGGAAATCGCCGAGCAGCGACCGGGTGAAGAGCCGGTGCTGACCTTCGCGGGTTGGATGTTCGCGTCCAGCCCGGCGCTCAATGCGCTCGAACATCCCGTCTATGACGTCTGGGTGCTCGACTGCAAGGAACGTATCAAGGAAGACAACTGACGTTCTGAATACGAACATGCCCACAGGTATTTTGTGGGCGAAATATCCGATCAAATTAGTCAACAATGCCGTATTGACTGACGACAATACGGATGCCGACGATGAACAGCCTGACACAAAACCAAACCAATGCCGTCTGGACCGACGCGCTCGCGTCGGCCGAACTCACCGACACGCCGCGCGTGGTCAAGCTCGGCGCCCGGCAGATCGCCCTGTTTCGAAGCGGCGGCCGAATTTACGCCTGCAACAACCGCTGCCCGCATGAGGGTTATCCGCTGTCGGAAGGCACGCTCAGCGGCAAGTGCATCCTGACCTGCAACTGGCACAACTGGAAATTCGACCTGGAAAGCGGCGAGACGCTGGTCGGTGGCGACAAGCTGCGCCGCTATCCTGTGCGTGAAGAGGGCGGAAGAATACTGATCGACCTCACTGATCCGCCGGCCGAAGAGATCATCGACGCGGCGCTTGCGGATATGCTCGACAGTTTCGACGACCACGAATACGACCGGATGGCGCGGGAAATCGCGCGAATCATGAAAGCCGGCGGCGATCCGATCCTCGCCGTGCGCGCCGCACTTAACGACACGTACGAAAAGTTCGAGTATGGCATGAGCCACGCCATCGCCGTCGCCGCGGACTGGCTGGCGCTCTACAAGCCGTTTGCGGGCGAGGAGGCAAAGCAACTGACCTGCATCACCGAAATCGTTGGCTATCTGGCGTGGGATACGCAACGCCAGCGGCGGTTTCCCTATCCGGCGGGGCAGATGTCCTACGATACCGACGCCTTTGCCGCCGCCGTCGAACGCGAGGACGAAGCGGCGGCGATCGCCTTGGTGCGTGGCGGCCTCGCCGACGGCTTCGGGTTCGACGACTTCTACGCGGGGCTGGCCCGCGCCGCGCTGGCGCACTATCAGGATTTCGGTCATTCCCTGATCTACGTGGTAAAGGCGAGGGAATTCGTGGCAGCGGCCGGGCCGGAAACGCTGGAACCGGTGCTTCTGCTGCTGACCCGTTCGCTCGTCTTTGCAACCCGGGAAGACCTGATTCCGGAATTCAAGACCTATGCACCCGCACTTGAAGGTTGGGCCCAGCAGCCCGGCGTGCCGGACCTTCCGACATTGAAAGCGGGCGGTGTGGCGCCGGTTCTGCATGAAGTCGCGAAATACGGCGACGACCCGATGACGGTCTATAACGCCCTGTTCGAGGCGGCGGCGTGGCAGATGCTGCACATGGATCTCGGCTATTCGCTGGCGACAGAAGGCCCGGTGCAGGACAACGTCGGCTGGCTCGATTTCACGCACGCGTTGACGTTTGCGAACGCGGTTCGGCGCGTATGCACGGATTTTCCGGCGCTCTGGCCGCAGGGCCTTCTGCAGATCGGCTGTTTTCTCGGCCGGAACGGCAAATACACCGACGGCACGCAGGATGTCGGGGAATGGTTTGTCGATGATCCATTGGATTTCACGTCACGCACCCGGGACGGCGTCATCGATCACGGCCAGTTTGAATACATCGTCGCCGCGCACATGCTGAAATTGTCGCACGCCATTGCCGAAGAGATCGAAGCGCAGCCCGAAGCTGCCTGGGCGGGCACGGCGGCAGCCGCGCTCAACCGGTTCCTGAATTCGCCGTTGAAGCGCAAGCACCCGCTCAGGACCGCGCGGCAGGCGCTGGATATGGTCAGGCGGGAAGGGTAGGCTACCTCTGCTGTTTCCCGGACGGACTGAAAGTCCGATCCGGGACCAATTGTTGAAACTGTGAAAATATCCCCGGATGGGTCCCGGCTCGCCGCTTCGCTTCGGCCGGGAAATGATGTTTTTATAGACCCTGCTTCGAAAACATTCTTTCGAATTCGGCGTTCAGCGTCTCCGCATCGATGTCGGCCGGGAACAGGCAATGTACGGAAAGCGCCGCCTCGAGTTTCTTCAGGAATTCTCGCGCGGGAATCTCGACGGCGCCGAATTTCTTCAGATGATCGGTGACGAACTGGGTATCGAGCAGCTTGAACCGCCCGATCCGGAGCCGGGCGCATAAATGCACCAGCGCCACCTTGGACGCGTCGGTGACGCGGGAATACATACTTTCGCCGAAGAACACGCCCCCCAATGCGACGCCGTAAAGGCCGCCGACCACCTCACCCTCCAAGCGGGTTTCGACGCTGTGTGCATAGCCCATGCGATGCAGTTCGTTGACCGCCTGTTCGATCTGCGGGTTGATCCAGGTCTCGCCCCGGTCCGGGGTGCGCCGGCCGCATTCGCGGATGACGGTCGCGAAGTCGCGGTTGCAGGTGACCTCGAATGGGCCCTTGCGAATCGTCTTTCGGAGGCTTTTCGAGATATGCAGGTGGTCGAGGGGCAGGATTCCCCGGTTGCGGGGGTCGATCCATGAAATCGTCGTGGCGTTGCGGCTTTCGGCCATCGGGAACACCCCCACGGTGTAAGCCCTGAGCAGTAGCTCCGGTGTCAGTTCGAAGTCGTCTGAGCTCCGGTTACTCATCGTCCTCCGTCGGCTTCGCGCTTTTTCAGATATTCCTCAAGCCAGTGGATATCGTACGCCCCGTTGATGAACTCGTCATTCAAAATCAGTTCCTGATGCAGCGGGATCGTCGTCTTGATCCCGTCGATGACGAATTCGGTCAGCGCACGGCGGAGCCGCATCAGGCATTCACCGCGATTGCGCCCGTGCACGATCAGCTTGGCGATCATGCTGTCGTAGTGCGGCGGCACCCGGTAGCCGGAATAAAGCCCGCTGTCGACACGTACGCCGAGCCCGCCCGGCGCGTGGTATTCGTTCACCATGCCCGGCGACGGCGCGAACGTGAACGGGTCTTCGGCGTTGATCCGGCACTCGATGGAATGACCGTGAAAACGGATTTCATCCTGCGCATAGTCGATGGGATGGCCGGACGCGATGCGGATCATCTCTCGCACCAGATCCATCCCCGTGACGGCCTCGGTGACCGGGTGTTCTACCTGGAGACGCGTGTTCATCTCGATGAAGAAGAACTCGCCGTTCTCGTACAGGAACTCGATGGTGCCGGCGGACTGGTAACCGAGTTTCCGGACCGCGTCGGCGACGGTCTTGCCGATCTTGGCGCGCTCTTCCCTGTTGAGGGCGGGTGAGGGCGATTCCTCCAAGATCTTCTGGTGGCGGCGCTGTAGCGAGCAGTCGCGCTCACCCAGGTGCACGACGTTGCCTTCCTGATCGGCGAGGACCTGAACCTCGATATGACGCGGCCGGTCGAGATAACGCTCCATGTAGACGGCGCGGTTGCCGAACGACGCCTCGGCCTCGTTGCGGGCGACGTCGAACGCGTCGTGCAGTTCAGCTTCGGACTTCGCGACCTTCATGCCGCGTCCGCCGCCGCCGGCGGCGGCCTTGATCAGCACCGGATAGCCGATTTTATTGGCCCAGCGCTTGGCGTCTTCGAAATCGACCACCTCGCCGTCGGAGCCGGGCACGCACGGAATACCTGAATCGCGCGCCGCCTGCTTGGCGGTGATCTTGTCGCCCATAAGACGAATATGTTCCGCCGTCGGGCCGATGAACTTGATGCCGTGCTCGGCGACCATTTCGGCGAAGTCCGCGTTTTCGGACAGGAAGCCGTATCCCGGGTGGATCGCATCGGCGCCGGTGATCGACGCCGCCGAGAGAATCGCTGCGGTCGACAGATAGCTGTCCTTGGCCGCGGGCGGGCCGATGCAGACGCTTTCGTCGGCAAGCCGTACATGCATGGCGTTGGCGTCGGCCGTGGAGTGCACGGCGACGGACTGTATCCCCATTTCACGGCACGCGCGCATGATACGAAGCGCGATTTCGCCGCGGTTGGCGATGAGGACCTTTTCAATCATTCAGCGGGCCCCGCTCACTCGATGATGACCAGCGGTTCGCCGAATTCGACCGGCGTGCCGTCGCTGATGAGGATGCGTTTCACGGTCCCGGACTTCGGCGCGGCGATCGGGTTGAAAACCTTCATCGCCTCGATCAACAGCAGTGTATCGCCTTCCTTGACCGTATCGCCTTCGGAACAGAACGCCTCACTCTTGGGGTCGGGGGACAGGTAACAGACGCCGACCATCGGTGACGTTACCGCGCCGGGATGATTGGACAGATCCTCGCCCGCCGGTGCGGCTGACGCTGTGGGCGCGGATGACTGGGCCGCCATCGGGGCGGGCGCCGCGGCGACCACGCTGGTGCCGCCGCGCGCAACGCGGATCTTGCTGTCGCCTTCTTCGATCTCGATCTCGCCGAGACCGGTTTCGTCGAGCAATCCGGCAAGCTTTCTGATCAGGTCTTCATCGACCTTCAAGCCGGATTTCGGTTCCTTAGCCATACTTCAGTTTCCCCCGTCCAGCCGTTTCGCGACGGCTTCCAGTGCCAATTCATAACCCAGCGAGCCGAGGCCGCAAATCATGCCGTCCGCGGCGCGCGCGATATAGGATTTGTGGCGGAACGACTCCCGCTGGTGAATATTCGAAAGATGCACCTCGACAATCGGCATGTCGCAGGCGTTGAGCGCGTCAAGCAGCGCCACCGAGGTGTGCGTGTAGGCGGCAGCGTTGATGATGATCCCGCTTGCCGACGTGCGTGCGTCCTGAATCCAGCCGACCAGTTCGCCCTCGATATTCGATTGGCGGAAGTCGACCTCGACGCCGAGTGTTTCGGCACGCGAGCGGCACCGGGCCTCGATATCGGCCAGGGTCTCGGAGCCGTAAATCTCCGGTTCGCGGGTTCCCAACATGTTCAGATTGGGCCCGTTCAGAATCAAGATCGTGCTCGGCATCGGTTTTTAGTGTCCTTACAAGCCTTGAAAGGCAAGGAGATTCGATATTTTTATATCACGCCCGACAGGCGGGAAAACAGGGCGAATTCCCGCCCGCCGCCACGTTGAAAAAGCGGCGGTCGCGTCCCATACTCATGGGGACGGGTCGCCCCGCGCCTCGAGGGTGGCCGCACGCGATAGGAAAGACACATGAAAATCACGATCAACGGCGAAATCCGGGAATTGGGCACGAATACCAGCGTCGACGGCCTTCTGCGCGAAATCGGCCTCGATCCCGCCAAGGTTGCGGTCGAACGCAACCTCGAGATCGTGCCGAAGTCGACCTATACCGACACCATGGTCACCGACGGTGACAAGCTCGAGATCGTGCATTTCATCGGCGGCGGCGCGCCCGATGGCGTGCAAGCTGATGGCGACGATCCGCTGGTTATCGCCGGTCGCTCGTTCAAGTCGCGCCTGATCATCGGCACCGGCAAGTACGCGGATTACGAGATCAACCGCCAGGCCTGCGTCGCCGCCGATATCGACATGATCACGGTCGCCGTCAGGCGGGTGAACCTCACCGATCCGGACCAGCCGATGCTGATCGACTATATCGATCCCAAGAAATACACGTATCTTCCGAACACCGCGGGTTGCTTCACCGCCGACGACGCGGTCCGCACACTCAGGCTGGCGCGCGAAGCGGGCGGCTGGGAGCTGGTGAAGCTCGAGATTCTCGGCGAAACTCGAACGCTCTATCCGATGATGCCGGAAACCATCGAAGCCACCGCCAAGCTGACGGAGGAGGGGTTCAAGGTGATGGCGTACTGTTCCGACGATCCGATCCTCTGCAAACGGGTCGAGGAAGCGGGCGCGGTCGCGATCATGCCGTTGGGCGCGCCCATCGGCTCCGGCCTCGGCATCCAGAACCCGGTCAATATCCGCCTGATCGTCGAACAGACCGAAGTGCCCGTTATCGTCGACGCCGGTGTCGGCATCGCATCCGATGCGGCGATCGCCATGGAACTCGGCTGCGACGGGGTGCTGATGAACACCGCCATCGCCGAAGCCAAGGACCCGATCCTGATGGCGAAAGCGATGAAGCACGCGGTCATCGCCGGGCGTCAGGCATATCTGGCGGGACGCATGCCGAAAAAGATGTACGCCGACCCGTCCTCGCCGCTGTCGGGCCTGATCTGATCCAGATTGATTTTCGCTAACGCCTTGTTATGACTCGCATGGTATATTCTGGACGGAACGGTTCGGAATAGCGGTTACGTGAGGATTGAACCATGGCCAGGCCCAAGGAATTCGACGTCGTGCAGGCGCTCGGCAATGCCATGAACGTGTTCTGGTCGAACGGCTACAAGGCGACGTCGCTGGGCGATCTGACGGGCGCGATGGGGATTTCCAAATCCTCCATGTACGAGACGTTCGGCTCCAAGCACGATCTGTTCCTCGCGACAATCGAGCATTACATCCGCACCGTGACGACGCAGATTTCCGGCGCTGCGCACATCGATGCGCCTGCGGTGAAGGTGATCCGCGCGCTGTTTCACCGCGCCGTGCAGCGCATGGCCGAGCCCAACAGCCGGCGGGGATGCTACCTGAACAATTGCGCGGTTGAGGTTTCGGTGCGTGATAGCGAAGCTGGCCAGCGGGTCGAAAAGGGCCTCGACATGATGGAAGAGGCGTTCTTTTCCCTCGTCCAGCGCGGCCAGCGCGAAGGCGACATTTCAACGCGCCACGACCCGCGTTCGATGGCAAGGTTCCTTGTTTCGAGCCTGAATGGTATTCTCGTCATGGGCAAGGCGCATGCCGATACCGACAAGCTTAACGATGTCGTCGATATCACGGTGAATGCGCTCGCCTGAGCCTTTCAAGCCGGGAGGAAACGATGCTGCATTGTCTAACGCGTATGAGCGCCGCGGCCGCGCTGTTCATATTATTTGCTCCGGCCGTCAACGCCGCGACCCTGAATGAGGGCGGGCTGCACGTGCAGCCGTGGTTTACCGACAGCTTTCTGATTTTGAAGGAAGACGTCGAGGACGCGCACGCCGACGGCAAGCGCGTCGCGGTCTTCATCGAGCAGCGCGGCTGCCCTTACTGTAAAGAGATGCATGAGGTCAATCTGACGAAGCCGGAGATCACCGGCTTCATCAAGAAGAACTTCAACGTCATTCAACTGAACATGTGGGGTGCGCGGGAAGTCACGGACATCGACGGCAAAACGATGGAAGAACGCGACTTGATGCGGCGCTGGCGCGTCAACTTCACGCCGACCATCGTCTTTTTGCCGACACCCGACGAGATCAAGAACGGCGACACCGAAGTCGCGCGCATGCCGGGCTATTTCAAACCGTTCCACTTTCTGTCGATGTTCGAGTTCGTCGAGCAGGGCAAATACAAGGACCAGGTCTTCCAGCGCTTCCTGCAGGACAAGTTCAAGCGCCTGGAAGCGGAGGGCAAAAAGCCGGAAGTCTGGTGAACCGTTTATCAGACTGACTACACTGTATCCCGGAAAGGCCGCAGGCCTTATCCGGGACCAATTCCGCTCCCGATGAATGAAGTCCGTGCAGACATGGGTCCCGGCGCTTCGCTTTGCTCAGGCCGGGAAACAAATTGGTCTTACCCGAGAACTTCTCGCAACGCCGACAGCGTGAGCTGGATGTCGTCGGCGCTGACGCCGAGATGCGTGACGGCGCGCATGCGGGTGTCGGTCTGCGCGCCGATGCGGATGCCGCGTTCCAGCAACTGCGCGGCGATGTCGCGGGCGTTGATGCCGGTGCCGCCGACGTCGAAGAACACCAAATTGGTTTCGCAGACCTCGTTCTGGACCGTGACACCCTTCATTTCCTTGAGACCCGCGTGCAGCGTGCGGGCATTCTCATGATCTTCCTTCAACCGTTCGACGTGATGGTCGAGGGCATAGTTACAGGCCGACGTCACCAGTCCGGACTGGCGCAGCGCACCGCCGAACTGGTGCTTGATCCGGAATGCCTCGTTGATGAAATCGGCCGGCCCCGCCAGCACGCCGCCGATCGGGCAGCCGAGCCCCTTGGAGAAATCGATCCAGACGCTGTCGACGGGTTGGGTAAAGTCGCTCGCCTTCGAATTGCTCTCGACGACGGCATTCATCAGCCGCGCGCCGTCCATATGCGCGACCATGTCGAGTTCGTGCGCCGTCGCTGCGACCTCGGCGATTGTCGCGATCGGCCAGATCCGGCCGCCGCCGAGGTTCGACGTGTTCTCAATGTTGACGATCTTCGGACGCGGTGAATGACGGCCCGGATTGGCGACCGCGGCGCGTACGTCGTCCCCGCCGAAGATGCCCTGCGGGCTGTCGATGGTGGTGATCATCAGACCGGAAAGCGCTGCGGGCCCGCCGGTTTCGTACAACAGCGCGTGGCCGGTCTTGTCCATGACGATGGCGTCGCCCTGACGCGCCCAGACGCGATAAGCGATTTCGTTGCACATCGTGCCGGACGGCAGGAACACGGCGGCTTCTTTGCCAAGAAGCTCGGCCACCCGTTCCTGAAGACGGTTGGTGTTGGGATCCTCGAGCGCCTGCTCGTTGCCGCACTCGGCCTCGGCCATCGCCTTGCGCATGCCGGCGGTAGGTTTGGAGTTGGTGTCGGAGTAGAGATCGACCTTGAGTTTGCCCGCGATTTCCGCGGCTTTGCGGGCGTTACCGAGCAGATCGACCTTCATATCCTGATCCCTGTCTTATGTGTTAGCTGCTCTTGTCGAGCGAGACTTCTTTCCTGAGGAACGCCGGCGTGTGCTCGCCGAAGGCGTCCGACGGATCGTTGTCGTCGTCTTTATTGGCGGATTTGCGGCTGGATCGGTTGTCCGGCTTGGGCTTGGATTTGGATTGACCCTTTCCCTTGCCGGCGTCCTTTTTGGGCGCCTTATCCTGTTCTTTCTTGTCGTCCGACGTGTCATTGGCGGATTTGTCCTTTGCGGACGCGTCGTCGGAGGATTGACCGGATTTGCCCCGGCCGCCGCGCGAACGCGAGCGCTTGGGTTTTTCGTCCGGCTTGTTCTCGTCCTTGTCCTGGTCGTCGGCCGCCGGCTGTTCGGGGGTGGTGCCGCCCTCCATCACCGGGATCGGCTTGCCGATCAGTTTCTCGATCCCGTCGAGATACTTTTTCTCTTCCGGCATCATCAGGGTGAACGCGGCGCCCTTGCGCCCGGCACGGCCGGTGCGGCCGATGCGGTGGACGTAATCCTCGGCGTGGGTCGGGACGTCGAAGTTGAAGACGTGGCTGACCGTCGAGATATCGAGACCGCGCGCCGCGACATCGGAGCAGACGAGGATCGTCACATCGTTCTTCTTGAACTTGTCCAGCGTGTCCGTGCGCACGGACTGCACCATATCGCCATGCAGACGTGCCGCCGAGAAGCCGTGCTTTTCGAGCGAGCGATAAACGACATCCACGTCGCGCTTGCGGTTGCAGAACACCAGCGCGTTGGTGAGGTGGTCCTGCGCGCGGATCAGTTTGCGGAGCGCGTCCCGCTTGACCTTTTGCGCGGCGCCGGGCGCGCGGCCCGCGGACTTCAGCTTAATAAGGCCCTGCGTGATGGTGTCGGCGGTCGACGCCGGCGCGGACACCGAAATCTCTTTTGGATTGGACAGGAACTTGTCCGCAAGGCGGCGGATTTCCTTCGGCATGGTGGCCGAGAACAGAAGGGTGGTGCGCATCGGCGACAACAGGCTGACGATCTTTTCGACGTCCGGGATAAAGCCCATGTCGAGCATGCGGTCGGCTTCGTCGATGACCAGCACCTTGACGTCGTTCATCAGAAGATGCCCGCGGTCAAACACGTCGAGCAGGCGTCCGGGCGTCGCGATCAGCACGTCGACGCCCCGGTTCAGCACCTTGAGCTGTTCTTCCATCGACGAGCCGCCGATCAGCAGCGCTTTCGAGAGCTTGTGGTACTTGCCGTAGATCTCGAAGTTGTCGGCGACCTGTGCGGCCAGTTCGCGGGTCGGCTCAAGGATGAGGGAGCGGGGCATGCGCGCCTTGGCGCGGCCGGCGGCGAGGATGTCGATCATGGGCAGCGTGAACGACGCCGTCTTACCGGTGCCGGTCTGGGCGCAGCCCAGCACGTCGCGTCCCATCAGGACGACGGGGATGGCTTTTTCCTGGATCGGTGTCGGTTCCTCGTAACCCGCTTCGTGAACGGCGCGGAGGAGTTCGTCGCTAAGACCGAGATCGGTAAATTTCATATGGAAGCGTTTTTTCCTGAGATGCCGCCGCAAAGCGCAGCGCGTGTGTCAATCGATGCATCTCGCAAGTAGCGTTGTCGTTGGCCGGGAGTGTATGGTTTTAGCGCCCTAAGTCAATAACTTCCGGGCTTTCCCAAGGCTTTCCGGTGTTCTAACGTCACATCATGACAACACCATTACTGCTTCTGCCGGGCCTGCTTTGCGACGACGGCCTATGGGCCGCTCAGGCGGATGCGCTCGCCGGGACGTGCGATGTCGTTATCGCCGACATGACGCAGGATGACAGCATCGCCGGGATGGCGTCGCGCGCGATCGCTCAAATGCCGGACACCTTCGCCGTCTGCGGCCTGTCGATGGGCGGCTACACGGCGATGGAAGTGATGCGCCAGGCGGGCGACCGGGTAACGCACCTGGGACTGTTCGACACATCGCCCTATGCCGATACGCCGGAGCGGATCGAGATCCGCAAGAACCTGATCGAGCGGGTCAAGGGCGGCGCCTTCGAGAATGTGATCGAGGAGCACTTTCAGAGCTTCGTTCATACGTCGCGTCTATCCGATACCGAACTCATGGGGAGAATCCGGACATCGGCTTTAAACGTCGGCCCGGAAGCCTACATCCGCGAGCAGACCGCGATCATCGGCCGCATCGACAGCACCGACAGCCTGTCGAAAGTGACGTGTCCGACGCTGGTGCTGTGCGGTGCCGAGGATGCGCTGACGCCGCCCAGCCTGCACGACGAGATGGCGAAACTGATTTCGGGCGCGACGCTGGTCAAGGTGCCTGGTAGCGGCCACCTGCCGACGCTGGAAAAACCCGACGACGTGATCGTCGCGATGAAGAACTGGCTGGAGCTTGGCTGACGTGGACGGCAACGACGATATCCTGAGCCGCGTTCTCGCCGGCGAAACCCGCGCCATTGCGCGACTGATGTCGAGGGTCGAAGGCCGTCCCGCCGAGGTCGCGCCGATCATGGCGGAAATTCACAAGAACGCGGGCCGGGCGCATGTGATCGGCCTGACCGGCGTGCCCGGATCCGGCAAATCGACGCTGGTGCACGCCATGGCCAAGGCGATCCGATCACGCGGCAAGACCGTCGGTATCGTCGCCGTCGATCCGTCGAGCCCGTATTCGGGCGGCGCGATCCTGGGTGATCGGGTGAGAATGAGCGATCTCTCGACCGACGAGGGGGTGTTCATCCGCTCGCTGGCGACACGGGGCGCGCTCGGCGGTCTGGCGCGGGCCGCGCTCGACACCGTCGACGTGCTGGATGCGGCGGGGTTCGATGTCGTGCTGATCGAGACCGTCGGCGTCGGCCAGGACGAGGTCGATATCGCCGAAGCGGCGCAGACGGTTCTGGTCGTCTCGGCGCCCGGTCTCGGCGACGGCATTCAGGCGATCAAGGCAGGGGTGCTGGAAATCGCCGACGTGCATGTCGTCTCCAAATGCGACAAGGAGGAATCCAGCCGCACCGTCGCCGATCTCAAGGCGATGCTGCATCTTGGCTCGAACGTCCGCAACAGATATGGCTGGGAGGTGCCGGTGCTGCGCACCTCGGCGGAAACCAGTCTCGGGATCGACGACCTGGTGGATACGCTCGAGAAACACCGTACGCACCTGACCGAAAGCGGCGAGGGGGTGATCCGCAAACGGCGCATTCTCGAAACACGCATCCTCAAGACTGCCGAAGACCTGCTGCGCCAGCGCATCGGCGAGGGCGACGCGCTCACCGGCGCGGTCGAAAGCACGCTCGACGGAAAACTGTCGCCGCGCCAGGCGGCGGAAGAGCTGCTCAAGAATATCTGAGTAGCGGATAATGCTCCGCCGTCATCCCAAACTTGATTTGGGATCCATACGGCTCAGAATTCGGTCTTCCGAACCTCATGGACCCGGAATCAAGTTCAGGGTGACGGTCGGATTATTTTTATCAGAGCATCTTCCGGTACTTGATGAACGGCGTCAGTTCGCCGACCCGGTCGTAGAGCACGCGGGCGATGCTGTTGAACTGTTGCGTGTTCCAGTAAACCTCGGACGCATCGGCCGCGCGGGCTTTTTCGTAGACCGCCTCGATCAAGGCCCGGCCGGCGCCGCCGACCCGTGCGTCGGGATCGACGAACAGGTCCTGCAAATAGCACTTGTCACGCACCGTCCACGTGGTCGGTTGAAACAGATACTGCACGATGCCGATGACCTTGCCCGCTTCGTTGCAGGCGACCAGGCAGAAAAGCTCTTCACCGGCCATCAGACGATCCCATAGCTGCCTGGTCTGTTCGTCCGTGACCGGGTGTTCGTAGAACGTCAGATACCCGTGCCAGAGAATTTCCCAGCGTTCGTAGTCGTTTTCATCGAGCGGGCGGACGGTGATCGTCATGTTGCGGCTCCTGTGCGGTCGGCGATATGACCGATATCAGATAATGGCCTTTTCAATAGTACCTTAATACGCAAAATAAGGGTACCAATCGGAGAGAGCCATGCCCCAGGTATCCGACCATGCGCCGTTGCTGATGGTGGCGGTCGACCGCGACACCGACGCGCCCATGCACCGGCAGGTCTATGACCAGATTCGGGACGCCATCCTGGGCGGGCGGCTTGCGCCCGGCCGGCGGCTGCCGTCGACCCGCGCGCTCGCGGACGAGCTCGGCGTGTCGCGCAATACGGTACTCGCCGCCTACGACCAGCTTTTTGCAGAGGGCTATACCGAGGGGCAGGTGGGCTCGGGGACGCGGGTATCGCGGGTGCTCCCCGAAGACGTACTGGCGGCGCGCACGACGGTCGACGCCAGGCACGACCCCGGCACCGACCCGATCGCGTCGCTTTCGGAAAAAGGCCGGGCGCTGCTGAAAGCCAAACCGCGCGTGCACCGGGCCGCCACCAAGGGGGAGTTCAGGCCCGGCCTGCCGGAGATCGACCGCTTCCCCTGGACGCAATGGAGCCGCATGGTCGCCAAGTTCTGGCGCAGTCCGCCGCGTCAGCTTGTGTCGTACGGCGATCCCGGCGGTTACATGCCGTTGCGCGTGGCGATTGCCGACTACCTACGCGCGGTCCGAGGGCTGGTCTGCGATCCGGATCAGGTGATCGTCACCGCCGGTGCGCAACAAGCCATCGACCTCGCGGCGCGCGCGCTCCTCGACCCGGGCGACAAGGCGTGGATCGAGGACCCGGGCTATGCCGGGATCCGCGGCGTGCTGACGGCGACGGAAACCGAACTGGTGCCGCTGCCCGTCGATGACGAAGGTCTGGTCGTTTCGGAAGGCATCAAGCGTGCCCCCGATGCCCGGATGGCGGTGGTGACGCCGTCGCATCAGTACCCCTTGGGCGCGGTGATGAGCCTGAAGCGGCGTCTCGAACTGCTCGACTGGACGCGGGAAAGCGGCGCCTGGATTCTCGAGGACGATTACGACAGCGAATACCGCTATTCGGGCCGCCCGTTATCGGCGCTGCAGGGATTGGACAGCGCCGGACGGGTGATCTACGCGGGTACGTTCTCGAAGGTGATGTTTCCGGCGATCCGGCTCGGCTATCTGGTGGTGCCGCCGGCGATGGCGGAACCGATCATCCGCATTCGGCGTTCGCTCGACGACCAGACGGCGATCGTCATGCAGCCGGTGTTGACCGAATTTATCGAAAGCGGTCACTTCGCGGCGCATATCCGGCGCATGCGGCTGTTGTACGCCGAACGGCAGGCGGTCCTCGTCGACGCTGTTCGAGAACACCTGGGGGATGTGCTGGAGATCGAACCGGACGAGGCGGGGATGCATACGGTGGCGACGTTCAAACCGGACTGCGGCCTCGCCGATATGGATGTCGCGGTCGCCGCAGGAGAGGCCGGCTTGAGCCTCTATGCGCTGAGCGAGTTTTATTACGGTCCCCCCGACCGCAACGGGCTGGTGTTCGGTTACGCGGGGCTCGAGCCGCGCGAAATCCGCCGGGGGGTCGAGAAGCTGGCGGGGGTGATTGCCGGTCTACGACGGCCGTCACCCTGAACTTGATTCAGGGTCCATGATTGAAAGCGCGGAGTCCCGGCAAGGCCGTATGGATCCCAAATCAAGCTTGGGATGACGAAGAGTGGTTATCCTGATCTTCGTCCGCCCAGTAAACAGCGCTGCGGAGTTTACCCCTCCGCCTTCATGGTGACGTAGGTGCCGGGCGCATCGCACAACGGCTTGAGCTTGCCGTCGCCGGGCTGGCGTGCATCGACCAGTTCCTTCGGGCTGTGCTGCTTGACCCACTTGTCCCAATCCGGCCACCACGAGCCCTCGTGCTGTTCGGCGCCGGCCAGCCATTGTTCCGGATCGGCGGGGATGTCGTCGTTGACCCAGTAGCAGTACTTGCCCGCCGCCGGCGGGTTGACGACACCGGCGATGTGACCGGACGCGGACAGAATGAAGCGGACCTCGCCGGAATAAAGCTGGGTCGCCTTGTAGGTCGGTTTCCACGGCGCGATGTGGTCTTCGCGGGTCGAGATGATGTAGGTCGGCACGTTGATCTTGCGAAGGTCGAGCTTGACCCCGCCGATCTCGATCCCGCCGGGTTCGACCAGCTTGTTGTCGAGGTACATGTTACGCAGATAGAAGCTGTGCATCGCCGCCGGCATGCGCGTCGAGTCCGAGTTCCAGAACAGCAGATCGAACGGGAACGGATCCTTGCCGAGCAGGTAGTTGTTGACGACGAACGACCACACCAGGTCGTTGGCCTTCATCATGTTGAAGGTGTTCGCCATTTCGCTGCCCTCGAGGTAGCCGCGCTCGTTCATCTTGTCTTCGAGGTTCTTGAGCGAGGTGTCGTCGATGAAAACGCCGAGATCGCCGGCTTCCTCGAAGTCGACCATGGTCGTGAAGAAGGTCGCCGACTTGACGCCCTTCATCTTCTTCGCGGCCATGTAGGCGAGCGTGGTCGCGAGCAGGGTGCCGCCGATGCAATAGCCGACGGCGTTGACTTCAGCTTCGCCGGTCGCCTGCTTGATGGCGTCGATGGCGGCGAGGGGACCTTCGAGCATATAATCCTCGAAGGTTTTCATCGCCAGCTTGCGGTCCGGGTTGACCCACGAGATCACGAACACGGTGTTGCCCTGTTCGACCGCCCACTTGATGAATGAATTCTTTTCGCGGAGATCGAGGATGTAGAACTTGTTGATCCACGGCGGGCAGATCAGCAGCGGCGTCTTCGACACCTTTTCCGTGGTTGGCGTGTACTGGATCAACTCCATCAGATCGTTGCGGAACACGACCTTGCCGGGCGTCGTGGCGACGTTCTTGCCGACTTCGAAGGCGTCGGTGTCGGTCATCTTGATGGCCAGCTTGCCGTCGCCGCGCTCCAGGTCTTCGAGCAGGTTGCGGAGCCCGTTGACCAGGTTCTCGCCGCGGCTTTCGATCGTCGTCTGCAGCACTTCCGGATTGGTCATCACGAAGTTGGTGGGCGACAGCGCATCGGCGTATTGCTTGGTAAAGAACTCCACCTTCTGTTTGGTTTTCTTGTCGAGCCCTTCGACGTCGCTGACGGTGTTTTCCATCCAGTTCGAGGTCAGAAGATAGGACTGCTTGATGAAGTCGAAGACGTCGTTTTCCCAGGCTTCGTTCTTGAAGCGGCGGTCGTCGCGGGCCGGTTCCACGAGGGGCGCGGTTTCCTGACCCATCATGCGGCTCGCCGTGTTTTGCCACAGCTTCATATAGTCCTGCCAAAGGTTCATGTTGGCTTCGACCATCTTGTGCGGCTGGGTCATCATCTTGGTCGTCATTTCGAGGAACGCGCTGCCGATGTTGAGCGGATCGTCGATGCCGACGGACTTGTTGCCGGGCTGCGCCTGCTTGTTCAGGAATTCCTGGACCAGTCGCTGCGAGCGCTCGGCGATGTCTGCCATGGTTTCTGAGATTTGCGATTCATCGACGTCGATGTTCTGCTTCGATTGATCCGTCATTTTAAAACACCTCTCAGAAGTCTTTGAAAAACCAACAAACCATGCTAACGAGCGGGGCGCGCCTTGGCGGCGCGGCACGCGTTTCGGTCAATTTCCGGCTCGTCGTGATCCGTATATGGAGAACGCGATTGTGCAATGCAACATTTCCAGGCGTTTGTAAAGATTTAACCCTTTGTGAGCAATGTAAAATCTTGCGCAAAATGTATGTTATGCTTTCAATAGCGCAGTGAAGGATAATAATGGATTCCATGCGGTTGCGTAACCGCAACATCCGACCACCGGGCAGGAACGCCGGGATCATACCGGGGACCGAACAGGGAAAGACGAGGGAGCTAGGGGCGCAATGAAATCGACGCTTGAGACGGCAACGCGGGGAACCGACTACGGAAGGCTGCTTCGCGGTATGGCTATCGTCATCGGCAGTTCGCTTGTGATTAGCGCCTGTTCGAAGATGCCCGATGCCATCAATCCGGTAGCGTGGTACGATTCCGCGACCGGTTCGTCTTCGAGCAGCCAGCAGTCTTCCGACGATCCCGACAATCAACTCCAGGCCGACCGCGGCAAGGCTTCGCCGGGCGCCGACGGGGCGTCGCCGAATCTAGGGCGTGTCGATCAGCAGATGGCGCAGCGTGAGAACATGACCAGTGGCCTCACCGCCGACACCCAGGGCCGCAAGTACGCAGACAGCGTACAGCGCCAGGACGAAGCGGCGAAGGATTCGCTCTATGCCGAGGACAAGACCCCGCCTGCGGCCCCGCAGGTCGAAGCACAGGCCGCTGCGCCGGCGCCGCAACCGACGAAACCGGTGACGACCGCCGAAAGCCCGGCCCCGGCGACGCCCAAACCCGAAGAGCCGTCGACCGTGACGCAGAGCGCCACGAAAACCACGCAAGAGCCGGTGACCTCAGTAACGGCAGGACTGGATTCGACTTATGGCGTCGATCCCGGCATGAAGGAACGGCTGCAGCGCTCGCTGGCCGAGATTCAGGCGCGCGCTGCCGACCAGGGCTCGTTGCTGCCCTCCGATCTGAATAACATCGGTGACGGCAACGGCACCGTGATCATCTCATCCGGCGGCGTCGAAACCGCGATGGCGCCTGCGGGCGGCGGACTGCAGTTCCGCAATGTCGGTACCGGTGCCGCTCAGTATGGCGCGGGTCAGGTCGCCAATAATGGTGCGCTGCCTTTGCCGGCGTCGTCGACGCGGGTGGCGACAATCCTGTTCAAGAACGGCTCGTCCGGGCTCGATGCCAACGACCGCAAGATTCTCGCCGACGTGGCACGCCTGCAGCGCCAGCAAAACGCCACCGTGCGGGTCATCGGCCACGCCAGCCAGCGGACCCGCAACATGGATCCGTCGCGCCACAAACAGGCGAACTACGAGGTTTCGGTCCAGCGCGCCAATCAGGTGGCGAGCGAACTGCAACGGCTCGGGATCGCACCGAACATGATCCTGACCGCCGCGGTCGGCGACAATCAGCCGATCTATCTCGAGGTCATGCCGTCGGGCGAGGCGGGCAACCGCCGTACGGAGATCTACCTCTCCAACTGACCGGCTGCGCACGAATTCAGCCTTGTGCCGACGCGGTCTTTCTGTGATGAAAGGGCGCCATGGAGCGTGATTTTTATAAAATCCGGCGACTGCCACCGTATGTCTTCGCGGAAGTGAACGACATGAAGGCGCGTGCGCGCGCTGCGGGGGCCGACATCATCGACTTCGGCATGGGCAACCCGGACTTGCCGACGCCCGATCATATCGTCGAAAAGCTCAAGGAAACCGTCGACAATCCGAAAACGCACCGGTACTCGAACTCGCGCGGGATTCCGGGGCTCCGGAAGGCGATTTCGACCTACTACGGCCGCCGCTTCGGCGTCGACGTCAATCCGGATACGCAGGCCATCGTCACGCTCGGTTCGAAAGAGGGACTCGCCAACTTGTCACAGGCGATCACCAGCCCGGGCGACGTCATCCTGGTGCCGAACCCGAGTTATCCGATCCACCAGTTCGGCTTTATCATCGCCGGCGCCGCGGCGCGATCGATCCCGGTCGAGCCGGGGCCCGATTTCATGGCGGCGCTCGACCGCGCCGTGCAGCACAGCGTGCCGAAGCCGACGGCGGTGGTGCTGAACTATCCGAACAACCCGACGGCGGCGCTCGCAAGCCTCGATTTCTACGAGGAAGTGATCGACTTCTGCCGTTATCACGGCATCTGGATCCTGTCCGACCTGGCCTACGCCGAGATCTATTTCGACGACAATCCGCCGCCGTCCATTCTCCAGTTGCCGAAGGCCTGGGATGTAGCGGTCGAATTCACGTCGATGAGCAAGACCTACTCCATGCCCGGCTGGCGCATCGGTTTTGCCGTCGGCAACGAACGCCTGATCGCGGCGCTGGCGCGGGTGAAATCCTATCTCGATTACGGCGCGTTCACGCCCATCCAGGTGGCGGCCGCGGCGGCGCTGAACGGCCCGCAGACCTGCGTCGACGATTTCCGCGCGGTCTATAAGGAGCGACGCGATATTCTCATCGACGGCCTCGCCGGTGCGGGATGGGACATTCCGTCGCCGCCGGCGACGATGTTCGCCTGGGCGCCGATCCCGCCGGCGTTCAAGGACATGGGCTCGATCGAATTTTCCAAGCTTTTGCTGAGCGAGGCCGAAGTCGCCGTCGCGCCGGGGCTCGGTTTCGGCGAGCACGGCGACGACCACGTTCGGATCGGCCTCGTCGAGAATGTCCAGCGCACGCGTCAGGCGGTGCGCAACATCAAGAACTTCCTGAAAAGCCGGGGCGTCAACGCCGAGCCGGGACAGGCACGGACGAAGGAGGCGTCATGAATACGCTCAGGATCGGGATCGCCGGTCTCGGCACGGTCGGGGCGGGCACCGTCAAGGTGATTGAAACCCATAAGGCGCTTTTGCAGGCGCGCGCCGGCTGCACGCTTGAGATCGTCGCGGTATCGGCGCGCTCAAAGGGGCTCGACCGCGGGATCGATATCGCGCCTTACCGCTGGTACGACGATCCGACGGAAATGGCCGACGCCGACGACATCGATCTGATCGTCGAATTGATCGGGGGCTCCGACGGCGTCGCCAAGGCGCTCGCAGAAAAGGCGCTTGGTAACGGCAAGCACGTGGTGACCGCGAACAAGGCGCTGATCGCGCATCACGGCACCGACCTCGCCGCCATCGCCGAGAAATCGGGCGCCGCGATCTATTGCGAGGCTGCCGTCGCCGGCGGCATTCCGATCCTCAAGGGGCTGCGCGAGGGGCTGGCCGCGAACGGCATCACGCGCGTCTACGGTATCCTCAACGGCACGTGCAACTACATCCTGACCGAGATGCGCGACACCGGCCGCAGCTTCGACGATGTGCTCGAGGAAGCGCAGAAACTGGGCTACGCCGAAGCCGATCCGACGTTCGACGTCGATGGCATCGACACCGCGCACAAGCTGGCGATCCTGTCCGCGCTGTCGTTCGGCACCAGGATCGATTTCGACGGCATCCATGTCGAGGGAATCCGCGATATCGCACCCATCGACATCCAGTTCGCGGAAGAGCTCGGCTTCGGGATCAAGCTTCTGGGAATCGCGTCGGTGGACGGCGACGTGATCGAACAGCGAGTGCATGCCTGCATGGTGCCGATCGACGCGCCGATCAATCATGTCGAAGGCTCGTTCAACGCGGTCGTCGCCGACGGCGATTTCGTCGATACAGTCCTGCATGAAGGCCGGGGCGCGGGCGGTGGACCGACCGCGTCCGCCGTGGTTGCGGATATCCTCGATATCGCACGCGGGCACCGGGTGCCGCTGTTCGGCGTGCCGGCGAGCGCGCTGAAGGACATGCCGACACGGCCCATGGAACGCCACCAGGGCGCCTATTATGTGCGCTTCAACGTGGTGGACAGATCGGGCGTGTTTGCCGAGATCGCGACCGCATTGACGGATAACGACGTCTCCATGGAGTCGGTTCTACAGCGTTCGCGCGATCCAGGGCAGATCGTCCCCGTCGTGATGACGCTTCACGAAACCGAGGAAGCCGCGATGCGCCGCGCCGTTGAGCAGATCACCAATATCGGCGCCGTCGTCGAGCCGCCGGTGGTTATCCGAATCGAGGCGCTCTGAGCCGTCGGGTCCAACCGAATGCACAGCCGAAACGCCCGGATTTCCGACATTTTGCGCGCAACACGGTCGTTTCTCCAAACAATCACGTATTCTTCCTTTAGTTCGCATGTCGATACGGACACAATAGGCCTATGTCAGAACCCGCCGCGAAAGACCGGAATTTATCCCTCGAGCTCGTTCGTGTGACCGAAGCTGCCGCCCTTGCGGCGTATCGTCACATGGGCTCGGGCGATCACATGGAAGCCGATCAGGCCGCCATTTCCGCCGCCCAGTCGCTTCTGAGCAGCCTCGCCATCGACGGCACTGTACGCATCGGCGAAGGCCGGGAGGGAGAAGTCGATCAACTGTATCTGGACCAGAAAGTCGGCACCGGGCGCGGCCCCGAAGTGGACGTCGCAGTGGTCGCCCTCGAAGGGGCGAGCATCGTCGCGCGCGGCGGGCCGAACGCGATCTCGACGGTCGCCATGGCCGAGGGCGGGGGCTTCTTGAAGGTGCCCGACATCTATATGAGCAAGATCGCCGTCGGGCCGGGGCTTCCCGAAGGGGTCATCGATCTCGACCGCGAACCCGAAGACAACCTCAAGGCGCTGGCGGCGGCGAAATCCGTGCCGGTGTCCGATCTCGTGGTCTGCATGCTGGACCGTCCGCGCCACAGCACGTTGCTTGAGAAAGTCCGCGCCGCCGGGGCGCGTGTCCGCCTGATCCTGGGCGGCGACGTATCGGCGGCCATCGCAACGGCTTTGGATGACGGGGGCGTCGACATCTACATGGGTATCGGCGCCGCGCCGCAGGGCGTTCTCTCGGCGGCCGCGCTCCGCGGGTTCGGCGGTCAGATGCAGGGCCGGTTGTTCGCACGTAAGGACGAGGACCGGCTGCTCGCCAAAGAAGTCGGGATCGAGGATTTCGACAAGATTTATACCGAACGTGAGATGGCCAGCGGCAACGTGACGTTCGCCGCCACGGGCATCACCTACGGCGCGATATTGGCGGGCATTCGCAGCGGCCCGAGCGGCGCTGTCAGCCACTCGCTGGTGGTGCGTTCGCTCACCGGCACCTATCGTTTTATCGAGGCACACCATGACTTCACCCGCCGGCCTCCGGTCGGCTGACGCGATGCCCGACGTTCCGTTGAGCGACGCCTTCGCGGGGGTCGAGCAATCGGTCACGGGCCGCCGCTGGGTGTTGCGGGATGTCGACGAGCGCGCCGCGCTGGCACTCTCGCAAGCTTTGTCGATATCCGATATCGCTGCGCGTGCCTTGACCGCGCGGGGGATCGGGATCGAGGACGCGGACAAGTTTCTTTCACCGACGCTGAAGGACCTGCTGCCGGACCCGAGCCGCTTCAAGGATATGGACAAGGCCGCAAAGCGCCTGGCCGACGCCGTTGTGAATGGCGAGAACATCACGCTGTTCGCCGATTACGACGTCGACGGCGCGACCTCGTCCGCCGTCCTCGCGCGGTTCCTGCGCGCCGCCGGTGCGCATGCTGACGTCTACATTCCCGACCGCCTGAACGAGGGCTATGGCCCCAGTGTGGGCGCGCTCGAAAAACTTGCAGAAGAGGGGGCGAAGGTGCTGGTCGCGCTCGATTGCGGCACCACGGCGTTCGACGCGCTCAGGGCCGGGACCGACGCGGGCCTCGATATCGTCGTCATCGACCACCACGAGGCCGAACCTGAACTGCCGGCCGTGCACGCGCTGGTCAATCCCAACCGCATGGACGAGGACCGGGTCTACGGCCATCTGTGCACGGCCGGGCTCGCGTTCCTGTTCGCCGTCGCCATTAATCGCGAGTTGCGCGCGCGCGGATATTGGTCCGGCGACAGAACGGAGCCTGTGCTGACCCGCTGGCTGGACCTCGTCGCGCTCGGCACCGTCTGCGATGTCGTGAAACTCGAAGGGATTAACCGCGCCTTCGTGGTGCAGGGCCTGAAGGTCATGGCCAGGCGCGACAATCCGGGCCTCCGCGCGCTCGCCGACGTGGCGGGGCTGAATTCAATGCCGGAGAGCTATCATCTCGGGTTCGTGCTCGGGCCCCGCATCAACGCCGGGGGACGCATCGGCGATTCCGGGCTGGGATCGAAACTGCTGCGCACCGACGACGCCGGCGAGGCGGCGGCCATCGCCACCCGGCTAGACATTCTGAACGGCGAGCGCCGCGACATCGAGACCGCGTGCTTCGAAGACGCCATCCGCCAGCTCGAACAGGGCCCCGAGCCGGGCGCTGCCGTGGTCGCGGCCGGGGACGGCTGGCACCCGGGGGTTGTGGGCATCGTCGCAAGCCGACTGGTCGAGCGTTATCACCGCCCGGCCTGCGTGATCGCCATGGACGGTGAGACGGGCACGGGCTCGGGCCGATCCGTCATCGGCGTCGATCTTGGCGCCGCGATCATCGCCGCGCGCCAGAAGGGGATTTTGATCAAGGGGGGCGGTCACTCGATGGCGGCCGGGTTCTCCGTGTCCCGCGATGCGCTCCACGATTTTCAGACGTTCCTGAACGAGCGCATCATGGCGCAAACCGGCGGCGCGCTCATCAAACCGGACCTGAGATTGGAGGGCGCCCTCGCGATCCGCGGCGCGACGCTCGACCTCGCTCAGGAAATCGCCGCGCTGGCGCCGTTCGGCCCGGGCAATCCGGAACCGCGCTTGGCGATCAAGAACGTACGGATCGTATTCGCCGACATCGTCGGCAGCGACCACATCCGGTTTTCGCTGCAACAGGGCACCGGCGGCGGCACGCTGGAAGGAATTTGTTTCCGATCCGTCGGCACCCCGCTCGGCGATCTTTTGCTGTCGCGGGACGATGTGCCGGTGCATGTGGCGGGGCGGCTGAAAGCCGATAGCTGGCAGGGCCGGACCCGTGTTAAATTCCATCTGGAGGACGCGGCGTATGCGTTCGCACGTGACGCCGTTGCATGACCGCTGACGAGGGGGACGAGATGGCCGAGAACGCAAAATGGGACAAGCGCTTCATGGAGCTTGCCGGCTTCATCTCGCAATGGTCCAAGGACCCGTCGACCAAGGTCGGCGCGGTGATCGTCGATCCCCGAAACAAACGCGTGGTCGCCACCGGGTTCAACGGCTTTCCGTTCGGTGTCGAGGACAAGGCCGAGCGGCTGGACGACCGGTCGATCAAATACGAGATGGTCGTCCATGCCGAAACCAACGCTCTGATGTTCGCGGGTAACCAGGCCAACGGCTGCACGCTTTATGTGACACCTTTGCCGCCGTGCGCGCGCTGCGCGGTATTGATCATCCAGGCAGGGATCAAGCGGGTCGTTTCGCCGACGCCGGATACCTCGAAAGAGCCGTGGAAGACGCAGTTCAAGATTTCGACGCAGATGTTTGAGGAAGCGGGCGTCACCGTCGACCTGCTCGATCTCTGAGCACCAGTAATATTGGACTCGCCCGGACCGTGTGCTAATCAAAACACGGTTGCCGGCCCTGTCCGGGCGGCACCCAACAGGAAATAACTGAATTCGGGGGAAACCGTGTCCTACCGCGAGACACTGAAGCATTTCATCATGCGTCAACAGACGCAGATTACCGGCGCGACGGGGGAGTTCACGCTTTTGCTGGACGACGTGTCGTCGGCCTGCAAAGGGGTCGCCAACCTGGTCCGCCGCGGCGATCTTTCCGGCGAGCTGGGCGCTGCCGTAGGTGTCAACGTACAGGACGAAAACCAGAAAAAACTCGACGTCATGGCCAATGAGTTTGCGCTCAGCTGGTGCGAAAAGGGCGGGCAACTGTTCGCCATGGCGTCGGAAGAGATGGTCGATGTCTATCCGGTGCCCAAGGGCCTCAAGCGCGGCAAGTACCTGCTGATCTTCGATCCGCTCGATGGCTCGTCGAATATCGAGGTCAACGGCCCGATGGGGACGATCTTCTCGATCCTGGCGATGCCCGAAGACGGCAACGGCAATCTCGAAGAGAACTTTTTGCAGCCGGGTAACCAGCAGCTTTGCGCCGGTTACGTGCTATTCGGGCCGGCGACAATGATGGTGCTGACGACCGGCAACGGGGTCAACGGCTTCACGCTCAACCCCGATATCGGCGAGTTCGTGCTCACGCATCCGGACATCAAGATCCCGGAAGACACCCAGGAATTCGCGATCAACGCGTCCAACCGCCGCCACTGGGAGCCGCCGGTGCAGCGCTATATCGACGAATGTCTCGAAGGCAAAACCGGCCCGCGCGGCAAAGACTTCAACATGCGTTGGGTCGCGGCGATGGTCGCCGACGTACACCGCATCATCACGCGCGGCGGTATCTTCATGTACCCCATCGACGAAAAAATCCGCGACAAGGGCGGGCGGTTGCGCCTGCTCTACGAAGCCAATCCGATGTCGTTCATCATCGAACAGGCGGGCGGCATGGCGTCGACGGGGCGCGCGCGTATCCTCGATGTGCAGCCGACCGGCTTGCATCAGCGCGTCCCGGTGATTATCGGCGCCAAGAACGAGGTGCAGCGGATCGTCGATTACCACGAAGAGTTCGACAAGAACGGCGGCTGAGCCGACTTAGCCTCTCCTTTTTCTGAACACGGAATTGCGGATGGCCTCGTCGTTCGTCGTGTTTGCGAAGCCGGGCTACGCCGTCGTCGAATGAGATTCGTTCGCTTTATCGATGGCCCGGAAAACCTTACAGTGCGGCGTCGATAGCAAGGAAACATCCGAGTCATAAAAAAGCGGAAACGCGCCATGACCTTACCATTCACCGATCTTGTCCGGTCGTTGCCGGAATCCGTGCCGTTCGTCGGCCCCGAAACCCACGAGCGCCAGCGCGGCGCACCGTTCCGGGCGCGCATCGGCGCCAACGAGTCCGTATTCGGACCGTCGCCCAAGGCCGTCGAGGCGATGTGCACTGCCGCCCGGGACGCCTGGAAGTACTGCGATGCGGAGAATTACGACCTCAAGCAGGCGCTCGCCAAACATCACGGCGTCACGGCCGAGAATATAGTTGTCGGCGAGGGGATCGACGGGCTGCTCGGTCTGACGGTTCGGCTCTTCGTGGATCCCGGCGACGCCGTCGTCACATCGGCCGGCGCCTACCCGACCTTCAATTATCACGTCGACGGACATGGCGGCGTGTTGCACAAGGTGCCATACAGGGACGACCGGGAAGACCCCGAATCCTTGTTGAAGGCGGCACATGAACACGCAGCCAAACTGATCTACATCGCCAATCCTGACAACCCGATGGGGACCGCGCACGACGCGGCCGTCATTCAGGACATGATCGGCCGGGTGCCGGCGGATACGGTCCTGTGTCTGGACGAGGCCTATTTAGAATTCGCCGATCCGTCCGTTGCACCGCCGATGGATACCACGGTGGCCAACGTCATCCGTTATCGGACATTCTCAAAAGCGTACGGGATGGCGGGTGCGCGGATCGGTTACGCCATCGGCGCGCCTGAGACGATCAAGGCGTTCGACAAGGTGCGTAATCATTTCGGCGTCAACCGGATCGCCCAGGCCGGCGCGCTCGCGGCTTTGGAGGACGCGGCATTTCTGACTGACGTGCAGGCCAAGGTGCGTGCGGCGCGCGCAAGGATCGGCGAGATCGCGGCGGACAACGGGTTGAGCGCATTGCCGTCGGAAACCAACTTTGTCGCGGTCGATTGCGGCCGCGACGGGGATTATGCGCGGAAAGTCCTCAGCCTTCTGGTCGAGCGGGGGATTTTCGTACGCATGCCGGGTGTCGCGCCGATGGACCGCTGCATTCGTGTCTCCGCCGGGACGAAGGAAGACCTGGACGCCTTTGCAGAGGAATTCCCGCGGGCGCTTAAGGACGCAGCAGCAGGCTAAGGCCCGGCGCAAAGTCGTCAGGCACAGTGCGCGCGGAGCCGGTTGACGTCGCTGACGATCACCTTGTCACGATCGACGCGAACACCGCACGATCTGAGTTTCTGGAAATTTCGCGATAACGTCTCTGGCTTCATGCCGAGACGGTTTGCAATCAATGTTTTTTCGTAGGGAAGGTGCAATGTGCATTGGCTTTCGGAATCGTGGCAGAGCATCAACAGAAAGCGTGCGAGACGCTGCTCGCTGCTGCGGTTCTGAAGCTGCTCCACTTCACGCGTCAACCGGTGCAGATGCATCGATAGCGACGCGAACATGCCGCGGCACCAGACCGGGTTATTCAGGAATTTGTCGGCGAAGTATTCCCGCTCGAATTCGAACAGCCGGGCCGGTGCGATGACTTCCCCCGTCGCCGGATACACGCCGGCCATGAACAGCGTCGCTTCGGCGAAGGTTTCACCCTGAGTGAAAATGCCGATGACGGCCTCGGTCCCGTCGGCGCGGGCGTTGTAGAGTTTCACCCATCCCGAGATCACACCGTAAAAGATCTCGGCCTCGTCGCCGCGCTCGAACAGGATGTCACCGCGCTCGGCCACGCGCACCTTCGCATGACGCGCGACATCTTCGAGGTCTGCGTCGTCAGTCCCGCCGAACAGGCGCATCCGCGCCAACATCGCTTTATCTTGCTCCGTTGGTTTATGTAGCCGCGTCAAATTCTATCAACCCTCTACCATCATTGCGGGAAACGTCACCGGCTTGACTTTGGTCAAGGACACTCAATCGCGTCTTTGATACCGATTCAAGCGGGAGTTTTCAGAAACGTCACATACGACGTTTCATCAGGGGAGACGACATGGAGCCGAGTATCCATAACGCCGCGTCGGGCGGTTCCGCACCGGAACCTTCCCGGGCGCGGGAAATTGCGACTTTCTTGATCGCCACTTTCATCGTCATTCCGGGTCTGGCCGTTGCTTTCGTCGGCGGATACGGCTTCGTCATCTGGGCGCTGCAGATGATTTTCGGCCCGCCGGGACCGCCGGGTTGAGAGGGTGGCATTGATGACCGGGGCCGCCGGAAACCAGATCGACCGAAAACGCCGGAGCTTGCTCTCAGGCAGAGGCATGTCGGACGCCGCACCGATGCGCCCGCCCTGGACGGATGAATATCGCGTTGCTGCGTTCTGCACCCGGTGCGACGCATGCTTGGATGCCTGCCCCGAAGGCGTGCTGACGCACGGACAGGGAAGCTTCCCCGCTTTCGATCCCGCGCTCGGCAGTGGCGCCTGCACGTTTTGCGGTGTGTGTGCCACGGTCTGCGAAGACGGTGTGTTCGATCTCTCGCGCCTGCGGCCGTGGTCTCTCAATGCGACTATAGAACCAACGGCCTGTCTCGCGCATGCGGGCATACATTGTTCGTCCTGCAGCGACGTTTGCGACGATAACGCAATCAAAATGCCTGCGCGGATCGGCGGTCCTCCGACGCCGGAAGTCCTTTCCGACAAATGTACCGGCTGCGGTGCCTGTGTCGGAACCTGTCCGGGGTCCGCGATCAAACTTCTCGATGACGAACGGGCAGGGGAGGCTGCATGACCACGAACGTCCACATTTCCAGTCTGGTGGTGCAGGCGCGCCCGGACCGCCTTGCGGAGGTGCGTGACGCTATCGTCGTGCGAGGCGGCGACATTCCTGCAGACGATCCGAACGGCAAGCTGGTCGTGGTTCTGGAGACGGACAGCGAGACCAAAATTACGGATTTTCTCAATGAGATCGCGGTGATGCCCGGCGTCCTCAGCGCGAACCTTGTTTTCCATCATCACGATGAAGACGACACGGCGCCGGTATCGCACGCGCCGGCTGTATCCCTCGGAGGCAACACATGAACGAGATCAAACTGAACCGCAGGCAACTCCTCAAGGCCCAGGCAGCCGCCGTTGCCGCAGCGGCAGCCGGTATCCCGCTGGCCGCCGGCGCCCAGAATCTGGTGACCGAAAAATCCAAGACCGACCTCAAGTGGTCGAAGGCGGCGTGCCGTTTCTGCGGCACCGGGTGCTCGGTCATGGTTGCGACCAAGGCGGGCCGTGTCGTCGCCACCCACGGCGACGTCAAGGCCGAGGTCAATCGCGGCCTCAACTGCGTCAAAGGGTACTTCCTTTCGAAGATCATGTACGGCAATGACCGCCTGACGCAGCCGCTGCTTCGCAAACGTGACGGCAAGTACGCCAAGGACGGCGAGTTCACGCCCGTCAGCTGGGATGAAGCGTTCGACGTCATGGCGGAGAAGTTCAAGAAAGCGCTTCGCGAAAAAGGGCCGACCGCCGTCGGCATGTTCGGGTCCGGTCAATGGACGGTCTGGGAAGGTTATGCGGCCTCCAAGCTCTACAAGGCCGGCTTCAGGTCCAACAACATCGATCCGAACGCGCGCCATTGCATGGCGTCAGCGGTGGGCGGTTTCATCCGCACGTTCGGCATCGACGAGCCGATGGGCTGCTACGACGATTTCGAAAATGCCGATGCGTTCTTCCTTTGGGGCTCGAACATGGCCGAGATGCATCCGATCCTGTGGACGCGTCTGACCGACCGCCGGTTATCGAACCCGCACGTGAAGGTCGGCGTGCTTTCGACGTTCGAGAACCGGTGCTTCGAACTGGCTGACATTCCGATGGTGTTCGAACCGCATACGGATCAGGTGATCCTCAACTTCATTGCCAATTACATCATCCAGAACGACAAGGTGAACCGGGAGTTCGTCGACAAGCACACCAACTTCCGGCGCGGCAATCCGGACATCGGTTACGGCTTGCGGCCCGAGCATCCGCTCGAAGTAGCCGCCAAGAACAACGACAAGGTCGGCGGTTCCCAACCCATGAGCTTCGACGAATACGCCGCCTTCGTCGCCGAGTACACGCTCGAGAAAACGCACGAAATGTCGGGCGTTCCGAAGGACAAGCTTCTGGAGATGGCGGAGATTTACGCCGATCCGAACACCAAGGTGATGTCGCTCTGGACCATGGGGGTAAATCAGCACACCCGGGGGGTCTGGGTGAACAACCTGCTTTACAACGTGCACCTGCTGACCGGGAAGATCTCGGAGCCGGGCAACAGCCCGTTCTCGCTGACCGGGCAGCCGTCGGCCTGCGGCACGGCCCGCGAAGTGGGTACATTCGCGCACCGTCTGCCCGCCGACCTGGTGGTCGCCAACCCCGAACACCGCAAGATCGCCGAAAAGATCTGGAAGCTCCCGGATGGAACGATCCCGCCGAAGCCCGGATATCACGCCGTGTTGCAGAACCGCATGCTGAAAGACGGCAAGTTGAATGCCTATTGGGTGCAGGTGAACAATAACATGCAGGCGGCGCCCAACATGATGGAGGAGACGCTGCCGGGTTACCGCAATCCGGAAAACTTTATCGTGGTGTCGGATGCCTACCCGACCGTGACGGCGCAGGCCGCCGACCTGATTTTGCCGACCGCGATGTGGGTCGAAAAGGAGGGCGCATACGGCAACGCCGAACGCCGCACCCAGTTCTGGCATCAGTTGATCGACGCGCCGGGCGAATCCAAGTCCGACTTGTGGCAGGTGATGGAATTCTCGAAACGCTTCAAGGTCGAAGAGGTGTGGCCGGCTGAGCTGATCGCCAAGATGCCGGAACACGCCGGGAAAACGCTCTATGACGTCCTTTTCCGAAACGGCCAGGTGGACAAGTTCCCGCTCAGTGACATGGACAAGGAGTATGCGAACCACGAGTCCGAGGACTTCGGGTTCTATGTACAGAAAGGCCTGTTCGAGGAGTATGCGACGTTCGGCCGCGGCCACGGCCACGATCTCGCAGACTTCGACGTCTACCACCGTGAGCGCGGCCTGCGTTGGCCCGTCGTCGACGGTAAGGAAACGCGCTGGCGCTTCCGCGAGGGTTACGACCCTTATGTCGCGAAGGGGAAGGGCGTTCAGTTCTATGGCAAAAAGGACGGCCGCGCCGTGATCTTCGCCTTGCCGTACGAACCGCCGGCCGAAAGCCCGGACGAGGAATATCCTTTCTGGCTGTCGACGGGGCGCGTGCTGGAGCACTGGCACTCTGGTTCGATGACGCAGCGTGTCCCCGAACTCTACAAGGCGGTGCCGGATGCGCTTTGCTACATGCATCCGGACGACGCCAACGAACTGGGGCTCCGGCGCGGTGACGAGATCAGGATCAAGTCCCGGCGTGGCGAAATCCAGACGCGCGTCGAAACGCGCGGACGTAACAAACCGCCCCGCGGACTCGTCTTTGTCCCCTGGTTCGATGCCAGCCAACTCATCAACAAGGTGACGCTCGACGCCACCGATCCGATTTCGAAACAGACGGACTTCAAGAAGTGCGCCGTCCGGATCGAACGCGTGTAACCGGCAGCGGGGAGGAATCACCATGAAACGCAATAAGGTCTTCAAGCTTTTCGCCGCTTCGTTGTTGGTTGCAGGGGCGCTCGTATTGACGGTCGCTCAACCCGACGCGCAGGACGCGGGCCCGTCGATCGCGACATTGAGGGGGGCGGCGCCGCTCGACCGCACCAACTCGGCGCCTCGCATTCCCCAAACCGAGGAAACCGACCGGCGCCGTGCCCGAAATTATCCGGAGCAGCCGCCGACCATCCCGCACAAGATCGACGGCTATCAACTCGACAAGAACGGGAATCAGTGCCTGTCCTGTCATGCCCGCACCCGCGTGGCGGAGAGCGGCGCGCCGATGATCAGCGTCACGCACTTCATGGACCGGGACGGCCAGGCGCTGGCCACCGTGTCGCCGCGCCGGTATTTCTGCAATCAATGCCATGTCGTGCAGACGCGGATTCCCGACGCGGTCCCGAACACCTTCGTCGATATAGACAGCCTGCTGGCCGTCGAACACAAACCCGGCGCCAACTGAGGGGGCGGGGATGTCGAAATTATTCAATCTGATCAAGGAATACTGGGGCACGCTATCCCGGCCCGCCGTCCACCTCAGCCTCGGTTTTCTGAGTATCGGCGGGTTCGTGGCAGGCGTGATCTTCTGGGGCGGCTTCAACACGGCGCTCGAGTTCACTAACACCGAGTCGTTCTGCATCAGTTGCCACGAAATGCGTGACAACGTCTATCAGGAACTCAGGACTACGGTACATTTCACCAACCAGTCCGGCGTCCGAGCGACGTGCCCCGACTGTCATGTGCCGCACGACTGGACCGACAAGATCGCCCGTAAGATGCAGGCGTCCAAGGAAGTCTGGGGCACGATCTTCGGCACCATCAACACCCGCGAAAAGTTTCTGGAGAAGCGTCTTGAGTTAGCCAAGCACGAGTGGTCGCGTCTAAAGTCCAACGACTCGCTCGAATGCCGCAACTGTCATAGTGCGGAATCGATGGACTTCTCCCTGCAGAGCCCACGCGCCGCGGAGGCGCACAGCACCTTCCTTGTGACGGGCCAGAAGACCTGTATCGACTGCCATAAGGGTATCGCGCACGAACTGCCCAACATGGCTGGGGTCGAAGGCTGGAACTGAGCCTTCGTGGCGCCTCAGGGGGCAGGTCTACGACGTCGCTGCCATCAGCCGGTGAAGAACCGGCCAATCGGCGTAAGGCGAAACGCTAAGAAAAGACTTCCGAAATGATCTTGGCGTATAGCTGTTCCTCTGAATAGGGGATCAGGCCTTTCAGGTTGGGTACAGGGGCGGCAATTCCGTCTCCGGCAATCCAGACGGCGCCGGCGCACACGCCGGCAAGGGCAAGGCTACGTGTGTCCGCGCTACGGAAATACGTTTTCATGCCATACTCTTCTGCGGCTTCGACCCATGAATCCATGAAAGCAAACGCGCGCTCTTCACCGCCTTTAATCTGTCTTAGATTAATACCTACAAGTTTTACAGGGGAGTTCCTGAGGGCTTTAAGGCTGCTCATACTGGGGTTTGCATGCCAACCGACATTTCCGCCAAAAGACCTCAGTAACGACACGGTGTCGTCGATATGCGCGCGCATAGGCTCGATTGGCGTGTCGACGACTTCCCAGATAATCCGGCTCCGGCACCATTGCGGGATCGTGTGAAGCAGATACTGAATTGTTTGTCTGTGCGCGGTGTGGCGTAAGGTGCTGAAGTGAATCGGAATGCCGACGAAAGAATCCAATTCGCCTCTTTGCATCTCGATATCCAAAAGCGCGCGCCGCAAATGGCAGCGGTCTACCAACGCGTTGATATCCTCACTGCGACGACCGCCGAGCGAAGCGTACAAGGGCCTTTCAATATCGCCATCCCGAAGACGGGCCATGATCAAGTAACCACTGAGGATCCGTTTCTTGACGTACCACAGCGGCCGGTATTCGAACGAAAGCCGTAGGCCTTCCTCTTCGTCCAAGAATATACGCTCATCCTCGCGCCCGGCCATAAAGGCATTCTCCGCCTCCATCAGCAGCACGGTTATGGCCCGGGGGAAGTTCGAGGTATCGTCATCGGCACACGATTTTCTTGCTTCGGACGGCGCTGAGATCGTTTTCGCGACGAGCGGGACGTGCCGCGCGAGCCGGTCGTGCAGACGGAACAGTTCTTCGTCAAGGTCCCTCAACATCTCGAATTCAATGGCTTTGGGGCTGCCGTCCGGGGGAGCCGTTTCGAACGTATTCAGCCGAGCCTGGATCATTTCGTGGGCACGGGCAATCTGGTCCAGCTTGTCATTCTTTGCGGAGGCGGGGATTGCCCCTGATTCATGCGATGCGGCAACGCCCGGGAGGACCTGATCCGAGATATCGCCTGAGGAAGCCGTCTCGTTATTCTCAAGAAACTCGGCCATAGCCTCGGAAAGCGAGTATGTCTCGAACGACACTCCGCCGCTTGCGTCAATCGTCGCCGTTCGCAGTTCGAGAACGTCGTTTGTCTGCTGTTCTCCCAACAGTGTCCGTTCGATTTCCTTGCCGATCATCGCCATGATCGCTCGCGCGTCGGCGCCGCCGGTATCGGCGAATACCACGACATAGATGTAGTCGTCATGCTGACGGAAAAGATCCTGCGAACGTAAATGCTTGGAGAGAATTTTCTCGATCTTCAGATGTGTGCGGCCGGCCACTTTCGGCCAGTTGTCACCTATATTCCGCGCGACTGGTTCAATATTCAGAACCTGCATTTTGCCTGAAGCGATGGTCGGGTGAGAGGAGGGCATCTCTCGAAGGCGTTGTTCGAACTCGAACAGCGCCGCCTCGGTTTGTTTCCTGGCGGATTGCATACGCCCCGGTTGGCGGCGGGCGCTTTTATCGCGTTCTTTGATTTTCTTTGCCCGCGATGGCGCGTCTTCAGTGGTCGAGCCACCGGTCAGCGCGCCAAGCCACCGGTGCAGTAGAGACATGTTCAGCTTTGATTGCTGCTTTCCCATTATGCCCAACTAGACACCTATTTTCTGGCTATGGTTCGAATCCAAACCGTTCTGTCGGTCGTTGCTAAGCTGTCGGTCCGATAAAACGGATCTGATCAAGTTCGCAAGGTCATCAGGCAGAAAGGGCTTACGCAATGTCGCTGCCGCCCCCATTTTTTCGGCGACCTCGAGAAAATCCAGTTTGTGGGTACGACCGCCACCGGACATGACGATAATCGGGATGTCGGGTGCAATCTTTTTAAACTCGATGAGAGTTTCGATTCCTTCCCTGTTGGGCATGATAATGTCCGTCACGACAACGTCCGGCGAGATGCGCTTGAATCTATCGGCGGCGATTTCCCCATCCTGGGCCGTCTCCACTTCAAAGCCGGCATCAGACAGACCTGGCGCGAGTGTCTCCAACACCATTTCGTCATCGTCAATCAGAAGTACACGCATTTGTTTCACACTCCGGTAAGTTTCTTGTTTGGCGGGTTCTAAAATTCGAACGCTTTTCGAGAGAGCCGACTGGGACCACATGCGGCGCAAGGCCCCGAAACGCTTCGTCTTTCCCAGTCAGGGCGAGGGGAGTAAATAACGAAACACGCTTGGGCGCCCCCAGCAGCATCTCCAGTGTTCGATCGCCGGGCCATGCAGCAGAAACGATCACGTCGAACGGTTCGCTTCTAGCGATCTGGTCGCTTGCATTTTGCCAGTCCTGGGCCGAAACAATCTCGAGTTCCCCGCCCAGCGTCCGATTGACCGGTTCGCTCAGCGCGTCGTTTTGCCGGTTAGCACGAACGCGATTCCGTTCAGCTGCCATCGCACCGCCAACGTCCTTCAATTCAAGCGTTTCGATGCCGTTCGACATACCCGGAAATGTCCTGCGCGCTACTTTGCCCTCGCCGATGCAATAACTCCGAAAAATTAAATTATAAAAATATTATAATATAACCTCTCATCGATTACGGCATTGGTTCATATGTGTAAATATTGATTTAGGTTTGGTCTTGGTCTGAACCGTTTTGATAACCAGAAGTATTATTCCTTGAGTTCTGCAATTTGGCACCGGAGGCCAGATCGGGCGCCGGCGTTCGGCATACCGCCATGCGCCTGCCGCACGAGATTTTCAGACGGCGCAGAGGCAACGGTTCGCGACGAAGTCGTTCTCGATGGACGGACTGGCATCGAAGATTCAATCACGTTCACAACTCAACGGCTGCCCTGACGGCAGTCAATCCGATGTCGAGAGCGGAGATCCATCCCGGCTGTGCCCAAATGGCGGCCGTTCGGTCGGTTGATTCAGGTTAGCTGGGGCCCACATAAAAATATGGGAAATCGCGCCCGCGGCATATGAGCAATGATCGATTTGACTAACTACCAAACGGGCAATGCAGATAAGTTCGTCGTAATCAGCGGTCGGCGCGCAATCTTGTGAGCGGCTTCTCCACGCCCTTGTTGTTTGCCGGCTTTGCCGGGGCGGCGCTGATCGTGTTGGTCTGCGGTATACGGATCACATCGGTGACCGATAGACTCGCCGACCGCACCGGCATCGGTGAAGCGCTGATGGGAGGCATATTCCTCGGTGCCGCAACATCTCTGTCGGGGGCCGTCGTTTCGCTGACAACGGCGCTGGATGGATACCCGTCTCTTGCATTTTCCAATTGCGTCGGCGGGATCGCCGTCCAGACCGCGTTTCTATCGATAGCCGATATTGTCTATCGCCGGGCTAATCTGGAACATGCGGCGGCCGATCTGACGAATGTATTTCAGGCCGCGTTGCTGATGCTGCTGCTGTGCATTCCAATCGTGGCCTTTGCCACACCGGAAGTCTCGTTCGTGGGAATTCATCCGGCCTCACTTATCTTGATGGCGGTTTATGTTTTCGGCGTCAAAGCATCCTATCAGATACGTGAGCGGCCGATGTGGCAGCCGGTGACGACCCACGTGACAGATCCCGATGCGCCTGATGAAGACCCCAATAGGGATCATAAAACGGCGGTGTTGTTATGTGCCTTCGTGGGTCTGATGCTGGCCATGGGCGGCGCCGGTTGGATCATCGCCCAGACCGCCGTCGAAATCACGAACCGGTTAGACCTATCCGCGACAACGGTCGGTGTTTTGCTGACCGCTATCGCGACATCATTGCCGGAACTGGTTACGACGTTGGCAGCGGTGCGGAGCGGTGCACTGCAGCTCGCGGTTGGCGGCATCATCGGCGGCAACACGATCGATACGATGTTCATTACAATCTCCGATATCGGATACCGGGACGGTTCGATCTATCACGCACTCGGCAGCGGTGACTTTTTCTGGCTTGCCGTCGGGCTGGTTATGACGGCGGTGCTGACACTCGGGTTGCTGTTTCGCGAACGTCGGGGCCCCGCAACGATCGGTTGGGAAGGATTGGCCATGCTCTGTATATACGTTTCAGCGGTCGCGGTTCAGGTCCTGACCGGCTGAAGGGAGACAAACGATCACCGCCTTCGCCAGTCCGGTTATTCGCGATGTTTGTTCCGTACGACAAAACCGGTGTGCTCGGGCGTGCGGGAATCGCGAACCCATACTTCACGGTTGGGGTGCAGGCCGCCACCTCGCGAAGCGGGAACCGCGGAGTGTCGTGCCCGGTGCAACAGCCGCGTGTTGGCTTCGCCGCAGTTCGGATGAACGCCGCCATTGTCGGCGACCGCCTTCTCCCATGCGGCCTGACGCGCCGCCCTGGTCTTGGCATCATCCAGAGCAGGGCAGTTGATCTCGCTGGTGTTGAGGTCGACGACGATTTCGTCGCCGTCCTCGATAAGCGCGATGGGACCGCCGACCGCCGCTTCGGGGCCCACATGACCGATCACCAAGCCGACCGAACCGCCGGAGAACCGTGCATCGGTCATGAGGGCAATGACGATATCGCGCTCTCGGCACAAGGTTGTGATTCGTGACGTCGGATCGAGCATTTCGGGCATTCCCGGGGCCCCGTTCGGACCCGCATATCTGACGATGATCATATCATTGTCTTGGAACCGATCCGGCTCTTGATCGAGAGCCTTCAACAGATCGGCTTCGCCTTCGAAAACCTGGGCCCGCCCGCGGAATAGATTGTCCTCCAGGCCGCCCTCGACACCGGCAAGCTTGAGGATGGCGGAATAATCAGGAGACAGGTTGCCGCCGAGCATCCGAAGTCCGCCGGTCGGCTTGTACGGGTTATTGACCGGAAAGATAACGTCGCCGTCGGGCGCCGGCGTTTCCAGATCGGCGACCTGTTCGGCAAGGGTGCGGCCCGTGCATGTCATCATGTCGCCGTTGAGTAATCCTGCGTCCAGCAGCTCGCGAACGATGACCTGGACCCCGCCGACGCGGTCGATGTCGATCATCGAATAGGTGCCGTAGGGGCGTGCGTTGGTCAGAACAGGCACGATGTCCCGCGACAGGCGATTGAATTCCTCCGGTGTCATGATGTCCCGCCAGAAGTGCTCGTATCCCGCCGCGCGGGCGATTTCCGGCGTATGCAGGACGGCATTCGTGGATCCCCCTACGGCCATGGCGACGATGACGGCATTACGGATCGAGTCCGGTTGGACGATATCGCGCGGCCGGAGCCCGGAAGCCATCATATTCGCCAGGTATTCCACCAGTTGAACCGGAAATTCGTTCACGCGCCTCGGATCGTCGGAGGCGGGCGCCACCATATGCAAGGGCTGAAGACCCACGACCGCGATGAAGGTCTGCATGGTATTGTAAGTGAACATGCCGCCGCAGCTACCGATGCCGGGGCACGCATTGCAGGCTATGAGGTGCCGGTATTCAGGGTCCGGATGGCCGGCAACCTGGTAGGCGCTGACGATATCGAGTGCTTCGCCGGTGTCAGGGTTCTGGCCGGGGCGGATCGTGCCGTCGGACATGATGATGGCGGGCTCGTTATGTTCGAGCACGGCCGCCAAAGTGCCGACAGGGGGCTTGTCGCAAGCGACAACCGCAATGATCCCGGCCAGCCCCGACGCTTCGAAGTGCTCGCAAAGCGCATCGTGCGTCACCTCTCTGCCGATCAGGGAATACCGCATCTCCGGCGTGCCGTTTCGGATGCCGTCGGACGTCGCAATCGTGAACTCCGGCTGAACCAGACGATATTTCAGCATACCGTCGCCCGTACCGACCCGGCCGCGTAAGTGCGCGTGGATGGCTTCCACCTTCGAAGCCACGCCCAGATAGCATTGGCTGTCACCTTTGGTGCCGACGACACCGATGGCAGGCTCGTGAATCAGGGAGGGATCGGTCCCTAATACTTTCGCGAGCCCGATGGTTTGGGCGGAACGGCCTGGGTGGCGGTCAATCGTAATAACGCTGGATTTTGGCAAGATTTACTCTCCCGGTGATCACTTTTTCGAGGCGGCGCGACTGAACGAATGATGTTAAGGCACGGCGCGATAGGGCAACACTAGCCTACATGCAGCCCTGTTTCGAATATATCCTCGTCGCTGTGAACTGATAAAACTAGAAATCACCTCTTCCGGATTTTTCGGTACAAACGACAAAAGCCCGCCGAGAGGCGGGCTATGTGTCTGAAATCGTTGGCGTCCCCTACGGGAGAAGTACGTCCAAACACGATACTTTTGCAATCAATGACTTAGCGCCGTCACCGCCTCCGTGCGATGGATTTACTGTAACAGTTTGATGTAACAGTTGCCGAGAGAATTATTGAGAGGGGCAAGTTAATATCCCCAAGGCGTCATCGAACAGGAGTCATTTGCCGTGTCCCACTCAGGTGTTCCACAAAATCTTCAAGGCCTGCACAGGCAAGAGGAGGAGTTGCGGGCGAGGGCGCATGAACTGATTGTAGCAGACCAGGGATTGCCACTTCATCTCGCCGTAATTGAGAGCGCGATGGACCTCTGCGACGTGTACCGTCAAATTGAGACCGACGATGAGGACGAGAAGGTCGTGCAATTGTTGAGCATGCGTGTGTTCAACGCCTTCGGAGCCAGCTTGAAACTGGCACTATCAGGTTACTCGCAGAACAGCGCCCTCATCATGCGCGACATCTTGGAGACCGTGTTCCTCGTGGATATGTTCCGGAAGGACAGCACAGCAATCAAACGGTGGAGGGAGGCGTCAAGTAGCCGCGAGAAGGACGAGTTTCGTCCGGTTAATGTGCGGAAGTTCCTGGATAACCATGATGGCTTCACCACCCGGAAGCGGGAGCAGGTCTACAAGATGTTCTCCGAATTGGCAGGACACCCGTCGATGCAATCGATGCACATGATGCGTCCAGTGAAGGGCGGAGACTCTGTCATCGGCCCGTTCATGGAGTTTTCCGTACTTCAAGCGGTCCTCTCCGAGATGGGGAGGTTGGCAGTTCAGGTCGGTGAGATAGTCGACAGCTTTTTCCTAGACGACTTCGATCAAGCTACCGCTTCGAGGACCGCGTTCGCCGAGCATAAGGCCCAGTGGATCAAAGCATTCTACAGCTAGTCTGGTCCTCACCAACTCACTCGTCCTGCGATTGCGCTCGATCATTCATCCGGTCGATGAACGCCTCAATCGCCCCCGCCCACGCATCGCTTCTCTCGATAAAGTCTTGGATTTTCGGAGGCGAGCCTTTGATTGCGACGGTGGTGTTTCCGGACTTCTCGAACACTTTGACCTCAGTACCAGTCCTCCGCGCAAGGTCTTCGACATAGTCCTTAGCCAAGGTCTTGTCTGTCAGTGTCTGGCCAACCATATCGGTCCAAACTTGGCCTTGGCGAACAATGTAGCCGAGATTGATTGCCTTCCCGTGTGGGCCATCCCACTTGAAGTTGAGAGACCGCTGGAAGTCAGCATATACGCCCAACTTCGACAACTGCCCCACCAACGCTTCGATTTTGTCCGGCAGAGCAGGCGACAACTTCCGCATGGCGTCGTAGAATGACTCCGACGTGATGGATATCCTCTCATGTGGTTTCGGCGCCGCAGATAGGCCGTCATCATGAGCCGAAGTGACGGACACTCTGTCGTCTTGAAGGTGCACAATGCCGCGCTCGATCATCACCGTCTGTGCGATGGTTCTGGGGGCGACGATGTACTCGTCGATGTTTTGGCCCGCGAACACCGCAAGTTCTACCAGGGCGAAAGTGAAGTGGAAGCCACCGTGCGATTGGAGTGACGACACGAGGGCCTCGGCGTCGCTCCTGATGCCGTCACCGGCTATGAGAACGACAATCCGCCCATTGCGGAGGTTCATCGTCACAGCATCCACGAACGCCGGTTCGTCCAACGTGTCTGCGTCCCCAAACATGCCGTAGAGCGACGTTGGCTTATCCTGCCCGTCATGGTCCGCCTTTAACACGGCCTGCTCGAAGGTCGCGTAGTCCATCCCGAACAGGTTGCTGGCGTACTCAAGAGCCTGGGCAACGACCTCGCGCCGCGCCTGAGGGTTACCCCACAGTTTGGCCTCCACGATAACGATGTCACCCTCGGCGGTCATCAGGACGTTGTCTACGAAGCCGCTCGGTACAGGCAGTTCCATGCAGATCGGGTGCAGGGTCGAGAAGCCGGGTTCAATCTGATCCATCGGGAGACAGGCCGGATGACGGTGCACGATCTGTTGAAGCCACTGCTCGTTGTGCTTGCCGTCCTTGCCGCCGATCTTGACCCGCTTCAACTCCATCTCACCGTCGTTAGTGATGAGCACTGGTGTACCGGCTGCACGCATGAAAGCTTCTCCCTCAGATCACAAATTGCATCGACAGCCTAACGACCGTTGGCGCGGAGCACCACGTTGAAGCGTTTTGTATCCCCGGCGAGTGCCTGAAACGGTCATCCCTAGGCTCCGATAATGGGGGATTATCAGAGGTTAGTGACGCTGAGTGTGCTTCTTTCGCCGAGACGCGATCCACGAGCGCCCTACGTTCCTATCCTGCGGCGGCTCGAAGGGTGACTACATTGGTCGTGTCAGACGCCTGAGGCTCGGGCTTCGGAATGGCACCACCGAACACCTTGTGCAGCATGGCGGGGATGAGTGCGTCAAGATCAGCGGTGGTTGCGCCGTACTGGTTTCGGATGACTTGACAGCGGTCAATTACCTCAAGTGCCGCTTGCTGGGCCTCAACGTCTGGCATCGTCACCTCTAGCTCAAGCAGCATTTCGGGCCGCAACCGTTCACGTCGCGCGCCCTGGCCTCTCGTCAACTGCGCAAGTTCCGCTTGAAACCAAGGAGTCCGAATGAGCATGTCGAGGTAGCGCGGAAGTAAGGCCCCGTCGCGACACTTGAACGTTCGATATTCAGGTGAGGCAAACCACCCTTCAACGGAATTGTCACAGACGGCAACAGCTCCTTCCCACCCTTTCGGTTGGCTGACTACGAGCAAGTCGCGGTGGAGCCGATTGAATGCCCGGTAAGACGTCTCGGCCCCTTTGACGGCAGTCTTGGTAAACAGACCGCCAGCGAAGCCCTTGATCCCCACTTGTGGGTAAGAGCCTTCTGGTTCCACAAGTTGCCGATCTTCCCACAACTCCACGAAGTTCGAGAAGGGGAGTTTACGCTCGGTGGACCAGTGAAAATGCAGACTTTGTGTTAGCGACGCGGTATCTTGATCGACTTCATCTTTCAACAGACGCGCCTCTGCTGCCAGCATGGCCACACGGTCAAGCCGAGCCACAATCTGCCGCTGTTCACCGAGTGAGGGTAGCGGCACACGATACTCCAGCACGTTCGCAGGTCGGATAGCAGCATAGTTAGTCGAACCGCGCGCCTGAACCTGTTGAAGAAAATCACTCGTGCGACAGAACCAGTCCAAGAACCATTTATCGAGCTTGGAACTGTCGAGCGTGAAGAGGAAGTAGTGACTACTGACGATGGCACCAGCTAAGTAATCGGGCACCAGACCGTATCCACCTAGCTTCGCGTCTATCTCGGCGACTAGGAACTCCCCCGCGCGACAGACCTGTTGCTTCTTCGTCTTGATCTCAGATCCTTGGACCCGATCACGAAGGATCACACCGCGCGCTGAAGTCTGAACTCGGCAACGGGCGTAATTTACATCGGGCTCGATAGTAACAAACTCCTTTCGATGCTTAGCGACCTCTCCAAGTTTAACGACCGGCCACGTCATCACACAGGCTCCGCCAGTGTCGCCTTGATCTCGTCCATGACCGCGAGCACACGCCGCTCCTTCGCGACGATGCCATCGACGATCTCAGCGGGTGTTCGGTGGTCTTCAGTGCCTTCGGTGTGGGGGTTCTTAAGGTCCAGGTTGCAGGCCGTTACACGGCCATCATCGTCTCGTTGAATCAGGCCCGCCGCTTCTACTTGCCATGCCTGTTCGTTGGGCTCACGGTTCGCCCACCAATCGACGCAGGGCTGAAACTCTTCATAAGTCAGCGGCACGGTCTTGGAGTACTTCTTGCGGCCCTCCGGTTTCGGTTGCTCGTAGTACCAAATTGACCGAGTCGGTCCCGTCGTATCAAAGAAGATCAAGTTCGCAGGGATGTTGGTATAGGGTGCGAATACGCCCTCGGGCAGGCGCACGACGGTGTGCAGGTTGAAGTTCTCCAGCAGGTCGGCCTTGATCCGAGCCGCGATACCGTCGCCGAACAAGGTGCCATTCGGCACGACAACGGCTGCACGTCCTCGGCCACGTTTCTTGAGCCGCCGCATGATGACCTGGAGAAACAACAGAGCCGTCTCTGCCGTCCTCCGGTCGTCCGGGAAGTTGTTGAGGATGCCAGCTTCTTCCTCTCCGCCAAACGGTGGGTTGGTGAGGATGACATTGACCCGCTCGGCCTCGCCGATTTCCGTCAGCCGATGGCGCAGCGCGTTCCCCGCGTCGATCTGCGGGGCGTGGAGTCCGTGAAGAAGGAGGTTCAACTGTGCAAGCAGGAACGGCAGTGTCTTCGCTTCGCCACCGATGATACTGCGCTTTTGTAGCGTTTTCAGGTCGGCCTCAGTATTGGTTTGCGCCATCAAGTGATCGAAGGTTTGCGTCAAGAAGCCTCCGGTTCCGCAGGCCGGGTCCAGGACCGTCTCGCCCAGGCGAGGGTTCGTCATCTCAACCATGAAGCGGACGACAGGGCGGGGCGTATAGAACTCACCCGAGTCACCCGCTGCATCGCGCATCTCACGCAGCAACGTCTCGTAGAGTCGGCCGAGCGTGTGGACCTCCTCCGACACGTCGAAGTGAATGCCGTCGACGAGGTTGACGACATCACGCAACAGATACCCACTTTCCATCCGGTTGGAGAACCCTTGGAAGACGGTCGCGATCACGTCCCTGCGCTCACGCCTGCCGTTGGTGCCGCGTAGGCTACGTAAGTAGGTGAACAGTCCCGGTCCCTCGGAACCGTCCGCGCGTTCCGTCTCTTCGTTGACCAGAAAAGCGAGCAGATCGGGGCCTGTAATCCCATCGACTTGCGCTGCCCAATCGCGCCAGCGGTAGGGTGCCTTGATGATCGGCTTGTAATCTTCCTCTCGAAGTTCAGCGCGGCTTTCCTCAACACGCTCCATATCGTCCAGGAACTTGAGAAACATGATCCAGGTGAGCATGGGCAGCCGGTCAAGATCGCCATTCAGGCCCTTGTCCTTGCGCATGATCTTGCGGGCGGACTTGATGATGCTGTCGAGCCGCTGAGCCGTCGTCTGTTCCTTCGGCGTTGCCTTCTTGCGGGCTGTCTTCTTCGCCACGTTCTTCTCCCCACCTCTTATCTGCTAGTTGCTACTCTGCTGCCTCAGCCTCAGTAGGTCTTTCTTCATCTGGCTGAGGCCCTAGCGCTTGCTCACTGGTTTTAAGCCCGAGAGACCTTGACAACTGAAGGAACGAGAACTCATAGGCTCGTTCTGCCGCTTCCCAATCCCGGTAAATGCGTGCACCGATACGGTTGATCGGTCCAGGAGGCGCAGTGCCAAACAACTGAGTCTGCGCCTCACGTTGCTTGTCATACATCTCCTGTTTGAACGCGGAGCCGTCCGTGAGATCAGACGGGCTGACGTAACCAAAGTGCAGCGCCTTCGCTCTGTTTCGAATAGCCAGTATCTGGTACTTGGGGATGGTGACTGTTTCCTCGTCGGAGGTCGGATCAGACCGAAGGTCGGGATGGTTCCTGAGGACAGAGAACGAGAACTTGACGAGATCTTCCAACGCACGTTGGTAGATGAGATCTGACACAATGATCAGGTCCATATCAGAGTTCTGATCCAGTTCTTTTGGACCATCTTCACCTTGTTTCCTTGGAGATGCGCTGAAGCCGAAGCGGGCGCTGCCCATGACTGAAATCTGCTGAGGAGCGACACCAAAGATTCGTCCTGTCGCTTCTCGGAATGCAAGGTACTGCTGAGGCTGCTTGTCGAACACGAAGGGCAACCCCGTCAACAGGTAGCGTTTGGCTAGAACGCCAGGACTGACGTTCTCAAGTAGCAACTTGAACTCGTCCGGGCTAGGATGGTCCTTGGCCAATAGTTCATAGACTTTCGTTGCGTTGTCCATCTCATCTCCCTCAAGCCGTGTAGAGACGCTCCTGCATCTCCATCATGGCCTTCCTCATTTTCTTGGTGCCGCCAAACCTGTCCGCGATCTCGATGACATTACCCCACTCCGAGATCGGCGGTACTTCCAGAATGTCCGGTAGCTTGAACTGGACGCTACCGTATTCCGCATATTTGTCCAGGACAGCGTCTAGGACCGCCCGGGCGTCATCGCCGTACTGCTCGAAGAAAGCCGCCTCCGCCTGTTTAATTTGCGTAGCCCGCTCGCGCCGTGTTCGTAGCGGAGCATTGTAGGCCAAGTGGCAGAGCAGGTCGAAAGGGTCCGCCTCTGGCTTGTTGACCGCCTCGGCCAGGGTTTCCAGGTCGATGCCCTTGTCCAGTAACTGTTGGACGATCTCGGCCCGACGCTCTGGATCAAGCCAGTCCTTGCGAAGGTCCGAGGCGTTCGGGAACAAAGTGCGGACCTTGTCGCCCGTGTAGTCGGTGAGTTGTCGGCAAGCCAGCTTCTTGCCCTCTGCGTCTAGTTCGTAGACGACGTGCTTGACGATCTCGACTTCACCGCCATCCACGTAGAACTTCCTCGGCGGGCTATCATCGTCATCATCGAGGCCGTCGATGCCGTCATCAGCCGGAGTATCGGGCATGTCCTCAGGGTCGGGTTCTGGCTCTTGGACCTCTGTCTCCTCAACAACCTCGCCGGTGTCGTCGATCACTTCTTCTTGCTCACGTACCGGCACGCCGTCGAACTCCGGGTCGGCGAACTTCTCGGTAGCCGTGCCTGTGTAGTCGATGATGTTGAAGGCGAGCTTTCCATAGTCGGTGCGCAGCCGCGTGCCACGTCCGATGATTTGCTTGAACTCGGGCATTGAGCCAACGATCCGAGCCAGCACGACGTTCTTGCAGGTTGGAGCATCCACCCCCGTCGTGAGGAGTTGAGAAGTGGTCAGTATGACCGGAGTATCGGTCTCCACGTCTTGAAACTTCGCGCGATGGGCGCTGCCCACGTCTCCCTCGTCGGACGTGACCCGGCAGACGTAGTCCGGGTGCTGCTTAACGAGGTCTGTATTCAACTCCTGGAGGGCTGCACGCATCTCCAGCGCGTGCTCCTGGTCGACGCAAAACACGATGGTTTTTGCGAAGCGGTCTGTCTGACGCATGAAATCGGCAAGGTGCCTTGCGATGGCTTTGGTACGCGCCTTAATCGCGACTAGCCGCTCGAAGTCCTTGGTTCCGTACTCCGCGTCGGGTATCTCACGTCCGTAGCGGTCCAACTCTCCCTTGGTAGGGCGCCATCCGCCCGCATCGTAGTCGGTAATGATCCGGTGTACGCGGTAAGGGGCGAGGAAGCCGTCGGCGATGCCTTGGGCGAGGCTGTACTCGTAGATAGGATCGCCGAAGTAGTTGTAGGTGTCGACGTTGTCCTCGCGACGCGGCGTGGCCGTCATACCGATCTGTGTGGCGGGCTGAAACCAGTCGAGTATCTCGCGCCAGTTGCTATCATCTCGGGCGCTACCACGGTGACACTCATCGACGATAATCAGGTCGAAAAAGTCCTGGGGGTATTCCTTGTAGAGGCCAGGCCTGTTCTCGTCGCGGGCGATGCTCTGGTAGATCGCGAAGTAGATGTCGCGACTCTTGGAAGCGTCGCCGCCAGTAATCTTGTGGCGTGCATCTCCGAACACGCTGAAATCCTTCGCCATCGGATCATCAACCAGCACATTTCGGTCGGCGAGAAAGAGAATCTTCGGCTTGCGGGTCGTCCCCTTGTTGTTCCATCGCGCGGACCACAGCTTCCAGGTGATCTGGAACGCGATGACCGTCTTGCCGGCGCCAGTGCACAAGGTCAGTAGTATGCGCCTCCGACCAGAGACCACGCTCTGGACAGAACGGTTCACGGCGATCTCCTGGTAGTAGCGGAGCATCTTGCCTTTGTCGGGGTAGGTCGGCGTCAGCAGCTTTTCGACCACAGTGTCATTGTTCAAGCCGTCAGCCGCGCGCTGGCGCTGCCAAAGTTCTTCCGGTGACGGGAAGGTGCTGACAGGCCGCTCAATGCCAGTCGTGTAGTCGACCTCAATAATCTCCACGCCATTGGTCGCGTAGGCGAACTTGAGACCCAGTATCTCGGCGTACTCTTTCGCCTGTTGAAGCCCCTCGGCAGCGTTCCGGTATCGTGCCTTGGCCTCTACTACCGCGATGGGGAAGTCGGCCCGATAGCGGAGGAGGTAGTCCGCCCGCTTCTGTCTACCCCGACGAGCCTTGCCGCCTATGAAGACGATGCGACCGTCGGTGAAGGTTCGCTGTTCGTTGATTGCGTGAGGCTGGTCGTCCCAACCCGCTTCCTGAAGCTTCGGGACGACGAACTTGCGACAAGTATCGGCTTCCGTGAAGGTCACGGCCTACCAAAGAAAGTTGAACTGCTTGTCCACGCCAAGCACATGACGCCCACCGATGCCCCCTGCAATTACTGACCAAGGCAACACTACCATTGGTACGCTCCGCGATCAGATTGTGTCTTTGTAAGAACTAGACTACGGCGTGTATCAAGTGGTCAAGCCACACCTGCCTGGAATGGCGACCTCTTCAGAGAAGATGCCCGGCGGCGTTGTTCGTGAACAACTCACCAGACCGCACATACCGGGCGAGCATGGCGTCGGATGCGTGCCCCGTCTGCTTTCTGATGTCGAGTGTGCTGACACCCGCCATCGCGGCGCTCGTGGCGAGACCCGCTCGAAGGCTGTGACCTGAGTAGCTGGCCGGGTCCAGCCCGATCTCCTGAACCCTGGCCTTCACCACACTGGCGACCGCATCGGGGGACAATCGACCATTTTCAATCCGTCCGTGCCGGTTGATCGGTCGGAAGATCGCGCCGCCTTCGATACTCGCCAATTGCCGCCACGCTTCCAACGCCTTCACCGGACAGAACCGACCACGCGCGAACGGGATACCGATCTCCCGGCCTCGCCCGGCTTGATCGGTTTTTGAACGACGGAGCGTGACGATCATTCCCGGGCGTACTTGCCGGATGTGTTCGACATTGAGCGAGACCAGTTCCGAACGCCGGAAGCCACCCGCGAACCCGATCAAGAGAAGGGTACGGTCGCGCACATCTTTCGGGCTGTCACCGAGCAGGCTCATTATCCGTAGTAGGTCCTCCACCAGAAGCGGGGCTGAGACGCGCTGTGGTGCCCCGTGAGTGCGCTTGATGCCTCGCAGTGTGGTCTTGATAAGATCAGATGTTGTTGGGCTTTGAAGGCCCTTGGCCGTGTGTGCCTTCGAGATCGACGCGACACGGCGGGAGAGTGTTGCGACCGACAATCGGTCCGCATGAGCCGCTAGGTAATCGGCGATCAACACATCCGACGCCGGGATGGAACCGCCCCAGTCTAGGAAGTGCTTGAGGTCGGAACGGTATGCGCGGCGTGTGTTCTCGGAGACGGATACCCGGACGTAGTCGGAGGCGCTGCGCGTGCAATTGATTGCACCATCTTGATCGTTCGTATGCTGTGTCGTAGGGGGCAGTTTGGCGCTCGTAGAGAGCGGCTTCATTCGTCCTCGCCGTCTAGGATCAATTCACGTAGCAGGCTTCTATGGCATCTGCTCTTATCGTGACAGCCGCAAAGCAGGGTGATCGTTTCGCCCGTCTCGTGTCGTGTTTTCAAGTCCGCGATTGCACTTGATTGCAAAGCCATCTCCTCGCGATATCGCGTCGCCCACGTCGACCAGGTTTCTTCTGACGTGCTGTCCTTCCGGTCCATGATCCAGCGGAGCAATCCCGGTGATGGCGCAAGATCACGCGCCCATATCTCGAACGCCTCCTTTTTCACGCCACGCGGCCAATACCTCATGACAAGTATCCGCGTCCCATCTTCGGGGTCCGGCAGGTGTCGGCAGTGTTTCTCTATCAGTATCGGCATCGCTCGTGTAACTCATTGCAATTAGTTGCAAAATTACACTTTCAGAGTAGAATCTCGTTGTACACCTGAAATCGAGTCACCTACAAAAACTGTCGATAGGAATGCGCTATATACGCTGGATTTCCGGCGATTGTAGCCTTGGTACGCTTTCCCCATTCTGTTGTTTTCGCGGGTCTACGAAGACGAAAGCGGAACAGAACGCCGGAGTTAGTCACCTACAAAAACTGTCGGCGATTTTGGACGATCAACCCCGGGTTTCTGGGAAAACGTCACGTCAAGCTGTGGAGGTTTATCAGCCCCCCAAACATAACAATTTGTGTATGGTTCTATATCCCTCAAGTGCACAGAAAGCGGTCAGGAACGGTCTTGGTGATCACAGGTTTTGAACGCCTCAATTTTGTCCCGCAGAGCGTTATAACCGAGCGCTTCACAACAGTCCTGAACGCGGGTCAACGCGACCTGTTTTTGATCTCCGAAGTTCTCCTCAATCGTCGCCGATGTCAGCACATAGAAGTCCCATTGCTCGGGGCACAGCGGGTCGGCGTTTAAACGGTCGGTCTCCTTAAAGTGACAAAGGACATACAAATCTGCCATTCGGCACGGGGGATCGAGTGGCATACGCCGTCCCAACTTTTCATCCCAATACGCCGCCTTCTTGGGGATATTGAACTTACAATTAACGGGTGCGGTCTGTTCCCATGACTGTAGGTTCGCCGCCGACTTGATCTCGATACTTCGGCCTTCGTAGACGAGGTCGACATCGTCCCATTCTACTCGGCGCGTGCCTGCCAGCCCCAACGCCTTGGCGATGATAAACTCGGCAACAATGCCTCGGTTCCGGTTGTCCAAAAGTTCGCCGTGCGCCCACTCAAGGAACTCGCCCTTGTCGAACGCTTCGTCCCGCGTCGATGTCACCCGTATCTGCCCCGACTTGAAGGCCAGTGCTTGCGGTGCGCCCCCGCAAGTGGACTGGTCTTAACCCTGGTGATCGGGGAATTGGAAAGCCGAAACGAGTCGGCCCCTACGACCTTTAGACCGGGGTCCTGGACATACGTCGCAGGTTCCCCGACCGCAGAGGTCAAGGGTGGTCTTTCGGTCCCACCGGACCGCTCGTTTCAGGGGTTTCCAAGCCCCAGAGCCGCGCGTACGGCTCCAAGACGGAGCCTACAGGCTCTTGCTCAGTAGATAAAGCTGAACTCCAGTGAAGAAGCCTATTGGATCACGGGTAATTAGCGCCAAGACGGTCGTGGAGTCCGCAAATCTCTCCATAGGGTAGGTGTGGGGGGATTGAGGACGTGATGCGCTTGTAGATGGCTTAAATTGCGTTCGAAAGGCACGAGCTAGACTGCTGCAATTGATTGCAACACTTAATCAGGTTCGAGAATGCCGGTTTTCTCGACGACTTGTTCCCACCATGACCATAGCTTTTCTGCCGGCCAAGCATCGTGAAGGGCCTGATTGAGTGCAGCGCGGTAATCGGTGCGGGTCGGTTCGGGGATCATCTCCAAAGCATTCTCGATACCTCGATGACGACAACTGTCCATGAAATGTAGCCAGTGATGCTTACCCTCGGGCGGTGCCACTGCAAAACAATCGTAAACCTCCAATTGTTCAAACGGGGAGGAGAGTGATTTGATGTCTTTGAATGCCTTTTGCGATGCAATCCTGAACTCTATACGCGTGTGCCGCACGCCGCCGTAGCTGTAGGGTTGGTCTTTATCCCTTTGCTCGGTTGCTTTGTCATACACGTAGAACTTGCTGTTTTTGTCGGAACTCTGGAGGCCAAGGTAAACTGTTTGAAGGTCGCCCACATCCGAGTAGTAACCGTGGGTCTTGCCGCCTTTGACGGAATGAAAGAGCAAGTCACCGATCTGGGCGTTGATGAAGTCGCATGCGACATCGACCCTAGTCACACGTCCATGATTGAGCCAAGCCAAGTAAGCGTCGTCGTCATTCATGAGGTCCGTCAGTATATCGCGCAAGAACTTCACCCCCTTCATTCCAAGGGCCGAAGGGTTCATCTGGAGACGGAGGAAGTGCTTCGCCTTTTTGCTATTTGGGCCCGCTTGGAGGAGAATTGGACTGCCTGTGGGGGGGTGGATGATCTCAGCCGCCACCTTATAGCTCGGCACTTTCGGTGGTGATTTCGGTTCGGTCACTTCATGCAGTTCGACATCTTTCTTCATACCGACCAGCACACTCATAATGCCCTTCTGAATCTTTTGGTTGCTGATCGGCAACACGACACTCAAGTGGTCGATCTTCGGTTTGAGGCAACGAACACTCTGCCCATCGGGTCTCGTGTACGTGTGCGCTATGTCATAAAGCGACACCTCATACTTTCCGACTTCATCCGCCTTGCTACCCCCTTGTGGGGGCTTGTTAGGAAGAAGGGTGCCGATGCATTTGATGAGCACAGGCATCAGTTTTAACTTTCGTTGACATAGAGAGGCGATAAGTCCAGGTCGTAGTGTATTCGCGCTATGTCCTTTGCGAGCACCTTTAGGGAGACGCCTGATCCGTAGATGGCAGTCGTGCTCGTATCGGAATGCCCCAATAGCGTTTTAATGTGAGAGTCTTCAACTTCTGCCTCGCGCAAAGCGTCGGCGAAGTTGTGCCTCAAGCTATGAAATGAGGTCCGCGCCGTTTTCACTCCGATGGCTTTGAAATAACGCCCAAGGTACTTGCTGATATTGTGACTATAGTATCCGTTCGCGCCCTTCTTAATCTCGGAGAACAGTCTTCCACTCGGCGTTACGTCAGCTACATGATTGAGGAACCCGGTCTGCACCAGCACTGGGTGGACTGGGATGCGTCGTTTACTCGTCGCCGTTTTGAGAGATTTGCCGACGTCGTCCTCGTTCTTATTCACGTCAATGTAAACGACACCGTTCTCCTCGCGCACGTCGGATGCAACCAATTGCACAAGCTCACCCAGGCGCATGCCGGTAAAGAGGCCTAGCAAGGGCAGCCAGAACTTCCCGTCGCGGACGATCAATTCACCCGGTTTTGCCCGTCGCGCTATCGAAAGATGGCCGGTGTACTGCGGAGACTTAAAAAGGGTTCTTAATTGTTCGACAGAAAATGGATCGCGGGCATTGGACTTATCGACCTTCTGGCCAAGCTTGATCTTCAACATTGGAGACGAGTCGATCCCATACTCGTCGTCGCACCATGAAAGGAAGGATCGAATAACATTGTAATACTTTGCCAGCGTACTCGGACTGAGCCGCGGCGCGTCCACGCTAGATGAAACGATTTGGTGAAATGTAGCTCCATCGTTTTTGATGGCGGTCGAGGCGTGCTTCGGCAACTTTAAAAGCGCGTCCCGAAACTCTCTCACATCCTCGACTGTCAGAGATGTCAGAGGACGCGAGGCCCCAACACTCTCCTCGAACCAGTGAAGTATGCGGGCACTCTCTGCAGCGGTCTTGGACACCCAGTCGTGGGCACTCTTGTGATCGCGGTATTTCTGAATTGTCGATGCAAGTGACCGACTCTTTGCCTGCGGCTTTTCGCCGGGTAGGGAAGGGAGGCCGTTTGACCGCACGCCATGAAACATGGGGTCGCGGGGTTCCGTTTCGTCGTATTTGCCGCGCAACATGGCCACTAACACACGATGGTTTTCTATACGTGCTCGAAGGATGCCGTTGCACAATGCTCGTAGCTCATCGTGCGGGACCTGAACGCCGTCGCCGATGAAATGCTCAGCTAGCTCGCGTGCTTCACGGGCAGTTAAACCGTCAATTTGGCCAGCCCCTAATTGTTGCTGCAATTGGTCGATTGCCTTTGCGCTACCGTCGATCTCCATGTCCCAGTCGAATTGCGGGTCCTGTGGCGCAAGAAAAGCGATCTCCTCCGACTTCGATAGCAGGTCGGCGAAGTATGACCGCAGCATCTGGTCTATGGCTTGTTTGTCCAGTTCCGGCATGCGTCTGACGGCCCTCACGAACTGCTCAAAGCGATTGGTGTACAACCTGCAGCGTATCCTGGCGGTGCAATTATCGCGAGTCCGGAGCGACCAGCACACTTCGGCGCGTTGCAGTTGATTGCAAATATTTAGGGGGAGGGCGCGGCGGAAATAGTAGATGTCACCGCGCCGAAAGAGATGAGGGAGGCTCCAAACGCTCATGATTATGGCCCGCTGTTACAGGTTTCTGTTACAGCACGGGAAGACGGCCAATTTCTCGTGGAGCTAACTCATTGATACCGTTTACGTTAGGTATCGAGTTGGCGTCCCCTACGGGACTCGAACCCGTGTTTCCGCCGTGAAAGGGCGGCGTCCTAGACCGCTAGACGAAGGGGACGCGGCGGCGATGTTCGTACTCACTCACTGGGTGGAAATCAAGCCTGAAACGCAGTGAATGCCATATATTTTTCAAAAAATTCCGGCGATGGCGCTGTCGGCGGGTTTCCGCCGTCCGGCCGCCTTCAACTCTCGTCGCGGACCTGCTTGATCAGGGCATCCAGTCCCGATTCCACCTGCTTCGGCGTCATATGTTTTTCGAGGTAATAGGCGTATATCTGCAGGAACTCCTCGGCGAAATGCGCCGGATCGACGTCATCGGGGGTTTCCGAATTCGCGACCGCGAAAGCCGTGAAATTGGCGGCGGCGTGGCGCATGCCGGCGGCGATATCGATCGGATCCATGCCTTCCTGCAGGCGGTTGTTCGCCGTGTTGATGATCTGGTTGGCGAGCTGGATGCTCAGCGTATGTCGGTCTTCTTCTTCACTCATGTCGATTAGCCTTGTTCCCGGACGGGCGCACTCTAACCGCCCGAAATCGGCGGTTAAAGGAAAACCGGGGCGGTTCAGTCCGTTCTTTTGATGGCGGCTGCGAACATGTAGCCGGTGCCGCGGACGGTCTTGATGATTTCGGGGTGGCGGGAGTCGGCTTCGACCTTGCGGCGGAGGCGCGTCACCAGCACATCGATAGAGCGGTCGAAGGGTTCCCAGTCGCGGCTGTAGATGGCGCTCAGCAGGTGATCGCGGGACAGCACACGACCGGCTTTCTCGATGAACTCGTAGAGCAGGCTGAACTCGCCGGACGTCAGTTCCACCTTCTTGCCGTCGGGGTCCTTCAGTTCGCGGCTGTCCAGATTAAGCATCCAGCCGCTGAAGGTGACCACCCGCTGGTCGCCGTCGCTCCCCCCCTTGGCGGCGCCTTTGCGTTCGTTGACGCGGCGCATGACGCTGCGGATACGGGCCAGAAGCTCGCGTTCGTCCCACGGTTTCGTGACGTAGTCGTCGGCGCCGATCTCCAGACCGACGACCCGGTCGATGGCGTCGTCCTTGCTGGTGAGGATGATGATTCCCACGGAATACTTATCGCGAAGCTGCTTGGTAAGGTCGAAACCGTCATCGTTCGGCAGCTTCAGATCCATGATCGCCAGGTCCGCCGGATCGTCCGCCATCAATGCGTGCATGTCTGCACCGTTGTCGCAGGTGGTGATCCGATAGCCTTCACCCTCCAGATACAGGCGGAGCGCCTTCTGGACGAAAGCATCGTCTTCGACAACGAGGATGTGCGCTGATTCGGCCATGATAGGATATACGTCTTATAATCTATTGCTTGGTCAAACGGGACTATCGCGCGTCAGCCATGACCCGGTTAGACTACGCGAGATGACTGGCTAACCGCAACTCATTGCGAGAGAATTTGCCAATTCTCCCGGAGAGGTGCAGCGAGAGGACCGCATGGCGGACGACGTGGATAAAACCGCAGACAAGAAGCCGGTTCCAGGGCCCGGTGTAACCGCGTGGTTGCCCGCCATCGTCGGCGCGCCACGGCCCTCGCGCGCGAAATCCGCACCGCCGCTGCCGCCCGGTTTCGGGCCGAAGATAGAAGCGCGGCGTATCGACATACATCTTCCCGAGGAAGTAGTCGTCGCCGAGAGCGGGACCCTGCAGCGGATCGAGATTCGAGGTCTACCCGCAGGCGTTTCATTGACAGCGGGCGCGGCGATGAAGGACGGCTTCTGGCATCTGTCTCCGGAAGATCTTTACGGCATCGCCGCCGTCGTCCCGAAGGGAATTGATTTACCGTTCTCCGTCATGCTCAAGGGTGTCTTTGTGGGCGAAGACCCGGAAACGCCCTGGACCGAATTGACCGGTTACGAATTCGCCGACGACGCGGCGGCGAAAGTAACGTTGGCGCGGCATGTCGCGCCCGAACCGGACACGTCCGCAGACCAGGCGGAACGGGTGAACGACATGGAACCGGCGCCGGAACCCGAGCCTCAACCCGAGATCGAAACGGAAGAGGTACAGGCCGCTGTGCCGGAGCCGGCGCCGGAGATTGAGACAGAATCTGAACCGGACTCTCAGGCGCCACAGCCGGCGACGATGATCGTAATCGAGCTCGATGTTTCCGTGGGCATCGACGACCCGGATACTCTGAAAGACATTATTCTGCATTTTTCAGGATTACCGCACGGCGCGATGCTGACCGCCGGGCATGCCGAGGATGGTGTCTGGTCGGTGCCCGCCACGGCGCTTTCCGACCTGGCCGTCGTCATCCCGGAAGAGACCCCGAACTTCGATCTCGACGTCGAGATGGTCATCGCCGGGTCGCCGCCGCAATCGGCGACGATCCAGGTCGAAAATACGCCGCAAGACGCCGATCCGGATTCTGCGTTCCATATCCATCTGGCTGGTGACGACGCCGCCGGACTGACCCGCATCAGCGTCTATACAGACGGCGTGCTCGCCTATGACAGGGTCGTCAATTGGGGCGCAGCACAAACGGTGTCTCTTCTGGTCCCGTTCACGGAAGCAGGTCTGCCGTTCGAAGTGCTCATGCGCTATGCGGCTTTTGGCACAGAGAACACACAGCCGATATTGACGGGGCTCGTGATTGACGGCGTGGACGTCCCGCCGACATCGCCGGCGATTGTGGCAAACGGTACGGCGGCGGCAGATGGTCTCAAATGGAGCGGCGATCTGGTCTTCGACGTCCGAGCCGCCACCAAGCCGCCACTGGCCGAACCGGAATCAGAGGCTGGCGCGTTTGCGCACGCGCCGTCGGAAATGTCGGAGCCGACCGCAGCGCTCGAGTCATTCGACGGCAAACCCGACACATCGGCGCAGTCCGAAGACATACTGGCGCCGGATCAGCCGCCGGCACCGGAAACGGATGACATTCCGGATACCGACGTATCCGATCAAGTTCTAAACGATGCCGACGATGTGTCGCTGGAACCCTCGGCCGCATCTGAGGGTTTCGTCGATGAACCCGAAAAAGAGGCCGGTGACGTGCTGATCGTCGACGCGACCTTCGACGACCTGCAACGGCCGGCATTCATCAGCGAGCTTCGCAACCTGCGCGACTTCATCCGCACCCGCCCGGCGGATCACAACGGCGAGATCTATGACCGCTTGGGGATCGACGTCACAAAATGGCACGACATGAGCGTCAGGGGACCGAGCGGCGCCGAGGTCGATCTCGAGCCACGGCTGCCGCGCATCGCCCCGCGCGGCGGTATCGACAACACGCGCGACCTGATCCCGGTCGAATTGGGCGAATTCGCCGACGTCTTCGGGGGCGAGGTCCGGATTAGCGGAATGCGGCCCGGCGCCTTGTTGACGCATGGCCGTAATCTCGGAAGCGGTGTCTGGCAGATAGCGGCGCGCGATTGCGCGAAGGTGGGATTTCTGCCGCCAATTGGTTTCACCGGCGTGACGGCGCTGCATGTCGCCTGGGCGGCGGCTGATAAAAAGAACGCCGTTTTCAAGCTTGAGAAGTCGTTGATCGTCGGCCAATCGCGCAACCGTCCCGCTTTCAGCGGCACCGACATGCCGACGATGTCGATCGTGCTCGACGCGGAAACCTTCGATCCCGGCGGGCACGGCTCGCTCTCGCTCACCGTCGGCGAAATGCCGCCGGGCACCGTCCTTTCGAAAGGCAAGAATCACGGCGGCGGCGTATGGACGCTGGAAACGGCCACCGGCGACAGGATCGCGCTTTCGGCGGCAGCGGCGACGGCGCCGTTCCATATCACGCTGACCTGCGTCGCGTTGAACCCGGAAACCGGCGACAGCACGGTGGTGTCCAGGGTGCTGGAAGCCATGCCGGGGCAGGGGAAGCTCCGCGTGCGGTCGGAAATGGCAGCGTAACGGACTGGACAGGGAATGAAGTTTTCAGTCGCTGCACGGGTATACACGGTTTTCGCGTTGCTCATCGTGCTCGCCTTCGGAATCGGCGGGTACATCTATATGGATGATCAGCGCATCGACGCGCGGGTCGAGAACCTGGTCGAGCGCCGTCTCGCGGCCCACGTCGATATGGCGCGCCTTGCCGAGCACATCGGCACCATCCAGGACATCGCAGGCAGCATCGACAGTGAGGACACCTGGCCGCCCCAGCGCAATCTGACCGAGTTGATCGAGGCTGCCATCGCCGGCAGCAAAACCGTCAGCGAGCGTCTAAAGTCGCAAGTCCCAGACGTCGAGGCGGTGAAGCTGGAAGATCCCCGAGACGCGATCTCGGCGGCGTTGCGGTCGCCGCAAACGGTATTTCTGTCGCCGCTTGCGAAGGATTATGCCGACGCCGCCAAATCCCTAAGCGACCGGGTCGTCGGGGCAATTACCGCCGAACGGCAGCAACTGGGCCTGATCGGCAAGCTTTCCGAGCGCAACGCGCTGGTGTTCGCGGTTTTCGGTCTGATCGTTGCGATCGGCGCCATGATTTATCTCTACCGCAACGTGATTCGGCGACTGCTGCGCCTGCAATCCAGCATGTCCGCGTTCGTCGAAGGCCGGGACGAGGATATCCCGACCGAAGGCAACGACGAGATCGCCAGCATGGGCCGCGCGCTCGATTATCTCGTCACCACGCTGAAACGTCGCGAAGTCCGGCTCGAAGAACAGCTCATCTTTCAGCGCACATTGCTCGACACCATTCCCAACCCTGTCTTCTATAAAGACGACAACGGCAAGTTCACCGGCGCCAATGCCGCTTTCGAAGCCGTCGTCGGACTGCCGCCCGACGAGGTCGTCGGCAAGACGCCGTTCGATATCGATCGCCCGGATCTCGCCGAACGTTACGACCCGCAGGACCGCGCCACCGGGCTCGGCAAGAAACGCTACTCCTACGAAACCGAGAAGACCTTCGCCGACGGCAAGACGCACCACGTGATGATCGAGAAGGCGCACTTCATCAACGCCGACGGCAAATCCACCGGTGTCGCCGGCGTCATGGTCGACATCACGCGCCTCAAAGAAGCGGAAATGGAACTCCAAGAGGCGAAGGAGATCGCGGAATCCGCCAACCAGGCAAAGTCGAGCTTTCTCGCCGCCATGAGCCATGAAATCCGCACCCCGATGAACGGCGTGACGGGGATGGTCGAACTGCTTGAACAGACGCGTCTGGAACGCGACCAGAAGCAGATGCTGCGGACCGTGCGTGAATCTGCAGAATCCCTGCTCAGGATCATCGACGACATTCTGGATTTTTCGAAAATCGAAGCCGGGCGCATGGACTTGGAACAAGTACCTGTATCGCTCTCGGCCATCGTCAACGGGGTCGCCGAAACGCTGGCGCCGAACATTCGCAAGCAAGGCAGGGACGTGAGCCTCGTTACGTTCAGTGATCCCGCCGTCCCGGCCTGGGTCAAAAGCGATCCGGTCCGGCTGCGGCAAATTCTGATGAATCTCGCCGGCAACGCGGCAAAATTCACCGAAGCCGGCAAGGTGATGATCAGTATCGAAAATGGCGAACCTCGCGACGGCGCCGTCACCATCCTTTTCAAGGTCAGCGATACCGGCATCGGTATCTCCAGGGAAAACCAGGAAAAGCTCTTCGAAGCCTTCACCCAGGCCGAAGGCTCCATTACCCGACGCTTCGGCGGCACCGGGCTCGGGCTTTCGATCTCGCGCCGCCTCGTCGATCTGATGGGCGGTCGGATCGGCGTGGACAGCGAACTCGGCAAAGGCTCGACGTTCTGGTTCGAATTGCCGTTCGAGCCAAGCGAGCCGGCACCCGACGCGGTGGCGGAAGGCCGCTTGCCGAATCTCGGCGATGTCAGTGTTCTGGTCTGCGTGCCGGACCAGGAAGAGCGCGAGATCATCATGCGCTATCTCGATCACAATAATATTCGCCATACCGCCGCTGACACGGTCGGGGAAATGCTTGAGCGTGCGGCGATGTTTAACGTGGCGGTAATCGACGATTGGCCCGGCAGCGGCGGGACGGCGGATGAACTGGCATCGGCCATCGTGGATGAAATGGCGATTCAGAACCCGCCCGGAATCGTGCGCCTCAAAAACCAGCCGCCGTCACCGAAGTCGAAAAAACGGCCCGGCGTCATTCTCCAGCGTCCGTATCGGGAACGTACCCTGATCGAACTCATAGGCGTTGCGGCGGGACGGATCGATCCCGCCGAGATCAGTGTCGCCAGTGACACGGACGACCGGAAACCTGCGGAGGTCGTACCGTCCATCGATGAAGCCCGCGCGGCGGGACGCCTGATCCTCGCGGTCGAGGACCATCCGGTGAACAGACAGGTGCTGATGCGCCAGCTGCACACGCTGGGATATGCCGTCGAGATGGCCGAAGACGGCGCCAAGGCCCTCGCCAAATGGCAGGAAGGCGGCTACGCGCTGGTCCTCACGGACTGCCACATGCCCGAGATGGACGGCTTTGAGCTGACCGCCGCGATCCGCGCCGCAGAGGAAGCGACCGGCCGCCACACCCCGATTATCGCGGCGACGGCCAACGCCCTGCAGGGTGAGGCCGAAAACTGTCTGCGCGCCGGTATGGACGGATATCTCTCCAAACCGGTGAAGCTGGATGCGCTGGCGAACGAAATCGCCAAGTGGCTGCCGGGTGTCGATGTGCCGGCGGAAATGCCGGCGCCACGGGCAACGCCTGCCGCGTCGGGTGCGAACGACGACATCCTCGATACCGAGATACTCCGCGCGATCTGTCATGGCGACGAGGCGATGCTGCTTGAGATGCTCGGTGATTTTCTGGATATCAATCAGGACGTCATCGACGACCTGTTGAACGCTATCGAGTCTCGCAAGGGTGACGCGATCCGCTCGCACGCGCACAAGCTCAAGGGCTCGGCGGGGACGGCCGGCGCGAAACGGCTTGCCGAAGCTGCCAAAGCTTTAGAGAAATCCTCTACCGACGAGGATACGGCCAAGATGGCCGCCATCGCCGATACGCTCAAAACCGAGTTCGACGCTGTTCGCGCCAAGATCGAATCCCTGAAAGGCTGACGGGCGGATGAATACGCGAATTCTATATGTCGAAGACGACGCTTTCGTCGCCCGCATGGCCAAACGCCGGCTGGAAAGCGACGGGTTCCAGGTCACGGTCGCCGACGAAGGCAAGGCCGGCCTCGAGCTCGGCAAGTCCGGCGACTTCGATATCATTTTGCTCGACCACATGCTTCCGGGGATGTCGGGGATTGAAATTCTCAAGCAGCTGACACCCGAAGATACGCCGGTGGTGATGGTGTCCGGATCGTCGGAACTGAGCGTCGTCGTCGAGGCGATGCGCCTCGGCGCCGCCGATTACGTCATCAAGGAAACCGACGGCAGCTATCTCGACCTTCTGCCGCGCACCGTGAACCGGGTGCTTGCGCACATGCGTCTCGTCGAAGCCAAACGCGAGGCGGACGAACGTATCACCAAGCAGGCCGAAATCATCCAGGGCGTCCTCGACAACATGGACCCGGGAATCACGCTGTTCGACGGCGACATGAATCTGGTGTCATACAACGACCGTTTCATCGAGTTGTTCGATTTGCCGCCCGACCTTATCGTCGAAGGCGTCGGGCTGATGGAGATTCTCAAGCATATGGCGGGGCATGGCGAGTTCAATGCGGAGACGGTGGACGATGAAATCGCGGAACGCTTCGAGTTGTTTCGTTCGGGTGAAAGCTTCCGCATGGATCACGCGCGGCCGAACGGGCTGGTAATCGAAATACGCGGCGCACCGATGCCGGGCGGTGAGTTCATCGCGTCCTATACCGATATCACCGAGCGCAAGAAGATGGAGGAAGACTTAAGGCGCCTGGCGACGACCGACCCACTAACCGGCGTCAACAACCGCCGCCGCTATACCGAAATCTCCGAGCGCGAGCTAACCCGCTGCAAACGCTACCAGCACCCGATCTGCGTTTTGATGCTTGATGCGGATCACTTCAAGAAAGTCAACGATACCTACGGTCATGAAGCCGGCGACCGGGTTCTCAAGGCGCTGGCCAACGCATGCCTGGACGAATTGCGCGACGTCGATGTGCTGGGCCGGTTCGGTGGGGAGGAGTTCACGGTGACGTTGCCGGAAACCCCGCTGGAGACGGCGCTCGAGGCCGCCGAACGCCTGCGCGCGCGCCTCGCATCGGCGGCGGTCGAACTCGAGGACGGGCAGACCATCTCGTTCACTGTCAGTATCGGCGCAAGTTGCCTGAACGATACCGACGAAGAGCTTTCCGACCTCCTCAACCGCGCCGACGCGGCGCTTTATACCGCCAAGGAAGAGGGCCGCAACCGCGTCGTATCGGCCTGACTCGTTAACACTCCGTTCATGCCTGACCGCTTAAATTTGACTGTTATCCAGAAGGGATACGGAGCAACAGTATGTCCATCTTTCTTGCCGTGGTCGCGTTTTTCATGGCATTCGGCGCGCTCTGGTTCACGAGTGAAGTTGCGCGCCGCCTCGACCTCAAGGATCAATCGGCAATCGAACCGCACATGGGGCCGATGCAGGAATCGCTTCGCCGCGCCGAACGGCAAATACGCGAGCTTTCGCTCGGACTTGAGGCGGCCGAGGAGAAACTCCGTTCGCTCGATACCCGAAACCGGGGACCGAGGGGCGATGGGGAACGTTCCCGAGGCGAGCATGAACCTTCCGCTGACAACGTGACGGCCCTGGATATCATCCGCGGCACCAACCGCTTCTATCCCAGCGATACCCTCAAGACCTGAATCCGGACTCGATATATTAAAAATAGTATATCTATCTGGGTGCGACTTTTTTGACGCCCGTTAAGTATTAACCACGAAAAGCCCGGAATTATTGACCCTCAGGGGTTGATTCCGTAAAATATTAACCGTGTGTAGTATGTTCTGCTACGTGTACCCGGCGTGCGCGTACAGTGCGTATTGGGTTGGAATTGGACGAAGAGGGTTATTGGCTAGATGGCCACTGTACCCAAACCTACGGCTGTAGCACCGACAGCGCCTGCGCAATCGCCGCGGGCGGTGAGCGCGCCCTCGCGCGTCGCTTCGGTGTCGACGTCGCAGGTCGATGCCCTCAACGCCGGCACCAATATTTCTTTCGACGCCGCGGCATCCGGTTTCCAGAACGAGCAAGGCCGTTCAGCACTCAGCGGCGAGGGTGGCGGCAGCCGCCAGAAATACACTGACCCCGGTTTCGATCGGCTGTTCACCGCAGATACGCAGGTTTTCGCCCGGATCTTCGAGGATCAGGCGCCGCCGACGAGAACCGACCGCCGCGACAATGGACAGGCGCGTCCGATCAGCCAGCCGGTGTCGAGCGTGATCAAAACCTACGAGACGAACGCGCTGATCATCTCGGGACAGCAGCCGATCAACGGCACCACGTTCAGTTTCAATCTCTGATTTTCCGTTTCCTTTGACGGTTTCGCGGGCGTGACATCCGTCACTTCGGCGCGTGTGCCGATTCGCTAATCTCAAGATTGGAGATGATCGAATGGCACTGACACCCGTTCTGACTTCGGCGACTTCCGGACTGCGTGCGGCATCGACGCGTGCCGCCAGCGCGGCCGAGAATATCGTCAACATCAACACACCCGGTTACGAAGCGACGACAGTCGCACAACGCACGCTGACGAGCGGCACCAATCCCGGCGGCGCCAATGCAGTCGACGCGCAGGTGATCGGCAGCGGTCTCGCCCCCGATCTCGGCCAAGAGATCGCGCGATTGATCGAGGCCGAGAGCGTCTATCGTGCGAATGCCGCAGTGTTGTCGACGGCGAGCGAACTTTCACGCGAGACGTTGAACACGCTAGCCTGATCGACTTAGTCCATCGTTCCATCGCGTAAAGAAACGGTTTACCATTAACGCTTAGTCTGACAGCCGATTACGACTGCCTGGAGTTTTCGTTTCGATGCCCGCTGATGTCAGCAACGCTTTCGACGTCGCATTCTGGTTCGCCGACACGGCCCTCAACGAGAATGAATATCTGCAGCCGCAAAAGCTGCAGCGGCTGCTGTTTCTGTCGCAGGCCTATTACAGCATTATTCATAAAGGCCGAAAGCTGATGCCGGCGGTGTTCGTCGCCGACGAGATCGGCCCGATGGAGCCGAACGTGCACATGGCGTTTTCACGCGGACGTCCCGATATCGATGCTGAGCTTTTTCTGCCCTTCGAGGTCGAGGATTTTCTTTCCGGTATTTGGCGGCGCTTCGGTCACATGTCGATGGAGCGACTGGACACGATCACCAAAGAAACGAGTGCCTACAAGAACGCGATCAAGCGTGGACCGCGCGCGGAAATGACGCTGAAAGAGATGAGCGTATCGTTCCTCGAAAGTCGCGAAGCACCTGCGCCGTCGCAAGTTGCGAAGAAAAAAATCTTCCGCACGCAGAGCGGACGCCCGGTCGAAGTGAAGGCATGGGTGCCGGGTGCGAAGTAGAAATTCCTGCAACACAAAAAACGAATCGATTTTCGTAATCGTGTTGAAAGAAACTGTGGTAGTTTGAATGTCGAATCGTTCGCGGTTATGTCGCAGTGATGTTGTCGACCTAGCGAATGCTCACTAGAGAGGGGAAAACAAAGTTTTAGCGGAGATCGGCGCAACGGACGGATATAAAAATTTATCAGGTGTGATGCGTCACACTTCCGATGTTTTCCACAAACTGTTATAGGTTTCGGACTTTTTATTGACGGGAGGTTTTATATTTATGGCGAAAGCAGTGAAGAAGGCAGCGGCTAAGAAGCCGGCTGCGAAGAAGAAGGCCCCGGCCAAGAAGAAGGCCCCGGCCAAGAAAAAAGCTCCAGCGAAGAAAAAAGTAGCCGCCAAGAAGAAGACGGCGGCGAAAAAGGCACCTGCCAAGAAGAAGGCCCCGGCTAAAAAGAAAGCCCCGGCCAAGAAGAAAGCTGCAGCGAAGAAGAAGGCTCCGGCCAAAAAGAAAGCCCCGGCTAAAAAGAAGGCCCCGGCTAAAAAGGCCGCAGCCAAGAAGACCGCTGCGAAGAAGAAAGCCCCGGCTAAAAAGAAGGCCCCGGCTAAGAAGAAGTAATTCGCGACCCCGGTGTCATGCCGGGATGCCGTTGAACAGCTTTACCGAAAAGCGCCGTCCCCTGGGGCGGCGCTTCTTCGTTAAGGCTTCATCAGGAAGTCGAAGTCGCAGCCGTCCTCGGCCTGAGTGACGGTGTCGATGTAGAGCTTCATGTAACCGCGATCCGAGCCGGCATGCGGCGGCCGCGGTTTATATCGCGCACGACGCATCTCCATTTCTTTTTCATCGACCAAAAGGTCGAGCGTCCGCGCGTCCGCGTCGAGCCTGATCCGGTCGCCGTTCTCGACCAATGCCAGCGGGCCGCCGTCCGCGCTTTCGGGCGAAACGTGCAGCACGATGGTGCCGAACGCGGTGCCGCTCATCCGCGCGTCGGAAATACGCAGCATGTCCTTCACCCCCTGGCGCGCGAGTTTCATCGGGATCGGAATGTATCCGGCTTCGGGCATTCCCGGCGCGCCTTTCGGTCCGGCATGCTTGAGCACGATGACGTCGTCGGGGTTGACGTCGAGATCGTCGCTGTCGATCCGGTCGGACAAATCCTCGAGATCCTCGAACACGACGGCCCGGCCTTCGAACTTCAAAAGCGCCGAGGACGCCGCCGCTTTCTTGAGCACCGCACCGTTCGGCGCGAGCGAACCTGAGAGCGCGATCATGCCTTCGTTTGCGGCGAGCGGTTCCTGGCGTGTCTTGACGATGTGCTGTTCGAACGGCGGTTCGGCTGCATTGATATTCTCGCCAAGCGTCTTGCCGCTGACCGTCATCGCGTCCAGATGCAGCAAATCTTTGATCTCGCGCAGGATCGGCGCAAGACCGCCGGCTTTATAAAGGTCTTCCATGTAGTTCGAGCCGGCTGGTTTGAGATCGACCAGGACAGGCGTTTTGCGGCCGATCTCGTCGAGACGCGCCAAAGAGGCGTCGAGGCCGAGACGCCCCGCGACCGCCGCAAGGTGGACGATGGCGTTCGTCGAACCACCGATGGCCTGCAGGACGGTCAGCGCGTTGTCGATGTGCTTTTGGGTAATCAACTGACTCGGTGCGATTTCCTCGGCCGCCATTTGCACGGCCCGCGCGCCGGTTTCCTCGGCATGGCGCATCCGGTCGCTCATCACGGCTGGTACGGCGGCGCCGCCCGGCAGCATGATGCCCATCGCTTCCGAAACGAGCGCCATCGTCGATGCGGTTCCCATGACGCCGCAGGTGCCGGCGGACGGCACGAGGCGCTCCGACGCGGCTTCGATCCCGGCGGTGTCGATCTCGCCGGCGCGGTGCATCCCCCAAAGACGTCGGCAGTCGGTGCACGCGCCCAGGCGTTCGCCGCGCAGGCTGCCCGCCATCATCGGTCCGGTGACTTCGAGGATCGCCGGCCGGTTGGCGGAAAACGCACCCATAAGCAGAGCAGGGACCGTCTTGTCGCAACCGCCGATCAGCACCGCGCAATCCATCGGCTGTGCCTTGATCATCTCCTCGGTGTCCATCGACATCAGGTTGCGGAGGAACATCGACGTGGGGTAGGAGAAGCTCTCGTGCAGAGAGACGACCGGGAATGTCACCGGCAGACCGCCCGCCAGCATCACGCCGCGTTTCACCGCTTCGATGAGCTGCGGCACGTTGGCGTGACAGGCGTTGTATCCGGAATACGTATCGACGATGCCGATGATCGGCTTGTTGAGCGAATTTTCGGTATAGCCCATGGCCTTGATGAAGGCCTTTCTCAGAAACAGCGAAAACGCCGTATCCCCATAGCGCGTCAGTCCGCGCTTCATTCCCTTTTGATTGTTTTTATCGTCGTTTTGCGGCATGCAGGTTCCCTCCGTTTGATTTATCTTTACCCGCACAAATCCGGCCTGTCACGGCACCGTTCCCGGGAGGAAACCATTATGACTTCAAATACCTTCAAGATCGCCGTCATGCCCGGTGACGGCATTGGTATCGAGGTGATGGATGCCTGTATCACGGTGCTGAACGCGGCAATGATAAAGGTCGGCGGTCCGGGTCTGGACCTCCAGCATGTGCACGGTGGCGCCGCCTATTACCGAGATCACGGCACGGACCTGCCGGATGAAAGTTTCGAAGCCGCCAGAAACGCCGACGCCATCCTGTTCGGCGCCATGGGGCTGCCGGACGTCCGCAAGATCGACGGCACCGAAATCAATCCGCAGTTGGACCTCCGGTTCGGGCTGGAACTCTATGCCGGCGTCAGACCGGTGCGGGTATTGCCCGGCGCGCCTACGCCGCTTGGCGATCCGCGCGCGCAGGACATCGACCTGGTGTTGATCCGGGAAAACACAGAGGGCCTGTTCGCCGATATCCGCAAACCCCGCACCGAAAATACGGAGCAGGCGGAAGACCGTTGCCTGATCACCCGCAAGGGGACGGAACGGGTTGTCGAATACGCCTTCAAGCTCGCCGCGTCCCGACCGCGTACGCGCAAAGATGCCCGGCGCGTGACCTGCGTCGACAAGGCGAACGTGCTGCATTCAATGGCGTTCTTCCGGTCCGTTTTCGACGATGTGAAGAAACGTCATCCGGATATCGAAGCCGATTACGGTTACGTCGATGCGATGGCGCTCAATCTGGTCAAGCGGCCCTGGGATTATGACGTCATGGTGATGGAAAACCTGATGGGCGACATTCTCTCGGATCTCACGGCGGGGATCGTCGGCGGGCTCGGCATGGCGCCGTCGGGCGACATCGGCGACGAACACGGGTTGTTCCAGCCGTCGCACGGCAGCGCACCCGACATCGCCGGAAAGGGGCTCGCCAACCCGGTCGCCATGTTCTTGTCGGCATCGATGATGCTGACGTGGCTCGGCACACGGCACGGTGAGGATCAGTGTCTGGAAGCCGGCGCCCTGATCGAGAAGGCGGTTGCCGACGCGTTCGTGAATGCCGCCCTTAAGCCGTCGGAGTTCGGCGGCCCGCACGGCACCGCCGACATCGCCAAGGCAGTTTTGAACGAAATTTAGGCAACTCGATCGTTTGAATAAGTTCGCGGCAATTTCTTTTCATCTCCGCTTCGCCGCATTAAGCTGTTTGTCATAAGCGCGCAAAAGCGCGGCTGGGCAACTGCAGGGGATGGATGACGGGTGAAGAACTCGGACGATAACGAGCCCCCGAAACCTTTCGACGAGATGCTGGAACCGGACGGCACGGTTCGCATGGCCTATGCGCAGTACGGCGAGTGGCTGCACGGCACCAGCAAAGAAATCCTCATGCGCAAGGACGAGCAGGCGGACCTGATGTTCCGCCGGCTGGGCATCACGTTCACGGTGTACGGCGACGCCGAGTCGACCGAGCGCATGATCCCGTTCGATATCATTCCGCGCATTCTCGACCCGCACGAATGGGACTATCTCTCGCGCGGTGCGATCCAACGCGTCGATGCCATCAATGCATTCCTGGACGATGTCTACCACGATCAGGCGATTCTGAAGGCAGGGCGAATTCCGCCGGAGTTGGTGCTCAACAACGACGCCTTCCGCCCCGAGATGCTGGATCTCGACCTGCCGCGGCGGATTTACGGACACATCGCCGGCGTCGACCTGGTCCGCACGGGACCGCGCGATTTCTATGTGCTGGAAGACAACGTCCGCACGCCGTCCGGCGTCTCTTATATGCTGGAAAACCGCCAGACCATGATGCGGCTGTTCCCGGAACTGTTCGCGACGAACCACGTCGCGCCGGTCGGACGTTACCCTACGGAGTTACGCAACAACCTGAAATCGGTCGCGCCGGTCGGGGTTGATGACCCCACCATCGTGCTTCTGACCCCGGGCCGCTTCAACAGCGCCTATTTCGAGCACGCCTTCTTGGCGACCGAAATGGGCGTCCGCCTCGTCGAAGGCCAGGATCTGTTCGTCGACGAAGGCCTCGTGTTCATGCGGACGACCGAGGGACCGAAACGCGTCGACGTGATCTATCGCCGCATCGACGACGACTTCATCGATCCGCTGGCGTTCCGCCCGGACTCGATGCTGGGCGTGCCCGGCTTGTTGTCGGTGGTTCGCCGCGGACGCGTGACGCTGGCCAACGCAATCGGGTCCGGTGTCGCCGACGACAAGGCGATGTATGTCTATGTGCCCGAGATGATCCGGTTTTATCTGGGCGAGGAACCGATCCTGCAGAACGTGCCGACCTACAGCCTGCGCAATCCGGACGACTACAAGTACGTGATCGAGCATCTGGAAGACCTCGTGGTCAAGGAAGTGCACGGCTCCGGCGGCTACGGGATGCTGGTCGGCCCGAAAAGCACCAAGGCGGAGCGCGAGGCCTACGCCAAGCGACTCAAGGCCGAACCGGAAGCCTTCATTGCGCAGCCGACACTGTCGCTCTCCACTTGCCCGACGTGGGTGGAGGAGGGCGTCGCCCCGCGTCACGTGGACCTGCGGCCGTTCGTGTTATCGGGACGGCGAACGACGGTCATGCCGGGCGGGCTGACGCGCGTTGCCCTCAAGGAAGGCTCACTGGTGGTCAACTCGTCGCAAGGCGGCGGCACCAAGGACACATGGGTGCTTGAGCGATGACAGGGATGCTGAGCCGGACGGCGGACAATCTTTACTGGCTCGGGCGATATGTCGAACGCGCCGAAAACGCGGCGCGGCTGATCGACGGCACCTATCATTTGAGCCTGCTGCCGATTTCGTCCGAAGAACACGGTGAATTATGGCGCCGCCTGTTCCAAAGCGATGACGAGCTGCAGCCATTTCTGAAAAAGCACCCTGAGTTTGATGGCGACTCCGTCGTGGAACACATGGTGCTCGATCCGGAAAACCCTTCCAGTATCGTCTCCTGCATGGATGCCGCGCGCGACAATACCCGCGCCGCCCGCGCCGAACTGACGACCGAGATATCTCAGTGCATGAACCAGACGTGGATGGACATCCGCAAAATCAACATGGACAAGATTCACGAACGCGGCATCCAGGACTTCCTCGACCTGGTGAAGGAACGCGCGCACCTGTTTCAGGGTGTGATTTACGGCACCATGCGCCGGGGCGAACCGTTCCTGTTCTGGGAAATGGGAACGGCGCTGGAGCGTGCCGAGAACACGTCCCGTCTGATCCTCGCCCGTTCCAACTCCTTCCATCGCGCACACCGGCGCGACGATGGGTTCGATTTCTATCGCTGGGGCACGTTCCTGAGATCGGCAAACGCCTACAGCGCCTACCGGCAGATTTATGGCGACATCGATCCGGTTTCGGTCGCCGAAATGCTGATCCTCAACACGACCATTCCGCGCTCACTGCTGGCTTGTATCGAGGATACGACGGATATCCTCAAGACGCTGCGGCGCGAGGCGCCGTGCGCGGAGATGTCGGAGCGGCTGGCGGCGGAAATTCGGGCGATGCGCCTGGATCAGGTGCTGCGGTCGGGACTTGAGAACTTCCTCCACGATTTCCGCAATCAGGTGCACGCGCTCAGCGACCAGATCCGCGTCGACTTCATGATGGTCAGGTAAGGAAAAATGCGCCTCACGATCGCTCATGAAACGTTCTATAAGTTCGAGGAGCCGGCCAAGCACTCGATCCAGTATCTGCGCCTGACGCCGGGCTCCAGCGCATGTCAGCGCGTGCTGTCCTGGTCGGTTTCCACCCAAGGCACATTGACCCCGTGGATCGACGGTTTCGGCAACAGCGCCCACGTCTCGACAATCGATGGCGAACACGACGAGGTAAAGGTCGTCGTCGAAGGCGTCGTCGATACGTTAAACACCTCAGGCATCCTCGCCTCGCGTGACGGATTGCCGCCGGAACTGTTTCTGCGCGACACGCCGTTTACCGAAATCGGTGAAGCGACCCGGGCGCTTGCCGAGCTGGTGAAGGGCGACATCGCAAGCGACACGCTCTCCGGCCTGCATGCCCTGACGAACCTGATCGCCGACAAGGTGATCTACGAGACGGGGGCGACGACCGTCGAAACGTCGGCCGAAGAAGCGGTCCAGGCGGGCACCGGCGTCTGCCAGGACCACGCCCATATCTTCCTGACCTGCGCGCGCTGGTGCGGCATTCCTTCGCGCTACGTCAGCGGCTATCTTCTGGCCGGCCAGGGCAACGACAGCCACGTCGCGTCCCACGCGTGGGCGGAATCCTATATTCCGGGCCTCGGCTGGGTCAGCTTCGATCCGACCAACCGCCAGTCCGCGACCGAGGAATACGTGCGCCTCGCCATCGGCTTCGACTACATGGGTGCCGCTCCGGTCCGGGGCTCGCGTCTCGGCGGCGGGGTCGAGGAAATGTCGGTCAAGGTGCAGGTCGAGCAAAGCCAAAGCTGACGGCATTTTCTCCCCGATTTTTGCATGCCGGGCCTGCGTTTTGCGGGTGCGAAAAGGACTTGATCGAAATCGCGATTCATGGCCAAAAATACGGTCTTGTTTTCATCCGAAGGTGAGAGATGACCTACTGTTTGGGTATCCGCTTGAACGACGGCATCGTGTTCGCGGCCGATTCCCGTACCAACGCCGGCGTCGACAATATCTCGATGTTCCGCAAGCTGTTCGTGTTCGAGAAGCCGGGGGAGCGCGCGATCTGCGTGCTGACGGCGGGTAATCTCGCGATTACGCAGGCGGTCATTTCGCAGCTTGAGGAAGGTCTCGACGACGGCTCAGACGAAGACAACATCTACAACGTGCCTTCGCTATCGGAGGCAGCAAAGATGGTGGGTCACGCGCTCCGGAACGTGCGCGCGCGCGACGACGAATACCTGAAATCGGAATCCGCCGACACGTCCGCGACGTTTATCGTCGGCGGCCAGATCAAGGGACGGCGAATGCGTCTGTTTCTGGTCTATTCGGCCGGTAACTATATCGAGGCGACCGACGACACGCCCTACATGCAGATCGGCGAATCCAAATACGGCAAACCGATCCTGGAACGGGTCGTGACCCCGCACATGGAGATTTCGCAGGCGGCCAAGTGCGCGCTGGTTTCCATCGACAGCACGATTCGTTCGAACGTGGCGGTAGCGCCGCCGATCGACATGGTGATCATCCGCGCAGACGAATGCAAAATCGGTATGATGCACCGGATCAAGGCGGACGAGCCTTATTACACCGATCTCTCCAAAAACTGGGGCGAGGGTCTCAGGCACCTGTTTGACAGCCTGCCGACCCCGTCGTGGCTGACGGAGAAGGACTCCTAAGCTTTTTCCCCGCGTTGGGCGTCAGGCAATCAACGTTACGATCAGGAACAGGAACAGGATGCTGAGCACGATCAGCGCCATGGTCCCCGCCTGCATGGTTTTCGAAATCGGCGCACCGTCGCCGTGCTGTCGCTCGATCATCGCCGTAAGATCGCCGAGAACGGTGAGGGCTTCATCGCGGATCATCCGGTCGGTCTTGCTGATGACTCTTCCGACCCATCCAAGCACGCACGGCAGGAGCTTCCTGTAGACCCAGTCCGTATCCAGGTTGGTGGATTTGAGCTCCGGCGGGTAAATCTTGTAGAGCATCAGCACCGTGAACGCGAGCGCCGAGAACATCAGCAACTGAAGCTGCGTAATGACGTGCGCCGTCGTATACGGCACATAATCGACCGGGAACGGCAGGATGTCGTAAAGCGCCTTCGGATACACGCCGATGAAGATACACAGGAACGCCGTGATCGCCATCGCCAGAAGCATGTTCCAGGGCGCTTCCTTGACGCGCTTGCCGCTGTCGTGGGCGAAGAAAGCGAAGTAGGGAATCTTGATGCCTGAGTGGTGGAACACGCCGGCCGACGCGAATAGCAGAACACCCCAAACGAACCAGCGATGATCCGCCGCCGCCGCGGTCATGATCATCGATTTCGACACGAACCCGGAGAACAGCGGGAACGCCGAAATCGACGCCGCCCCGACGATGCAGAACCCGGTCGTCCATGGCATGGACTTGTAAAGGCCACCGAGTTCCGAGCCTTTACACGTCCCGGTGCGGTAAAGCACGGCGCCCATGGACATGAACAGAAGCGCCTTATAAAGGATGTGGCTGAACGCGTGCGACGCCGTGCCGTTCAACGACAATTCCGTACCGATGCCGATGCCGACAACCATGAACCCGAGCTGGTTGTTGAGGGAGTAGGCCAGAACCCGTCTCAAGTCGTTCTCGATCACCGCGTAGAAGATCGGGAACGCCGTCATCGTCGCACCGACATAGATCAGCACTTCCGTCCCCGCGAACCCTCGCGCGAGCGCGTAAACGGCGAGCTTTGTGGTGAAGGCGCTAAGCACGACCGTCCCCGTCACGGTTGCTTCCGGATAAGCGTCCTGCAGCCAATTGTGCAGGAGGGGGAACGCGCACTTGATGCCGAATGCGATGAAGATCAGGTTGCCGGCCAGCGTGCCGATGCCGATCTTGCCGAAATCGATGGAACCGGTTTTGGCGTACCACAAAAGCACGCCCGCCAGCAGAATGACGCCCGATCCGACCTGGATCAGTAGATAACGCATACCGGTCTTATACGCGCGCTCGGTCCGGCTGGCCCAGATCAGGAACACCGACGAAATGGCGGTCAGTTCCCAGTATACAAACAGGGTCACCAGATCGCCGGCGAACACGGCGCCGATGGCCGCGCCGGCGTAAATCGGCGCTGAGACCTGCTGCATGGTGTCTTTGTCGTGCCATGCGAACAGCATCGAGAGAAAAGCGGCGATATTGAAGATATATCCCCAAACCCGGGACAGACCGTCGACCCGCAACACTTCGAGCGTCATGCCGAGCATATCCATCGTCACCGATGTGCCGTCGGCGAGCGTGTGCACCTGAATAAAACCGACGACCGGTAACGCCAGCAGATACCAGCGGCGCAAGGTTTGCGGCAGCAGCGGTACGAGGACCGCGCCGATGACAAGAATCAGACCTGGGTTGAGGCTACTCATTTTTGTCGTAGTACTCCTCGTCCCGCATCAGAAAGACACGCATCAGCTTGGCTGAAAGCACCAGCCCGACACACATGACAAAACCGTATATGGCGTAGAAACCGAACCATTCCTCTGCCTCGAAATGCGGATGCTTGTGATAGAAGGCATCGGCGATAAAAAGTCCGGCACAGATCACGAACAAGGCGATGATGATCTTGCGGACGTTTTTTGGGTCGTCCAGCCAGTACTTTTTAGGGTCGTGAACGTTAGGGGTGTGCTCACTCATATCAGCCTCCGAAAACCGGTTCGAGGAACACGCGGATACGGTCCACGTAGAAAAACAGCACGAAGCACCCGACGGTCGTCAGCACGATCGGCGCCAGGCACATCACGGGGGCCTCGGCGACACCGGGGCGGCCGAACGTCAGATGGCGCAGCAACAGATGATCCGGCGGCGCGTGGTGTCCATGATCGCCGTGATCGTGCGCGTGGTGCGCTTCAGGCTTTTCCTTTCCGAAATACCCGTACAGCACGACCGGCATCAGATATGCGATGTTCAACAGCGACGAAATCATCAGCACGGCGATGAAGATCACCTGATCCGTCTCCGCCGCGGCCAGCGCCAGATACCATTTCGACCACGTGCCGCCAAGCGGCGGCAGGCCGATAATCGACAGTGACGCAATGAAAAAGCAGAAGAACGTCACCGGCATCTTGCGGCCGAGACCGTGCATCTCGGAAATCTCTGTCTTGTGCGCGAACACGATGATCGCACCTGCGCAGAAGAAGAGCGTGATCTTGCCGAACGCGTGCATGACAATGTGCAAGGTCGAGCCGAGCGCACCGATGTTCGATGCCAGCATCGCGCCGAGCACGATGTAGCTGAGTTGCGAAATAGTCGAATACGCCAACCGCGCCTTGAGATTGTCCTTGGTCATCGCGACCAGCGAGGCGAGCAGGATCGTCGCAGCAGCAACATATGCCAGCCATGTCGATGCGCCGGTGCTTTGAAGCGTGTCGAGGCCGAAGATATAGACGCTCACCTTGACGACCGAAAACACGCCCGCCTTGACGACGGCGACCGCATGCAGCAATGCCGAAACCGGCGTCGGCGCGACCATCGCCGCTGGCAGCCAGCGGTGGAACGGCATCAGCGCCGCCTTGCCGATACCGTAGATATACAGGCCGAAGAGCACGGCAATCACGCCGGTCGGTGCGTTCCCGGCTAGGATGCCGCCTTCGCGGAAGTCTAGGGTGCCAGCCTCGACATAGGTCCAGATCACCGCCGTGAGCAAGAACGTGATCGAGGTGCCGATCAGAATCCCGAGGTAGACCCGGCCGGCGCGGCGTGCTTCGTCGGTACCGGAATGGGCGACCAGCGGGAACGTCGAAATCGTCAACACTTCATAAAATACGAACAGCGTCAGCATGTTGCCCGCGTACGCGATGCCGATGGCCGACATGATGGCGATGGCGAAGCAGAAGAAGAACCGCGTCTGGTTGCTTTCGTGGTGGCCCCGCATATAGCCGAACGCATAGAACGACGTCACGATCCAGAGGAAGCTGGCGATACCGGCGAAGATCATCCCGAGCGGTTCGAGCGTGAACGTGATGGAAAGCCCCGGCAGCATTTCGACCAGACTGACGCTCGGCCGCGCACCGGCGTCGACGATCTGGATCAGTTGCCAGACGACGCCGAACAGGACGATCGCGGTGATGACCGTCAGGCCGTCGCGGACATTTGCGGACGCCGGCCCCGAGAACAGGATCAGCAATGCGCCGATGAACGGAATCAGGAGCGACAGGATGACCAGCGTTTCGGGGCTCATTTCGAACCTCCGAGCAGGGTCTGCGCCGCACTCATCGCGACGTCACCGGTAAAGGTCGCGTCGATCCCGAACCAGAACGCGGCACCCAGCAGCACATAGGTCGGCACGAGAAGGCTCAACGGCGCTTCAGTGCGCGCTTCACAGCCGATGGCGGGGCTCCTGAAGTACATCACCTCGACCACACGCCAGACGTAGATCACGGCGAGCAGGCTCGACAGCATGATCAGCAGCGCCACCGGCCACATCCCGGCCGCCAGCGCGCCTTCGACCAGATAAAACTTGGAGATGAAGCCGACTGTCAAAGGAACCCCGATCAGCGAAAACCCGCCCGCGACGATCGCCGCCGCCGTCACCGGCATGCGCTTACCGAGACCGGCCATATCTTCCAATTTCACCGACCCGATGACGTAGAACACGCAGCCGAGCGCCATGAACAAGGCGCCTTTCATCAGGGCGTGGTTGAACATGTGGATAATGCCGCCCGCCATCGCCGGCGCGTTCCCGATCGATATACCGAGGATCATGTAGCCGACCTGCGCGACACTGGAATAGGCGAGCAGGCGTTTGACGTTGGGCTGGTAGATTGCGATCAGCGAGCCCGCGAACATACCGGCAATCGCCAACACCATGACGGCCGGGCGGACGCCATAGGTTTCGAGCGGATCGACATCGCCGAAGACCGTGAAGATCAGCCGGATGAGGGCGTAAACGGCTACCTTGGTCGCGGTCGCGGCGAGAAATGCGGTCACCGCGGACGGCGCGAACGTATAGGCGTTCGGCAGCCAGACATGGAGCGGGAACAGCGCCAGCTTGAGGCCGAAACCGACGACGATGAAGGCGAGGGCAACGTGAACGGTGCCGGTGTTCTGAACCGCCGGCAACAGGCTCGCAAGATCCGTCATGTTGAGCGAGCCCGTCATCATGTAGATCATGCCGAGGCCGATCACATAGAACGTCGCACCGACGGTCCCCAGAATCAGATAACGTAAAGCCGCGGTCAGTGCCCGCCGGTCACTCCCCAGCGCGATTAACACATACGTCGCGAGCGAGGAGACCTCGAGGAAGACGAACAGGTTGAATGCATCGCCCGTGACCGCCATGCCGATCAGCCCGGCGATGCACAGCAACATCATGCAGTAGGCGAGGTAATGACGTTCTTCCGGAATTTCGCGTTCGATGCTTTGCTTGGCATACGGCATCACGATGGCGGCAATCGCGGTGACGATCAGCACCACCAAAGCCCCGACCTCGTCGACGCGGTAAACGATACCCCACGGACCTTCCCAGCCGCCGAGGTCGTAAACGATCGTGCCGTTCGCCAGAACATGCTGCATCAGCACGATGGAGAGGCCGAAGTTGACCAGCGCCACCAGTGTCGCCCACCCCCACGATACGGCGCCGTGGCGGACGATGACGCACAGCGGCGCCGCCATCAGCGGCACCATCACCACCAGGACGGAAATATGCTCGGCGATGAAGTTCAACCGTCCTGCTCCTCTTGTTCGCGCACTTCATCGTCTTCGATGGTGCCGAAGTTTTCCTGAATGCGAACCACGAGCGCGAGCCCGAGCGCCGTCGTCGCCACCCCGACGACGATCGCGGTCAGAATCAGCACATGGGGCAGGGGGTTCGAGTATACCTCGATCCCGTCGGCCAGGATCGGTGCGGTACCGCCCTTGATTTTGGCCATGGAGATATAAAAGACGAACACCGAAACCTGGAACACGTTGAGTCCGACGATCTTCTTGACCAGGTTTTCGTGCGCGATGACGATATAGAGCCCGATCATCATCAGCAGGAAGACGATCCAGTAGTTCAAAAGACCGGGAAATTCATAATCAATCATCGCCCGCCCTCGCTGTCTGTTCAGGATCGTGCGGGTTTACGTCGGCGGCGGCGCGTCCGGCAAACGCGCAGAAAATGGTAATGATTCCGGCGAACACCGTCAGACCGACGCCGAACTCCACCAGGATAATCCCGTAATGCTGACCGTGCAGCGGATCATGCGCGAGCACGTCGTAATCGAGGAAATTCCCGCCCAAAAGCAAGCACACCACGCCGACGCCGGAATAAAGCAGAACGCCGAGCGACAGGACGAGCCGCGTCACCCACGACGGCACGGCCTCGCGAAGAGTACCCAGCCCATAGATCAAGCCGTAAAGCACGAATGCCGACGCGAAGATCACCCCGGCCTGGAAGCCGCCGCCAGGACCGAAATCCCCATGCCATTGCACATAGAGCGCGAACAGAAGGATAAAGGGGATCAGTAGCTTCGAGACGACCCGAAGCACCATCTTTCGGCGCATCATCATGAGCCGCGCCCTCCGTCCTTGCCGCCTTTTTTGCGGCGTGCACGGCCGATCAGCGTCAGTACGCCGACCGCGGCGGTGAAGATCACGAACGTCTCACCCATCGTATCGTAGCCACGATAGCTGGCCAGCACGGAGGTGACGACGTTCGGCAGGCCGATCTCACCCATCGACTCGCCCAGGTAACGGGGCGCGACATGATTGTGAATGGGAGCGGACGGATCGCCGTAGAGCGGCATGTCGATACTGCCGTAAACGAGGGCGGCGAATATAAAGGTGCAGACGAAAAGCCCCTTGATCGTCCGCGCATTCGGGGTCGCTTTCTCACGGTCGGAGGTCAAGGCGAGGGTGCCGATCATCAGCACGGTGGATGCACCGGCGCCGACCGCGGCCTCGGTGAACGCGACATCGACAGCATCGAGAATGACATAGAGTGTCGCGCCCATCAGCGAGTAGATGCCGCTCAGCATCACGACCGCGAACAGGTTGCGTATCCGGGCAATGGCGATCCCCGTAATCCCCATGATGACGAGCGTCGCGACGTTCAGCAGATCTGAGGTGACGATTTCGACGTTCATTTCGTCGCCTCCGTCGGCGTCTTGGTCGCCCGTACCATTTCGCGCTCTTCCTCCGTTTCCACTTCGGGGAAGACATCGTGGTTGATCGCAGCGCGGGCGAGGGCATGGGTCGCCGTCGGGCTGGTGAAGAAGATAAAGACAAGAATCAGTGCGAGCTTGGCCGTCACCAACGTCAATCCGGCCTGAAACATCAGGCCGATCATAATCAGGCCGACACCCAGCGTATCGATCAGCGACGCTGCGTGGAGACGCGCATAGATGTCCTTGAGCTTGATAAGCCCATAACCGCCGATCAGGCAGAACACGACACCACCGATAATGAAGATCCAGCTCAGGATATCGAGGACAGCCGCCATCAGATATCCCCCGCCGGATCGCCGTCGTCGCCGTGCCCCATGTCGTTGAATGTCACATATTTGGTCACGGCGATTGTGCCGATGAAGTTGATCAGCGCATAAACGATGGCGAGATCGAGAAACTCCGGTCGGTCGTCGACAAAGCCGTAAATTGCGATCAGCATCACCGACAGCGTGCCGAAAACGTTCACGGCGAGAATGCGGTTGTAGATATTGGGACCGATCAGCGCGCGCACCAGCGCCATCAGCATGGTCACGACGACCCCGGCGGCGGCGGCAGCGTACATCATGCTTTCGCGCTCCCGGTTTTTGCGACCGGGTCCCCCATCAGCTTGCAGACCTTCTGGTCCATCTCGCCGGTGCGGAGGCCGTCAGCGGTATCGTCCATGATCGCATGAACGGTTATGTGGTTGTCGGCAACATCAATGGAGACCGTACCCGGTGTGAGCGTGATCGAATTCGCGTACACCGTCTGGCCCAGTTCGTCGGATTGACTGGCTTTCACGCGCAGCACCTGCGGGCGTACGCCGCCGAATATGATTGCCTTGGCGACGGCAATGTTGGAAACGACGATTTCCTTGATCAGCCAAGGGAAATAAGTGAGGCCGGGCAACGTCAGGTGCACCGGGTGGCCTTCATGATCGCAAACATCGAGACGATGCGCGATATAGACGCACAGCAAGATAGAAGCGACGCCCAGGATGATGATCAGGGGTAGCCAATACCCCGAAAGAAGCACCCAAAATCCCGCTAAAGCAGCAGCCAATGCGATGGCTTGAGTCACACCTGCTCCCCTTGTGCCGTCCCTGAAGCGCACTCGACATTAAGCCGGTTTTATCTTGTACCCATGCGGGTTTAGCGCTTTCCTTTACATGCAATTTAAGGGGCGATCTTTGACGTGGCCAGCAGATTCTTGCCAACATTACGACATATTAACGGAACGGGCCTGATCGTCGCCGTGACGCTGATGTTGGCGGCCCTCTCCGCCGCCGCCGCGCCGTTGGATGATCTTCGGATCGATTCCGGGACCGGGTTCCATGCATTCAAGGTCGAAGTAATGCGTACCCCGCCGGAACGCGCACGCGGCCTGATGCATCGAAAGAATCTGGCGCGAGATCACGGCATGCTGTTCGACTTCGGCGGCGAGGTGAGGGCGCAAATGTGGATGAAGAACACGTTCATTCCGCTCGACATGCTATTCATAAAAAGTGACGGCACGATTTCGAATATCGCGCACGACACCGTACCGCACTCGACGGAAGTTCTCAGTTCGCGGGAACATGTGCGTTACGTGCTCGAGATCAATGCCGGGTTATCCGAGCAGTTGGGTATCGAGCCAGGCGACAAGGTCATCCTGCCGAACATGAACGAGTGACCGGCGCTTCAGCGAACCCGGGATCCCGGGAACACCAAACGAATTTCTGTGCCGACGCCGATTTCGGATGAAATCTCCATGCGGCCGTCGTGCAGACCCGTCAGCGCGTCGACGATCGGCAGGCCAAGCCCCGTGCCCGGCGTTTCCTTGGTCATCGGGTTTTCGATACGACCGAACGGCGCCAGCGCGGTATCGGTCTCGTCGATGCGGAAGCCACAGCCGGTATCCCGGATCGCGATGCAAAGGCTTCCGTCCTCGGCCTTGAAGATCGTCACGCCGACCGAACCGCCGTCCTTGTTGAACTTTTCGGCATTCGAGAAAAGATTGAAGAAAATCTGCGAAAGCGCGCGGCGATCCGCGATCATACGCTGCGCATCGTCGCTGATCTGTACCTCGAAGCGAATACGACGCTGCGCGAACATGTGCGCGAACAGGCGTTCCGACTGCTGGATGAGATCGGCGAGTTCGAGTTCCTCTTCCTCGATGTCGAACTTTCCGGCTTCGATCTTGGAGAGGTCGAGCAGATCGTTGATCAGGCTGAGCAGATGTTCACCGCTGCGGTGAATGTCAGCGGCATAGTCGAGGTAAGACTCGTTGCCGACAGGGCCAAAGATCTGCTGACGGATGATCTCCGAAAATCCGAGGATGGCGTTCAGCGGCGTTCGCAACTCGTGGCTCATATGCGCAAGAAATTCCGATTTAGCCCGGCTCGCCTGTTCGGCGCGTTCCTTTTCGTGGCGTAGCGCTTCCTCGGTCTCGACCAGGCTGGCGATATTACGGCCGCCGCCCCGATAACCGAGAAACTGGCCGGACTCGCTGAACACCGGCTTGCCGCTAATCGCCAGATGGATTTCCTCACCGTCTTCGTTGAAATGCGAATAACGGATGTCGGTGAAGCTCTCGTGGTTCTTCAGCTTCTCCTCAAACGCGCGCATGTTGTTCTCGCCGAAGCGTTTCGGTTGGGTTTCGCGATGCGTGCGGCCGATATAATCGGTGACCCGCAAACCGGTGACGTCGGCGTCGTCGACCGAAACATAGGTGTATTTGAACTCGGCGTTCATTTCCCAAAACCAATCGGCGGCAGTGCTTGAGAAATCCATCAGTCGCTGGCGGCTCTCGCGGATATCGGTCTCGGCGCGTTTCTGCTCGCTGATATCCGTTGCGAGTGTGATCGTGCTGCCGTCGGCCAGCCGGGCTTCATGAATCAGGATGGTCGAACCGTCCTGGCGCGATACTTCGAAACTACCGCTCGGGTTACGATGACGCCGCAAACGGCTTTCGTACCAGCGCTGCGGGTCTTCGCCTTCACCGATCAGGCCGTTGTCGGTCACCGCTCGAAGATGCTCTTCGAAGGTCGTGCCGAGTTCACATTGCTCCGGAATAAACCGGTTCAGATGGCGAAAGTGGTCGTTGCAGAACACCAGCCGGTCGTCCTTGTCCCAGATGGTGAAAATGCATTCGAGCGCGTTGATCGCCACCATCATGATGTCTTCGGCGGATTTCGCCTTGGCTTCCGTTTCAAGGCGTTTGGTGATATCCGCTGCGACGCCGATATAGCCGTGGAATTCGCCGGTTTCGTCAAACACCGGGCGGCCGGTCGTGGCAATTTCACGGATTTGGCCGTCGCCGCAGTGGCGAGAATAGCGGAAGTTCTTGAAGGGGCGATGGGCATCCAAGTCATCAAGATGCTGGCGCCAGTGGGGTGCCGTCAGATCGTCGCCCGACAGTTCGGCGCGCGTCTTGCCCAACTGCTCCGACATCGGCATGTCGGCGGTTTCGACGACGGCAGGGGACATATAAATGAAGCGGTGCTCGGCGTCGGAGCGCCAGAACATCTCCGACGACATCAACCCGATGACGTCATAGAACTTTTCGGATTCTTCGATACTTTCTCGAAGCGCGGCATTCTCCTTGCGGAGCGCCTCGATCTCCGCGAGCAGTTCTTCCTTGCTTCTTGTTGCATTACCTTCAGGCATCGATGTCCCCGATCCGCGCCCAGCCGGATCCCCGAGGCGATCATACGATGCCCGGCGCCGGAATCCTAGGTCACGAATTCGCCTGAATCTTTGCCCATGTGTCCCTGAGCGTCATCGTCCTGTTGAAGACGGGCTTATCATCGGTGCTGTCCGGATCCTTGGCGAAATAGCCCATACGCTCGAACTGCATCGCAACGCCGATGTCGAAATCCATCAGCGACGGTTCGAGCTTGCAGCCGCTCAGGACTTCCAGGCTCTCGGGGTTGAGGGTCGCCACGAAGTCTTCCTGGCGGCCGGGTGCCGGATCCGTGAACAGGTGGTCGTAGAGCCTGACTTCGGCGTCCACGGCCGTTTCGGCGGCCACCCAGTGCAGCGTGCCCTTGACCTTGCGGCCGTCCGGCGCGTCGCCGCCCTTGGTCGCGGGGTCGTAGGTGCAGCGCAATTCGACGATGTCGCCGGCGTCGTCCTTGATGACATCGGTGCAGGTGATGAAGTACGCCCAGCGGAGCCGCACCTCGCGCCCCGGCGCGAGGCGGAAGAACTTCTTCGGCGCGTCCTCCATGAAGTCGTCGCGCTCGATATAGATTTCGCGGCCGAAGCGCACCCGGCGTTTACCGGCGGCCTCGTCTTCAGGGTTGTTGACGGCGTCGAGATCTTCGCTTTCGCCTTCCAGGTAGTTCTCGATCACCACCTTGAGAGGCTTGAGCACCGCCATCCGGCGCTCCGCGGTCTTGTTCAGAAGTTCCCGGACGCAATGATCCAGCAGTGCCGGCTCGACCGTGCTGTCGGACTTGGTCACGCCGAGCCGCGAGACGAAATCGCGGATCGCGGCGGCGGGAATGCCGCGCCGGCGCAGCCCTGAAATGGTCGGCATGCGCGGATCGTCCCAGCCGTCGACGTGGCCTTCCTGCACGAGCTGCGTCAGGCGGCGCTTGGAAAGCACGGTATACGTGAGATTGAGACGCGCGAATTCGTACTGACGCGGCCGGGCAGGGACGGAAAGATTCTCGACCAGCCAGTCGTAAAGCGGGCGGTGATCCTCGAACTCCAGCGTACAGAGCGAATGCGTGACGCCTTCGATGGCGTCCGACTGGCCGTGCGCGAAATCGTACGTCGGATAGATGCACCAGGTATCGCCAGTACGCGGATGCGATTTGTGCACGATGCGATAAATCACCGGGTCGCGCATGTTGATGTTGCCGGACGCCATGTCGATCTTGGCGCGCAGCACCTTGGCGCCGTCCGGGAATTCGCCGTTCTTCATGCGGGTGAAGAGATCCAGATTCTCTTCGACGCTGCGGTCCCGATAGGGGCTATCCTTGCCGGGCTCGGTCAGGGTGCCGCGGTATTGGCGGATTTCCTCGGCATTGAGATCGTCCGCATACGCCTTGCCGTTTTCGATCAGATGCACGGCCCATTCATAGAGCTGGTCGAAATAATCGGAGGCATGACGCGGCTGGCCGTCCCATTCGAAGCCCATCCAGCGCACGTCTTTCTCGATGGCGTCGATGAATTCCTGTTCTTCCTTGGCCGGGTTGGTGTCGTCGAACCGAAGCCGACAGAGCCCGCCGAATTCGGCGGCAACGCCGAAGTTCAGGCAGATCGACTTGGCGTGGCCGATATGCAGGTAGCCGTTCGGCTCCGGCGGGAAGCGGGTGACGAGCTGATCCGTCGTGCCGTCGGCAAGATCGCGTCGAATCCGTTCGCGGATGAAGTCCCGGGTTTCCGGGGCGGCGTCGGTTTGGGTTTCCGTCTCGTTCATCGATATTCCGGCCGGTTGGTCTGGCTGCGCCGCGGATGATCGGTGCCGTCCGGGCGCGTCGGTTGTATGTCTGCCAAAAATGCGGCGAAAGTGAAAGCAAAAGCGGCGAGGGGAGAGGTTGGGTCCCTGAAATTCAAAAACCCCGGTCTGTCAGGACCGGGGTTTCATGAATGGACAATCATGGGATTTCCTCAGATCAGGTGCACGACAACCGCGAGAATGGCGACCGCACCGACGAACGAACCCATGACCGTGTTGAAGAGTTGGTGATCCATATCGGTTACTCCAAACAGGGTTGAAAGGCGTTAACGAAGCCTCTGTACGCCCGGATCGAGTCCCGCACCATCGCTGTTTTTACGACTCAGTCATGCAATTTACGCATGGCATAAAAGCGACTCTTCCTATTTAAAGATAACCGCGAAAACGGCTTCAGCAGGGGCTTACGGGATTTTCAAATTTAACCGGCCGGGTGTGATGCATATCACACCTGATTCACCGCGTTGCCATGCAAATAAAGGATACGTTAACGAACAGCCTGGGAACGTATTCCCAAACGCCGGGGTTTCGGCCCGCACGGCAAAACAGGACGCTTGCTAAAAATCACCCGAAACCCTAGTTTTCGCGCGCGTCGGGGAGTAGCGCAGCCTGGTAGCGCATCTGCTTTGGGAGCAGAGGGTCGCTGGTTCGAATCCAGTCTCCCCGACCAGTTTTCCAGTATCAGCCCCCGGCATCCACCATGCACACGCCGGCAGACGCGTCGGCTTCAATCTGTTCGTGCGCGGCGACGGCGCCATCCAGGGAGAACGGGTGGTGCGCCGCGACCCGGTGCTTGAGTTGGCCTTTTTTCAACATCCCGTTGATCGCCTCGAAGATCGCGCGCTTTCTCGTTTCCGGCAGTTGATAGATCGTGAACGGGCGCAGCGTGATGTTCTTGAACATGAGATTGAGGAACGGCAGCACCGGCTTTTCCACCGCGTCCGAGCTATAGGCGGTGACAACGCCGTTGGGTACCACGATCTTGTCGAAGAGATCGACGTTGGCGCCGAAGGCGACCTCCGAGATCCGGTCGACGCCGCGCCCGTCGGTCAGGTCCAGCACCTTCTGGGCGACATCGTCGTTTTTATAATTCACCACGTGATCGGCGCCGAGTTCCTTCACGTATTTCTCGTTCTCGGGCTGGCCGACCATGGCGATCACCGTCGCACCGTCGAGCTTCGCCATCTGCACGGCGTAAGACCCGACCCGGCCGCCGCCGCCGGAAACGAGCACCGTCTTACCCTCGACGGAACCGTCGGAGAATATGCTGTGGTAGGCGGTGACGGCGGGCACACCCAGGCATGCGCCGTCTTCGAGCGACGCTTCTTCCGGCAATTCCGGCGCCATCCAGGCGGGAAGGGTGCAGAATTCCGCCATCGTCCCCATGGGACGGTAGGCCTGCGCCCCGAAGATCCAGACGTTCTTGCCGATCTGGCCCGGATCGACGTTGGAGCCGACGCCCTCGATCACGCCGGAACCGTCGTTGCACGACACGATGGGCGAGAAATTGGGGAGCTCACGGCCGCTGGCCCGGCGTTTGACGTCGGTCGGGTTGACGGCGGAATAGGCGACCTTGACCCGAACCTCGTTCGGTTCCGGCTCGATCGGGTCCATGTCGACCATTTCGAGGACGTCCTTGGCGGCGCCCGCTTTTGTGAACTGAATTGCTTTCACTTTTCTTCTCCCCCTTAGCGACCGGGTGCCTTTGCGACACCCAAAAACCATTGTCTTCGGCGATTTCTCGCGTATCTTTCAGGAAACATATTGGTTCTAGCGGAGAGTTTTTCCATGCCGGATGTGCGCATTTATCAACCGACCAAAACCGCCATGCAGTCGGGCCGCGCCAACGTCAAGAAATGGGTGCTGGAATTCGAGCCCGGCTCGCGCAAGGAGACCGACACCCTGATGGGCTGGACAGGGTCGCGCGATACCCGCGGCCAGGTCAGGATGCGCTTCGAATCCAAGGAAGACGCCATCGCCTTCGCCAAGAAGAACAGCCTCAGCTTCCAGGTGTTCGAGCCCAAGAAGCGCCGCATCAAGCCCAAGAACTACGCCGACAACTTCGCGTTCGGCCGCAAAACCCTTTGGACGCACTGATGCGCGCCGCCGCGGTTGCGCTGAGCGCAGCGCTGATCTTCGCCGGCGGTACCGCCCAGGCGAGCTTTCTCGACAAACTGAAAGGCGCCGTCGATCAGGTCACGTCCGGGTCCGGCGGCAGCGGCGGCTCTTCGGCCACTGGTGGCCTCGCCACCGAACAGATCGTCGCCGGTTTAAAAGAGGCGCTGCGTGTGGGCGCGGAACGGGTGGTCACGCAGGTCGGCACCGTCGACGGCTTCAACGCCGATCCGAAAATCCACATCCCGCTGCCGGACCAGCTTGCCAAGGTTCAGGACATCATGCGCAAGTTCGGGCTGGGCGCGATGGCCGACGATGTCGAGCTCAAGCTCAACCGCGCCGCCGAGGAAGCGGCCCCCAAGACCAAGGAATTGATCTGGAAGGCCGTCAACGAGATGACCCTCGACGACGCCAAGAAGATCTACGACGGGCCCGAGGACGCGGCGACGCAGTACTTCAAACGCGTCGCGACGCCCGATCTGAAGGCGACCGTCGAGCCCGTCATCGACAACGCGCTTCAGCAGGTGGGGGCGATCACCGCCTACGATAGTTTAATGAGTAAATACAAAGGCCTGCCGCTCGTTCCTGATGTGAAGGCCGACCTGCAGGCGCACGCCACGCAGCTGACGCTGGACGGGATTTTCCACTATCTCGCCAAGGAAGAGGCCGATATCCGCGCCAACCCGGCGGCGCGCACGACGGACCTTTTAAAACAGGTCTTCGGCGGCTCCTGAGCGTAAGCGGCCACGTCTTCATTGCACCTTAACCCGGCGCGCTTTATTAAGGCGCGACCTTGGCGAGGACACTTCCTTGTCCACGTGGAGGCCATGGGCGCCCGTAGCTCAACTGGATAGAGCATCCGCCTTCTAAGCGGACGGTTGCAGGTTCGAGTCCTGCCGGGCGCGCCACGCCTCCGAACGACGGGGTTGCTCAAAAATCCAGGGATTCCTGCCGGGCGCCGTCGATGTCCCGCAGGCTTTTGTTCAAATTCAGTTTCCTGCTCAGTTTCTCGCGATCGGCCGGGTCGGTTTGTCTGAGCTGATCGAGCAGTGTCTCGATGCTGGAGACCGTCTCGAACGACTTGGACTTCGAAACGTATATCAAGACTGATTTGTCCTGCTTGATCATTTCAATAACATTGCCGATCGACCCCGCACTTTTTCCATCCCACAGGACAAAGCCGAAGTCGGCGTCGCTGGCCATTTTCTTGTCTTTGACTGCGTAGAAATCACGCCCCTTCAAACGGCCGTCCACTTCGATATTCTCGACCGGCCAGGGCAGGAACTCAATGCGCTGAGAATGCTCCCGGCGCACTGCGCGACGGTCATGCTGCAGCAATCGGCAACATCGCCGGTCTCGCAACCCTTTTCGCAATCGCCGCCGCTGTGGCCGATGGTCTCGGCGTGGTGCGGCGGCGCCGCGGCGGCATCCGCACCGGAAGCGGCAACACCGTGCGCCGCCAATGCATGCCCGAATGCCGTGGCAAGCAGGGACAACGTCAGCGCAATCGTGACCGTGAAACGAACCATACCCAAATCCTAAACATTCCCCTTGGTGACAGGTCAAGCCGTTCCGCAGCGCCTTGTGCCCGGCGTCACTTCCCAATCAGGCGCGATTCCGCTATAACGTCCTCATGATGAAGCAGAAAGCTCTCAAACTGTCCACGATCCCGGCCGTCGCCGCTTTGGCGATCCTCGCGCTCGGCACCCGCGATGGCGCGGCCGGGGAGCGCGTTCCCGGACAATACGCCACCAGTAAATCGAAACTTAGTCAGGTCGGCGACCTGAACCCGAAACTGTCGCGTCTCTGCCGCCGCGGGCAGTTCAAGCAGCGCAAGGTGCTGCGCCTGTCGATCGGCTATGTGGGCGAGGACGGCCGCGGCATCACCGGCATCGCCAAACCGGGCTGGAACCTTTACGACCCGACCGGCGCCGGGGACCCGGACTACACCTACCATTTCTACAATCAGGGATATTCCAACTGCCGCGTCTATGAAGCCCGGACGCCGCGCCAGAACCGATAGCGGCGGGCCCGCACACCCGATGACGGAATTCCTCGATCTGTTCCCGACCAAGCTCGTTCGCCGGCACCTGCCGGATTACGAGGAACCGACCCGCGACCTGGTCAAGCTGGTGCGCGAAATGGAGAAGGGGAACAAGGCGCTTACCACGGATTACCGCGAGAACAACCCGCTCGAATACGACCGCGCGGGGCCGAATTGGCTGAGAAACGAAATCAACCAGACGGTGATCCAGTATCTCCAGGAAATCGGCATCGATTATCCGGTCAACTGGCAGATTCACGCGTGGGCCAACATCAACCGGCAGGGCGATTATCACGATCCGCATAATCACCCGCACGCATATCTGAGCGGGACCTATTACCTGAAGATGCCGGGCGACGGCGCGAAGAAACGCCAGCGCAGCGACGTGCGCCCCAACTGCATCACGTTCTACGATCCGCGCACCGGGTTCAACATGTCGTCGATCCGCAAGGATCCGTACGTCGATCCCGAATTCACGGTGCTGCCGGAACCGGGGCTTCTGATGATTTGGCCGGCGGCGATGATGCATTTCGTCCATCCGAACCTGTCGGACGAGACGCGTATTTCGCTCAGTTTCAACATCGTCCTCAAGTGGTCCGACGACTATCTGCCGACGCAGTAAGTTCACCTTCTATTTTTTCCAAATCCTAATCTCCCCTAACGCCTTGTTAAGAAATCGGGGCGTATCGTCACGGCTGGGTTGGGGCTGGGATCGGCACAGAAGGTGAGAGGAATCCCTTAGTCCATGGGGCTTATCGAAGAAATACGCAGGCGTGCGAAGCATGTCGTCGGTCCGTTATTCGGCATCGTCGCCGTGGCTTACTTTGCTTATCACACCGTCCATGGCGATCGCGGCGTGCTGGCGCTTCTGCAGATGCAGGAGCGCGTCACCGAGGCGGAGCGCCGGCTGGAAGGCCTGGAAAAGCAGAAAGATCACTGGGAAAGCCGCGTCAAACTGCTGCATCCCGACAGCATCGACCGCGACATGCTCGATGAACGGGTGCGCATCATGCTCGGCTACGCCCGCGCCGACGACCTCGTTGTTTTAATGCATCCAGAGAGTAGCAAAGGAGAAGCCGATGGCCTTACTCGCTGATAAACTGATCCCGCCGTATTACGCGGCGATCATCGAAAACGAACCGCACGCATCTTCGGACGAACCGATGAACACCGCCGACCGTATGGTCAGTATGGCGCTCCGCCGCCCCGGGTTCCTCGGCCTCGAAACCGGCCGCTCCGGCGACGGCCGCCCGGTTACGGTCGCATACTGGCGCGATCTCGCGGATGTGGAGGGATGGCAGTCCGAAAGCGGCGCCATCGGCGACATGTCCTATCCGCTCGAAGTCTGCCGCGTCGCCAATTCCAACGACAAAACCGTCCGTTCGCTCCTGGCCGATGGCAAGGACGACGCGCCGGACCCGCGTCACATCTGAGGAGGGCCCAGAAATGGCCAAAATCGATCCGCGCCGCGATCCACCTTATTTCGCAGTCATCAACCGCACGACGCCCGCCGGCCTCGACGCCGGGCAGTTCCTGGACGCCGGCGAGAAGATGATCGGTCTCGCCGCCGCCGAGCCGGGATTTCTCGGCATTGAGGAAGTCACCGACGAGAGCGGCAACGCCTACACGGTCTGCTACTGGGACCGGGTGCAGTCGATGCGACGCTGGCGTGGCGATCTGGTGAACCACATTCCGCCGAAGATCGATCCGGCGCAGGTGGTCTGCTACGAAGGCTGCTACTGGCACTGGCTGCGTGACGTTTTCGATGCCATCGCCCGGGTCGAACGTGACAACGTGGTACAAGTGTCGTTCGGAGAAGTTGCAGCTTAACTTATAACACGTTTATAAACCGGTACATTGCGCGAACAAAACGCAATAAACGCCTGCTTTACTTGAACAAGATGAAAAGATCGCCTAGCATCCTGCCGTAGAGCGGTGGTTAACCGCCGCACAAACCCAGGCGGGAGGGAGCCAATGGCGAGAGCCTCGAAGTCCGGCGCAAGTTCCAAGAGCGCCGCGAAGTCCACGTCGCGCAGCAAATCCAAATCTGCAGCTAAAAAGCCCGAGGTTACGGGCGAACAGCTTTTATCCTATTACCGTGACATGTTGATGATCCGCCGTTTCGAAGAAAAGGCGGGTCAATTGTATGGGATGGGCCTGATCGGCGGTTTCTGCCACCTGTATATCGGGCAGGAAGCGGTCGTCGTCGGCATGACCCAGGCCGGCACGTCGGATGACAGCGTGATCACGTCCTACCGCGATCATGGGCACATGCTGGCGTGCGGAATGGATCCGAAGGGCGTGATGGCCGAACTGACGGGGCGCCGCGGGGGCTACTCCAAGGGCAAGGGTGGCTCCATGCATATGTTCTCCCGCGAGAAGAACTTCTTCGGCGGCCACGGCATCGTCGGCGCGCAGGTGCCTCTGGGCACCGGGCTTGCCTTCGGGCACAAGTATTCCGAAGACGGCGGCGTCTGTCATACCTATATGGGCGACGGCGCGGTCAACCAGGGCCAGATTTACGAAAGTTTCAACATGGCGTCGTTGTGGAAGCTGCCGGTTGTCTACGTCATCGAAAACAATAAGTACGGCATGGGAACGTCGGTCGAACGCGCGTCGTCCAACGTCGAACTGCACGAACGCGGCGCCGCGCACGACATTCCCGGCATGCAGGTCAACGGCATGGACGTCATGGACGTGCTGGAAAAGGGCGGCAAAGCGCTCGAGCACGCCCGCTCCGGCAAGGGTCCTTATATCCTTGAGATGAAGACCTACCGGTATCGCGGCCACTCCATGTCGGACCCGGCGAAATATCGCTCCAAGGAAGAAGTGCAGAAGATGCGCAAGGAGAGCGATCCGATCGACAACCTGCGCCACAAGATCCTCGAGGCGGGGCATTCGAACGAAGACGAAATGAAGGACATCGACAAGGAGATCAAGTCCATCGTCACCAGTGCCGCGGAGTTCGCGCAGCAAAGTCCGGAACCCGACGAGTCCGAACTCTACACGGACGTGTATCTCGAAGCTTCCGCTTAAATTACCTGAATAAAGGTTAATACTATGGCCACACAAGTTCTGATGCCGGCGCTGTCGCCGACCATGACCGAGGGCAAGATCGCCAAGTGGATGAAGTCCGAGGGTGACAATGTCGAGAGCGGCGATGTCCTGTGCGAGATCGAAACCGATAAGGCGACCATGGAAGTCGAAGCCGTCGACGAGGGCATCCTCGGCAAGATCCTGATCGAAGAAGGCACCGAAAACGTTGCCGTGAACACCCCCATCGCAGTGCTCGTCGAAGAGGGCGAAAGCGCCGACGATATCGCCGACGCCGAGGCGCCGGCAGCAGCGCCGCCCGCAGACGGGGAAAAAGACGAAGCACCGAAGGACAAGGATGAAGCCGCCAGCGCGCCGGCGCAGCCGAAATCCGACCCCGCGCCGGAGCCCGAATACGACGGACCGATGAAAACCCAGACCGTGCGCGAAGCGCTTCGCGACGCCATGGCCGAGGAAATGCGGCGCGAAGAAAGGGTGTTCCTGATGGGCGAGGAAGTCGCCGAATACCAGGGCGCCTACAAGATCTCGCAGGGTCTCCTGGATGAATTCGGTGCCAAGCGCGTCATCGACACGCCGATCACAGAGCAGGGCTTCGCCGGGCTCGGCGTCGGCGCGGCGTTCCACGGCCTGAAACCGATCGTCGAATTCATGACTTTCAACTTCGCCATGCAGGCCATCGACCAGATTATCAACTCCGCCGCCAAGACGCTCTATATGTCCGGCGGTCAGATGGGTTGCCCGATCGTGTTCCGCGGCCCGAACGGCGCGGCGGCGCGGGTCGCGGCGCAGCACTCGCAGTGTTACGCGTCGTGGTATGCGAACTGCCCGGGCATGAAGGTCGTCGCGCCATGGTCGGCGTCCGACGCCAAGGGCCTGCTGAAAAGCGCGATCCGCGATCCGAACCCGGTGATCTTCCTGGAAAACGAAATCCTCTACGGTCAGAGCTTCGAACTGCCGGACGACGATGATTTCACGCTCCCCATCGGCAAGGCGAAGATCGAACGCAAGGGGTCCGACGTCACGATCGTCGCCTATTCCATCGCCGTCGGCATCGCCATGGAAGCGGCGGAAAAGCTGGCGGAAGAGGGTATCGACGCCGAAGTCATCAACCTCCGCACGATCCGCCCGATGGACACCGCGACGATCATTGAATCGGTCAAGAAGACCAACCGTCTGGTCAGCGTCGGCGAAGGCTGGCCGACGTGCGGGATCGGCTCGGAGATTTCAAGCGTCGCCATGGAGCAGGCGTTCGACTATCTCGACGCGCCGCCGGTCCGGGTCGCCGGCGTCGACGTGCCGATGCCCTACGCTGCGAACCTCGAAAAACTTGCGCTGCCGAAGGCACCGCAGGTGATCGAGGCCGCCAAGTCCGTCTGTTACGTCTGAGGGAGGCCGGAACATGCCCACCAAAGTACTGATGCCGGCACTGTCGCCGACGATGACGGAAGGCAAGCTGGCGAAATGGCTGGTCAAGGAAGGCGACACCATCGAAAGCGGTGACGTCATGGCCGAAATCGAAACCGACAAGGCGACCATGGAAGTGGAAGCCGTCGACGAGGGTAAGCTCGGCAAGATCCTGATCGAAGAAGGCACCGACGGGGTTGCGGTCAACACCGTGATCGCGCTGTTGCTGGGCGACGACGAGGACGAGAGCGCCCTCGACGACGCCGATACCTCCGCCGCCGCGCCGCCGCCCGCCGCCGAAGCGGATGGCGACGCCAAGGACGAGGCGCCGAAGGAAGAAAAGAAAGCCGAGCCTGCGCCTTCGTCGCCGCCGCCGGCGGCTGAAAAGACGTCGAAGGTCGATGCCTCCAAGCACGACGGCACCGAGGCCGGCCCCGCGCCGAAAACCAAGAGCGGCGAGCGCATTTTCGCGAGCCCGCTGGCGCGCCGCATCGCCAAGATGGAAGGGATCGATCTGGCACAGGTGTCGGGTTCCGGCCCGCACGGCCGCATCGTCAAGCGCGATATCGAAAAGGCGATCAGCGAAGGCACAGGCAAGGCGGCCGCCAAACCGGCCGCCGCAGGTGCGCCCGCGACGTCCGATCAGGCGGCGGCCGTGCCGCCCGCCGGCATCGACGAGGGTATGCTGGGACTGTTGCCCGAATACGAGAGCGTCCCCAATACCGGCATGCGCAAGACCATCGCCAAGCGTCTGACGGCGGCGGCACGGGATATTCCGCACTTCAACGTCACCGCGGATATCGAGATCGACGCGTTGCTGAAACTCAGAAAGCAGCTCAACGACCGCGAAGGGGCGGATTACAAGATTTCCGTCAACGACTTCGTGATCAAAGCCGTCGCGCTTGCGCTCAAACGCCAGCCCGACTGCAACGCCGCCTATACCGACGATGCGATCCTCAAGTTCAAGCGCGCCGATATCTCGATGGCGGTTGCCGTCGACGGCGGCCTGATCACGCCGATCATCAAGGACGCGGGCTCGAAGGGCCTCGCCAAGATTTCGGAAGAGGCCAAGGAACTCGCCGGCAAGGCCAGGGACGGAAAACTGCAGCCCCAGGAATATCAGGGCGGCACGTTCTCGATCTCGAACCTCGGCATGTTCGGCGTGAAGTCGTTCAATTCGATCATCAACTCGCCGCAGGGCGGTATCCTGTCGGTTGGGGCGGGCGAGGAGCGCGCGGTCGTGAAGGACGGCGCCGTTTCCATCGCGACGATGATGACCGTCACGCTGGCGGTCGATCACCGCTGCATCGACGGGGCGACGGCGGCAGCCTTCGTTAAGGAGCTCAAGGGCATCCTCGAAGATCCGCTGCAACTGATGCTGTGAGGATGACCGATGCAAAAGGTCAACTTCGCCGAAAAGTTCGCGACGTTTAACGAGCACTGGCGTCCTAAGATCGTCGGCAGTTTCGACGATTACGACATCAAGCTCGTGAAGGTCGAAGGCGATTTCGTCTGGCACAAGCACGACGACATCGACGAGGTGTTCATCGTCATGGAGGGCGAGCTTGATATCGACTTTCGTGACGGACGCCAGACGTTAGGCGCCGGCGAGATGATCGTGGTGCCGCGCGGCGTTGAACACAAACCGCATGCATCCAGCGAATGCAGAATGATGCTTCTGGAAAGAAAAGGCGTTGTGAATACGGGCGACGCGGAAACGAGCGACCTGACGGCGCCCGGGAATGTGAGGATCTGACATGGCTGATACCAAATTCGACGTCATCATCATCGGCGGCGGCCCGGGCGGGTACGTTACCGCGATCCGCTCGGCACAACTCGGCTTCAAGACCTGCGTCGTCGAGGAAAAGCACATGGGCGGTATCTGCCTGAACTGGGGCTGTATCCCGACCAAGGCGCTGCTCCGCACCGCCGAAATCTATCACTACATGCAGCACGCCAAGGACTACGGCTTGTCCGCGGAAAAAGTCGGCTACGATCTGAAGGCCGTCGTCGAGCGTTCGCGCGGCGTCTCGAAGCGGCTTTCGGGCGGCGTCGAACACCTGATGAAGAAGAACAAGGTCACCGTCGTCGACGGGCGCGGCAAGCTGAACGGCCCGGGCAAGGTCGATGTCGCGAAAGACGGCAAGGCGGTCGGTACTTATACGGCGGACCATATCATCGTCGCGACCGGCGCGCGCCCACGTGCCTTACCGGGGATCGAGCCGGACAAGAAACTGATCTGGACCTACTTCGAAGCCATGGTCCCGGACGTCCAACCGAAAAGCCTTCTGGTTATCGGGTCGGGCGCCATCGGGATCGAGTTCGCGAGCTTCTATCAGACCATGGGCGTCGACGTGACGGTGGTCGAGGTGATGAAGCAGATCATGCCGGTCGAGGACGAGGAAATCTCGAAGTTCGCCCGTAAGCAGCTTGAGAAGAACGGTCTCAAGATCATGACCGAAACGAAGGTCACGGGCGTCAAGAAGGGCTCCAACAACGTCACCTGCACGATCGAGGACGCCAAGGGCAAGACCCAGGAAATCACCGTCGACCGTGTGATTTCGGCGGTCGGCGTGCAGGGCAATATCGAAGACATCGGCCTTGAGACGACAAAGGTCAAAACCGACCGCGGCTGCATCGTCGCCGACGAGTTCTCGCGAACGGCGGAAAAGGGTATCTACGCCATCGGCGACGTCGCCGGTCCGCCGATGCTGGCGCACAAGGCCGAGCACGAGGGCGTCATCTGTATCGAGAAGATCGCCGGCGTCGAAGGGGTCCACCCCATGGACAAGGGCAAGATCCCCGGCTGCACCTACTGCCACCCGCAAGTTGCCTCGGTCGGCTTGACCGAAGCCAAAGCGAAAGAGAAGGGCTACGACGTCAACGTCGGTCGCTTCCAGTTCCTCGGCAACGGGAAAGCGATTGCACTGGGCGAGGATCAGGGGCTGGTGAAGACGATCTTCGACAAGAAGACCGGGCAGCTCTTGGGCGCGCACATGGTCGGCGCCGAAGTCACCGAACTGATCCAGGGATTCGTCGTCGCGATGAATCTGGAGACGACGGAAGAAGAACTGATGCACACGGTCTTCCCGCATCCGACGCTTTCGGAAGTGATGCACGAGAGCGTGCTGGACGCCTACGGCCGCGTCATTCACATGTAGGCCACGCTGGGGCTTTTTTGACAGCGCCCCGGTTGATGGCCATATCCTATGAACAGGGTGGTTATTGTCCCGCCCCGTGCTGGAGCCCGAATGAGCATGAGCAACGTCGAGAACCTGAACAGGGTCCGCCACCCGGAGAAGGCCAAGAAGCCGGAACACGAGCCGCTCAGGAAGCCTGACTGGATTCGCGTCAAGGCGCCGACCTCGGAAGGCTACCATCAGACCCGAAAGCTGATGCGTGAACGCAGCCTTCACACGGTCTGCGAGGAAGCCGCATGCCCGAACATCGGCGAATGCTGGGCGGCGAAGCATGCGACCGTGATGATCCTGGGCGACATCTGCACGCGCGCTTGCGCGTTCTGCAACGTCGCCACCGGCAAGCCGGGCAAGGTCGACCCGTTGGAGCCGGAAAACCTTGCGATCTCGGTCGCGGAACTGGGCATGAAACACCTCGTCATTACGTCGGTGGACCGCGACGATCTCGCCGACGGCGGGGCCGATCAGTTCGTCAAATGCATCGAGCGCATCCGCGAGACGACACCGGAGACGACCATCGAAATCCTGACGCCCGATTTTCGCGACAAGCAGGGCGCGGTCGAAAAGGTCATTACCGCCCGGCCCGACGTCTTCAACCACAACCTCGAAACCGTGCCGCGCCTCTATCCGACGATCCGTCCGGGGGCGCGTTATTTCCACTCGCTCAAGCTGCTCGACACCGTAAAACGCCAGGACCCGTCGATCTTCACCAAGTCGGGGATCATGGTCGGGCTGGGCGAAACCCGCGCCGAAGTCATGCAGGTGATGGACGACATGCGTTCCGCGGACGTGGATTTCCTGACCATCGGCCAGTATCTGGCGCCGACCAAACGTCACGCGCCGGTCGACCGGTTCGTCACCCCCGAAGAGTTCGCGGATTACAAGAAGATCGCGGAATCCAAGGATTTCCTGATGGTGTCGTCGACCCCGTTGACGCGCTCCAGCTATCACGCCGACAGCGACTTCGCCGAACTGAAGAAGAACCGCGACGCCAAGCTCGCCGCCGGCAAGTAACGCGCGCTTTTCCGACCCAATGCCGACACATGCCGAGAAACGGATCCTGCCTTATTCGAAAGAGCAGCTCTTCGACCTCGTCATCGACGTCGAGAAATATCCCGAGTTCCTGCCCTGGTGCATGGGCTGCCGGGTGAGAAAGCGCGAGGAGCACCTCGTCGTCGCCGACATGATCATCGGCTTCAAGGTGTTCCGCGAAAGCTTCACGTCGCGCGTCAGCCATCAGCGGCCGGACCGGATCGACGTCACCTATACGGATGGGCCGTTCAAGTACCTGAACAACCACTGGGTCTTTAACGAGTTGGAGGATGGCTCGACGGAGATCGATTTCTTCGTCGATTTCGAATTCCGGTCGCGGATTCTTCAAGCCGCCATCGGCGCGGTTTTCGGTGAAGCGGTGAAAAAGATGATCGCCGCGTTCGAAACACGGGCCAAGCAGTTGCATGGGTGAGAATTAACGCGTCGCCCTGAACTCGATCCAGGGCCCATGACTTCCGACGCCGAACCTGCAGCCCATGAATCTTGAATGAAGTTCAGGATGACGTTCGTTATTAATCCGCCAAGCTCTTCATCATCTCCAGCGCCTTGAGGGCGGAGACGAGGCGAATTGCGTGCCGGTCGCCATCGAACAGGCAGCGTTCGTGGATCGTCTTGTCCGCGGACGCGGCGGCGATATGGACGAGACCGACCGGTTTCTCCGCCGACCCCCCGCCCGGACCGGCGACCCCGGTAATCCCGCAGGCGAGGTCGACGCTCGCCGTTTTCATCGCACCTTCGGCCATGGCGCGGGCGACCTCTTCGGATACCGCGCCCACGGTTTCGAACAGGCCCATCGGCACGCCGATCATCTCGTTCTTGGCTTCGTTGGTGTAGGTAACGAAACCCCGGTCCATCACATCCGACGACCCGGCAATCGCCGTCAGGGCCGCCGCGACCATACCGCCCGTGCACGATTCCGCCGTCGCCACGGTCCAACCCCGTGACCGGCAGGACTTCAACACACGATCCGCGGCATCGATGAGTTCTTTTTCCATGTCCTCAACCTAACCCGAGCAGCGATGGCGCCGCCACCGACAATCCGTAAAGCAAGGCGGCCGCCGCAGCGCCGGCGAGAATATCGTCGAGCATCACACCGAGGCCGCCCTCGATATTCCTGTCGGCCCAGGAAATCGGCCACGGCTTCCAGACGTCGAACAGTCGGAAAAGTGCGAACGCGATCAGCACGATCTGCCATGTGAGTGCGCCGGCCAACGGCAGCATGGAAAGCCATTGCCCTGCGACCTCGTCGATCACCACGGGGCCGGGGTCATGCTCACCTGCTTGCGCCATGTAAACGTTCGCCGCCCAGATCCCGATCAACGTCACGCCGACGGTCGCGACCCCAAGCCATATCTCGCCGCCGAAATGCGCGATCGCCCAACCGAATGGCAGCGCCAGGAGGGAGCCCGCCGTACCCGGCGCCTTCGGCGCATAGCCCGAACCGAACCATGTCGCGAGGAGAATCCTGATATCCGTCAAGGGGGGGCGTTGCGTCATTTGGTGTCCTGACAAGGCGTATCCCGGGCAAGCATTAGACGAGGGGCCGGGACGTGTCGACCTTAAAGGTCGTAAATTCCCGGTTTTCCGGGCGTTTCAGACTCACCGGCGGCATCCGGAGCGGTATTAATTTCTTGCATGAAAATACCCAAATGGATACGGTTTCACGTCGGCATTTCAAAGTGATGACGGGGTGAATTCGCTTTGCCTCAGATGCCGTTCACAAAACCGGGGCAGCAAAACAACCCGGCAAAATTAAAAAGAATTCATTCGGTCACTACCGATGTTTCAAATAGGGTGCGTCAAGGGGGTGCGTGAGTATGCGGGATTGGGGTGAAAAGGCGACTTTTCGGCAAAAGCTGCGACGATTTATCGACCGCGCTTTTCCAGAACGCCAGGTTCACCTCAGAACGCGCGGCCGCATCCGGTTCTTCCGAATTCCGCAATGGTTCCAGGTTTCGACGACGGTCTTTGCGGCTGCGTTCGCGGGCTGGGTCGGCTATTCGACCTTCAGCTTCGTACAGCACGACGAAATCGTCGGCGCCAAGAACACGCAAATCGCAGACGCGCGCAAGGCGTATGACGATCTTCTTTCCGATGTCACCGCCTATCAGCGCCGCTTCGTCGAGTTGACCCGCGAACTGGAAGACAACCACAACCTGATGCTGAGCCTGGTCGAGCGCAACGCGACCTTGCAACGCAACCTGTCGACGGTGGAAAAGCGCCTCGAAAATACGGAATCGGAGCGTGAGAACGTCGCCAGCGCCCGTGAGGTCCTGCGTGACAAGCTGTCGCGCCTCGAAGGCGACATGCGCTCGCTGTCGACAAAGAACTTCTCTCTTCGCGACAACCTGATGTCGGTCGAGACCGACCTGCAGACCGTGGTGCGGGAGCGCGACGACGCTCACCGCCGCAACACCCAACTGCAGTCCCAGGTCGCATTGCTCGAAGACCGCTTGAACAACCTGCAGACGGCGCAGGACACCGCTGTCGACAAGATGACGGAGCGGACCATGGCCTATATCGGCTCGCTCGAGAAAGTCATCGAAACCGCGGGGATCGAGGTCGACAGCCTGCTGGCGTCATCCGACGGTATCGTCGGCAAGGTCGCGCAGGGCGGTCCGTTCATCCCGGTCAAACCGGAAGAAGCGGGCGGCCAGCTGATGCAGAAACTGACCCGTCTCGACGATCACCTCGGGCAGTGGGAAACCCTGCAGGCCGTCATGGGACGCCTGCCGCTGGCAGCGCCGCTCAATACCTATTACGTGACCAGTTCGTTCGGCAAACGGCGCGATCCCATGAACAAGCGCTGGTCGGCCCATTACGGCGTCGATTTCGGCGGCCCGATGCGCTCTCCGGTCTATGCGCCGGCGTCGGGCGTGGTGACCAAAGCCGGCACGAAAGGGCGGTACGGCCGCTTTATCGAGATCGATCATGGTTCCGGAATCCTCACGCGTTACGGGCACCTCAACAAGATTCTCGTGAAACGCGGCGACAAGATCGAGTTCCGCCAGAAGATTGCACAACTCGGCAACTCCGGGCGCAGCACCGGCCCGCACCTCCACTACGAGATCGTTTTCAACGGCAAACCCAAAGATCCGATGAAGTTCATCAAGGCGGGACGGCATGTTTTCCAAGAACAATAAAAAGGCGGCACCCGAGAACAAACCGGCGCCTGTACCGGCACCGCCCTCGATCATCAGCCGCGACCTCAGCATCGTCGGCGACCTGCTCAGCGACGGGGAAATCCAGATCGACGGCAAGGTCAACGGCGATATCCGGACCCGCATCCTGATCGTCGGCGAATCCGCCAAGGTCAAAGGCGAGATCGTTTCCGAGACCTGCCATGTGCTGGGCCGCGTCGACGGCCAGATCAAGGCCAAGATCGTCAAACTGGCGGCGACGGCGCACGTGGTCGGCGACATCCTGCACGAAGACCTCTCGATCGAAACCGGCGCCTTCCTCGAAGGTCACTGCAAACGGATGGTGATGCCCGAAGACGTGCACAAGGCGGAAAAAGAAAACGCCCCGGAAACGCCCGCCAAGGTGAAGCCGCAAGGGAACCTCAAGCCGGCCCCCGCGACCGCGAAATAACGTCCGAACCGGCGATTATCCAAGCTTTCCAAGGTTACACCACATTGACGAAATCGCGGTGATAACTACTATATCTGGTCAGATTCACAGATTCAGGCCACAAGGGCTGCGCCATGAGTAAACACGTCGATCCCGAGGAAATCCGCGAAACACGGCTCGCCGATGCGCTGTCGGAGCGGTATCTGTCCTATGCGCTGTCGACGATCATGTCGCGGTCGCTGCCGGACGTGCGCGATGGTTTGAAACCTGTCCATCGACGGCTGCTCTATGCGATGCGGCAGCTCAAACTCGATCCGGCGTCGGGATACAAGAAGTGCGCGCGCGTCGTCGGCGACGTCATGGGTAAGTATCACCCGCACGGCGACCAATCGATCTACGACGCCATGGTGCGGCTCGCACAGGAATTCGCGCAACGCTATCCCCTGGTCGACGGACAGGGCAACTTCGGCAACATCGACGGCGATAACGCGGCGGCAATGCGCTACACCGAGGCCCGCCTGACCGCAGTGGCGACCCTGCTTCTACAGGGCATCGACGAAGACGCCATCGATTTCCGCGATACTTACGACGGCGAAGAACGCGAACCGGTCGTGCTGCCCGCCGCGTTTCCAAACCTCTTGGCCAATGGCGCCGCCGGCATCGCCGTCGGCATGGCGACCAACATTCCGCCGCATAACGTGGGCGAGCTTTGCGATGCGATGCTGCACATCGTCAAGACGGCAAAGCACTCGACGGAATCGATCCTCAATTCACGGGTCACCTTCGACAAGCTGGCCGAATTTATTCCTGGCCCGGATTTTCCGACCGGCGGTGAACTGGTCGAGGCCCGCGAGAACGTGGTCGAGGCCTACAAGACCGGGCGCGGTAGCTTCCGGCTGCGCGCCAAGTGGGAAGTCGAAAAACTCGGGCAGGGGCTTTACCAGATCGTCGTCACCGACATTCCGTACCAGGTGCAGAAGTCGCGCCTGATCGAAAAGACTGCGGAACTTCTTTTAGCGCGCAAACTCCCCATGCTGGCGGACATCCGCGACGAGTCGGCTGAGGACGTGCGCATCGTACTGGAACCCAAGTCGCGCAACGTCGAACCCGACATGCTGATGGAACATCTGTTCCGCGAAACCGACATGGAGACGCGGATCGGGCTCAACCTGAATGTGCTCAACCGTGACAACGTACCGGGCGTGATGAACCTCCGCGAGGCGCTGGTGGCGTTTCTCGAACACCGCGAGGACGTGCTGGTCCGGACCTCTAAACATCGCCTGAGCAAGATCGAGCACAGGCTGGAGATTCTCGGCGGTCTGTTGATCGCGTATCTCAATCTCGACGAGGTGATCCGCATCATCCGCGAGGAGGACGACGCCAAGAAGGTGCTGATGAAGACGTTCGACCTGTCGGATATCCAGGTCGAAGCGATCCTCAACATGCGCCTGCGCCAGTTGCGCAAGCTCGAGGAGATGGAAATCCGCAAGGAGGACAAGGACCTCAAGGCCGAGCGCAAGGATCTGAAAGAACTGCTCAAGACCGAAACCAAGCGCTGGAAGGTCATCGAGGGCGAACTGAAGGACCTCAAACAAACCTTCGGCCCGAAAACCGATCTCGGCCGCCGCCGCACCAAGATCGGCAAGCCGCCGACCACGGTGATCGTGCCCCTCGAAGCGATGATCGAAAAAGAACCGGTGACGGTCGTGTTCTCTGAAAAGGGCTGGATCCGCGCCGCCAAGGGCCACATGGACGACGTTTCGGGTCTCAAGTTCAAGGACGGCGACAAGCTCAAGTTCTGGCTGCACGCGGAGACGACGGACAAGATATTGCTGTTCGCCACCAATGGCCGCTTTTACACCGTCGGCGTGGACAAGCTGCCGGGCGGGCGCGGTCATGGCGAGCCGATCCGCCTGATGGTCGATATTCCGAACGGGCACGACGTGGTCAAGATGATGAAATTCGAAGGCGGACGGAAGTTCCTCGTGGCTTCCGACGCCGGACGCGGCTTTATCGTGCCCGAGGACGAAGTATCGGCGCAGACCAAGAACGGCAAGCAGGTGCTCAACGTCGGCGCGAACGACGAAGCCGTCGCGCTGACCGTCGTTCCCGACAACGCCGACCACATCGCGGTCATCGGTACCAACCGCAAGCTTCTGGTGTTCCCGATGAAAGCCAAGGTCGATGGGGAGATGAAGGACGAAGTGCCGGAAATGACGCGCGGGAAGGGCGTCATTCTGCAACGTTATAAAGAGGGCGTTCTCGCCGATCTGCAGGCGTTCAACCTGAAAGAGGGGGTTTCTTGGCAGACCGGTTCGGGTGTGCGTTCGGAAACCAACCTCAAGGCGTGGATCGGCAAGCGCGCTGGCGCTGGCCTGATCAAGCCCAAGGGATTTCCGACCAACAACCGGTTTTCCTGACGGTCGCCGCCGGGCCCGGCAACGGCCCGGTATAGGAGCGGAGAGCGCATGGAACGCACGCTCGGATATATTATCGGACTGATCGTTGCGGGGGGAATCCTGCTTGCGCTGGCGCTTTTGTTCGGCGGCGTCTTCATCGGCTTCCTGTCGGCGCTGGTGGCGTTTCCCATCGCAGCACCAATGACAACGACGGCCCTGCTGATCGCGCTTGGGATCGGCTATATCGCCTATCGCCGTAAAAAGCGCCGGGAACAGGAACGTCCTTGATTTTCCGGCGTCGTTTTGGGACGTTCTGACGTCGTACGGACCTTGTGGAGATGACCGAAATGGCACAACCGACAGAATTCAACACCCTCGCCAAAGCGCTGTGGCCGGCCAACGCCGAACAGCATTCCTGGCTCAGGAACCTGATGCTCGCATTCGCCGGCAGCGTACTGCTGGCGATCTCCGCGAAGGTCAACATTCCGTTCTATCCGGTCCCGATGACCATGCAGACCTTCATGGTGCTTTGCATCGGCATGGCGTTCGGCTGGCGCCTCGGCGGCGCGACACTGCTGCTTTATCTGGGCGAAGGCGCGCTGGGCCTGCCGGTGTTCGCCGGCACACCTGAAAAGGGCATCGGTATCGCCTACATGGCGGGGCCGACGGGCGGCTACCTGTTCGGGTTCTTCGTTGCCGCCGTCACCGTCGGCTGGCTCGCGGAAAAGGGTTGGGACCGCAACATGTGGACCACGCTCGCGGCCATGATCATCGGCACCGCCATCATATTTATTCCGGGTGTGATTTATCTCGGCGTGCTTTTCGGCTGGGACAAGCCGATCCTCGAATGGGGCCTGTGGCCGTTCCTGCCGGGCGCCGGATTCAAGATCGGTCTCGCCGCCGCGGTGCTGCCGCTGACGTGGAAGTACCTCGTCGAGCGGAAAGACCGGGAAAGCTGATTTGAAATAAAGTCGGAGCGGACGGGTAACCGCGGTTACTCGTCCATCCGCACCCAGCCCTCAGGCGTGATCCGCTCAAGCGGTTTGAAGCGCGCCTTGTAGGACATGTTCGAACAACCGTCGATCCAGAATCCCAGGTACATATACGGCAGTTCCTGGCCATAGGCCTCATCGATCAGCCATAAAATCATGTAGGTGCCGAGGCTGCGCTCGGTTTCGGCTTCGTCAAAGAAACTGTAGACGGCGGAAAGCCCGTCGCTCAGCCGGTCGACGAGGCACGCCGCCGCCAGCGTACCAGACGGTTTGCGGAACTCGACCACGAACGTATTGACCGGTGTGTCTTCGATCAGCGCCTGATAATCGAGGAAATCCATCTTCGACATGTCGCCGCCCTGATGGCGAGCGCGCTGGTAGTCGCTGAACAGCGCATACTGCTCGTGCGTCGCGATCGGTTCGACGATCTCGGCGGTCAGGTCCTCATTGCGCTTGAGGATGCGTTTGAACGACTTGCCGGGCTTAAATTCGTCGACCACGACGCGGACCGCGACGCAGGCGTCGCAGCTCGGGCAGGCGGGCACATAACAGATTCCGTGAGATCGCCTGAAGCCTGCCATCGACAACTGGTCGTGCAGCGCGTTGGCATCTCGGCCGACAAGCTCCGTCACGACCCGGCGCTCGATCCGGCCCGCGATATAGGGGCAGGGGAGCGGCGCCGTCGAAAAGAAGAATCTGGTATCAGGTAACGCCTGGTGACGCATTGAGGGTCTTTGCTCCAGTTCTCACCTGCCGAGACGTTACGGCATTTCAGGGGTGCCACGCAACATGTCAGCCCACGAGGAGAAAGCGATCAGCGGGAAATATTCTGATCCAGTTCGAGGCCCAGGCCCGGCACCTTTCCACCGCCTGATTGCGGCGCCGTCTTTACAGGAGTCTGCGCCTGCTCGTTGCGGATCTTGTTCAAGCCTGGCAGGGATTCCGGTTCCTCGGCCTTATTGTTGCCGGCTTTCGTCGCCGGGTTGTCCGCGCCTGTGCCGCGCAGCATGATCACCGAAAGCCGCCGGTTGGACGGGTGCGCCGGATTGTCGGGCACCAGGGGCTCGGTCGCGGCCTTGCCGACCACCCGGTCGAAACGACTTTCCGGAATGCCGATCTGCAACAACCATCGCCGCGCTGCATTGGCGCGGTCGGCCGACAGTTCCCAGTTCGAATAGTCACTGCCGCCCCCGAAGCGGGTCGAGTCCGTATGGCCGGAAATCGCGATGTTCTGCGGCAGCGTCTTGATGATCTCGGCCGCGACCTCGAGCAGGCGCTTGGTGTGCAGGAAAAGTTCCGCAGAACCGCTCTGAAACATCGACAAGCCGTCCTTGTCGACAAGCTGAATACGCAGCCCCTCCGGCGTATTGTCGATCAGCAGGCTGTCCTTCATCGATTTCAACTGCGGAATGCTGTTGATCGTCGCCTCGAGCTGAACCTTGGCTTCCTCGAATTGCTGCTGTTCCTGATGCTTCAGGACTTCAGCCGCAGATTCCGCATCCTGATCGCTGCCGGCCTTCGTTTCGGCGTTGTCATCGCCGCCGGAGCCCGCTTTCGGGGGCGGCAGGTCGACGGTCACGCTGTCGCGCGACGTTGTATTTTGCGCGGCGCCTTCCTCGGTAATGGTCTTGCCGCCAAGGATATCGCCGGAGCCGCTGGTCGACTGCGACGCGGTTACCGGCGCGAAGTAGTTGGAAATACCTTCGAGCTGTTCCTGGGTGACCGAGTTCAACAGCCACAACAACAGGAAGAACGCCATCATCGCCGTCACGAAGTCGGCATAAGCGATTTTCCACGCACCGCCATGATGGCCGTGCGCCCCCTTGTTCACCTTCTTGATGATGATCGGGTTCTTTGCTGCGCTTTCTTCGGCCATCCGGGGCCTCCGTTAGCTCGGCGCCGGCAGGTTCTGGGTGATTTCCTCGAGTTCCGCAAACGACGGCCGGTATTCTTCCGGCAGCACCTTGCGGGCAAACTCCACGGAAACCTGCGGGGCATACCCCTGCATGTGGCCCATCAGACCGGCCTTCATGCATACGAAGTAGTGATGTTCGGCGTTGTATGCCGCTTCCAGATTCGACGCCATCGGCAGCACGAATCCGTACGCCACGAGAATACCGGAAAACGTACCGACCAGCGCCGCACCGATCAGGCCGCCCAGAACTTCCGGCGGTTCGGTGATCGAACTCATGGTCACGATAACGCCCAACACGGCGGCGACGATACCGAGCGCCGGGATCGCTTCACCGATGGTCCGCATCGCCGAAGAGACCATGATTTTCTCGTGGTGATGAACTTCCAGTTCCTGGTCCATGATCGCTTCGATCTCGTGCGCGTTCGAAGCGCCGAGCGTCAGAAGGCGCAGATAGTCGCACAGGAAATCCACAGCGTGATGGTCATGCTGGAACTTCGGAAAGGTCGCGAAAAGCGAACTTTCATGAGGTTTTTCAACGTGTTGCTCAAGCGCCAGATCACCCTTCGCCTTGGCCAGGCGGAACAGACTGTAAAGACAGCTCAGGAGTTCGACATAGGCGTCTTTCTTGTACTTCGGCCCCTTGACCATGGTGCCGACGGACTTGAAGGCGCCGATAACGACCGACTTCGGGTTCCCGGCCAGGAACGCGCCGAGCGCGCCGCCGAGAATAATCACGTATTCAATCGGTTGCCACAGGATCCGAAGGTCACCGTGCACGGAATAGGCGCCGAACACGCAGCCAATAACCAGCACAATCCCGATGATGAAGAACATCTAGCGAGCTCTCAAAATAATTGTTCCAGCGCCCGCATGTCTGCGTGGACGGGCAAAGTGACCCCTACGACCGCTATAGATGGATTTTGTTTGAAACTCAAGTGTTTGGCACTCAATCGGTTGAAAAACTGATCCGGTCTCGGTCGTTTCAATTTGCGGCTCTCCCATGCTAAATAGCGGCCATGACCGTTGAACCTGTCCAGTTCCGCCAGGCGCTTTCCAAATTCGCAAGTGGAGTAACCGTGGTGAGCACGCTTTCCCCCAAAGGCGAGCCAATCGGCGTAACGGTAAGCGCTTTCAGTTCGCTGTCCCTCGAACCGCCGTTAATCCTTATATGCTTGGACCACGCGACCTCGCAATTAAGGGCTTATACGGATGGCGACCAATTCTGCGTCAATATCCTCGCCGCCGGACAAAAGGACGTTTCGAACGCCTTTGCCTTTCCGGGCCCGAAGCCGCCGTTCGATGTGGTGGACTATGAGACAGGCGCATCTGGCCTGCCTATGATCAAGAACACACTAGCCGCAATTGTCTGCAAGCGCGAAGCCGTGCATCCGGGCGGCGATCACCAGATCGTCGTCGGCGCCGTAACTGATGCAACGTGGGACGATTCGCTCGAACCGCTGATCTACGCTGCCGGCGGCTACCGCACGCTCGCCGGGCCGGAGAGGGTGACGTGATGCGCGAGGCGGGCTGGCCGGTACCGCGCACGCTCGCGTCCTCCATCGCTGCCGCGGGCGCGGCGCTCGCGTTGTGGAACTTCGCCCCGGACTCCTTACCACGCACCCACACGACCCTGCTCGGCCTCGCATTTTTCGCCGGAATCCTGGCCGTCGTCGCCGGGCGCCTGATGCGGCTCGGCAAGGCGTGGCTGGTGTTGACCGCAATCGCCACACCGGCGCTTGTGCTGGTGCCTGTTTACCGGCCGCCGACCTGGCTGTTCCCGATGATCGCGCTGGTGCTGGCCGGGTTCTACATCAACGGCGTCCGCGAGAAGGTGCCGCTCTACCTGTCGAATTCGATCACCGAACTGGCGCTCGCCGAACTCCTCCGCAAGACAGGCGGCCGTACCTTCATCGACCTCGGTTGCGGGCTCGGCGGCGTCGTCGACCGGGTGTCCCGGGAACTCCCGGAATCCCGCGTGATCGGAGTAGAGACCGCGCCGTTGTCGTTCCTGGCGTCGTGGCTGCGCCTCAACGGCCAGGGCAGGGCGAATGCGCGGATCTTGTACCAGAGCATGTGGCACGCCGACGTCAGCGATGCCGACATCGTCTATGCGTTTTTGTCGCCGGCGCCCATGGCCAGGCTCTACGAAAAACTCAAAGCCGAAATGAAGCCGGGTTCGCTGTTCGTTTCCAACAGCTTCGCCGTCCCGGAACGCGAACCGGATGAAGTGATTTCCGTGGACGATGGGCGCCAGACGCAGCTTCTGGTCTGGCGGATGTGACGATCAGCCGAGAGAGACGTCGGACAACAGCCGGGTCCCGAAACCCTCGGCTTCAAGCGCACGAATAATATCGCGCACGTGATCGGCGTTCAGCGATTCGATGGCGATATCGACTTCCGCTTCCTTGACCGGCACGTCGCGGAACATGCGCTGGTGCATCACATCGACGATGTTGCCGCCCTTGCCGCCGATGATTTCGGCGACGGCGGCGAGCGCGCCCGGCATGTCGATGAGCGAAATCCGCAACTTCGCCAGACGGCCGTCGCGGATCAGGCCGCGCATCAGCACGGAAGATAGAAGCCGGGAATCGATGTTACCGCCTGAAATCATAAGCCCGACTTTGCGGCCCTTGAAGCGGGCGGGCTCGGCCATCAGCGCCGCCAGCGGCACCGCGCCGGAACCTTCGACGATCAGGCGCTGAACGTCGACCATGATCTGTACGGCGCGCTCGATATCGCCTTCGCGGACAACGGCGACGTCGTTCATATGCGCTTTCAGGATCGGCGTCGTCAGTTCGCCCGGCTCCTTGACAGCGATCCCATCGGCGATGGTCGCGCCTTTTCCATGAGGGGCTTCGCCCTTGAAGGCCTGATGCATGGACGGGTAGGCGTCGGCCTGCGCGCCGACCACCTCGATATCCGGATTGTGCGCTGCCGCCGCGATGCAGCACCCGGACGCCAGACCGCCGCCACCAATGGGGACGATGATCGCGTCCAGATCGGGCGCGTCTTCCAGCAGTTCCATCGTCGCGGTGCCCTGACCGGCGATCACGTGCGGATCGTCGTAGGGGTGAATGAAGACCTTGCCGGCGTCGTCCGCCGCCTGCTGGGCGAGGATACGGGATTCCGCCACCGTCTCACCCTCCAGGATCACCTGCGCCCCGAACGCTTCGGTCCGCGCGACCTTGGTAAATGGGGTATTCGCGGGCATGTAGATGGCGGCCGGGATGCCAAGACGCTCGGCGTGATAGCCGACGCCCTGCGCATGGTTGCCGGCGGACGCGGCGATGACACCGGCCTTGCGCTCGTCGTCGCTCAGCGCTGCCATGCGCACGTAAGAGCCGCGTACCTTGAACGAGCCCGTCACCTGTTGGTTCTCGAGCTTCAAATAGACATCGGCGCCGGTCAGCTTCGAAAGGCCGGGCGAGGCGACGGTCGGTGTCCTGAGCACCTGGCCTTCAAGCAAATCGCGGGCGTTCTGGATATCCGAGAAATCAGTCACATTTATCTCCGTTCCAAGGCGCGCGTCTTACATCCCGAACGCCGGGCTGTCACCTTTTTGCGCAACATCACATAGAAAGCGCACGGCTCAGCATCTCCGGATCGGCGTTGCCGCCGGAGCAGACGCAGACCACGGTCTTGCCCTTGAGGTCGATTTTTTGCGTCAGCGCGGCGGCTAACGCCACGGCGCCGCCCGGCTCGACGACGATCTTGAGAGACAGCATCGCCGTCTTCATGGCGCGGAGAGCTTCTTCGTCCGAAACGCTTAGCCCACCCTTGAGAAGGCGGCTGTTGAGCGAGAACGTCAACTCGCCCGGAATCGGCGCCAGAAGGGCATCGCAGATCGAAACGGCGCCGTCCGGCACGGGCTGGCGCGACCCGGCTTCGAGCGAGCGCTTGTGATCATCGTACGTTTCCGGCTCGGCGCTGTAGACGTCGCAACCAAGGGTTTCCGAAATCGCCAGCGCGGTCCCGGAAATCAGGCCGCCGCCGCCGGCCGGCACGAACACCGCGTCCGGCTTGGCGTCGATTTCCTCGACCTGTTCGGAAATCTCCAGACCGATGGTGCCCTGACCGGCAATGATCAAAGGTTCGTCGTAGGGTTTGACCAGGATCGCGCCCTGTTCCTTTTGCATGCGCTCGCCGATCTCTTCACGACTTTCGGTCAGGCGATCGTACAGAACCACCGTGCCGCCGAGCGCGCGCGTGTTGTCGATCTTCGCCTTGGGGGCGTCTTTCGGCATGATGATGGTCGACTTCATCCCCATCAGCGTCGCCGCCGCAGCCACGCCCTGCGCGTGGTTGCCGGACGAGAACGCGACGACGCCGTTTCCACGCATATCTTCGGGAATGCGAGAGATTTTGTTGAAGGCGCCTCGAAACTTGAACGAGCCCGTGCGCTGCAGGCACTCCGGTTTGACGATCAGCCTAAAACCCAACTGCTCGTTGAGGATCGTGTTCTCGAGAAGCGGCGTGCGGCGCGCCCAGCCTTTCAACTGCCGGGCCGCGTCTTTGACGTCGGCGAAGACCGGCGGTTCAGAACTGTTCAAGGAATCCATTCAATGCCTCCATACTCGCCGGCTCGGCGAGGCTCGGCGCATGCCCGATACCGGGCACCACAACCGTTTTCATGTTCTTGTGCTGGGCCGACATTTCGGCCAACTGACGTTCGTCGAGGATTGTCGACGTGCCGCCACGCACGGTCAAGACGGGGATGCGACGGGTCGCCTTGAAAAGGTGCCAAAGGTCGTGGACCTCGGTCTTGTCCTTCAAGATCGGCTTCAAAATGTTCGCGTCCCAGTCGAAGGTGATCGTGCCGTTGGGCTTTTCGACGTAGCTGTTGTGCGCGGCGCGGGTCCAGTGCGCGTCCTCGGTGATCGGGTATTCGCCGTCGAAGGCGTTTTTGAGATGCTGACCGGCGGCATCCCAGTCTTTAAGCGACGGCGGGTCCTTCATATAATCGATGATCTTGTCGAGACTGTCGACGCGCACCGTCGGGCCGACATCGTTTAGGATCAGCCCCTTTAAAGACGTCGGCATCGCCGCCGCCATCGCCATCCCCATGATCCCGCCCATCGACGTGCCGAGCACAACGACTGAATGGATACCGAGGGCGCACAGGATGTGGCGAACATCGTTCACGTAGGTTGCGGGATGGTAGTTACGCCAATCGGGATCGTAGTCAGAATGCCCGCGCCCTCGCGTTTCAGGACAGATGACCCGGCGCCGGCGGCAGTGATACTTGGAGACACCGGCAAAGTCCTTTGAATTCCGGGTCAGCCCGCCGAGGCAAAGCAGGGGCACGCCGCCGTCATCCGGTCCCGGATAGTCGCGCAAATAGAGCGACAGGCCATCCTGCGACGTGACGCGGCGTTCGATGTAATCCTTAGGCATCCGGTCTCTTTATCAGAGACCGAGCAAGGGCGGCAATCCGTTCAGGTCGCTGATCATCTCGCGAATATCGCCGGGCAGGCGCTCGGGCGGCTGGCCGAAGCGGTTCACCCAGACAACCTGGAACCCGAAGTTTGCCGCCGCCCACGCATCCCAGGCATTCGACGACATGAAGCAGATCCGCTCTTTCGGGGTGTCCATCTGATCGACGGCCAACTGATAGATACGCGGGTCGGGCTTGAAGATTCCGACCTCGTCAACGGAGATCACACCGTCCAGGTCGATCTTGGCGTTATCGACGGCGGCCTGCAGCATGTCGGGCGAGCCGTTCGAGAGCGTCGCCACTTTCTGCCCGCCGGCCTTGAGGGTTTTTAGGACTGCCGGGACTTCCGGGTAGGCGTCCAGTTCGAAATAGATATCGAGGAGTTTCTTCCGCAGTTCGTCGTCCTCCACGCCCTGCGTCGCCATGGCGTAATCGAGCGCATCCTGCGTGATCTGCCAGAAGGGGACATACTCACCCATAAGGCTGCGCAACCATGAATACTGAAGCTGCTTGTCCCGCCAGACCTGTGCCAGCGGCGCCCATTTCTCGCCGAGTTCCTCCTGACAATGCGATGCCGCGGACGTAACGTCGAACAACGTCCCATAGGCGTCGAACACGCAGGCGTCGATATTGTCGATGGCGGCCATGGCGGAATCCTCCCTGGATTTGTTCGTTGGATTAAACTTGGCGAGCGGGGGCAGGGGGGTCAATAGCGCGGCGCTACGCCCCCCCTGCCATCAGAGCCCGTCGAATATCACACGTGTGAAAAATCGAAGGCTCCGAAACATCTGCTCCGAAGCCCTGAAACGGAGCGGATCGGTGTTGATCGCATCCGCCGTGAAACGCGGCAGATCACTGGCAACGCGCACCTTGCCGAGCGCATCGGCAGTGCGGCGGTTGGCGGCGATGGCTTCGTCGGAGAGCGAGCGGATAGACCAACTCGACGCCTCTCTACATCTACGCCACATCGACCGTCCCCTCGAAGGTCTGACTCCACTCGCGAATTGTGGGGAAATTATGGGGGAGACCGGCATCGGCTAATCCCTTCGCACCCATCACATCGCCGAGATCGCCAGCCTCGAAATCATAATCCTCGTTCCCGTCATGATCGACGCGGCCCCTGATGTGGACCTTGCTGTCGCGTTAAGGAAGTTGGCTATTTCAAGCTCGGATCAACAATGCGCTTGGTGAGTTCGCAAAACTGAACATCCTTATCCAAATACGAACCCCGTTCACCGCTCCCTAATTGGGTATCCCACGTCACATACATCTTCGATATTTCTGAATTCGGGTGTTTCTTCTTAAACTTAGAAAGAGCGTTATAAGCCACTTTCCAATGCGTCGAATCCCATGATCTGTCGGTGTCGTTGAAGACAATATCGAAGAACCGCTCTACTCTGCTTTTGCGAGAATCAGACAAACCCGGATGGACGAGCGGCACCAATACACGGTCGCCGATTTCGAAAAATGAGATGCTACTGTTTGCTAGCGCACGGGTGAGAGTTTCCCGATAGAACGTGGAGAGACGCGCCCCGAAATGTTCACCCCGCCACCCCTCATTCCCGGCGCCGCAATAGGGGTTGTAAAACGTCATGGGCATCGTTGTTACCCACCAAATGGCAACACCCATAATGGCAACGACGGCCAGCCTCCTTCGCCTTTTGACCCAAGCCCTGCGGTTGTGTTCATTCTCATCCTCGTCGCGATCGACGGTCATGCTGTAATCCTGCCCATATCCATTGCCTGTTCCCGTCTATGATAGGTCCAAAGCGCTTTTGTCACACCGCCATCCTAAATAACGGTGTGACTGAAAAGCGGCAGTTTTATCGTTTAGGACGCGCCTCCGGCAGGTCGCCCCACCTGAAGCGTGGGTTGGCTAATTCCTTTCCGTTAGGTGTCTGCACGATATCGACCGTCCCTTCGAAGGATTGGTCCCAGGCCCGGTTGATCTTATAGTTGTCGGCGAGGCCAGCGTCCGCCAACACCTTTGCCCCCATCAACGCGCCAAGACCGCCTTGGAAGTCGTATTTCTCCGTACCGTCGTGCTTGGCCGTGCCGCTAATGTGGATTTTATTGCCCTACCGTTTTGCCGTGAATTTGGCGTTCGACGCGAATTTACGCGCGCCTTCGGCGAGGAAGTCGTCCCGTCCTGCCTTGCCATCCGCGAGACCGTCAATAACCGCCATAGTGTCTCCTTTATTGACGCTCCAGTCGTCTTTCAACTCTATGGTTTCTCCATCCTTGAGATTTCGTAGACCATCGTTGACATCGTCGTTCTCGTCAGTTTTGCCAAGGAATGTCTTTGTCTCGAACCGTTTTCGGTTCTCGATCTCGGCGTCCCGGATAAACGAGTCCTTACGGGCCTCGTCACGCGGGATCGTCTTCGCCGCGCCCTTGCCGTTGAGGAAATGATCCAGATTGTCGACAGCCTTGGTATAGCCCTTGGCCCGGTATTCCTTAGAGAGATTGGACAGGTTGTCCTTCACCTCCTGCGGGCTGCCGGTGGCGTTGATCCATGCCGATTTGGCAACGTCGGCAGCGGCACCGCCGATATTGCCAACCGTCTCGCCGAGCTTGCCACGCCATTCGTCCGGATCACGGTATTTTGCGCCCGGTTCCAGCATCAGGTCATCCGGCGTCTTGAATTCGTCCGGATCGGCCTTCGACAGCGACGAACGCCCGCTGCCATCGTCTTCTGCCGGATATGCGCCGGAGCCGGCATTGTTCCCCTTCGCCGACAACGGCATGATTTCCGGCTTGTCCTGACCGGGACGATAGAGCATATCCCGGCGGGCGTTATCCGGGTCGATCCGGTCTTCGGGTCGCAGGTCCATCGTGCGCCACTTCGCGTCCGAAGGTGTCTCCGGGTAGCGCAAGTGGCCGTCGATGTGAAGGTCCTCGACGACGCGCCCCCTGACAAGGCCGTCGAGATGGGCGCGGTGATCCGCGACTAGCATACGATAAAATCTGTCTAGCCCTTCCATATCTATCGGCATTGCCTGTAAAAGGATGTTGATATGGAGGATCACACGTATACCGCTAAAACTGTGCGCGTGGCCACGGGGCTGCTTGTCGCTTTGTGCCTGCTATGCCCAGCAAACTTTGAACTCCGTGCAGAGGGTGCGGCTACACATCAATGCCAATCGAACTCAATTGATGAGCATTTGGATGACGGGATTATGCGAGCCTATGATCGGTTCTCAAAGCCAATGTTCCATGCGTCTAAGGCAAGTATCGTCGAAGATCTGAAATTTTCGCTTTTGATTGCCGATGCACCAAACATTGCCTGCATAAGGGAGGAAATCGTTCGCCGAGGCTATCTCCCAGGTTTTGTTGAAATGTTCGATGAGGTTGCCGATTGGGTAAAGCGCATCGACGCTTTGACGGGCGAAGAAGTCTATAAGCTGGCCCAACAAATCGACAACGATCCGGCGCGAACCAGAACAGGCAAACTCATCTCTGGTAATTTAATGCGGGTCGCAGGCGAGAAAAAATATCCGCCTGCTCTCAGGGCCATTGCGGAACAAAATTTTGGTGAGAAGGATAAATGGTACGCCGGGTGCCGGGGAGCACGGGCGCTGGCTGAACTTGCTAAGCTCGGCGACCGGGATGCGGCGCTGGAACTAGCCAAGCGATTCATGAATGGTGACGGCCTTAAAATGAATGACGAGAGTGCGATGTTCTGGTTCGGTTATACTGCAAAACTGGCGAATGCCGGGCGACTGGACGAAGCGGCGGCACCACTTGTGGAACGTATATCTGACGAGGACAAGTACCACGCCGGACTATGGATCCGGAGTGGTACTTTCCCAAGCTGCATCAGCACCCGCAATTAATCTTCGGATTTATGAGCATTCTGACATTCAGCTAAGCGCTTTTGCGCCTCTTCGAGCTTCTCAGCTAGACGGTGTTCCTCTGCCGACAATTCGTCCAAAATTGCCGACAATGCCTCTATTTCATCTTGAAGTTCGATAATTTCGCTTTCCCAGCGCGCAATGAGATCGTTGTCCTCGCCTTTGTTGAGTTCATCGACCCTGAAAACATATCCTAATCCCATGATGTAAGGAGTTAGCCTCCCGAAAGACAATCCGCCAACACTATCGATTGCGTCCCTAGTGTCGACTTTGGAAGCAATCTGCGCCTTAAGAGCCTCAATCTGCTCCTTATTAATGCTTATATCGCTCTCTGTCTGTTTCCTCTCAGCATCAACAGCTTCGATTTCCCATTCAAGATCGTTAACTTCTTTTTGAATGGCATCACAGGACTTCTCTTTCGGCTCCTCAGGTTCCGGCGTATCAGTCGGCACTTCCGGATTGCTCGGGTTGGACGCCTCTTCCGGTTCACTCGGCTCCGTTCCGTCATCAGCCAAAAGAGCGTATGGCGGTATGTCGGAAACGCTCTCGTCATCTTGCGTATTCGGTACGGTGATTTTCCGTACCGTGTCGGCAAGGGATTGCCGGTGCGCGGGTGTTACGTTCCGCATGGTCGTCTCCAGAAGCTCCTTTGCCTGTTCGGGATCGCTCGCGTGCACCTGTCCGATCAGGTCGGCGACTTCGTAAACCGCATTGTCGCCGTCGGTGTTGATGGCGTCCGCCGTGAAACGCGGCAGATCGCCGACGCCGCGCACCTTGCCGAGCGCATCGGCAGTGCGGCGGTTGGCGGCAATGGCGTCGTCGGAGAGTGTGATGGTTTTTCCATCCGCTACGGCACCGTCACCCCGGCGAAAGCCGGGGTCCAGAGCATCCGGTGAAACTGGATTCCGGCTTGCGCCGGAATGACGTGCAGAGGAATTCAAAGCCTCGTTCAGCATCTTACCCGCCTGATTGACGATTTTCGTCAGTCCGGCGTTCACGGACTTTCTGGCCTGCACCGCCTGTTGCCGAGCGTCGGCGCTGGCTTTTTGCTGGGCGGCGGCTTGCTGTTCGAGGGTGCGGCGGCGACGGCGTTCTGCTTGGCGTCGGCACGAAGTTCGGCATTCAGAACCGAGTTTCCGGTTGCCGGTTGCGCAGGTGCGGCAGGTGTCGCGGGATGCGCCGGTGCCGGTTTGACGAAGCCCTGACCGGCGATGCGGGCGAACGTCTGCTCCGTCGGGCCGCCCGGATTGACCAGCCCGTCGCGCTTGAGCGCGCCATCCATGCGTTCCTGTCCGCCGATGATGCTCTTGTAGAGCGCACTGTCGGCGTGCGATTGCGGCGCCTCCATCAGGCCGTTGGCCGCGAGTGCGCTCGAGACCTTCATCACGTCTTCGGGCGCATTCCGGGCGCCCATGCCGACTGACCCGGAAAGACCGGATGACGAGGCAGAATTGACATCGGATTTGGCCAATGACTTGTTTTGCAGGTTCTGCGTCGCTGCCTGCACAGCGGCGTTGTCGGTGGTTCCCATGGGGAAACTCCTTCGATCGATGTTGATAAATGAAAAAAGCCGCCCGGAAGGGCGGCTTGGTTACGTGAAGGCCACTATACGGCTCTGTCTGACCCCGATGCTAAACCCTCGATCAGGCTGAGGATCGGCTAGGGCAACAAAAAAGCCCCGGATGTCGGACACATGTGTCCCCGGGACTTGAACAGTCTTTAAATTAAACCTATGCGCGAGTAAAGATGACCGTTTCGTGCGCCGTCCCGGCAGGGCTTGAGGGCAGGGCGGTCAGCCCTTGTCGCGGAGCAGGCGGCCTTTCTGGCGGTCCCAGTCGCGCTGTTTAACCGTCTCGCGCTTATCGAAGGAGCGCTTGCCTTCACCCAGCGCCAATTCCAGCTTCGCCATGCCGCGCGGGTTGAAGTAGATCTTGAGCGGCACCAGCGCCATACCCTTCTGCTTCTGTGCACCGATCAGATGCGCCATCTGCTTCTTGTGCAGCAGCAGTTTGCGGTCGCGGATAGGCTCGTGATTGAAGATGCTGGCCGCGCCTTCGTATACGGGAATGTGCGCATTGAAGAGATACATCTCGCCGTGCTTTTCGCCAGCGAAGGCTTCGTTCAGGCTGGCGCGCCCGGCACGGAGGGATTTGACCTCCGTGCCGGTCAACTGCAATCCGGCTTCGAGCGTTTCGACGATATTGTAGTCCCGGCGTGCGCGCCGGTTCTGCGCGACGACGTTGCCGCTGGTCTTTTTCTTTTTGTTTTTGCCGGCCATGACATATCCGTTCGCGTCCCTGACGGGACGACACCGATCGAACCCTTAATTCAGAAGGCCCGCCGATTGCATGGCGTCCTTGACCTGCGCTTTCGAGCTTTCGGCGATCTCGCAGAGCGGCAGACGGGTGTCCGGCTCGCACTTGCCGAGCAGGCTGGCCGCGTACTTGACCGGTCCCGGGCTCGACTCGCAGAACATCGCGATGTGCAGCGGCATCAGGCGCTTCTGAATATCCATCACCGTATCCAGATCGCGGGCCTGCCAGGCGTCGTGCAGTGCCGCGCAAAGGCGCGGCGCGACGTTCGCGGTAACGGATATGCAGCCGTTACCGCCGCCTGCCAGGAACGGGACGATAGTGCCGTCTTCACCCGACAGCTGGCAGAATTCCGGGCTGATCTTCATCGCCGTCTTCATCGGACGCATCGGATCGTTGGATGCATCCTTAACGCCGACGATGTTCGGAATCTCGGCAAGCCTGGCCATGGTGTCGACCGACATGTCGACGACGCTACGGCCGGGAATGTTGTAGATGATGATCGGAATATCGACCGCATCCGCAATCGCCGCGTAATGGCGATAAAGGCCTTCCTGCGTCGGCTTGTTGTAGTAGGGCGTGACGATCAGCGCCGCGTCGGCACCGGCCTTCTTGGCGTGCTTGGTCAGGCGGATCGCTTCCGCGGTCGAGTTCGAGCCCGTGCCGGCGACGACCGGCACCCGGCCGTTGTTGGCCTCGATGCACAGTTCGATGACTTCGTCATGTTCGTCGTGAGACAGCGTCGGTGACTCCCCCGTCGTCCCAACGGGAACGAGACCGTCGGTCCCTTCGGCAATCTGCCAATCGACGAAGGATTTGAACGCAGCTTTGTCCACCGAACCATTCTTGAATGGGGTGATCAAAGCGACGAATGAACCCTTAAACATCGTTCCCTCCTTGGGATTTGAGATTGAAAACAGCCCCGGACCATATATCCGCTGGGCGTCCGGAGCAAGGCTGCTGGCACCATTGCGGATCTCGGAGAAAATCCGGAATTTGCGAGCAATGCCCTGATCTTAACAAGATCGTGACATTTACGTTGGCATATTGCCGGTGTCATCCTGAAGGCGATATGATAGCGCTCGGTGTGACGGCTGGCGCAGTCGATTGGGCATGAGCGAGAGTTTGCGGTCACTATTTTCCATCCTTTTCATCGGAACGCTGTTTTTCGGCGCGGCGGGGTCGCCTGCGCGCGCGGACGTCTTGTCCGCTGCCGAGGCGCGTGAATTCTCCGCCGCCTTGAAAGAAGTCGAGCGGGGCAACAAGGACCGGCTGGATTTCCATGCGCGGCGCCTGCACGACCCGTTGGCCCGCAAGATCGTGTCTTGGTACGTGCTGTTCCAGGGCGGGTTCGGCACCGATTTCGGCGCCATCGACGCCTTCATCAAACAGAACCCCAACTGGCCGCGCTCCAATCGCCTGCTGGCCCGCGCCGAGGAAGCGCTCGACGCGAATGCGGACCCTGCATTCACCATCGCCTGGTTTGGCGACCGTCAGCCCGTATCGACGGCAGGGCGAGAAAAGCTTGCCGATGCGCTGATCCGGTCCGGCGATACCAAACGCGGGATCGCCATGATCAAGGACATCTGGGTGCACGAGGACTTCGCCAAGTCGCACGAGAAATCGTTCTATAAAAAATTTCGCAAGTACCTGACCCTCGGCGACAACCGGGCCCGCGCCGACCGGCTGATGTGGGACGGGCGGTATTGGCCGGCAAGACGCATGATCTACCGCGTCGATGCGCAATACCGGAAGCTGATCGAGGCCAGGACTTCGCTGCGCCGGATGCGCGGCAACGTCGACTACATGGTTTCCGAGGTGCCGGACAAGCTGAAGAACGACGCCGGGCTGATATACGAACGTCTGCGCTGGCGCCGCAAGAAGGGCCTCGACAGCGCCTACGATCTTCTGAAAGACCTGCCGCCCGGCATGCCGCAGCCACACCGCTGGTGGGACGAGCGCGCGATCATGGCGCGCAATCTTTTGGAAAAAGGTTTCGTGACCGAAGCCTACCGGGTCGCCGCCCAACACGGCCTGACCGAGGAACATCCGGCCGATCACGCGGAAGCCGAATTCCTATCCGGCTGGATCGCGCTCCGGTTTTTGAACGAACCCAAGCAGGCGATGAAGCATTTCCAGCGCCTCTACGACAACGTCAATTATCCGGTAAGCCTGTCGCGCGGCGCGTATTGGCTGGCCCGCGCCGCCGAGCAGGCCGGCGACAAGGACGCGGCCGTCAAGTGGTACACGACCGCCGCACAGTTCCCGACCGCCTATTACGGGCAACTGGCGACGGCCAAAGCCAAGCCCGGCGAGGGGCTTCGCTTGCCGCCGGATCCGAGCGTGAACGGCGAAGTCACCAAGCGCTTCGACGCCAACGAACTCGTTCGCGCGGTGCGGATGCTGGCCGCTGCCGGCGAGGAAGAACGGCTCTATTCGCTGATCCTGCACATCGCGTCACTCGAGGATAAACCCGAATGGCACATCCTGACGGCACGGCTTGCACGATTGAGCGGCCGGCCCGATCTCGCCATCCGCGTTACCAAGAAAACGCTGCAGGACCACGGACATTTCGTCGCCGGGGGGTATCCGACCCTGGTGCCGCCCAAGCTGCCGGTCCAAGTCAAGGCCGACACACCCGAAACCTCGCTGGTGCTGGCCATCGTCCGCCAGGAAAGCGAATACGATACCGAAGCGATCAGTCACGCCGGCGCGCGCGGCCTGATGCAACTCATGCCGGCGACGGCGCGCACCGTCGCCAAAAAGGCCGGGCTTCGATATTCCAAGGTTAAGCTGACCAACGACCCCGATTACAATCTGACACTCGGCCAGTCCTACATCGCCGAACTGATCGACGATTACGGCGGCTATCTGCCGATGGCCATCGCCGCCTACAACGCGGGACCTCACCGGGTCCGTCAGTGGATCAAGCAGAACGGCGATCCGCGCGATCCCGATGTGGACGCCATCGACTGGATCGAAATGATTCCGTTCAAGGAAACCCGCAACTACGTCCAGCGGGTTCTGGAGAACGTGCAGGTCTACCGGCTTCAGTTAGCCGGCACTGAAGTGGCGCTCAGCCTCGAAGAAGACCTGAGGAAGTGAGCGGCGACGACGACCGCTACGCCGAACTCTTCGCGGGCAAGCCCGGGACCGTCTTGGGCGAATTCAAGGATCAGCCAGACGTCAAACGCCCCGGTTTCGTGGACGCCAAGAAAAAGGCCGTCGATGAGAAACGCCACCCGCCGCGCCGCGCGCGTGGACCACGTGTCCCACCCGGTCAGGAAATCGTCGACAAGTGGCCGGTGCTCGACCTCGGTCACCAGCCGTTGATCCCACTTGATCAATGGATGCTCGACATCAAGGGAGCGGTGGAGAAGCCACTGTCGCTGAACTGGCAGCAGTTCAAGTCGCTACCTCAAACGAAAATCGACGCCGACATTCACTGCGTCACGGCATGGAGCCTGCTCGACAACACGTGGGAGGGCGTTTCCGCCCGGCAACTGATCGAATCGGTGCGACCGCGCACAGGCGTGAAACACGTGATCTTTCATTCGCATGACGGCTACCGGACCAACGTCACGCTGGAACGTTTTCAGGCCGAGAACGCGCTTTTGGCGCACACAAGGAACGGCAAAGAAATCTCGCGCGAACACGGCGGGCCGGTCAGGGTCGTTATCCCGTCGCTTTACTTCTGGAAGAGCGCCAAATGGATCCGCCAGATCACGTTTCTGGAAAAAGACGTGAAAGGCTATTGGGAAGCGCTCGGTTACCACAACGAGGGGGACCCATGGCGGGAAGAGCGTTACGCGTAACCGTGCTGCATTCGGTGAATAACACCGACGGCAGTCTGTGCGTCGACGTCTTCCGCCGCGCGGACGGCTCGATCGGGTTCGAGGAATACCGCCGCGACGTCGAGGATCCGTCCGGCTGGTTCGCCGTCGGTGGGTACGCGGGCGCGCGCTATGACGACACCGAAACGGCGATCCGCGATGCCGTCGAAAGCGTGGTCTGGTTCGAGGGTGTTTGAAATCCGAACGGCGCCGCGCCACGTATCCAGAACATGATGATACGCGCGCTCACGATCCTATCCGTCCTCGGACTTCTCTTCGTTCCCCTTAATACAAAGGCGGCACCCATGTCCTTTCACGACTTCGAATTCACCAGCATCGACGGCCAGCCGCTGCCCGCCAAGACGTTCGCGGGCAAGGCGGTGCTCGTCGTCAACACTGCCTCCGAATGCGGCTTCACGAAACAGTATTCCGGGCTGCAGGCGCTTTACGACAAATACCGCGACAAGGGATTGGTCGTGCTCGGCATTCCGTCGAATGACTTCGGCGGGCAGGAGCCGGGCACGGAAGGCGAGATCAAGGAATTCTGCGAGACGAATTTCAACATCGACTTTCCGATGACGACGAAACAGAAGGTGAAAGGCGAGGACGCGCACCCGTTCTATCAGTGGGCGTCGGATCAGGTCGGCATGCTCGGCTCGCCAAAGTGGAACTTCCACAAGTACCTGATCGCGCCGGATGGGGCGCTCAAGGACTGGTTCGCGACGACGACCGCCCCGGATGCGCCGAAGCTCACCAAGGCGGTGGAGCAGGTTCTGCCGCAGTGAATGGAATACGTCATCCTGAACTTGATTCAGGATCCATGCGCTATGGATTTCGATTTCATGGGCCCTGAATCAAGTTCAGGGTGACGCTTTTTCTTCGGATCAATCTTGCTCTTCACCCGCACCGCTTATTAAAGTTTGTGCGGGAGAAAACAAAAATGAGCCTCAGCATAGAACCATTCGAGCGCGGTTTCGGCGCTTACGTCCGCGGCGTGGACTTCTCGAAACCCATCACGGACGAATTACATGACGACCTGATCGACGCTTTCGGCAGTCACCATATCCTCTCGTTCCCGGACCAGCATGGGCTGGGGACGGACGATGTCGTGGCCGCCAGCCGGGTCTTCGGCCCGGAAATGGAACCGCATGTCTTCACCCAATATCACCATCCGGACGAGCCGCTGGTGATGGTGCTGTCGAACCGTATCAAGGACGACAAACCCGCGGGTCTCAAGGATGCCGGATCGTTCTGGCATTCGGACGTCGCCTACAAGCCGAAGCCCGCCAAGGCGACGATGCTCTATGCGCTCGAAGTCCCGGACGAGGGTGGCGATACCCTGTTCTGCGACATGACGGCGGCTTACGACGATCTGTCGGATGCGATGAAGGAACGACTGAAAGATCTAAAGGCGTGGCATTTCTACGCGCACCAGAAGCGCGACCTGTTCGAGACCGGGCAAGTCCAGTCGCCACCCGAATGCCTGCACCCGGTCGTCCGCACCAACCCGATTTCGGGACGAAAAGCGATCTACATCACGCCTTCCTATACCGTCCGGATCGACGGGCTTCCGGAGGATGAGAGCAGCGCGCTCATGCAGGAGCTTTTCGATCACTGCCTGCAGGACAAGTACCGAATGGACTATCACTGGCATACGGGCGACGTCCTGGTCTGGGACAACGCCGCCGTCATGCACACGGCCACGACCAAAAATCTGGACCCGAACAAGCACCGAACGCTGTGGCGGACGATCATCTCGGGCGGCCCGACGTTCTAAAAATTCAGGTTTTCAGCATTTGTTTGCGGCGAACGGCTTCGCTATAAGGTGCCGGAACCTCAAAGGCTGGGCACAAGGACGCCGGACATGAGCGACAAACCTCTTTTGCATCTCGTCTTCGGCGGCGAAGTCGCCGACCCGTCGGGCACCGATTTCGTCGACACCGACAATCTGGATATCGTGGGGATTTTCCCGAACTACGCCACCGCGCTGACGGCCTGGCGGGGCGCCAGCCAGAAGCATGTCGACGACGCCAACACGAAATACGTGATCGTTCATATGCACCGGCTGCTCGAGCCCGAGGACGACGGGCACAGCCACTAGAATTGGTCGAAACGCCCGTTCAGGCAGGCGTTTCGCGGTCGTCTTCGCTGCCCGGTTCGGTCAGCTTTTTCCCCGCTAAAAGACGTTCGGACGTTTCACGATCCTTGGCTTCGGCTTGTTTGTCGGCCTTGGTGCGACCGAACTTGGCGCGGTTGCCGGCCGCCTTGCCGCGCTTTTCGTCTTTCTGTTTTGCCTTGCGGTACTGGTTCAGGTTGATGATGTCGGCGCTCACGCTAACCCCCGTCATGGAACAACGTTTACATTAGGATAACTCTTTCGCGTCACCACGAAAAGAGGAACGGGCCGTTAAGCGTCGAGAAACGTGCGGATTTTCCTGAATACGTCGCCAAACATCGCTTCCGTTAGCCGGCCGGTGTTCGTGTTGTAGCGCGAGCAGTGATAGCTGTTGAAGATCGCCGGGCCGGCATCGGTCGGATGGCAGGCCTGGTGGGCGAACTTGAACGCGGATTTCTTCATCCCCAGCGCGGACAAAACGGCGCCATGCGACAACGTGCCGAGGGTCAGGATCGCGCGCAGGTTCACCATGTTTGCGATCTCGTCCGCGAGAAATGCGTTGCAGGTCGCCGTTTCCTTGCCGACCGGCTTGTTCTGCGGCGGCACGCAGCGGACGGCATTGGTGATCCGGCAGCCGACCAGCTCAAGTCCGTCGTCTTTGTGTTTGTCGTAATTTCCTTGCGCGAAGCCGTGTTCCAGCAACGTCGCATACAGCAGATCGCCGGCATAGTCGCCGGTGAACGGCCGTCCGGTCAGGTTGGCGCCCTTAAGCCCCGGCGCCAGCCCGACGATCAGCAGTTCCGCGTCCAGACCGCCGAAGGCGGGGACGGGGCCGTTGTACCATTCAGGATGCAAGGCGTTATTGGCGTCGCGAAACACCTTGAGACGTGGGCAGAGGCCGCACGTATACGCCGGTTCCCGGAACATCAGGCGAGGTGCGGTTCGTCTTCGTAATCGAGACCGTCGTCGACAAAGTCGTCCTGCGGCGTCTTGCGCGGCGCCCCGGCACGCTGAATCTCGCCCTGGATATCTGAAAGCTCGATGAAGTTGTCGGCTTGGCGGCGCAACTCGTCGGCGATCATGGGCGGGCTCGAATTGATGGTCGAGACCACGCTGACCCGGACTCCCTTGCGCTGCACCGCTTCGACGAGGCGGCGGAAGTCACCGTCTCCCGAGAAAAGGACGATGTGATCAAGATGCGGCGCCATCTCCATGACGTCGATGGCGAGTTCGATATCCATATTGCCCTTGATCTTGCGGCGCCCGGCGGCGTCGGTGAATTCCTTGGTCGGCTTGGTGACCATGGTGTAACCGTTGTAATCGAGCCAGTCGACCAGCGGACGGATCGGGGAATACTCCTGGTCCTCCATCAGCGCGGTGTAATAAAACGCTCGGATCAACCGACCGTCTTTCTGAAAAACATCCAGTAAGCGCTTGTAATCAATATCAAAACCGAGAGCCCTGGCAGCGGCATAAAGGTTCGATCCGTCAATGAACAAGGCAACGCGTTCGTGCATGTTAATCTGCATGACAAACCTCTTGAAATATGGGTACGCGGCAACCCGCGTGACGAAAACAAAATCCCAAGCGTCGCAAAAACACTCGACGTGGGCTAACTCTCTTCTTTAGTTAAGAACAAATCCGTACTGCCACAAGGGATTCTCTGAACGTGATTTTCATCGGCCTCGGCGGCAATCTGACCTGCCCGACGTTCGGCGCGCCCCGTGCGACCTGCGGCGCGGCGCTGCAAATCATGGAACAGCGCGGCATCAAGGTGCTCGAACGCGCGCGATGGTACGAAAGCGCGCCGGTGCCGGTCAGCGATCAGCCCTGGTACGTCAACGGCGTCGTCGGCGTCGATACGGCGCTTGGCCCCGCCGATCTGGTGGCAGAAGTCCTTGATATCGAAGCGGAACTTGGCCGCAGGCGGACCATCGCCAATGCCCCTCGGACCATCGATCTGGACGTCATTGCGCACGGCGATACAGTCATCGAAGCCGATGAAAAGCATCAGGTCGCGATTCCGCACCCGCGCATGCACACGCGCGCCTTCGTGTTGCTGCCGATGCACGAAATCGCGCCCGATTGGCGCCATCCGGCGTCGGGCCGTGAGATCGAAGCCCTGATCGCCGACCTGCCGCCTGACCAGGAATGCCGGGCCATGGCGGACGGACCGGGGCTCTACGGCACCGAATGGGTCGGATAGGGCTATTTCCCTTGCAACACTGCGGCTTAGTCCCTATAAACCGCGCAACTTTCCCCGATATTGAACTGGAGAACGCCCAATGGCTCGCGTCACAGTCGAAGATTGTGTTGAAAAGGTTCCGAACCGCTTTGAGCTCGTAGCGCTCGCCGCGCAACGTGCGCGTCACATTTCCGCGGGCGCCGCGTTGACGGTCGATCGCGACAACGACAAGAACCCGGTCGTTTCGCTGCGTGAAATCGCCGAAGAGACCGTTCAACTGGACGAACTCAAGGAAGATCTGATCAAGAGCCTGCAGCGCCACGTCGAACAGGACGAGCCCGAAGACGATCTGGTCGATGACATGGCGATCCGTCAGGAACTGGCCGGACAGGGCGGCGACGACGAAATCGAAGCGCTGACCAAGACCATGTCGATCGACGATGGCGCGTCGGACTCCGACAGCGCCGGCGAGATCATGTTCGAAGACGTCGACGAGGACGTTGAAGACTGATCCCGGCGGGAATATCTAATAAAAAACGGGGACCTTATGGTCCCCGTTTTTTATTGCGCCGCAACAATAGCTTGGGCGCTAAGATGGAACCATGCTAGGCTGAACGCGTCATGATGCGGCAGTTTGAACTTGTCGAAAAGGTCAAGTCCTACGACCCGGGCGCGGACGAGGAAGCGATTAACCGCGCCTACGTTTTCGCGATGAAGGCGCACGGCGCGCAGAAACGCGCCTCCGGCGACCCGTATTTCTCTCACCCCATTGAAGTTGCGGGTATTCTGACCCAGTACAAGGTCGATACCGCGACCATCGTCACGGCGCTGCTGCACGACACTATCGAGGATACGGAAGCGACCCACGCCGATATCGAGCAGATGTTCGGCGAAGAAGCGGCGCGTCTCGTCGACGGGGTGACTAAACTGACCCGCATCAACTTCGTCTCCGACAAGGCCAAACAGGCGGAAAACTTCCGCAAGTTCCTGCTGGCGATGTCCGAGGATATCCGCGTACTGCTGGTGAAACTGGCCGACCGGCTGCACAACATGCGCACGCTGCAGTACGTGAAAAAGCCGGAAAGCCGCCAGCGCATCGCCATGGAGACGATGGACATCTATGCGCCGCTCGCCGAGCGCATCGGGATGGGCGAGATCAAGACCGAACTGGAAGATCTGGCGTTCGCCGAACTGAACCCGGATGCGCGGAAATCGGTCGTCCGGCGGCTTGAATTCCTGCGCAACCAGGGCGGCGATCTGGTCGACCGAATTATCAAGGAACTAAAGCACCTGATGGATGAGCAGGAGATTTCCGCCAGTATCCAGGGCCGCGAAAAATCACCGTATTCGATCTGGTGCAAGATGCAGCAGCACGATGTCGGCTTCGAACAACTCTCCGACATCATGGCGTTCCGCATCATCGTTGACAGTGTCGACGACTGCTACCGGGCACTGGGCGTCGTTCACGGCGCTTACCGAACCGTGCCGGGCAGGTTCAAGGACTATATCTCGACGCCGAAACCCAACGGCTATCGCTCGCTTCACACCGGCGTTTTCGGGCCGGAAAACCACCGCATCGAACTGCAGATCCGCACCCAGGTGATGCATGAGATCGCCGAGAGCGGGGTCGCCGCTCACTGGAACTACAAGGAAGGCGGGACGCTCGATGCGGCACGCCGCGACGGTCCGCAGTACCGCTGGTTACGCGAACTCCTCGAAATCCTCGAACACGCATCGAACCCGGAAGAATTCCTCGAGCACACCAAGCTCGAAATGTTCAAGGATCAGGTGTTCGCCTTCACGCCGCGGGGTGAACTGATCAGCCTGCCGGCGGGCGCGACGCCAGTGGACTTCGCCTACGCCGTTCACTCGGAAATCGGCGACCGCTGCGTCGGCGCGAAAATCAACGGCCGGATGATGCCGCTCCGGACCACGCTCCGGAACGGCGATCAGGTGGAGATCGTGACCTCCAAGGCGCAGACGCCGTCGCCGACGTGGGAGCGCTTCGTCGTTTCCGGCAAGGCGCGGGCGCGTATCCGACGCTTCGTGCGGTTGCAGGAACGCGACCAGTACCAGGCGCTCGGCCGCTCGATCCTGCAGCGCGCCTTCAAGGAATCCGGCAACGACATGACCGACAAGGGGCTGCAGGGTGTGCTCAGGTCGTTCTCGCAGCCGACCGTCGAAGACCTTTGCGCGCAGGTGGGGGCAGGTCACATCACGGCGCGCGCAGTCGTCGAAAGCGTCTATCCGCGCCTCAAATCCAACGATAATTCGGACAAGATCGTGTCGATTTCGCGGTCCCCGTCGAACAAGGGCAAGGACGAGGGCGTGCCGATCACCGGTCTCATTCCGGGGATGGCGATGCACTACGCCCGATGTTGCCACCCGCTGCCGGGCGACCGCATCGTCGGCATCGTTACGACCGGCAAGGGCGTCACGATCCACACCATCGACTGCGAAAAACTGGCGCAATACCAGGAAGAGCCCGAGCGCTGGCTCGACGTCGCGTGGGATACGAACGGGGCTTCACAGACGCACGTTGCAAGGGTCAACGTGACGGTGGTCAACTCGCCGGGCGCGCTCGGCGATCTCTCGACCCTGATCGCCAAGAACGGCGGCAATATCTCCAACCTCAAGATCGTCGACCGGCAGATCGATTTCTTCGACATGCTGATCGACATCGAGGTCAAGGACGTCAAACACCTCGCCGACATCATCGCCGCCATGCGCGCCTCGACGGCCGTCAACACGGTCGAACGGGCGCGCGGCTGAGCGCTCTTCCATCTCATCTCGAAAGGAATTGTTAACGCCTCGCCGGTACGCTCGCGCCAGTGACACGGCGCACCGGAGGGCAGAATGTCCGCACTACAGATCTGGCCGGATCAGGATTCATCCGATGTCGGCGCCCGGGCGGGTTACCGCAACCGCACCGCGACCCGCGTCAACAACCCCACCATATGCATCGGTATACGCGGCAAGCTCTATCAAAGCGTTAACTGGAGCCTCGGCGGACTGCTGATAGGCGACTACGACGGCGTGCTCGTGCCCGGCGACATGTTCGAGATCGACAGTCTCGGCCGCGCCGGCAAGAAGATGTGGCCGGTGATGGTCACCGCGCGCGTCGTCCGGACAGGCGGACAGAGCGGCATGGAACTGGCCGCGCAATTCCTCACCATCAGCGCGCCGGCGTTCGATATCCTCGAAGGCATCCTGCTCAGAAAACCCGCGTACCGAAACGTCTCCTGACAGCGCGTTAACAATCACATTTCGATCCGAAACGAAGTGTTTTTCAGCGGGGCGGGGCTATACTCCGCATTCGTCTCCGCGGATGGTTTCTTATGGCACCCAATCAGACCGACAAGCGCGTCGAATTCGCGCTCCTTTTGCTCCTCGCGCTGTTGTGGGGGTCGTCCTACTTCTTCATCAAGCTGGGTCTCGAGACGATCCCGCCGGTCACACTGATCGCGTGCCGGGTCGGTATCGCGGCGGTTCTGTTGAGTGCGATCGTCGTCTGGCGGGGCGAGCGGTTGCCGACGGCCCCGAAAACCCTGTTGCAGTTGTTGCTGCAGGCGTTTCTGAACAGTTTCGGCGCCTGGACCATCGTCGCCTGGGGCCAACAGTATGTGGAGAGCAGCCTGGCGACCGTTCTGAATTCCACATCGCCGCTGTTCGTATTTCTGATCACCTTTTTCTTCACGCGGCATGAATCGACCAGCGGGCGCCGCTTCGCCGGCGCCTGCATCGGAATCGGCGGTGTCGTGCTTATCGTCGGCACCGACGCCCTTCAGGGTCTCGGCCAGCAGGTCGGCGCGCAGCTCGGTATTCTTTTCGCGGCTTTCATGTATGGCTGCGCGGCCATCTACGGAAAGCGGTTCGGCCATCTGAGCCCGACGGTCATCGCCGCAACCGCGATGATCCTGGCGTCCGTCGTAATGATTCCGCTCAGCCTGACCATCGACCGGCCCTGGACATTATCGCCGTCGCTTAAGTCGACGGCGGCGGCCGCCGCGCTCGGCGTCATGTGTACGGGCGTCGCGCTGATGCTTTATTTCAGGCTGCTGCGGACCCTCGGATCCATGGGGGTCGCCAGCCAGGGCTACCTGCGCACCGCGGTCGGCGTGATGCTCGGCGTGTTCGTGCTGGGTGAGACCATATCGCCGGTGATCGGACTCGGTATCGCGGCGGCGGTGACCGGGGTCGTCTTGATCAATATGCCTGAACGGAGAGCGCCGTCGGCTCAGGAATAGAGCTCACCGGGGTCTTTCTCGACCTCGGCGATGACGACGACATCGCCGTCGCGGACGGCATTGAAAAAGCAATTGCGGCGGCCGGTATGGCAGGCGACGCCGGTCTGATCGACCTGCAACAGGATCGTGTCGCTGTCGCAGTCCCAACGAAATTCGCGAAGCTCTTGTAGTTGTCCCGACGTCTCACCCTTGCGCCAAAGCGCGCCCCGCGAACGCGACCAGTAGCAGACGCGGCCGGTAGCGAGCGTTTCGCGCACCGCGTCGGCATTCATCCAAGCCATCATCAGCACCTCGCCGGTATCGGCCTGTTGCGCGATCGCAGGCACAAGCCCATCTTCGTTGAAGGCAAGCTCGCCGATGACTTTGTCTGCTACGTCGTCGCTCATATTCATCTCGCTTTGTTGAAGCGTTCGAAGCCCCGAGTCAGTTCGTCGATCAAATCCGCCGTATCCTCCAGACCGATATGATAACGCACCACCGGCCCGGTGCCGGTCCACGGCCGGGCCGTGCGCAACTTGCCGGGATACCCGGCGAGCACGAGACTTTCATACCCGCCCCAGCTGGCGCCGATCCCGAACAGATCGTATCCATCGAGCATCGCCGCAACCGCGGACTTCGGCGCATCGACCAACTCCACCCCCATGAGGCCACTGGCACCCGTGAAGTCACGTTTCCAGAGCGCGTGGCCAGGATCGCTTGGCAACGCCGGATACATGACCCGCCGGACTTCGTCGCGGCCCTCAAGCCACGAGGCGATCTCCAGTGCGTTCTTGAAGTGCTGCTCCAGCCGGACGCCAATGGTGCGAAGCCCGCGCTGACCCAGATAACAGTCGTCCGGCGCGGCGTGGTAGCCATAGCTGTTGGCCATGCCTTTGACCGCTTGATAATTTTCTTCGGTCGCGACCGTCACGGTGCCGAGCATCGCATCCGAGTGGCCGACGGTATATTTCGTCGCCGCCTCGATCACCACGTCGACGCCGGCGGCAAGGGGCTTGAAGAAATACCCCGACGCCCATGTGTTATCGAGCAGCGTGACGACGCCGGTCCCTTTGAGCGCATCGGTCATGGCGGGAACGTCCTGAACCTCGAAGGTCATCGAACCCGGGCTTTCCATATAGACGACGGTCGTGTTGTCGCGCACCAGATCCTTGATGCCGGCGCCGATCAGGGGGTCGTAGAATTCGACCTCGACCCCGGCACGCGCGAGAATATTGCCGCTGACGCGGGCGCGCGTCGGCCCGTAGACCGTATCCGCAACAAGCACATGATCGCCGTTCTTTACGAACGTATTCATCGCGCCCGCAATCGCCGCGAGGCCGGACGGATAGGCGACGGTCTTGTGGCCGCCGTGAAGGGCGCTCACCGCTTCCTCGAAGGCGAACTGCGTCGGCGTCCCCGAGCGTCCGTACTGCGGACCGTTGTATGGCGGTTTATCCCGGCTTTCGAACTCTTCGAGCGTCGGAAAGGTCACCGTCGAGGCATGATAGACCGGCGGATTGACGATCCCCTGGTTCTGTTCGGGTTTCAGTCCGGCGTGCGCCAGGATGGTGTTCTGACGATAAGCGCTCTTCTTCAGGTCCGTCATGGTGTTCCTCTTCGGCTTTTGGAGGGGTGACATTAACCGAGCTTCCGGCGCTTGGCGATAGGGCCGAATCACTGTGCTTTCCCGTTCTGCAATCTTTTCCGCAGTGCGGTAATGCCTTGTGATCCATCACGGAATGTTATGGTAACATTGTGTTTCGTCTTGAGGGGCGTTCGTGAATGGTGTTACGGTTTCGGGTCTGCTGGGGGACCGACAAGATTTTCCGGACAGGCAAATACGTAAAATGAAGTCTTCAGGGAGCTTAATCACTATGAAGAAAACTGCATTTATATCGGCAGCTGCCGCGGCAGTTATGGCGATCGGTGCTACCGCCGCCAATGCCGCAACGCTGGAAGATGTACGCAAGAACGGCGAGCTGCGCTGCGTCGTTTCGACCGGTCTTGCCGGTTTCGCTTATACGGATTCCGCAGGCGTCTATCAGGGCTTTGATGCCGACTTCTGCCGCGCCACCGCTGCTGCGGTCCTCGGCGATGCAAGCAAGGTCAAATTCGTACCATCGACGGGGAAAACCCGCTTCACGGTTCTCAACTCCGGTGAAGGTGACGTGCTGTGGCGTAACACCACCTGGACCTTCGTCCGTGACGTCGACGTCAAACTGACGTTCGTTGGCGTGAACTACTACGATGGTCAGGGCTTCATGGTGCCGAAATCGCTTGGCGTTAAGTCCGCCAAGGATCTCGATGGCGCGACTGTCTGCATCCAGACCGGCACCACCACCGAGCTGAACCTCGCAGACTTCTTCCGTACCAATAAGATCAAGTACGAGCCGGTTCCGATCGAAACCAACGATGAATCGCGCACCAACTATCTTGCTGGCCGCTGCGACGTTTACACGACGGATGCTTCCGGTCTTGCCGCGACGCGTTCGACGTTCCCGAACCCGAAGGATCACATCATCCTTCCGGAAATCATTTCCAAAGAACCGCTTGGTCCGGCCGTCCGTCAGGGCGACGATGCCTGGGCCGACACCGTTCGCTGGGTCCTGAACGCGACAGTCGCTGCTGAAGAACTCGGTATTACGCAAGCCAACGTGGCCGAACTTGCCAAAGGCACGAACAACCCGGAAATCAACCGGATGCTCGGCACCGAAGGTGACCTCGGCGCGATGCTCGGTCTCGAAAAAGACTGGGTCGTGAAAGTGATTTCGGCTGTCGGTAACTACGGCGAGATCTTCGAACGTCACATTGGGCCGAACACGGACATCGGTCTGGAGCGTGGTCTGAACGCGCTTTGGACGAATGGTGGCCTTCAGTACACGCCGCCGTTCCGTTAAGTCGGAATGTGCCGTCGGCGTAAGCTGACGTCATGAGCTTTGCGGGTGGGTTCGGTCCATCCGGCCCACCCGCCAAAGTTCGAGCTCCAAACACCTCAAGGCCGGTAAACGGCCCACAAGAACAGGTGACGGAGCAGGGAGGTGTCTCGCAGGGGATGGCCGCAATCGGACGCCCTTGCTGTGTGTACAACCGGGGGACGGACGGCCAATGAACACGACCACCGCGGACCACGACATGGAAGGGCGCTCAGCGCTCAGCAAACTGTGGACCAACCGCGAAGCCCGATCAGTCATTCTGCAAATCCTGACGATGGCGGCCCTGATCGGCTTCTTTGCATTTATTCTTACCAACGCAGTCGCAAACCTTGCCGCAGTCGGCAAAACGTTCAGTTACGATTTTCTCTCGACTCCGGCCAGTTACGACATCAACCAGTCACTGATCGACTACACTTCAAGGGATACCCACTTCCGCGCAGGCGTGGTGGGTCTGTTGAATACCCTGCTGGTTGCTGTTTGCGGAATCATTTTGGCGACTGTGCTTGGCTTCATTCTCGGCGTCTTGCGGCTTTCGCCGAATTTCCTGCTGAATAGAATCAGTTACTGTTTCATCGAATTTACCCGCAACGTGCCGGTGCTGCTGCACATTCTGCTGATCCACGGCATTCTCGTCCATTCGTTACCGCACCCCCGGGTTGCCAGCACGGACTACAACATCGCCGACTTGTTCTTTCTTTCGAACCGTGGCGTGTTCGCACCGAAACCGATCATGGAGCCGTTGTTCTGGGCGACGATCGCGGCGTTCGTCGTCGGCATCGGGTTTACGATCTGGTTTCGGCGCTATGCCAAGCGTATTCAGGACGCCACCGGTAAGATTTATCCCGTTTTCTGGATTTCTGTTGCGGCGATCATCGGCTTCCCGGTGCTCGTCTATCTCGTGACCGGCGCGCCGATCAGCTGGGACGTGCCGGAATTCCAGCGTTTCAATTTCAAGGGCGGCATGGTCCTGTTGCCTGAGTTCATGGCCCTGTGGCTGGCTTTATCGCTGTATACGTCGGCGTTTATCGGCGAAATCGTCCGTTCGGGCATTATGTCGGTGAGCCACGGGCAGTGGGAGGCGGCCGGCGCCCTCGGGATCAAGCGCGGTCGGATTTTGAATCTGGTCATCATCCCGCAGGCGCTGCGGGTCATCATCCCGCCGCTGACCAGCCAGTACCTGAACCTGACCAAGAACTCCTCGCTCGCCATCGCCATCGGTTACATGGACGTGGTTGCGACCATCGGCGGCATCTCGCTGATGCAGACCGGTAAGGAAATGGAGACCATGATCCTGGTGATCGCGATCTATCTCGTGATCTCGCTTCTGATCTCGGCCTTCATGAACTGGTACAACAAACGCATCAAACTGGTAGAGCGGTGAGGGAGATAGATAATGAGTGAAGTCGCACAAACCTATCCCCCCGGCCAACATCCGGACATGCCGCCCCCGGCGGGGCAGAGGGGGGTGATGCTCTGGTTGCGGACCAACCTGTTCTCGTCGTGGGTAAACACGCTCATGACGGTGATCGCGATCTATCTGCTTTACAAAATCGTGCCGCCGATCCTGGACTGGGCGGTGTTCGACGCCGTGATGAACGCGGCCAACCGTAACGAATGCCGGGAAATCGCTCAGGGCGCCTGCTGGGCCTTCATCAAGGATCGATTCAGTATCCTGGTCTACGGGTTCTACCCGTCGGCTGAACGCTGGCGTGTCAACTTGGCGTTCATACTGCTCTGCCTTGCATTGGTGCCGGTACTTTTCGACAACGTGCCGTTCCGTAAGCCGGGCATGATTTTCTCAGCCGCTTATCCGTTCATCGCCGGCTGGCTTTTGCTTGGCGGTCTCGGTCTGACGCCGGTCGGCACCGACGAGTTCGGCGGCATGATGCTTAATACCGTCGTCGGTGTTACGGGGATTGCCTTCTCGTTGCCACTCGGCATTCTGCTGGCACTCGGGCGGCAATCGCATCTACCCATCGTCAAATCTTGCTCCGTTTGTTTTATCGAGTTTATTCGCGGTGTGCCGTTGATCACATTGCTATTCGTGGCCTCGACCATGCTTAACTACTTCCTGCCGCCGGGGACGACGTTCGATCTCCTGCTCAGGGTGCTGATCATGGTTACGCTGTTCGCGTCGGGCTATATCGCCGAGGTCGTCCGTGGCGGCCTTCAGGCAATACCGAAAGGGCAGTACGAAGCGGCCGACAGCATGGGCCTGAAATACTGGCAGTCGATGCGGCTGATCGTGTTGCCGCAAGCGCTGAAGATTTCCATTCCCGGGATCGTCAATACCTTCATCGGATTGTTCAAGGATACGACGTTGGTGTTGATCATCGGGCTTCTGGATGTACTCGGGATCGGCAAGTCATCGTTGGCCGATGCCCAGTGGAACGGCCTTTCGAACGAGATTTACGTCTCGATTGCCATCTTCTTCTTTATCGCGTGTTTCAGCATGTCGCGCTACTCGATCTACCTCGAGAAGAAGCTTGATAAAGGGTACAAGCGTTAACGCCGCTTGGATTTAAAAGCGCCGCAAGGCGTTTCTCGGATACGGGCGCCAAAAGCGCTTACAGGGAAAGGACGTTACGTTATGGGTGAAGTAAATACCGAAGAAAGCAAATCTCCCGTCGCCTCCGCCGCCGGCAAAGAGGATCTGATCGAGATCATCGGCATGCACAAGTGGTACGGGGATTTCCACGTCCTCAAGGACATCAATCTGCGCGTCAAAAAGGGCGAGCGGATCGTTATCTGTGGTCCTTCGGGTTCGGGTAAATCCACGATGATCCGCTGCATCAACCGGCTCGAGGAACACCAGAAGGGGCAGATCATCGTCGACGGCATCGAACTGACCAACGACCTCAAGCAGATCGACGCGATCCGCCGCGAAGTCGGCATGGTCTTCCAGCACTTCAATCTTTTCCCGCATCTGACAGTGCTGGAAAACTGCACTCTGGGTCCGATCTGGGTGCGCCAGACGCCGAAGGCGGAAGCCGAGGAAGCGGCGATGAACTATCTCTCCAAGGTCAAGATTCCTGAGCAGGCCCACAAATATCCGGGCCAGCTTTCGGGCGGTCAGCAGCAGCGTGTTGCGATCGCACGTTCGCTCTGCATGAACCCGCGCATCATGCTGTTCGATGAGCCGACCTCAGCGCTCGACCCGGAAATGATCAAGGAAGTCCTCGACACCATGGTCGAACTTGCGGAGACCGGCATGACCATGCTGTGCGTGACGCACGAGATGGGGTTTGCCCGGACCGTCGCCGACCGCGTGATCTTCATGGATGGCGGTGAGATCATCGAAGAGAACGAGCCTGAAGCGTTCTTCAACAATCCGCAGCACGAACGCACGAAGCTCTTCCTGAGTCAGATCCTCGGTCACTAGACGTTATCGAATATCCCAGAGGGGGGATGGTGAGACGGTCCGCATTCCGGAAACGGAGCGGGCCGTCTCTCAATTTAGGGGAAGTCTCAGTCGAACAATCCAAGCTCGCGCGGGTCCTGGATGACCCGCGTCTCCTGATCGTAGGCCTCAAAGCCGCATCGTTGATAGACCTGCAATGCGTTCGGATGATCCAGATTGCAAGTATGGACGGTGACACGCTCAGGCCCGCGGGACCAGGCTTCGTCGACGGCGGTCCGCAGTAAGTAAGCGCCATACCCCTGACCGATGAATTCCGGGATCAGTCCGAAATAGACGAGTTCGATGCGGTCGCCGTCGTCGAGTTCGCCGAGTTCGAAATATCCGGCCGGGACGCCGCCCACGTACAGCACGAACAGGTCGACGTTCTCCGCCTGGATGGCGGCACGGAGGTCGTCGTCGCTCATCAGACGGCGCTCCCACCACAGGTTGTCCGCACCAACGGTGTTGTAGAGATAGCGATAGAACGACACCGTGGGCTCCTCGGCGAGCATGATGGCGAGCGGCCCCAAAGGCGGCGCGGGCGGCGCCGACGAGGGCGGCGCCGTCATCTCAAGATACGTGATGATCGTCTCGATTTCGGCGGGGGTTGCCGCCATGATGTCTACTCTGAATCGATGGGTGTGTCGTGACGGCTGCCCCATTCGGTCCACGACCCGTCATAAACCGCAATTTCGCTTTCACCCAGCAAGTGGCCGGCAAAGGCGATGACGCACGCCGTCACCCCGGACCCGCAGCTCGCGACGACAGGTTTCTTGAAGGTGATTCCCGCATCATCGAAGATCTTCTTGATCTCGTCGGCAGAACGCATGGTGAAGTTGTCGTCCTTGTCCATCAGTTTGCCGAACGGCAGGTTGACGCTGCCCGGAATGTGCCCCTTACGAAGCCCGGCACGCGGCTCGTCGGCGGTACCGGCGAAGCGCTCGGCGGCGCGGGCGTCGACGACCAATTCCTTGCCGGACGTGCAGTTTTCGATCAGCTGATCGACGGTGCGGACCAGGAAATTATTCATTCGCGGCGTGAAGTGGCGCTCTTTCGGGACCGGCGGCAGGTCGTCCGTCGGGCGGCCTTCAGCCAGCCATTTCGGCAGACCGCCGTTGAGCACCGACACATCCTCGTGGCCGTAGAGCCGGAACATCCACCATACGCGGCAAGCCGCCATGCCGCCGCCGTTGGCGTCATAGACGACGATACGGTTGCCGTCGCCGAGGCCCAGCTTGCGGACGCGGCTAGAAAACTTTTCCGGCGAGGGGATCATGTGCGGCAGATCGTTACTCTCGTCGGCAATGTCGTCGATGTCGAAGAACACGGCACCCGGTATATGGCAGTCGCGGTATTCCGCCTTGGCGTTGCGCCCGGTACCGGGCAGAAACGACGTGCCGTCGACGATCCGCACATCGGGGGCATTCAAATGTTCAGCCAACCATTCGGTTGAAACCAAGGCTTCCGGATTGACGTATTCCATGGATTACTCCAGCCACGATGGAACCGGCAGGTTCTTGCTTTTCAAGAACGCCGGGTTGAACAGTTTGGTTTGATAGCGCGTGCCGGAATCGCACAAGATTGTGACGATGGTATGGCCCGGGCCCAGATCCTTGGCGAGACGGACCGCGCCGGCGACATTGATGGCCGTCGAGCCGCCCAGGCAAAGCCCTTCATGTTTCAAAAGATCGAAGACCAACGGCAGCGCTTCTTCGTCAGGGATCATGTAAGGGTAGTCGACCGTAATATCCTCGATGATCGCCGTGACCCGGCCGAGGCCGATGCCTTCCGAAATCGACCCGCCTTCGGAAGCCTTCGCTTCACCGTTCTTGAACAGGTTGTACATCGCCGCGCCAAGGGGATCGGCGCAACCGATGGCGATATCGGGATTCTGCTCTTTCAGATACGTTGACGTCCCGGCCAGCGTCCCGCCGGTGCCGACGGCACAGATGAAGCCGTCGACCTTGCCGTCGGTCTGCTTCCAGATTTCCGGGCCCGTCGTGAGGTAGTGGGCCTTGCGGTTAGAAAGGTTGTTCCACTGGTCCGCGAACAGGCAGCCACCCTCCGACGTTTCAGCCGTCTCTTCGGCCAGACGACGTGCGATGTGCTGATAGTTGTTCGGGTCGGAGTAGGGGAGCGCCGGCACCTCAAGAAGTTCCGCGCCGCAAAGCCGCAGCATGTCCTTCTTTTCCTGGCTCTGCGTTTCGGGAATGACGATCTTGCACTTGTAGCCGCGGGTATTGGCCATCAGCGCGAGGCCGATGCCGGTATTGCCCGCAGTGCCTTCGACAATCGTTCCGCCTTCTTTCAGGATACCCGCCTCTTCTGCATCCAGCACCATTTGCCGGGCCGGGCGGTCTTTTACCGATTGGCCCGGGTTCAAAAATTCCGCTTTGCCGTAAATCTCACAGCCGGTCGCCTCGGAGACGCCTGCTAGTCTGATCAGCGGCGTGTTGCCGACGGTCTCTTCAAAACCGTTCTTGATATCCATTGATGATTTCCCCGGTCGGACTAAATTCTTTTGTTCTGCTTGCTGGGTTGAGATTATCGGCGGCAGTGCAGGCGATCAAGCACCCCACGTTCGCGCCGCATTCATCCCCATTTGGCGAGGACCTTGTCCCGGTTCAATACCATCCATTGAAGCGCGATGATCGTCATGGCGTTATTGACGCGCCCGTCGGCGACCGCCTCATAGGCCTCGGTCAGTGGAACCGTGAACGGTCGAATGTCTTCTCCTTCGTGCGCCATGCCGTGCAAGCCGTCGACATTCGAAAGATCGGCCCGGCCGATATAGACGAAGACCGATTCCGTCGTACCGCCCGGGCTGACGAGATAGTGACTGACGAACATCAAATCCGTCAGCTCGGTCCCGGTCTCTTCCATCGTTTCCCGATAGGCCACGTCTTCGGGCAGTTCACCCGATTCGATGATCCCGGCGACGCCTTCGTAAAGCCAGGGGGAGGTGTCGTCGCCGAACCACGGCGAGTCCATCGAGAAAAAAGCGCCGACGCGGAACTGTTCGATCATCAACACCCGATCGGTTGCCGGATCGTAGGGCAGGACAGCAACGGCATGGCCGCGCTCGAAGACCTCACGCGTGATCTCGGGGCCCCATTCTCCCTCGAACTGGCGATGGCGGAGCGAGTAGATATTCAGATCGAAGAAACCATTATAACCCGGTTCTTTCCGAATAACCTCGACGTCTTCCTTTGTGTAGGCATGTTTTTTCATGCGCCCAATAATCGGCACCATCCGGGGTTTGTCCAGACGCGATCCAGCTAATACACATAATCTTCTCAAGTTTGCAGGAGTTTTCCCATGTCAGATGATCAACCCAGCGTCCTTTGCGACATCGATCGCCGAGGTGTCGCGACCGTGACCCTCAATCGTCCGCACGTGAACAACGCCTACAACGGCGACATGGTGCAGCAACTTCTGGACGGCACCCGTGCGCTCGCCGCAAACGACGACGTTCGCGTGATCGTACTCAAGGGCAACGGGAAGCACTTTCAGGCAGGCGCCGATCTCGCCTGGTTGAACGACGTGCGGACAGGCACGCCCGAGGAAAACCTCGCGGTCTCGGTCCGCACCACGGATGCCGTCCGCGAACTCGACCAATGCATGAAGCCGACCGTGGCGCTGGTCCAGGGCGCGTGTTTCGGCGGCGGGACGGGCATTCTCTCCGCCTGCGACGTCGTCGTTGCATCGGACGATGCCATCTTTTCCATCGCCGAGGTGCGCTGGGGCCTGCATGCCGGCCCGATCATTCCGCAACTTGCCACCGCCATCGGCCCGAGGCAGGTACGCCGGTACGCCATCACCGCGGAACGCTTCGATGCGGCAACAGCGGAGAAGTTGGGCCTGGTACATACCGTTTGCGCGCGTGATGCCCTGGACGAAACCGGCGCCAGGATCGTCGATTCCATCCTGATGAATGGACCGGGCGCGGTCTCAGAGACCAAGCGAATCCTCTTCGAAACGTCGGATCTATACATCGGCGATGAACTCGCGGCACGCCTGGCGGAAGGGCATTCGCAGCAACGTCAAACCGACGAGGCCGCAGAGGGATTGCTCAGTTTCGCCGAAAAACGAAACGCAGCCTGGTATCGAAGTTAGAGCGCGCCGTGAACAATCATGGTACGCTCGGGCCGGATGGCTGACACCGCGATCATCGACATTGAGGACGGCACCGATCTTCCTCCTTCATTCAGACATGTCTATGACGTGTGGAGGTCGCTGCCAAAATCGCCGGATCTGCCGCTTGCGTCCGGATTTTCGCTGGAGTTCGTCCCCCCCAAGCTGCTTCCCTGGTCGGTGCTTGTCGACGTCATCACCGATCCATTGGACTTCCGGTTTCGTTTCTGGGGAACCGAACGCACCAATCTGATCGGCGCCGAAATGACGGGCAAAATGCTGTCTGAAATCGGCAACGTCTCGATGCGAGAGGGAAACCGCGATGAATACATCGACGTCTGCAGACGCGGTAAAGCCGTTCTTTGTCGCACACCGATCGTTACCCGAAGCGGCATCGAGGGGGCCAGAACGTCGATCCGGCTGCCGCTCAGCAACGACGGCCGGGCTGTGTCACGAATTTTCTCGGCCGTCGACCCTGACAGCATCGACGACGATCACTACGCCTATTACGGCACCACTCCGAAACGGGGAATCTGAAATTGGCCAATAGCAAGAAAATCACATTCACCGGTGCGCTCGGCGACGAGCTTGCTGCACGTCTGGACATGCCCGACGGTGACGTTCGGGCTTACGCACTGTTCGCGCACTGTTTCACCTGCACAAAAGACATCTTCGCGGCGAGCCGAATCGCGGACGCCCTGACTACGCACGGCATTGCCGTCCTCAGGTTCGATTTCACCGGTCTCGGCGCCAGCGAGGGCGAGTTCGCCAACACCAACTTCACCTCGAACGTGAGTGATCTCGTCGCCGCAGCGGATTATATGCGCGCGCATCTGGAGGCGCCGAAGATACTGATCGGACATTCTCTCGGTGGCGCCGCGGTCCTCGCGGCCGCGCCTCATATCGAGGAGGCGGCCGCCGTCTGCACGATCGGCGCACCCGCAGACCCGGGGCATGTCACCAACAACTTCAGCGCAGACGTGAAACGGATCGAAGCCGACGGCGAAGCGGAGATAACCCTGGTCGGTCGACCGTTCAAAATCAAAAAGCAGTTCCTCGACGATATCCGCTCGCAAAAACTCAAAGACGTCATCGCGCATCTCGGCAAGGCATTGCTAATCTTCCATTCGCCCATCGACAACGTCGTCGGCATCGACAATGCGCGGGAAATTTACGAAGCCGCAAAACATCCGAAGAGCTTCGTCACCCTGGACGACGCGGATCATTTGCTTTCGAAGCGCGAGGACGCCGCCTATTGCGCCAACGTCATCGCCGCTTGGGCTGAACGATACCTCGGGGCAGGTCCGGATCAGGCCGACGCGGACGACGTTCCCTCGATCGAGAACGGGGTCGTGGTGCAGGAAACGGGCAGGGGGCGCTACGCCAATATCGTCTCGGTCGACGGCCGGCACGTTCTCAAAGCGGACGAACCGCTCAGCGTCGGTGGCAACGACAGCGGTCCGACGCCTTACGATTATCTCCTGACCGCGCTCGGCGCCTGCAAATCAATGACCATGCGGATGTATGCCGAGCGCAAGGGCTGGCCGCTGGAGCGCACGCGGGTGACGCTGCGCCACGAGAAGATTCACGCCGAGGATTGCGAGACCTGCCAGACCGAGAAGGGCATGGTCGATCTGATCGAGACGGAAATCCGGCTTTCGGGCCATCTCTCCGACGAGCAACGCCAGCGCATATTCGAAATCGCCGAACGCTGCCCAGTGCATCAGACCCTGACCCATGAGGTCAGCCTGACGGCGAAACTTGTCCCGGAATAACCTGCCTTACGGCCACAGCCTGCCGGTTGCGCCCATTGCCACCGTGATCAAACCGATGATCAGATTAGTGCCGACGATGACACGGATGCGCTCCAGGTTCTGGCGGGCGAGATCCCAGTTCTCTTCGCCGACGGCGGCTTTGAAGCGCGCATAGGGCTTGAAGTACAGATAGACAAACAACGCGATCATCACCCAGCCGGTGCCGTGCATCCAGTGAATGTGCAACCCGGCGCCGCCGAAGCCGCCAAAGTCGGTGAACACCTGCCAGTATCCGGTGACCAGCAGCACGATCACGGAAATCCAGACCCAAACGAAGAAGCGCTCGAACACCCGGTTCCACAGCTTGAGCCGCTCCGGCGGCGGTTCGATGGCGGGGACGCTTGGGCGCAACACCTGATAGGCGAAAAACATGCCGCCGACCCAGACGACGGCGAACAATGCATGCAGTCCTAATAGGAAGGGGGAAAATTCGGTCATTTTGCTGCTTTCTCCAGTTCCTTGGCGAGGGCGCGGATTTCATCGGCCGCCTGCGAGCTCGGTTCGCTCTCGGTGACTCCCAGACCCTCCATCATCGAGGCTGCGAACGCAACACGGTTGCCGAGGGCATTGTGCGTCAGCTTCAGATCGTCGTTCTTGAGCATGCCCTGCACGGCTTCCACCAAACGAGAACGGGGCGGCACGCGATTAAGCACCAGCCGGACGTCCGTGCCCTGCTCTTGCGCAAACGAAGCCGTCGGCGTCGTCGCCCAGACATCCATCGGCGACGGCTGCACGGGAATCACAACAAGATCGGCGGCGCGCATGGCGTTCTTGGTTTCGGTTTCCGCATGCGGCGGACAATCGATCAGCACGATGTCGTATCCGCCCCGCAGGCGGTCGAGCTCGGTGCCGACTCGCCAGCCGGAGACGTCGCTGAGGTGGATCGCCGGCACCTTGCGTCCGTTTTCGGATCGTAAACGGTGCCAGGCGGTCAAACTCGATTGCGGATCGATGTCCATCAGGGCGACGTTGCGGTTCGCCGCCCAGGCGACGGCAAGCTGCGCCGCCAAGGTTGTTTTTCCGGCGCCGCCTTTTTGCTGGGCGACGGCGATGATGCGAGCGGGCATTCACATCTCCATGTTTCGACCAGCGCGCGAGCGCCGGGAAAGTGTCGGGATCGATTGTCAAAAGCATAGAGTGGGCGAGGGGGCGCCTCAATGCCCGTCAATGTGAGGGACGGCGCTACGGGTAATTTTTGCGCGCGGCACGTACGATCGCTTTAGCAACGCCGAAGACCCGTGTACGATTCCCGCATGAACGGTTACGAGCTATTGACGGTCCAGCAGATGGGCGCCGCCGACAAATCGGCGATCAAGGGCGGCACACCGGGGCTTGCGCTGATGGAATGCGCTGGACGCGCCGTCGCGGAGCGGGCGGCCCGCCTTGCCGGCAGGCGGCAGATCGTCGTCCTATGCGGTCCGGGCAACAACGGCGGCGACGGCTATGTCGCGGCGCGCTATCTGAAGAACCGCGGACACCGCGTCCGCATTGCGTGTTTGGGCGATCCGGGAAAGCTGACCGGCGACGCGCTGACGAATTTCAAACGCTGGAAGGGCATCGTCGAGCCTTTAGCGCCGATGGTGCTGGAGGAAAACTGCGTGCTCATCGACGCGTTGTTCGGGGCCGGGCTCGCCCGCGACATCGAGGGGGTCTGCTCTCACGTCATCAACGCCGCCGCGGCGCTGGAACTGCCGACGATTGCCGTCGATCTCCCGAGCGGCATAAACGGCGATACCGGCGACGTCATGGGGTGCGCCATTCCGGCCGTGGAAACCGTGACGTTTTTCCGCAAGAAACCCGGGCACCTGATGTATCCGGGGCGCGAATATTGCGGCGACGTGCTGGTGTTCGACATCGGCATACCGGCCCGGGTTCTCGACGAAATCCGTCCCGAAACGTTCGAAAACGCGCCGGCGCTCTGGCGGGCAAAGGTCATGGGCCGGCGAAAACCGACCGACCACAAATACGACCGCGGCCACGCCGTCATCGTCGGGAGCGCCGCCATGGCGGGCGCGGCGCGGCTTGCCGCCCGCGGCGCTCGGCGGGCGGGGGCAGGTCTTGTGACCCTTTCCGTCCCGGCGGAGGCCGTTCAAACCTATCTGGCGGGAGATCCCGGCAATCTGGTCGAATCGCGCGGCGATTTTTCCGAAACACTCAAAGATCAGCGTCGGAATGCCGTGCTGATCGGGCCGGGTGCCGGCGTCGGCGACGACACGCGCAAGATGGTGCTGGCGGCCCTCGGCGCGGGGGAAAAGGCGGTAGTCCTCGACGCCGACGCACTGACCGCATTCGCCGGCGATCCGAAGACCCTGTTCAGCGCCATCAAGGGACCATGCGTGCTGACGCCGCACGAGGGCGAGTTCCGCCGGCTGTTCGGGGACAACGGCGACAAACTGACGCGGGCCCGCGCGGCGGCGGAAAAATCCCACGCGATTATCGTCCTCAAGGGCCCGGATACGGTCATCGCGTCGCCGGACGGCCGAGCGGCCATCAACGCCAGTGCACCGCCGTGGCTCGGCACCGCCGGTGCCGGGGACGTGCTGGCGGGCATCCTGACCGGCTTTCTGGCGCAGGGCGCGCCGACGTTTTCGGCTGCATGCGCCGCCGTCTGGTGCCACGGACGTGCCGCCGAAACCACAGGGCCGGGCCTGATTGCCGAAGACATCGCGGAAAGCCTGCCGGACGTCTTGAAAGCGTTCTGATCGACGTATAGATCATCCGTGCGCCTTGAAATCGACACACAATGGGGGCACGCTATCTGTCATGGACGGTGAACCGACAAGTTTCCTGGATCGCACGATCAGTAACCTTCGGGACGGCTGGCGGGCAATCGCGGGTTCGGGCTATGACCTTTCGACCGCGATGGCGCGGCCGGACCTGCCCGATTCCGATCTTGAGACCCTGCGCAAGCAGATGCTCGCATGCCTCAACAACAAGGGCGGCGAGGTTTCGGCGCGCGCCGAAGCGGCCAAGCTCGGCCAAGTTTATCTCGCGCTCGACGAAAAGGGGAGACGGCGCTTTCTGAGCGTGCTCGCCCGTGAGTTCGACACCGATCCGGGGCAGGTCGACGCGGCTATGGACGCGGTGCAGATCGCCGACGACGACAACGACCGGCGCGATGCCGAATACCTGCTCAGGAAGGCGCTCGAGGCGCCGCGCACCAAGCTCCTGACGCAGTTCAACGCACTGCCGGACGGGGTCAAGTTCCTGGTCGACATGCGCGCCGAGCTTTTACGTTTCTCCAAGGAAGACCAGGCACTGAAAGCGTTGGAACGTGATCTGCGCGGCATTCTGGTATCCTGGTTCGACGTCGATTTCCTGCAACTCCGGCAGATTTCGTGGGACAAGACGCCGGCGACGATTCTCGAAAAGCTGATCGCCTACGAGGCCGTGCACGCCATCAAGGGGTGGGACGACCTCAAGAACAGGCTCGATTCCGATCGCCGCTGTTTCGCGTTCTTCCATCCGCGCATGCCCGATGAGCCGTTGATTTTCGTCGAGGTCGCGCTGGTCAACGGTATCGCCGGCAACGTGCAGGAACTGCTGGACGAAAACGCGCCGCTGCTGACCCCGGACGATGCGGACACCGCGATTTTCTATTCGATTTCCAACGCCCAACAGGGGCTTGCCGGAATCAGCTTCGGCAACTTCCTGATCAAGCGCGTGGTCGCCGAACTCAGGGAAGAGTTCGTCAACCTGAAGACCTTCTCGACGCTGTCGCCGATTCCGGGATTCCGGAAGTGGCTGGACGGCCTGTTCGCCGCCGGCGACCCGAAAATCCTGCTGCCCGCCGAGCGTAAGGCGTTGAAGGCCGCGACCGATAAGAACGTGGGCCTCAAGGGCGCGGTGAAGGACATTCTGACCGATCCGGACTGGTACAAGGACGAGGCCGTCGCCGAGGCCCTGAAAGCACCGCTGATGCGACTGTGCGCGCGCTATCTGGTCGAAGAGAAACGCCGTGAGGGCCGGGCCGCCGACCCGGTGGCGCATTTCCATCTGTCGAACGGCGCCACGGTCGAGCGGATCAACTGGCTTGGCGACACGTCGTCGAACGGCATCAGGCAGTCGGCCGGCATGATGGTCAATTACCTCTATCATCTCGGTAAGATCGAGGATAACCACGAGGCCTACAGTGCACGCGGCAAGGTCTCGGCGTCAGGCAGCGTCCGCGCGCTCCTGAAAAGCTGACGAAGAGCGCCGAAAACCCGCAAAATGGTGCCATTTCCTCGCGATTGACAGTGATGGCGAAATAAGTAGAGTGTCGCACCGCTTCGGGGCGGGGCGCTATGGGCGTTTGCCCACTGCATTCTCGGGCGGGCGTGGTGAAATTGGTAGACACGCAGGTTTTAGGTACCTGTGACGCAAGTCGTGGGGGTTCAAGTCCCTCCGCCCGCACCAGTTTTATCGAAGTGCCGGCCCCTTGAAGTCATGCGGTGATTGATCCGCGAGCTGTCGTAAACGATTGAATGTCTGGAATTCCGATGCAGATTACCGAAATCAAATCCGAAGGTCTGAGCCGCGAATACAAGGTCGCGCTCCCGGCGAACGAAATCGAAGAAAAGGTCAACCACCGTCTCTCGGAGATCGCCAAAACCGCGTCTCTACCGGGTTTCCGTCCGGGCAAGGTACCGGTGTCGCTGCTGAAAAAGCGCTACGGCCAGTCGGTGATGGGCGAAGTGCTGGAAAGCGCCGTCTCCACGTCGGCCGAGCAGGCGATCGCCGAAAAGGGCGTGCGCCCGGTCAGCCAGCCGCAGTTCGAGGTGACCTCGTTCGAAGACGGCAAGGATCTGGAATACACCATGTCCTTCGACATCCTGCCGGACATCAAGCTGCCGGATTTCGGCAAGATCAGCATCGAAAAGATGGTCCCGCAGGTCGAGGAAAAGGACGTCGAGGCGACGCTGGAGCGTATTGCCGAAGCCAACAAGACCTCCGAGCCGATCTCGGGTAACCGCAAGTCCAAATCGGGCGACATCGTCGTCATCGACTTTGTCGGCAAGGTCGACGGCGAAGCGTTCGCCGGCGGCACCGCCGAGGGCTACAACCTTGAACTCGGGTCCGGTAACTTCATCCCGGGCTTCGAAGAACAGCTGATCGGCGTCAACGCCGGCAGCGATGTCGAAGTGAAGGTCACGTTCCCCGAGGAATACGGCGCCGAAGCGCTGGCCGGTAAGGAAGCGGTCTTCGAGTGCAAGGTGCACGAAATCCGCGAAGCCAAGCCGTCGCCGATCGACGACGACCTCGCCAAGCTGGCGGGTGCCGAGAACCTCGAAAAGTTGCGCGACATGATCCGCGAAGAGCAGGGCCGCGAGTTCAAGGACTACGGCCGCATGCTGGTCAAGCGCCGCCTGATGGACAAGCTCGCCGACATGATCGACTTCGACGTGCCGCCGCGCCTGTCTGAGCAGGAATACAACTCCATCGTTCATCAGTGGCAGCACGAGCAGCACGGCTCCGACGCGCAGCATGCCGACGAGCATGATCACGAAGAAGCGCACGCCATCGAGCCTGACAAGGAAACCGCCAAGGAATTCCAGGACATCGCCGACCGCCGCGTACGTCTCGGCCTTCTGCTGAACGAGATCGGCCGCACCAACAACATCCAGATCGGTCAGGACGACCTCAACAAGGCCATGATGCAGGAAGCCCGCAAGTATCCGGGCCAGGAACAGCAGGTCATGGAGTTCTTCAAGCAGAACCCGCAGGCCCTGGAACAGGCCGCCGCGCCGATCTACGAAGACAAGATCATCGACTTCATCCTCGAGATGGTGAAGGTCACCGAAAAGACCGCCACCATGGAAGAACTGATCAAAGAGATCGAATCGGAGAACGAAGAACAGGAAACCAAGTCCAAGAAGAAAGCCGCCCCGAAGAAGAAAGCGGCCGCCAAGAAGGACGACGCCGACGACAAGCCCAAGAAAAAGGCCGCGCCGAAGAAAAAGGCTGCTGCCAAAAAAGACGAAGGCTGAGCCCGGCAAAACCGATGCCGTAACGCCGGGGCGTCGACCCCGGCGTTTTCGTGCCTAGCCGAGACACAATCCGCAACTGAGTCCTTGCATGGCCGGGCTTCGCGGATTATTTCGGAACGACAAGTTACACAAGGGAGACACCCGGAATGTCTAACGCTCTGGACACCTACATGAACACGCTGGTGCCGATGGTGGTAGAAACCACCAATCGCGGCGAGCGCGCATATGACATTTACTCCCGTCTCCTGAAGGAACGGATCATCTTCCTTACCGGCGCCGTCCACGACGAAGTCGCGAGCCTCGTCTGCGCACAGCTTTTGTTTCTGGAATCGGAAAACCCGGACAAGGACATCTCGTTCTACATCAATTCGCCGGGCGGCGTCGTGACCTCGGGTCTCGCGATTTACGACACCATGCGCTACATCCGCCCGGACGTGTCGACCGTCTGCATCGGCCAGGCCGCGTCCATGGGCTCGCTGCTGCTGTGCGCCGGCACCAAGGGCAAGCGCTTCGCGCTGCCGAACTCGCGGGTGATGATTCACCAGCCGTCGGGTGGTGCGCAGGGCCAAGCCGCCGACATCGAAATCCAGGCGCGCGAGATTCTGAAATTGCGCGAGCGCCTGAACAACATGTACGTCGAACACACCGGCAACGATCTCGAGAAGATCGAGAAGGCCGTCGACCGTGACACCTTCATGAGCGCCGAGGAAGCAAGAGACTTCGGCCTCGTCGACGAGGTGGTCCTCGAACGGCCGCGCCCGGACGACGATAGCTGACGTCACGCCGATCATCCGCGCGGATGCGTGCGTGGATCAGATCAACGTCAGTGAATGCCGCGGAGAGATTGGGGATTGTATGGCCCCTCTCGCGGCGGGTAACATAACGATTCTAGAGAACGTACGGATCGAGGAGTCCCAATGAGCAGCAAGTCCGGCAGCGGTGGCGACGCCAAGAACACGCTTTATTGCTCGTTCTGCGGCAAGAGCCAGCATGAAGTCCGCAAGCTGATCGCCGGCCCGACCGTGTTCATCTGCGATGAATGCGTCGAGCTTTGCATGGACATTATCCGCGAAGAACACAAAACCAACCTGGTGAAATCGGGCGAGGGCGTACCGACCCCGATGGACATCTGTCAGGTGCTGGACGATTACGTCATCGGCCAGTCACGGGCGAAGCGTGTTCTGTCTGTCGCCGTTCACAACCACTACAAGCGGCTCGGTCACGGCGGCAAGTCGAACGATGTCGAGCTCGCCAAGTCGAACATCCTGCTGATCGGCCCGACCGGTTGCGGCAAGACGCTGCTGGCGCAGACGCTGGCGCGCATCCTCGACGTGCCGTTCACCATGGCCGATGCGACGACGCTGACCGAAGCCGGTTACGTCGGGGAAGACGTTGAGAACATCATTCTCAAGCTGCTGCAGTCGGCGGATTACAACGTCGAGCGCGCGCAGCGCGGCATCGTCTACATCGACGAAGTCGACAAGATCAGCCGCAAGTCCGACAACCCGTCGATCACACGCGACGTGTCGGGTGAGGGCGTGCAGCAGGCGCTGCTGAAAATCATGGAAGGCACCGTCGCGTCGGTGCCGCCGCAGGGTGGGCGCAAGCATCCGCAGCAGGAGTTCCTGCAGGTGGATACGACCAACATCCTGTTCATTTGCGGTGGCGCGTTCGCGGGTCTCGACAAGATCATCGCCGGCCGCGGCAAGGGCACCAATATCGGTTTCGGCGCCGACGTGCGCGGCCCGGACGATCGCCAGACCGGCGAAATCCTGGCCGAGGTCGAACCGGAAGACCTGCTGAAGTTCGGTCTTATTCCGGAATTCGTCGGCCGTCTGCCGGTGATCGCAACGCTGGAAGATCTGGACGAAGCAGCGCTGATCGAAATCCTGACCAAGCCGAAGAACGCGCTGGTGAAGCAGTATCAGCGTCTGTTCGAAATGGAAGACGTCCAATTGACGTTCCGCGACGAAGCCCTCGAATCGGTCGCCAAGAAGGCGGTCGAACGCAAGACCGGGGCCCGTGGATTGCGCTCGATCATGGAGAATATCCTGCTGGATACCATGTTCGATCTGCCAGGTCTGGACGGGGTCGAGGAAATCGTCATCAACGAGGATACGGTCGACGACGGGGCGGCGCCGCTGTTCATTTATGCCGACCGCAAGAACGACGTCGAATCGTCTGCCTCGTAATTAACGACGCGATTTCAACGCCTTAATCGTCGACTTAATTCATGCCGGGTGTTGCCTGAAATGCGGGCAGATACGATTTGCGTTGTTCGCCGGCCCCTCTATGGCGCCGGCGAGGCTGCGTTTCGAACAGGTTCGGCACCCCTCCCGAAGATCGCCGTTAGCCCTTGCACAACGACATGATTAGGCCCACCTTTTAGGTAATCAGACATACCTTCGGAAACCGCGAATATCGGGGGGTTCGGCGGCTTCCGGCCACAATGGAGCGAACGAATGACTTCGAGCGAAGACAAAGACCAAAAAGAAGACTTTCCGGTTCTGCCGCTGCGCGACATCGTCGTTTTCCCGCACATGATCGTCCCGCTGTTCGTCGGCCGTGAAAAGTCTGTGCGGGCCCTCGAAGACGTGATGAAGGACGACAAGCAAATCCTGCTCGTCGCCCAGAAAAACGCCGCCGATGACGACCCCGGCAAGGACGACATTTACCAGATCGGTACCGTATCGACGGTGCTGCAGTTGCTGAAGCTGCCCGACGGCACCGTCAAGGTGCTGGTCGAGGGGAGTCAGCGTGCGCGCATCGAAGACTTCACCGAAACCGATAAGTTCTTCCAGGTCGAGGCAACGCGCCTGACCGAACAGATGGGCGACGAACGCGAGCTCGAAGCGGTGTCCCGCTCCGTGGTCAACCAGTTCGAAAGCTACATCAAGCTGAACAAGAAGATACCGCCGGAGGTCCTGGTGTCGCTGAACCAGATCGAGGACCCCTCGAAGCTGGCCGACACCGTGGCTTCGCATCTGGCCGTCAAGATTTCCGAGAAGCAGGAACTTCTGGAAGTCGAAAGCGTGATTGAGCGGCTGGAGCGCGTACTCGGCTTCATGGAAGCCGAAATCGGCGTGCTGCAGGTCGAAAAGAAGATCCGCAACCGCGTCAAACGCCAGATGGAGAAGACTCAGCGCGAGTACTATCTGAACGAACAGCTCAAGGCTATTCAGAAGGAACTCGGCGAAACCGACGACGGCCGCGACGAAACGGCCGAACTCGAGGAAAAGATCGAGAAGACCAAGCTCTCCAAGGAAGCCAAGGAAAAATCCCTGGCCGAATTGAAAAAGCTCAAGAGCATGTCGCCGATGTCGGCGGAAGCGACCGTCGTGCGCAACTATCTGGACTGGATGCTCAGTATCCCATGGAAGAAGCGCACACGCGTCAAAAAGGACATCAAGAAAGCCCAGGAGATTCTGGACGCCGATCACTACGGCCTCGAAAAGGTCAAGGAACGGATCGTCGAATACCTCGCCGTGCAGCAGCGCACCAACAAGGTGACGGGTCCGATCCTGTGCCTGGTCGGCCCGCCGGGCGTGGGCAAGACCTCGCTGGGTAAGTCGATCGCGGAATCGACCGGCCGCAACTTCGTCCGGATGTCGCTGGGCGGGGTGCGTGACGAGTCGGAAATCCGCGGTCACCGCCGGACCTATATCGGCTCCATGCCGGGCAAGATCATCCAGTCGATGAAGAAAGCCAAATCGTCGAACCCGCTGTTCCTCTTGGACGAAGTGGACAAGATGGGCCATGACTGGCGCGGTGATCCGGCGTCTGCACTTTTGGAAGTGCTCGATCCCGAACAGAACGCCAACTTCAACGATCACTATCTGGAAGTCGATTACGACTTGTCGGACGTGATGTTCGTAACCACGGCGAACACGCTGAACATGCCCGGGCCGCTGCTGGACCGGATGGAGATCATCCGTCTGTCCGGTTACACCGAGCACGAAAAGGTCGAAATCGCCAAACGCCACCTGATTCCAAAGCAGATGGAAAAGCACGGGATCAAGGACGGCGAATGGTCGATCTCGGACAACGCACTTCTCGATCTGATCCGGTACTACACCCGCGAAAGCGGCGTGCGGAACCTGGAACGCGAACTCTCGAACCTGGTCCGTAAGGCGCTCAAGGAAATCCTCATGGGCGAGACCAAGGACGTGAAGGTCACGGTCCAGAACATCGACAAGTACGCCGGGATCAAGAAGTACCGCTTCGGCGAGATCGAAGCCGAAGACTTGGTCGGCGTGGTCACGGGCCTTGCCTGGACGGAAGTGGGCGGCGAGTTGCTGTCGATCGAGTCCATCATGGTCCCGGGACGCGGCAAGATGACGATCACCGGGAAACTCGGCGACGTGATGCAGGAAAGCATCCAGGCCGCCAAGTCCTACGTGCAGTCGCGCGCGCACACGTTCGGCATCCGCCCGACGCTGTTCAACCAGCGCGACATCCACGTGCACGTCCCCGAAGGCGCGACCCCGAAAGACGGTCCGTCCGCAGGTGTCGGCATGACGACCTCGATCGTGTCCGTGCTGACCGGCATTCCGGTCCGCAAGGAAGTCGCGATGACCGGGGAAGTCACGCTCCGGGGCAGGGTGCTCGCCATTGGCGGTCTCAAGGAGAAGCTGCTGGCGGCGCTGCGTGGCGGCATCAAGACTGTGCTGATCCCGCAGGAAAACGAGAAGGACCTGGCCGAGATTCCGGACGTCGTGAAGAAGGGCCTGGAGATCGTACCGGTCTCGACGGTCGACGAAGTTCTGGAACGCGCGCTCTCGAAGCCGTTAACGCCAATCGAATGGTCGGCCGAAGACGAGGCGGAAGCCGCCGCACTCGCGGCGCAGACGCCTGACGAGGCGGGCAAGGTCGGCGATCTGACCAAGCACTGATCCCGCTGACGGGTTAAGTACGAAGGGGCGCGTCCATTGCGGGCGCGCCCTTTTTCGTGGCTGCATCGGCACGCCGGGTCATTCATAAAATTGTCGGAAAACGAATCGGAGGCTCGGATTCACGTGTTTTCCGCAGAAATCCGGGGCTTGCAGGCCTTTTTCATCAAATTACCCAAATTGGCCGTTAATAAACCGCCCCAAATAGTTCTTTGTTTACCGTAGGTTACGCCTCACCATGTAAAAAACCGCAGATTTCTGCGGCTTCCGAAGGGTGTTCAATTGACGGTTTGAAAGCCCGCGCACTAGATTCATCGCGAGCGCCGCACTGGTGAGAACGGCTGAATTATCGTTCTGAGTGCGGATGTAAGTTTTATCCTCAAACCTTGTAAAAAGGGGGCATGAGCCGTGAATAAAAATGATCTTGTCGCCGCTGTCGCGGATTCTGCGGGCCTTACCAAAGCCGACGCAGCCAAAGCCGTTGACGCGGTGTTCGATAACATCAGCAGCGCCTTGAAGGGTGGCAGCGAAGTTCGTCTCGTCGGTTTCGGCACGTTCTCGGTTGTCAACCGTAAGGCGACCACCGGCCGCAATCCGCGCACTGGTGAAACGATCCAGATCCCGGCTTCGAAACAGCCCAAGTTCAAAGCTGGTAAAGGTCTCAAAGACGCCGTCAACTAAGCGACGTCAAAATGCCTTTATGAAGACGCCGGCCCATGTGGTCGGCGTTTTCTTTGTGGTCGGCTCAAGGCTTGCCGATCCGTCTGCGACACAGTATTAGAGGCGCATTCCAAGGGCGGTTAGCTCAGCTGGTAGAGCATCTCGTTTACACCGAGAGGGTCGGCGGTTCGAACCCGTCACCGCCCACCAATTCAACACCCCGATCACGACGGATCGGAAGACCGACTCTTCCGGGCAATCTGTGCTATCCAATTTGAACTGGCATTCGCTGCCTGCGAAGGAAGGAACGCTACATTGCTGCCTGTGACGGATCCAAGCATCGTCGGCACGATAGATGACTGCCAGTTGCCGGCACCGCAGGTCGTCAGCCACTATTGGCGCCGTCTTGCAGGCGAAGATGGGGACGTGCCGCGCTATAGCGACGTCAATCTTATGGATCTGTACAAGGTGGCGCACCTGATCAGCGTCAAGGACGTCATCGAAGGTGGCGCAGACTTCGCCTACCGTTTCTGGGGATCGGAACTTCGCCGTGCCCTCGGGTTCGAAGGGACAGGAAAGTGTGTCAGCGCATACGAACCTGCGGAGATGAGGACGCGGCTGCTCGACACCTACAAGCGGATCGTCGACACGCATCAACCCGTGCTGCGGCGGGGCAGCATGCGGCACGTCTATCATCGCATGGACGTCACTTACGAAGTCATTCACGTCCCCTTCAGGGCCTCGGAAAGCGAGGAAATCAGTCAGATTATGTCGGCCGTCGAGTTCGATGTTCCGCTCCCTGATTGAGCGGTGACAGAACAGGCGCAGAATGTTTCAAATTGACGAACGTCATCGCTTGACACCCTGATGGGGGTGCTTTAGATGATCGCTTCCGTCAGGCGCCGTTGGCCTTGGCGGCCCCTTCAAAGGGGGTGTAGCTCAGTTGGTTAGAGCGCCGGCCTGTCACGCCGGAGGCCGCGGGTTCGAGTCCCGTCACTCCCGCCACTTTCCCCTTAAGTTCACAGAGTTTCCCGCTTGGTCGAGTGCCGTTCCGGACTATGTTGGATGTCGCATCCTGAACTATTTGCAGTTGCGAAAAAAACCTGTTCCAACAGGCGGCAGGGCATTGAAAATTCTGACCTTGTGAGGCATACCATAAACGCCTACCGTTGAGACAAATCGTGGCGCCGAGTTTTGGTGACCACGAACATATGACCGGTGCAAAACCGGGGAGAGGAAAGCTTTGGAAGGCTTATTGAGCGAGTATCTTCCGATCCTGGTGTTTTTGGGGATCGCAACCGCCATCGCCTGCATCGCGGTACTGGGGTCGTTCATTGTCGCGCCGCAGCGTCCGGACGCCGAGAAGACGTCCGCTTACGAATGCGGCTTTGAGGCTTTCGACGATGCCCGCCACAAGTTCGACGTCCGCTTCTATCTGGTCGCGATCCTGTTCATCATCTTCGATCTTGAAGTCGCCTTTCTGTTCCCTTGGGCGATCTCGCTCGGCAACATCGGCGTCTTCGGGTTTTGGTCGATGATGGTCTTCCTTGGTATCCTGACGATCGGATTCGTATATGAATGGCGAAAAGGAGCGCTCGAATGGGAGTAACGACTTCGACCCAGACCGAGCCCGCGCCGCTGCCGCCGGGTGAAGAGCAAGATCTTATTCTGCGCCAGGTCACCGGCGAACTGCAGGACAAGGGATTCGTGATCGCGTCCGTCGACAAGCTGGTCAACTGGGCACGTACCGGATCGCTCTGGCCGATGACTTTTGGCCTCGCTTGCTGCGCCATCGAAATGATGCACGCGTATGTCAGCCGTTACGACCTCGACCGGTTCGGTGTCGTGCCACGGCCGAGCCCGCGCCAGTCCGACGTGATCATCGTTGCCGGCACGCTGACCAACAAGATGGCGCCCGCGTTCCGCAAGGTCTATGACCAGATGGCGGAACCGCGTTACGTTATTTCGATGGGATCGTGCGCCAACGGCGGCGGTTACTACCACTATTCCTATTCCGTGGTGCGCGGCTGCGACCGGGTCGTGCCGGTCGACGTCTACGTGCCGGGGTGCCCGCCGACCGCCGAGGCGCTGGTCTACGGCGTCCTGCAACTGCAAAAGAAGATCAAACGCACCGGAACGCTGTTCCGTTGATGGCTCACTGTTAACGACGCACGTATCAATATGGATCAAGCTCTAAAGGAATTGGGCGGCTATATCCGGGACACCCTAGGGTCTTCCGTCGAGGATATGGGTGTGCGTCTGGGTGAACTGACGATCACCATTCGCCGCGAAGATCTGCTCAAGGTCATGAAATTCCTCAAAGACGATGCCAATTGCCAGTTTCTGACGCTTCTCGACGTCTGCGGTGTCGATTATCCGGATGACGAGGAACGCTTCGAGATCGTCTACCACATGCTTTCGATGACCCATAACAACCGAATCCGGGTCAAACTGCGCACCGACGAGGATACGCCGGTCGACAGCCTGACCAGCCTTTTCAATGCCGCCAACTGGTGGGAGCGCGAGGTCTGGGACATGTTCGGCGTCGCCTTCAACGACCATCCCGATCTGCGCCGCATCCTCTCTGATTACGGGTTCGAAGGGCATCCGCTGCGCAAGGATTTTCCGCTGACCGGCTATGTCGAGGTCCGCTACGACGACGAACAGAAGCGCATCGTCTACGAGCCGGTCAAGCTGACCCAGGAATTCCGCACCTTCGACTTCCTTAGCCCGTGGGAAGGCGTGCAGCGCATGCTGCCGGGCGATGAAAAGGCCGAAGACGCCGCCGAAGAGGAGGCGAAGTAATGGCCGAAAGCCAGATCAAGAACTTCAACATCAACTTCGGCCCGCAGCACCCGGCGGCGCACGGCGTGCTGCGCCTCGTCCTCGAGATGGATGGCGAGGTGGTGGAGCGCGCAGACCCGCACATCGGCCTGCTGCACCGCGGCACCGAAAAGCTGATTGAGCACAAGACCTACGTTCAGGCCGTCGGCTATTTCGACCGGCTCGACTATTCCTCGCCGCAAAACCAGGAACACGCGTTTGCGCTCGCGACCGAGAAACTTCTGGGTATCCAGCCGCCGGCCCGCGGGCAGGCGATCCGGGTGCTTTATGCGGAGATCGGCCGTCTGTTGAACCACCTGATGAACATCTGCGCGTTCGCGATGGACGTCGGCGCGATGACGCCGATGCTGTGGGGCTTCGAACACCGCGAAAAACTGATGGAATTCTGCGAGCGGGCCTGCGGCGCGCGCATGCACATGCATTATTTCCGTCCGGGCGGCGTCGCCTTCGACGTGCCGCAGCAACTGCTGGACGATATTTACGAGTGGGCGCCGAGCTTCCTGACGCTTTGCGACGACATGGAAACGCTGCTGACGGAGAACCGTATCTTCAAGCAGCGCACCGTCGACATCGGCGTCATCAACGCCGAACAGTGCCAGGACTGGGGTTTCACCGGCACCAACCTGCGGGCGTCCGGGGTGGCCTGGGACCTCCGCAAATCGCAGCCCTACGACGGCTATGAAAAGTATGAATTCCAGATTCCCGTCGGCACCAACGGCGACTGCTACGACCGCTATCTGGTGCGCATGCTGGAGATGCGGGAAAGCGTGAAGATCATCCAGCAAGTCATTGAAAACATGCCGATTGGTCCGGCAAAGTCCATCGACCACAAGGTCACGCCGCCGAAGCGTTCCGAGATGAAGCATTCAATGGAAGCGCTGATTCACCACTTCAAGCTCTATACCGAGGGCTTTAAAGTGCCGGCCGGCGAAGCCTATGGCGCGGTTGAGGCGCCCAAGGGCGAATTCGCCGTCTATCTGGTGTCCGACGGCACCAACAAACCGTACCGCTGCAAGATTCGCGCCCCCGGGTTCGCCTCTCTGCAGGCGACCGAATTTCTATCCAAGGGGCACATGCTCGCCGACGTGGTCGCCAACATCGGCTCTGTCGACGTCGTGTTCGGGGAGATCGACCGATGAGCGATGCACCTGAAACCTTCGAGTTCACGCGCGAAAGCAAGGCAAAGGCCGATGCGGCTATCGCCAAGTATCCGGAAGGCCGCCAGCGTTCGGCCGTGATGCCGCTGCTCGACATCGCCCAGCGCCAATGCGGCGGCTGGCTGCCGATGCCGGCCATCGAATATGTCGCGAATTACCTGGACATGCCGGCGATCCGGGTCCTCGAAGTCGCGACCTTCTATACGATGTACAACCTGAAACCGGTCGGGAAGCACTTCGTGCAGGTCTGCACCAACCTGCCGTGCTGGCTCAACGGGTCGGACAACATCATGCACGCGTGCCACAGTCACCTCGGCATCAAGACCGGCGAGACGACCGAAGACGGCGAGTTCACGGTGGTCGAGGCGGAATGCCTGGGCGCCTGCGTCAACGCGCCGATGATGCAGATCAACGACGATTATTACGAAGATCTGGACAGCGAAGCGACGAAGCGGATTCTCGACGATCTGCGCGCCGGCAAGCAGCCGAAAACCGGTTCCCAGCTTGAGCGTTACACCTGCGAGCCGCTCGGCGGGTTAACCAGCCTGACGCACCAGGAAGAGCTCCGTGCTCAGAAAGTCTCCGAAAAGGGGGATAACTGATGCTTAAAGACCAGGACCGAATCTTTACGAACATTTACGGTCTCGAAGACCCGTTCCTTTCCGGCGCCCGCAAACGGGGCGACTGGGATAACACCAAAAAGCTGATCGAACTCGGCCGCGAAACCATTATCGATCAGGTCAAGGGCTCAGGCCTGCGTGGCCGTGGCGGCGCCGGTTTCTCAACCGGTATGAAGTGGTCGTTCATGCCGAAGGAAGTGGGCGAACGCCCGCACTATCTGGTCATCAACGCGGACGAGGGCGAACCGGGCACGTGTAAAGACCGGGAAATCATGCGCAACGATCCGCACAAGCTGATCGAAGGCGCGCTGATCGCATGCTTCGCCATGCAGGCGCATGCCGCTTATTGTTATGTGCGTGGCGAGTTCTTCCGCGAGACCGAAGCTCTTCAACGCGCCGTCGACGAGGCCTATGAAAACGGGCTAATCGGCGATAACGCCTGCGGCACCGGCTGGAAGTTCGATTTCTATATCCACCGGGGCATGGGCGCGTATATCTGTGGCGAGGAATCGGCCCTGATCGAGAGCCTTGAGGGCAAAAAGGGCCAGCCGCGCCTGAAACCGCCGTTCCCGGCCAACGTCGGCGTCTGGGGCTGCCCGACCACGGTGAACAACGTCGAAAGCATCGCCGTGGTGCCGGAAATCCTGCGTCGCGGTGCGGAGTGGTTTGCCGGTCTCGGTCGTGAGAACAATACCGGCACCAAACTCTTCAACATCTCCGGGCACGTCAACAAGCCGTGCACCGTCGAGGAAGAGATGGGCATCCCCCTTAAAGAGTTGATCGAAAAACATGCCGGCGGCGTGCGCGGCGGGTGGGACAATCTGCTGGCCGTCATTCCGGGCGGGGCGTCCGTGCCGCTTATTACGCAGGACATCTGCTCGACCGTGTTGATGGATTTCGACTCTCTGAAAGAGCAAAAATCCGGCCTCGGGACGGCAGCGGTCATGGTCATGGATAAATCGACCGACGTGATCCGCGCCATCACCCGCCTGTCGCGCTTCTACATGCACGAAAGCTGCGGCCAGTGCACGCCGTGCCGGGAAGGCTCGGGCTGGATGTGGCGGATGATGGAACGCATCTGCGCCGGCGACGCGACGCCGGCCGAGATCGATCTCCTCGCCGAAGTCACCAAACAAGTGGAAGGTCACACGATCTGCGCCCTTGGGGACGCGGCGGCGTGGCCGATCCAGGGTCTAATTCGCCACTTCCGTCCGTTGATGGAAGAACGCGGCGCCGGCGGTCAGCAGCCGGCCGCTGCCGAGTGACGCAGGAAGGTAAGGACGCCCATGCCGAAACTGACAATCGACGGTAAGGAAGTCGAAGTCGACGCCGGATTGACGGTTCTGCAGGCCTGCGAGCAGGTCGGGATCGAAATTCCGCGCTTCTGCTATCACGAACGGCTGTCAATCGCCGGCAACTGCCGGATGTGCCTGGTCGCGCTTGAGCGTGCACCCAAACCCGTCGCGAGCTGCGCCATGCCGGTGGCGGAAGGGATGGTGGTGCACACCAACACCCCCGAAGTGCACAAGATGCGCAAAGGCGTGATGGAATTTCTGCTGATCAACCACCCGCTGGACTGCCCGATCTGCGACCAGGGCGGCGAATGCGACCTACAGGACCAGGCGATGGGCTACGGCCTCGACCATTCGCGCTATAAAGAGAACAAGCGCGCCGTCGAAGACAAGGAAATGGGCCCCCTGATCAAGACGATCATGACCCGCTGCATTCACTGCACGCGTTGCGTCCGCTTCACGACCGAGGTCGCGGGCATCACCGACATGGGGATGCTGTATCGCGGCGAGCACGCGGAAATCACGTCCTATCTTGAAAAAGCCGTCGATTCGGAGCTTTCGGGCAACGTTATCGACCTTTGCCCGGTTGGCGCGCTGACGTCCAAGCCTTACGCCTTCGTGGCGCGCCCATGGGAACTCAAGAAGACAGAAACCGTCGACGTCATGGACGCCGTCGGCTCGAACATCCGCGTCGATGCGCGCGGTTCCGAAGTGATGCGCGTTCTGCCGCGCCTCAACGAAGACGTGAATGAGGAGTGGATCTCCGACAAGACACGCTTCGCCTGCGACGGTCTGCGCCGGCAGCGTCTCGACAGGCCCTACGTCCGTCAGGGCGGAAAACTTCAGCCCGCGACGTGGGACGAGGCGTTCGCCGCCATCAAATCGAAAGTCGACGGCGTTGCCGGATCGAAAATCGCCGCGATCGCCGGCGATCAGGCCGATTGCGAAGCCATGGTGTCGCTGAAACTGCTGATGAACAACCTCGGTTCGGCCAACATCGATTGCCGCCAGGACGGCTCGAAGATCGACCCGTCGCTGCGCGCCGGTTACATCTTCAATTCGACCATCGCCGGCATCGAAAACGCCGATGCCTTGTTGATCGTCGGTTCGAACCCGCGCGTCGAAGCGGCCGTCCTGAACGCCCGCATCCGCAAGCGGTTCATGGCCGGCAAATTCCCGATTGGCGTGATCGGTGAAGCGGCGGATCTCCGTTACGACTACGAACATCTCGGCACCGGGCCGGAAGACCTGAAAAAGGTGCTCAATCCGAAATCCAAGTTCGGCAAGATTCTGAAAGCCGCCAACCGGCCGATGATTATCGTCGGGCAGGGCGCGCTGGCCCGCGACGACGGCGCCGCCGTCCAGGCGCTGACCCGCGACATCGCCGACACCTATGGGATGATCGACAAATCGTCGGGCTGGAACGGCTATTGCGTCCTGCATACCGCGGCGTCGCGCGTCGGCGGCCTCGATCTCGGTTTCGTGCCGGGCGAGGGTGGTCTCTCGACCGACGAGATTGTCGCCGGCGCGGGTAAGGGCGATATCGAGGTTCTCTATCTTCTGGGCGCCGATGAAATCGACATGAACGCGCTCGGCAATGCGTTCGTGGTCTATCAGGGCCACCACGGCGATGCCGGCGCGCACCGCGCCGACGTGGTTCTGCCGGGCGCCGCCTATACCGAGAAGAACGCGACCTGGGTCAACACCGAGGGCCGGGTCCAGTTAGGCCGTCTCGCGGCCTTCCCGCCTGGCGATGCACGTGAGGACTGGACCATTATCCGTGCCTTGTCGGATGTGCTTGGAAAATCCATCGAGGTCGGCGACCTGCGCGCTGTGCGCGGCAAACTGGTCGACGCGCACTCCAATTTCATGAACATCGACACCGTCGCGAGCGCGCCATGGGGCGAGTTCGGCACGGCGGGCGAGGTATCGAGCGCGCCGTTCGCGTCGCCGATCATCAATTTCTACATGACCGATCCGATCAGCCGGGCCTCCGAAACCATGGCCAAGTGCACCGAGACGTTTCTCGGCAGCCAGGAAATGAAGACCGGTACCGATGGCTGATATGCTCGACACCTACGTCATTCCGGCCATCTGGATGATCGCCAAAATCGTCGCCATCGTCATCCCGGTCATGCTTTCGGTCGCATATCTGACGCTGGCCGAACGCAAGGTCATCGGCGCCATGCAACTCCGCAAGGGGCCGAACGTAGTCGGCCCGTTTGGGCTCCTGCAGCCGATCGCCGACGGCGTAAAGCTGTTCCTGAAGGAAACCGTCATCCCGACGGGCGCCAACCGGGGTGTTTTCGTCGCCGCCCCGATGATCACCTTCATCCTGGCATTGGTCGCCTGGGCCGTGATCCCGTTCGATGCGGGCATGGTGCTGGCCGACATCAACGTCGGCATTCTCTATCTTTTCGCGATCTCCTCGCTGGGTGTCTACGGCATCCTGATGGCCGGCTGGGCGTCCAACTCGAAATACGCGTTCCTCGGCGCCTTGCGCTCGGCCGCGCAGATGGTGTCCTACGAAGTCTCGATGGGGCTGATCATCATCACGGTGCTGATGTGCGCGGGTTCGCTGAACCTGTCGGCCATCGTCGAATCCCAACGCGACATGTGGTACGTGATCCCGCTGTTCCCGATGGCGGTGATCTTCTTCGTGTCGACGCTGGCGGAAACCAACCGTCACCCGTTCGACCTGCCGGAAGCCGAAGCCGAACTCGTCGCCGGTTACAACGTCGAATATTCGGCGATGACCTTCGCGCTCTTCTTCCTCGGTGAATACGCGAACATGATCCTGATGTCGGCGATGACGTCGGTGCTGTTCCTCGGCGGCTGGCTGGCGCCGTTCGACATCGCGCCGTTCAACTGGATCCCGGGGCCGATCTGGCTGGCGCTCAAGATCGCATTCTGCCTGTTTATCTTCATCTGGGTGCGCGCGACGTTCCCGCGTTACCGCTATGACCAGTTGATGCGGCTGGGCTGGAAAGTGTTCCTGCCGATCTCGCTGGCCGCGGTCGCCATCGTCGCCGGCGTACTCGTCGCCTTCGACAAGGCGCCGGTACTGTAAGGGAAGAGAGGACCGTCATGAGCTTCATCGGACGCGGCGCACGCACGATCTTCCTCGCGGAACTCGTTTCCGGGATGTCGCTGACGCTGCGCTATTTCTTCCGCAGAAAAGTCACCATCAATTATCCGTACGAAAAAGGCCCGCTGTCGGCGCGCTTCCGCGGTGAGCACGCCCTGCGCCGTTATCCGAACGGCGAAGAGCGTTGCATCGCCTGCAAACTTTGCGAAGCGATCTGCCCGGCGCAGGCCATTACCATCGAAGCCGAACCGCGGGCAGACGGCTCACGCCGCACCACGCGCTACGACATCGACATGGTGAAATGCATCTACTGCGGTCTCTGCCAGGAAGCTTGCCCGGTCGACGCCATCGTCGAGGGGCCGAACTTCGAATTCGCGACAGAGACCCGGGAAGAACTGCTTTACGACAAGGACAAACTGCTGGCCAACGGCGACCGTTGGGAGACCGAGCTGGCGGAACGGTTGAGGATCGACGCGCCGTACCGGTAAGGGACGGGGTGTCTTTGGGGGTTACATGATACACGCGTTTGCATTCTACATGTTTGCGGTGGTCGCGGTCGCTTCGGGCGTCCTCGTGATCTCTGCCCGCAACCCGGTGCATTCCGTGCTGTTCCTGATCCTGGCGTTCTTCAACGCGGCCGGGCTGTTCGTGCTGATGGGCGCGGAGTTCCTGGCGATGATCCTGGTTGTCGTCTACGTCGGCGCCGTCGCCGTGCTGTTCATGTTCGTCGTCATGATGCTTGACATCAATTTCGTCGAAATGCGCCAGGGCTTCCTGCAATATCTTCCTGTCGGCGCGCTGATCGGCGTGATCCTGTTCGTCGAACTGGCCCTTGCCGTCGGCGGCTGGGCGTTCGCGCCCGAAGCGGCGGGATTGGCTGCCGCACCGACGCCGTCGCCAGATCAGGTTTCAAATACCCACGCCATCGGCCAGATCATGTACACCAAATACATCTATCTGTTCCAGGCAGCGGGCTTGGTGCTGCTGGTCGCAATGATCGGCGCCATCGTGCTGACGCACCGACGCCGTCCAGGCGTGCGCAAGCAGCGTATCCATGACCAGGTCATGCGCGACCCGAAGGAATCGGTAAAGCTGCGCGACGTCGAAATCGGGAAGGGGATATGATCATGGAAATTGGTCTTGGCCACTACCTGACCGTCGCCGCTATCCTATTCGTGCTTGGTATCTTCGGGATCTTCCTGAACCGGAAGAACGTCATCATCATCCTGATGTCGGTCGAACTGATGCTGCTGGCAGTAAATATCAACCTGGTCGCGTTCTCGACGCATCTCGGCGATCTGATGGGACAGATTTTCGCCATGTTGGTGCTGACCGTCGCGGCCGCCGAGGCCGCAATCGGCCTTGCGATCCTGGTGGTGTTCTTCCGCAACCGCGGCTCGATCGCCGTCGAAGACATTAACATGATGAAGGGCTGAGCCGCATGATCGAGACAATCCTCGTATTCCTGCCGCTCGTCGGTTCGATTATCGCCGGTGTCATGGTGTTCGCCAGCATTGGCGCCGACAAGCACCGCAAGCATACCCTCGATCTCGCGTCGCAGGTCGTGACCTGCTCGATGCTGGTCATTTCCGCGATCCTGGCGTTCGTGATCTTTGTCGACGTCGGCCTGAACGGCAACGCGCGGACGACGGAACTGTTCACCTGGATCGCATCCGGCTCGTTCGAGCTTTCCTGGGCACTCAAGGTCGATACCCTGACGTCCGTGATGATGATCGTCGTCTGCGTCGTATCCGCCATGGTGCACATCTATTCGGTCGGATATATGCACCACGACCCGTCGGTGCCGCGCTTCATGTGCTATCTGAGTCTGTTCACCTTCATGATGCTGATGCTCATCACCGCCGACAACCTGGTGCAGATGTTCTTCGGCTGGGAAGGGGTCGGCCTCGCGAGTTATCTGCTGATCGGCTTCTGGTACAAGCGCCCGAGCGCCAACGCCGCCGCCATCAAGGCGTTCGTCGTCAACCGGGTCGGCGACTTCGGCTTCGCACTCGGCATCTTCGCGACGTTCGTACTGTTCGACACCATCCACCTGGATACGATCTTCGGCGCCGTGCCGGGCCAAAAGGACGCGATCCTCAACGTTTTCGGCACCGACTTCCACGCCATGACGATCATCTGTCTGCTGCTGTTCGTCGGCGCGATGGGTAAATCGGCGCAGTTGGGCCTGCACACCTGGCTGCCGGACGCGATGGAAGGCCCGACGCCGGTTTCTGCGCTCATTCACGCTGCAACGATGGTCACAGCCGGCGTGTTCATGGTCGCGCGTCTGTCGCCGATGTTCGAGTATTCGCAGACGGCGCTCGACGTGGTGACCATCGTCGGCGCATCGACGGCGATCTTCGCGGCGACCATCGGCTGCGTGCAGAACGACATCAAGCGCGTGATCGCGTATTCGACGTGCTCACAGCTCGGCTACATGTTCTTCGCCTGCGGCGTTTCCGCGTATTCGGCGGGGATCTTTCACCTGATGACGCACGGCTTCTTCAAGGCGCTGCTGTTCCTGGGCGCCGGATCCGTGATCCACGCCATGTCCGACGAACAGGACATGCGCAAGATGGGCGGCATCTGGAAGATGATCCCCGTGACCTACGCGCTGATGTGGATCGGCTCCCTCGCACTCGCGGGCGTGCCGCCGTTCGCCGGCTTCTTCTCCAAGGATATCGTGCTCGAAGCCGCTTATGCCGCGCATTCCGGTGTCGGCCAGTACGCCTTCGCGATGGGGATCCTGGCGGCGCTTCTCACGGCGTTCTATTCGTGGCGTCTGCTTTTCATGACCTTCCACGGGACGTCACGCGCCGATGAAAAGACGCTGGCGCACGTGCACGAAAGCCCGAAGGTAATGATCCTGCCGTTGGTCGTACTGGCAATCGGTGCCGTCGCCGCCGGCTACGTGCCGTATCAGCTGTTCGTCGGCGAGGGGATGGAGAATTTCTGGGGCGAGGCGATCCTGATGCTACCGAACCACCAGGCCCTCGAAAACGCGCACCACGTCCCGGCGCTGGTCAAGTATGCGCCACTGATCGTCGGCGCCATCGGCATCGGCACGGCCTGGTTCATGTATATCCACCGGCCGGACATTCCGCCGAAGATCGCCGAGAAGTTCCAGGGCGTTTACCTGTTCCTGCTCAACAAGTGGTACTTCGACGAACTCTACGACAAGATTTTCGTCCGCCCGGCCTTCGTTATCGGCCGCGCGCTCTGGAAAGGCGGCGATGGGGCGCTGATCGACGGTTGCGGTCCGGACGGGATTTCCAACGCAGTCCGGGTCATGGCGCGCCGGGTGGCGGCGCTGCAGACCGGTTATCTCTACCACTACGCCTTCGCCATGCTGATCGGCATCGCCGCGCTGGTGACCTGGTACATGTTCACGCAGGGTTCGTGAGGAAAGAATGTTAGACTTGCCGCTTCTCACGATCCTGACTTTCGCGCCGCTCGTCGGTGTGCTGGCGATCCTGATCATCCGTCATGACGATCCGGAAGTGGTCGCCATGAACGCGCGCAACGTGGCGATGTTCGTGTCTTCCGGCGTGTTCCTGCTGTCGCTCTTGCTGTGGTTCACGTTCGACCGCACAACGGCCGACTTCCAGTGGGTCGAAAAAGTCGCGTGGATGGAGGACTTCGGCATTTCCTATCATATGGGCGTCGACGGCATTTCCGTGCTGTTCGTCATGCTGACGACACTCCTGACGCCGATTTGCGTGCTGGCGAGCTGGACCTCGATCAAGGACCGGGTGAAGGAGTACATGATCTGCTTCCTGATCCTGGAGACTTTCATGATCGGGATGTTCTGCGCGCTCGACCTGTTCCTTTTCTACATCTTCTTCGAAGCCGTGCTGATCCCGATGTTCATCATCATCGGCATCTGGGGCGGGGCGCGCCGGGTCTATGCAGCGTTCAAGCTTTTCCTCTACACGCTGTTGGGCTCGGTGCTGATGCTGGTGGCGATGCTGACCATGTACTACTACGCCGGCACTACCGACATGCTGGAGCTGATGGCGTACGACTTCCCGATCGAGGCCCAGAAATGGATGTGGCTGGCGTTCTTCGCCTCGTTCGCGGTCAAGGTGCCGATGTGGCCGGTTCACACCTGGCTACCGGACGCCCACGTCGAGGCGCCGACGGCGGGCTCAGTGATCCTGGCCGGCGTGCTGTTGAAATTCGGCGGTTACGGGTTCCTGCGGTTCTCGCTGCCGATGATGCCGGAAGCGAGCCTCTATTTTACACCGCTGATGTACACGCTTTCGATCGTCGCGGTCATCTACACGTCTCTGGTGGCGCTGGCCCAGGAAGACATGAAAAAGCTGATCGCGTATTCCTCGATCGCGCACATGGGCTTCGTCACGGTCGGCACGTTTACGCTCACCACGCAGGGGATCGAAGGCGCGATTTATCAGATGCTGTCGCACGGCGTCGTTTCGGCGGCCTTGTTCCTTATCGTCGGCGTTGTCTATGACCGCATCCATACCCGCGAGATTGCGGCCTACGGCGGGCTCGTCAACCGGATGCCGGCGTATGCTCTGACGTTCATGGTGTTCGCCATGGCATCGGTCGGGCTGCCGGGTACTGGCGGGTTCGTCGGCGAAGTGCTGGTGCTGGTCGGCACCTTCAAGGCCAACACCTGGGTCGCCGCGTTCACCGCGACGGGCGTGATCCTCGGCGCCGCCTACACGCTTTATCTCTACCGCCGCATCATCTTCGGCGAGCTGACAAAAGAAAATCTGATGAAAATCACGGACATGAACCGCCGCGAGATCGCCATTTTCGCGCCGCTGCTGTTTATCACCATCTGGATGGGCGTCTATCCGTCGTCGTTCCTCGATTTCATGCACGTGTCCGTCGAACACCTGATCAATCAGGTCAACACTTCGCTGGCTCAGAGCGGCATGCTCGAGCTTGCAGGCCGATAGGGGGAAGAGCCGATGCCGATGGCCGAAATGCCCAATATCGTCCCCGCGCTGCCGGAACTTTTCCTGGCCGGCGTGATCATGCTGCTTTTGATGTTCGGTGTGTTCCAGAAGGGCGGCTTGAGCGACAATGATTCCGGCGTGTTCCGGATCGTATCGATGCTGTCCATCGTCACGCTGATCCTGGCCGTGTTCCTTTTGGTACCCGTCGCCGGCGCGCGCGCCGTCACGTTTTCGGGCATGTTCGTCACCGACCAGTTTGCGGTGTTCTGCAAGGCGCTGGTGCTGATTGCCGCCGCGCTCGGCATCATCGTGTCGCAGGACTTCATGGAGCGTCACAACGTGGCGCGCTTCGAATTCCCGATCCTGGTCGTGTTCGCGGCGCTCGGCATGCTGCTGATGATCTCGGCCAACGATCTGGTCAGCCTTTACGTCGGCCTCGAGATGCAGTCGCTGTCGCTCTACGTGATGGCCTCGATCCAGCGTGACGATAACCGCGCGACCGAAGCCGGCCTGAAATACTTCGTACTCGGCGCCGTGGCGTCGGGCCTGCTGCTCTACGGCGCGTCGCTGGTCTATGGCTTCGCCGGCACCACCAGCTTCGATGCGCTTGCGACCCTGTTCGCGGGCTCTCATGAAGTTTCGACGGGCCTCGTCATCGGTATCGTGTTCATTCTCGCAGGCCTGTCGTTCAAGGTCTCCGCCGTGCCCTTCCATATGTGGACGCCGGACGTCTACGAAGGCGCACCTACGCCGGTGACCGCGTTCTTCGCCGTCGCGCCGAAAATCGCCGCGCTGGCGCTGTTCCTTCGCGTGATGATCGGCCCGTTCGGCGACCTGCTGGTGCACTGGCAGCAGATCATCGTCGTGGTGTCGGTCTTGTCGATGGCGCTGGGGGCGCTCGCCGCCATCAACCAGCGCAACATCAAGCGCCTCATGGCCTACAGCTCCATCGGCCACGTCGGTTATGCGCTCGTCGGCCTGGCCGCGGGCACCGAGCAGGGCGTGAAGGGCGTGCTGGTCTATCTCGCGATCTACCTGGTGATGAACGTCGGGACCTTCGCCTGCATCCTCTGCATGCGCCGGGGCGGGCGCATGGTCGAGGGTATCGACGACCTCGCCGGTCTCGGCAAGACCAACCCGATGCTGGCGGCGACCCTCGTCGTGTTCATGTTCTCGCTCGCCGGCATACCGCCGCTCGCCGGGTTCTTCGGTAAGCTTTACGTGTTCGTCGCTGCCATCGAGGCGCAGCTTTACGCGCTCGCCATCATCGGTGTGGTCGCCAGCGTGATTGGCGCGTTCTACTACCTGCGCATTATTAAGGTGATGTACTTCGACGAGGCCGTCGATCATTTCGATACCCCGATCGGCCGAGAAATGCGCTTCGTCATCGGCATCACGTCGGTGATCGTGGTGATGTTCTTCGTTTATCCGACACCGATCCTGTCCAGCGCCGCCGCCGCCGCGGCCGCGCTCTTCGCGGGATGACCGAGGAGCAATCGCTCCCACGGCTACCGGCGGTCTACAACCTCATCTACTTTGAGACCGTCGGCAGCACGATGACAGAGGCGCGCAAGCTTGCCGAGCAGGGTGAGGATGCGGCCCCCGACGGGACCCTCATCTGGTCGCGCGAGCAGACCGAGGGCCGGGGCCGGCGCGGCAATACCTGGGAAAGCCCCAAGGGAAATTTCTATTCATCGCTCATCGTCCGGCCCGACGTGCCGGCATCACGCGCTGCCGAACTCAGCTTCGTCACAGGATGTGCGGTGTTCGACACCATCGGCGAAGTCTGCGATCCCGGCTACGAATGTCGCCTCAAGTGGCCGAACGATATCCTGTTGAACGACGGCAAGGTCGGCGGGCTGTTGCTCGAAACCAAGGCGGAAGCGGGGAATCCTGTCGATTATGTGATCATCGGGCTCGGCGTGAATCTCAAGTCGCATCCAAAGGATACGCCGTTTCCGGCGACCGATTTCGTGGAACAGGGCCAGGCCGTCCCGGATACGGTTTTTCTCGAAGCCTATGCCCGGCATTTCATGGATTGGGCGTCCAAGTGGGTGGATGAAGGCTTCGAACCGATCCGCGCCCAATGGAAATGGCGCGCCGCCGGCATCGGTAAGGAAATCACGGTGCGTCTGAGCGATGAAACGCTCCAGGGCGTGTTCGAGGACATTGACGAGCATGGCGCGTTGGTACTGAACCAGGGCGGCAAAATCCGTAAGATCGCAGCGGGTGACGTATACTTCACCCCTGTGAAGGAGGCCTGACATGCTGCTCGCCATCGACAGCGGCAACACCAACACCGTGTTCGCAGTGTTCAACGACGCCGGCGACATCGTCGGACAGTGGCGCGCCGCCGCCAAGACCGCCAAGACAGCCGACGAACTCGCCGTTTGGCTGCGACAGCTGATGGCGCTCGAAAACCTCGGCCGCGACGATATCGACGCGGTCATCATCGCCAGCGTGGTGCCGGAGAACCTGTTCGACCTGAGGACCCTCAGCCGGAAGTATTTCGACTGCACCGCCCTCGTGGTCGGGGACGAGGGAGTCGAACTCGGCGTCGAAGTGCACGTCGACCGCCCGGGTGAGGTCGGCGCCGACAGACTGGTGAATACCGTCTCCGCGCACGCGACCTACGGCGGCCCGTTGATCGTGGTCGATTTCGGCACGGCGACGACGTTCGATGTCGTTTCCAGGGACGGCGCGTACGAGGGGGGCGTCATCGCGCCCGGCGTGAATCTCTCGCTCGAAGCCCTGCAGCGCGCCGCCGCCAAACTGCCCCGCATCGACATCGGCAAACCAGTAAAGGTCGTGGGCACCAACACCATTACCGCCATGCAGTCGGGAATCTACTACGGCTACGCGTCGATGATCGAAGGCGTCATCGCGCGGATCCGCGAAGAGCAGGGCGTTCCGGATATGCGGGTCATCGCCACCGGCGGGCTGGCCAAGCTCTATTCGTCGGCATGTCCGTCGATCAGCGAAACGGACGGCGACCTGACCCTGCGCGGCCTTTTCACCATCAACAAGCTGAACCGTGGATGAGCGACGAACTGCTTTTCCTGCCGCTGGGCGGCGCCGGCGAAATCGGCATGAATCTCAATCTGTATGGATTGGGTGACCCGAAGGACCCGACGTGGCTGATGATCGACCTGGGCGTCACCTTCGGGGACGGCAGCCCGCCGGGTGTCGACTTGATCACGCCCGATCCGTCGTTTATCGAAAAACGCCGCGACCGGCTGGCGGGCCTTGTCCTGACGCATGCGCACGAGGATCATCTGGGTGCGGTGCCGTATCTGTGGGACCGGATCCGCTGTCCGATCTATGCGACGCCGTTCACGATGGAAATCCTGAAGCGTAAATTGTCCGAGACCGACTTCGAGGACCAGGTCGAGTTGCACGAAATTCCCCTCGACGGGGCGTTCAAGGTCGGACCGTTCGACCTCGACCTGATCACGCTGACTCATTCGATCCCGGAACCCAACGGCATCGCCATCAAAACCCCCTTGGGGACCATCCTGCACACCGGCGACTGGAAATTCGACCCTGACCCGGTGATCGGCGAAGTCTCCGATGAAGCCGCGCTCAACCGGCTCGGCGACAAGGGCGTGCTCGCCATCGTCTGCGACAGCACCAACGTGTTCTCGCCAGGGCATTCGGGATCCGAAGCCGATCTCGCGAAGGCGCTGACCGATATCATCAAAGGCTGCGACGGCAAGGTCGCGGTCGCCTGCTTCGCAACCAACGTCGCGCGTCTGCACACCGTCGCCAAGGCGGCGGAAGCCTGCGGCCGGGACGTGATCCTGGCGGGGCGGTCGCTTCAGCGGACCACCACGGCGGCCCGGAACTGCGGCTATCTGGACGACGTCGCCCCATTCCTGGACGAAGAGGCATCCGGCTTCATTCCCGACGATAAACAGTTGATCATCTGCACCGGCTCGCAGGGCGAACCGCGTGCGGCGCTGGCCCGGATCGCGACGGACAGCCATCCGCGCATCACCATGAAGAAGGGCGATACGGTCATTTTCTCGAGCCGCGTGATCCCGGGCAACGAAATCGGCATCGGCACGATGAAGAACAATCTGGCCAGGCTTGGTGTGCGGATCATAGAGGATTCGGATGCGCACATTCACGTGTCCGGCCACCCCAACCGCGAAGAACTGATCGAGATGTACCAGCACGTCCGCCCGGAAATCTCCATCCCCGTGCACGGCGAACGGCGGCATCTCGAGAGACACGCCGAACTCGCCCGCGAATGCCAGGTCGCGCACGCCATCGTCAACGAGAACGGCGGCCTGATCCGGCTCGCCCCAGGCACGCCTGAAATCGTCGACCACGTGCCGTCGGGCCGGCTCGCCTATGACGGCAACCGCATGATCCCGATGCAGGGCGAAGCGATGCGAAGCCGCGTACAATCGCTCTGGAACGGGACCGCCGTGGTAACGATTTGTATCGACAAGGACGGCAAGCCGGTGGGCGACATGATCGTCACGACGACCGGCCTGCTTGAGCCTGACGAGGAGGACGATATCCTCGATCAGGTCGCGGACGACGTGTACGATGCCGTCGAACGCATGTCGAAACGCGATCTGAAAGACGACGAGGAAATATCCGAAACGGTGAGGCTGGCCGCGCGCCGCGCGTTCCGGCGATTGCTTGACAAGAAGCCGATCACCGATGTTCATCTGATCAGGATATAGCGCTTGAAAGTGAGATACCGATGATAGGAAGACTGAACCACGTCGCCATCGCCGTGCCGGACCTGGAGCAGGCCGCGGCGACGTATCGCGGCGCGCTGGGCGCCAAGGTCTCGGACCCGGTCGACGAACCCGATCACGGCGTGACCGTTGTCTTCGTCGAACTGCCGAACACCAAGATCGAGCTGCTGCATCCGCTGGGCGACAAGTCGCCGATCCAGGCTTTTCTGGACAAGAACCCGTCCGGCGGCATGCACCACGTCTGTTACGAGGTCGAAGACATCATGGCGGCCCGCGACCGCATGAAAGCGGAAGGCGCACGCGTGCTCGGCGACGGCGAACCCAAGATCGGCGCGCACGGCAAACCGGTTCTGTTCCTGCATCCCAAGGACTTCTGCGGCACGCTCGTCGAGTTGGAGCAAGCCTGACATGGACGGTTGGGTTACCGGCATCGCCGTCTACGTCGTCATCTGGTGGCTGGTGCTGTTCATCACGCTCCCGTTCGGCGTCCGCCGTCCGGAAGATCACGAACTTGAGCCCGGCCAGGAGCGCGGTGCCCCCGTTAAGCCGATGATGTGGCGCAAGATCGCTGCCTGCACGGTCATTAGCGCTCTTCTTTGGGTGATCTTCTATTTCATCGGCGAAGCGGGCCTGATTTCATTTCGGCCGGATTGATCGATATGTCACTGACCGAGATCATCGATATCAACCGGCGGCGCGTCGGCCTCGATACAGCGGACGAAGACGCCGATCTCCATTTCAGCCAGGAGACAGGCGCGCTGGAACGGCTTTGCATCTATGGCCGCATGCGTCCCGGCGGCCCGGACCATGACCGTTTAACGCCATTTGGTGGTGACTGGTCGGAAGGTACCTTCCCCGGTGATCTTCAAGGCGATCTTTGCACGCTCGACGACTGTCCGGGATTGGCCTGGGCTCCGACAGCGTTCTGCAATCCGGGATTCGTACTGACGTCGACACGCCTCAAAGAGGCCTGGACGATACTGGACGCGAAGGAGGGGGAAAATTACGCCCGGCTTCTGACGCCCGTGCGGATCGGCGACACGGATATCGTCGCCAACATCTACACGTCGCGCAGCGCGAGCGTGCATGCGCTTGCGGCACTGAGCGCCGACGCCTAAACGGCGCCAAGCTGCAGCACAAATTTTCGGGATCGATCAGGGGTGCACAAAAAACAAAAGCAAGGCCTTCAGGCCTTGCGATTTTTTGTTTGGTTTCCCCCCGCACTCGGGCCGATGACGGGTCTACCCCGTTCCCGATAGCGTCAGTTTTTATAGTCTCTCCAGACCGGCGTGTCACCAGAAAACGACACAAAATTACGAAAAATCACGCAGAAATAATACGATCTTAAATGACGGCAAACTTTAAGATGAATGCCGCGGCGATCGCATATACCGCAGCGGGAATTTCCTTGCCACGACCGGCCAGCAGTTTGATTGCGGCATAACTGATGAAGCCGAGGCCGATACCGGTCGCGATCGAAAACGTCAACGGCATGCTGATCGCGGTGATGACGGCGGGCACTACTTCCGTGATGTCGTCCCAATCGATCTCAACCAGGCCGTGGGTCATGATGCAGGCGACGAACAGCAGCGCCGGCGCCGTCGCATAGGCCGGGATCGTTCCGGCCAGCGGCGATAAAAACAGCGACAGCAGGAACAGTACGGCGACCGTGACCGCGGTCAGGCCGGTGCGTCCGCCTGCGTTGATGCCGGCCGCGCTTTCGATATAGCTGGTGGTGGTGGATGTCCCGAGCGCCGCGCCGGCGATGGTCGCGGTCGAATCAGCCAACAGCGCGCGCTTGAGCCTGGGCAGCTTCCCATCGGCGTCCAGAAGCTTGCCCCGATGCGCCAGCCCGACCAGGGTGCCTGCCGTATCGAACAGGTCAACGAACAGGAAAGCGAAAACGATGGACACGAGCCCGACGTTGAGCGCGCCTGCGATATCCATCTGCATAAAGGTCGGCGCCAATGACGGCGGCATCGAGAAGACGCCGCCCGCTGGCGACACGTCGAGAGCGATTCCGATCACGGTGATCAGCAGGATGGCGATGATGATCGCACCCGGCACCTTTCGGGCGAAAAGTGCCGCGATCAGGACGAACCCGGCAGCCGACAACAGGGTCTGCGGCGAACCGACATCGCCCAGGGTCACTAGCGTCGCCGGGTGGTCGACGACCCAGCCCGCGTTCTTCAGCGCGATGATCGCCAGGAACAATCCGATCCCTGCGGAAATCGCGCGCTTCATACCACCGGGTATGGCGTTGATGATCCATTCCCGGACCGGCAGCAGGCTGAGGATCAGGAAGATCACGCCGGACAGGAAAACCGCGCCCAGACCGACCTGCCACGTGTAGCCCATGCCGAGCACGACGCCGAACGCGAAGTAGGCGTTGAGGCCCATGCCGGGGGCGAGCGCGACGGGGTAGTTCGCCAAAAGCCCCATGATCAGGGTGCCGATGGCCGCCGCCAGACAGGTCGCGACGAACACCGCGCCCCGGTCCATGCCGGTTTCGGCAAGGATCGAGGGGTTGACGAAAATAATATAGGCCAGTGTCAGGAACGTCGTCACACCGGCGATGATCTCGGTCCGAACGGACGTGCCGTGTTCCGACAGTTTGAAATACGTGTCCAGCATCTTGTCCCCCTTGAAGCGCCGCCAAGATCATCCCCCACGATTAAATGGCTGACAAGCGTTGGCGTCCGGGCCGAAGGCGGATACGGTTTGAATCTCGGCGAGGAGGTTCATGACTTGAGTATCGCCACACCACCACGCGGCTTTCCCGCATCGGAGTTCGAGGCGCGCACGGCGGCGGCGCAGTCGCGCATGGCGGAAGCGGGATTGAGCGCGATCCTGGTGCTGACCGAACCCGAAGTCAGGTACTTCACCGGTTTCCTGACACCGTTCTGGCAAAGCCCGACGCGGCCTTGGTTCGTCGTCATCCCGTCGGATGGAAAGCCCGTCGCGGTGATCCCGGCAATCGGCGCCGAATGCATGGCGCGGACCTGGATCGACGACATCCGCACCTGGCCGGCACCGATCCCCGAAGACGAAGGCGTGAGCCTGCTTAGCAAGACACTGAAGGAACTCACCGGCGGTAAGGGCGAGATCGGTCTGCCGATGGGGCCGGAAACATCGCTTCGGATGTCGCTCAACGATTTCGAGCGTCTGAAGGATATGATTGCGCCGCAGCGGTTCAGGGATGCATCGCCGATCATCCGCGCGCTCAGGATGGTGAAATCGGAACTGGAGATCGACAAGACCCGGCACATCTGCCAACTGCTTTCGGGCGTGTTCGAGGATCTCCCGAACCACCTTTCCCTCGGCATGACCGAGATCGAGGTTTTCCGCACCTTCAAGACCCGCACGCTCGACGCCGGCGCCGACGATATCGCTTTTCTTGTGGGCGGGCTCGGTGAGGGCGGTCCCGCCGATATCATCTCGCCACCATCGGATCGCAAAAGTGCAACGGGTGACGTTCTTATCCTCGACACCGGCGCCGTCTTCGACGGCTACTACTGCGATTTCGACCGGAATTACGCGTTCGGTGACACGACGGACGCAGCAAAGCGCGCATACCAGGTCGTATTCGATGCGACCGAGGCCGGGCTGGCAGCGGCACGGCCGGGCGCGACCTGCGCCGATCTGTTTCACGCCATGCAACGGGTAATGGACGCGGGCGGCGCGATGGGTAACGATGTCGGCAGGCTGGGTCACGGGCTGGGCATGCAGTTAACCGAATGGCCGTCGAACACGGCAACGGACATGACGGTGCTCAAGCCCGGTATGATCATGACGCTGGAGCCGGGCATGACGTTCGCAGAAGGAAAAGTCATGGTGCATGAGGAAAACATCGTCATTCGCGACGGCGCGCCGGAACTTCTGAGCCGGCGGGCATCCGCCGAAATGCCGGTGATCGGGTAGCGTACCGTGCCGCTGACATTCGAACTACAGATCGACAGGGGCCCCGCGGTTGGGCTGATCTTGTTGCAGACCGATGAACTGATCGAATACGAGCTCGGTAAACTGTTTCTCGGGGCGGGTGTCCGCCTTTACCAGAACCGCATCCCATGTATGCCCGAGGTGCGGCCGGAGACATTGCTCCTGATGGCTGAAACCATGACCGAGCGGGCCGCGATGTTGCCTAGCGAAGCGGGAATTAGAAGCATTGCCTACGGCTGTACGTCCGGCGCAACTGTCATGGGCGAAGACAAAGTTGCCGAACTCATCCGTGCCGCGCACCCCTCGGTCGAAGTCACCAACCCGTTGAGCGCGCTCAAGGCGGCGTGCCGGGCGCTTGGGGTTCGTAAACTCGGAATCGTCAGTCCTTATGTCGTCGAGGTATCTGAAGCCCTGAATGCCGCGATCACGGCGGCGGGCATTGAAATCTCCGAATACGGGTCTTTCGAACAGGCAGAGGACCAGACCGTCGCCCGCATTTCGCCGAAATCCGTGTTGAACGCGATTATCGAGATCGGCAGCGGCGACTGCGACGCCGTCTTCGCATCATGCACGGCGCTTCGCGCACTGGAAAACGTTCCGGAAGCCGAGCGCCGGCTGAACAAGCCAGTGCTTTGCAGCAATCAGGTGCTGGGCTGGCACATGCTGCGTCTCGCCGGAATCAACGCACCGGTCGCAGGTGGTGGACGTCTTTTCGACTACGGCCTCGGCGGTTGAAGGCCCGGACGCCATCCAGTACAAGAAGCGACCCGGTTTCCAGGCCCCTATCTGGGAGATAACGCCCACCGATGTTTTCAGCTTTCGAATGGATGATGGCGATGCGCTACCTGCGCGCCCGGCGCCAGGAAGGTTTCATTTCCGTCATCGCCTGGTTTTCGCTCGTCGGCATCGCGCTCGGCGTTGCGACCCTGATTATCGTCATGTCGGTGATGAACGGATTCCGCCAGGAACTGCTGGAACGCATCCTCGGTATCAACGGGCACCTCAGTGTCTACGGCCCTGTCGCCGGGCAGATGACCGACTACCAGCCGATGATCGACAAGATCAAAACCGTGGATGGGGTGATCTCTGTCAACGCGCTGATCGAGGGGCAGGTCATGGCGTCCGCCAAGGGCGTGGCCAAGGGCGCCATCGTCCGCGGCATCAAGGCCGAAGACCTGGCGAAGCGCGACATCGTCGCCGAGAACATCCAGCAGGGTTCGCTCGAGAGCTTCAAGGGCGACAACGTCGTCCTGATCGGCCAGCGACTGGCGCAGAGCATGGGGGTTACCGTCGGCGACGACATCACCCTTATCTCACCGAAAGGGAACGTCACCGCGTTCGGCACGGTGCCGCGCATGCGCGCCTTCAAGATCGTCGGCACGTTTGAGATCGGCATGTACGAATACGATTCCGGATTCGTGTTCATGCCGCTGGAAGCGGCACAGATTTACTTCAAGCTCCCGGACGCCGTCTCGAATCTGGAAGTTTTCATCAACAACCCGGACAACGCACAGGACGTCGGTTTCGCGATCCAGCGCGCACTCAAGGGACAGGCGTCGGTGCACGACTGGCAACGCGCCAATTCGAGCTTCTTCAACGCCATCCAGGTCGAGCGTAACGTGATGTTCCTGATCCTGACGCTGATCATCCTGGTGGCCGCTTTCAACATCATTTCATCGCTGATCATGCTGGTGAAGGACAAGGGCAGGGATATCGCGATCCTTCGCACCATGGGTGCGACGCGCGGGATGATTCTGCGCATCTTCCTGATCGCCGGCGCCAGCGTCGGCGTCATCGGCACCACACTCGGCTTCGGCCTCGGGCTCGCCTTCGCCGTCAACATCGAAACCATCCGCCACTGGATCGAAGGCCTGACCGGCACCAACCTGTTCGCCGCCGAGATCTATTTCCTGTCGCAACTCCCGGCGGTGGTCGATCCGACGGAGGTCATCGCGGTGGTGCTGATGGGGCTCGGGCTCTCGTTCCTCGCGACCATCTATCCAAGCTGGCGCGCAGCGCGCATCGACCCGGCAGAGGCGCTCCGCTATGAGTGATGCGCCGGTTCTGGAACTGAAGGGCATCACCCGCACCTTCAAGCAGGGCAAGCGCGAGCTGGAAGTGCTGAAAGGCGCCGAGCTCAGCGTCGGTTCGGGCGAGGTCGTCGCGCTGGTCGGACCGTCCGGCGCCGGCAAGTCGACGCTGCTGCAGATCGCCGGCCTTCTCGAGCAACCAACATCCGGCGACATCCGCATCGACGGTCAGTCGTGCGTCGGTCTGGGTGACGACGACCGCACCAAGATCCGCCGCTACAACATCGGCTTCGTCTATCAGTATCACCACTTGCTGCCGGAGTTCTCGGCGCTGGAGAACATCACCATCCCGCAGATCATCGCCGGGATCGATAAATCGACGGCCCGCAGCCGGGCGCGAGAACTGCTGGACTGGATGGGCCTTGTCGAACGCGCCAATCACCGGCCGGGCCAGCTTTCCGGTGGCGAACAGCAACGCGTCGCCATCGCACGCGCGCTTGCGGCGTCGCCGCGCGTTCTTTTGGCGGACGAGCCGACCGGGAACCTCGACCCAGACACCGCCGACGACGTCTTCGGCGTGCTGATGCATCTGGCAAGGGGGGCGGGACTGGCGGCGCTTGTCGCGACCCACAACCCGGACCTCGCCCGGCGCATGGACCGGATCGTTCGCGTCGAGAATGGCGTGCTTGTCCCCGGATGAGCGGCGACAACGCCGCCATCTACCGCCGGATAGTCGCTGCTGCCAACGGCGGCGACCTCAAGACCGCCCTCAATATCTGCAAAGAAACCCTGCGATCCCAGCCACGTAGCGTGGAACTCGTCGGTATGGCGGGCAAACTCTGCACCGACATGGGCGACCCGGAGGCGGCGGAGGCATATTTCGCCCGCTACATCCGCCTCAAACCCAATAACGCCGACGGCTACGCGGGTCGGGGCGTGGCCCGTAAGGATCAGGGCGATTACCGGCGCGCGCTGCAGGATCTACGCCGCGCCTGCCGGATCGCCCCCGACAACGCGGAATACCGGCTTCATCTCGGCGACGTGCAGGAAATCACCGGCGATCTCGATGAGGCCTGCCAATCGTTCGAAGCGGCGCTCAAGATTAACCCGGACTTTGCCGAGGCGTTCCGCAAACTTGCCGGGCATAAAACATTCGCGGACGACGACCCGCAACTCGCGCATATGGAGCGGATTGCAGCGTCCGGCGGCATACACCCCGACATCGCCGTCAACCTGCACTTCGCGTTGGCGGAAACCCGCGACAAGGCGGGCGACACCGAACAAGCGTTCCGGCATTACCGTCAGGGCAACGCCATCAAACGGCAGACGTTAAAGGGGTACGATCCGAACTTGGTGCTGCACCGGATCGCCCGGACCGCGCGTATTTTCAACACAGACCTGTTCGAGAAATTCGAAGGGACCGGCGATCCGGACGCGCGTCCGGTGTTCATCATCGGTATGCCACGCTCGGGCACATCGCTCGTTGAACAGATACTGGCCTCGCACCCTCAGGTCTATGGCGCCGGCGAGACCCGGTTGGTGGAGCAGGAACTGGCCAATTACATCGGGCGGGTACAACCCGATAAGAACTATCCCGAATTCGTGCCTGCGCTAAACGCCGAAACGTTCACCGCCATGGGGCAAGGCGTGATGCGGCATCTTTCGCATTATGCCGGAGGCGCCGCGCGGATCACTGACAAAATGCCGCAGAACTTCATCTACGCGGGCCTGATCAAGCTGATGCTGCCGAACGCACGGATCGTCCACTGTCGCCGGGACCCGCTGGACACCTGCTTTTCGTGCTTCAAGAAGATGTTCTCGGACGACGTGCCGTTCAGTTTCGATCTGGAGGAGCTTGCGAATTACTACAAATCCTACCGGGCGCTGACGGATCAGTGGCGGGACGTGCTGCCGGGCGGCATGATGGAAATCGATTACGAGCGTGTCGTCGAAGATCTGGAAGGGGAGGCGCGCGCGCTGATCGACTATTGCGGCCTCGACTGGGACCCGGCGTGCCTCGCGTTCCATGAGGCCAAACGCGACGTGGCGACGGCCAGCAACCTGCAGGTGCGAAAACCGATCTATACATCCGCCGTCGCCGCGTGGAAGCCATACGAAGCCTATCTCGGACCGTTGCTCGCGTTACGGTGACGGAACCGCATATCCTGGAAACCGCCTACATTGAGGGGAAGTCACATGCTCAAGGTTCATAATCTTGCCGGCGAAATCTGCGCGCATCGCGATAACGGCGGCCACGCAACCGAAGTCCCTGCGGGCGCGCGGCTGCTGTTCTGCAATGGCCAGGTCGGTGCCCGCCCGGACGCCAGCGTGCCCGAAGATACCAGCGAACAGATCGAAGTCATCTTCGAGCGGATCCGGGTCATACTCGAAGCCGCAAACATGGGGTTTCAGGATGTCGTGAAACTGACCGTTTACGTCACCGACCAGGCCATCTTCGATGAATTTTACCAACTGCGGGGCCGATACATGGGCGATCACAACCCGCCCGTGGTGCTGCTGGTGGTCGGGCCGTTTCCGCGCCCGGGCGTCGAGGTCGAGATCGAGACCGTCGCCGCGAAAGTCGACTAGATCGAGTCCCCGGCAGTTGGAGAGATAAAATGTCGTTTTCTTGTGGATAAAGCTGTGCACAGGCGCAACATCTGGTGACTTTGGCGCCAGGATGTGGAATTCTCATTCTCATGTCGTACGCCGATTTCGTTCATCTCAGGACCCATAGCGCCTATTCGCTCTGCGAAGGGGCGATTCCAGCCAAGGACCTGGTCAAGCTCGCCGCCGAGCACGAGATGCCGGCGCTGGGCCTCACCGATACCGACAACCTGTTCGGCGCGCTGGAATTCTCGGGCGCGGCGCTGGACGCGGGCGTGCAGCCGATCATCGGCTGCCAGCTGTCGATCAAGCTCGCCGAAGACGCGCAGCCGGGATCGAAACAGGAATTCGAGGACGGCGCCGTCGTGCTGCTGGCGCAGACGGACGCGGGCTATCGCAACCTGCTGACGCTCCTGAAAGTCGCCTACATGGACAGCGAGGACGCGCACCGCCCGGGCGTCGCGGCGGAGGCGCTGCTGGCGCACGCGGACGGCCTGATCCTTCTGACGGGCGGGGCCGACGGTGCGCTCGGCCGTCTGATCCGGATGGGAAAGACCGAGGACGCGAATGCGTTCCTCGACCTGCTGCAAGAAGCGTTCGCGGGGCGGATCTACATCGAAATCCAGCGCCACGGACTCCCTGAAGAGAAGTTAACCGAACCTCAGTTTATCGACTGGGCTTATGCCCGCGACATCCCGCTGGTCGCCACCAACGAGCCTTTCTTTAAGGACGAGAGTTTCCACCGCGCTCACGACGCGCTGATGTGCATCAAGCAAGGCGCCGTGCTGTCGGTCGACGACCGCCAGCGCGTGACATCCGATCACTACTTCAAGTCCGCCGCCGAAATGCGGGCCCTTTTCGCCGACCTCCCGGAGGCGGTCGAGAACACACTGGTCATCGCCAAAAGGTGCGCCGTCACGGTCGAGAAGATCGCGCCGATCCTGCCGCCCTACGACTGCGGGCCGGGCTTGACCGAGGCCGACGAACTGAAGCGCCAGGCGCATGAAGGTCTGACTGAACGCCTGGCGAAGCACGTCTTCACCGAAGGCATGGACGAGAAGGCGCGAGCCGAAGCCGAAAAGCCTTATCGCGAGCGCCTCGATTACGAGCTCGACGTCATCAACCAGATGGGTTTCCCAGGCTACTTCCTGATCGTTGCCGACTTCATCAAGTGGGCCAAGGATCAGGGGATTCCGGTCGGGCCAGGCCGTGGTTCGGGCGCGGGCTCGGTCGTGGCGTGGTCGCTGACCATTACCGACCTCGACCCGTTGCGTTGGGGGTTGCTGTTCGAACGCTTCCTGAACCCGGAACGCGTGTCGATGCCGGACTTCGATATCGATTTCTGCCAGGAACGCCGCGACGAGGTCATCCGCTACGTGCAGAAGAAATACGGCCGCGATCATGTCGCGCAGATCATTACCTTTGGGAAGCTGCAGGCCCGCGCCGTTTTGAGGCACGTCGGCCGCGTGCTCGAAATGCCGTACGGCTTCGTCGACAAGATCTGCAAGATGGTGCCAAACAACCCCGCCAACCCGGTGACGCTGGACGAGGCGATCAAGGGGGAAGAGCAACTCCGCAGCCTGATCTCGAGCGAACCCGACGTTCGTGAACTGGTGGAAATCGCGCGCAAGCTGGAAGGGCTTTACCACCACGCCTCGACCCACGCCGCGGGCGTCGTCATCGGCGACCGGCCGCTCGAGGAGTTGATCCCGCTCTACCGCGATCCGCGCTCCGACATGCCGGTGACCGGCTTCAACATGAAGTTCGTGGAATCCGCGGGTCTGGTGAAGTTCGACTTCCTCGGTCTGAAGACCTTGTCCGTGCTGACCAAGGCCGAGAACTTCGTCAACGACAAGCGGGGCTCGGGGGACGAAAAGCTCGACCTCGTCACCATCCCGCTCGACGACAAGAAGACCTACGAGATGATCAGCCGTGGCGATACGACCGGCGTGTTCCAGTTGGAAAGTGCCGGGATGCGAGACGTGCTCAGGGGTCTCAAACCCGACACCTTCGAAGACATCATCGCCGTCGTCGCGCTCTATCGCCCGGGCCCGATGGACAACATCCCGAGCTATATCCGCCGCAAACACGGCGAGGAGGAGGCCGATTACCTGCACCCGACCCTGGAACCGGTCCTGAAGGAAACCTTCGGCATTCCGATCTATCAGGAACAGGTGATGCAGATCGCGCAGGTGTTGTCCGGCTATTCGCTCGGTAACGCCGATCTGCTCCGGCGCGCCATGGGCAAGAAGATTCAAGCCGAGATGGACGCGCAGCGGAAATCTTTCGTCGAGGGCGCGGTCGCCAAGAACGTCAAAGAGAGCCAGGCCAACGACATCTTCAATATCGTCGACAAGTTCGCGGGCTATGGCTTCAACAAATCTCACGCTGCCGCCTATGCGCTGGTCGCCTATCAGACCGCGTACATGAAAGCCAATTACCCGGTCGAGTTCATGGCCGCCTCTATGGCGTTCGACATGGGCAACACGGACAAGCTGAACGTGTTCCGCCAGGAACTGGACAGGCTTCAAATCCCGCTTTTGCAGCCGGATATCAACAAATCGGAAGCATCGTTCACGGTCGAGACCGTCAAGACGCCCGACGGCGAAACCGACGGCGTGCGATATGCCCTGGCCGCGGTCAAGAACGTCGGCGCGGCGGCGATGGCTTCGCTGGTGGACGAACGTAAGCAGAACGGCCCGTTCGAGAACCTCAGCGATTTTGCCAACCGCATCGACCCGCACCTGATCAACAAGCGCCAGCTCGAAAACCTGGTCCGGGCAGGGGCCTTCGACCGGCTCGACAACAACCGCCGCCGCGTCCATCGCGGAATCGAGAATATCGTCGCCGTCGCCGGAATGGCGGCGAACGAACGCAACTCGAACCAGATGGGTCTGTTCGGCGGCGAAGACGCGAAACCCGAGGAAGTCCGCCTGCCGGATATCGACGATTGGCAGTCGATGGACAGATTGAAGGAAGAGTTCGACGCGGTCGGGTTCTATCTGTCGGCGCACCCGCTCGACGCCTACGAACGGGTGCTCGTGAGGAAGCGCGTACGCTCGTCGGCGGAGGTCATTGCGGCGCACGAGACCGGTGCTGTGAAATTGGCGGGCACGTTCGTTTCGAAGAAAGAGATGACGTCGAAGACCGGCAAGCGGTTTGCGTTCGTGTCGTTCTCGGATGCGTCGGGCGTGTTCGAGGCGACGGCATTTTCGGAAGTGCTCGCGCAATACGCCGAGCTTCTGAGCGCGGGGAATTCGATGATCATCGACTGCGCGCTGTCGTTCGACGGTGATCAGCCGCGCATGACGGTCCAGCGGCTGGAAAGCATCGACGCCGCCGCGAAGGAAGCCGCCAACGCGGCCAAGGAAATGCACCTGATCGTCGACAGTCTTGAGCCGCTTCCGGCCCTTAAAGAAGTGCTTGGCCGCGACCGGGAAGCCAACGGCAACGGCAATGGACGGCGCAAGAAGGGCAAAGTCCTGATGACGGCGAAGATCCGCGACCGGGGTGAGGAGGTGCTGATTAACCTCGGCGACGACTACGCGCTGTCGCACGAACTGTCGCTGGCAGTGCGCTCGTTGCCGGGCATTCTCGACGTCCGGGAACTGTAAGCTCGGACGTCATTCCGGCGAAGGCCGGAATCCAAAAAATCTGCAATATGGACCCCGGCCTGCGCCGGGGTGACATGATTTTAAAGCTACCGCCCGAGCGCCTTTGCGGTCAGGTCCGACAACGCCTGCTTCTGTTTGCCGCCGCCATCGAAATTGGCAGGATCGAGCCAGGTTTCGAACGCTTCCTTCAACGCCGGCCATTCGGTATCGATGATCGAAAACCACGCCGTATCGCGGTTGCGGCCCTTGTAGATCGTGCACTGGCGGAACACGCCTTCGAACGTGAAGCCCAGGCGCGCCGCGGCGGCGCGGGATTTGGCATTGGCATTGTCGCACTTCCATTCGTATCGGCGATAGCCCAGCTCGTCGAAAACCCGCGCCATCATCAGATACATCGCCTCCGTCGCGGCGACCGTGCGCTGGAGTAGGGGAGAATAATTGATGTGTCCGACCTCGATGGAGCCGATCTTGGGCTCGATCCTGAGGTAGCTGGCGACCCCGACCGGTTTTCCGGTCTCCAGATCGATGATCGCGTGAAACAGCGGGTCGTCGCCCATGGCGTCCTTTTCGACCCACGCGCGGTAGGCGTCTTCGGTCTCGAATGGCCCATAGCCCATGTAGGTCCAGATCCGGCCCTCGGTATCCGTCATGTTGGCCGCATGCAAATCTGCCGCATGCTTGTTTGCATCCAGCGGCTCCAGACGGCAAGTGCGGCCCTGCATGGGAGTGTGCGGCGGCGGATCGCAGGGTTTCCAATCGGGCAGGGGGAAGCCGATCGGCTGGCCGAGGTCGTTGGTATGTGTCATCGAAGTCTCCACGTCTGAATTGGCTGGAAAATGCCGCTATTATCTCGCGACCGAAAGGGCCATTTGTTGAATTTGCGGCAAATCATTGGCCCATGATCACAATTCGTAACCAACGGAACAGTTCACCACTGACCGGCTTCCGGCTAATATGTCGCTGGAAGGGGAGGTAAATGGGCCCTGAAACCGCGGATGTTCTGAGATTTCTGGCGTTCGGCATGGTGTGGCTGTTTCCGGTCGCGCTGGTCATCGCCGTGCTCGGTTTCGCCAGTGCCGACGCCAAGGCCAGGCGTGAGGATCCAGGGCCCAATGTCGTTGCTTTCCCAACGCCGAAAGCGCCGGAACCGGAAATTTCTCCAAATTGGCTCGCGCGCGTAAAGCGGCTTGCATTCCCGGCCCGCAACAGGTAAACCACGCCCGATTTCGCACGCAGGTTTTGCGGCAGTTCATGCAAATTCATGGACAAAGTCGTTCCGGTGCCGGGTTGTCCGGCCACACCTGCGGAGGCTCAACCGGAGAAGGAAAAAGGCTTATGGCGCTTCCCGATTTCACGATGCGTCAGCTCCTCGAAGCTGGCGTTCACTTTGGTCACAATACCCGCCGCTGGAACCCCAAGATGGCGCCGTACATCTTCGGTGACCGTAACGGTATCCACATCATCGATCTGCAGCAGACCGTTCCGCTGCTTCACCAGGCCATGGTCGCCGTCCGCGACGTCACCAAGCGTGGCGGCCGCGTGCTGTTCGTCGGCACCAAGCGCCAGGCGCAGAAGCGTGTCGCCGAGGCGGCCAAGCGCTGCGGTCAGTACTACGTCAACCACCGCTGGCTCGGCGGCATGCTGACCAACTGGCGGACGATCTCGAACTCGATCAAACGCCTCAAGGATCTCGAGGAAATGCTCGGCAACGAAGCCGAAATGCAGGGCCTCACCAAGAAAGAACAGCTGATGTTGACGCGTGAGCAGGAAAAGCTCGAGCGCGCCCTCGGCGGCATCAAGGACATGGGCGGTCTGCCGGATATCCTGGTCATCATCGACACGACCAAGGAAGACATCGCCATCAATGAAGCCAACAAACTGGGCATCCCGGTCGTCGGCGTTATCGATTCCAACGCCGATCCGGACGGCATCACGCACCCGGTCCCGGGCAACGACGACGCGATCCGCGCGATCGGCCTCTACTGCGACCTGATGGTCGGTTCCGTCCTCGACGGCATCCAGGAGGAAATCGGCGTGTCGGGCGGAGACATCGGCGAAAGCGAAGAGCCCGCCGAGGAACTGCCGGCAGCACCGGCCGAAGCCGCGGTCGTTGCCGAAGCCACCCCGGAAGAGACCGTTGCCCCCGAGGAAGGCGCCGCCGAGGCCGCGAAATCCGCTGCCGAAGGGCCGGCCGAAGAAGACGCCAAGGCCTGAGGAACGTAGTCGGTATGGGGGCCGAAACCCGGTCCCCATCACCTTTTGACACGCTAATTAATTCGGACTGACAAGGAAGAACGATGGCTGAGATCACTGCAGCATTGGTTAAGGAACTGCGCGAGAAAAGCGGCGCAGGCATGATGGATTGCAAGAAGGCGCTGTCCGAAAACGACGGCGATCTTGAAGCCGCGGTCGATTGGCTGCGCACCAAGGGCCTCGCGGCCGCCGCCAAGAAGGCCGGCCGTGTCGCCGCCGAAGGGCTCGTCGCGGTGCACGTCGACGGCACCAAGGGCGCGGTCTGCGAAGTTAACGCGGAAACCGACTTCGTGGCGCGCAACGACGCCTTTCAGGCGCTCGTCGGTAACGTCGCCAAGCTGGCCGTCGAGGCCGGTGACGACATCGACGCCCTGAGCGCGATGGACTACCCGGGGACCGGCCGCACGGTCGCCGAGGAAGTGACCCACAGCGTCGCCACCATCGGCGAAAACATGAACATCCGCCGCATCGCGTCGCTCTCCGTCGACAAGGGCGTGCTGGCCAGCTACGTGCACAACCAGTTGGTGCCGGGTCTGGGCAAGATCGCGGTTCTGGTCGCGCTCGAGAGCGAGGGCGGTACCGACGGCCTCGAAGAGGTCGGCAAGCAGCTCGCCATGCACATTGCCGCGGCGCGTCCGCAATCGATCGGCCGCGACGACCTGGACCAGGAAGCGGTCGAACGCGAGCGCCAGGTGTTGATCGAACAGGCCCGCGAATCGGGTCGTCCCGACAACATCATCGAGAAGATGGTCGAAGGCCGCCTGCGCAAGTTCTACGAGGAAGTCTGCCTGCTTGAGCAGACCTTCGTGATCGACGGCGAAACCAAGGTCGAGAAGGTGGTCGAAGACGCAGGCAAGGCAGCCGGCGGCGCCGTGAAAGTCACGGGATTCAAGCTTTTCGTGCTCGGCGAGGGCATCGAGAAGAAAGAAGAAGACTTCGCCGCCGAAGTCGCTGCTGCCGCCGGCGGCAACTGATATCGGGCGCGGCGCGGTGCCCCTCGGGCGCCGCGCCGATTTCCGGTCGTGACGGCCGGTATCCCTGATATACTGCAAAGAGGCCGGGATTCGGCCTTTTCTTTTACACGTTCCGGGCGTGTTCGGTTATGATTTGGACAGGGAGAGGGAATGAGTACACCTAAACAATTCAAGCGTGTACTGCTTAAACTGTCCGGCGAAGCTTTGATGGGGAACCAGGGTTTCGGCCTCGATTCCGACACCGTCGACCGCATCGCAGAAGAAGTTAAATCCGTCCACGAAAACGGCGTCGAGGTCTGCCTGGTCATCGGCGCCGGCAACATCTTCCGCGGCGTTTCGCTGGCCGCCGCCAATATCGAACGCACCACCGGCGACTACATGGGCATGCTGGCGACCGTCCTGAACGCGCTCGCCATGCAGAGCATGCTCGAAAGCAAGGGCGTCTCGACCCGCGTCCTGTCCGCGATTCCCATGTCCGCGGTCTGCGAACCCTATATTCGCCGCCGCGCGGTTCGTCATATGGAGAAGGGCCGCGTGGTGATCTTCGCCGCGGGGACCGGCAATCCGTTCTTCACCACCGACACGGCGGCCGCTTTACGCGCCGTCGAAATGAACTGCGACGCGCTTTTGAAGGGCACGCAGGTGGACGGCGTCTATTCCGCCGACCCAAAAAAGGACAAGAACGCCGAGCGTTACGAGCACCTGAGCTACCAGGAGGTTCTGACACGGAATCTCAAGGTGATGGACACCGCGGCAATCGCGCTGGCACGCGAAAACGCGGTTCCCATTTTGGTATTTTCCATTCACAATCCGGGCGCATTTGCCGACGTCGTCGCCGGGAAGGGAACGTTTACGACTATTTCTGATAACAAAGACTGAGGGAGGCGTTGATGAGCGACATCAACGGCGCACGCAAGGATATCAATCACCGCATGGAGCGGGCCGTCGAGGTGCTGCTGGAGGAGTTCGGCGGCCTCAGAACCGGCCGTGCCGCGGCCAGCCTGCTGGACCCGATCCAGGTCAATGCCTATGGGGCAACCATGCCGCTCAACCAGGTCGGCAGCGTATCGGTCCCCGAAGCGCGCATGCTGTCGATCCAGGTCTGGGACAAGGCCAACGTGAAGGCCGTCGAAAAAGCCATCATCGATTCCGGGCTTGGCCTCAACCCCGCCGTCGACGGTACCCTTGTCCGCATCCCGATCCCCGCGCTCAGCGAGGAACGCCGCCAGGAGTTGGTCAAGGTCGCCGGCAAGTATGCCGAAGAGGCCAAGATCGCCGTCCGCAACGTACGGCGCAGCGCCCTCGACGACCTTAAAAAAGCCGAAAAGGACGGCGAGATTCCTCAGGACGCGCTGCACGACTATTCAGAAGAAGTGCAGGAACTGACGGACAAACACATCGCCGACATCGACGAAGCACTTGCCAACAAAGAGCAGGAGATCATGCAGGTCTGACCATGGGCATCGCACCGCTCACCACGTCTGCAGACAGCCCCGTACCGGTCCACGTCGCCATCATCATGGACGGTAACGGCCGCTGGGCCAATGCGCGGGGCAAGCCACGCTCGATGGGTCACAAGGCCGGTGCCGAGGCTGTGCGAAAAACCTTAGAGTCTGCTGCAGATATTGGCGTCAAGTATCTGACATTATTTAGCTTTTCGTCCGAGAACTGGAAGCGCCCCGCAGCTGAAATCGCCGACCTGATGGGCCTGCTAAGGCTTTACCTCAAGAAGGAAGTCGACGCACTCTGTGAAAAGGGCGTGCAACTGCGGGTCATCGGCGACCGTACGCGACTTGCGGATGATATCGTCGGTGCGATCGATGAGGCGGAGCGGCGCACAGCCGCGAATTCCCGCATCACCCTCGTCCTAGCGCTCAGCTACGGTGCACGCGACGAACTGGCCCGCGCGGCGCGAACGCTGGCCGAAAAAGCCGTCAGCGGGGAGATCGAACCTGACGACATCGACGAGAATACGTTCGAGGCCGCGCTGTATACCCATGGCATTCCGGATCCGGATCTGCTGATCCGGACCAGCGGGGAAAAACGCATCAGCAACTTTCTGCTATGGCAACTCGCATATGCCGAATTCGTTTTCATCGACAAACATTGGCCGGATTTCGATGCCGATGACCTGGCCGATGCGATCAAGGAGTACGGGCGACGTGAACGCCGCTTCGGCACCAGTCACAGCTGAACCCCGTCTGTCCGGCACGCTGTTGCGCACCGTTTCAGCGGTGACGATGATGGTTCCGGCGCTGGCGGCCGTGTATTTCGGCCCGCCGTGGTTCACGGCACTGGTATTGGTCGGAGCGGTCGTCATGAGCTGGGAATGGTCGCGAATGTGCGGCGGCGACGTCAAATGGATGGCGGCCGGCGCCTTGTATATCTGCATTCCGGCGGGCGTGCTGATCTGGCTGCGCGCGGACGCGATGCCCGGCATGATCACAATCCTCTGGCTATTCGCCGTGGTGTGGAGCGCGGATATCGGTGCCTATATCAGCGGCCGCGCGATCGGCGGACCGAAGCTGGCCCCCCGGATCAGCCCGAAAAAGACCTGGGCCGGCTTTATCGGCGGCGTTAGCTTCGCCACTATCGTTGCCGGTGGCTTCGCCGTTTACTGGGAGGAGTCCCCTCTGTCCCTGGCGTTGTGGGGCGCGGTCGTTGCGATCGCCAGTCAGGCGGGCGATCTGCTCGAAAGCGCCGTCAAACGCCATTTCGGAGTCAAGGACAGCTCCGCGCTCATTCCCGGTCATGGTGGTGTGCTTGATCGGGTTGATGCGCTTGTCGCGGGCGCGGTCGCCATTGCACTACTCAAGTCAACGCTCGGCCGGAGCGCGATGCCATGGCTGTAATCAATCCCCTCACTGCCGATGACCGCGCGGAACGGTCGGTCACCGTCCTCGGCTCGACCGGGTCGGTAGGCTGCAACACGATCGATCTCATCCGCCGCTCGCCGGACCGTTTCCGGGTCGACACACTGAGCGGCAACAGCAACGTCGAACTACTGGCCAAACAGGCTGTCGAGGTCGATGCGGCGATGGCCGTAATCGCCGACGAAAGCGGCTATCACGACCTGAAATCGGCACTGTCCGGTACAGGCATCGAAGTGGCCGCCGGACGCAATGCGCTGGTCGAGGCGGCGATGCGGCCGACCGACTGGGTCATGGCCGCGATCGTCGGCGCCGCAGGACTCGCGCCGACGCTCGAAGCCGTCAAACGCGGTGCCATCGTCGGCCTCGCCAACAAGGAATGCCTCGTTTCGGCCGGCGAGTTTTTCTGCCGCGAAGTGGCCGGCGCGGAAGCCAGGCTAATCCCCGTCGATTCGGAGCACAGTGCGATTTATCAGGTGTTCGATTTCGAGCGCCCGGAACGGATCGAGAAAATCATCCTGACAGCTTCCGGCGGGCCTTTCCGTGAAAGAACGCTGGATACCCTGACCAAGGTCACACCCGCCGAAGCGGTCGCCCACCCGAACTGGTCCATGGGCGCCAAGATTTCGGTCGATTCCGCGACCATGATGAATAAAGGGCTTGAGCTGATCGAAGCCTTCCATCTGTTCCCGGTTTCCAGCGAGCAGATCGACATTCTGGTGCATCCGCAATCGGTCATTCACAGCATGGTCGAATATGTCGACGCCTCCGTTCTGGCCCAACTCGGCACGCCGGACATGCGCACGCCGATCGCTTTTGCCCTCGCTTGGCCGGACCGGATGGAAGCGCCGTCACCGCGTCTTAAACTTGAAGATATCGCGACGCTCACCTTCGAGGCGCCGGACCCAGTGCGTTTTCCGGCGCTGCGTCTGGCGCGCGAAGCGCTCGACATCGGTGGCTCGGCGCCCACGGTTCTCAACGCCGCGAATGAAATCGCCGTGCACAGTTTTCTCGGCAACGACCTCGGGTTCCTCGAAATTACCGCCGTCGTCGAGGAGACCATGAACCGATTGCCGCGGCAGAGCCTGACGTCTCTCGACGACGTCTACGCCGTGGACGCGGAAGCGCGGCGGATCGCGACCGAACTGACCGCCGCAAACGGCGGATAACATTGGCAATTTCCCTTTCCAAGCGTTGACGGCTGGCCCGGACGCGCGCATATCTGGTAGGGAAAAATCAAATGATTAAAGGCTGGTAATGGAATTCGATACCCTCAACACCGTGCTCTGGTTCCTGGTCGTCCTGTCGATCATCGTGTTCGTCCACGAATGGGGGCACTACTGGGTGGCGCGACGCAACGGCGTGCGTGTCGAAGTGTTTTCCATTGGTTTCGGGCCCGAGATTTTCGGCTGGTTCGACAAGGCCGGCACACGCTGGCGCGTCAGTGCGGTACCGCTTGGCGGATACGTGAAGATGTTCGGCATGGCCGAAGAGGGCGAGGCCGACAGCGCCCAGTCATTTCTCGAGAAGGGAGCCGGGAACGACGCCGAGGGACCGCATGAACTGACGGACGAAGAGAAGAAAGTCTCGTTCGCGCACAAAACGGTGGGCCAGCGCGCTGCGATCGTTTTCGCCGGCCCCGCCATCAATTTCCTTTTCGCCATGCTGGTCCTGGCCGTGATCGCGATGTCGGTCGGCGTGCCGAAGGTCGAGGTTTCCGTCGGCGAGGTCATGGACAATTCCGCCGCCGCCGCTTCGGGCCTGCAGGCCGAAGACGTTCTCGTACGCCTCAATGGCGCGAAAATCGACAATCCCGGCGTGGTGCAGGAGATCGTCTCGGCCAACCCGGGCGCGCGTCTGCCCCTCGTCGTGCTTCGCGACGGCCGGGAGGTCGAACTCAGCGTCACGCCCGAGGCCGTGGATCAGGACGGCGCGATGGTTGGACGGCTCGGGATCAGGATGCAGGGCGTCATCGGCGAGCATCAACGCCTCAATCCGTTATCTGCCGCATGGTTCGGCATCGAAAAAACGGTGATGATCACGGGCCAGGCACTCAACAATATCGGCAAGCTGCTGATCGGGCAGGGCAACTTCAAAGATCTCGGGGGTCCGATCGCCATTGCGCAGATGTCCGGTCAGGCGGCGGAACAGGGCGCGCTGCAGCTTTTCTTCTTCATGGCGGTCCTGTCGATCAACCTCGGTCTGATCAATCTGTTTCCGATCCCGATCCTCGACGGCGGGCATTTGCTGTTCATGGGGATCGAGGCCGTTCGCGGCCGCCCGCTCGGAGAACGCGCGCAAGAATACGGTTTCCGAATTGGTCTGGCCTTGGTATTGATTCTCATGGTATCTGTCACGTGGAACGATATCGTGAGGGTTTTGGGACTCTAGGCCTAAGGCCTTGAATCCGAATGTGTAAACGTCCGGCTGAAGACAAGCCGGGCGGTTGGGGAGAATAGAGTGACGGGATTGGCCCGGCTTACGGCGGTTGCGTTGATGACAGCGGCCCTTGGGCCGCTTTCGTCGTTAACCATACCCGCTCATGCCGCCGAGCCGGTCGAGCTGGCTCAGGCCGATGTTGTCCAGCAGATCGAAGTCCGCGGCGCGCAGCGTGTCGACCCGGGGACCGTGCGCTCCTACATGGTGATCCAGGAGGGCGACCCCTTCGATCCGCGCCGCATCGACCGATCCCTCAAAAGCCTGTTCGCGACCGGGCTTTTCGCCGACATTTCTCTGCGCCGCGAGGGCAATACGCTGGTCGTGAACGTGGTCGAGAACCCGATCATCAACCGCATCGCGTTCGAGGGTAACAAGGAATTCGAACAGGAAACCCTGAAGACCGAAATTTCGCTCAGGCCCCGCGTCATTTACACGCGGACCAAGGTGCAGGATGACGTGAAGCGCATCCTGACGCTCTATCGCCAGAGCGGCCTTTTTGCGGTCACCGTGGAACCCAAGATCATCCAACTCGAACAAAACCGGGTCGATCTCGTATTCGAGATTGCCGAGGGCGAGGAAACGCAGATCGGCTCGATCCGTTTTATCGGCAACCGCGAGTTCAGCGACGGCCGCCTGCGTGAAGTGATCCAGACCCGCGAAACCGCATGGTGGCGGTTCTTCACGACGGATGACGTCTACGATCCGGACCGGATCAATCTCGACCGCGAATTGCTGCGCCGGTTCTATCTCTCCAACGGCTATGCCGACTTCAAGGTCAACTCGGCGGTCGCCGAGCTGACGCCGGACAAACGCGCTTTCTTCCTGACGTTCGCGGTCGAAGAGGGTGATCGTTATCAGTTCGGCAACATCGAGATCGATGCCCGTCTGAAGGACCTGAAAGAGGAGGACCTTCAGTCCGCGATCGAAGTCGAGAAGGGCGACTGGTACAGCGCCGAGGAAATTGACGGCACCATCGACCGCCTGACGGAACTGGTCGGGACGCTCGGGTATGCATTCGTGGAAATCCGGCCGCGGGTGAACCGAGACAAAGAAACGAAGACCATCAACGTGAAATACGTGGTCAACGAAGGACCGCGGGTATTCGTCGAGCGGATCAACATCTCCGGCAACGTGCGCACCCTCGACAAGGTCGTACGCCGCGAGTTCCGCCTCGTCGAGGGCGATGCCTTCAACGCGTCGAAGTTGCGCCGCTCCAAAACGCGTATTCAGAACCTGGGTTTCTTCGAAAAGGTCGATATCGAACAGGTTCCGGGTTCCTCGCCTGACAAAACAATTATCAACGTCAATCTTGAAGAAAAACCGACGGGTCAGATCACGCTGGGCGCAGGTTTCTCGTCGACCGTCGGTGTCCTTGGCGACATCCGCCTGCAGGAGAAAAACTTCCTCGGTCGCGGTCAGGACCTGAGCCTGCAGTTGCAGATCGCCGCGGAGGCCTCGCAGATCGATTTGAGCTTCACGGAACCTTATTTCCTTGGCCGCGACCTGCGCGCCGGCTTCGACGTCTTCCGCACCACGCGTGACCTTCAGGACACCAGCTCGTTCGATCTGGAGCGGACCGGCGGGCGGCTCCGCGCCGGATACCGGATTACCGAGAATCTCTCGGAAAGCTGGCGTTATACCTTCCGCGTCTCCGAGATTTCGGACGTCGATAGCAGCGCGTCCACATTGATCCAGGATCAGGAGGGGACGGAAACCCTCTCCGAAATCGGTCACACGATGGCCTATGACCGGCGTGACAGCATTATCAAACCGACGGACGGTTACGTGCTGAAGCTCGATACCGACCTCGCGGGGCTCGGTGGTTCGCTTCGCCACGTGCGGAACACGGCGACGGCAGCGTATTACTATCCGGTTGCCGACCAGTGGGTGTTCTCGACTAAGGGCAAGTTCGGCTATGTCGTCGGTCTCGGCGAGGATGTGGCGCTGTCGGAACGTTATTTCGTCGGCGGCGACGATGTTCGCGGCTTTGCAACGGCCGGGCTCGGCCCGCGCGACCTCGCAACCGACGATGCGCTCGGTGGCGAGTGGATGTATGCGACGACGGTCGCTCTCACGTTCCCGACGGGATTGCCGGAAGAACTCGGTATCGGCGCACGGATGTTCACTGATATCGGTACTTCGGGATCGCTCTCGCCGACCAATTCGACAACTGTGGACGAGGATTCATTGCGCATGGGTGTCGGGGCAGGCATAACGTGGGAGTCCCCGTTCGGACCGCTCGGCATCGATTTGGCTTATCCGGTTCTTTCCGAGAGTTTCGACAAGACGGAATATGTGCGGGTTAACTTCGGCACACAGTTTTAGGAGGCTCCCTTGTTAGCAAGAAATATCGCGGTTTCGTTGATTCTGGCACTCGCCGTTTCGATGTTGCCGATCAGCCCCGCCGCCGCGCAAGCGACGGGCGCGACCGAAGCCCCGATTATCACCGTTCTGGATATCAGCAAGATCCGCCGCGACGCCGCGTCGGTGAAGGCGATTCGCGAGCAGATCATCAATTATCAGAACAAGATTCAGAGCGAAGTCCAGAAAGAACAGGAAGCGCTCCGTGCCGCGCAACAGGAACTGGCTAAGAAACAGTCATTGCTGGCGCCGGAAGCGTTTGCCGAAGAACGCCGCAAGTTCGAGCAGCGCGTCGTCGGTGTCCAGAAAATGGTGCAGGAACGCCGTCAGACGCTCGAACAGGCCCAAAACGCCGCCATGCTGCAGGTCGAACGGGCATTGAACGAAATTGTCGCCTCGGTCGCCGAAAAGAACGGCTACGATGTCATCCTGCGCCTTTCGCAGATCGTTTACGTCAAGCGTACCCTGGACATCACGGGAATCGTTCTGCAGGAGCTCGACAAGAAACTGCCGACCGTTCAGGTCGACCTGCCGAAAAACTAGAACCAATGGCTGACTCCCGGTTCTTCGCTAACGCCGGGCCGTTCAGTCTGGCGCGCATCGCCGAGACGGCCGGTGCCGAGATCGCCAACGCCCCGGATACCGGGCGCGCGTTCCACGATGTAATGCCCATCGACCAGGCCGGTCCCGACCACGTGAGTTTCCTCGACAACCGGAAATACACCGACAAGTTCCGTACATCATCTGCAGGTGCCTGCATCGTCGCACCCGATGTCGTCGATCAAGCACCTGAAGGCATGTGCCTACTGGTCACGCCGGAGCCCTACCACGCCTATGCGCGGGTCGCGGCGATGTTCTATCCCATGCCGGTGCCCGGCGGCGATGTACATGCCTCGGCGAGTATCGCAGCGGATGCCGTTATCGGGACGAACACGGATATCGGTGCGGGCGCCGTCATCGGCGCCAAGGCCGTGATCGGCGCCGATTGCGTCATTTCCGCGGGCGCCGTCATCGGCGACGGTGTGGTCATCGGCAACAATACGCGGATCGGCGCCAACGCCTCGATCGCTCACGCCATGATCGGCGCGGGCACGATCATTCACGCCGGCGTCTGCATCGGACAGGACGGATTCGGTTTTGCGATGGGGCCAGGTGGACACGTCAAGGTGCCGCAGCTCGGCCGTGTCATCGTCGGAGACAACGTCGAGATCGGCGCCAATTCGTGCATCGACCGCGGCACTGGACCGGACACGGTGATCGGTGACGGCACCAAGATCGACAACCTTGTGCAGATTGCCCACAACGTTCAGATCGGACAGAATTGCGTGATCGTCAGCCATGTCGGGATTTCCGGCAGCACGGAACTCGGCGATTTCGTGGTTCTGGGTGGACAGGTCGGCATCGCCGGGCACCTCAAGATAGGGAGTGGCGCGAGAATTGCCGCCCAAAGCGGTATCATGCGGCATGTCGACCCCGGACAGGAGCTCGGCGGCAGCCCCGCCAAACCGATCAAGACCTGGTTCAGGGAGATGGCCACACTTGAACGTCTGGCCAGAAAGAAGGGGAGTTAGGGATGGACGCGGAGACCACCACCGGCCACGAAGTCGACGTTACCGGAATCATGGAGCGGATACCGCATCGGTACCCGTTTCTGCTGATCGACAAGGTTGTCGACATACAGCCGGGCGAAAGCGCTGTCGGGATCAAGAACGTCACCGTCAACGAGCCATTTTTCCAAGGGCATTTCCCGGGCCATCCGATCATGCCGGGCGTGCTGATCGTCGAGGCTATGGCGCAAACCGCGGCGATCGTCGTGATCGAAACGCTCGATGATACGGCATCCGACAAGCTGGTGTATTTCATGTCCATCGACAACGCGCGCTTCCGCAAGCCCGTGCTGCCGGGTCACACGCTCCATCTTGAAGTCACCAAGGAACACGGCCGCGGCAAGGTTTGGCGCTTCAAGGGCGTTGCCAAGTCGGAAGGCACAGTCATGGCCGAAGCCGTGTTTACGGCAATGATCGTCGACAAGACGGAATAGGATCACACATGACCGATATTCATCCGACAGCGATTATCGATCCGAACGCCGAGATCGGCGCAGGGGTCAAGGTCGGCCCGTATTCGATTGTCGGCGCAGGCGTCAAGCTGGGCGACGGCGTCGAGCTCATGTCCCATGTCGTCGTCGCCGGCACCACCAGCGTCGGCGCGGGCACGCGGATTTTCCCGTTCTCGTCTATCGGCCATCAGCCGCAGGACCTGAAATTCAAAGGCGAGGCGTCGTCGCTAGAGATCGGCGAACGCAACGTCATCCGCGAACACGTCACCATGAATCCCGGCACGGAAGGCGGCGGCCTGCTGACCCGGACCGGCAACGACTGCCTCTTCATGGTCGGCGCGCATGTGGCGCACGATTGCCGGATCGGCAACAACGTCATCCTCGTCAACAATGCCACTATGGCCGGTCACGTCACCGTCGAGGACTGGGCGATCGTCGGCGGCCTTTCCGCAGTGCACCAGTTCGTGCGCATCGGCAAGCACGCCATGATCGGCGGCATGAGCGGCGTCGAACACGACGTCATTCCGTACGGGACGGTCACCGGCAACCGCGCCAAGCTCGAAGGACTGAACATCGTCGGCCTCAAACGGCGCGGCTTCTCGCGTGACATGATCCACGAGATCCGTAAGGCGTATCGCATGATCTTCGCCGAGGAAGGGACGATGGCGGAGCGTCTGCAGGACGTCATCGAGGATTTCTCCGAGAACGAGCCCGTCATGGAGATCGTCAACTTCATCCAGAGCGACTCGTCGCGCCGTATCTGCCAGCCGCACATGGAAGATGCCGCATAACCGGATCGGCATTCTGGCCGGCGGCGGCGCACTGCCGGTCCTGATCCGCGACGTGTGCCGCCGGGAGAATCAGGCGTTTCATGTGGTGGTCTTCGACGGGCAGGGCGATCCCGCCGCATTTGCCGGGGACAGCCACGCCGTCATCCGCCTCGGTGCCGCCGGGGCTGCCATCAAGAACCTGAAGAGCGAAGGATGCGATACCCTGGTGCTGGCCGGCACGATTCGCCGGCCGGGCATGAAGGAACTTCGCCCCGACTGGTGGGGCGTGAAGTTTTTCGCCACCAGCGGCGCCGCCGCGTTCGGCGACGACGGCCTACTGACGGCTCTGATCCGCGCGCTTGAGAAGGAAGGTTTCAAGGTCATCGGCGCCGACGAGGTATTGCCGGACCACCTCGTCCCCAGGGGTGTAATCGGCAGCGTAAGCCCGACTGGAGAGCAGCGTGCGGACATTGCCGCCGCATTTGCCGCCGCAAAGGATCTTGGCGCCCGCGACATCGGTCAGGCCGCCGTGGTTCGCGCCGGAGAGATCATCGCCGAGGAAGACGCCGCCGGCACCGACGCCATGCTGCGGAAACTCGCGGACGCCGGCAACCACGGCGGTATTCTCGCCAAAACCCTGAAACCGGACCAGGAACGCCGCGCCGACCTGCCGACCGTCGGCCCCGATACCGTGCGCAACGCGCATGCCGCAGGGCTTGGTGGGATTGTGATCGAAGCCGGGAACGCCTTTCTCATCGACCGCGACGGAACAAGCGCGGCTGCAGATGACGCAGGGATGTTCGTGATCGGTATCGATGCTGACGGAAACTGGCAATGAGCGAGCCGCTACGCGCCTATCTGATTGCGGGCGAGCCGTCGGGCGACGTTCTCGGCATGCGCCTGATGGAAGGTCTGAAAAGTATCGCTGAGGGTCGGGAAATCGAATTCTCCGGCGTCGGCGGCCCGTTAATGGCTGCAAGCGGGCTCGACAGCCTGTTTCCGATGGACGAGCTGACCGTGATGGGCCTTTCCGAAGTGCTGCCGCGTATCCCCAATATTCTCCGCCGCATACGTGAAACGGCGGACGATATCAGAACCAAGAAGCCGGATGTCGTGGTGACAATCGACGCGCCGGATTTCTGCTTTCGCGTCGCCAAGAAGCTCGCCGGCGGTGACACGAAGATCGTGCACTACGTCGCGCCGTCGGTCTGGGCATGGCGGCCGGGACGGGCGAAAAAGGTGGCGCGCCTCGTCGATCACGTGATGTGCCTGTTGCCGTTCGAGCCGCCGTATTTCGAAAGCGCCGGCGTCGCCGCCACGTTCGTCGGTCACTCGATCCTGGAGAGCGGCGCCGACGGCGGAGATGGCAAGGCTTTCCGCGAACGGCACGGCATTGCCGCGGACGAGAGGCTCCTGCTGGCGCTGCCCGGCAGCCGGATGAGCGAGATTTCGCGCCTCGTCGATATCTTCGGCGAGACGATCCGCCGTACGACGGCGATTACCGGCCCCTGCCGGGTTGTGATTCCGACGCTGAAAAGCATCTCGAACGAGGTCCGCGTCCGCACGTCCGACTGGGACAATGTCCTGATCACCGACGACGCGGCCGAAAAATACGACGCTTTTGCCGCCGCCGACGCGGCCATCGCCGCCAGCGGCACGGTATCGCTGGAATTGGCCATGGCCGGCGTGCCGAGCCTGATCGCCTACCGGGTCGCGCCGTTGACCGGCTTCTTCGCCAAACGCCTGATCCGGGTCGATTATGCCTCCATCGTCAACCTGATCCTCGACAAGCCGGCGATTCCCGAATTTCTGCAGGACAACTGCACACCCGAGAACATGACCCCGGTGCTGACGGACCTGCTGCGCGCCGACCGCGAACGCGAGACGCAGATGGCGGAAATTTCGAAAGCCCTCGATGCGTTGAAGCCGGGTGACGACATGCCGTCGGTCGCGGCGGCGCGCGTCGTCCTGAACGTCTCCGGCAAATAAAAACGGCGCGGGATCGCTCCCGCGCCGTCGAAGAGTGACCTTTGCAGCCGATCAGCGTTTCGAAACGTCAACGTAATCGCGCTGTTCGGCACCGGTGAAGAGCTGACGCGGACGCCCAATCTTCTGGCTCGGATCCTCGATCATCTCGTTCCACTGGGCGATCCAGCCGACAGTTCGCGCAACGGCAAAAAGCGCCGTAAACATCGTCGTCGGAATGCCCATCGCCTTGAAGATGATGCCCGAATAGAAGTCGACGTTCGGGTACAGTTTCTTCTCGATGAAGTACTCGTCCTCAAGCGCGATCTTCTCGAGCTCAAGAGCGATCTCCAGCAGCGGCTCGTCATGCACACCGAGCGCGTCGAGCACTTTGTGGCATTGTTCGCGCATGACGCGCGAACGCGGGTCGAAGTTCTTGTAAACCCTGTGACCGAAGCCCATCAGACGGAAGGAATCTTCCTTGTCCTTGGCTTTTTCGACGAACTTGCCGACGTTCGATTTGTCGCCGATTTCCTCCAGCATGTTCAGCACCGCTTCGTTGGCGCCGCCGTGCGCCGGGCCCCAGAGCGAAGCGATACCCGCCGAAATACAGGCGAACGGGTTGGCGCCGGAAGACCCCGCGAGACGAACCGTCGAGGTCGAGGCGTTCTGTTCGTGGTCCGCATGCAGGATAAGAATAACGTCCATGGCGCGCGCCAGCACCGGGTCGATCTCGTATTCCTCGCACGGATTCGAGAACATCATGTAGAGGAAGTTTTCCGCATAACGGAGCCTGTTCTTCGGATAACTATACGGCTGACCCAGATTGTATTTGTATGCGAGCGCCGCGATCGTCGGCATCTTGGCGATCATCCGGTAGGACGACACCATGCGGTGCTTCGGATCGGAAATATCCGTAGAATCGTGGTAGAATGCCGAAAGCGCGCCCACCATACCGCACATCACCGCCATCGGGTGCGCATCCCGGCGGAACCCGCGCAGGAACGTGTTCATCTGCTCGTGCACCATCGTGTGGTAGGTGATGTCGTGCTCGAACTTGCTTTTCTGTTCGGCGGTCGGAAGTTCCCCGTACAGCAGCAGATAGCAGACTTCCATGAAGTCCGATTTCTCAGCCAGCTGTTCGATCGGATAGCCGCGATACAGCAAAACGCCGTTGTCGCCGTCGATGTAGGTGATCTTGGACTCGCAGCTACCGGTCGAGGTAAAGCCCGGATCGTAGGTAAAGCAGCCGGTCTGCGCGTAGAGCTTGCGGACGTCGATCACGTCCGGGCCCAGCGTCCCGTGCATCACCGGCAAATCCCAGCTTTCGCCGCTCGAATTGTCGGTGAGGGTAAAGCTTCTTTCGTTACTCATTCAGGTCTCTCCTCTGTTGGGCGCGGTCCGTGTCTCGGGCCGCGGGCACGCCCCCCGCAGAGGACGCGTCGTTGTTGGTGCCGGGTGGCGTGTCAGCGCACGTCATCCAGCCGGGCGAGGGATTCATCACGGCCGAGAACGGCCATCACCTCGAATATGCCGGGCGAAACGGTTGTGCCCGTAAGAGCCGCACGGAGCGGTTGTGCCACCTTGCCAAGTTTGAGTTCATGAGCCTCGGCGTACGCCTTGGCGGCAGCTTGAATATTTTCTTCCGTCCATTCGCCGATCCCGGCCACGTCGGCACGAAAATCGGTGAGTGTCTGCTTGGCCTCGTCAGTCAGGATTTGCGAGGCTTTCTCGTCCGGTTGGAGTGGCCGTGAAATTGCATAAAATTGTGCGTTTTCAGCTAGTTCTATTAAATTCTTAGCGCGCTCTTTCAACCCATCCATACCCATTTTTACCCGGTCAGCCGCCCCCTCGGCAAGCTTTCCATCAAGGGTATCTTTGAGCCTGGCCATGACCAATTCGGTCAACCGGTCGTTGTCCGCCTGGCGGATATAATGACCGTTGAGCGATTCCAGCTTCTGAAAGTCGAAACGCGCCGCGCCGCGGCCGACGGCATCGAGCCCGAACCACTCGATCGCCTGCTCGGTGGAGATGATTTCCTCGTCCCCGTGCGACCACGAAAGCCGCATCAGATAGTTCCTGAGCGCTTCCGGCAGATACCCCATGTCGCGGTAGGCATCGACGCCGAGCGCACCGTGGCGCTTCGAGAGCTTGGCACCGTCCGGCCCGTGAATCAGGGGGATATGGGCGAAAGCGGGCAGCGGCCAATCCATCGCCTTGAAAAGCTGTACTTGTCTGAAGGCGTTCACCAGGTGGTCGTCACCTCGGATCACGTGGGTAATACCCATATCGTGGTCGTCGACGACGACGGCCAGCATGTAGGTCGGCGTCCCGTCGGCGCGCATCAGCACCATGTCGTCGAGCTGCTCGTTAGCGACCTCAACACGGCCCTGCACCAGATCCTCGATCACGGTCTGGCCTTCCTGCGGCGCCTTGAGGCGGATCGCCGGATCGACGCCTTCAGGGGCTTCCGACGGGTCGCGGTCGCGCCAAGTGCCGTCGTACATGCGTTTCCGACCCTCGGCGCGGGCTTTCTCGCGCATTTCCGCCAGTTCTTCGGTCGAGCAGTAGCAGTTGTAGGCCATGCCCTTGTCGAGAAGCTGCTGCACCACTTCCTGATGCCGTTCGCGGCGCGCGAACTGGGATATGGCGTCGCCGTCCCAGTCGAGCCCGAGCCAACTCAACCCGTCGTAGATCGCCTCGACCGCTTCGTCAGTGGAGCGTGCCCGATCGGTATCCTCGATCCGCAGCAGGAACGTTCCGCCGTCCCCGTATTTTTCGTGGTGTTTCGCGAACAACCAGTTGAACAGTGCCGTGCGGGCACCGCCAATGTGCAGGAAACCGGTCGGCGATGGGGCGAAACGGGTAACGACGGGCATGAGGTCTCCTTGAAAACGGTCCCAGGAACCGGGGCGCGGCCAGTATCTATCACAAATATCTCGCGTGTGCAGCATAAACGCGCGGGGAGGGAAAAATACCCGCTGGCCCTGACATACACGGGATATGGGGATCACGCGGGCGTTTGAAAATATCAAATCCGCATGGATGGCTGAGCGGCCGCAATGGGCGCTCTGGCTGCCGGTCGGTATCGGTGCCGGGGTCGCCCTCTATTTCGCGTTGCCGACTGAGCCGCCGTCTTATCTGGGAGCCGGCGCATCGACGATCGGCCTTATATGCCTCGTTCAGGTGCAGCGGGACCTGTTGCGGATCATCGCGGCCGGGTTGCTGTCGGTGGCGCTCGGGTTCACCTGTGCGGCATGGCGAACGGCATCTGTGGCAGCGCCGGTGCTCGACAAACGGACCGGCCCCTTGCGCATCAGCGGCACCGTCGAGCAGGTGGAACTCTCCCCATCCGGCGCGCGGGTCGTGCTTTCGGCGCCAAGTTTCAAGTCCGGACGCGTCCGAAACCCGCCGGCAAAAATCAGATTGAGCGTCAGGGGCGAGAACTCGAACATCGAAGGTCTGCTGCCCGGCGATCGCATCCGCGCGACCGCGATCCTGCGGCCGCCGCCACCGCCGACGATGCCGGGCGCGTTTGACTTCCAGCGCCGCGCCTATTTTTTAGGGCTCGGCGCCTATGGGTTCGTCCTCGGCGATGTCGAAATCGTAGAAAATGACGCCCGTGCGCCGCCGATGACGGTGCGTGTGCGAAGGGCCATCGAAACCGTGCGCCTGCAGATTTCAAGGCGCGTACACGGCATGCAACAGGGTGATGCGGGCGCCGTCGCCGCAGCGCTTCTCACCGGGCATCGCGGCTATATCGGCGATCATGTTCTTCGGGTGATGCGCGATGCCGGCATTGCGCATTTGCTGGCGATTTCGGGCCTGCATATCGGTCTCGTCGCCGGTTTCGTTTATGCCGCCGTAAGATTGGGGTGCGCCGCCGTACCCCGCGTCGGCCTGCGTCTGAACGGCAAGAAACTGGCGGCGGCCTTGGCGATCCCGGCAGCGCTCGGCTACGCCGTGCTGGCAGGTTTTACGGTCCCGACCGAACGCGCCTTCCTGATGACCGGGTTGATGCTGGCGGGCGTACTGATCGACCGCCGCGCATTGAGTATGCGGAGCGTCGCCTGGGCGGCGGCGGTGATCCTAGTCTGCCGCCCGGAAAGTCTGATCGGCCCCGGATTTCAGATGTCGTTCGCGGCCGTCACGGCGCTGATCGCGGCATACAGCGCCTTGAGCGACTGGCGCCGGCGGCGAGGGAATACATCAACACCCGGTCCGGCGGGAAGGTTCGGCCGCTATCTGGCCGGCGTGATCGTCACCACCGTTATCGCCAGCGCCGCCACGGCGCCGTTCGCGATCTACCACTTCCAGCATGCCGCCGCGTTCGGCCTGCTCGCCAACGCTGTTGCCGTGCCGCTGGCGGCCCTTTGGGTCATGCCGGCGGGAATCATCACGCTGTCGGCAATGCGGTTCGGAATGGATGCGTTGCCGCTCTCCGTCATGTGCGCGGGGATCGAGGGAATTCTCTCAAGCGCCGGGTATCTTGCCGGATTGCCGGGCGCCGCATTCGATCTTCCGGCACCGCCCGTCTGGTGTCTTGCACTGACCAGCATTGCCGGCTTGTGGCTTGCTCTCTGGCGGTCGAAATGGCGGTTTTTCGGTTTCCCGGTGTTGGCGTTGGGGCTCGCCGGTCCGATATTCGCGACCGCCCCCGACATCATCATCGATGGCGATGCGCGCCTGATCGCGGTGTTGCACCGGGACGCAGCCTATCTGACATCGAGCGGACGGCGCGCCCGTTTCGAGGCGGAGGCCTGGCGCCAACGCATGGGCCAAAGCGCCGACAGCGCCGTCTGGCGCGCCGACGCGGAAGCGGCGCAGGGCCGCCTCAGGTGCGATGCGCAAGGTTGCACGGTGACCGTCGGGCAGGGACTGGTGGCGATCTCGACGGATGCGGCGACCCTTGCCGACGATTGCCGCAAAAGCCGCATGATCGTGGCGACCGTGCCGGTCAGGCGGGATTGCCGACCGCCTTGGGGCATCATCGACCGGTTCGATCTCTGGCGCTACGGCACGCACGCCATCACGTTCACGGACGCGAATCCGGTCGTCAGAACCGTCAACGGGGAGCGGGGCAGGCGGCCCTGGGTGAATTGGCCGGATGATTAGAGGATCGGAGATTTGTTTCCCGGGCGTGCCGAAGGCGCGACCCGGGACCCATGGAGGCGGTCCGAAGGATAGGTCCCGGCTCAAGGCCGGGAAGCAACAAGCGGAAGAGGTTTCGCGTGAAAATCAGTAGTAGCGGTAAAGCGCCCTGAGCACGCCCTGTACCTTGACCTGGTCGGGGCCGAAGATGCGCGTCTCGTAGGCCGCGTTGGCGGGCTCCAGCGCGATAGAGGCGCCCTTGCGGCGGAGCCTTTTAAGCGTCACTTCGCCGTCGTCGACCAACGCGACGACGATGGCGCCGTTTTCAGCGGTGTCGGTCTGCTGGATGATGACCGTGTCGCCGTCGAGAATGCCGGCTTCGATCATTGAATCACCGTCGACTTCGAGGGCGTAGTGATCCCCCTTGGACAGCAGACTGGCCGGAACGTCGATGAATTCGTTGGGATTGCGCAGCGCCTCGATCGGCGTACCGGCGGCGATCCGCCCGTAAAGCGGCAGTTGCACGGATTCCGCAGCTTCCGCCATATGCGCGCCGGCCATGGAGAATTCACCCTCGATCACCTTGGGTTTGAACTGCGGTGTGACCTGCGGCTGGGCGGACTTACCGGGGGGCACCGCGTTTTCGGGAAGTTTCAAAACCTCGAGAGCACGGGCGCGGTGAGCCAGGCGGCGAATGAAGCCGCGTTCCTCGAGCCCCGTAATCAGCCGATGAATACCCGACTTCGATTTCAGACCGAGCGCTTGCTTCATTTCGTCGAAGGAGGGCGAAACGCCGTGCTTCTTCAGCGACTCGTCGATGAACATCAGGAGTTCGTACTGTTTACGGGTGAGCATGTTGAGGCTCCTGCAGGCCCAAACCCAAGATATAGGGGATCATCTCAGGATCAGAAGTGGAACAAATTACAAACAACGCTCAAGTGTTCTACTTAAGTTCTCATTTCGAGTCAACAGGGGAAATCCCCGTGATTCGAGGGGATTTAAAACTTTGAGACGCTAAATCCAAGAGGTACGATTTTTACGATATCGCCCGCCTTGGCGGCCGGGGCCCCGATGTCGCGCATCACCAGGCAATCCGCGTCGGCGAACGCCGCCATCATCGAGCTATCCTGACGGTCGAACGGCGTCGCCGTCGGCAGGTCGCTATCGCTTGTTTCGAGGCGTGCACGCATGAAATCGAGCCGCTTGCCGTTCGCCTTCAGATCACGGCCGAGCCGTGCCGCCTGATAGAGGGGCCCGGGCGGTATCCCCAGCATGCTCTCGACCGCCGCTTTCAGGAAGATCGCGGACGTGACGCCGGTCGAGACGGGATTGCCGGGAAGGCCCAACAGATACGTTCCGCCGATATTCCCGAAAATCAGCGGCTTCCCTGGGCGCATCGCGATCTTGTAGAAGCCGAGTTCCAATCCCTCGTCGCCGAACACCGACTGCACCAGGTCATGGTCGCCGACACTGGCGCCGCCCGACGTCACGAGAATGTCGAAACCGGCAGCGTCACTTAATCTTTCGCGCAGGCTCTCCGGTTTGTCCTCGGCGATCCCGATGGACGTCCCCTCGGCGCCGAGAACCGCCGCGTAGGCGGCCAACGCTACCGAGTTGGAACTGACGATCTGATCGGCGCGCATCGGCGCGCCCGGCATGACGATCTCATCGCCGGTCGACAGGATGGCGATGCGCGGCTTGCGGCGCACCCGGATCCAGGTCGCGCCGGCGGCGGCAGCGAGGCCGACATCGCGCGCCGTCATCACGCGTCCGGCGCTCAGCAGTACTCTACCCGCCGCGAAATCCAGGCCTTCGGGACGCACCCATTCGCCGGGTTTGACGGCTTCCTTGATGGTGATCTTGTCGCCGTCTGCGTCGGTGTCTTCCTGGATGACGATGCTGTCGGCGCCCTTGGGGAGCCCGCCGCCCGTAAAGATGCGCGCGCATTCGCCGGGGCCGACTTCGCCCGAGAATCCATGACCCGCCGCGGCTTCGCCGATCTGCGTGAGCGTCACCGGGACCGAAGTAACATCTTCCGCGCGGACCGCATAACCGTCCATGGCGGAGACCGCCTGCGGCGGATGGCTTACGGTCGCGATCACGTCTTCGGCCAGAACGCGCCCCAGCGCCTCGGAAACGAAGATCTCTTCCGTCGGCAGCGGGTTGATTCCGCTTCTGATTTTCTCAAGGGCCTCTTCGATGCTCAGCATCTCATTCGGCCTCGAACGTACCGGATTTGCCGCCGGATTTGTGAGTCAGGCGGATATCGGAAATCCTCATACCGCGATCCACCGCCTTGCACATGTCATAGACCGTGAGCGCGGCGACGGAACACGCCGTCAGGGCTTCCATCTCGACACCCGTCTGCCCCTTGAGCTTGCAGGTCGCTTCGATATCGACGGCGTTGCGGTCGGGATCCGTGATCAAGTGAACCTTCACCGACGTCAAGGCCAGCGGATGGCAGAGCGGGATCAGCTCCGGCGTCTTCTTGGCTCCCATGATCCCGGCCAACTGCGCGACGGACAGCACGTCACCTTTCTTGACGCCGCCTTCCATGATCTTTTTCAGGGTTTCCGGCTGCATGTAGATGCTGCCCTTGGCCGTCGCCGTCCGCTCGGAATCGGCTTTTTCGGACACGTCGACCATGACCGCATTGCCGTCAGCGTCGATGTGGGTGAAGTCGGCCATGATCAGGCGGCCATGTCCGGGTCGAGCAGGGCGCGCGTCGCCGCCGCCACGTCGTCCTGACGCATCAGGCTTTCACCGATCAGGAAACACTTGGCGCCAACCCGGGCCATGCGGTCGAGATCGGCGCGGGTAAAGAGCCCGCTTTCGCAAACCATGATACGGTCCGCCGGTACGGCTTTCGACAACGTCTCGGTCGTCGCGATATCGACGTCGAGGGTTTTAAGATTGCGATTGTTGATCCCCAAGAGCGGCGATTTCAGCGTCAGGGCGCGCTCGAGCTCTTCCGCATCGTGCACCTCGATCAGCACATCCATCCCGTATTCGAACGCGGCGTCTTCGAGTTCCGCAGCCTGCGTGTCGGAGAGCGCCGCCATGATCAATAAAATGCAGTCGGCGCCGAGCGCGCGGGATTCCGCGATCTGGAAGGGATCGACCATGAAGTCCTTGCGCAGCACCGGCAGCGACACCGCGTCGCGCGCGGCGATCAGGTATTTGTCCTCGCCCTGGAAATAGGGCGTGTCGGTCAGCACGCTGAGGCATGCCGCTCCGCCGGCTTCATAGGCGCGGGCGAGAGACGGGGGATCGAAATCTTCGCGGATGAGCCCCTTTGACGGCGACGCTTTCTTGAGTTCCGCGATCAACCCGTAAACACCGGCGGCGACCTTACGTTCGAGCGATTTGATGAAACCGCGGCAAGGCGCCTGGGCACGCGCAGCATTATCGACATCGGTGAAAGCGCGCGCCTGCTTCGTCGCGGCCACGTGTTCGCGCTTTTCGGCGCAGATTTTTGCCAGTACGTCGCTCATGTGTTTCCCCGAAACAGGATTTCAGGTGTTGGTGATCGCAACAAGCTTATCGAGCGCGGCCCGCGCATGACCCTCGTCGATGGATTTCGCCGCCATGGCGACGCCTTCCTTCAGGTCGCCCGCCTTACCGGCGACGATCAACGACGCCGCCGCGTTCAAGAGTACGATGTCGCGATAGGCGCTCGGCGTGCCCGACAGCAGCTCGCGGATCGCCTCTGCATTCACTTCCGGATCGCCGCCCTTGAGTTCCTCCGGCGTCGCCACCGGCAGACCGGCGTCGTCCGGCGTCACTTCGAACTCGGTGATCTTGCCGTTCTCGAGGGCGCAGACATACGTCGGCCCCGTGGTCGTCATTTCGTCCAGACCATCGGAACCATGCACAATCCAGGCCGCCTCGCAACCGAGATTGGCGAGGGTTTCGGCCATCGGGCGCAGCCATTGTTTGGAGAACACGCCGGTAAACTGGCGCTTCACGCCGGCCGGGTTGGAAAGGGGGCCCAGGATATTGAAGATCGTGCGTACGCCCATCTCGACGCGCACCGGGCCCACGAATCGCATGGCGCTATGGTGGCGTGGCGCCATCAGAAAGCCGATACCGGCCTCTGCCATGGCTTTTTCGATCACCGGGAATTCGGCGTCCAGATTAACACCCAAAGACGACAACACGTCCGCTGCGCCCGATTTCGACGACAGCGCCCGGTTGCCGTGCTTGGCGACCGGCACGCCCGCGCCCGCGACGACGAACGCCGCGCCGGTGGAAACGTTATAGGTGCCCGACGCATCGCCGCCGGTCCCGACCACGTCCATCGCGCCGTCGGGCGCCTTGATGGTGTCCATCTTGGCACGCATGGTACGGACCGCGCCGGTGATTTCGCCGACGGTCTCGCCGCGCACGCGCAGCGCCATCAGAAGACCCGCGATCTGCGCCGGCGTCGCTTCGCCGGACATGATGATGCCGAACGCGGCCTCGGCCTCGTCGGCGCTCAGCGCCTCGCCGGCGGCGACCTTGTTCAGGACGGGCTTCATGTCGTCGCTCATCACGCCGCCTCCTTGCTGCGCGTCATGTCGATGAAGTTCCTAAGGATGTCGTGGCCGTGCTCGGACGCGATGCTCTCCGGATGGAACTGCACCCCGTGGATCGGCAATGCCGCGTGCCGGATTCCCTGGATTGCGCCGTCCTCGCTGTGCGCAATCGCGATCAGGCTGTTGGGCAGGCTGCCGGGCTCGATCGCCAGCGAGTGATAACGGGTCGCCTTGATCGGCGACGGCAGGCCGCGGAACACGCCGGTGCCGTCGTGGGTGATCTGCGACATCTTGCCGTGCATGGGGGCGGGGGCGCGGACGATCTTGCCGCCGAAGGCCTGGCCAATGGCTTGAAATCCAAGGCAAACGCCGAAAACCGGCACATGCCGCTCCGCCGACGCGGCGACGAGATCGAGACAGATACCGGCCTTGTCCGGATCGCACGGACCGGGCGAAATCACGAACCCTTCGGCGCCCATGTTCATGGCGTCCTCGACGGAAATCTCGTCGTTCCGGCGCACCACGACCTCGGCGCCCAGTTCGCCCAGATAGTGCAACAGGTTATAGGTGAAACTGTCGTAGTTATCGATCAGTAGAAACATCGTCCCGGCCCCACGCTCAAACGTCGCCGAACAATGCAATCCTGACCCGAAATGGTCAAGTCAACTCAACGATTTAGGAAGCCCGGGAGCAGTGCTCAAACGGCGCTGCGGCGTTCCGCGTGATTGAAGTTGTTGGATGCGCGGCGGCGGCGGTCGGGGCCGAAAAAGTCGCCGACCCGGATGAACGGACGCGGGTTTTCGATCACGCTGCAAAGACGGGCATAGATGGTCTTCGCCGACACCGGCTTGGCGAGGAATTCGGTCATGCCGTTGTCGCGCGCGAAGCAGACATGGCGGAGTTCCGTGTTCGCCGTGACGACGACCAGCGGCACATAGGGGTTGGGGGTGTCCAGCGCCTGGCGGATCTGGCGCACGAACGCCATGCCGTCCAGATCCGGCGTCCAGTCGCACAGCACGATGTCGACGTCGTGGTCCTGGAAGTATTTGTAGGCTTCACGCGGATCGGGGGTCGAAAATACGGTCGCGACACCGAACTCGGAAAACACGTCGGTCAGCAGCTTGCGCACCAGTATGTGCTTCTCCAGCACAAGGATATTGAGCTTGCTCAGGTCGTATGACTTCATCTTCTCGTCCCTTATTCGCCCTTATGGGCGTTGTTGAGCCCTGATGTACTCACTTGGCCTGACTGCAACCTGACAAAATGGTTAATTTCCACACGCTTAGGGCCGAATTCCGCCAATCAGCGCGATTGACCGCCCGGCGGCGTTGATATACGCAGACGGCAATCCGAAACCTAATGAGCGGAATCCGCAGCGTGGCCCCAGAACCGGCAGACAGATCACCTTCCGGGCACGGAAAGCTCTCCGGATGGCCGCGTCCGCGCAGCAAATTCGCCCGCAGCATGGGCTTGAACCCTGTCCGTATGGCGCTGCTGATCGTCATGGCGCTGGCGGGCGTTTTTGGCGGCTATTACATCGGCAAGGAAGTCGCGCCGGCCCCGAAACCGAAGCCCCAGGCCGCGAAAACGGCGCCGGAACCGCACAACGGCACCTACGAGGAATCGCTGCCTCGCGATATCATCATCGAAACCGGCGGCGTCCTGAAACGAATCGCACTCCCGCAACCGGATTCAGAGATTGATCTCGGTAACGGCGGCAACGGCGCGCCGCATCCCGCGCCCGCCAAGGAAGCGACACCGGCCGACACTATCGAGACGCCTACCAAGGACGACGCCAAAACCGAACCAACAACGCCGCCCAAGCCTCAAGACACCGAAACCGCGAGCCTGCCGCCGATCCATCTCGACACCGCGCTGCCGGCGAATATCGCAGAGTTACAGCGCGAGAAGGGCGATCAGCTACCGCCTTGGCAGCGCTATGCGCTGCCGGTGACTTTCAACGGCAAACCGAAGATCGTCATCGTGATCGACGACGTCGGGTTGGACCGCCGCCGGGCGCGCCAGACGATCGAGCTTCCGGGTCCTCTGACGATGTCGTTCATGGCGTATGCTGATGACCTGAATAAACAAGCGTCTGCCGCCCGCGAGGCTGGTCACGAACTGATGTTGCACGTGCCGATGGAACCGAGCTCGCCCAACATCAACCCAGGTCCCAACGTGCTGTTGAGCGGCATGCCGGCAGATGAGTTGAGGAAGAATATCGAGTGGAACCTGGCGCAGCTCGATGGCTATGTGGGGATCAACAACCACATGGGCAGCCGCTTCACCGCCGATCCCGAGGGGATGAAAGTGGTCGTCGCCTCGCTGAAAAAGCACGGCTATCTATTTTTGGATTCCGTCACCTCGGGGAGATCGGTGGCGCATGAAACCGCGCGCGACGGCGGCATCCCGTTCGCGGTCAGGAACGTGTTTCTGGATCACGACGACGATCTCGACGCGATCCGCCGTCAGCTTCGCCATACCGAGCAGATCGCCCGCAAGACGGGCCTCGCCATCGCCATCGGCCATCCGCGGGACAAGACCATCGAAGCCTTGAAAGAGTGGTTGCCGAAGCTGGACGAGACGGGGTTTCAGCTGGTGCCGATGTCGTCGGTGGTCAGGATCGCCGAAAAGTAAAGCCATCCGTCACCCTGAACTTGATTCAGGGTCTATAAATCCAACACCGATTTTGCACCGACGATTCCATGGATCCTGAATCAAGTTCAGGATGACGCGGCAGGGCTGGTGGATACCAGCATTATCCCGCGAACTTGACGGAGTCCTCGGCGGCGCGGATCAGCGCCCGCGACTTGTTCACCGATTCCTGGTACTCGAATTCCGGGTCGCTGTCGGCGACGACGCCGCCGCCGGCCTGCACATAGAGCGTGCCGTCCTTGATCACGCCGGTCCGGAGCGCGATCGCCGAGTCCATGTCGCCGTTGGCCCCGAAATACCCGATGCAGCCGGAATAGACGCCGCGCCGGGTCGGCTCGACCTCGTCGATGATTTCCATGGCGCGGATCTTCGGCGCGCCCGAGACGGTGCCCGCAGGGAAACCGGCGAACAGCGCGTCCAGCGCGTCCTTGCCGTCGGCAAGCTCGCCCTCGACGTTCGACGAGATGTGCATCACGTGAGAATAGTATTCGATGGTGAACTGCTCGGTCGGTTTGACGGTGCCGATCTTGGCGACGCGGCCGACGTCGTTGCGACCGAGATCGAGGAGCATCAGGTGCTCCGCCAGCTCCTTCGGATCGCTCAACAGGTCTTCCGCGAGGGCTTTATCTTCTTCCGGGGTCGCGCCGCGTTTGCGCGTCCCCGCGAGCGGACGCAGCGTGATCTTGCCGTCGCGGACGCGCACCAGAATCTCCGGACTCGATCCAACGACCTGAAACGCGCCGAAGTTCAGGAAAAACAGATAGGGCGACGGGTTGAGACGGCGAAGTGAGCGGTAGAACGCGAACGGCGGCAGCTCGAACGGTACGCTGAAGCGCTGCGACGGCACGATCTGGAAGGCGTCGCCGGCGTTGATGTAATCGACGCATTTGCGGACCGCGTCATGGAATTGCTCGCGCGTCATGTTCGATTTCGGCGTCAGCGTCTTGGCCTCGACATCGTTGTCGGCGCGCGCCAACGGCATGTCCTTAGCGAGATCCTTGACGGTGGCGGCGATGCGATCCTGCGCCGCGGCGTAGGCCGCCTGCGCATCGACGCCTTCCGCAGGCCAGACCGGCGTGATGACGAACACGGAATCCTTCAGTGCGTCGAAGATCGCCATCACGGTCGGGCGCAGGAAGATGCTGTCCGGCACACCGATGGTGTCCGGGTTGTCGTCCGGCAGGCGTTCGGCGAGACGCACCATGTCATAGGCCATGTAGCCGACCAGTCCCGATGCCATCGGCGGCAGATGGTCGGGCACATCAAACCGGCATTCGTTGACGAGTGCGCGCAACGACGCCAGCCCGCCACACTCATCGGCGACCGGGCAGGGCGCGAACGCGTCGGCGTCCGTTAACGCATTGCGGTTGATCTCGGCCTTGCCGCCGGGATAGCAGCGCCACACCAGATCGGGATCGAAACCGATGATCGAATAACGGCCGCGCGTCGCACCGCCTTCGACGGATTCCAACAGGAAGCTGTTGGGCCGGTCGGCGGCGAGCTTGAGCATCGCCGAAACCGGCGTCTCCAGATCGGCGATCGTCTCGGTCCAGAGGACCTGCGTCACCCCGCTTTCATACAAAACACGAAAGCCGTCGATATCGGGCTGGATTTTCATCGGCCCGCCCGGATCAAAGCGGCTGGCGCGGGTCGAACCGGCCCGGCTTGAGGACCGCATTGTAGACGCGCTGGTTGATCTTGACGCCAAGCTCGTCCCGCATCGCTTCGAGCAGTTGCGCCGACAGGTCGCGACCGACGTCCTGGTCGAGCAGACCGTCCAGTTCCTCGACCGTCTTTGCATCGTCCGCTGCGGCGGGGGCGGTCACGTCCTTGAGGGCGACGACCTTGTAATCGTTACCGAGGCGCGCGATACCGGCTTTACCGCTTTGGAGCTCGAACATCTCGGCAAGGACCGACTTGGATACCTTGCCGCTGTCATTACGCGACACGGGGCCAACTGTTTCGACCGATGCCGGCACTTTTTCAGCCAACGCCGAAAGCTGGACGCCTTCGTTGACCTGACCCGCGAAATCCTTGGCCTGCTTCTCGGCCGCCTTGGTCCGCTCGATATCCCTCCAAGCCGCCGTCACCTCGTCGCGAACGTCGGCTAGTGGCCGCAATGCGGGTTTGGTCACCTTGTCGACGCGCAACATGAAGAAGCCCTTGTCGCCGGCTTCGGTGAGTTCGCTCTCGATGCCTTCCTCGGCGGCGAAAGCGACCGGCAGAAGGCTCGCGAGATCCGGCAGACCGGCCGCCTTGGCGCCGGACGGCGTCAGCCCGTCGCGGTCGACGGCTTCGATGGTGACCGGGTCCGCGCCGACGCTGCGGCCCGCTTCCTCGAGCGTGGCCCCGCCACCGATCTGATCCTCGAAGCGTGCGGACAAATCATAAAGCGCATCGATCGCGCGTTCGCGCTTGACGATCTGCGTCACTTCATCGCGCACGTCCGCGAGAGTTCGGGTTTGACCCGGATCGATCTCGACCGCCTTTAGGATGTGCCAGCCGAGCGGCGACTTGATCGGGCCGACGATTTCGTCCTTCTTGGCAGCGAAGATCGCGTCGGAAAGCGCGGGAAGGAGGCCTTCCCGGGTCACCGAGCCGAGATTTACCGCCGCTTCTTCCATTTCCGCGACTTCCGTCGCCACCTCCACGAAGTCCCGGCCTTCGCGCAGCATCTTCGCCGCTTCCTTAGCCTTTTCCTCGTCGGTCATAACGATCATCTGAACGTCGCGCTGCTCGGGCTTGATGTAGTCCTGCGCGTGGGCGTCGTAGGCGGTCTTGAGTTCCTCTTCCGTCACCTCGATGCCATCCATCAGCATCGCCGGATCGAGATGCACATACGTGATCTTGCGGTATTCCGGCGCCGTGAAGCGTTGCGGCTGGTCTTCGTAGACCTTCTTCAGCTGCTCGTCCGTCGGCGTGCCGGGGTCGGGTTGTTCGGAGGCTTTGATCAGTAACGTGTCGGCGCTGCGTTTTTCGAAGCGGTAAGCACGCAGCATTTCGGTCAGTTTTTTCGGCGCGGCGGGCGCGTTGTCGACGGCACCCAGCACCTGGCGAAGCGCGATGTCGGCGCGCACACGCTCGATATAGACGTTTTCCGGGAAGCCGTTGGCGCGCATCACCTCGTTGAAGCGCTGGCGGCTGAACGTGCCGTCAAAGCCGTGGAACGTCTTGTCGCTGTGGATGGCGCGGGTCACCTGATCGTCGGAGACCAGCAATCCCATATCGGCGGCTTTTTCCGCCAGCGCGGCGTCGTTGATCATCCGCTGCAGGACGGCGTTGCCGATCCCAAGATTGTTGATCTGCTCCTCGGTCAACTGGCCGCCGAACACCTGACGCAGGCGTTGCGTTTCGCGGCTGAGTTCGTAATCGAACTCCTGCGGATCGATTTCGGTGTCGCCGACCTTGGCGACGGTCAGTTCCGACGCCGACGTGCCGATGATGTCCTGAATACCCCAGGCGGCGAAGCTGATAATCAGAAGACCGGCCAGTAACTTGACGACGAGGGACGCCGTTTTGCTTCGGATCGCTTGGAGCATGTCAAAATTCCCAGTGTTTTCCGTTTCTTGCCCGGGCGCCGTCACATTCGGAACAAGGACCCGCGAGCGGCGGCATATTAGGGAACGGGGGCGGGGGCGGCAATACCGCGTTGGCGAATTGAAGGCCGGGAAAGCGCGTGGTAATTACCATGCGCTTCGCATTAATCGGGGGACCCAAGGAAATGGCTGCACGCATCACTCTGATCGCCGGCAACTGGAAGATGAACGCCAGTAGCGAAATGGCGGTAACCTTGATCGACGGCCTGCTGGCCTGGCCGGGGAAAGAGGGCGTCGAATTGCTGGTGTGTCCACCGTCGCCGTATCTCGGTCCGGTCGGCGCCATGATCTCGGAAAGCGAGATCAGGCTGGGCGCGCAGGCATGCCATCCGAACCCGTCCGGGGCGCATACGGGCGATGTGGCGGCGGAGATGCTGGCCGATCTGGGATGCAGCTACGTGATCGTCGGTCATTCCGAACGCCGCGCCGATCACGGCGAGACCGACAGCGACGTACGTGCGCAGGCGGAAGCGGCGCACCGCGCCGGACTGGCCGCCATCGTCTGTGTCGGCGAAACGGAAGCCGAGCGCGACGCCGGCAAAACCCTCGACGTCGTGGGCAATCAGGTCGCGAACTCGGTCCCCGACGGCGCCACGGCGGAAAACACCGTCGTCGCGTATGAGCCGGTCTGGGCCATCGGCACAGGCCGCACCCCGACCTCGGACGAAGTACAGGAAGTTCACGCCGCCATCCGCACCGGAATTAAAGAACGCTTCGGAGATACGGTGGCGTCAGGCATGCGTCTTTTGTATGGGGGATCGATGAAACCGTCGAACGCAGCCGAATTGCTGGCGCTCGCGGACGTCGACGGCGGCCTGATCGGTGGTGCCAGCCTGAAAGCGGACGACTTCACCGCCATTGCCGACGCGGCGTCCTGACCCTATTTCATGCAAATGAATTCCGGGCTGGCCAAAAGGCCCCAGAGCCGTTAGAACACGCCCCGTTCAAGGTTCAGGAGACGGACACGCTATGGAATCGGTTGTTCTCGTCATTCATCTGATACTCGCCATCGCGCTGGTGGGAGTGATCCTGATGCAACGCTCCGAAGGCGGCGCGCTCGGTATGGGCGGTAGCGGCGGGGGCGGTGGCGGCTTCATGTCCGGCCGCGCGGCGGCGGACGTCCTGACGCGCACCACGGCGATCCTGGCAACGTGTTTCATCGCCACCAGCATCATTCTCGCCATCATGGCGAGCCAGGGCCGCGAATCGGGATCGATTCTCGACCAGGCGCCGGCCCAGTCCGAAGCGCCGGCCGCGCCGTCCTCGACCCCGACGGTCCCGCAGCCGAAGACCCCTGCGCCTCAAAACTAATGAAAAATCAAAGCCTCAGACCCTCCGGTGATGTTTCACCGGAGGTGCCTCTGCGTGTGTCCGATTTGCACGGTTGGCAGACCGGGTTTTCGATGTATGGTGTCCGCCCATGACGCGATTCATTTTTATCACAGGCGGCGTGGTCTCTTCCCTCGGTAAAGGTCTTGCCTCCGCAGCTCTCGGTGCGCTTCTTCAGGCGCGTGGTTTCAAAGTCAGGCTCCGTAAACTGGACCCATACATCAACGTGGATCCGGGCACGATGAGCCCGTATCAGCACGGCGAAGTGTACGTGACCGACGACGGGGCGGAGACCGACCTCGACCTCGGCCACTACGAACGTTTCACCGGGGTCGGCGCGAAAAAGTCCGACAACGTGACGACGGGGCGCATCTATTCCGACGTCATCGCCAAGGAACGCCGCGGCGATTATCTGGGCGCCACCATCCAGGTCATTCCGCACATCACCGACGCTATTAAAGAGTTCGTCGTTTCCGACCTAGAGGACGAGGACTTCATCCTCTGCGAGATCGGCGGCACGGTCGGCGACATCGAGGGGCTGCCGTTCCTCGAAGCGATCCGGCAGTTGGGTAACGACCTCGGCCGCGAGCGGGCGATGTATATGCACCTGACGCTGATTCCGTACATCGCGGCGGCGGGCGAACTGAAGACCAAGCCGACCCAGCATTCGGTCAAGGAACTGCTGTCGCTTGGTATCCAGCCCGACATGCTGGTCTGCCGCTCCGAGCACGAACTCCCCGAAGGCGAGCGCCGTAAGATCGCGCTGTTCTGCAACGTCCGGGAAGAGGCGGTAATCCCCGCGCTCGATGCCAAGAGCATCTACGAAGTGCCGATCCGCTATCACGAGCAGGGAATGGACGACGTCGTCTGCCGGCATTTCGGGATCAAGGCGGCTGCGCCAGATCTGACGACCTGGAAAGACATTCACGTGCGCAAGACCAAGCCGGAAGGCGAGGTCTCGATCGCGGTTGTCGGCAAGTACACCGGGCTGCTGGACGCGTACAAATCGCTCTCCGAGGCGCTCGATCACGGCGGTATCGCCAACAATGTGCGGGTCAAGCTCAACTGGATCGACAGCCAGATCTTCGAAGAGGACACGCCGCTCGAATACCTCGAAGACACGCACGGCATTCTTGTGCCGGGCGGCTTCGGCGAACGCGGCGCGGAGGGCAAGATACTCGCCGCCAAGTTCGCGCGCGAGCGGGGCATTCCTTATTTCGGCATCTGCTTCGGCATGCAGATGGCGGTGATCGAGGCGGCGCGCAATCTCGCCGACATCCCGAACGCGAGCTCGACGGAGTTCGGCGACACGGACGAACCCGTGGTCGGCCTGATGACGGAATGGTTGAAAGGCAATGCGCTCGAGAAACGCAAATCCGACGGTGATCTCGGCGGCACCATGCGGTTGGGCGCGTACCCGTGCGATCTGGCCGAAAACAGCCGGGTGATGAGCATTTACGGGAGCGGGTCGATCTCGGAGCGCCACCGTCACCGCTACGAGGTGAATACTGACTACAAGGAACGACTGGAAAAAGCGGGGCTCAGGTTCTCAGGGATGTCGCCCGACGGCATTTTGCCTGAGATCGTCGAATACCCGGACCATCCGTGGTTCATCGGCGTGCAGTTCCATCCGGAACTGAAATCGAAGCCGTTCGACGCACACCCGCTGTTCACGTCGTTCATCCGGGCATCCGTCAACCAGTCGCGGCTGGTGTAGAAAATACAGGCGGCTTGGGGATGAATGGGTTGGCCAAGCCGCCGACCCACAGGCACCAATGGCGTATTTGTCCTGGGTCCCCGCTTACGCGGGGATGACGGAATGGAAGACCTAGCAAAACCCTTTCAACAAGCGGCATTAGGCGCTATCAGAACCCCATGACCGAACAGCGTACCGTCGATATCGGGCCCGTCAGCCTCTCCAACCGGAAGCCGCTCGGCATCATCGCCGGGCCGTGTCAGTTGGAAACGCGCGAACACGCGCTGGAAATGGCGGGTAAGCTCAAGAAGCTCGCTGACAAGCTCGGCATCGGCATCATCTACAAGACGTCTTACGACAAGGCCAACCGCACCAGCCTCAAGGGCAAGCGCGGCATCGGGCTCGAGGATGCGTTGCCGATCTTCAAGGAGATCACCGACGTCACCGGCCTGCCGGTCCTGACAGACGTGCACGAACCGGCACACTGCGCCGCCGTCGCCGAAGCCGTCTCGATCCTGCAGATCCCGGCGTTCCTGTGCCGCCAGACCGATCTTCTGCTGGCCGCGGGCAACACCATGAAGCCGATCAATATCAAGAAGGGCCAGTTCCTGGCGCCCTGGGATATGAAGAACGTCGTCGACAAGGTGCTCTCGACCGGCAACGCGCAGGTCACCGTCACCGAACGCGGCGCCAGTTTCGGCTACAACACGCTTGTGACCGATTTCCGCGGCTTACCGACGATGAAAAACGACACCGGCTGCCCGGTCGTGTTCGACGCCACCCATTCCGTGCAGCAGCCGGGCGGGCAGGGCGGCTCATCGGGCGGTCAGCGCGAATTCGCGCCCGTGCTGGCGCGCGCCGCGGTGTCGCTCGGCATCGCCGCCGTGTTCATGGAAACCCATCAGGACCCGGACAACGCGCCGTCTGACGGTCCGAACATGATCCCGATCGGAAATCTTGAAAATGTCATCAAAGACCTGATGGCGTTTGATAATCTCGCAAAATCCCAGCCCGCGCCGGAAACACTCGCGCAGGGCAGCTGACATCTGGATACAGGACGACAAGAAACATGACTGCGATCATCGATATCACCGGCCGTGAAATTCTCGACTCCCGGGGGAACCCGACCGTCGAGGTGGACGTTCTGCTGGAAACCGGCGTGATGGGCCGCGCCGCCGTACCGTCGGGGGCCTCGACCGGCGCACACGAAGCCGTCGAACTCCGCGACGGCGACAAGAAGCGCTTCGGCGGCAAGGGGGTTTTGAAAGCTGTATCCTCGGTCAACAACGACATCTTCGAGGCGCTGGTCGGTGTCGACGTCGAAGAGCAGGTGTTCATCGACAACGTGATGATCGAACTCGACGGCACCAAGAACAAGAGCAAGCTGGGCGCCAATGCCATGCTCGGCGTGTCGCTCGCCTGTGCCAAGGCGGCATCGGAAGAGTCGGGCCTGCCGCTCTACCGCGGGATCGGCGGCGTCTACGCCCATGTCCTCCCGGTGCCGATGATGAACATCGTCAACGGCGGCGCGCACGCCGATAACCCGATCGATATCCAGGAATTCATGATCATGCCGGTCGGCGCCGACACCTGCGCCGACGCCATCCGCATGGGCGCGGAAATCTTCCAGCAGCTCAAGAAGGACCTGTCGGACGCGGGTCATAACACCAACGTCGGCGACGAAGGAGGATTCGCACCGGCGCTGAAATCGACGACCGAAGCCCTCGACTTCGTCATGAAGGCGATCAAGGGCGCGAAATACAAAGCGGGTAAGGACGTCGTTCTGGCTATCGATGCGGCCTCGACGGAGTTCTACAAGAAGGGCAAGTACGTACTCGAAGGCGAGGGCAAAACCCTCGACGCCGCCGGTATGGTGAAATACTGGGCGGATCTCGTTAAGAAGTATCCGATTATCTCCATCGAAGACCCGATGTCCGAAGACGACTGGGACGGCTGGAAGATGCTGACCGACGAAATCGGCGACAAGGTTCAAATCGTCGGCGATGACCTGTTCGTCACCAACCCGCTGCGTCTCGCCGACGGGATCGAGAAGGGCGTCGCCAATTCGATCCTGATCAAGGTGAACCAGATAGGCACGCTGACCGAAACCCTAGAGGCCGTGCATATGGCGCACCGCGCCGGATACACGACCGTGATCTCGCACCGCTCCGGGGAAACCGAAGATTCCACCATCGCCGACATCGCGGTCGCGACCAACGCGGGCCAGATCAAGACCGGCTCGCTCTCTCGCTCCGACCGGATCGCGAAATACAACCAGTTGATCCGCATCGAGGAAGAACTGGGCCCCGTATCCGTCTATCCGGGGATGAACGCCTTCAACGTCTGATCAGGCTGCGGGCCATTCGGCCGGGTGGGTGCCCAGCGGCACGCTCGGCCGGTCCCAGCGCATCGGTGTCTCCGACATGCGCGCCGCTTCCCGAACCTGCGTCAGGCGGCCGAAGCCACTGTCGACATCTTCGAGAAGGTCGGCGACGTCGTCCTGGCCGGGGTCGGGCATGGCGAGGCCGTCTTCAAGCCGGCCCAGGTTTCTGATCCATTGCGCCGTCGGGGCGAGGCCGACGCGGACCAGCCACGATCCGCCCTCCGTCGCGCGGCGGTGCAGGGCGGCCATGATGCCGGTCGCCAGCAAATATCCGGACACATGATCGTTGGCCTGACAGGGTAGCGCTTTCGGCCGGTCCAGCCCGGCGGCTTCACCCTCAGCGTGGTTCATCCCATTCGCGTTCTGAACCAGTGAATCGAAGCCCCGGCGATCGCGCCAGGGTCCTTCGTGTCCATATGCCGAAAGACTTGCGCAAACGATCCCGGGCCGCGCCGCCGCAATCTCGTCCGGTGCAAGCCCGTGACCGGCGATGGCGCCTGGGCGATAGCCTTGCAGGAACACGTCGGCGTCTTTCAGGAGGCCCTGCATCTTTTCGCGCTCGGCCGCTTCGCGCAGATCGAGATACGCCGATATCTTGCCGGCGCCCGAACACATCACCAGCGGCGGAATAAACGGCCGGTGCGGCCCGTACAAAAGCATCACGTCCGCCCCGTGTCCGGCCAGCGTATGCCCGGCGAGCGGCCCGGCAATGACGTGCGTCATCTCCAACACGCGCACACCGCTGAGCGGCCGATTTGCAGCAGCGGGCAGGGGTTCGGGCGGAGCATCGCCGATCTTCTCGATCACCAGCGGGGGAATATGCGCGACGGCCTTGCCTTGCGGATGGGCGTCCCACTCGTCGAAGCGGCGGGTCATCGAAAGCACCAATCCGGCATCGGCACAGGCTTCCTCCAGATCTTCGGCTTTCCAATCGAGCAGGGCCCGGGCGACCGCATCCCGGTCATAGTCGACGTTACCGAGGATACGAAGAAACCCGGCACGATGATGCGGGTAGACGGTGTGCGGCCTGATCCACCTTCCGTCGCCGCACTGGAAAGCCCCAAACAGGATGTCCGTGATATCCGGCGCCGGTCCGCCGTCGACGCGGAGATGGCGCTCGCAACGGAACTGGATCGATGCATCGCGCATATCGACCGCCACATCCTGACATTGTCCCGCGCCGGTTCGATCACGATAGAGTTCCGCCGCCGCCAGCGCGCTTGCCGCAATCGACGTCTGTGCGGCGGTGCCGATCCGGAACGATGACGGCAGACCGGGTTCGTGTCCGGTCAGGTCGGCGGCGGCGATAGCTTTTGCGGGAAGTCCCGTCAGGGACCAGAGATCAGCGAGAGCGGCTTCTGAATTTTTCATGCCGAGATAGCAGCAATTCGCACGGGCCAAGGCAAGCATTTCGCATCGCCGCGGATCGCCACCGCAGTTGTCATGACCAGACAAGGTGATACCATCCGATGGTTTAGTCCCTGACCCCGTACGGTTCATATCCTTGGTTGGCCCGAACACATTGCTGAGCCGCCTGCAGCCACTGGAAACGGTGGACGAAGCCGCGTATGCGGATACCAAGCGCTGGCTGCTGGGGAACGGCATCGCCGCGCAGGTCATGGAAACCCTCGCCATCGGCACGTTCATGACGGCGTTCGCGCTGCATCTGGGGGCGTCGAACGCGTTCATCGGCCTGATCGCCGCCATGCCATCGCTCGCCAGCCTCGGGCAGTTGCTGGGGATCGTGCTCGTCGAACGCATTCGCAACCGCCGCCTGATCTGCGTCGTCGCGGGGCTTGTCGGCCGTATCGCATTGATCGGCCTCCCCACGGCGGCGCTACTAGGTGACCCGGTTTTGTCGCTGCCGGTCCTGTTCGCCGCGATCTGCCTTAGATATGGAATGGGCGCGATCGTCGGCTGCAGCTGGAACGCCTGGATTCGCGACGTCATCGACGACAAGGAACGCGGCCGTCTGATGGGCCGCCGTCTGGCCTGGATGACCGGTATCGGCATGCTTGCGAGTATTGCCGCCTCCGCCTTCATCGACAGCTGGCCGGGGTGGTCGGGTTTCGACATCCGTTACGCTTACGCGGCGATTTTCGGCGTCGCCATGATCTCCGGGTTCGTCGGTATCTATTGCATGACGCGCATGGCCGAGCCGCGCATGCCGCCGGACGACGGGCCGCTCGATCTCAGGAAGCGGCTATCGGAACCGTTCCGGGACGAGAATTTCCGCAAGCTCATGTTCTTCCTGGCGGCCTGGAACTTCGCCGCCAATCTGGCCGCGCCGTTCTTTACCGTGCACATGCTGACGCGGCTGGGGCTCGACTTGTTCCCGGTCACGGTATTCGCCATGTGCTCGCAGACCGCCAACATCATCGTGCTCCGCTCGTTCGGGCGCATCGCGGACCGGATGTCCAACAAGGCCGTCCTCGCGGTCGCCGCGCCACTGTTCATCGCCTGCACGTTCGCTTGGATTTTCACGACCGCCACCGATACCCGCTGGGCGGTGATGGCGATCCTGGCGAGCGTGCACGTCCTGACCGGCGTCGCCACGGCGGGCGTCAGCATCGCCACGACCAACATCACCATGAAACTGGCACCGAAGGGTAACTCGACGTCCTACCTCGCGACTAACAGTCTGGTCAGCTCGCTGTCGGCGGGGGTGGCGCCAGTGCTCGGCGGGCTTTGCGCCGATTTTTTCGCCCACCAGAAGTTTTCGATCCTGTTCAAGTGGCATTCGGAGGCCAAGGACGTGACGTTCGAGACCATCAGCCTCGAGCACTGGGATTTCTATTTCGTGATGGCGGCCCTGATCGGGCTCTATTCACTGCACCGCCTGGCGATGGTCCGGGAAGAGGGGACGATCGACCAGCGCGCGGTGATTTCCGAGGTCTTCACAGATGCCCGGCGCACGATCCGAAATATCTCGTCGATCGCCGGGCTGCGCGTCGTCGCCGAGTTCCCGTTCAGCCTGTTGCTGAAGGCCAAACGGCGGGGCAAGCGAGCCGACGACATCTGAAACGAAAAAGGCCCGCCGAAGCGGGCCCCTTCCATCAGGTTCTTTTGAACGGCACTTAAGCCGCGGCTTCCTTTGCCAGGGCCTGCTTGATGCGGCGCTTCACGCGCTGGGCGTTGGTGCTCAGCTTGTCTTCGCCGGCTTTCAGCAGATAGGCGTCAAGGCCGCCGTTGTGCTCGACGGTGCGAATGCCATAGGTCGTGACACGGAACCGGACGCTTTCGCCCAGCGCTTCCGACCACAGCGAGGTCACCTGCAGGTTCGGCAGGAAACGGCGGCGCGTCTTGTTCATCGCGTGGCTCACGTTGTTGCCGGTTTGAACAGTGCGACCGGTCAGTTCACAGCGTTTGGACATGGTCTCGGTCCTCAATCTCGGGCGCGGTGCGCCGCATAAACTGTCTACAAAAAATTGGGATCGCGCGTCAGCACGATCCGGTGGCAGGTCTTTTAGGGGCTTCACCCCAAGCCGTCAAGCATTCCGTGCGCGAAATATCCGCCATTTTCCGGTGCTTCAGCGGACTTTCCGTCAATCCATGATGCGCCAGGCGCCACGCCATTCGTGCGGCGGCAGCCAGGTATCGCCGGAAAGCCGCTCGGCAAGCGCGTCCGCGGTTTCGGCAGTCACGTCCTCGGGCACCCGTTCGCGCAGGTGCGACACCGCCTTTTCCCAGAACGAATTGATATCTTCGATCCGCTTGATCAGGGTCTCCGTCGCGGCATCGGTGTCGTCTTCTTCGGTAGCGAGGACTTTTCGGGCCTCCAGAAGCGCCTCCCGGGCGTCGCCCCAGTTACCCTCAAGATAAGCATTCACGCCCTTTTCGAAGGCCAGCAGGAAACCAACCGGGAGAGGCCGGATATCGACGGTATAGATGCTGATCGGGTCGTCATGGCCCGGCACCAGTACCCGGTCGACGCGACGGCAAAGCACGCGGCGGTCGGCGCTCAGGCATTCGTAAAAATCGTCACTGACGAGAATTTGCGTGCCGTAGATCGCGTTCAGGCCCTCCAGACGCGACGCCAGCGTGACGTTGTCGCCGATCAGCGTCGAATCGGCGCGGTCGTCGTCGCCGACCGGGCCTGCCACAACGACGCCCCAGTGCAGACCGAAACGGGTGTTGAAGTGGCGTTTGTCCTCCCATCCGGGTTTGCCCTTGAAAAATTCCTCCCAGACACCGCCCGCGACCTCGAGTGCTTCGGAAAGCTTATGCATTTCGACGGCGGCGTCGAAGGCCGCATTGGCGCTGGTACGCGGGTCCTGGTTGTTGTGGAAATAGGCGAAGATGCCTTCGCCCAGAAACTTGTCGATATCGCCGCCGTGACGGCTGACACCCCGGTTCATCTCGCCCAGATAGGTCTTGAGGACCGGCAGGATATCTTTTTCGAGTTCATGCGTCATGGCCTGGAACCCGGCCACGTCAGTGAACATCAGCGCGACGGGGGAGCGGGTCGGGATCACGCGTTCGCCCTTGGCCTCCAAAAACGCACGGCGGCTGATGAAGCGGCGCAGGTTCGAAATGATCATGCTGATCGCCTCGATCAGCGTATCGATTTCGTTCAGGTGCCGACCGGATTTCTCCGCTTCCTCGGCGCGGCGGCGGATGATGCTGTCGGCGTCTTCGAGCCCGGGAATCTCGCGCATTTTGGCGAGGATGACCTGATTGGCCTCGTGCAGGCGGTCCATAAAGATCTTGCCGACGCGCTCCAGATTGCGCTCGGCCTTCCACTTCACGGCATAGACCATCGCCGCGTAGATGATGATTTCGAGGATCGGGTCCGAGAAGTGCTCATAATGACCGATGGAGAAATCGCCGAGCATGCTGATCAGCAGCAGAATCCCGACCGCGTACCAGGCATCGTCGCGCCCCATCGAGGTCAGCATCTCCGCCCCCAGAACGGTCTCGCGGGTCCCGACTTTTTGCACCAGCCCGACCTTGGCGACCGCGCGCACGGTTCTGAGAATTCTCAGCACTCGCGGGTTGGCGATACCCACGTCGCCCGACAGGAACGACGCCCCAGTGGCGCCGACGGCTAGGATATTGATCCACGCGGCCGGCGTCTTGAAGTATTTCATTCCGTAGGCCAGGGCGCCGACGCAGATATCGAACATGAAGAACATGCCCATCAGGGCCTCGACCCAACGTGCCGCTTCCATCGACCAGTAAAGCTCGGCCGGGTTCGCCAACATCTCCAGAAAGGCCGCGGTGGGGGCGAAGAAAACCGCCAGATAGGTCGCCGCGAGGTTGAGCCGCTCGTAGCTTTCGTTCTCGGCCAGCTTGAGCCAGAATCCCTTTTCCGGTTCCACCGGCACGACCGCCGGCGATGCGTCGGGCTTGAGCGGAATGCGCCCGAACAGGGCGTCGTAGCGGTCCGCTTCCGCGTCTTCCGCCATCTCGCCCCCGTTTATCCGGTGATCCGCCATCCGATGCTCTCCGGTCCCCCGATCGGGCGTTTCACTGATCCCGTAAACGCCTCATTTGACCGGGAAATCCTAGACGCCGACGGTGATCCTGTCACGGCATCAAAATCGTTCCTGTCAAGCTTGTATCTTCGTTCGAAAGGCGCACATTATCGGCCATGGCAAGACGCAAACAGCTTCATCCGTCTCTGGACATGCGCGACGATGTCGCGGAGGACATTCGCCTGTGCGAATGGCCGGATTGTCACATGAAGGCGGATCATCGGGCGCCGCGATCACGCGAGCAGCTGCGCGAATACCGCTGGTTTTGTCTTGAACATATCCGCCAGTACAACAGCCGCTGGAACTACTTCGAGGGCATGTCGGACGACGAGGTCGAGGCCTCGCTGCGCCACGACACCGTCTGGAACCGACCGACATGGCCGATCGGCGACCGGGAAACGCCGCCGGGCAGGGGACCGAAACCCGGCACCGGACCGTTCGGCTTCGATCCCAACTACTTCATCGACGATTTCGGCCTGTTCGACGAAAAGACAGCGACGTCCGCGCAGCCGCAGGCCGACGCACCGACCCGCGCCGCGCTCGCCATATTCGGACTGAACCTGCCGGTCACCGCCGACGATCTGAAAAGCCGCTACAAGGAACTGGTCAAGAAGCACCATCCCGACGCCAACGGCGGCACCAAGGCGGCGGAAGAGAAGTTCAAGGAAGTCCGCAACGCCTATGAAACGCTGAAGCAGTTTCTGGTTATATAAAAGTTTCGTCATTTCGGGCGTTCGCCGAACCCAAAACCCTGCGTTTCGGATGTGAGGGTTACGACCCGGAACCTTGGCTTACGCGCAAAGCAATTCGATGAATGGGCCCCGGCTCGCGGCCGCTTCGCGCCCTTGGCCGGGATGACGGGCAGGGGAGCCTCGCCAATTGTCCGGGTAACAACAAAACACCCCAAAAATCGCCGGAAAACGGCACAAATCCTTGACGCGTCTGGGGAATGCCCCTAACACCGAACGAACAGAATCCCTATATGGATGACGGTAAGACATTAATGCCGGTTCGCGCCGAGCGACCGGTCAGATGAACGGGAATGCGCGTATGACCTCTAGCCATCAATCTCAACCGCTCCTGATGCAGGAACCGGATATCAAACTTTCGGTGCGTCAGGTGTTCGGCATCGACAGCGACATGGAAGTGCCGGCTTTTTCCGAAGCCGATCCGCACGTCCCCGACGTCGACGACGCATACCGTTTCGACCGCGACACGACGATGGCGATCCTGGCGGGCTTCGCCTACAACCGCCGCGTCATGATCCAGGGCTATCACGGCACGGGTAAGTCGACGCACATCGAACAGGTGGCGGCACGCCTCAACTGGCCGTGTATCCGCATCAACCTGGACAGCCACATTTCGCGTATCGATCTGGTCGGCAAGGACGCCATCGTCCTGAAGGACGGCAAGCAGGTCACCGAATTCCGCGAAGGCATCCTGCCTTGGGCGCTGCAGAACCCGACGGCGGTGGTGTTCGATGAATACGACGCCGGCCGTCCGGACGTGATGTTCGTGATCCAGCGCGTGCTCGAAGTCGAGGGCAAGCTGACGCTGCTCGACCAGAACCGCGTCATGCGCCCGCACAAATATTTCCGCCTGTTCTCGACGACTAATACCATCGGTCTCGGCGACACCACGGGCCTCTATCACGGCACGCAGCAGATCAACCAGGGCCAGATGGACCGCTGGAACATCGTCGCCACGCTGAACTACCTGCCGCACGACGCCGAGGTCGAAATCGCCCTCGCCAAGTGCGAATCCTACAACACCAAAGAGGGCAAGGATCAGATCTCAGCCATGGTCGAACTGGCCGACATGACCCGCGCCGGTTTCATGAACGGCGACATCTCGACCGTCATGTCGCCGCGTACGGTGATCACGTGGGCGCAGAACGCCGAGATCTTCAAGGATCTGGGTTACGCCTTCCGCGTCACCTTCCTCAACAAGTGCGACGAACTGGAACGCCCGGTGGTGGCTGAGTACTACCAGCGCGCCATGGGTGAGGAACTGCCGGAATCCGCGGCCAACGCGGTTCTGCAGTAAGGCCTGACCGAAGGACGGAAATTGGGTAACGAACACCCGTCAGAGCTCTGGAAACGCGTAACAGCTTCGACGCTGCGCGCGATGGGTCATGCCAAGGATCTGGAAGTCCAGTACGGCCAGAGCACGCCCGGGTTGACCGCAGAAACCGCGCATCTGCCGACACCGCAGGCCAACATGAGCCCGGAAGCCATGTCGCGCTTCCGCGGCATGTCGGATGCGCTGTCGCTCAGGCTCCGTCATCACGACGCCGAAACCCATCAAGCCAACATGCCGGAAGGCGCCGACGCCCGGCGTATCTACGAAGCGGTCGAACAGGTCCGCTGCGAAGCGCTGGGTACGCAACGGCTGACGGGGGCCGGCGATAACTTGCAGGCGCTGCTGGAAGAGCGCTGCCGCGCCAAGGGCTACGCCGGGGTCAAGGAACGCGATGACGCGCTTTTGCCGGAAGTGGTCGGCCTTCTGGTGCGCGAGCATCTTTCGGGCCGCGAACTGCCGGAATCGGCCCGCGAATTCGTCGATCTCTACCGCGCTGACATCGAAAAGAAGATTTCCGGCGACCTCAACGACCTGATCAAGTCCGCCGCCAACCAGGAAGAGTTCTCGCAGGCCGTCAACAGGATGCTGAAGTCGCTCGATCTGTTGCGCGACGACCCGCCCGAGGACAACCCCGAAGAGGACGAACAATCCGAATCGGACGACAACGAACAGGGCAACCAGGACGCGGAACAATCCGAGTCCGAGATGGATGCCGACGGATCCATGGCGGGCGAGTCGGAAGATACCGATTCCGCCGACGGCATGGATTTCGATCCGGACTTCATGGAAGACGAGTTGAACCCGGGCGAGGGCGAGGAAGAGCCCGCGGGGCCGAGCGAGTACGATCCCGACTGGCGCCGCAACGATTCCGGCGACAACCAGCCTTACAAGGCCTTCACGACCGAATACGACGAAGTCACCGACGCGAACGAGCTTTGCGACTCCGAGGAGCTGACCCGGCTCCGCCATCAGCTCGACCAGCAGCTTTCGCACCTGCAGGGCGTCGTCGGCAAACTCGCCAACCGGCTGCAGCGCCGCCTTTTAGCGCAGCAGACACGGTCGTGGGAGTTCGATCTGGAAGAGGGGATGCTCGACGCCGGGCGCTTGTCGCGCGTCGTCATCGACCCTGTGGCGCCGCTGTCTTTCAAGATGGAGACCGACACCGAGTTCCGCGACACGGTCGTCACGCTGTTGATCGACAATTCCGGCTCCATGCGCGGCCGCCCGATCACGGTTGCGGCGATGAGCGCAGACATCCTCGCCCGCACGCTTGAGCGCTGCGGGGTGAAGGTCGAAATTCTCGGTTTCACGACCCGGTCCTGGAAAGGCGGCACGTCCCGCGAGAAATGGGTCGAACAGGGCAAGCCGAAGAATCCGGGCCGCCTCAACGATCTCCGTCACATCGTCTATAAATCCGCCGACATGCCGTGGCGCCGCGCGCGGCCGAGCCTCGGCCTGATGCTGCGCGAGGGCCTGCTGAAAGAAAACATCGACGGCGAAGCGCTGATGTGGGCGCACAACCGCCTTCTGGCACGGCCCGAACAGCGCCGCATCCTGATGGTGATTTCGGACGGCGCGCCGGTCGATGACGCGACGCTCAGCGCCAACCCGGGGAACTATCTCGAACGCCACCTGCGCGAGGTCATCCACTACATCGAAACCAAGTCGGATGTGGAACTGACCGCCATCGGTATCGGCCACGACGTGACGCGGTATTACCGCCGCGCCGTCACCATCGTCGACGCCGAGGAACTCGGTGGCACGATGATGGCGCGCCTCGCCGAACTGTTCGACGAGAACAGCGCCGATCCGAGACAGGCCCGTCGCGCGGCTTCGCGGTAGGTTTTCTTGTATCCCGGACAGACGTTTACGTCTGGTCCGGGACCCATTTCCAAGCTTGATTGGTAAATTGAAATAGCTCCCGGCTCTTCGCGCTTCCTGCGCTTCGGCCGGGAAATGAGTTTTCTATATGTAAACCAGGAGCGCCGCGCCAAGCCCGTCCTCAGGCGATCCCATGCGAAGCGAAGACGTCCTCCAGCCGCGCCAGCAGAGTTTTCATCCGCTCATACATTTCCGGCGTGTTATCCCGCCGAGAGAATTCGTTGGCGGCCTGAAACTCGTCGATGGCGTCCATGTAAGAGTAGCCGTCCTCGGCAAAGATATTGCGCCAGCCCGGTTCGCCGGGTTCGGTTCGGGTGACTTTGCCGTTGTCGTCGACATGGAAGTTCGCCATTCCAAACTGGATCATGAACTTGCCGGACAGCAGGAACACATCGGACTCACTCATCCCCTCGATCGCGTCTTTCCAGGCATCCTTGACCGACTGAGGCGCGTTCGGCGGCGGGAACATGAACCCCTTGCCGCCATTGGCATTGGCGACAAGGCCGTCGTTGTTCAAGTCCACCTGGCCGCTGTGCGGCAGTATGAAGTTCAGCGCTTCTTCCTGATTCAGGCTCGTGACATCGATCTGAGCGCCGACCGGAAGCGATTGGGCCTGCTTTAGCAAGTCGATACCTTCGTCACTCAGGTTCTGCAGAAATTCCACCGGATCGTCGCGGTTGGCGGGGTCGCTGTAGAACTGCTCCAGAATGCTTTTATAACCCTCGACACCGTCACCGTTCAGTCCGCGCAGCAACAACAATCGCATATCGCCGGATGCGAGCAATTGATTGGACGATGTCGGTGGCGGGGCAACGGTGGTTTCGTCATCTTCAGAGGCGTTTGATGACTGGTTAGCCGGAGATGACGCATCCTCTGCTGGCGCCAGATTCTGCGCGGCGTAGGATGGAATGAAATACCTCGCCTGATCGACGGATATGGACATGGTCGGCGGTCTCCCGGTGGAATTATCTTGGCGCTTCCAACACGTCACCAAGCAAGACAGATGCCAACCGCTGAACCGTTGATTAACAATTACTTAATGTCCGGAGTATGACGTTCCGCTGGGCAGCAAGCGCCACTTACACACGACATGCGTGCAATAATTGCCGGGTAGGGAGCGGCGAATTCATTTATAAATCAGAAGTGCCGTGCCGAGCGCATCTTCCGGCATCACCATCAGCGCCAATCCGGTATCGATCAACATGATGCCGGCCTCAATGAAGAACGATTGAGTCTTCTCGATATCCCCGGAGCGGAAACCGATCGCCGCGGTGTAGGGCAGCGACGGCGGCTCGACGCCCGGCGCGACAGCGCCGAGCCGGGCCCGTGTCACGAACCTGAGGCCGCCGCGATCCGTCAACACCAGCGCTTCGTCGTCATCGACCTTCTTCACCTCCTTGGCGAGGAACGTCGCCATGCGCTCGGCAGACGCCGCCGGATCGTCGACGCAGATCACCGCGTCGACCATCGCCGTCAGACCATTGTCGCGGGCGAGGTACCGGTCCTGCCACATCAGACCGGGCGTGTGATGCGTCAGCACCTGAATGCGGCCTTCGGAAATTTCGTCGAATGCGGCGCGGATCACGCTGAATTTCACCTCGTCGCCGGAGCCGTCGGCGGCTTCCACGTCGCGCCTCAGATGCACCATCGGCTGCAGGCGAAAACCGTCGGCTTCGATCCGCTTGTAAGACGTGTCCGCGTCGGCGTGCGAAAACGCCAGCAAGTGCACCCCCGTGTAACGCTTGAGGCGCGCACGCAGATCGTCGACCACCGGCGCCTCGACGTCGCCGGCTTCGCACAGAAGCTCGATATAGCCGGTCTCCAGCATGGCGAGACGGTTGGCGGTGCCCTGCGGGATACGCTTGCCGGTTTCCGGATCGCGGTTGCCATGCACGGAGTAGGGCGTCAGCTTGAACCCGAGCCGCGCCATCGCGGCCGATGCCGCGTCCATATCGGGGACCATCCACGCCACGTGGTCGAAAAACACCTCGTCCCCCTCGGGGCTTTGGCGGTCATGAAACGGGTAAAGATTTTCCATCAAGCGAGCCTATCTCCGTCAATCGGGCAAGTCGATCTGCATAAGCGGCACGTGCTGCTGGGCGCCGTAGACATCCGTATCGCCGGGCGAGCCGGACCGCACACGCCTCGGCACCGTAATCTTGATCGCTTTCGCGACATCGAACGGGATGATCGCGACCTCGTTATCCGTCACGCCATAAAGCGGCGCGATGACGCGAGGCGACAGCGCCCCGGAATCGCGGACCCTGCGATAGGTTTCCTCGTCCTCGAACATCACGTCGAGCGTCAGTTGCAGCGCCCCCGCGTTCTTGCCGCGCACCACGCGCGCGATATCCATCAGTTTCGCCATGAGCGGACCTCCTCGGGTTCGATCCATTCCATCCGGACCGGCTCCATCGGATCTTCGCATTCCATCACGTGCCAGATGTTGAATTCGTATACCGCACCGACATGCATGTCGGAGGGTGAAAACGGGATCGCCAGGTTGCCGGAGATACACATCCGGCCAGGAAAATCCGTATGCAGGAACGCGTATCTGGATTTCGCCAAGACGGCACGGCTGATGTCTTCGGTCCGGCCGAGCACGTCGAGCAGCAACCCGAGTTCGTGGATCGGGCCGTCGGCTTCGGGCTCAAGCTCGCCCATCACCGCGTTCTTCCCGTAAAGGTGAACGGAGAGGGTGAAATCTTCGGGTTCGATCCCAAGCGCGCCGACGTCGCGCGTGATGCGCTGGCGGCAGGATTTGACGAAATCATTGATCCCCTCGATCAGAATCGGGTCGCGGATGCCGGCAATGAACACTGTCCGATAGCCGACCGGCCGAGCACCCTCGAGCTTCACCGTGTATTTGTCCGCGGGCTCGTACCGGCTCCCCGACACCTTGACCACGCGCTCTTCGACTTGTTCGAAGCTGCAGCGGTCGGTGACCAGCATACCGTCTGGCTCCTTCAGGCGATAAGGCTCCGGGTTCTCATAAAGGGTGTGCGCCGATACCCGCGTCACCGTGCAACGCCGGGCAGGATGCCCCGGTTCGACGGTGAAATGGTCGTCGTAGATCGTGCCGATGACACAGTCCTGGCCCTCGCGCGGCTCGACCACCTGGGCGCCGCACTCGATGATCTTGGCGAGATGCCAGGCGAGCCCCGGATCGGCGCCCTTCATCAGTGGCAGCGCCGCGAACAACGCCGCATCGGTGCCGCGCCCGGCGATGACCACGTCGGCGCCGTCGTTCAACGCCTGCTGATAGGCTTCCGGGCCCATCATCGCGACAACCCGCGCCGCGTCGTCGATGTCCGTATCCGTCAGATCACCGATGGGGCCGAGCGGCTGGATCTTACCGGCAGCAAGCTTTCGGTGAAGGAGATCCTTCGACTGCTCGGTGCGGATCACTGCGACTTTCGGGGTGAGATCGTTTTCGGCGCAAATCTCGCGGAGGATATCCAGCGTCCAGTCGACCTGCGCGTCCGAACCGCTGCCGCCGGCGGACCCAATCATCACCGGAATGCCCTTGGCGACACCGGCCGTCACCATCAAACCCAGGTCGCGCTTCACCGCGGCGCGCGAAACAAACGCCGTGCCGCTCCCGAGATAATGGGGCCCCGGATCCGAAGACCCGGCATCGCAGGCGATGAGGTCCGGTTTCATGGCGATGCCCGCGTTGAAGGCTTCCTCGGTAAAGCCGTAGCCGAGGATGCCGGTGGTCGCCATCAGTCTGATGGGTGGCATGGTTCTTCCCTAGTCATCTTGTTTTCGGCTTGATGCCGATTACGCCAATCCTGTGGCGGATCGACGGGAATGACAAGGGACGGCAAAAACGCTCAGTTACCGCCGAAAAGTCCGCTGAGCGGTTTCACCTTCCAACGCAGGTGTTCCGGCACCAGGGCGTCCTCGTCGTTGCCGAGTTCCCGGCACGTGGCCCGCTTGACCGCGCCAGGCGCTTCGCCGCCGTCCGGCAGCCGCTGCATGAACGGCTTTTCCGAGAACTTTTCGATGGCGAAGGTGCAGTAGCTTTCCTTGGAAAACCACATCCGGAATTCGACGTCGCCGCTCGACAACGGCATTGCCAGCACGATGGTCAGTAACCAGCCCATATCGGTCAGCCCGGTTGTTACGTTTATAACCGGCTAGCACAATCGCATGAAAAGTTGTCGTGACAGTTTGGTGACGCCGCCGGCTTAGTCGGCGGCGGGGCGCCCGGCTTCGCGGTCATAGGTGAACTCGGCCGCTTCCTCCATGTACGAGATATCGTGCACAAGGACGTTTTCGTCATCGATCAGCACGACGGCGTAAGCGGGCAATTCGCGGCTCGAGGTGAGCGGCGATTCGTCGTCGATCAGCGCCGCCACCTGATGCGCCGTCGCCTTGACGGTGGAAAACGGGATACCGCGCCATGAACCGTGAAACGCGCGGTGCATGTGCCCGAAAAAGATGTGCCGAAGCGTGCCCGGGTGCGCGGCGATGACGTCGTAAAGATCGTCCGGGTTGAGAAGGGGGATGCGGTCCATCCCCGCGATCCCCGTCCGCGACGGCCCGTGGTGCAGGAACAGAAACCCGTCATCGGTCTTGCCGAGCTCCGTGTCGAGCCACGTGAGCTGGCGTTCGTCAACGGACCCGGCATGCGTACCGTCGGTCAGTGTATCGAGGGCCAGGAACGCACCCGCCGAGGTATCTAGGCGGAAACACGCGCGCCCGGCGGCGTCCTTCGGTGCATTCGGCAGTCCGGCGAAGTAGGCGTCCGGGACATCGTGGTTGCCGATCAGCGGATACCACGGCATCGCCAATTCGCCGAGGATGCTGTTCACCCGCGCATACGCTTCAGGCTCGCCCCAGTGCGTGATATCGCCGGTAACCATGACAAGTTCGGCGTCACTATGACGCCGGTTGATGGACTTGACGGCGGCCTCAAGGCGCGCCTCCAGATCCAGTTCGAACAACGTGCCGGCGGCCGTCATATGCGGATCGGTCAGGTGAATGAATTTCATGGGCGGGATGTTATCGTAATTTTCGCCGCCGTCACGTCCTGCCGCAAAAATTTCACACGTGCGGGATCGCTTTCTGGCCCCTGCGGGCCGTGCTAAAACCGAGGCATGAGAATGCTTCGCGCCATCGCCGCCGCTACTGTCCTGACACTGGCGTCAGTGGCCGGTCATGCCGATCCGGTCGAGATCGAGGTGACGCGCATCCCGCTAATCGACGCGGCGCCGGACAAATCCTCGGTCGACAAGCTGATCTTTCGGGGCGGGCTGCACTTGATCAGCCGCGAGCCGCGCTTCGGCGGCTTTTCCGCGCTGGGTCTCAGCGCCGACGGCAGGCGCATGGTCACGATCTCGGATGCCGCACAGTCGCTGTCGGCAGAGCTTTCATATGACGACAAGGGGGATCTGATCGGTCTTGCGAACGCCGATTTAAGCACGCTCGCCGATCTCGACGGCACACCGCTCCGCGGCAAACGCTTCTCGGATGCCGAAGCCATGAGCCCCGGCGTCGAGGGGGAAATCATCGTCGCCTTCGAACGCGATCACCGGCTTTGGCGCTACGATCCAGGCGCCACCGTGCCGCGCGTCCTGAAGCCGCCCGCGGAACTCGCGGGCATGCCCGGCAACGACGGGATCGAGGCGCTGACGCTGCTTTACGACGGACGTTTACTTGCGATTTCCGAGGGCGATCCGGACGAACCCGTGCATGTTGCGTGGGTTTCCAGCCGCGACGGGTGGGATGTGCTGACCTACGTCTCTGAAAAAGGCTTCCGGCCGACAGGCGCGGCGACACTGCCGGACGGCGATGTCGTCGTGCTGGAACGGTTCTTCACCCCGCGCCAGGGCGTGCGCATCAAGATCAAGCGCGTTGCCTCCGCCGACATCTTGCCGGGCGCGCAGGTGGAAGGCACGCTGATCGCCAGCCTTGCACCGCCCATGAACATCGACAATTTCGAGGGGATCGAAGCCGTCCGCGGACGCGGCGGCGAGTCGATGATCTACCTGATCTCTGACGACAATTTCAACAGGAACGAACAACGCACGCTGTTGCTGATGTTCGAATTGACCAAGGATTGATGCTGAACCGTACGCGAAGGCTTCTTGTGACATCGATCGGCGCGTGGCTGGCGCTGACACCGGCCGCCGCGTTCGCCGCCGACGACGGCGTCGTCCAGTTCATGCACAAGGGCATGCAGATCGCCGGCAAGCCCGCGCCTCACGGCAAAACCTATGACATCGACCTGGCTTCTCCGGCGGAAGGTGCCGACACAGTCAGAAAAGCCGCCGATATCCTGATCGAAAACTCCAGCTATAACGCCCAAGCCATTGAAAAGCTGAAAAAAGCAGGAAACGTCGTCATCGTCTACGACCCGGCCTTTCCCAAGCGCGAGTTGACCAAGATCACCATCGCCGCGTTCCTGCCGGATTTCTATCAGGCGGAGGGCCGCACCAAGGATTTCCTGACCATCGTCGGACGCTTCGGCGGCAAGTGGTCGCCCCGCGAACTGGCGCCGGTATTGGCGCACGAACTGACCGGGCACGGGATGCAGCACCTGCGCGGACGACTTGAACATGTCCGCGAGGTCGATCTGGAATGCGAGGCGTATCTCTATCAAGAAAAGGCCTACCAGGATCTGGGCTTTGACAAAGGCGCGCGCGACATGGTGCAGTTCAGGAAGGTGCTGGAAGGGCACTGGTGCGCCGATTTCAAATCCTGGCAGCGCAAGAACAAGCGCGCCGCGCTGAAATCATGGGACCAGTTGGACCCCGACGTGCCGGCAATCCTCGACGACTATCTCGTCTATATCGATGCGCTCCGTAACAGCGGCGTCGCCGGCAGCGCCGTCGCCAAGGCGAAACAGCAGCAGGCCAGGCAGGCGCGCCAACGGCTCGCGCAGCTATCGGAAAGCACCGATCCCGAAGACCAGTTCCAGTTGGGGCTGATTTATGCCCGCGGCATCGGCACCGACGCCAATCCGGGCGCGGCGCGCGGCTGGTTCGAAAAGGCCGCCGAGGCCGGGCACGCCAAGGCGCAGTACGAGCTTTCGCGGATTTACTGGCAGGGCGACGGCGTCGCCGCCGACAAGGCGATCTCGGCGCAATGGGCGAAATCCGCTGCCAATAACGGGATCGCCGAAGCGGCGTATCTATACGGTGCCATGCTCATCAACGGCGACGGCGTGGCGCGCAATCCGCGCGAGGGGCGTAAATGGCTGGAGAAAGCAGCCGACGCCGGACTGGCCCGTGCCAAGGACGCGCTCAACAAGCTGGGGGCGAACTAGATCGTGAACGCGCGCGTGTGGATTCTGCTGATCGGTTGCGCCGGGATTGCCGCCCTGATCTGGTTCCTGGCCGATATGTTCCCGGGCTCGCTCGATAGCGACGTAGATCAGGCGAACCTCGTCCGTGCGTTCGGATTGATGATATTGATCGGCGCCGGGCTGATGCTGTCGCCGAAACTTAACCTCAAGGGCGCGTTCAAGGCCGCTTTCATCTGGGTGATGATCGGTCTCGTACTCGTCGTGGGCTACACCCTGAAAGACGATTTCGCCGCCATCGGTGCCCGACTTATGGGGGCGCTCGTCCCCTCGATGGCGGTCGAAACCGGGGCGGGGGAAATCACCCTCAACCGCAGAAGCGACGGACATTTTCATGTCTCCGCCAAGGTCAACGGCGAACGCGTGCAATTTCTTGTCGACACCGGCGCCAGCGTCGTGACCCTGACCCGTGACGACGCCGAACGCGCAGGTTTAAATCCCGGCACGCTTTCGTACTCGCAACGCTTCGACACCGCCAACGGCACCGCCTTCGGCGCGCCCGTCCGGGTCGACCGGCTCGAAATCGGCAGCATAGCCGTGACCGATGTCCGTGCCGCGGTGCTGGAAAAAGGGCTCGGAACGTCATTGCTGGGCATGAGCTTCCTCGAGCGGTTGTCGTCGTTCTCGGTCGAGGGCGACACGTTAACGCTCAAAAAATAGCCCCTCATCCTGTCCTTCTTCCAAGGGAGAAGGAACACATGGACCGATTTCCCTCTCCCTCGGGATAGGGTGGCGCGGCACGCGCCGGGTGAGGGGCCCGTCACAAAAACGTCCTCTTTCAATCGGCCCCGGCAATCGCTACGTTTCAATGATGTTCAGGCGCCGCAATCCCTTACCCATCCACCGCAAAGCCATTGCCAGCCTCTGGCCGGAAATGGGGTGGCGGCGCTCGACCCGGTATCTGATGTTCCGGGTTGGGCGGCTGCCGGGCTCGGGCTATGCCATCGCGGGCGGGATCGCCTGGGGCGCGGCGATGTCCTTTACGCCGTTCATCGGCCTGCACATCCTGCTTTCCGTATTGGGGGCGTGGTTGTCCCGATGCAGCATCGTTGCCGCCGTCATCGGCACGGTGGTCGGCAATCCGTGGACATTCCCGTTCATCTGGATCTGGCTGTACAATTCCGGCGTCGCCATGGGCTTCGGGCAGACCGGCGTCAGTGCCGAAGCCATGGACTTCACGGCCCTGTTCGGCGCCATTACCGAGGCCGCACTCCGCGGCGACTGGACGTTTATCGGCGACACCGCCATGCCGGTGCTGATGCCGATGATGGTGGCCGCCATACCCACCTCGGTGATTGTGTGGGTAACGTTTTTCCTTTTGCTGAAACCGGTTATCGAGCGCTACAAAATAGCAGCCTACAAGCGCCGGCAAGCGCGTGCCGCCGAATTGGTCGACGGCATCCCTGAACAGACAGGAGAGGCGGCATGAGCAATTCACTGCGTCTCGGCGTCAATATCGATCACGTGGCGACCATCCGGAATGCCCGTGGCGGCGTTCACCCCGATCCGGTCCACGCCGCCAAGCTGGCGGAGAAGGCGGGCGCGGACGGGATCACCGCGCACCTCCGCGAAGACCGCCGGCACATCTCCGACGGCGACATCGAACGCCTGATGGACTCCCTTGAATTGCCGCTCAACCTCGAGATGGCGGCAACCGACGAAATGCTGGCGATCGCGCTCCGTCACGGTCCGCATGCGGCCTGCATCGTGCCGGAAAAGCGCGAAGAACGTACGACGGAAGGCGGGCTCGACGTCGTCGGTGGTTTCAAGGCGCTGGAGCCTGTCGTCAAGGCGCTCAAGGACAAGGGCATCCGCGTCTCTCTGTTCGTCGAACCGGACCCGAAACAGCTCGAAGCCTCCGCCAAACTCGGTGCCGATATCGTCGAACTGCACACCGGGCGATATTGCGAACTGGACGGCGACGACCGCGCCAATGAACTGAAACGCATCATCGAGGCCGCCCAGTCAACCGACAATCTCGGCCTGGAATGCCACGCCGGCCACGGCCTGACGTTCGATACGGTGATGCCGGTGGCGGCGATCCCCAACGTGATGGAATTGAACATCGGGCACTTCCTGATCGGCGAGGCGATCTTCTCCGGCCTGGACAGCGCCATCCGCCGGATGCGCTCTTTGATGGACAAGGCGCGCACTGACGCCCGGGGCGAACGCTCGGCGTGATTATCGGCATCGGCACCGATCTCTGCGACATCCGGCGCATCGAAAAAACGCTGGAGCGCTTCGGCGACCGCTTCATCGAACGCCTCTACGACGAATATGAAATCAGAAAAGCGATGCGCCGGCAGAACCCGGCGTCGAGCTTCGCGCAGAGCTTCGCCGCCAAGGAAGCCTGCTCTAAAGCGCTCGGCACCGGCTTCAGACAGGGTGTATTCTGGCGCGACATGGTGGTGCAGAACCTGCCGACCGGCCAGCCAATCATGCTGTTGAAGGGGGGTGCGAAAGAACGCCTCGACAAACTGACGCCCAAAGGGATGACGGCGAAGGTCGACGTTTCGCAAACCGACGAATATCCGATGGCGCACGCCATGGTGATCATTTCGGCGGATCCCGCCTGATGACGGGCAAAGAAGGCTTCGGTTCGTTCCCCAAGCAACACCGCGAATTCTTCAACGCGCTGGACGAAGACGGCTGGGAAGCCGTCGACGGTTTCGAAGGTATCGAGACCAAGGTGCTGTCCGGCGGATTTGAAAACGGGAGCGGTGCGGTTACGCGGATCACGCGCTGGGCGGCGGGAACGGTCTCACCCGATCTTTCGGTGCACGACTGGTGCGAGGAAGTTTTTATCGTCTCGGGTTCTCTCTCGATCGGCACTCCGGGTAACGAGCGCGAAGTTCTGGAAGTCGGCACCTACGCCGTCCGGCCGCCGCACGTGCCGCACGGTCCGTTTTTCACGCGAGACGGCTGCGTGATGGTCGAATTCCTTTACTACCCGCCGGCTTAAGCGGCACGCCCACGGCTAACTGCCCCAGGATATCTCGTTCACGTCCTCGAACGTCAGTTCGGTCCCGTCATCAAGTTCGATCCGCCCGCTGGCGCTTTCATCGAACACGAGCCCCGTATCCGTCTCCGACCAACCGATGTCCCCGTCGACTTCCAGCGTCCAAACGCCGTCATCGGGCCCGACATCGATCCCCTCAAGTTGAATGGTGTCGGCCCAGCCCGAACCGCCGGCAAAATGATCGCTCCCGCTGTCGTAACCGAAGATGAACAGATCGTTCCCGGCATCTCCGGACGCAATGTCGTCGCCGGCACCTCCGTAAAAGACATCGTCGCCGCTGCCACCGGTCATGATGTCGTTTCCGGCTTCCGCATAGAACAGATCGTCCCCCGCGCCGCCATCGATGGTGTCTGCACCTTCGCCGCCCCAGATCGTGTCGTTATCGCCGTCTCCGGAGATCACGTCATCACCGGAACCGCCCGCGATTTCGTCCATGCCCGTACCGCCGGAAATGGTGTCCGCACCGGCACCGCCCCAGATTCGGTCATCGCCGCCGTCACCGGCGATATCGTCGTTACCGTCGCCGCCATACATCAGGTCATCGTCCGTGCCGCCTTTCATGACGTCATCACCGGCACCTCCATAAAGCTCGTCGTTTCCGCCTTTGCCCAGCAGCTCGTCGTCACCTTCGCCACCGATCAGAGTGTCGTCTCCGCTGCCGCCTGTCAGCTTGTCGGCACCGGCGCCGCCGTCGATCCAGTCGTCACCGCCTTTCGCGTTCAGCCGGTCGTCGCCGTCCATACCGATGATGGCTTCCGAATCCTTCGTTCCCTGAATGTTGTCGTCTCCGTCGCTCCCTGTGACTTCCGGAAGATACGCCGGCTGCGTGGGGACAACGGGCGGTGTCGGCGCTGACGGCCAGGTAGGCGAGGTGGGATAGGTCGGCGTCGTCGGTGACGTCGGTGTGGTCGGCGTCGTCGGGGTGGTCGGGGTCGTCGGTGACGTCGGGGTGGTCGGGGTCGTCGGTGACGTCGGTGTGGTGGGTGTGGTTGGTGTGGTTGGTGTGGTTGGTGTGGTTGGTGACGTCGGTGACGTAGGTGTGGTCGGGGTGGTCGGCGTCGTCGGGGTGGTCGGCGTCGTAGGCGTCGTCAGGGACGTCGGCTGCGACGCCGATGTCGGCACGGTCGCATCCGTGGGGATGTCCGCGTCGTCAGTTCCATTCGGCGATATCGAGCGTTGGCCCAGCGCCGGCGCAACGGCAGCCGCCACATCGTCGGCCTCATCATCGCTTTCGCCCCCGAATGACGGCGTTTTTTCACGGCCCGTCGTGCGGTCGTCTTCGCTGCCGGTCAGTTCGAAACGACCGTACTCCGTCTCACGCGCAATACCTTCCGCATAATCGTCGACATCCGCCAAAAGTTCCGATCTGGGCGGGAGCGCGCGGGATGCAGGTTCTTCTATCTCCGGACCCTGAACGTCGAACGCCACTTCCGTTGAATCGAACGGCTCATGCGGCACGTCCGAATTGATTTCCTCGTCGGTCCGGTACGCTCCCTGATGCACCGTGCTATAAATCAGGTCCTCGTCCTCGGCCGGAATGTCGCTGCCGAGATGCGTTTGGTCAACGGACGGGGAAAGCGTGGGCGTCGCCGGCTCGGCCAATGGACCGAGGTCATCGACCACCTGACGCGCAGAATCCGTTCCGTCCTGCGCTGCGCTGCCATTGTCCTGCTGATGAGGCTTATCGGAATCGCCAGCTTTACGGTCGGCCATTTTCTACCGGTTCCAAAGTCAATTCTGCCGCGCCTCGATCATAACGCCGGGCGAGCGACCTCCGCAGGGATTTTTCACGTCGTTCGTTCCCGAGGACTTCGTCGGTTTATTTGCGCTACTTCACCGGCACGATATCGACGACGATGGCGCGCACTGGGATGTCGCCCGAATTTTCGACCCAGTGCGTCACGCCCGCCGGTTCCGTCATGGTCATCCCGGCGGTGCCGACCACTTTCCGGTCTTCGCTGACGATGTGGTCGGTGACTTCGCCTTCGATCAGATAAATAAGTTCGGGCCGGTTATCGTGATGATGCAGCGCGATCCTGCCGCCGGGCGCAATCGTCACTTCGCGCGCCCGCAATTGTAAACCGTCCGAGCTTCCGAACATCCCCTGCAACGGGATCGTGCCGGTGACTTTAGCGCTGATGCCGACGGAGGTTGTCGGCGCGTCGTCCGCGTCTGCGCTGACCGGCGCAAAAACGAGCAGGGCCGCAACGATCACCTCAACGGAAATGATATTGACGCGCATCGGCTTATCCTTCCGTCACTGACCCAGGGCCTGTTCGAGATCGGCGATCAGGTCGTCGGCGTTTTCCAGTCCGACCGACAGTCTCAAAAGATCCTGCGGCGTCGGGCTGTCCGGCCCTTCGACCGGGCCCCGGTGCTCGATCAGGCTTTCCGTGCCGCCGAGCGAGGTCGCGTTCCGAAACAGCTTCGTTCTCAAGACCGTGCGCGCCGCCGCATCGGCACCGCCCTTGAGCCGAATCGACATCATCCCGCCGAAACCCTTCATCTGCTTTTTCGCGATGTCATGACCGGGGTGGTCCGGCAGCCCGGGATAAAGCACGTGCGAGACGGCGGGGTTGGACAGCATCGCTTTTGCGACGCGCATCGCGTTTTCGGAATGGCGCTGCATGCGCACATCCAGCGTCCGCATCCCACGCAAAAGAAGCCAGCTTTCGAATGCGCCGAGGGTCGCGCCGAACCCGGCCCGGGCATGATGCACGCGTTCCCAAAGATCGTTCGTTTCGTTGGTGATCAGCGCACCGGCGAGAACGTCCGAATGACCGTTCAGGAACTTGGTCGCCGAGTGCATGACGACGTCCGCACCCAGTTCAAGCGGCCGGGTGATGACCGGCGGCGCGGTGGTTGAATCTATGAACAGCAGCGCCCCGGCGTCGTGCGCGATATCGGCGGCGGCCTGGATGTCTGTGATCGACCAGTCGGGGTTGGCAGGCGTTTCGACCCAGACGGCCTTGGTCTCGCCGGGCTGGATGGCATTTCTGATCGCATCCAGATCGCCGTTCCGGTAAAGCGTCACCGAAAGACCGAAGGCCCGCGCATCGTTGATCATCCAGTTCCTGAGAAACCAGTACATGGTCTCCGGCGCGACCACGTGCGCATCGGGGCCGAGCGAGACGAGCAGCGACGTCGCCGCCCCCATGCCGGACGCAAATACCATCGCCGCCTTGCCGCCCTCGAGCCTGCGCAGCACTTCCTCGACGTCCTGCATGCCGGGGCCCTTGTCGCGGTAATAGACATAGCCCTGACCGTATTTATAGGTGGTGGCCGGCTTAACGTGCGGCGCAACGTCGCCGGTCTCTGCGTCGGTTATCCCGATCATCGAGGCGGCGACCGTCGCCGGGTCGGTAAAACTCTCGTCGTTCATGGTGAAATCCTCCGTGCTCATGCTGTGCCGGGCGCGCGCGGGCTTCAACGGTAAAATTGTCATCGCCACACTCAGCCACTCATCCTGTCCTTCTCCCAAGGGGAGAAGGAACTGACGGACAAACATCCCTCTCCTTGGGGAGAGGGTGGCGCGAAGCGCCGGGTGAGAGGGCAGTGACGAAAGCCGTGTCATCGCATAGCTGAACGCATAAACTTCGGCCATGGACTGGCAGGACGACGGAATCATTCTCAGCGTTCGCAAGCACGGTGAAACGTCGGCGATCGTCAACGTGCTGACGCGCGCGCACGGCCGTCACGCCGGGCTGGTCCGGGGCGGCGGCGGCAAGCGCATGAGCGGCATCCTGCAGCCCGGCAACAAGGTGCAGGCGCGCTGGCATGCGCGGCTGCCCGAGCACCTCGGCACCTTCACCGTCGAGCCGATCAGGGCTTTCGCGGCGGCGGCGCTCTCGGACGCGCGACGGCTGGCGGCGCTCGCCTCCGCCTGCGCGCTGATCGAGGCCGCACTCCCCGAGCGCCAGGCACACCCGGCAATTCTGGATGGCCTTGAAATCCTTTTAACGTCGCTGGATGACGACAGCGTCTGGCCGGTGATCTATGTGAAGTGGGAAATCGGTCTGTTGGCGGAACTCGGCTTCGGGCTCGACCTCGCGCACTGTGCGGCGACGGGGACGACCGAGGATCTGACCTACGTCTCGCCCAGGACGGGCAGGGCGGTCTCGACCGCCGCCGCGCAACCGTACAAGGAACGGCTGCTGCCGCTGCCGGCGTTCCTACGCGACAACGGTGCCGATGCGGATATCGCAAGCGGTCTGCAGCTCACTGGCTATTTCCTTGAGAACCACGTTTTTCAGCATCGCGAGACGGAAATGCCGGCAGCGAGACGCCGGCTGGCCGAGCGCTTTCGGCCCTGAATAGCGGGCTGACCTTGATCATCGGAACCCGCATGGTAAGAACATTGGGCAAATAAGAAACACTTAGGGAGTTCCCATAAATGCCCGGTCCGTTGGAAGGTATCCGCGTCTTCGACCTCACCCGTATTCTCGCGGGTCCCAGCTGCACGCAAATTCTCGGCGATCTCGGCGCCGACGTCATCAAGATCGAGCGGGCGGGTGCCGGCGACGACACACGTAAATTCGCGCCGCCCTATATCAAAGGCGAGGACGGCGAAGACACGTCGGAGGCCGCTTATTTCTGCGCCGCCAACCGCAACAAGCGCTCCATCACGCTGGATATCGCCAAGCCCGAAGGCCAGGCACTGGCGATGAAGCTGATCGGCACGTCGCATGTGCTGGTCGAGAACTTCAAGACCGGCGGTCTCGCCAAATACGGCCTCGGCTACGATGATCTGAAAGACGAGTTTCCCGGCCTGATCTATTGCTCGATCACCGGGTTCGGGAATTCCGGCCCCTACGCCAAACGCCCCGGCTACGATGTCCTGATCCAGGGAATGAGCGGCTTCATGAGCCTGACGGGTGAGCCCGACGGTGAGCCGATGAAGGCCGCCGTGCCGGTCGCCGATTTGATGGCGGGGATGTACGCCGCCGTTTCGATCAACGCCGCGCTGCGTTACCGCGAAGTCACCGGCGAGGGCCAGCACATCGACATCGGTATGCTCGACGTGATGGTGGCGTTCTCGACCATCATGGGGATGAACTACCTGGCGACCGGCAAGAACCCGCCGCGCCTCGGCAACCAGCACCCGAACATCGTCCCTTACCAGGCGTTCGAAACGTCAGACGGGGCGATCATTCTCGCCGTCGGCAACGACGGGCAGTTCCAGCGTTTCTGCAAGGTCGCGGGCTGCGAGGAACTTGCCGCCGATCCGGATTACGCGACCAACGGCATGCGCCTCAAGAACCGCGATGCCCTGATCCCGCAACTCCGTGACATCATCAAACAGAAGCCGATGGATTTCTGGCTCAAGGAACTCGAAGAGAACTCGGTCAGCTGCGGCCCGATCTGGAATCTCGATCAGGTCTTCAACAACGAGCACGTGCTGGCCCGCAACATGCGGATCGAGATGGAGCAGCCGGCGACCGGCGCCAAGGTGCCGCTCATCAACAGCCCGATCAAGATGTCCGGCACCCCGGTCAGCGCGCGCCTGGCGCCGCCGACCATCGGTGAGCACACCGACGGCGTGCTGAGCGAACTGCTCGGCATGAGCGCCGATGAAATCGCCAAGCTCCGCGACGAGGAGGTCATCTGATCATGATCCCGCAACCGCCCCGCGCCGGCAGTTTTCTCTCGCTCGGCCCGGGCGGGTTCCACCGGATCTCGTTCACGGACTGGGGCGAGCAGAAGGGACGAAAAGCGACCGTCTGCGTGCACGGCCTGACCCGCACCAGCCGCGATTTCGACGTCATCGCCGACGCGCTTTCCAGGGACGGCCGCGTCGTCAGCGTCGATGTCGCCGGGCGCGGCGCGAGCGACTGGCTGAACGACCCGGCGCACTATTCCTACCCGAACTACATGAACGACATGTCCGGCCTGATGGCGCACATCGGCGCGGAGCGGGTCGACTGGATCGGCACCTCGATGGGCGGGATCATCGGCATGCTGCTGGCGGCGACGCCGGGCACGCCGATCCGCAAACTGGTCGTCAACGACATCGGCCCGCTGATCGCCAAGGAAGCGCTGGTCCGCATCTGCCATTACGTCGGCGCGGCGCCGTCGTTCCAGGACGTCGACGCCGTGGAGGCGTATCTTCGCGAGGTACACGCGCCGTTCGGCGATCTGACAGACGAGCAATGGCGGCACCTCGCCAGTACCTCGTCACTACCGGACGGGGAAGGGGGCTACAAACTCCATTACGATCCGGATATCGCCAGCGTGTTCTGCTCGGGTCCGATCGAGGACGTGGATCTCTGGGATGTCTGGGACCGGATCGAATGTCCGACTTTGGTGCTGCGCGGTGAGAACTCTGACCTTTTGAGCGTCGCGACCGTCGAGGCAATGGCCAAGCGCGGCCCTAAGGCCGATGTCGTCACCATTCCGAACTGCGGCCACGCGCCCGCGTTGATGGACCCGGATCAGATCAAGATCGTGCAAGACTGGCTGGCCACGTAATCAGGCCGGAACCGGCAGCGCCCGCGGCTGTTCCTTCACCGGCAGATGAATGATCGCCGAGAACGCGCCCGCGCCGACGCCGACCCACCAGACCAGATCGTACGACCCATATAGATCGTACATATAGCCGCCGAGCCAGACGCCCATGAACGACCCCAACTGGTGCGACAGGAAGACGATCCCGTAGAGCGTCCCCATGAAGCGGAGGCCGTAAATCTGTGCGACCAGACCCGACGTCAGCGGCACCGTCGCCAGCCACAATCCGCCCATGGTCAGCGAGAAGAGTACGACGGTTGTCGGCGTCATCGGCGTCATGATGAACGCCGCGGCGGCGACCGTTCGCCCGACATAGATCATCGACAGCAGATACTTTTTGGAAAAATTCCGGCCGAGCGCGCCGGCGGTGATGGTGCCGACGATGTTCATGAAGCCGATCAATGCCAGTGAAAACGCCCCCAGCGCCGTCGTCGAATTGACGCCGACCGCGCGGATCATGCTGTCGGGCGGAATGGTGGCGCAAACCTCGGTGATAAAGGCCGGGAAGTGCGCGGTCACGAATGCGAGTTGGAAACCGCACGAGAAGAACCCGGAAAAGATCATCGCGAAGTTCGGGTCTCTCAAGGCGCCGACGACCACCGATCCCATCGATTGCTCGAGTTCCGCCGCCGATGCGACAGGTTCGTCGGCTTTAAGAAAAGGCAGCGCGAACATCGCGAGCAGGATCACCGCGGCGAACACCACGAACACCGACTGCCACGGCATCGATTGCAGCAGGATGTTGGCGAACGGCGGACCGACGATCTGCCCGGCGGAGCCTGCCGCCGTCACGATGCCGAGCGAGATCGAGCGGTGCTCTTCCGACGCTGCGCGCCCGACGACGCCCAGAATGATGCCGAAGCCGGTTCCGGCGATCCCGAAACCGACGAGCACTTCAAGGAGTTGGTGCGCCTCGGGCGTCACGGCGGAGCTCGACAGCACGAGGCCTAGCGCGTAAACGACCGCGCCCAGCGCAACGGCTTTTCTGTTGCCGAACTTTTCGGCGAGCGCCGCGAAGATCGGCTGGCCGATCCCCCACGCAAGGTTCTGGATCGCGATCGCCATCGAGAACTCGGAGCGCAGCCAGTTGAACTCGTCCGCGATCGGAATCTGGAACAGACCGAAGCTCGCGCGCAGCGCAAAGCTCGTCATGACGATGATGCAGCCCGAAATCAGGATCGGCGTAAAAAGGCGGGCAGATGCGGACACGCGGGATTCCCCCGATGATTGATGCTGGCGCTAGATCGTCACGAAAGCGCGTTACAAGTCAATTTACACGATAAGCAGATATCATATGAATTCGCGGCACGAATGCCAAAAGGGCCTTCGTTTGTGCCAAATCGCAGGATTGGGGAGGGGGCAGACGTCAGGCCGCGCTATCGGCGGACATCAGCTTCCAGGCCAGCGCGCCGCGGCGTTCGAGATTTTTCTGGAACGCCTCGTCGAAACCTTCCGGCACCGCGCCCGTCACCTTGTCGTCAGAAAGAAGCGCGTCGGACCACGCCTTGACGATGGGAAAGTCGTCCAGAAGCCCGGTCTGCAGCACGTTTTCGGAGATCGCGAAGCGCTGGAAAAACGGCCCGTAGGACGCGTCGACCAGCGAGAACTTATCCCCGTTGAAATAGGGGCCGTCGTTGCCCCGTTGCTTGGCAATGGTCTCTTCGAGGGGCGCGAGCCGTTCGCGCGCCATTTCCAGCGCTTCGGGCAGGTCGTCTTCGGACGCGCAGAAAGTCACGTCGTTCAGGCCTGGCCCCCATGCGAAGGTCGGCAGGTAATCCGTCCAGGCGCGGTTTTGCGCGCGCTTGATGGGGTCTTCGGGGTGCAGCCGGGGTTCAAGGGTCTCGTCCAGGTATTCGGAAATGGCGTTGGATTCGAAAAGCGTCACGCCGTCGACCTGAAGAACCGGCACCTTGCCGTGCGGCGACATTTCCAGAAACCAGTCGGGTGGGTCCTGAAGATCGATATACGTGACGTCGAAGTCGACGCCTTTGACGCGCATGACGATGACGGATCGCTGGACCCACGGACAGGTCACGGAACTGATCAGATGAAATTTCGCGGCCATTTCTTGCCCTCCCGTTCGACACAATATCGATCCAACGCGGGCGCGGGACAACAGGAATCAGGCGTTGAGGATTTTCGCCGCGTCGATGGCGTGATAGGTCAGCACGCCGTCGGCGCCGGCCCGCTTGAAGCCCGTCAGCATTTCCATCATCACCGTTTCGTAGTGCAGCCAACCGGCGTCGCCGGCGCCACGCAGCATCGCGTATTCGCCGGACACGTTGTAGGCGAAGGTCGGCATGCCGAAGGTCTGTTTGACCCGCTGAACGACATCGAGATAGGGGAGGCCGGGTTTGACCATGACCATGTCCGCGCCCTCGTCGATGTCCATCGCGACCTCGCGAAGCGCTTCGTCGGTATTCGCCGGGTCCATCTGGTAGGTCTTCTTGTCGCCCTTGAGCGCGCCGCCGGACCCGACCGCATCACGGAACGGGCCATAGAAACCGGACGCGTACTTCGCCGCATAGGACATCAGGGCCACGTCCTGGAGATTGTTTTCATCGAGCGCCGAACGAAGCGCGGCGATGCGGCCGTCCATCATATCGCTGGGCGCGATCACGTCGCAGCCGGCCTCGGCCTGGCACAACGTCTGCTTGATCAGGCATTCGACGGTTTCGTCATTCAGAATGACGTCGCCTTTGACGATCCCGTCATGGCCGTCTGAATTGAACGGGTCGAGCGCCACGTCGCACATCACGCCGATGTCGGGCACCGCATCCTTGATCGCCTTGACCGCACGGCAGACCAGGTTGTCCGGGTTCCAGGCCTCTTTCGCGTCCGGCGTCTTGAGCGCCGGATCGACGAACGGAAAGATCGCAATCATCGGAATGCCGAGACCGTGCGCATCCTTGGCTGCCTTGGCCAACAAATCGCACGAAAGCCGCTCGACCCCCGGCATGGAAATCACTTGCTCACGCTCGCCCGAGCCCTCGATCACGAACACCGGCCAGATCAGGTCGGCCGGCGAAAGGGTGTTTTCGCGCACCAGCTCCCGAAGCCAGGGGGTGCGGCGGTTGCGGCGCATGCGGGTCGCGGGATAGCGCGGGTTCGGCATCGTAAAACGGTCTCCAGGGCAATCTCGGCGGTAGTTTCCAGATGCAGGACCCCAAGGGCAAGGGTTTCATGCGCCTTTGTTGCTCACTATGTTTAGTCAAAGGAGGTTCACCATGGACCGTAAATTGCTCTATTTCGCCGATCCCATGTGTTCGTGGTGCTGGGGTTTCTCGCCGGTCATGGACCGGGTAAAGGAGAAAACCGCCGACAAGGCCGACCTGCAGATTTTCGTCGGCGGTCTCAGACCGTTCACCGATCACACCATGACCGATCGCGACAAGGACACCGTCCGCAACCACTGGAACCACGTCCATGAGGCGTCAGGTCAGCCGTTCGACTTCAAGTTCTTCGACCGCGACGATTTCACCTACGACACCGAGCCCGCCTGCCGGGCCGTCGTGGCCGTCAGGCGCGTCGCGCCGGAGCTGGCGCCCGCCATGCTGGCCCGGCTGCACAAGGCGTTTTACGCCGAAAACAAGGACACCACCGATCCGAAAATGCTGGCCGAGCTCGCCAACGAGGTCGGCGTGCCCCTGAGCGACTTCGAAATCGCGTTCAATGACGACGACACCAAGCAGGAAACGCTGGCCGATTTCTATTACGCGCAGCGCTCGCAAATCACTGGATTTCCGACCCTCGTCGGCGTCGCGGAGGGGGAAACGCCGGTCGCGCTGACCATCGGCTTTCGGCCGTGGGAGAACCTGGAACCTTCGCTGGATCAGTGGTTGGCGACATAACTCCAAATCGTCATCCCTGGCGTTAGACGAGCCGGCAAGCCGCCAGGATGCCGTGCGAGCCTTGCTACCCGGGACCCATCGGAAATATCACGCAATCGACGGCAATAGGTCCCGACGCTCGGCGTGGCGGACAGCGTCCGCCACCCCTTGGCCGGGATGACGATAACCAAGCCAATCGCGCCCTCATCCCTTGACAGCCGGGGGTTCGGCTGGCCATATCGCGCCCCTGTACAGGTCCCGGCCGCCAAGAGCCCATCCAGGCTGCCAACCCTTGGGGAGCGACAATGAAAGAGACCCTTCGCACGGTCATCTACGCGGTGCTGATCGCGCTTGCGATCCGCGTAACGGCGTTCGAGCCGTTCTCCATTCCGTCCGGGTCCATGGTGCCGACGCTGCTGGTCGGCGACTACCTATTCGTTTCGAAATACGCTTACGGCTACAGCCGGTATTCGCTGCCGTTCGGGCTGCCGCTTCTGCCCGAAGATCGGGTGTTCTTCACCGAGCCCGAGCGCGGCGACGTCGCCGTCTTCAAGCTGCCGCGCGACAACTCGACGGATTTCATCAAGCGCGTGATCGGCCTGCCGGGCGACCGTATCCAGGTCAAGAACGGTATCCTGCACATCAACGGCCAGCCGGTGGAGCGCAAGAAGATCGAGGATCACATCTTCGAAGCCGCACCCGGTCAATTTTCGCGCATCACGCAATACGTCGAGACGCTGCCGAACGGTAAGGAACACCTGATCGTCGAAAAAAGCGACGACAACCCCGGCAGCGACAACACCCAGGTCTTCACCGTGCCGGACGGCCATTACTTCATGATGGGCGACAACCGCGACAATTCGAACGACTCGCGGTTTTCCAGCGTCGGTTTCGTGCCGCGCGAGAACTTCGTCGGCCGCGCCGAGTTCATCTTCTTCTCGATCGACGGTTCGGCCTGGAAGATCTGGACCTGGCTCGACGAACTGCGACCGGCGCGCTTCTTCACGAGCATCGAATGAGCGGCGGCCTCGACGCACTGCAAGCCGCCATCGGCTACACGTTCAAGGACATCGGTCTGCTGCGCCACGCGCTGGTTCACTCCAGCGCCACCTCGGTGCGGCTGAAATCCAATGAACGGATGGAGTTCCTCGGCGACCGGGTGCTCGGCCTCGTGCTGGCGGAAATGCTGCTCGACGCCTACCCGGATGAAGAAGAGGGCGAGATCAGCTACCGCTTCACGGCGCTCGCACAGCGCGACGCACTGGCCAACGTCGCCGAAGCCATCGGGGTTGCGGATCATCTGACGCTTTCGAACGGCGAACACCTGACCGGCGGGCGCGAAAACCCGGGCGTTCTCGCCGACGCAACCGAAGCGATCATCTGCGCGATCTACCGCGACGGCGGGCTCGAAGCGGCGCGCGACTTCATCCACACCAATTGGACCGAGATGATGCGGGAAAACCGCCGTCCGCCGAAGGACCCGAAAACGACGCTGCAGGAATGGGCGCAGGGGCGTGGCCTCGGGCTGCCGCACTACCGGGTCACCGGTCAGTCCGGTCCCGATCACCAGCCGGTGTTCACGGTCGAGGTCAAGGTGCAGGGTCAGCCAAATGCGACCGGCGACGGCAGCAACAAACGCGCCGCCGAGCAGGCCGCCGCCGAAGCCATGCTCGCCAGCATCGAAAAGGACGGCAAATGACGAACGTTTCGGAAACAAGCGCCGGGTTCGTCGCCGTTCTGGGTGCGCCCAACGCGGGCAAGTCGACCTTCGTCAACCGGGCCGTCGGCGCCAAGGTCTCCATTGTATCACCCAAAGTGCAGACGACGCGGACCCGCGTGCTCGGCATCCTGATCAAGGACGGCGCGCAAATCCTGTTCGTCGACACGCCGGGAATCTTTCAGCCGCGCCGCAGGCTCGACCGCGCCATGGTCGCAAGCGCCTGGGGCTCGGCGGGGGACGCCGATGTGATCCTGCTGATGATCGACGCCGAGCGCGGTCTCGACAGCAACACGAAATCGATCCTCGACGGGCTCAAGAAGCGAAAACAGGAGAAGCCCAACGCGCCCGCGCCGGTCCTCGTCTTGAACAAGGTCGATGCGGCGGAGAAGGGGAAGCTCCTGACGCTTGCTCAGGAACTGAACGATCTCGAACTGTTTTCCGACACGTTCATGATCTCGGCGCTGACGGGCGACGGCGTGAACGATCTGGTCGACTTCTGCGCTGAACGCATGGCGCCGGGGCCGTGGCTGTTCCCGGAAGACCAGATATCCGACATGCCGGCCAGGCTTCTCGCCGCCGAGGTCACGCGCGAAAAGCTCTATCTGCAGCTTCATAAAGAGTTGCCTTACGCGGCGACGGTGGAAACGGAGACCTGGACCAACCAGGACGACGGCTCGATCAAGATCGAGCAGGTCATCTTCGTCGAGCGCGACAGCCAGAAAGCCATTGTTCTTGGGAAGCGCGGGTCGCGCATCAAGGAGATCGGCGCGGCGTCGCGCAAGGAACTCGAACAGATGTTCGAGTGCCGCGTGCACCTGTTCCTGTTCGTGAAAGTGCGCGAAAAATGGGGCGATGACCCCGAGCGCTACCGCGACTGGGGCCTCGACTTCAACGCATGACATATGTCGTCCTGAACTCGATTCATGACCCATAAAAAAAGCCCCGGTTTAACCGGGGCTTTCTTGTTTTATGGATCCCAAATCAAATTTGGGATGACGCGCTTTACAAGCGCTACACCTTATCCAGTGCCTGGCTGATATCGGCGATGATGTCGTCGATGTGCTCGAGACCGATGGAAAGCCGCACATAGCCCGGCGTCACGCCGGCCTTGGCTTGGTCTTCGACCGACAACTGCGAGTGCGTCGTCGTCGCCGGGTGGATGGCGAGCGAGCGCGCATCGCCGATGTTGGCGACGTGATAGAGCAGTTCCAGCGCGTCGATGAACTTACGCCCGGCGTCCGCGCCGCCCTTGAGCTCGAACCCGCAGAGCGCGCCGTGCCCGCCCTTGAGGTACGCATCGCGCCGCTTCGCCGGCTCGCCGGATTGCAGCGAGGGGTGGATCACGTTCTCGATCTTGTCGTGGCCCTTGAGGAACTCGGCCACCTTGGCCGCGTTCTCGCAGTGGCGGCCCATGCGAAGCGGCAGGGTCTCGATCCCCTGGATGAACTGGAACGCGTTGAACGGGCTCATCGCCGAGCCCATGTCGCGGAGCAGGATGACCCGCGCGCGGATGATGTAAGCGATCGGCCCAAGCGGTTTGACGGCTTCGGTCCAGACCGCGCCATGATAGCTCGGGTCCGGCTGGTTCAGGGTCGGGAAGCGGTCGCCGCCGGCTTCCCAGTCGAAGTTGCCGCCGTCGACCAGCATCCCGCCGATCGAGGTGCCGTGGCCGCCCATGTATTTCGTCGCCGAATAAATCACCACCGCGGCGCCGTGTTCCAGCGGCTTGCAGAGGATCGGCGCGGCCGTGTTGTCCATGATTAGCGGTACGCCGAGTTCACGGCCAATGTCGGCAACTTCCTTGATCGGGAACACATGCAACTTCGGGTTCGGCAGCGTTTCGGCGTAATAGCAGCGCGTCTTGTCGTCGGTCGCCTTTCGGAAGTTCTCCGGATCGGCCGGATCGACGAAGCGGCATTCGATGCCGAGGTCCTTGAGCGTGTTCTGGAACAGGTTCCAGGTGCCGCCGTAGATATCCGTCGAGCAAACGAAGTTGTCGCCCGCCTTGCACAAGTTGAGCACCGCGAAGGTCGACGCAGCCTGACCAGACGCCAGCGCGAGGGCAGCGACACCGCCTTCGAGCGCGGCGACGCGCTGTTCCATCACGTCGCAGGTCGGGTTCATGATGCGCGAATAGATGTTGCCGAGTTCCTTGAGCGCGAACAGGTTTTCCGCATGCTCGGTGCTGTCGAACTGGTAGGACGTGGTCATGTGGATCGGCACCGCCACCGCGTTGGTATCGTCCTTGCGGTAACCGGCGTGCAGCGCCAGCGTCTCGGGGTGCATCTTGCTCTGGTCCATGGTCGGCTTCTCCCTCGGGGTCTGTGGTTGCGCGGATCATTCTGCCCCGGGCGGGTGATGTCAATGGCGGGGCGGAACGACCCAGTGTCGACGTTTCATTAAGCACCCCTTAGGCCAATATGAAACAGGATGCCCCCTCACTCGTTCTCTCCCCCATGTTTGGGGGAGAGAGACTCACGCATTGAGACCGCGCTTCACTAATCCCTCTCCCCTGAAGGGGGAGAGGTTAGGTGAGGGGGTAAGCATAGGGGGGGCCAGCACTCAATCTTTGACCCAATTCGCCGCCCATGTTAGCTTTACGTTAACGTAAAGGGAAAGTTTGGTGGTCGCGGCATTTCTCGAACTGCGGCGCGCTTTCCGTTACAATCCGACGGCATATCTTGGGAGAGAGCATCATGCCAGACGACGGCAAGCAGACCGCCGAGCGCAAATCGCAGGCAACCAAGGCGGATAAAAGTTACACGCCGAAAAATCCGGTCCGTTTCGTGACCGCGGCGAGCCTGTTCGACGGTCACGACGCCTCGATCAACATCATGCGCCGTATCCTGCAGTCGGGGGGCGCCGAGGTGATACACCTCGGCCACAACCGTTCCGTCGCCGAGGTCGTCGACGCCGCCATCCAGGAAGACGCGCAGGGCATTGCGCTCTCGTCCTATCAGGGCGGGCACGTCGAATACTTCAAATACATGGTCGATCTGCTGAAGGATGCGGGCCGTCCCGACATCAAGATTTTCGGCGGCGGCGGCGGCGTCATCGTACCGGCCGAGATCAAGGACCTGCACGACTACGGCGTGACGCGCATCTTCTCGCCCGAGGACGGCCACCAGATGGGTCTTCAGGGCATGATTCAGCACATGATCGAGGTGTCGGACTTCGATCCGACGGACGACCTGCCGAAGGCGCTCGGTAAGCTGGCCGACGCAGACCACAAGGATCTGGCGCGCGTCATTTCCGCGATCGAGAAGGGCAAGCTCCCGGAAGGCGATCTGACGAAGCTTCGCGACCTCGCTGCCAAGCAAGACAAGACCCCCGTGCTCGGCATCACCGGCACCGGCGGCGCGGGTAAGTCGTCACTGACCGACGAACTGATCCGCCGCTTCCGCCTTTATTCCAACGAGCCCAGGATCGCCGTCATCGCCATCGACCCGACGCGCCGCAAGACGAAGGGCGCGCTGCTGGGCGACCGCATCCGCATGAACGCTATCGACGCACCGAATGTCTACTTCCGCTCCGTCGCGACGCGCGGCTCGAAAACCGAAGTGCCGGAATATCTCCCCGACATCATCGCCACCGCCAAGGCCGCCGGCTTCGACATGGTCATCGTCGAGACGCCGGGGATCGGGCAGGGCGATGCCGCCATCGTCGATCTGGTCGACGTGTCCCTCTATGTCATGACGCCGGAATTCGGCGCGCAGAGCCAGCTCGAGAAGATCGACATGCTCGACTTCGCCGACGCCATCGCCATCAACAAGATGGACAGGAAGGGCGCGCTCGACGCCGTTCGGGATGTCCGGAAACAGGTGCAGCGCAACCGCGAGGCCTTCGGCACCAGCCCCGACAACATGCCGGTGTTTGGCTGCATGGCGTCGAAATTCGCCGATCCGGGAGTGACCGCGCTCTATCAGGAATTGCTGAGCGTCTTCGCCGACAAGGGCTTCAACGCGCCGCCGTGCATCATCGAACCCGTAACGACCAAGGTGTCGGAGCCCGGCCAGACCATCGTGCCGCCGGAGCGCGCGCGTTATCTGTCGGAAATCTCGGAAACCGTCCGCGACTATCACGAAACGATCGCCAAGCAATCCAGGATCGCGCGCGAGCGCCAGCAGCTGCGCGAGACCAAGCGCATGCTGGCGGACGCCGGCGGCACATCCAGCGACGACCTCGACAAGCTTCTGGCCGAACGCGACGAGGCCATCGACCCGCGCGCCAAAAAGCTGATCGAGATCTGGCCGACGGTGGTCGAGAGCTATTCCGGCGACGAGTACGTGGTGAAAATCCGCGACCGCGAAGTGCGCTACAACCTGCAGCGCCAGACGCTATCGGGGAACCGCATCTCGCGCGTCGCGCTGCCGAAATACGAGGACGAGGGCGAACTGCTGAAGTTCCTCCTCAAAGAGAACCTACCAGGCAGCTTCCCCTACACGGCGGGCGTGTTTGCCTTCAAGCGCGAGGGCGAGGACCCGACCCGCATGTTCGCGGGCGAGGGCGATCCGTTCCGCACCAATGCGCGCTTCAAGTTCCTCTCCAAGGATTCAGAGGCCAAGCGCCTCTCGACCGCGTTCGACAGTGTCACGCTTTACGGTTTCGATCCCGCCGAACGCCCGGATATCTACGGAAAAGTCGGCAACTCGGGGGTATCCATCGCGACCCTCGACGACATGAAGGCGCTTTACGACGGCTTTGATCTCTGTGCGCCCAACACGTCTGTCTCCATGACCATCAACGGCCCGGCGCCGACCATCCTGGCGATGTTCATGAACACCGCCATCGATCAGCAGGTCGCCAAGTTCGAAGAAGACAACGGCCGCGCGCCGACGGATGAAGAGATCGAGAAGATCAAGGCCTGGACGCTCTCGACCGTGCGCGGCACCGTGCAGGCCGACATTTTGAAAGAAGATCAGGGCCAGAACACCTGCATCTTCTCGACCGAGTTCGCGCTCAAGATGATGGCCGACATCCAGTCCTATTTCGTGCACCACAAGGTCAGGAACTTCTATTCGGTCTCGATTTCGGGCTATCACATCGCCGAAGCGGGCGCGAACCCGATCTCGCAGTTGGCCTTCACGCTCGCCAACGGTTTCACGTTCGTCGAGGCTTACCTCGCGAGGGGGATGGACATCGACGACTTCGCGCCGAACCTGTCGTTCTTCTTCTCCAACGGGATGGACCCGGAATACTCGGTCATGGGCCGGGTCGCACGGCGCATCTGGGCGACCGCCATGCGTTTCAAGTACGGCGCCAACGAACGCTCCCAGAAGCTCAAGTACCACATCCAGACGTCGGGCCGGTCGCTGCACGCGCAGGAAATGGACTTCAACGACATCCGCACCACGCTGCAGGCGCTGATTGCGGTCTACGACAACTGCAACTCCTTGCACACCAATGCCTATGACGAAGCGATCACGACGCCGACGGAAGAATCACTCCGCCGCGCCATCGCCATCCAGATGATCATCAACAAGGAATGGGGGCTGGCGAAGAACGAGAACCCGAACCAGGGCTCGTTCGTCATCGACGAGCTGACCGACCTGGTCGAGGAAGCGGTGCTGATGGAGTTCGACCGCATCACCGAACGCGGCGGCGTGCTCGGCGCGATGGAAACCGGCTACCAGCGCGGCAAGATCCAGGAAGAGAGCATTCACTACGAAACGCTTAAGCACACCGGCGAACTGCCGATCATCGGCGTCAACACGTACCGCAATCCGAACCCGCCGGAGGAAAAAGAAATCGAACTCCGCCGCTCGACGGAAGAGGAAAAGCAGAGCCAGATCACCCGGCTCCGCGACTTCCAGAAACGGAACGAGAAAGCCTGCGCCGACATGATCAAGCGCCTCCAGCACGCAGCGACCAACGACGAGAACGTATTCGCGGTGCTGATGGACGCGGTGCGGGTCTGCTCGCTCGGCCAGATCACCGACGCGCTGTTCGAAGCCGGCGGCAAGTACCGCCGGAATATGTGACGGGGCCAAGGGCCGCGTCATCCTGAACTTGATTTAGGATTCATCCCCCTCACTTGTTCTCTCCCCCATAAATGGGGGAGAGAGACTCATGGATAACGATCACGCTTCACTTATCCCTCTCCCCCTCGTAGGGGGAGAGGATAGGTGAGGGGGTGTTCGACGATGATGTTTTCAAGTTTCGAAATCCCCATATACTTGGTCGCATGAAGCCCGATGACGTCTATCTGCGCGAGGTGCTGTTCGAGTTCCACCAGGTGGGAAGCTATGTCCGCGTCAGCGCCATCGATCCCCGCACCAATACGGAGATTACCATGGTCGGCGACCCGAGCGTCGGAGAACGCGCGCTGAAACTTGCGGCCATGCGCAAGCTCAAGTACGTCATTGCCAAGAACCACAACAAGCGGGGCGACGGGTCCATCGTCGTCTGATCCCGCCACAATACAAACGAAGGGAAGAAGCTCATGAAAATGCGCGGCGCCGTGCTCTATGAACAGGGTCTGCCCAGACCGTACACGCAATCCAACCCGCTTGTGATCGAAACCATCGATCTCGACGGCCCCAAGCAGAACGAAATCCTCGTCGAAATCAGGGCCGCCGGCCTCTGCCATTCCGACATGTCGACGATCGAAGGCATCCGCCCCCGGCCCATTCCGGCGGTGCTGGGACACGAAGCGGCGGGCGTCATCCGAGAGGTCGGGCCGGGCGTCACCGATCTGAAAGAGGGCGATCACGTGGTGATGGTCTTCGTGATGAGCTGCGGCGAATGCTACGAGTGCACGACCGGCCGCCCGCATCTTTGCGGTGCCAGCTTCGACAGCAAGATGAAGGGCGAACTGGTCGGTGGCGGCAAGCGAATGAGCGTGAACGGCACGCCGATCAGCCATGCCGCGGGCATCTCCTGCTTTGCCGAATATGCGGTCGTCGACCGCTCGTCGGTCGTCAAGCTGCCTGAAGACATCACGTTCGAGGACGCGGCGCTGTTCGGTTGCGCGGTGATCACCGGCGTCGGCGCGGTCACCAACACGGCCAAGGCGAAGCCGGGCGAGCCGGTCGCGGTGTTCGGCCTCGGCGGCGTCGGCCTGTCCGCCGTCATGGGCGCGGCCCTGGCGGGCGCGGAACCCATCGTCGCCGTTGACCTGAACGAGGAGAAAATGGCGCTCGCAAAGACGCTCGGCGCGCACTTCGCCGTCAACGCGTCGGAAGGGACGGACCGCACCGCCGAGAAGATCAAGGATCTGACAGGCGGCGGCGTGATTCACGCCATCGAGCTTTCCGGCACCGTGAAGGGGATGGAGGCAGCCTACGCGTCGTTGCGTTCCGGCGGCACGGTCACGGTCGCGGGCCTGACGCCGGCGGACGCCGTGTTCGAGCTCAAGCCCTACATGCTGACGGCCAAGGAATTCAAGATTCAGGGCTGTTACATGGGATCGTGTTCACCGCCTCAGGATATGCCGCGCTTCGTCGATTATTACCGCGACGGCAAGCTGCCAGTCGACAAGCTGCGGACGGGCGAACTGGGCCTCGAGGGGATCAACGAAGGCTTCGAGAACCTCGCCGCCGGGACCGCCATCCGGCAGATCCTCAAACCACACGGGTAAGCGGCTGCGCTGCTATGTTTCCCGGCCGCTGCTGGTCAGCGCGCCGGGATCCATATTCCAGCGATCGCGATGCCGGTGTATAGGTCCCGGATCGGGCAAGCCCGGCCGGGAAACAGATGGCGGCGGGCAGGGACTACTCGCAGGTCTGAGGCGGCAGCATCTCGAGCCGGGAAGGCGTCAGGTTGAGCGAGAAATCGCCGAAATCCTGGATCATCCGCTCGGCGATGCCGTTCTCGCGGTAATCCACCTCGATCTCGAACTCGGGCAGCGTTTTCGGCGCGAACAGCGGGAAGTAAGCCATCCTGATACGCCACGCATCGTCGATCGGCCGTGTCGAAGTGGCGCCGACGAACAGCGGCTTGCGGGCGTGTTCGCCATCCCTGGCGAGCAGCTTGCTGTCGCGCACCGGGCCGATGACAAACGCGTTAACCTCATACGGGTTATCCGTGCTGGCGCCGTCAAACACCACCTGCTTGAACGCACCGCCCTTATGTTTGGCGTGCACCAGCATGCGTTTAAGGTGCTCGACCGGGAAAAGCGCGCCTTTCGGCAGGTCGACGTTGGTCATCTCGTCGTCGTTGAAGGACGCGACCCCGCCGGTCTTGTCCTTGCCGGCCTCACCGGCGAACGCCTCGACCAACCCGCCGTCGCGCTTGTGATCCACGGCGTAAGTGAAATGCGCACCGTCGTAACTTTCGAAGCTGGAGAACGTCCACGTCGTCTCGACCACTTCGGCCACGCCGACGCGCCCGTAGTGGAGCCTCAGCGCAACGCGGGACTCGACCTCCCAGCCGTCGCACATTGCTTCGAAGCGGTAGTACATGGTGCCGCTGGCGTCCGCGACGTCGGAACTGTTGCTGGCCGTCCGCAACACCATGTCATAGAGCACGCGGTGGGATTTGAAGGCGGGATCGGGTTCGCGGATCGTCGCTGCCTCTGCAGCAGGTACCGCGAGCATCATTGCGAGTGCCAGAACGGCACCGGACTTGAGCGGATGACGCCAGATGTTGCAACCGATATCGCCCATTCGACGGCCTCCCAGGCCGCGACGCGGTCGTTGCCACGTCATTGGCAAAATTCTAGCGCGCTTTTTCGCGGCATGTCTAACGGGAGTAGGTCCGGCTGGGATCACAATCCCGGCACCAAATGCCTCACCCGGCAAATTCTGCCGGGCAGAAAAGCGCTCGGAAACCCGTTAACCTTTGGTAAACCATTGATTAACAAGGCCCCTGAGATTGGCACGTTGATTGCTCCTTTTTTGACGTAAAGGAGTTCGACATCCATGCGGATTGATCAACCGCCCGCACCATTGGACCTGAACCGGCTCGATCTCGGACCGCCATTGCGTGACGACGCCGCCGCGGACGTTACCGTCGCCGGACAGGGACGGGCCCTCATCGCCTATCGGGACGGCGCAGGACGTGACCTGGAGGCGCCGCCGCGCGCGGAGGGAACGCACGAAGCACTAACCCGGCGCAATGTCGAACAGTTGCCGCCGCCCGCCGGCGGGACGCACGTGCCGGACGTGCGCCACATGACGCCCCGCGAGATGCAGGATTACAGCCAGAACCTCTATGCCGGCGGCGTCATCGCGTTCGAGGACTACGAAGCGCTCGCGTTCCAACCCGACCTGCACCCGGATTTCGAGCGCACCATCGGCGCATTGACCGGCGAAAAGCCGCAGCCCGACCGGCCACGCGACTATATCCGCCAATGGACCGACCGGGTCGAATATACCCAACGCTACTATCCGCAAAACGCCAGCGAAGTGCGTCAGGCGCACCGCATTCTGGAAGCGCTGAAGGCGTTTCCGCGCCGGACCGATATCTTCGTCTGACTGATCGTCAAAAAACCCCGACCCGAAACGTAGCAGCCTGTTGGCACGCGCGCGCAAGATATGGTATGAACCGCTAACTTCTCGTGGACGTCCGGTGGGATGTTTCGCGGTGGGCGTTCTTCTGTAAACCGGGACAAGCGCAAAGATGGCTGGACAAACCGTAGCAATTGCCTGCGATCACGCCGGTTTGAACTTGAAAACACAACTCAAGGCCGACCTGGAAGAGGCGGGCTACGATGTGCTCGACCTCGGCACCAACGGCCCGGAAAGCGTCGACTATCCCGATTTCGGCTATGCGCTCGCCAAAGCCATAGAGGAAGGAAAGGCGGAGCGGGGTGTCCTCGTCTGCGGCTCGGGGATCGGCATTTCCATCGCCGCCAACCGCAATCCGGCGGTGCGCGCCGCGCCTGTGACCAATTCGCTGACGGCCAAGCTGGCGCGCCAGCACAACGATGCGAACGTGGTCTGTTTCGGAGAACGTTTGGTCGGTTCCGAAATCGCGCGCGATGCCATGAAAGTCTTTCTTGAGACCGAATTCGAAGGCGGGCGCCACGCCAGACGTGTCGACAAGCTCGCCGCACCGCAAACCTGATTATTCAAGGAACAAAGATCGTTATGTCCAGCAACGCAGCCGTCGCCTATCCCAACGACTACTATCAGGATTTCTTCAATCAGCCGCTGCAGGCGCGCGATCCCGAACTGTTCGGGTCGATCACGGACGAACTCAAGCGTCAGCAGAGCCAGATCGAACTGATCGCGTCCGAAAACATCGTGTCCCGCGCCGTCATGGAAGCCCAGGGCGGCATCATGACCAACAAATACGCCGAGGGCTATCCGGGCCGGCGGTATTACGGCGGGTGCGAGTTCGTCGATGTCGCCGAAAGCCTCGCCATCGAGCGCGCCAAGAAGCTGTTCGACTGTTCCTTCGTCAACGTGCAGCCGCACTCCGGCGCGCAGGCCAACGGCGCCGTTTTTCTGGCGCTGCTTCAACCCGGCGATACCATTCTCGGTATGTCGCTGGCGGCCGGCGGCCACCTGACGCACGGCGCGCCGCCGGCGCAGTCTGGAAAATGGTTCAACGCGATCCAGTACGGCGTCCGCCCGGACGATCACCTCGTCGACTTCGAGCAGGTCGAGAAACTCGCCAAGGAACACAAGCCAAAGCTCATCGTCTGCGGCGGTTCGGCCTATCCGCGGACCCTCGACTTCAAGCGTTTCCGCGAGATCTGCGACAGCGTCGGCGCGTACCTGATGGTCGACATGGCGCACTTTGCGGGTCTCGTCGCGACCGGCGTGCACCCGTCGCCGCTGCCGTACGCCGACATCGTCACGACGACCACTCACAAGACGCTGCGCGGGCCGCGCGGCGGCATGATCCTATCGAACAACGAAGACATCGGCAAAAAGATCAATTCCGCCGTGTTCCCGGGCCTGCAGGGTGGACCGCTGATGCACGTCATCGCCGCCAAGGCGGTCGCTTTCGGCGAAGCGCTGACGCCGGAATTCGTGGAATATTCCAAAGCCGTCGCCGAGAACGCCAAGGTGCTCGCCGCGACACTCAAGGAACGCGGTTTCGATATCGTATCGGGAGGCACCGACACGCACCTGATGCTGGTCGATCTCAGGCCCAAGGACGTGAAGGGCAATCAGGCGGAAGTGAGCCTCGAGCATGCCGGCATGACCTGCAACAAGAACGGCATTCCGTTCGACCCGGAAAAGCCGATGGTGACGTCAGGTATCCGCCTCGGCACGCCGGCGGCGACCACGCGCGGCTTCGGGACCGAGGAGTTCCGTAAGGTCGGCAACCTGATCAGCGACGTGCTTGAAGCGCTCGCGAAATCGAACGGCGATAATTCCGCCGCTGAGAAAGCGGCTCGCGAGGAAGTGGAGGCGCTCTGCCGCCGCTTCCCGATTTATCCGGACGCCTGAGGGGGCGGCTATAGAGGGGGATTTGGACGATGCGGTGCCCGTTTTGCGGAAATGAAGACTCACAGGTCAAGGACTCGCGTCCGACCGACGATAACGCGGCGATCCGGCGCAGGCGGTTCTGCCCGGCCTGCGGCGCGCGCTGGACGACGTTCGAACGGGTGCAACTCCGCGAGCTGGTCGTCGTCAAGAAGGACGGCGAGAAATCGCCATTCGACCGAGACAAGCTGGCCCGATCGCTGTCGATCGCACTCCGCAAGCGTCCGGTCCCCGAAGACCGCGTCGACCGGATCGTAAACTCCATCCAGCGCCGGCTGGAGACGTTGGGCGAGTCCGAAATCCCCACGAAGGTGATCGGCGAGATGGTGATGGAAAACCTCCGCGAGCTCGATCAGGTGGCCTACGTCCGCTTTGCCTCCGTTTACAAAAATTTCCGCGAAGCCAAGGACTTCGAGGAATTTGTTGAACAGATAGGTGACGGAAACGACGACTAAATTCAGCGCTGCCGACCGGGCGCACATGCGGGCCGCACTCGGGCTCGCCGCGCGCGGTCTGGGGCGCGTCGCACCGAACCCGGCCGTCGGCTGCATTCTGGTCCGGCCGGATCTCGGTTCATCCCCCTTCGGACGTATCGTCGGCGCCGGCTGGACACAGCCGGGCGGCCGTCCGCATGCGGAAACCGAAGCCCTCGATCAGGCCGGCGATCTGGCCCGAGGGGCGGATGCCTATGTGACGCTGGAACCCTGCAATCACCAGGGCGAGACCGGGCCCTGCACCGAAGCGCTTATCGCAGTCGGTGTTAAGGCGGTGACAGCCGCCGTGGAGGACCCGGACCCGCGCGTCTCCGGCAGCGGTCTCCAGCGACTGAAGGACGCCGGGATCGCCGTCCGCTGCGGTCTCATGGCCGATGAAGCGAGTCTGCTCAACGACGGCTTTTTCTCGGTGGTGAAGCACGGCCGGCCATGGGTGACCATGAAGACCGCGACCACCATGGACGGCGCCATCGCGTCCCGAAACGGCAAGAGCCAGTGGATTACCGGCCCGGAAGCGCGCGCACGCGGCCATCTCCTAAGGGCCGAACACGACGCCATCCTGACCGGGATCGGCACGGTCCGCGAGGACGACCCGGAACTGACCTGCCGTTTGCCGGGAATGTCGGACCGCTCGCCAGTCCGCGTCGTCGTCGACCCCAGGCTGGAAATAGATATCGCGGCGAGACTGCTCGATACCCTGGACACTGCGCCGCTTTGGTTGCTGGCGGGCGACGCCGCCGACAAGGACAAGGCCGCCCGGCTGAGCGATCTCGGCGCCGGCGTATTCAACCTGCCGCCGGTCACGGGCGGGCGGATTTCGCCGGAGATGATCCTGTCGGCGCTGGCCGGGCGCGGTATCACGCGGGTGCTGCTGGAAGCGGGCAGCGCGCTGACGGCGTCCTTCATCGACGCTGGGCTTGTCGACGAGATCTGCTGGTTCCGGGCCGCCTCGATCATGGGCGGCGACGGCATGCCGGCGATCGCGCCGATGGCCGTCAACAGTCCTGAAAATGCCTATAAATTCCGCCGTATCGAGACAATAGACCTTGATGGGGACGTGCTGGAGCGCTACCTCCGCCTTGGAAACGAGGATTGAGGCTCATGTTCACCGGCATCATCACCGATATCGGCGCCGTCAAAGCCGTATCGAAGGCGGCCGATACGCGCTTCGACATCCGGACGCGTTACGACATGTCGACGGTCGACATCGGCGCGTCGATCGCGTGTTCGGGCGCCTGCCTGACGGTGATCGAAAAGGGTGACGGCTGGTTCGCGGTCGAGGCTTCTCAGGAAACCCTCGCCAAGACCACCGCCGGGGATTGGCGCGAAGGCACGCCGCTCAACCTCGAACGCGCGCTGAAAGTCGGCGACGAGCTGGGCGGACACATCGTCACCGGGCATGTCGACGGGGTCGGGACCGTCACGTCGGTAACGCCGGTCGGCGGCTCGCTCAAACTCGATTTCGAGGCGCCGGAGGCGCTCGCCAAATTCATCGCCGCCAAGGGGTCCGTCACGGTCGACGGAGTCTCGCTGACCGTCAACGACGTGTCGGATAGCGCGTTTTCCGTGAACATCATCCCGCATACGCAGAGCGAAACGACGCTCGGCGGTCTGAAGGCCGGGGATCGTGTAAATCTGGAAATAGACGTGCTCGCGCGCTATGTTGCCCGCATGAACGACGTAAAGGCGTAACCCCGTGTCATCCAACAATAATCCATCGGTCGTCTCGAAGCAGCAGGTGGCGCGCGCCACCGCCGATCCGGACAATTTTCTATCGCCGATCGAGGACATTATCGAAGACGCGCGCAACGGCCGCATGTTCATCATGGTCGACGACGAAGAGCGCGAAAACGAAGGCGATCTCGTGATCCCGGCGCAGATGGCGACGCCGGACGTCATCAATTTCATGGCCAAGTTCGGCCGCGGCCTGATTTGCCTGGCGCTGACGTCCGATCGTGTGAAAGAACTCGAACTGCCGGCGATGTCGCGCCGCAACGGCTCGCGCCACCAGACGGCGTTTACGGTCTCTATCGAGGCGCGCGAGGGCGTCACCACGGGCATTTCCGCCTCCGACCGGGCGCGCACCATCGCCGTCGCCATCGATCCGACCAAGGGCGCGGCCGATATCGCGTCGCCGGGCCACGTGTTCCCGTTGGAAGCGCGCGACGGCGGCTCCTTGATCCGTGCCGGACATACCGAGGCCGCGGTCGACATCTCACGTCTTGCCGGGCTCAATCCGTCCGGCGTGATCTGCGAGATCATGAACGAGGACGGCACCATGTCGCGGCTGCCCGACCTCGTGACCTTCGCGCAGTACCACAATCTCAAGATCGGCACCATCGCCGACCTGATCGCGTACCGGCTCCGCAACGACCGGGTCGTGGAGAAGACCGCGGAAATGGATTTCCAGAGCCGCTTCGGCGGCGATTGGAAAATGTGCGTCTACGTCAACAAGGTGGCCTATGCCGAGCATATCGCGCTGGTCAAAGGCGACCTCTCCGGCGATGCGCCGGTGATGGTCCGCATGCACGCGCTGAACGTCCTCGACGACGTGCTGGGCGATGCCGCGAGCGGCAAGAGCGGCGATCTGCAGCAGGCCATGCGCATGATCGACGACGCGGGCAGGGGGGCCGTCGTTCTCATCCGCGAACCCTACCCGAAATCCCTGTCGGACCGCGTCCGCGCGCGCCTCGGCGAACCCGCGGAGGGGCAAAAAGAGCTTCGCGATTATGGTGTCGGCGCGCAAATCCTGCTGGATCTCGGTCTGCACGATCTGATTTTGCTGTCGAACACCAAGCGCACCATCGTCGGGATCGACGGCTACGACCTCAACGTCGTCGAACAACGGCCGATCCCGCCTGCCGGGGACTGAACCATGACAACCCAACACACGAACGCCAAAACGATCCTCGTGATCGAGGCCCGATATTACGAAAAAATCACCGACGATATGGTGCGCGGCGCCGAACCAGTGTTCAAAGAGGCGGGCTACGATATAGAGCGGCTGCCGGTCACGGGCGTGTTCGAGGTGCCTGCCGCCTGCGAAATGGCGATCCAGGCCGGGCTCAGGGACCCGCACAAGAAATACGCCGGGATCATGGCGATGGGTTGCGTCATCCGCGGCGAGACCGACCACTACGATCACATCTGCCGCGAAGCCAGCCGTGCGCTAATGGATATCACCATGAACCACCTGTTTCCGCTCGGGTTCGCGATTCTGACCTGCGAGAACATGAAACAGGCCGAAGTGCGTGCCGATCCGGACCAGAAGAACAAGGGCGCCGAAGCAGCACAAGCGGTACTGAGAATGATCGATCTTCGCCGTCATTTCCGGGGACGTGAGGATGGCTAGAGCCTACGATCCCAGACCCGCTGCGACTCGCCTGGCGGCGGTTCAGGCGGTTTACGAACTGATCATGATGGACAGTCCCGTCGATGACGTGCTGGCCTCTTTTGCCGCCGAACGTTGGAAGACCGCCGACGAAGAGGTGAACGCAGAAATGGCCCGCCCGAAGCCGGAACTCCTCAAGGAACTGGTTGGCGGCACCGCGTCCAGGAAGGCGGAGATCGACGAAGCCCTTAAACCGGCGATGCTGAAAAGCCGCGGGTTCGAGGATATGGAAAGTGTGATGCAGGCCATCCTGCGCACCGCGACCTATGAACTGCTTGCACGGCGCAACGTGCCGGCAAAGACCATTATCGGTGCCTATACCTCCGTCGCCGACGCGTTTTTCGATGAGGACGGGCAGCAGGTGAAGTTGATCGCCGGCATTCTCAACGCCGTCGCCCGCAACCTTCGCGCCGACGAGTTCACGCACACGGGCGAGACGGCCTGACGTCAAACTGTTTCATGTCACCCCGGCCCCGGGCCCGCGCCCGGGGCAGGCGCCGGCCGGGAGCCAGCAATATAATCTGAGCTCTGGATTCCGGCCTGCGCCGGAATGACAATGGGTACAGTGCGGGTTTAGGAGCGAACAAACCGACATGGCCGACGAGTTCGACATCATCCACCGTTATTTCGCGCCGCTGACCCGCGGCGACAAAGCGGCGTTCGGTCTCACGGACGACGCGGCGGCGATCCCGACACGCGCCGGGTTCGAGCATGTCGTGACCACGGACGCCATTGTCCAGGGGGTGCATTTTCTGGATGACGAAACGCCCGAAAATATCGCGCACCGGCTCTGCGGCAGCAATCTCTCAGATCTCGCGGCGATGGGCGCCAGGCCGCTCGGTTTCACGCTGGCGGCGGCGTGGCAAAAAGGGATAAGCGCCGGATATATCGAGGCGTTCGCGACCGGTCTCGGCGAATGGGTGGACGCGTTCGCGTTCCCGCTGTTGGGCGGCGACACCGTGACGACGCCGGGGCCGATGATGTTCTCGCTGACCGCCATCGGCGAGGTCGAGGCCGGAAGAGCCTTGACGCGCGGCGGCGCGAAACCGGGCGACACGGTTTATGTCACCGGCACCATCGGCGACGGTGCGCTCGGTTTGCTGGCGGCGCGGGGGAAGTTCGAAAGTCTTTCGCACAAGGACACCGACTACCTGAAAGCCCGTTTTCGCCGCCCGTCGCCCCGGGTGTCGACCGGTCAGGCGCTGGTCGGGACGGCGAGCGCCTGCATCGATATCTCGGACGGGCTGGTGCAGGATCTCGGCCATATCGCCGCCGCTTCCGGCGTCTCGGTCCGGATAACGTCGGACCGGATTCCGCTGTCGAAGGCGGCACGTGCAGCGCTCGAGGCCGACCCGTCGTTGCTCGAAACCGTCCTGACCGGCGGCGACGATTACGAACTCGCCTTCACGTCATCGGAAGAGCCGGAGGTCGGTGACGCGCCTCTTTCCGCCATCGGCGAGGTGACGGACGGCGCCGGCGTCAGCGTCACCGGCCCCGACGGCGAGACGATGAAACTGCAACACGGCGGCTTCAACCACTTTGCCGGGACTTGATGCGGGGGACGTGCCCCCTATAAATTGATGCGAATCCCCGAAGGGGACACCGGCCTCGCGCCGGCCACCAAACGGATTACGCCGACATGAAACGACTTGTCCTCATCTTTGCTCTCGTGCTTCTCGTGGCGGGAGCAACCATCGGTGCGATGAAGTGGTTTGGCCTCGGCCCATTCCAGAAACCGGAAATGGCCGTCGAGATGGCGGAGAAGAAAATAGAGGCGCCGGAAGCACTGTTCGTCGATATGGAACCTTTACTGGTCAACGTCGTGCAGGGCGGCGCCATCGCCACGACGATACAACTTGAGGTCAAGCTGGAAACGGCCGGCAACGAAAACATCATTCAAATCAAGAGGATGCTGCCTCAATACAAGGACGCATTCCTGAAGGATCTGCACGCATTCATCCCGCGTATGCTGAGCGAACTCGGCCGCATCGACCTGCCGACGCTGAAACAGCGCCTGCAGCTCGTCGCCGATCGCGTCGCCGGCGAAAAGGGGATCGTGAAGGGCGTTTTGATCCAGTCGCTGCTGGATACGCCGCAGCAATAAAGCGGCCCGTACGACCCGCCGCGACACCCCGAAAAACGATATTTTCCAAACGTTTCGCGCGCCGAAAACCGCTTGTTGCTTTATCGGGGACGTTCTGGCATTTTCCCCGCGCTTTTTGCACCGGTGACTTATTGACGTAGCTTTTGCCGATTTCTCGGCGGGCGTCCGGCACGGGGTCGGGTCGTCCGGGACCGGTGCGTATCAACGAGGGGGAGAGGATGCCTTCCATTTACGTTTTGGTTCTCGCTTGCGGCGTGTTGGCCCTGCTTTACGGCGCCTACGCGATCCGCTCGGTTCTCTCGGCGCCCGCCGGGAATGAGCGCATGCAGGAAATTGCCGGCGCCATTCAGGAAGGGGCTGCCGCTTATCTGAACCGCCAGTACATGACCATCGCCGGCGTCGGCATCGTGGTCGGCATCGTGCTCGGCGCGTTTCTCGGCATTCCGGTGGCGATCGGCTTCTTCATCGGCGCCATCCTGTCGGGTGTCGCCGGTTACATCGGCATGAACGTGTCGGTCCGCGCCAACGTCCGCACCACCGAAGCCGCCCGCACCAAAGGCCTCGAAGGCGGTCTCGACATCGCGTTCAAGTCGGGCGCCATCACCGGCATGCTGGTGGTCGGCCTCGCGCTGCTGGGCGTCGCCGGTTACTACGTGGCGCTGCGCGGCATGTACGACACCACCAACCCGGCGGAAATGCGCCACATCCTCGAAGCGCTGATCGCGCTCGGTTTCGGCGCCTCGCTGATCTCGATCTTCGCCCGTCTCGGCGGCGGCATCTTTACCAAGGGTGCGGATGTCGGTTCCGACCTCGTCGGTAAGATCGAAGCCGGCATTCCGGAAGACGACCCCCGCAACGCGGGCGTCATCGCCGACAACGTCGGCGACAACGTCGGTGACTGCGCCGGTATGGCCGCCGACCTGTTCGAAACCTATGCAGTGACCGTCGTCGCCACCATGCTGCTGGGCGCGATCTTCTTCGTCGAAGCCGTGCAGGAGCAGATGATGCTGTTCCCGCTGGTCATCGGCGGCGTCTGCATCATCGGTTCCGTGGCCGCCACTTGGTTCGTCAAACTCGGCTCGAACAAGTCGATCATGGGCGCGCTCTACAAGGGCTTCATCGCGTCTGCGGTGATCTCGGCGATCCTGATCGGCGGTACGGTTTCCTATCTGCTGGGCTGGTCGAATGAATTCACGATGAGCAACGGCATGGTCATTTCCGGCACCGATCTGTTCATCTGCGCCATCGTCGGCCTGGTCGTGACCGGGCTCATTGTCTGGATCACCGAGTACTACACCGGCACCGAATACCGCCCGGTGAAGTCGGTGGCGGCAGCCTCGGAAACCGGCCACGCCACGAACATCATTCAGGGCATCGCCGTTTCCATGGAAGCGACCGCACTGCCGGTGATCGTGATCTCGGCGGGCATCATCGTCTCTTATCTGTACGCGGGTCTGTTCGGCATCTCGATCGCCGCCACCACGATGCTGGCGCTGGCCGGTATGGTCGTCGCGCTCGACGCCTTCGGTCCGGTGACGGATAACGCCGGCGGCATCGCCGAAATGGCCGACCTGCCTGAAGACGTCCGCAACACCACCGACGCGCTCGACGCGGTCGGCAACACCACGAAAGCCGTCACCAAGGGCTACGCGATCGGTTCCGCCGGTCTCGCCGCGCTGGTGCTGTTCGCGGCCTTCACGTACGACCTGAAGTACTACTTCCCGGACGTCGACGTGACGTTCCGCCTGCAGGACCCGTACGTGGTCATCGGCCTGTTCCTGGGCGGCATGCTGCCGTACCTGTTCGGTGCGATGGGCATGATGGCCGTCGGCCGTGCTGGTGGCGCCGTCGTCGTCGAAGTCCGCCGCCAGTTCAAGGAACTGCCGGGCATCATGGAAGGCACGACCAAGCCGGAATACGGCAAGTGCGTCGACCTGCTGACGAAAGCCGCGATCAAGGAGATGATCCTGCCGTCGCTGCTGCCGCTGCTGGCGCCGTTCGTGATGTACTTCGTGATCTCGGCCGTCGCCGATCAGGCATCGGCCTTCTCGGCGCTGGGCGCGATGCTGCTCGGCACCATCGTCACCGGGCTGTTCGTGGCACTGTCCATGACCGCCGGCGGTGGCGCCTGGGACAATGCCAAGAAGTACATCGAAGACGGCAACCACGGTGGGAAGGGCTCCGACGCCCACCACGCCGCGGTGACCGGTGACACGGTCGGTGACCCGTACAAGGACACCGCCGGCCCCGCCGTCAACCCGATGATCAAGATCATCAACATCGTCGCGATCCTGTTGCTGGCGATCCTCGCCTGAGCCGGACTGCGGTTCGAAAAGAAAAGGCCCCGGAGCGATCCGGGGCCTTTTTCTTTGTCCGGCCGCCGTTGCGGGGCAGGGCGCCGGGCGAAAACTATTTCTTGCCGCCGCCGGCGTTCTTGAAGCGGTTGAAGTTGCCGACCAGCTGTTCGATCACGGTCATCTGCTTGCCCACCGTCGGCGTCTTGCGCTCGACCGGCTCGATATCGCGGGCCACGTCGAGGCCGTGCGATTCCACGTCGGTGACGACACCGTCCTTGTTGAAGGTGACCAGAAGCACGCTGCGCTCGCTGACGTCACGCTCGAGAAAGGCCACCGTTTCCGTGGTTTCACCGACGTAAAGCCAGGTTTCCTGCCCATACATGTTGACGCTCGACGGCGAACCGAGGGCGCGCTCGACCTCGTCCTTGGTTGTCTTGTTGGGCTGAATGGCGGCAATGGCGTCGATGTCGGGCATGACGCCGCGCTGCGCGACGCGGGGCGAACACGACGCGAGCCCGACCGCGCCCGCAAGGACGGCGGCGGCAATAAAAGACCTTGTGATCAAGGGGTCTCGCATCCTACATCATGCTCCCATGACGGTGCGGCGGCGCTTAGGGCGCTCTCCGGCACCGGATGAGGGCGACAGTGCCGCCCGGACCGAAAATTGTCAATGGATCGAAGGGGCTTCCCCACCGTGTTTTCGCTGAAATCCCTGTTTGGACGCAAGCCGGAACTCGAATGCGCGCATGCACTTTACACGGCAACCATCCACGCCGCCCGGCGGCCCGCCATTTATACCGAGATGGGCGTTCCCGATACCCCGGAAGGCCGGTTCGAGATCCTGGCGCTGATGGCGTTCCTGGTGTTGCGCCGCCTCAAGACCGAGGAAAAGGCGCGCAACGTCTCACAGGCGTACTTCGACATCATGTTCGAGGACATCGATTCGAACCTTCGCGAACTCGGCGTCGGCGACATCAGCGTCGGCAAGAAGGTCAAGAAACTGGCGCAGAGTTTCTACGGGCGCATCAAGGCCTACGAGGAAGCCCTGACCGGGGACGACGAGGCGCTCGAGGCGGCGCTGCGCAAACATCCGTACCGGAACATGGAACCGATGGACGCGCACGTATCCAGGCTGGCCCGCCACGTGCGCCGCGAGGACGTGTATCTTGCCCAGCAACCCGTCCAGGCCCTGTTGGCTGGCGAGATCGCTTTTGCCGACATCGACACCGGGGACGCGGGGGCACGATGACGGGAGCGCCTGAATTCTCGCGGCCGCAGAAGGCCGACGAACTGCCGCAGAAGGGCCGCACTATCGTCCTCGATCCGGATACCGCAGAACTGGACGCCATCGCCATGCGGCTCGGGCTCGTCGCGCTCAACCGCTTCGAAGGCGAGTTGAAACTGCAGCCGGAGATGGGCAGGCAGATTTCGCTGAGCGGCCCGATTCGCGCGGAAATCGTGCAAACCTGCGTCGTGACCGGCGATCCGCTGACGACCGAGCTCGCGTTCGATGTCGACCTGACCTTTGCCGAAGACGCCGATCCTTTGGCGGGCCTGAACATGTCGGAAGAGGACGTGTTGACCGATCCGGAAATTGAAGAGCCGGATCCCATCGTCGACGGCAAGATCGACGTCGGTGAAGCGGCGGTCGAGGAGCTCGCGCTCAATATCCCGCCGTATCCGCGCACGCCCGGCGCGGTTTTCGAGGGCATCGACACCGACGAGGACGGCGGGAATGAACGGGAAAATCCGTTCGCCGCGCTCTCTTCTCTAAAAGATAAAATGAATTCAAAGGATTAAGCGCTCAATATCGGATTTCGGTATATCGCAGATAATTGCGTCTCACGTCTTGCAGCGAGGCCCCAAATCCATTAAGAAGGCGCGCTCGTTCGGTAACGAGCAGATCAAAGAGGAATATAGAGATGGCCGTTCCAAAGAAGAAGGTTTCGAAATCGAAGCGCAACATGCGTCGTGCGCATCACGCGCTTGATACGTCCAACCTCGTCGAATGCGCCAACTGCGGTGAGTTCATGCGTCCGCACCACGTTTGCCAGTCTTGCGGTTCGTACAACGGCCGCGAAGTTGCCGCCGTCGAAGAGCTGGCCTAACTCCCTTTTAAGCGAGCCTTATGACCCGTATGATGCGGGGCTAGGTATTTTGGGCTCCGCGACCGGGACGAGGCATTGACCACAAGCTTGACCCTATCAATCGATGCCATGGGCGGCGACAATGCGCCCGAAATGGTCATCGACGGCGTTGAAGCTGCCGCGCGGCAGAACCCGAATCTGCGGTTCCTGCTGTACGGTGACGAAGCGCGTCTGAACGACATGCTGCAAGGCAAACCGGCGGCGTTGGCTGCGTCCGAAGTCCGGCACGCGCCGGACGTCATCGGCAGCGGCGACAAGCCGGCTGTCGCACTGCGCGCCGGTCGCCAGTCGAGCATGCGCCTCGCCATCAACGCGGTCGGCGACGGCGAGGCCGATGCCGTCATTTCCGCCGGCAACACCGGCGCACTGATGGCGATGGCCAAGTTCGTGCTCAAGACGCTGCCCGGGATCGACCGCCCCGCGATTGCGACATATTTCCCGACCATGCGCCGTGAGACCGTGATGCTCGATCTCGGCGCCAACATCGAATGCGATGCCGACAATCTGTTGCAGTTCGCCGTCATGGGCGAGGTGTTCGCCCGCAACGTGCTGGGCTGCGAGCATCCGTCGGTCGGTCTGCTCAACGTCGGCGCCGAGGATATGAAGGGCAACCAGGAAGTCCGCGGCGCGGCCGAACTGTTGCAACAAACCAACCTGCCGATCCGCTTCCACGGCTTCGTCGAAGGCGACGACATCGCCAAGGGAACGGTCGACGTGATCGTCACCGACGGCTTTACCGGCAACGTCGCGCTCAAGACCGCAGAGGGGATGGCGTCAATGTTCGGGCATTTCCTGAGGAGCGCGCTGACGTCCTCCGTGTTCGGCAAGCTCGGCGCGCTCATCGCGCGCCCCGCGCTCCTGCAGTTCAAAAAGAAGTTCGACCCGCGCTTGTATAACGGCGCCATGTTCGTCGGGCTCAATGGTATTTGCGTCAAGAGTCACGGTGGCACGGACGGCATCGGTTTCGCCAACGCCATCGGCGTCGCGGTCAATCTGGTCCGCAACAACTTCAACGAAGGCATCAAGGAAGACTGCGCGCAGCTTCTGGAAGACCGCGACAACGCCCAGATCGGCGGCGATGCGGACGATGTCGAAAAGCCAGAGGCTGCAGCTAGTTAACATGACAATACGTTCGGAAATCCTCGGCTGCGGCTCTTATTTGCCGGAACGCTGTGTCACCAATGATGAACTCGCCAAGACCGTGGACACTTCGGATGAGTGGATCCGCTCGCGCAGCGGTATCGGCCAGCGCTATATCGCGGCGGAAGGGGAATTCACGTCCGATCTGGCCGTGAACGCCGCCAGGCGAGCGCTCGAACACGCCGAAATCGACGCCACCGAACTCGACCTCGTGATCTGCGCGACGACCACGCCGGACAACACATTTCCGTCGACGGCGGCCAAGGTTCAACACCGGCTTGGTACAACCAACGGCGCCGCGTTCGATGTTCAGGCCGTCTGCTCGGGATTCGTTTACGGCCTCGCCATCGCCGACAACTTCATCAAGTGCGGCCAGGCGAAGACCGCGTTGCTGATCGGCGCCGAGACGTTCTCGCGCATCCTCGACTGGAACGACCGCTCGACCTGCGTGCTTTTCGGCGACGGTGCGGGTGCGGTCGTGATGCGCGCCCGTGACGAGGAAGAATCCGGTTCCGGCGGAAACGGGAAGGGGCACAATTCGGGCCGTGGCGTCTTGTCCACGCATATCCATTCCGACGGCTCCAACTATGACATCCTTTACGTCGACGGCGGCCCGTCGACGACGCAAACGGTCGGCCACGTGCGCATGAACGGGCGCGAGGTGTTCCGTCATGCCGTCACCAACCTGGCGTCGATCGTCGACGAGGCGCTGGAAGCGAACGGGCTCGAGCGCAGCGACATCGACTGGCTTGTCCCGCATCAGGCCAACAAGCGAATCATCGACTCGACGGCCAAGAAGCTCGGAATGAGCGAGGAGCGTGTCGTCTTGACGGTCGAAAAACACGCCAACACCTCGGCTGCCTCGATCCCGCTCGCGCTCGACACCGCGGTCAAGGACGGCCGCATCCAGCGCGGCGATCTTGTCCTGCTCGAAGCAATGGGCGGTGGATTGACCTGGGGCGCCGGACTGGTGCGCTGGTAAGACCTAAAAAAAACCGCACATTTTTCGCCGCCGGACGTTGGGATATGGCATCCCACGCAATTTATTGTGTCTGGAAACTGACCCAGGCACTATTACCCAAAAATCGGCCATCCCTTTGATATTGACGGATTTACCGGTCAAGGATACGCTTCCGGCAATGACAACAAGGGGGAGGCTGCGTTGCTATGACGGGTAAGACCGTAACGCGAGCTGATCTGGGCGAAGCCGTCTATCAGGAAATTGGGTTATCCCGCAACGAATCCGCCGACCTTCTGGAAAGCGTGCTCGAATACATGGCCGAAGCACTCGTCAACGGCGAGACCGTCAAGGTGTCGTCGTTCGGCAGTTTCTCGGTTCGTGAAAAAGGCCAGCGGATTGGGCGCAACCCGAAAACCGGCGAGGAAGTACCGATCCTGCCCCGCAAGGTGCTGGTGTTTCGGCCTTCGCAGGTTTTAAAAAGCCGCATCAATGAAATCCGCAAGCCGAGTGAAGCGGCAGAAGCGTGAGATGATCTCCGATGAGCGATAGCTCACCAGACGACCGAACTGCGGACAAATCGGAAAAGTCGGCAAGCGCCTTTCGCACGATCAGCGAAGTGGCCGACGAGCTCGACCTGCCGCAACACGTGCTCCGCTTCTGGGAAACCAAGTTCCCGCAGGTCAAACCGATGAAACGCGGCGGCGGGCGCCGTTATTACCGTCCGGACGACCTGCAGTTGCTTCGCCGTATCCGCGATCTGCTGTACGTGGACGGCTACACCATCAAGGGTGTGCAGAAACTGCTGCGTCAAAGCGGCAGCGTCAGAAATTTCGTCGCGGAGACCGAAGCCAAGATCCCGTTGGGCGAGGGCCCGGTCGATATGAACGACGCGATGACGGCCCGGCCCGGCAACGCGCCAGCCGCACCTTCGGCCGATATCGATATGCAGCAGGAACTGCGCGACATCGTCAGCGACTTGAAGGGCCTGCATGAGCAACTCATGCAAAGCGCGTCCTGAGTTCCCCTGCGTCGTCACCTTGTATTGAATTCAAGGTCCGTAAAATTCATGTGCCTGCCGATTTGAAAACATAGGCCCTGTATCGAGTACAGGGCGACGGACGGAATTGAATTCTAGCTGCCGGATGACTGCCGCTTTTTGTTGTACGTGGCGAACGCGACGACTATAGTCCGGCCCGCGCCGCACCCCTGACTGACAGGCGGCGCGCACCGGTCGGGAAGTAGCTCAGCCTGGTAGAGCACTGTGCTGGGGGCGCAGGGGTCGCAGGTTCGAATCCTGTCTTCCCGACCATTCTTCCCAAAACAGTTCCGGTTTATTGGGCAGCCGCTTCCGCTCTGGCCCATGACAGGTAATAGCGCTGCAGAAACTGACGCGCATCGTCAATGGACAGGATCGTGGTCACGTCACCCTTGTCGTCAAGGAACGGCAACCGGATTTTCTCCACCAACGTCTCCGTGCCGTCGCTTAAGCAAACCTGAGCGCTCGATCTCATGGGCTTACCAACACTGAGAACCTCCGCCAGCTCACTGCGCACAAGGTCGGCGTAAAGTTCGGGCTTCAGCTCGGAGAGGGGCTTGGACGTGTAATCGAACTTCATCATGTCCGTGCGGCCGCTGCCCCAGAACAAGAAACGGTAGTCGTTCAGGGCCGGTTCCCACCGGGTCACATTGGCGTAGGGAACCAGCGGCGCGGGGAACAGAAGCAGGTTATCGATCTGCCAGACAGGCAGGTCTTCACCGTTACAGAGGTCGTGCCAGATCGCGACGCAACTCCGGAAGGCCGTCGAAATCGGCGTCTCCGGCGTGATGACTTCGCAATTCTTGCTGGCCGAAAGAATCTGCATCTATCTGATATGGGTACTCTTTTCGCTCGCGACACCACATTCGCCCGAACCGGCGAATCATAATATCCGTGAGTATCAGGCCAATGCCTTAAGAAAATACTTCACCCGATGGCGGTTAAGGGGCCGGAAAAGAGAATGGCCGGATCCGAAGACCCGGCCAAAGTTTGTGCTCTTGAGGGAAGGGAGGATTCTGTGAAGAAATCCATCCTTACGAGAGAAACTATGGCAGGCCGCTCAGTCGCCGCCTGTGACATACGTCACAGTCCGGCCAATTTTCCAAAATATTTGCTCTAATTTTACGAACCCAGCAGGTGCAACGGCGGTCCCGGGTCCTCGTCGCGCGTACCGCATATATCTTCGAGTTCGTCCAGAATGGCCGGAAGATCGGCTTCCGTTGTCCCGAGATGGAACCGGCCGCCGGGCGCGAAGCGGACGCTCGGCCCCTTGGTACACTGGCCCAGACACTTGATCCGCTCCACCTCGACGTCGATGTTCCGTTCCCGCACACCCGCCTCGAGCGCATCGGCGAGCGCTTCCGAACCGCGCGCGGCGCACGACGGCTGATCCCCGTGAAACCGCCGGTTGATGCAGATCAGCACGGATTTGATGGCGGGGCCGGCCGGGTCGCGTTCAACCATATCTATCGGAATTGCCGGCTTTTCAGTCGTCGTCCCCGACGCTGGGTGCGTCGGCAGCAATGGTGCGTCCGCTCTCCGTCAGGCGGCACACCAGCCAGTCCGGTTTGATCGGGTTGTTGAACCAGGGCTCGGCCCAGCCGTGCCGGATGCAGCTGCGGACCGTCTGCTCGCTGACTTTCTGGCCGATCCGGTCGAACAGCGGCAGCTTGCCGCCCGGCTGCTCAAGACCGCGTTGCAACCAGCGGAGTTGTGTTTCATTGGGTTGCGGCGCGCTTTTGCCATCGCGCGTCGGTGCGCTGGCCGATGGCGCCGCGCTGCCATCCGCGTTGCTCATTTCTCCACCTCCCGCCAAGCGCGGCGTATTTTCTCGCCGTCGTTACTTGGTCAGGCGAGCATCGTACGTTACTTTTCGCTGGCGTCAAAGGTGGAGATTCCACGAGGAGCTTGTCATGGCAGAACCCGTCATACTGTATATCACGGTCCCCAACCGCCAGGAGGGCATTTCGCTCGGCCGCACGCTGGTCGACGAAAACCTGGCGGCCTGCGCCAACGTGATCGATGGCCTGACGTCGATCTTCCGCTGGGAAGGCGAGGTTAAGGAAGACGGTGAAGCTTTACTGATCGCCAAGACCGAACGCACCCTCGTCGATGCCGCTACCGATCTCGTGAAGATGGAACATTCCTACGACTGTCCGTGCGTGGTGGCGATCCCGATCGTCGGCGGCAACCAGGAGTTCATCGACTGGATCGCAGCCGAAACCACGGGCACGATGAACGCCTGAACGCCCAAATCCAGTAGCTCAATCGTATTTGACGCCGATGCGCTGAACGATCTGCTTTGCGGCATCGACCGACGTGATGCCGCCGGCGAAACCGGCCTGGATGGCCTGCGACAGCGGCTTCAGCAGCTTAACCTGGGTTTGATCGGGGGTTTCATCGGCGCGGTCGCAGAGGCGTTGCGCGACCGCGACCATCGCCTTGCTGAGTTCCGAAACATGATCGTATTTGGTGCCGGCGAGGCGGCCGATCAGGTCGGTGTTCATTTCGATCAGCATATGCAAACCACCCAGCGCGGTCTGCGAAACCTTCGGCTTGTTGTCGATCATCGGCACGATGCGGCCGACCAGCGCGGCGATTTCCGGACCGGTGTTCTCGAGCTTGCGGTTGCGGACTTCCATCAACGCATTGTCGATGGCGCGCTCGATCTCGTGAAAGCGGACCTGGCCGCCGGTCGCCTTGGCGTGCAAGGGGTTGGGCGGCTCGATGGCGCGGGACGTATCGTCCCCCTTGCGCGCCGGACCGAGGTATTCCTCCTGCACGATATACGGGCGGCGTCGGTGGATCTGCGTGTGAATGCGGTCCAACAACGCCTTGGTCGAAACCGGCTTCATCACCACGTCGTCGGCGCCGGCGGTGATGATTTCCTGCACCAAGGCGGGCGTCGGTTCGGACAGCAGAACGATGATCGGCATGAACGGGTTGTTACCGATCCGGTTCTGGCGGATATCGCGGATCATGTCGGTGACCTTGCCGTCGGGAAACTCGGTGCCGCACAACAGCAGGTCCGGCATCCGGGAATTGACCGCATCGCGCACCTTGGCGAGATCCGTACCGAGCGTGACGCCCGAGAAACCGTTGTTGGACAGGATCGTCCGCACGCCCTGGCGCGCGTTGAGGTCTGTATCGACCAACAACACATCAACCTGGTCAAACGTGTGTTTAATATCGTTCATGCGACGCGCATTTCCCTGGGCGCCGTGGGCCGCCCGGACTCTCCCCACCCCGGAAGCATAAAAATGTAACCGATCGTGCGGTTGGGTCAACGCAACAGAACGATCAATTTTGCGGTATCAGCAAAACCGATGCCTGCGCCGCTATCCCTTCGCCACGGCCCGTGAAGCCGAGTTTCTCCGTGGTCGTCGCCTTGACCGACACACGCGAATGTTCGACGCCTGCGATTTCCGCGACCCGTGCGCGCATGGCCTCACGGTGCGGTCCGATCTTTGGACGCTCGCAGATAAGCGTGATATCGATGTTCGCGATCGCCATGCTCCGCTCCCGCATGCGCTGGCAGGCGTAGATCAGAAACTTGTCCGACGCCGCACCACGCCATTGCTCGTCGCTCGGCGGAAAGTGGCTGCCGATGTCGCCGTCGCCGAGTGCACCGAAGATCGCATCGCAGATCGCATGCAGGCCGACGTCGGCATCCGAATGCCCGATGAGCGCCCGGTCGTGCTCGATCACCACACCGCAGAGCGTCACATGATCCCCGGGGCCCAACCGGTGCACGTCGAACCCGCTGCCGATCCTGAAACCGGCGCCGCCGATATTTGCAGCATCGTCCGTCATGATCCGCTCCATCTTTTTCAAATCGTCCCGTGTCGTCACTTTGAGATTGGCGTCGTCGCCCGCGACCACCGCGACCGCGTGACCGGCGGCTTCCATCACGGCGGCGTCGTCGGTCATTTCCTGGCCCGCCGCCGCGTGGTGCGCCGCCAGCAACGTATCGTAATGAAAGCCCTGCGGCGTCTGCGCGCGCCAAAGCCCGTCGCGCGGCACCGTTTCCGTGATCCCTCCGTTCGCATCGGCGCGCTTCAAGGTGTCGACCACCTGCAGGGCAGGGACTGCGCCCGGCTGGGTCTGCAACGCCGCAAGCACCCGGTCGATCACCGCATGCGGCACCATCGGCCGGGCGGCATCGTGCACGAGCACGAGATCGGGCGCCATGTCGCTGAGCGCTTCGAGACCGTTGCGAACGGAATCCTGCCGCGCCGCGCCGCCGGCGACGGGCGCCAGATAATCGAGCCCCGCGAGCGCATCGGCGACCAGCTCTGCATCATCCGGATGGATGACCGGCAGCACCGCGTCGATGCGCGGGTGACCGGCGAAGGCGCGAACCGCGTGCCGCAAGATCGGCTCGCCACGGACGCGCAGGAACTGCTTCGGCATTTCGGCACCGAATCTGTGGCCGCGTCCGGCGGCGACGATGATGACTGCGGTCCCCGGCATCGGGTCTAATCCATTTATGGCACGTCGTTTCGGGTGAAGAGCATTACCCGCCGCCCGTCGCCTTGCCAAGGCCGCTGTTTAGCCCAACCGGGTGCGCACCCCCTTGCCAAAACAAGGGCGTAGCGCGATGGTGCAGCATGCAGACAGGGATCCTGTTCGGACTTACCGCGATTGTCTCTCTGGTGCCCGCCATCGCATTGACGTGGCGGCGGCAATTCGCATGCAATGCCGCCTTCTGGGCGGTGTCGGCGCTGGCGTGCATCGGCCCGGCAAGCGCCGTGGTCGTGCGCTCGCAAAACGCCTGGCAGGCGGATTTCTCGACCTCGATCTGGGTCACCATCGCCGCCACCATGGCGCTGTTCCTGGTGTTTTCGATCCTGGTCAGAAGCGTCTGGCGTCTGGCGCCGCTGTTGAGCGGTTACATGCTGATCCTGGCCATCCTCGGCTTCGCCTGGCAGCACGCGCCGCACGAGCCGGTGCCGGGGGTTGGCAACGCGGGCCTGTTAATCCTGCACATCGCCTTCGCCGTCACGACGTACGGGTTGGCGACGCTCGCCGCCATCGCCGCCTGGGCCGCGTTCCTGCAGGAGCGCGCGTTGAAGCGCAAGGACCGCCCGCCGCTCGGCGGCGTCCTGCCGTCGGTCACCGACTGCGACCGCCTGGTGCTCAGGTTTTTATGGATCGGCGAGGGGGTTCTCGGCCTCGGGCTCATGACGGGAATCGTGCTTAATGCCGTGGCCGGCAACCCGCTGCTGACCGCCGATCACAAGACGGTTTTCACCGTTGCCGCTTTCGCCGCCATCGGATTGCTGCTTTTCGCCCAGGCGAAGCACGGCCTGAGGGGCCGCAAAGCGGCGCGGATCGTGCTTTTGGCCTATTTGCTGCTCACCCTCGGCTATCCCGGTGTCAAATTCGTCACAGACGTGCTTTTAGGCTGAGATAAAGTCTTAAAAATCATTGCATTTTCATCCGATTTGCCTAATTTGTGTGCAACTCTCGGAGGGGTGGTTTGTGACAAATTTGAAACCCATCAGCATCGGTCCGGTGCAACTGGACGGGCAGGTCGTGTTGGCGCCCATGTCGGGCGTCACGGACATGCCGTTCCGGCGTCTCGTCAAACGCTGGGGTGTGGGCCTCGTGGTGTCCGAGATGATCGCCTCGAAGGCGATGATCCACGCCGCCAAGAAAACCATGAAGATGGCCACCCACTGCGCCGAAGAGCACCCGATGTCGGTGCAGCTCGCCGGCTGCGAGCCGCATGTCATGGCCGAGGCGGCGCGTCTCAACGAAGACCGCGGCGCGGCGCTGATCGACATCAACATGGGCTGCCCGGTAAAGAAGGTCACCAACGGCGATGCCGGATCGGCGCTGATGCGCGATCTGGTGCACGCCGGCAAGCTTCTCGAAGCGACCGTCAAAGCCGTGAAGATCCCGGTCACCTTGAAGATGCGGACCGGCTGGGACGACAATTCCCGGAACGCGCCGGAACTGGCGCGGATCGCGGAAGAGAGCGGCATTCAGGCGCTCGCCGTGCATGGCCGCACCCGCTGCCAGTTCTACAAAGGGCACGCCGACTGGAGCTTCATCCGTAACGTCAAGCAAGCGGTCAATCTGCCGGTGTTCGCCAACGGCGACATCAACACCCTCGAAGACGCCAAGGAAGCGCTGGCCCAATCCGGCGCGGACGGTGTGCTGATCGGCCGTGGCACCTATGGGCGGCCGTGGTTTCCGGCCCAGGTTCAGCACTATCTCAAGGAAGGCGGCAGCCTGCCGGATCCGTCGCTCCAGGACCAGATGGCGACCGTGCTGACGCACTACGAGGACATCCTCGAACATTACGGCACCGACGCCGGCGTACGGATCGCCCGCAAGCATATCGGTTGGTATTCCAAGGGGTTGCGGGATTCAGCTGATTTCCGATCTCAGGTCAATCAGATCGCCGACCCGACTCGGGTCAAACAGCTGATCGGCGATTTCTATCACGCCAATCTCGACCAGCTCGCCGCGTAACGACATGGCCGATAACAACGCCGCGCTCGCCAGCAAGAAATCAGACCGCAGCAGCGTCGACGCGGAAGCCGTTCTGAACTCTCTGGCCAGCACGGTGGTCGTCGTCGACGCCGACAACGTCATCCGCCGCATCAATCAGGCTGCAGAGCAGCTTTTCCGCGGCAGCGCCACCTATCTGCAGGGCCAGTCGCTGGACATGCTGATGCCCGCCGACAGCCCGATTCTGGCTCTGGTCAATCAGGCGCGCCGGTTCCGGAGCGTCGTCGCCGAATACGACGTCACGCTCGAAAGCCCGCGCATCGGCTCACATGCGGTCGATGTGCAGGTATCCGTCATTCCCGAAGAGCCGGGCGCGGTCTCGATCGTGATCCAGCTCCGTTCGATCGCCGAAAAGATCAATCATCAGCTCAATCACATGGGCGCGGCCCGGTCCGTGACCGCCATGGCGGCCATGCTGGCGCACGAGGTCAAGAACCCGCTGAGCGGCATCCGCGGCGCTGCGCAGCTGCTGGAGCAGGGCGCCAACGAGGAAGACAAAAAGCTCACCAACCTGATCTGCGACGAGGCCGACCGCATCGTCGGACTCGTCGACCGGATGGAGGTCTTTTCCGACCGGGTGCCGTTACAACGCGAAGCGGTCAACATCCACAAGGTGCTGGACCGCGTGCAGCGCCTGGCGGAGACCGGTTTCGGCTCGCACGTCCGCTTCCACAACCAGTTCGACCCGTCGTTACCACCTGTCTGGGGCAACCACGACCAGTTGGTTCAGGTTTTTCTCAATCTCGTCAAGAACGCCGCCGAAGCGGTCGGCAGCGTCGGCGGCGAGATCACACTGGGGTCCGCCTACAGCCAGGGTGTCAGGTTCGCTTTACCGGGTCTCGAGAACCGGGTGCACCTACCGCTGACCGTGTGGGTCAGAGACAACGGACCCGGCATTCCCGACGACATGAAACGTTACCTGTTCGACGCTTTCGTCACCTCGAAGCCGAAGGGCAGCGGGCTCGGACTCGCACTGGTCGCCAAGATCATCGGCGACCACGGCGGCGTCATCGAGTTCGACAGCATTCCGGGGCGCACCGTATTCCGCGTCATGCTCCCGATGTTCAAAGCAGGGGATGAAGATGCCTGAGAACGCAACGATCCTCGTCGCCGACGACGACGACGGTATCCGCACCGTGGTAACGCAGGCGCTGTCGCGCGCCGGTTACGAGGTCCGCTCGACCGGTAACGCGTCGACGCTGTGGCAATGGGTGGAAAACGGCGACGGCGATCTCGTCATCACCGATGTCGTCATGCCGGACGAGAACGGTCTCGACCTGGTGCCGAAGATCCGCCGCATCCGGCCGAACCTGCGCATCGTCGTGATGAGCGCGCAGAACACCCTGCTGACCGCGGTCAAGGCGACCGAGAGGGGCGCGTTCGAGTATCTTCCGAAGCCGTTCGATCTCTCTGAACTGGTCTCGGTCGTCAAACGCGGCCTCGAAGCCCGCACCAAGGACCCGGCGCTCGGCGGCGCCCAATCGGCCGACGACGGCATGGAGGAACATCTACCGCTGATCGGCCGTTCGCCGGCGATGCAGGAAATCTACCGCACCCTTGCACGGCTGATGCCGACCGACCTCACCGTCATGATCACCGGCGAGTCGGGGACCGGTAAGGAACTCGTCGCCCGCGCACTGCATGATTACGGCAAACGCAAAAGCAAACCCTTCGTGGCCGTCAACGTCGCGGCGATTCCCCGCGACCTGATCGAAAGCGAACTTTTCGGGCACGAGAAGGGATCGTTCACCGGCGCCGTCAACCGCTCCACCGGGCGGTTCGAGCAGGCCAACGGCGGCACCCTGTTCCTCGACGAAATCGGCGACATGCCGATGGAAGCGCAGACCCGGCTTCTGCGGGTCCTGCAGGAAGGCGAATACACCACCGTCGGCGGGCGCAATGCGATCCGCGCCAACGTCCGCGTCATCGCCGCCACCCACCACGATCTTAAACGCCTGATCCGGCGCGGGCTGTTCCGCGAAGACCTCTATTTCCGGCTCAACGTGGTCCCTATCCGGCTGCCGCCATTGCGTGAACGGACAGAGGATATTCCCGAGCTCGTGCGCCACTTCCTGGGCCGCGCCGCCAACGAGGGGCTGCCTTGGAAGATCATCGAACCCGATGCGCTGGATCTTCTGCAACAGCACGACTGGCCGGGGAACGTCCGCGAGCTCGAGAACATGATGCAGCGTCTGGCCGCGCTCTATTCCGAAGAAGTCATCGACGCCGAGATCATCTCGACCGAACTCAACGACGGGCGCGGGCAGGGCGATCAAACCGTCACCCAGACCAGCGGTCTCGCCGATGCCGTCGACGCGCACATGAAGAACTACTTCAGTGCCCACGATGGCACACTGCCGGCGGCCGGGCTCTATGGTCGCGTGCTCAAGGAAGTCGAGCGTCCGTTGATCATGCAGACGCTGCAAGTGACGCGCGGCAATCAGGTCAAGGCGTCCGAGGTCCTGGGCCTCAACCGGAATACGCTCCGCAAGAAAATCCGCGAACTGGGTATTCCGATCATCAAGGGGTCCGAATGACCGGCGCGCCGGTACCCGCCCTACGCCACTGGCTCTCCAACAGCAGCCTGCAACGCCGCTTCGCCTTCCTGCTCGCCATCGCCGCCGTCGCCTCCGGGATCGCGACCGTGTCGCTGATGACCGATACCGCCGCGATCCGCGACCGGGTCGATGAACTGCGCTGGCTTCTGGCCGTCGACGGCATCCTGCTCCTGGCGCTTTTCGTTGTCGTCGCCAGGCGCGTGTTCGCGCTCTGGCTGGCTCGCAGCCGCGGCCGCGCCGGTGCCGGACTGCAGGGCCGCCTCGTCATGCTGTTCGCGATGATCGCCGTGACACCGGCGCTTCTGGTGGCTGTGTTCTCGTATCTGTCGCTCAATTTCGGTCTCGAGGCCTGGTTCAACGACCGGGTTTCGGGGGCGCTGCGTGAATCCGTGGGTGTCACGGAGGCATACCTGAAAGAGCACCGCGAGAATATCGCCAACCAGGCCTACAGCGTCGCTTATGTGCTCAACCAGAATGCGCCGACGCTGATCCGCAATCCGTGGGAATTCAACCGCGTCCTGACCCAGAACGCGACTCTCCGCGAACTGCCGGAGGCGGTCGTCATCGACAGTCTGGGAAACACACTGGCACGTTCCGAATTCGCGTTGTCGACGGTCATCGAGGAGATCCCGCCGTCGGCCTTCGAAAAGGCCGACAAGGGCGAGGTGACCCTGCTCGGCTCGGAAAACGAGGACAAGATCCGCGCGGTCGTGAAACTCAACCGCTTCGTTGACGCTTATCTGCTGGTGGAACGATTTGTCGATCCGCGCGTGTTGCAGCACATCACCGGAATCCGAAAGGCGTTCGAGGAATATAACCAGCTCGAAGCGACCCGGAGCGGCGTACAGATCAGCTTCGTGCTGATTTATGCGATCGCCGTCTTGATCCTGATTCTGGCCGCAATCTGGATCGGCATGACCGTGTCGGCGCAGCTTGCCGAGCCGGTAACCAACCTGATCGACGCCGCCGACAAGGTCTCGAAAGGGGATCTCTCGGCCCGCGTCGACGCCAGCGACGCCAAGGATGAAATCGCGGTGCTGTCGTACGCCTTCAACAACATGACAAAGCGGATCTATTCGCAACAGCAGGGCTTGATGGCCGCCAACGTCGAACTGGACGAACGTCGGCACTTTACCGAAGCGGTCCTGGCCGGCGTGTCTGCCGGCGTCGTCGGCCTCGATGCGGAAGCGCGCATCAACCTGCCGAACCGCTCGGCGTCCAACCTGCTCGACATGAACCTGGAAGATCACATCGGCGAGAAGCTGGCCGATGTGGTGCCGGAACTCGACGAACTCGTGACGTTGTCGCGCGCGCGGCCCGAACGGCTGCAGCAGGCGGAAATCACCATCCATCAGAAAGACCGTCAGAAAACCTTCCTGGTGCGCGTCGCCGCCGAACGCCTGGAAGGCAGCATCGTCGGCTTCGTGGTGACGTTCGATGACGTGACCGAGCTTCTCTCGGCGCAGCGCAAGGCCGCTTGGGCCGACGTCGCGCGCCGCATCGCCCACGAGATCAAGAACCCGCTAACGCCGATCCAGCTGTCCGCGGAGCGGCTCAACCGGAAGTATCTGAAAGAGATTACCAGCGACAAGGACACGTTCGGCAAACTGACGGAAACCATCATCCGCCAGGTCGGCGACATCGGCCGCATGGTCGACGAATTCTCGTCGTTTGCGCGCATGCCGCAGCCCAGCATTCACATGGAAAACCTGTCCGAACTTTGCCGCCAGGCGGTGTTCATGGAACGCAACCGCGAAAGCAAGGTGGAATTCGTTCTGGAACTGCCGGATGACGACGTCGCCGTGCCCTGCGACGCCCGGCAGGTCGCCCGGGTCCTCACCAACGTCCTGAAGAACGCCGCCGAATCCATCGAGGGCGCGCGCGAAGAGGGCGCCGAAGACGTCGAAGGCGTCGTCACCCTGAGCATTCAACCGGACGGCCCCGACGGCAGCACTGCCGTCGTGATAAGCGACGATGGGCGAGGGCTTCCGGCGGAACATCTCGACCGGCTGACCGAGCCCTATGTCACGACCCGGGAGAAGGGGACTGGACTTGGTCTCGCCATCGTGAAAAAGATCATGGAAGAACACGGCGGTTCGTTGCATCTCTCGGACCGTTCGCCCCGCGGGGCAAGCGTCACGCTCCGCTTTCCGGCGGGGCAAGCCGGGGCCAAGCCCGACAACGAATCCGACACCGCCGCGTCTTCCGCGACGGCAAGCTGACAAGAACCAAGAAACGGCACATATCGACGTCCCATGGCCAAAGATATTCTGATTGTCGACGATGAGAGAGACATCCGCTCTCTGACTTCCGAAATCCTCCAGGACGAGGGCTTCGAAACCAGAGAAGCGCGCGATTCCACGACCGCGCTCGAGGCTGTCGAACGCCGCGAGCCTAGCCTCGTGCTGCTCGATATCTGGCTGCAGGGCAGCAAACTCGACGGCATCGGTATCCTGAAAGAGATCAAGCAGCATCACCCCGACGTGCCGGTGCTGATGATGAGCGGTCACGGCACGGTTGAAACCGCCGTGCAGGCGATCAAGTTCGGTGCCTACGACTTCATCGAAAAGCCGTTCACCGCCGACAGGCTGCTTTTACTGATTGAACGCGCGACCGAAGCGGCGCAGCTTCGCCGCGAGAACGCGGAACTCCGGGTCCGCGCCGGCACCTCACTCGATCTTCTCGGGACATCCGCCGCCATCAAGGACGTCCGCCAGGCCGTCGACCGCGCCGCGCCGACCAATTCGCGGATCATCATTTCCGGCCCGCCGGGCGCGGGGAAGGAAGTCATCGCCAGGCTGGTCCACGCCCAGTCGCGCCGCAGCGAGGGGCCGTTCTGCGTCGTCAACTGTGCGGCAATGCATCCGGACCGGATGGAAACGGAGCTGTTCGGCGTCGAAGGATCCAGCACCGCCGCGCGCAAGATCGGCATGTTCGAGCGCGCGCACCAGGGCACGCTGTTGCTGGACGAAATCGGCGACATGCCGCTGGAAACCCAGGGCAAGATCGTCCGCGTCCTGCAGGAACAGATTTTCGAACGCGTCGGCGGCAGTTCGCAGGTTCAGGTCGATGTCCGCGTGATCGCGTCCACCACCAAGGACCTGACGTCGGAAATCAATGCCGGCAACCTGCGCGAGGACCTGTATTACCGCCTCAACGTGGTGCCGATCCATATCCCGGCACTGATCGACCGCCGCGACGATATTCCGGTGCTGGCGCGCCATTTCATGAGCAACGCGGCGACCGCGTCCGGGCAGCCGACGCGCGAATTCTCCGACGATGCGATTGCGGCATTGCAAACCTACGGCTGGCCCGGCAACGTGCGCGAGCTTCGAAACGTGGTCGAGCGATTGCTGATCATGGCGCCCGGCGATGCGGCACAGCCGATCATGGGCAGCATGCTGCCGCCGGAAATCATGGGGAACGCGCCGTCCGTCGACGTCGAGCGCAACGCCGAGATCATGTCTCTGCCGTTGCGCGACGCCCGCGAAATGTTCGAACGCGAGTATCTGCTTGCCCAAGTGGAGCGTTTCGGGGGTAACATCTCGCAGACTGCGCAGTTCGTCGGCATGGAACGCTCGGCGCTGCACCGCAAGCTCAAGTCGCTCGGCGTTCGCGGCCAGGACAAGCAGTAAGTTAAAGGCACGGGGTCGATATGAAGATCATCGTATGCGGCGCGGGGAAGGTCGGCTCCAACATCGCCCGCCACCTGGCGCTCGAAAACCACGACGTCACCATCGTCGACCAGTCGGAAAACCTGGTGCGCCAGATTTCCGACGCCCACGACGTCAACGGCGTCGTGGGCCACGGCTCGCACCCGGACGTGCTGGAGCGCGCCGGCATCAGCGATGCCGACCTGATCATCGCGGTCACGCTCGCCGACGAAACCAACATGGTCGCCTGCCAGGTCGCGCATTCGCTGTTCGGCGTACCGACTAAGATCGCGCGCATCCGCCATCAGAGCTACCTGCAGCCGATGTGGGCCAACATGTTCTCGCGCGATCACATGCCGATCGATGTGATCATTTCCCCGGAGATCGAGGTTGCGCGCGCCGTGACCCGGCGCCTTGAGGTGCCGGGCGCGTTCGAGATGATTCCGCTGGTCGACAACAAGGTGAAGCTGCTGGGCGTGCGCTGCAAAGAGGATTGCCCGCTCGTCAACACGCCGCTCCGACAGCTGTCGCAACTGTTTCCCGATCTGAACATCGTCATCGTCGGCCTGATCCGCGACGGCAAGCCGATCGTGCCGAAGGGCGAGGACCAGATGCTGGCCGGCGACGAGGTCTATTTCGTCGTCGACAGCGATCAGATCGACCGCGCCATGGTCGCCTTCGGCCATGAGGAGCGCGAGGCCCGTAACCTCCTGATCTTCGGCGGCGGCAACATCGGCATGTTCCTGGCCAAGGAACTGGAACAGAACCACGACTGGGTCCGCGCCAAGATCATAGAACACAACAAGGAGCGCGCCGAAGCCATCGCCGGCGAACTCGACAAGACCATCGTCATCCACGGCAGCGTCATCGACCAGGACATCCTCGAAGAAGCCAACGTTTCCGGGACCGAAACCGTCGTCGCCGTCACCAACGACGACGAAACCAACATTCTCGCCAGCCTGCTCGCCAAGAAATACGGCTGCTCGCGCGTCGTCACCCTGGTCAACAACGCCAGCTATGAAGATCTCGTCGGCTCGATCGGCATCGACGTGACGGTGAGCCCGCGCAACATCACGGTGTCCAAGATCCTGCAGCACGTCCGGCGCGGCCGCATTCATTCCGTGCACACGCTGCGCGAGGACTTCGGCGAACTGATCGAGGCGGAAGCGCTGCAGACGTCGGAACTCGTCGGTACGCCGTTAAGGGAAGCGAAATTGCCACAGGGCGTGCTGATCGGCGCCATCGTCCGCGACGGCGCGACGATCTATCCGAGCGGCGGCACCGTCATCGAAGCGGGCGACCGGGTCGTGCTGTTCGCCGCCGCCGACGTCATCCGCAAGGTCGAGAAAATGTTCTCGGTGCAGCTCGAATACTTCTGATCAAACCCTCTCCCCGGGGAGAGGGTGGCGCGACGCGCCGGGTGAGGGGCCAAGGCTAAGAAACGGGAACTCAACGAAATTCTCTCGCACAATCTTGGATTCCGGCCTTCGCCGGAATGACACATAAAAGCGATTCTACCGTCACCCCGGCGCAGGCCGGGGTCCAGAGCGGCCGGAATGAAGAAACAGAGTTGGAAGCAAATGACCACCAAACCCAAAGCCCTGATCTTCGACTGGGACAACACGCTGGTCGACAGCTGGCCGGTAATCCACGACGCGCTGAACACGACCTACCGCGCGTTCGGGCACCGCGAATGGACGCTCGACGAAACCCGGGCGAACGTCCGCGAGTCCGTGCGCGACCGGTTTCCTAAGATTTTCGGCGACCAATGGCAGGCGGCGGCGGATGTGTTCTATGCGCGCTACGAGGTCATCCATGCCGACGCGATCCGGCCCACCGACGGCGCCGCCGAAATGCTGGAAACCCTCGCCGATGCGGGGCTCTACCTCGGCATCGTCTCCAACAAGCGCGGCGATTATCTGCGCAAGGAAGCGACGGCGCTGGGCTGGGACCGGCACTTCGCGGCGATGGTCGGCGCGCTGGATGCCGAACGCGACAAACCGGACCCGGCGCCGGTCCACATGGCGCTCGCGCCCGGCGACCACAAACCGGGGGCGCACGTGTGGTTCGTGGGCGACGCCGATATCGACCTGACATGCGCCGTGAACAGCGGCTGCATTCCGGTGCTGGTTCGGCCCGAAGCGCCTGCTGACAGCGAGTTTCCCGCCCATCCGCCGCACCACTATTTCGCGGACTGTCAATCGCTTTGCAAATTCCTGCAGACCATGTAATCTCCATCGCTTGAATGAATAAATCCGCGCCTCAGGGGGCCGGAAAAACTGAAAACCCGGCGCAAAAGCGGCGGCAATAAGCAGGGGGAATTAAGAATGTCCGCGGATAAACCCCAAAACGTGCAGGACGTCTTTCTAAATTACATTCGAAAGAACAAGACGCCCGTGACGGTATTTCTCGTCAACGGCGTCAAGCTTCAGGGCATCGTGACCTGGTTCGACAACTTCTCGGTGCTGCTGAGAAGGGACGGTCACACGCAGCTTGTCTACAAGCACGCGATCTCGACGATCATGCCGTCGGCGCCCGTTCAGCTGTTCGAACCCGAGAAGGACGACGCTTCCGAGGATGCGTGAGTAAGACGCGCGCCGGCGGGGGTATCGATCGGCGTCCGCAACGCGAACGCTGCGTTGTCGTGCATCCTGAAATCGCCGCGGAAGCCGGGGATGGCCGCGCGCGCGACGCCCGGCTCGAAGAAGCGGTCGGCCTCGCCATGGCCATCGACCTCGACATCGCGCACGCCGAGGCCTTCACCATCAAGCAACCGAAACCGGCGACGCTCATCGGCGGCGGCGTGGTCGATCATATCACCGACGTGCTGGAACGGATCCGGCTCGACGACGAGGACGCGCCGAAACCGGTGATCATCGTCGACGCCCAGCTGACACCCGTCCAGCAACGCAACCTCGAGCGCGCCTGGAGCGCCAAGGTGCTGGATAGAACCGGCCTGATCCTCGAGATTTTCGGCGCCCGGGCCAGAACGCGGGAAGGGCGGTTGCAGGTCGATCTGGCGCAGCTCACCTATCAACTCGGCCGACTGGTCCGGTCGTGGACCCACCTCGAGCGCCAGCGCGGCGGCGTCGGCTTCATGGGCGGCCCCGGCGAAACCCAGATCGAAACCGACCGGCGTCTCATCCGCCAGCGAATCGACAAGCTGAAGAAAGACCTCGCCGACGTGACGCGCACCCGCGATCTGCACCGCGCCGCCCGGCGCCGGGTACCGCACCCGGTGGTTGCGCTGGTGGGTTACACCAACGCCGGAAAGTCCACGCTTTTCAACAGACTAACCGAGGCCGGCGTGGTCGCCGAGGACCAGCTTTTCGCGACCCTCGACCCGACCATGCGGGGCCTCAGGCTCCCAAGTGGAAGGGACGCGATCCTGTCGGACACCGTCGGTTTCGTCTCCAACCTGCCGCACGAACTCGTGCAGGCGTTCCACGCCACGCTGGAAGAGGTCATCGAGGCCGATATCATCATCCACGTGCGCGACGTCGCGCACCCGGACACCGAACAGCAGAAAGCCGATGTCTTGAAGGTCATGGCGGAACTTAACGTCGTGCCCGCCGACGGTGCCGCGAACGACGACGACGCCAGCACCAAGCCGGTCGTCGAGGCGCTGAACAAGATCGATCTGTTGGATGACGAAACCCGCGAATTCGTCACCAATCGCGCCCGCTTCGGCAATCAGGCCGCGGTGCCGATCTCGGCGATGACCGGGACCGGATGCGCCGAACTGCTGGATGTGGTCGACGACATCCTGACGAGCCATTACCTCAACCGCGCCATCGACCTCCCGTTCGAGAACGGCGCCGCTTTAGCGTGGCTTTACGAGCGCGCGGAAGTGCTGTCGCGCGAGGATGGGGAAACCGGTGTGCACCTCGATCTCAGGATCGCCCCCGACGTCGCAGCCCGCTTCGAGCAGAAGTTCGAAACGCCGCTGCAACCGCGGTGAGGTTCGAACAATCGCAAAGACGTTGATGTTTCCCGGAAGCGTCTTTCCGCCAAATCTCCGATTTGGTTCGGAAAGACAGATATCCGGGACCTATTTACCATGAGCCAGCATGCCGCAGTTATGGGTCCCGGGTCGTAGCCCGGGAAATTGAAATGGGTTATTGCCCAACCCCGAATTCCGCGCTACCCATCTCCTCAAGATATCTACTAGTAGAGGAGGGGCCGATGGCGACCCGCGAAGCCCAGCACAAGTGGCGGCTGACCAATCGCTACGTGAAGCGCCAGCTGAACGTGATGGCGCGCGAGCACACCCATAGAAAGCTCGACGAGTTCGCTGCGTCGTTCGATCTCAGGGGCAAGGGCGAGGCGGTGACGTTCTCGGCCTTCGTCACCCAAGCGCTGATGCAGCGCGCCGAGTTCTCCGACGAGGCGAGAAAGATCCTCGACGACGCGGCGGCGGCGTATCACCGCGACCGGGATCTTTACATCAACTGATGCGGGACGTCCTCGACAATCCGGAGCGGGTGCTCGACATCATGCGCGGCGTTGCCGACGCGGAGATCATGCCGCGTTACCGCACGCTGGCGGCGCACGAAATCACCGAAAAAAAGCCGGGCGACCTGGTGACCGTCGCCGACAAGGAATCGGAACGGGCGCTGACGCGGCATCTGAGCAATTTGCTGCCCGGCAGCCGCGTCCTCGGCGAAGAGGGCTACGAAGCCGACCCCGGCACGCTCAAGATCATCGGCGGCGACGCCCCGGTATGGATCGTCGATCCCGTCGACGGCACGCACAATTTCGCGCACGGCAAGCCGCCGTTCACGGTGATCGTGGCGCTGGCGGACCAAAGCGGCGTGCGCGCCGGCTGGATCATCGATCCGGTCAAATCGGACGCCGCCTGGGCGATCCGGGGGGCGGGCATCTGCTATCAAGACGCGTCGGGGGCGGTGACATGTCCGGCTCGCCCGGATAAGCGCTTCGAAGAAGGGATCATGACCGCCGGGCCGAAACTGCAGAGCCGGATCGGCCGCGCGGCGGCGGACCTCGCCATGCCGAAACCGAAACTCAAGGCGCGTTACCGCTGCGTCGGCCGCGAATACATGGACATCGCGACCGGCGATCTGGATTTCGCACGTTACGGCGGGCTGTTGAAACCCTGGGATCACGCGGCGGGCGTCCTCATCGTCGAAGAGGCGGGCGGCCGGGTGCGGCGGCTCGGCGACGGCGCGCCCTATACCCTGGCGCCGGCGCTGGAGTCCCAGTTCATCGGGGTCGTCGGCTCGGCGGCGCACTGGCCCGCGTTCGAGAAGCTGGCGCGCCTGGCCGACGAGCTGCCCGCGTGAGCCCCCGTTTAGCGGGCTTCCCTGTGCGCGGGCGGTATGCTTCACTCCAACCTCAACCGCCCGCTTGAGCGGGCGTAACCGGGACCAGGTGATGTCGGTATTCTACGAAACCTACGGCGCGTCGAAGAACTACACGACGCCCCGGCTGACGAAAAAGCACATCCGCAAGTTCGACAGCGAGGTATGGCAACCGTCGGGGCTCACGACCGGGATGCGTTGCCTCGAAATCGGCTGCGGCACGGGGCATTTCCTGAATTACCTGCACACGAAGGGCGTCACCGACCTCAAGGCCATCGATCACGACGCGTCGCTGGCGGCAGTAATCCCGGCGCCGGTCCAGGACAGGTTCGAGGCGGCGGACGTGTGGGCGTTCATCGAAAAGGATTCGGATCAAGAGGCTTACGACCGCATCTTCATGTTCGATGTGTTCGAGCATTTCGTCCCCGAAGACGGCCTCAAGCTCCTGAATGGACTCAAGACGCGCCTCAATCCCGGCGGTGCGGTGATCCTCAAGATGCCGAACGCGGGCTCGCCGTGGGGGCTGCAGTTCCAGCACGGCGATCTGACGCATCTCGCGGCCTACACCCCCGACAGCATCCGCCAGATGGCGGTCGCGACGGGGATGACGTGCTCGTCTTGCTGGCCGCACATGCTCGGCAGCCGCAGCCGCCAGCGCCTCGACAAACTGTTGCAGGCGATCCTCGACCGCATCGCCGCGACACCGCCGGAAATCTGGGAGGGAAACTTCTACGCCCGCATCGACAAGCCCGGCTGAGCCAACGGCTCAGGGGGTTGGCAGGGTGCAGGGGCAATCCCTATATTCCCAAGTATCCAATCATTTAATCCGTTTTCACAAACTTCCCCGGGGGGATATTTCAACATGGCAAAAGCAGCATTCATCGGTCTCGGCGTCATGGGTTACCCGATGGCCGGTCACCTGCAGAAGAACGGCCACGACGTCACCGTCTATAACCGCACCAGCGCCAAGGCCAAGAAGTGGGCCAAGGAGTACGGCGGCAAGCACGCCGCGACCCCGGCCAAGGCCGCCGAGGGTGCGGATTTCGTATTCTCGTGCGTCGGCAACGACGATGACCTGCGCTCCGTCGTCTACGGCGACAAGGGCATTCTGGCGGGCATGAAAAAGGGCGCGATCTATTGCGACCACACCACCGCGTCCGCCATCGTCGCCCGCGAAATCGACGCCGAGTGCAAGAAACTCGGGATCGACTTCCTCGACGGGCCGGTTTCCGGCGGTCAGGCCGGTGCCGAAAACGGCAAGCTGACGATCATGGTCGGCGGCAAGAAGAAAGCCTACAACGCGCTCAAGCCCGTCATCGACTGCTACGCCGTCGCGTCGACGCTGATGGGTAAGGCCGGCGCCGGTCAGCAGACCAAGATGGTCAACCAGATCTGCATCGCGGGCCTGGTGCAGGGCCTTTCTGAAGGCCTCGCGTTCGCGCAGAAATCCGGTCTCGACCCGAAACTCGTGGTCGACTGCATCTCCAAGGGTGCCGCCGGGTCGTGGCAGATGGAAAACCGCGGCTACACGATGGCCGACGACAAGTTCGACTTCGGCTTCGCCGTCGAATGGATGCGCAAGGATCTCGGCATCGCGCTCGAGGAATCCAAGAACAACGGCGCGCTTTTACCGGTCACGGCGCTGGTCGATCAGTTCTATTCCGAAGTCGTCGCCATGGGCGGCAAGCGCTGGGATACGTCCAGCCTGATCCGCCGCCTGACGCGGAACTGATCGCTTTCAAGTTTACCCCCTCACTTAACCTCTCCCCCTTTCAGGGGGAGAGGGGTTCGTACGCCGTACATAGAAACAGGGTCCCTCTCCACCAATAAGATGGGGGAGAGGACAGGTGAGGGGGCAGTCATTTGAAAATTACGACTGCGGCGCGTGGACCTGGATCTTGAGGACCGGCGTCGGCGCCAGAAGGTTGGGAATCTTCCAGGTGTAGAGCTTGTAGTTCGGGCCCTTGGAATCGAATGGCTTGACCGTCGTCGCATTGTGGCTGACGACGCGGCCGTCGGTGAAGACCCGTAGCTCGCCCGAGGAATCGAGCCCGGCGGCGCGCAGCCGGTCCTTGATGTCGCGCTTCAACGACTTGCCGAGCATGGAGATCTGGCCGGTATTCTTGTTGTAGCTGAGGCCCAGCATGTACTCGTTGCGGCGGTAAAACGTCATCGTCTTGGTCTTCAAGAGATCGCCCGACCGCTTGTAGTTGATGTGGAAGTGGCCCTTTTCGTAGTACTTGAACTCGGAGGCCGCCGGGTCGCGGGCGAAGTCGTCCTTGATCAACTGGACCTGTTCGGCTTCCTCTTCGCGGCCGATCTTGTTCTCCTTCAGGTCCTGGTAAAGCTGGACCTTGGCGAGATAGCCGTCGAAGTAGAAGTCGTAGTAGCCGGAGCGGCTGAGGTCGATCTCCGCGTCATAGCGGACCGGCAGATAGCAGCTCGATAGCACGAATACCGCGACCAGCGCGGTTAAGGCCTTCAACGGGCGGGCAGGGAGTTTCTTGATCATGCGGGGATGATAATTGCCCGGGCCAACCCCGTCACCCGAAACTTGGGATGGAGCGCGAACACGAACCGTCATCCCGGACGTTATGCCGAACCCGAAAATCTCGGATTTTCGGACGTGAGGCTTGCGATCCGGGACCTATTTCAGATCACACCTGATTGGTGTCGCCGAAAAACGGGTCCCGGCACGGCGCTCGCGAAGCTCGCTCGGCCGGAATGACGATCACGCCGTTATATCGACCCACGTTCCCATGCCGGCCATGTGGTGCTCCAGCATGTGGCAGTGGAACAGCCATTTCCCCGGATTGTCGGCGACAAAGGCGACCCGCACCTTTTCGCCGACATCGACCAATTCGGTGTCGCGCCAAGGTGCACCGGTAACCGGCTGTCCGTTGCGTTCGACGACTTTGAAATGGTGGCCGTGCATGTGCATGGCGTGCGGCCAGCGGGTGTCATTGACGATGTTGACGGTGAGCGTCCGCCCCTTGGGGACGCGGGCGAGGGGCGTATCGGTGCGGCCGGCGACGCCGTTCAGCGACCAAGCCTGGCCCTTTTCCAGCACCAGCGTGCGCATGTCGAACATCTGGCCCATGTACATCGCGCCCTGCATCCCGCCCATCATGCCGCCTTCCATCAAAAGGTCGACATGCATCGCACCCGCAAGATCGAGGGCGTGGGCGGAGAGCGGGTTCGACGGCAACGTGAGCGGTTCTGCGAGAAGCGTGTCACGCACCGGCTCACCCTCGATAACGATGGTGGCGGCGCCGATCGCGGGCTCCAGCGAGACTTCCATGACCTCGATCTTTTTGCCCGGCGCGACCGGGATATCGATGATCAGGTCGGCGCGCTGTGCCGGCGCCAACACGAGCGCGTCGCCCAGCGGTTTCGGCATATCGAGTGGTTGGCCGTCGACGGCGGCGACCATGGGCGACATTTCCGGAAAGGCGAACGCCATGATCCGCGCGTTGGCGGCGGAAATGCAGCGAAGCCTGACCCGCGCGCCGGGACGGACGCGGTACGTCGGCTTGGTGTCGCCGTTGACAGTCAACCAGTTGCCCATGCGTCCGCCGTGCGCGGCGTCGTGGATATCCCCGAAACCGCCGGCGAGCTTGCCGTCATCGTTCAATAGCCAGTCATCGGCGATGAACAACAGATCCTCGTCAACGGCGACGGGCATGTCTTCCTCGACGATCAACGCCCCGTAAAGGCCGCGGCCAACCTGTTCCCACGAGCGGTGATGCGAGTGATACCAATACGTCCCCGCATCGGGCGCGGTGAAGCGGTAATCGAAGCTATGGCCTCGTTCAATCGGCGCCTGCGTAAAGCCACTTACGCCGTCCATGGCGTTTTCGATGCGGATACCGTGCCAGTGCACGGACGTCGCTTCGGGCAGGTTGTTCTCGACGCGGACATGCACCGGCTTGTTGCGCGGAATCCTGAGCACCGGCCCCGGGCTCTGGCCGCCGAACACCCACGCGGGGGTTTTCGGCTTGTCGGCGCCCATCAGCGCCACATCCGCTTCGCCCGCCGTGATCAGACGATCGGGCGCGGCATCGGCGCGGAGCCCGGCCGGCAGCAGGGGCAGCAGCGCGGCAGCGCCGGTGAGGCCGAGAAAGTCGCGTCGTCGCATTTTCTTTTCCGTCGAATGTGGCAATCGGATTTCAGATAAGGCTTCCGGTAACGGGAAGGTCAAGACGTTCGCGTCCGAGATGTTCATCCCCTCACCCAACCTCGCCCCCAAAAAGGGGGAGAGGGGCATACTTCTGCGTTGCAGGGCGTCAATCAGCCCCGGATATGCACATGCCAATCCCGTCCGCCCTTGCTCATCCGGGCCTTGCGGCTCAAAATCGCCGGTAAATTTTCGACAAGCGGACGGCAAACAACGTCCGCAATAACTTGGGGAAAGCATCCGACTCTATGACGACAGAACACCAAAAAACCGGAAAGAAACCGCTGGACGGCGTCCGCGTGCTCGATATCGCGAGCTTCATCGCAGCGCCCTTCGCCGCCACGATCATGAGCGAATTCGGCGCCGAGGTGATCAAGGTCGAACAGCCAAAGGGCGGCGACCCGTGGCGCCGGTACGGCACCAAAACGCCGCTCGAGGACTGCTCGCTGGCATGGCTGACCGAGGCCCGCAATAAACGCTCCATCACGCTCAACCTCCGCGAAGCCAGGGGCGGCGAGCTGTTCAAGGAACTGGTCAAGAGCGCCGACGTGGTGACGGAGAACTTCCGTCCCGGCACGCTGGAAAAGTGGGGTCTCGGCTATGACGCGCTTAAAGAGATCAACCCCGGCCTGATCCTTTTACGCGTCTCCGGTTACGGCCAGACCGGCCCCTACAAGGATCGCCCAGGTTTCGCGCGCATCGCACACGCTTATGGGGGACTTACGTATCTATCGGGCAAGCCCGGCGAGATTCCGGTGACGCCGGGCTCCACGTCCTTGGGTGACTACATGACGGGCATGTACGGCTGCATCGGCATCATGATGGCGCTCCGGCATCGCGACGCGACGGGCGAGGGGCAGGTCATCGATTGTGCGCTCTATGAAAGCGTGTTCCGCGTCCTCGACGAGATCGCGCCCAGATACGCCCAGGACGGCTTCGTCCGCGAACCGGAAGGCACCGGCACGGTGAACGCCTGCCCGCACGGGCATTTCCCGGCCGGCGACGGCAAGTTCCTGTCCATCGCGTGCACCACCGACAAGATGTTCGAACGGCTGACCGTCGCCATGGAACGCCCCGATTTGTGGGAGAAATACGGCGATCAGGCGGAACGCCTGAAGAACCGCGAGATCGTTTTGAAGGAAGTCGAGGCGTGGACCACGTCGATGCCAAGAGACCGGGTGATCGAGGTCTGCACGTCCAAGGACGTGCCCTGCGGGGCCATCAACTCCATCGCCGATATCTTCGCCGATCCGCATTTCAAGGCGCGCGGCACCATGGAAACCGTCGATGTGCCCGGCGTCGGCCCGGTCGTCGTGCCGACGGCGCTGCCGAGATTGTCCGAAACACCCGGCGAGATCGCCGCTCTTGGCCCGACGCTGGGCGAGGCCAACGAGATGGTCTACGGGGAGTGGCTGGGCCTCAGCGACGCCGAAATCGACCAACTGACAAAGGACGGCGTCATCTGACGCGGGAGAAGAAGCATGAGAGAACACGCCCACCGCACCTATCTGTTCACCCCCGGCAACCACCCGAGGCGCGTCGAAAAGGCGTTCACGCTCGATACCGACGTGGTGATCCTCGATCTGGAGGACGCCGTCGCGATTGCGGAAAAAGTCAAAACCCGCGATATCGTCCGCGAAACCCTCAGCAACCCCCGCGACGCGGCGGCTTTCGTCCGGGTCAACGCCTATGACACGCCGTACTGCTACGGCGATATCTGCGCCGTCGTCTGCCCGGATCTGGACGGCGTCATGCTGCCGAAACTGGAAAGCGTCGAAGACCTGAAATCCGTCGAATGGCTGATATCCAATCTTGAGCGCGAGCAGGGTATGGAAATCGGGACCATCGATCTTCTCCCCATCATCGAAACCGCCAAGGGCGCAGCCAACCTGCGCGATATGGTTTTAGCCGGCTCGCGCGTGAAGCGCTTCGCCTTCGGCGCCGGGGACTATACCCGCGATCTCGGGATGGACTGGACGATGGAGGAGGCGGAACTGCTGCCGATCAGGTCTGAGATAGTGTTGGCCTCCAGATTGGGCGGATTGGAGCCCCCGATCGATACCGTCTACATCCACATAAAGGAGCATGATCTTTTCAAACGATCCTGCGAAACCGTCCGCGCGCTCGGGTTTCAGGGCAAGATGTGCATCCACCCGGACCAGATCGGCCCCGCCAACACCGCGTTTTCACCGACCGCTGAATCCATCGCGTGGTCGGAGAAAATTGTTGCCGCGTTCGAGGAAGCCGAAAAAGCGGGCGTCGCGTCGATCCAGGTCGACGGCTATTTCGTCGACTATCCGATCGTCGAAAAGGCGCAGCGCACCGTGGACATGGCCAACGTCCTCAGAAAGCTCGGAAAGATATAAGTATCAACAAGTTGCGGGAGAAACTTCGATGATTGCCTCACTTGCCGAATACCGTGAAAGCCTGCGTCAATTCAGCCCGCGCGTGTTCATCGACGGTGAGCGGATCGAGAGCGTTCCAGACGAAGCGCGCCTGCAGCCCGGCATCAACGCCATCGGGGTCACCTACGACATGGCGTCAGACCCCGAGTTGGCGCCGCTGATGAAGGCGGTGGAGCAGGAAACCGGCAAGACAGTGGATCGCATGACGCAGATCGACCGCACGCCGGACGATCTGCTGAAAAAGCTCGAGGCTGTCCGTATCATGTGCCGGGAATCCGGCTGTTCGCAGCGTTACCTGGTGCACGACGCCTTCAACGGCCTCTATCAGGCAACGAAGAAATGCGACGCGGAGGAGGGGACGGATTACTTCCAGCGCTTCCGCGACTTCATGATCGAAACGCAGGAAAACGGCTTCAACTACGCCATCGCCATGACCGATGCGAAGGGCGACCGCTCGAAAAAACCGCACCAGCAGGCAAACGCGGATACCTACGTCCACGTGGTCGAGGAACGCGCTGACGGCATCGTGATTTCGGGCACCAAGGCGATCGTGACGTCGGCGCCTTATGTGCACGGCTTCCTTGTCATGCCGTGCCGCGCCATGGGCCTGGAAGACAGGAAATTCGCGGTCTGCGGTGTGGTCCCTGTGGATGCGGAGGGTGTCACCATCGTCTGCCGGCCGTCGGGGCGTCCGGGCGAGGATGCGGCGGTGTTCTCCAAACGCTACGGCCAGACCACCGGCGTCGTCATTTTCGACAACGTCTTCATTCCGCATGAGCGCGTGTTTCTGAACGGTGAGACGGCGCATTCCGAGGACATCACCAAGAACTACGCGACCCATCACCGCCAGTCGTGCATCGCGGCCCGTGCCGGGTTCGGCGACCTGCTGATCGGCGCGGGGGCGCTGATGATCGAGGCTAACGGGCTTGATTGCGACCGTCATGCGCATCTCAGGGACGACATGGTGGAGTTGATCAAGATCGTCGAAGGCTTCTTCGCGACCGGTGTCGCGGCCTCGATCTACGGCCAGAAGGACGGCTCCGGGAACATCATGCCGGAACCGGTGTTCTCGAATATCGGCAAGCTTTTAATGGCGACGCAGATCTATGACATGCACCGCCTCGCGCATACGGTGTCGGGCGGCCTGATCGTCGCCCTGCCGGGCCCGGACGAGGACCACAATCCGGAGACCGCGGGCACGCTCTCGGAAGTCTTGAAGGGCAGGGACGACATCCCCGCCAGCCAACGGCTTCAGGCAGCCAGGTTGATCGAAGACCTGACCGCATCCCACCAGGGCGGCTGGTATTCGGTGATCTCGCTGCACGGCGGCGGCTCACCCGAAGCCATGAAGCGCGAAATCTGGCGCAACTATCCGATCGGCGAGAAGAAGGAAATCGCCCAGCAGCTGATGGACCGCGACCTTGCCGAACGCCTGGACGGCAAGGGGCCCGACCGCCAGCCCGGCCGCTGCTGCACCGTCGGCTGCCGCGTGCCGGACTTCCTCATGGACGGCGAGATCGGCAAGAAATCGGCGGCGGAGTAGCCCCCTCATCCTGTCCTTCTCCCAAGGGAGAAGGAACGCACGCCGCGAAATCCCTCTCCCTGGGGAGAGGGTGGCGCGCTTGCGCGCCGGGTGAGGGGATTCCCCTCGACTTATCTACTAGAAGAGCTTACTCCGCCGCTTGGGCGCTGACCGTCTGCACGTTGAGCAGTTCCTGGCCATCCTTGAGGCGTTGCAAATTATCACCGACGAGTTTCGTAAACGTCGTCTGGATCGGGCCGCCGTTGCCGCCTATGTGCGGTGAAATCAGCACGTTCGGCATGTCCCAGAAGCTGTCTTCCGGGGCCAACGGCTCGTCTTCGAATACATCCAGGCACGCACCACCCAGATGATCCGACGAGAGCGCCTTTTTGAGCGCGTCGTGATCGACGGTGCCGCCACGTCCGACGTTGACGAAGATCGCCCCCGGTTTCATCGCCCGGAATTGCTTTTCGCCCATCAGGTGGCGGGTATCGGCGGAAAGGGGGAGCGTGCTGACGACCGCGTCGGCCTCGGCGAGCACATCCGTGAGTTTCGCGATGGGATAGATCTCGTCGGCGTGGGGAGCCGGATTGCCGGACCGGTTGATACCGATGACCCGGGCGTCGAACGCCTGCGCCTTGCGTCCGATCTCCTGACCGATGGAGCCGTGACCGAGCACCAGCACCGTCTTCCCTTCGAGCGTCGCGGTGTCGTGGCGCAGGTCTTCGCGGCCCCAGCGGCGTTCCGCCTTTAGCTTTGCCATCTGCGGCACCATGTGCATGTAGGCGAGCAAAAGCGCCATCGCGTGTTCGCCGACCGTGCCGCCCTTGAGCCCGGCGGCGTTGGTGAACACGGCCCCGGCCGGCACGCCACCTTTTTCGAACTCGTCGATGCCGATGGAGATCGACTGGATCCACCGGAGCTTCGGCGCGGCCGTGTTGGCGGCGACGGCCAGTTTGCCCTTGTAGAACGGCCCGCCGACCACGAGAACGTCGGCGTCGGCGAGTTCCCGGATGGCCTCATCCTGCGTCGTCGCGCGGACGAATTCGACATCCGGATGCTGTTCCCGGAGGATGCCGAAGGCGTCGTCCTTCCATTGCAGCAGGTAGACCAGTTTCATACGCAACTCCGTTCAGGTGTTTTTCGGTGCGAGCAGCCACACCGTTTCGTTGGCCGCAACCTCGCCCTTGAGGCCCTGGGGAATGACTTTGCGGCGTACCAGTTCGATATCGTAACCGGCTGCGTAATGATCAATGACTTCGTCTTCATGGACATTGAAGGGCGGGCCGTCCATGTCGGACTGGTCGTATTCGAAGGTGATCAGCATCTGTTTGGCGCGGTTGGTGATGTCCGCGAGGTGCGCCGTGTAGCGCGCGCGCATGTCAGGGGGCAGCGCCACCAGCGCGGCGCGGTCGTAAACCGCATCGACGGGGCCCAGGATTTCGGGGGTGAGGGCGAAGAAATCGCCGACGAAGATTTCGATGTCCTCGGCGGCATAGCGTTTGAAGGGCCCGACATCGCCGACGTCGGGCGCCACGCCCAGGTCGTCGAAGAGTTGCCGGATCGCATCCTCGACCAGCTCTACGCCGACGACCCGGTAGCCCTTGATCAGCAGCTGCGCGATGTCGCCGGTCTTGCCGCAGAGCGGCACGAAATAGCGCGCGCCTTCGGGCAATTCGATGACGTCGAAGTGCCTTAAAAGCAGCTTGTTGCCGTCCTTTTCGTGAAAACCGATCTGGTTGGCGGCCCAGCGCTGGCGCCAGAAATCGTGCTCCATGATGATACCCTGTTATCTACTAGTAGTATGATCAATCCATCGGTTTCGGGGCGAAGTCGGGCCGGGCCTGATCGCCGATGGGCAGGTAATCATAGGCGCCCGGGCCCTGGATGTTGAGAAACCGGATGGTATCGCCGGTCGGGTTGTGCACCAGGTGGGCGCGCCGGGCGGGGACGGTGTGCGTCTCGCCGACGGTAATCCGCGTGACGGTTTCCGGCATCTTTTCGTGGATATCGATGGTGCCCTGAACCGGATAGAAGATATCGGCATTTTCCGGATGCGCGTGCCACGGCACGCATTCTCCCGGCTTCAGGGTCAGTTCGATCACCCGCAACTCGGCGGTTTCCGCGACCACGTCGACGTTTTCGACCTCGAACTGGTTGTCCCACGGGCGGATGTCGGGTTGTTTGGCGGTGTCGGTCATGGGTTCTCCTTATGCCGGAAGACCGGAATATACGGCGAAACCGGGCGCACCGGCCATGCCCAATGCTACGCCGCCGCCTTGACCTCACGCCGGTACGTCGCGGGCGGGGTGCCGAAATGCTTCTTGAACACGCGGCCGAAGGCGGCTTCCGACTGATAGCCGGTTTCCTCGGCGATATCGATGATCGGGATTCCGGTGTCGGCCAGCATCTGCCGCGCGATCTGCATGCGCCAGTCGGTGATGTAGGTCATCGGCGTCATGCCCAGCAACTGGCCGAAGCGGCCCGCGAACGCTGTCCGTGACATCCCGGCGATGCGCGCCAGATCATTGAGCGTCCAGGCCCGGCCCGGCGCCTGGTGGATGGCGCCCAGCGCGGCAGCGATGGCCGCATCGGAGAACCCGGCCAGCACCGGCTTGTCGGCGCCTTCGTCGATCAGGTAGGTGCGCAGGGCCTGGGCAAAGATGATCTCCGACATCTTGAGCGCGATCAGGTCGCTGCCCATGCGCTCGCGCCCGGCCTCGGCGCCGATGACGCGCAGCGTGTTTTCCATCCACGGCCCCGCGGTCTCGCCGTAATCCTTGATCAGCAGATGCGGGGGCAGGGCCTCGATCAGCGGGTGGCGGGCGTATTCGTCGAACGAGAAATGGCCGCACACGAGCTGAGTCTCGAAGTTCGTCCCCGGTTCGCCGTAAACCAGCGTACCGCGACCGGTGAAACCCGATTTCTCGACCACCTGGTCGACCGTGAGCGCATCACCCTCGGTGATCGGGTCGCAAAAGAGCGTATGCGTCGCGCCGCGGGTGATGATGATCAGGTCGCCCTGGTCGAGCAGCACCGGCTCGGGCGCATCGCCGACCCGCACGAAGCAGCGCCCCGAATGCGCGTAATGAAAGCGCGCCACGTTGCGAAAGGGCGGTACCCGCACGCTCCAGGGCGAGGTGAACGAGGTCCGGAAATACAGCGTCCCGGCGAGCCGCAGGCGGGACAGAATGTCGCTCAAAAGATCCATCGGCATGTGCCTTCCATCCGCAGTCCGGAATGAATGAGGTCGCCATCATATGCCTGATTTGTACGATTGATCAATTTTAATGAACTTATAATCATTAATAATTCCATCGAAATTCCTTTTAATCAAATTGTCTCAGGGCCGTACAGCGGTCTCATTCACAACCGATTGAAGGAAACATCGATCATGAATCTCAAATCCACGATTCTCGCGCTCGGCCTGATGGCGGCGCTCCCGGCCTGCGCCACCGCCGACAACATGAAACCCGCCGACCTCAACGACCTCCAGATCGCGCACGTCGCCTATGTCGCCGACAACATCGACATCCGCTACGCACATCTGGCCCTGGCGATTTCGGAAAACGACGCGGTGCGCGATTTCGCCCGTACCATGATCAGGGACCACACGGCGGTCAACGAGCAGGCGCTGGCGCTCCTGAAGAAACTGAACGCTCAGCCGCAGGACAACTTCCTGAGCCGGGACCTGCAGAAAAACGCGGCCAAGCTGATCGACGAGATGAGCCAGCTGCGCGGCGAGGCGTTCGATAAGCGCTACGCCGGGAACGAGCTAGCCTATCACCAGGCGGTCAACGACCTGGTCGAAAACGCGTTCATCCCGAACATCGAGAACGCGGAGGTGAAAGACCTGTTCGAAGCCGGGCTCAAGATCTTCAAGGCGCACGAAGGCCATGCCGAACAGATGGTGAGCAGCCTGAAATGACGGTAAAACCCACGAACCAACTGGGCCGCCGGGCATTCTCGGCACGGGTCATGGCGGCGCTCGCCGCCGTGGCCCTGCCGGCTTGGCCGCGCCGAGTGCAAGCAGATGGCGGCACCACGCATACCGTCAACATCCGCGACCTCACATTCCATCCGGAGAGCCTCGACGTCAGGGCAGGGGACAGGATCACCTGGATCAACCACGACATCGCGCCGCACACGGCGACCGCCGTCGACGGCAGATGGGACACCGGGCCGCTGAAAAAGGGCGCGCGCGCCAGCGTGACGGTCGGAGCGGACATGACGTCGCACTATTTCTGCCGTTTCCACCCGGCCATGAAAGCCGTCGTGCGGGTCCTCGGCTAGGCGCCCACATCCATCACCGGATCGTCTACTAGTAGACAACAAAAGGCGGATTGGGAAGAGGGCATGGGGGCCGAAACCGGGCTCAGTCCGATGGATCTGTCCGAGGGCTCAGTCCGTCGCCTTGGCCTTGACCCACATAGCTTCGAGGCCGTCGATGTCGTAGTCCTTCATGGTCTTGCCGTCCTTCGCCGCCATGTCCTCGACGGCGCGAAAGCGGCGCTCGAATTTCGAGATCGTGCGGCGGAGCGCGGTTTCCGGATCGGCGCCAAGTTTGCGAGCGAGGTTGACGCAGGTGAACAGCAGGTCACCGAGTTCGTCTTCCAGTTTGTCCGAATCGCCGCCGGTCTCCAGGACCTCGTGCACCTCGTCCAGTTCCTCGCGCACCTTGTCGAACACCGGTTCGGGCGTCGGCCAGTCGAAGCCGACCCGCGCCGCGCGTTTCTGCAGCTTTTCGGCGCGCATCAGGGCAGGGAGGCCGCGCGCCACGTCGTCCAGCACCGACGGCGTCCGACCCTCGGCCTCGGCTTTTTTGGCCCGTTCGGCCGCTTTCTGGTCTTCCCAGGCGCGGGTCTGCGCATCCGCATCCTCGACCGAGACATCGCCGAACACGTGCGGGTGGCGAACGACCATTTTCTCCGAGATCCCGTGCACCACATCCGAATAACCGAAATGCCCGGCCTCGGCCGCCATCTGGGCGTGGAACACGACCTGCAGCAGCAGATCGCCCAGCTCGCCCTTGAGACTCTCCATGTCGTTCTGCTCGATCGCGTCGGCGACCTCGTAGGCTTCCTCGATGGTGTAGGGCGCGATGGAGGCGAAATCCTGCTCGACATCCCACGGGCAGCCGCCGTCGGGGTCGCGCAGCTTCGCCATGATCCTGAGAAGATCGTCGGTGGTTTCGGTCGGCCATGCGGCCGCAGGGCCGGTTTTGCTGTCGTCCATGGGGGCTCCCATCGTGTCCTGTTCCTGCATACATCAAAATCGACGGCTGATCACGGGGTAGAAGCGAAATGGGCAAGAATCGGGTCGAGACGGCCGGTGCCGTGCTCTATGGTTTCCACATGCGGTCATCTTGCCAAGACAGACTCCGAAATGGATGAAATTGAAGCAAAAATCGAAGATACCGACTGGGAGACGGTCTCGGACACCATGGACGAGCGGGGCTACGCCGTCGTGCCCGGGTTCCTGTCGCGCCAGCAGTGCCGGGACCTGATCGACGGCTTCGATAACCCGGACGCATATCGCAAGACGGTGGACATGGCGCGCCATCGTTTCGGGCTTGGGTCCTACAAGTACTGGGCATATCCATTGCCGGACCTGGTGCAGGCGCTACGCATCGGCCTTTATCCCAAGCTGGCGCCGGTCGCGAATGCGTGGATGGAACGCCTGAACATACCGGACCGGTTCCCGGACACGTTCGAGGAACTGCAGGCGGCCTGCCACGGAAACGGGCAGGAAAAGCCGACGCCGCTGATCCTCAAGTACGGGCCGGGCGGCTACAACACGCTGCATCAAGACCTCTACGGCGATGTGTATTTCCCGATGCAGGCGGCATGTTTCCTGAGCGCGCCGGACGCGGATTACACCGGCGGCGAGTTCGTGCTGACCGAACAGGTGCCGCGCGCGCAATCCAGGGCCATCGTCCTGAAACCGGACCTTGGCGACATGCTGATCTTCACCACGCGGTTTCGGCCGGTCAAAGGGACGCGGGGCTATTTCCGCGCCAACATGAAGCATGGCGTCAGCAACGTCGGGCGCGGCCGACGCTTTACCCTGGGTATCATCTTTCACGACGCCACGAGCTGACGATGATGCGGCACACAGACATCGGCCGGTCCGATCTGCGCCAAAAGATCGACGGCGGCGAGATCCGCTTCGCCGGCAACACGAGGCTCCGGATATACGGATTGCTGACGTGTGCGTCCGGCAAACGCATGAAACGGGAGAACCGGATCTTCTTTGCCGATGAGACCGAGGCCGTCCGCGCCGGGTACCGGCCGTGCGGCCATTGCATGCGGTCCGCGTATCAAGAATGGGCCGCGTCGCGGCGATAATCACCCGATTATCGGTGATTATATACTTGACTGAACAACCCTGATTTGGCATATTCAGATCAAGGAGATAACCACCATGTGCGATTTAACTAACCCCATTTTCCAGAACGAAGAAGAAGCCCGCAAGCACCTTGAGGCCATCCGCTGGCCCGATGGTGCGATCTGCCCGTTCTGTGACACTCAGAACCACGTCAAAGCCCTTGGCGGTGAGTCCATGGGGCCAGGTTGGTATCACTGCGGCTCATGCCGTAAGAAATTCACTGTCCGTGTCGGTACGGTCTATGAGCGCTCGAAGATCCCGCTTCACAAGTGGGTTCTCGCTACGCATCTCCTGTGCGCCTCTAAGAAGGGTATGAGCGCCCATCAACTGCACCGTATGCTCGGGATCACCTACAAGTCTGCTTGGTTCATGGTGCATCGTATCCGCGAGTCTATGCGTGACGACGATCCGCAGCCCATGGGCGGTGGCGGCTCCGTTGTGGAAGCCGATGAAACCTATTTCGGTCGTAAAGCCAATGCGCGCGGCTCCAAGCGTAAAGGCCCCGCTACCAAAATGTCCGTTGTCGCCCTCGTCGAACGTGGGGGCCGTTCCCGCGCCTTCCATGTCCAGCAATACCCTCACGCTGGCATGGTGCGCGATATCCTCGTTCAGAACGTTCACAGGGACAGCGAGCTTAACACCGATGAAAGCCGCCTCTACACGACCGTCGGCCAAGAGTACGCCGCGCACTACACCGTGACGCACTCCGAATACCAGTACGTACACCCCCAGACCGGAGCGCACTCCAACTCAATCGAAGGCTACTTCGGTATCTTCAAGCGCGGCATGAAGGGCGTCTATCAGCACTGCGCTGAGAAGCACCTGCAAGCCTACCTGAACGAATTCGATTTCCGCTACAACACCCGCAAGATTTCCGATGCGGAACGCGCTGAACTGGCCCTCAAGGGTGCCGAAGGCAAGCGCCTCACCTATCGGCGGACTAGTGACGGGGCGAACGTCTAAGCCGGAACTCACCCGTGTGCAGTTTCGATCAATGCTCGCCCGAGTCGCACTAGAAATTCACTACGAGGCAAAAGAACAAAACATGTAACCCGCTGATTCAGATCACTGAATCCTAGTGGGTTGAACCGGTTCACGAATTACCGGAAAATATAAGCGATTGGGGAGACCAAAGGCGTTACAGCGCCCGGTCTCCCTTTTCACTTTCTGCGTCCCGTAGAGCCGTTACGCAGACGGGAAATTTGGCAACCCCCTGACTCGTCAATAGTACGAGAAAGGCTTCCCGGTCAAGACGGCTTGCTCATAACAGAAGGTTAAACCAATGAGCAAATCCACCCGAAACTCCGGCAATAGCTGGAGCAAAAGCGAAGTGGCGCAATTGCGCCGCGAAGCTAAGGCAAATACCCCCACACGGGTTATCGGCCTAAAGCATGGCCGCACCGAAAGTGCGATCTACAGCAAGGCGAGCGACGAGGGCATCAGTTTGAAGCCCACCAATCAATCGCCATACAACCGGCGTAAAGACTAAGCCGTAAGGTGACGGATCGCGGACTCGTACAAGCGACGTTCGCGGTCCGTCCATACGTGGCCGACACCGGCAAGAGCAAGGGCCAGAGCATCGACGGCGGCCAAGATCGCCCTACGACTGCTTTTTGTCATCTTTCGGCTTCTCCTTATGAGGCTTCGGCGGCGTGTTCAGCATCCGCTTTAGTACCTCGTCTCTCTTTTCGTCGTCTGATTTAGGTTTGTCTGCCATTGTGGATAACTCCGTAAACTACGGGATAACCTGGACTAAAACGACTCCACTCGTGCATCAACCGCCCTATACTGGAAGCGCCCAAGACGAGAAGGGCCCCGCTGGTACCGGGGCCCTTGGTCAAAAAACAACCCGTCCGGACTAGTTGGGCTGGCGCACCCGGAAGCCCCTTGAGTGTCTCTCGTCATCACTCTTGGGGCGTTGCCCCAATTCGTGAATTACGTAAGCGTAACTTAACATGCAAAATTGCATCCTTGCACTGAGAATGTGCCAAATCGGCATATTCAGCGAACCGAATTGTTCTGGATTGGAAAATTCGATTCTTGTTCAATTAAATATATAATCACCCGATTATCTACTAGTAGATACAAAAAGGGGCGAAACGTCGGGGTAAGGGCGGGCGGCAGGATCCGGTCACGCGCCGTCAGTGCGGCACCGCGTAACCGCCGTGCTGGTCCGCGAAGCGCGCCCAGGCGGCGTTGCCGGCGGCCTCGGCGCGCCGGATCAGGTCATCCTCGTCGACACCAGTGACACGCCCATCCTCGACGACGATACGGCCGTCGACCATCACCAGATCGATGTCCTTGGCGTGGGCGTGGTAGACGAGGGTGCGGACCGGGTCGTTCAGCGGCGTGAGGCCGTAGCGCCGCGCGTCGACGATCTGCAAGTCCGCTTTCTTGCCGGTTTCGAGCGAGCCGATCTCGGCGTCCAGGCCAAGCACTTTGGCCGAGCCCATGGTGGCGCGGGCGAGGATGTCCTTGGATTGCGCCACGGACGGGTTATTGGCGCGGATGCGGGCGACGGCGATACAGGCCCTGAGCACGTCGAAATGGTCGGAAAAGTAGTTGTCGATGCCGAGCCCGATGTCGATCCCGGCGGCGCGCATCGCCTCGGCAGGCGCGATGCACCCCCGGAACTGGTTCATCAGCGGGCAATGCGCCAGCGCCGCGCCGGATTTGGCCATGAGAGCGATATCGTCGTCATCGACCATGTAGCAGTGCACGGCAATCGCGCGCCCGTCCAGAAAACCGCTGTCGCGCGCCAGCTCAAACGCGCCGGCGCCGCCGTGCACCTTGCGGACCTCGTCCTGTTCGCCGATGCCGAGATGCAGCGAGACGGGGATATCGAGCCGCTCCGCCGTATCGCGCAGCTCACGCATCAGGTGGCTGGACGAGGTAGAGAGGGTGTTGATCGCCATGACTGCCCCAAGCCGGCCGTCGGCGCGGCCGTTGATGTATTCGGCAAACGAGATAGCCTGTTCCAGCTGCTGCGCCCGCACGCGCTCATCGAAGACGGTCTTGCCCCGGTTCAGCGCATCGACATCGATGTCGTGCGCCATGACGCCGAGGAGCGCCCGGATCCCCGATTGCTCGACGAATGAGGCCGTGACATCGGCGTCTTCCTCCATCTGCAGAACCGTGGTGACGCCGCCGCGCAGCAACTCGGCGGTGGAAAGGGCGGCGAGGGCACCGCGTTCCTCGCGGGCCAGGATCGTGCTCATGGGGACATAAAGCGACTGCACGGCGGTATGGCCGATGTCTTCGGCGCGGCCGCGAAACACGGCGTAGCCCAGGTGATTATGCACGCTCACGAAGCCCGGCAGGACGACCTTGCCACGGGCGTCGATGGTCCGGTCCAGCGGCGACCCGGCGAGGCGCGCATGGACCGATGCACTGTCGCCGACGTCGGCGATCCGTCCATCCTGGATCAGCACCGCGCCGTCGGAAATGATCCGTTCGTCGCCGTCCATCGTGAGCACGGTCGCACCGTCAATTAGGGTTCTCATCTTCTGCGTCTCTCCAAACTCGAGGTCGTCAACACGTCCAAGGCAGGGCATCAAACCACTTCAAATGCCAGGGGTGGCCCCTCATTCGTATCCATAAAAGTCGCATAATGTATATTATGGCAAATTATATAGAATATAATAAAAACAATGACTTAGTGATTCTTCACATAACAAGATATAGCACAGGAAAAAACAAAAACGCGCCGCCTATGCACGTCAGCCGGAAATGGAAACCTCTCCCCCACGAGATGGAATTTCGACTGTCATGCCGTCGAACGCCGGCACGACATGATCGGGTAAAAATCGCTTCAGTTCGTCGTAATCGATGTCGGGCGACATGTGCGTGATGACCGCCCTTTTCGGTTTCACCCGATCGATCCATTCGAGCGCGAGGTCGACATGCGCATGCGTCCAGTGCTTCTCCCAACGAAATACGCCGATGATCCAGAGATCCAAATTCGCGTCCTTAAGACGCCGCAAATTCTCCTCCGGGAGATCGACCACATCGGTCGAATACACGAACGAGCCGAAATCGAAACCGACCGTCTCCGAGTATCCATGGTCCTGCAGAAACGATCCGACCTTCAGTCCGAGGACGTCGAGATCGTCGCCTGGAATGAATTCGGTCATCTCGAGCACCGGACGGATGAAAACCCCGTTGAACTCTTCCGGCAGCGGTTTCAGCGTGTAGCCGAAACATTGCTGAATGTGTTCATGCGTCGCCTTGTTGGCGAACACCGGCAATGGCCGCTTGATGGCCTTGTTGACGCCCCTGAGGTCGTCGATGCCATTCATGTGGTCGGCATGGGCGTGCGTAAAGAGAACCGCGTCGAGTTGTTCCGCGCCGTAACGCAGCAATTGCTGGCGCAGATCCGGCGACGTATCGACCAACAGGCGTTTCCCGCCAGTTTCGACGAGGATCGACTGCCTGAGGCGCGCATTCTTGGGATTGTCCGGATCGCAGCGGCCCCAGCCGATGCCGAGACCGGGCACGCCGCTGGACGAGCCTGTCCCCAGGAAGGTGATTTTCGCGCCGATTTCGCCGGTCATGCGGCTTCGGCGTCGATATAGGCGCCGGCTTTGGCGAACAGACGCTTGAAGTTGGCGGTCGTGGTCCGCGCGATTTCAGCGGCCGTGATATCGCGTACCTCGGCGATCTTTGCCGCCGTGAACGCCGTGAAGGCCGGCTCGTTGCGCTTGCCGCGGCGCGGCACCGGGGCCAGATAGGGGCTGTCGGTTTCAACCAAAATGCGGTCTTCCGGCAGGATTCTCGCGACTTCGCGCAGTTCATCGGCTTTCTTGAAGGTCACGATCCCCGAAAACGAGATATAGAGCCCGAGCGCGACCATCCGCTCCGCCAGCTCACGACTGGCCGAGAAACAGTGGATCAACCCGGGAAAAGCGCCCTTCCCGTACTCTTCCTCCATGATCCGGATAGTGTCCGTATCCGCATCCCGGGTATGCACGATCAGCGGCAGGCCGGTGCGGCGTGCGGCGTCGATGTGGGTCCTGAACTGGCGTTCCTGGACGTCTCGCGGGCTGTGTTCGTAATAGAAATCAAGCCCCGTTTCCCCGATGCCGACCACCTTCGGGTGCTCGGCCAGCAGGACAAGCTCGTCCGCCGTCACCTCGGCCTCGTTACCGGCCTCGTGCGGATGAATGCCGACCGAGCAGAACACGTTGGGATAACGCTCGGCGACCGCCTTCACAGCCTCGAACCGGCTCAGGTGCGTCGAAATCGTCACCATGTGCGTGATTCCGGCGCGCCCGGCACGCGCCACCACCTCATCCAGTTCCTCCCCGAAATCCGGGAAATCCAGATGGCAGTGGCTGTCGATCAGCGGCGTCTCGAAAACGGGCGGGTCTTTGGTGTCGCTCATGGGTTCTCCTTGCCGGTTCATGTTGTCGGTAGACCCGGAAGAGTCAACGTTTCAGGGACCCGGATTGATCTGGATCAATGTTTGCAGCTCGGCGCCGGCATATAACCATAAAATATATGTGGGTATTTGGAATGATTCCAAATCTCAATCTGGAGAGAGAACGGAGCATAAAAATGAACAACAAACTGTCCGCCCTTTTGTTGGGGGCGGTTGTCGTTGCGGCGTCCACGGGTTCGGCGTGGGCGAAGGACGCAGGCGATCTGCGTGTCCGCATGCGCGGGATCGGTTTCTTGACGGATACCTCGGGCACGACCGATGCCCTCGGCGGCAGTGCAAGAACATCGAACGATTACGTTCCCGAACTGGATTTCTCGTACTTTTTCACCAAGAACATCGCCGCCGAGTTAATTCTGGCGACCACCAAACACGGTGTATATGTCGATAACTCGACGAGCGGCGACCTCAATCTCGGCACCGTCAAGGCCCTGCCCCCGGTCCTGACCCTCCAATGGCACTTCAATCCGGACGGCCAGTGGAGCCCCTACGTCGGCGCCGGCATCAATTACACGATCACCTACGGTGCCAGCACCGGCGCATCCGTGACCGACGTCAAATACTCCAACGAATTCGGCTATGCATTCCAGGCCGGCCTCGACTACGAGATCGATGAAAAGTGGTCCTTGAACCTCGATGTGAAGAAGGTCTTCGTCGACACCGATATCGTCGCCAACGGCGGTTCGGTGAACGCTAAAGACACCGACCTCGACCCGTGGGTCGTCGGCATCGGCTTCGGCTATACGTTCTGAGCCGCAAGAATACAGGAAGCATCAGAAGGAGCGGGCGTCATCGGGCGCCCGTTTCCTTTTGCGGGTATATCACGTTCATCGTCACCCCGGCGCAGGCCGGGGGTCCGAGAAAAGGCGGCAATTCTGGAATCCGGCTTTCGCCGGAATGACGGGAGAACCTATTGTTCTTCTTCGACGTAACGCGGGAAAACCCCCGCCGGTTTCGGCAGGTCGGCGCCGGGTTTCAGCGCCCCCGCCTCTCCCAGGTTTGCGAAGGTGCGCGCATCGGCGGCGACCCCCAGCTGATCAAGCATCCTCGACATGGTTTCCGGCATCACCGGCTGGCACAGGATCGCCAGGTGGCGGATTGCTTCGGCCAGCACGTAAAGGACGGTCTGCATGCGCGCCGGATCTTCTTTCCTGAGCTTCCACGGCGCCTGACGGTCGACGTAGGCGTTGGCGGCGCGGATCACGGTCCAGATCGCCTCCAGCGCGGTGTGGAACGCCTGGCGGTCCATATGGGCGCGCACGTCCGCCAGCAACCCGCCGGCGGCGTCCAGCAGCGCCTTGTCGTCGTCGCTGAGCAAACCCGGTTCCGGCACCTTGCCGTCGCAGTTCTTGGCAGTCATCGACAGCACGCGCTGCGCCAGGTTGCCGAAGTCGTTTGCCAGTTCGCCGTTCATGCGGTTGACCATGGCCTGGTGCGAGAAGTCGCCGTCGTTGCCGAACGGCACCTCGCGCAGCAGGAAATACCGCACCTGATCGAGGCCGTACTTGTTCGAAAGTTCCACCGGATCGATGACGTTGCCCAGCGACTTCGAGATCTTCTGGCCCTCGTTGGTCCACCAGCCGTGCGCGAACACGCGCTTCGGCGGCTCGAGACCGGCCGCCATCAGGAACGCCGGCCAGTAGACGGTGTGAAAGCGCAGGATGTCCTTGCCGACCATGTGCAGGTCCGCGGGCCAGTATTTCCTGTAAAGCGCGCTGTCCGTGTCCGGATAGCCGACGGCGGTGATGTAGTTGGTGAGCGCGTCCAGCCACACGTACATGATATGCGCGTCGTCGCCGGGCACCTTGACGCCCCAGTTGAAGGTGGTGCGCGAGATCGAGAGATCGTTGAGGCCGCCCCGGACGAAGCTCATCACCTCGTTGCGGCGGCTTTCCGGCAGGATGAAGTCCGGGTTGGCTTCGTAGTGCGCCAGAAGCCTCTCGCCCCATTCGGACAGCTTGAAGAAGTAGCTGGGCTCCTCCACCCATTCCACTTCCGCGCCGGACGGTGCGATGCGCTTGCCGTCGGGGGTCTTTGTCAGCTCGTCCTCGCCGTAGAACGCCTCGTCGCGGACCGCGTACCAGCCGCCGTAGTTGTCGAGGTAGATATCGCCCGCCTCTTCCAGCTTATTCCAGATCGCCTGGCACGCCTTGACGTGGCGGTCTTCGGTGGTGCGGATGAAGTCGTCGTGGCTGAAGTTCATGAAATCCGCCAGATCGCGGAAGTTCTGTGACACCTTGTCGGTGAACGCCTGCGGGTCCATGCCCGCCGCCTGCGCCGATTTCTCGACTTTCTGGCCGTGCTCGTCGGTGCCGGTCAGGAACCGGACGTCGTATCCGTCGAGACGCTTGAAGCGCGCCAGAACGTCGCACGCCAGCGTCGTGTAGGCATGGCCGATGTGCGGCGCATCGTTGACGTAATAGATCGGCGTCGTGACGTAATAGGTCGGCTGGTCTGACATCTGATTTCCCGGTGATTTCGTGCGCCTTTAGGTACGGCGCGCGGCCGGACGGGTCAAGCTTCCCCTCTCCCGTCATCCCGGACACGACGGCGCGCCAAATCTCCGATTTGGGTAGCGGCGTCAGTGATCCGCAACCCATTATGGAGTTCGGGCAAATTGTCGTGATGGGTCCCGGGTCTCGGCGGCAACGCCACCTTCGCCCGGGATGACGAATATTCATTCGTTTATGCCAACGACAAGAACAGCGACAGAATGACCTGCTTGCGGTCGAGATTGAGGGGATCGGCGCTGCGGATCATGCTTTCCGCCTGATCGAGGCGCGCCAGCCATATGGGTAAGATCGCCGTCGCCGCGGCGCGGGCGGCGACCCCCTGCTCTTCCGCGCTGAGACTCGCATCGCCCTCCGCGCCCCGGGACGCGGCCAGCACGACGCGCGACAGCCACCAGCGATACAACTCGATCCCGGAATAATAGGCGTCGTCGTCGCCGGTCTTCGACAACTTCGCCGCCAGCGCCTGCACCATCGCCCCATCCAGATTGGGGAGCGACGCGAAGATATTAACTACATCCCGGTAAATTTCGAGCCCGCCGCCCGCCGCCAGCGACATCGCCCGGCCGATGCTGCCTTCCGACAGCCGCGCCAGCTCGCGGGCATCGTCGGCGGCGACGTCGGGCATGTGGCGCGTCATCAGTTCGGCGACCTGCTCGGCCGTGAGCGGCTTGAGGGCCAGTGTACGGCAGCGGGACCGGGTCGTCGGCAACAATCGGCCCGGATTGTGGCTGACCATGATGATGACGCAGTGCGCCGGCGGTTCCTCGAGGATCTTCAGGAACGCGTTCTCGGACGAGCGGTTCATCAGCTCGGCGCCGTCGACGATGATCACCTTGTAGCCGCCCTCACTCGACGTCAGGTGTGCGAAGTCGATGGCGTGACGCACGTCCTCGATGCGGATCTGGGTCGACAGCTTGCCGCGGTCGTTGAGCTTGCGTTCGACCGTCATCAAATCGCCGTGCCCGCCCGAGGCGACCCGGTGGAACACCGGGCGTTCCGGGTCGACGTAAAGGGTTTCCGGCAGTTCCGCCGGGATATCGTCGTCGGCGAACAGCCCGCCCGCCGCCGGCGTTTCCGCGCCCGGCGCGTGGGTGAACAGATAGCGCGCGAAGCGGAACGCCAGCGTCGCCTTGCCGATCCCCTTCGGCCCCGTGAACAGCCAGGCGTGCGGCAGACGCCCGCCGGCACACGCGTTCAGCAGTGTCCGTTCGGCATCTTCATGGCCGATCAGGTCGGCGGTGTGGCGCGGACCCAGGTCTTCGTCGCTTTCAAGAACGGCTGCCGTTTCCGCATTCATGTCAGCGATACTCCGAGCGTTTCAGAGACGGTTTGGCGGACGGCGCCGGCGACGGCGTCGATATCGCCAGAAGCGTCGATCACCTTACAACGTTGCGGCTCCGCCTTCGCGATTTCAAGAAAGCCGTTTCGGAGCCGGTCGTGGAAATCGCGATCCATCCGCTCGAAACGGTCTTCCGCGCTCTTCGCCTCGACAAGGCGCTTGCCGGCGCGGGCGAGCCCGTCGGCCGTCGAGAGATCGAGGATCAGCGTCAGGTCGGGTTTGAAATCGCCGAGAACGGCCTCGTGAATCGCCTTGATACGGCCGGGCTCAACCCCGCCGCCGTAGCCCTGATAGGCCATGGTGGAGTCTGCAAACCGGTCGCAAATCACCCAATCGCCGCGCGCCAGCGCCGGACGCACGGTCTGGCGCACGTGCATCTCGCGGGCCGCATAGTTCAGCAGGACTTCCGCCATCGGCGACCAGCGCTCGACGGCACCCGACACCAACAATTCCCGGATATCCTCAGCCGCCGGCGCGCCGCCCGGTTCGCGGGTCGTGACCACGCCCAGACCTGCCCGCCCGAGCGCGTCCGCCAGCAATTTGACCTGAGTCGATTTTCCCCCGCCTTCGCCGCCTTCGAAGGTGATGAAGCGGCCGTTCATCCTATTTTCGCCTCAACCGGATTCACCCCACAGAAGAAACTCCAACGCCGCCCCAAGGCGTCCGAACATGCCGAGCTGGCCGACATCCGCGCCCGCCGTCAAGGCCGCTTCAATGGTCTCAAAACCGGGCGCCTCGACAGTCAGCGTGCCGATCTGCTGGCCCGCCGTCAGCGGCGCCGGGATCGGCGACGCGTATTTCACCGTCACCTTCATGTTGCGGCGCGCCTTGCGGGTCATGGTGATATGGATGTCGCGGTTGATCTTCATCTCGACGGTCGGCGCGGTGCCGAGCCAGACGGGCGCGATCTCGACCGTGTCGCCGTTCTTGAACAGCGCGTAGTTGTCGAATTCACGGAAGCCCCAATCCAGCAGACGCGCCGGTTCAGCGGCCCGCGTCTTGTTGCTGTCGAGGCCGTTGACGACGACGATGAGGCGGCGGCCGTCCTGAACCGCGGACCCGGTGAGCCCGTAGCCCGCCTCTTCGGTGTGACCGGTTTTCAGGCCGTCGGCGCCGGCGTAACCGTAAAGCAGCGGGTTGCGGTTCGACTGGCGGATGTCGTTGTAGGTGAACTCACGCTCGGCATAGTAATGGTAGTACTCCGGGAAATCGTTGATCGTCCGCTCGGCGAGGATCGCGAGATCATGCGCCGTGGTGCGGTGGTCCGGGTCCGGCCAGCCGGTCGAATTGACGAAGTTCGAATTCTTCATGCCGAGTTCCTGCGCCTTGGCGGTCATGCGCCTGGCGAAGGCTTCTTCGGAGCCCGCGAGATTTTCGGCAACGACGATGCAGGCGTCACCGCCCGACTGAACGATGATCCCGCGGATCAAATCCTCGACCTTCACTTCCGAATTTGGCGGTAGGAACATGGTCGACGAGCCGCTTTTGGCGCCGCCCGTACGCCAGGCGTTCTCCGATACGCGGAACTTGTCATCGAGCGAGACGCGGCCATCCTTCAGGCTTTCGAACAGGAGGTAGACGGTCATCATCTTGCTCATCGACGCAGGCGGCATGCTCTGGTCGGCGTTCTTGTTCAAAAGAACGGTATCGGTCTGCGGATCGAGAACGATGGCCTCGCGCGCCTGGGTATCGATGCCCTGCGCGGCGCCGGGGTGTGAAAACGCGAGTGAGACGGCGAGCAGCGAAATAGCCGCAACCGCCGATCTGGTGATGATGTTTATGTTCTGCATAACTCCATACTAGGCTATCAAAATTGGCAATTTCTTGACGCGTCAGTCGACAATGATGCGGGCATCCGGATACCCGGTCCCGATCACCTGCGACAACACGTCGTCGGCCTGCTTGACGCCGGCGAGCGGACCGACACGGACACGATACAGGTCTTTGCCGTCGACGAGAACCTGATCGAGGAAAACGCTGCCGAGCGGGCTCAGCCGGGCCCGCACCTTGTTGGCGTTTTCATAGATCCCGAAGGCCCCGGCCTGCACGTAAATCGAGGTCGGCTTGACCGGCTCCTGACGCACCGCGGCGTCGGGATTGGTCGTCAGCGCTACCGTTTCAGAGGGCGCCGTGGTGTTCGGGATGGTGCCGGTCGGCGTCAGCGGATCGGCGGAAGCTGTCTGCACCGCAGATGCACTGCCCGTCGCCGGCGTACCACTAACCGAAGGCGACGCCTCGGCCCCCGCCGGCGCCGGCAGCGATTCGGCGCTGACGCTCGCCTTCGGCATCTTGTCGATGGTGATCGGCGAACCGACGCGGGCCAGGTCGTCGCGGTTCTGCAGCCTGGCCGCGACGGCGCGCGACTGGTCGGCCAGAATCTGCACGCGGACACGTGCCGTACCCTGGTTCTGGAATCCCAGCAACTGCGCGCCGCGCCTGGAAATATCGATAATCCGGCCCTTGGCGAAGGGGCCGCGGTCATTAACCTTGAGCACTAGCGAGCGCCCGTTCTCGAGATTGGTGACGCGCACGAAACTCGGCAGCGGCAGCGTCCGGTGCGCCGCCGTCAGCGCGTTCATGTCGTATTCCTCGCCGTTGGCGGTCAGCTTGCCGTGAAAGGCGGCACCGTACCAGGATGCGATCCCGGTTTCGTCGTATTCATAGTTTTCCTCGGGGTGATACCAGATGCCGTCGATCTGATAGGGTTTGCCGACCTTGTAGTATCCCTCTTGGGGGGTGTCGGTGGTGCGGGCGACGCGCTTTGCGGTGGAGATCAGAAACTGGCTTTCGGCACATCCGGCAAGCACGAACAGAACTGCGCTCAGCAGGCCAATGGCCCTTATTCGGGATGCGCTCATTTCCGTTCCGTCTCCACGTCGTCGCCCCCCATCAGAATGCACCGTATATTGCCATACCGGGCATCGCAATCACATCATCTTGTGTCATAAATCGCACTGAAGCTCAACGCCCGTTTCCCGCGCCATGCGCTAATTGGCCGCCGCACGCAGCCGCTCCAGCAGCCCGAAAGTCGGATGTGCGTCGGCCGGCAGATTGACGCTTTTCTGAAAGTTGCGGATCGCGGCACGGGTCATCGGACCGGCGCGGCCATCGACGCCGCCAGTATCGAAACCGATTTTCGTCAGCAGCCGCTGCATTTCCTCGATATCCGCATATCGCAGCATGTGTGCATCAGCAGGCTTCTCGACGCTAAGACGCGGCAACCCGATGAACCGGTCCGCGAGGTGCCCGACGGCGACGGCGTACAGTTGCGATGTGTTCCACCGCATGATCGTACGGAAGTTGCTGTAGACAAGAAACGCCGGCCCTGCCGCGCCTGCCGGCAACAACAGCGACGCGTCGATGTCGGCCGCGGGCAGATTGCCGCCGCCCACCTTGCGCACGCCGAGCTTCTGCCATTCGGCCAGCTTCTTGCGCTCCTGCAAACCCGCCAGCGACAGGTCGAAGCTCTTGGGGAGTTTCACTTCCCTGCCCCAGGTGTATTCCGGGTTCCAGCCGACGCTCTTCAGATAATTCGACGCCGATGCGAATGCGTCCGGCAGACTGTTCCAGAGATCGCGTCGGCCGTCGCCGTCGTAGTCGACGGCATACGCCTCGAACGTGGTCGGGATGAACTGCATGTTGCCCATCGCCCCCGCCCAGGACGATTTCACGTCGAGCGGCACGTCCCCCATGCCGACCAGCCGGATCGCCGACATGAACTGGGTCTTGAAGAAGTCCCGGCGCCTCGCATCATGTGCCAGCGTCGCCACGGCGCTCAACATGTGAAAGGCCCCGAAGTTGCGTCCAAAATCGGTTTCCACGCCCCAAAACGCGACCAGAAACCGGGGCGGCACGCCGTATTTCTTCTCGACTTCGGCCAGCAGCTTGGCGTGCTTTTTCAGCAGTTCCTTGCCCTGCTCCACACGCCTGTCGGGGACGTAGATTTCCAGATAGCGCCACAGCGTCAGCATGAATTCCGGCTGCCGCCGGTCGAGTTCCAGGACGCGGGGGATCGGTTGCACGCTTCCCAGCGCCCGGTCGAGGACGTTGTCCGCGATGCCTGCCTTGGCGGCTTCACCGCGGAATCCCTTGAGCCAGTCTTCAAACGGCTGGGCGGCATCGGCGCCGTGAGTCGGCAGCACGGCGGCCGCCAGCGCCAGCATGGCGAAAATACGTCGGAATTTAGTCATTTGGTCTCCGCTGCCCGGGGTTTAGGAAATGCCGCACTGTTCTTGCCGGTCAGCCAATAGACGATCAGGCCGATCCATTCATGCCCCGCATGCGCCATGCCGCCGAGACCGGAACCGAAATCCAGCGGCGACGGGAACGACAGTTTCTGCTGAACCTTGTAGTCGACCGGATAGGGGATCATTTCCCAGCCGACGCGGCGAAACGCGCCGACGGCGCGCGGCATATGAAACGCAGACGTGACGAGGATCCAGTTTTCATCGGGTTTCGGCGATATCATCTCCATTGTGAACTTGGCGTTCTCCCATGTGTTTCGGGATTCGCGCTCGAGCGTCAGCCGCTCGCGCGGGATTCCCAACACTTCATAGAGTTCGGCGACATAATCCGCCTCTTTCACGTCCTGACGCGTCAACGAACCGGAACCGCCCGTGTAAACCAGCTTCGCATCCGGGTTCATGTGCGCCAACATCGCCGACATGGTGATCCGCTCGATCGCGCCGCTGATCACGAGGCGGCTCCGCTGCTCGGACATCACCGGATCGATAACGCCACCCAGCACGACGATGCCGTCGATTCTGCCGGGCAGACTGTGCGGCGCCGGGAACCGGTCTTCGAGCACCTTGAGAAGGTAAGGACCGACCGGCACGAAGGTCGCCAGCAGGGCAAAACAGACCGCCAGCGACACCAGCCACTTTCCGGTCCGTTTGAACCGCGTCGAAGCGAGAAACAGCCCGCAAATCAACGCGATCAAAAACGCGTTGCCGGGGCTGGCCAGGAACCAGAACACCTTGGAAAGATAAAAGAACATCACGCCTACCTGAATTGTGCTTACCCCGCACCGTTGGCCGCGGCAACGATGTCCGGCACAGGTACGCCCGAGGGATTCGACCGATCACAGAGCTTTTCAGGATAAGTTTATGAATATGTTAAATTTATGTCGATTGGCGGGCCCGCCATAACGAGTTTCGACAGGCGCCCATGCGTGGCGATTTCATGCGTTGAAGAAGACGCGCGACATGAGGCGGGACGTCGATTCGGTTCAGATATTGAGCCGGTTTACCGTCGGCTTCACTGCGGATTGGTCGCCAGCGTCTGCCCCGGTCCGTCGGCCAGCGCCGGGAAGTTCTGGTCCGGCACCGCGCCGTTGTTGACCTGGTATTCGCGGTACTGGGTGTAGGACTCCCGCTCCGTCACGTACGGATCCATGGCGCCCCGCTCGATCGCGTGAATATCGTCCTGATGGCTCGAGTACGTGACCCCGCTGCTGGCGGCCTGCACCGCAAGCGGCAGCGGGCTGGCGAGGCCGGTCAGAATATCGCCGGTCGCGTCACGAAAATTGCTGGGGCCCAGGATCGGCAGCACGATATGCGGGCCCGTATCGACGCCGTTGACGGCCATCGCCTGGCCGAGATCCTCGCGGCGCTGTTCCATACCCATGTCGGTCGCCGGATCGCTCAACCCGGCGAAACCGATCGTCGTATTGACGAAGAACCGCCCGGTGGCGTTCTCGGCATTTTCCGTATCGCCCTGCAGCAGGGAACTCACCGCCGTCACGGGTTCGGTCAGGTTGGAAAAGAAGTGCGACACCGACGTCTGCATCGGCTGCGGCGTCACATATTGATAACCATCGACCAGCGGGTCGATGATGGCGCCGCGAACGGCGCGGTTGAAGCCGGACGTGAAACGGTTGACCGGCTCCAGCGGATCGCTGCCGGTTGCCTGCGCCGCCGGATCCGCCGGCTTGGCGTCGTCGGCGCGCGCCGGAAGGCTTGCGCACATCAACATCCCCGAAACGATAGCGGTGGTCGCACAGTAACGCCAAAAGTCGTTTTTATTCAGCCTGTTAACTGTCATATCACACGTCCCCAGCCGTCCCCAAACCGGCGCGGTGCGCAGCCGGTCCATCAATTTTTATGTAATTACCGGCTAATCTATCACACGTCTTTTCCACGCGCAGCAAAAACAAGCGTCACCGGGCGCAGGCCCGATGACCGGTAAAAGCGGTGCTCCGGCATGGCGCTTCACCCTTGCGGCTGGACCGGACCGGGGGCTAAAGTCCGCCGCCCGGACATCCGGGGCATATCCGTTTCGGACCCGGCAACCGGTGGGGTGGCAGAGTGGTCGAATGCGGCGGTCTTGAAAACCGTTGGGCGTGAGAGCGTCCCGTGGGTTCGAATCCCACCCCCACCGCCAAGCACCAGCGGCCCTTTCCGGGGCCGTTGTTGCATGCAGGCGATCAGCGCTTGTCGGCGCCGCCCGTGATCATCCGCCACAGCCTCGAGAACTGTTCGCGCGCCTCCTCCCGATGCGTGCGGTAACGCACGTGCGCGTCAGGCCCGGCGCCGGGCGAGAGCTCGATGGAGAACAGCGCGCTGATTTCGTTCGGGACGAAGGAATAACGCACATCGAGAATGCGGTTGGGTTTTAGCGGGTCGCGCGCCGTGAACCCGTCGCTGAAGCGGTTGAAGCGTTCGATATCCCGCGCCTGCTGCGCATTCGGATCGAGCCACGGGAAGTCGCGCCGAATATCGAGCCTGGCGACCGACGTCCCCTCGAAGGTTTTCGGCATGAGACGCACGCGGAACGCATCGACATGGAACCGCCCGTCGGCTTCGTAGACGCTCTTCCAGACGAGGATATTGCCGAAGCTGGGCTTGATCTCGGTACGAACCGGCGAATGCCCCCGCTTTTCGGCCAGTTCCATCGCCATGTCCCTGGCGCCCTGGTGCTGCCACCACCCTGCACATAGATAGATAACGACCCACATCAGCCCGGCGCGCACCAGCCAGATTTTTCCCGTCGTCGCCGCCGCGATCACCGATCCCGCCAATGGGAGCGTGAACAATGGATCGACGATGGGGATAATGCTCCACGAAATCCGCGTGTCCGCGAACGGCCAGAACAGCATCGTCCCGTAGGACGTCGCGGCGTCGAGCAACCCGTGCGTGGCATATCCCAGCGCGCACAGGAGCGCCGTCTGCCGGAAGCTCAAATCCCAGCGGCGCCCGAGGACCCCGTGCAGCAGCGCCGCAACGATCACCCCGCCGAACGGGATGAACAACAGCGAGTGGGTGAACTGCCGGTGATAGGTCAGAAACAGCAGCGGATCGCTGTCGGAACGGATCAGCACATCAAGGTCGGCTGCCATCCCGCCCAGCATACCCAGCAAACCGGCAACGGCGACCTGCGCCTTGCGGCGTTTCGTCCATCCGGCCCACGTCGATTGCGGCAACGCGGCGCCGAGCGCGCCCTGAGTCAAAGGATCCATGATCTGTCGTTCCGCATCTTCGATCCCGTACGTTCGATGTCCGGCGCCGGAAGGTGCCGCCCGGCTCCCGGCGCGTCAACGTTTCTGCGCGCTTGGCCGTGTCCATATGCGGCGATAAGCTGCCCGCCAACGACGATATGGGGAGGAACAGGACAAATGACCATCGCCGCCTTCATCGGGCTCGGCGTCATGGGCGAGCCCATGTGCCGCAATCTCGTAAACAAGAGAGACACCGTCGGGTTGAGCGAAGTGCGCGCCTTCGACGTCCGTAACGAGCCGCTCGCGCGCATCGCGGATCAGGGCGGCGTGGTGGCCACGTCCGCCGCCGACGCTGCGAAAGATGCGGATGTCGTGTTCGTGTCGCTCCCCGGCGGCAAGGAAGTCGAGGACATCCTCATCGGTTCCGGCGGGCTTCTGGACGCGATGAAACCCGGCGCGGTGTTCGTCGATCTCTCGACCTCGCCGGTCACGCTTTCCCGCGAGCTCTCTGGAAAAGTCGAGGCGAAGGGTATCCAATACGCCGACGCCCCCGTCGCCCGCACCCGCCAGGCTGCCGAACAGGGCACGCTGGCGATCATGGTCGGGGGCACGGACGCGGTCTTTCAAAGGATCAAGCCCCTGCTCGACTGTTTCGCGTCCGACGTCCTTCACTGTGGTGGTGTCGGCTGCGGGCAGATGGTCAAGATCCTCAACAACATGATCCTGTTCCAGAATGTCGTCGCATTGTCGGAAGCCCTCACCATCGCTCGCCACGCAGGGATGGACGGTGACGTGCTGTTCAACGCGTTGACCCAGGGATCCGGCGACAGCTTCGCGCTCCGGAACCACGGCATGAAGGCGCTGTTGAAAGACGACTTTCCTTTACAGGCGTTCTCGACCGTCTATGCGCAGAAGGACTTGTCGTATGCCCTCGACCTCGCCGACGACATCGGCCGGCGGCTCACGGGCGCTGAGAACGTCAAACAACTGTTCGAGAAAACCGTCGCGGCCGGTTTCGGCGACAACTACTGGCCGGCCGTCATCAACGTCATCGACAAGCCGGACGGCTGATCCATCAGCGCCGTTTCCTCACGCGCCGGCGGCGCTATAATGACGGGAACAAGGGAAGGAAATCCAATGTCACAAAATGCCGAACGGCTGAACGAACCATTCCGTCATTTCACCGCGACCCCCTTCACCGGTCGCTTCGGCGCCGAGATCTCGGGCATTGATCTCAATACGCTCGACGACGCCGCGACCGAAGAACTGCGGGCCGCATTGCTGAAATACCATGTGATCTTTTTCCGCGATCAGGACTTCTCTCCTGAATCCCAGACCCTCTTCGCCAAGCGTTTCGGGACGCTCAACCGGCATCCGTACGTCAAGGGGATGGACGGCCATCCGGACGTGTTCCGCATCGTCAAGCAGCCGACCGACACGCATCACTTCGGCGAAGGCTGGCACACCGACCTGTCGTATACCGAGACCCCCGCCATGGGGACGATCCTTTTCGGCGTCGAGGTTCCCGTTGCCGGCGGCGACACCATGTTCTCGAGCCTTGCCGCCGCCTACGAAGGCCTCAGCGACGGCCTCAAGGACCTGATCGCCGATCTCAAGGCCGTCTACACCAACGCCAACACGTATGGGAAAGACGCGACGCGCTTCCGGCTCGGCGTCTCCAAGGCGATGGAGGTGCAGACCGCCAACACCAACGAGGTCGAACACCCGGTCGTCCGCACCCACCCTGAAACCGGCCTGAAGTCGCTCTATCTGAGCCCGCTGCACTTCAACCGTTTCGCCGGCATGACGCCCGAGCAGTCGAAGCCTCTGTTCGACACCCTCGTCCAGCATGCCACCCAGCCGGAATTCACCTGCCGCTTCCGCTGGCGGAACGGCTCCGTCGCATTCTGGGACAACCGCTGCACCATGCACTACGCCGTCAACGACCTGACCGGCGTCACGCGGGTGATGCAGCGCGTCACCCTCGAGGGCGACAAGCCGTTTTAAGTTTATGACCGTCAACATGCTCAACGGAAAAACCGCGCTCATCACGGGCTCCAGCCTCGGCATCGGCTATGCGGTCGCCGAAAAATTCGCCGCGCTCGGCTGCAACCTCGTAATGCACGGGATCGAGGACGAAGCGGAGATCGCCCCCAAAGCCGGCGCGCTCGCCGATCAATACGGCGTCGAGACGGTTTACGAGCCGCTCGATCTCGGTGACGGTCCGGCACTGAACTGGATGATGATCAAATCGCTGCAGCGCTTCGGCGGGATCGACATCGTCGTCAATAACGCGGTCACGCGGGTCTTCGGCCCGATCGAGGAGACCGACCCCGACGACTGGGATTACGCCGTCCGCGTCAATCTGAACGCGGCGTTCCGCACCATCCACCACGCCATGCCGGGCATGAAAAACAAGGGCTGGGGCCGGATCATCAACATGTCGTCGATTTACGGACAAATCGGCGCCGCCGACCGGGCCAGTTACGTCACGACCAAAACGGCGCTGATCGGCCTGACCCGCGCCGTCGCGCTCGAGGTCGCCAAGCTCGACATCACATGCAACGCCGTCGCACCGGGGGCCGTGCGCGCTACCAACGCGGATAACGCCATCCATGCGCTGATGGACAAACACGGGATCGACGAGGACGCGGCGACCGCGCAATTCCTCGACGGCAAGAACCCGTCGGGCCGTTTCGCCGCGGCGGAAAGCGTCGCCGAACTGTGCGCGTTCCTTTGCAGCAACGCCGGCCGCGACATCAACGGCGCGGTCTTACCGGTCGATAACGGCTGGGCGGCGGCCTGACGATCAGACGAACGGCACGTGCGCCGGGTCGAGTTGAAGCATCTCGTATAACGCGTTGTTCTTGGCATGCGTCACGCAGTGGTGACGGCAGTCGCGCCGCGGGTCGAGCTTCCTCATCCGTTTCTTAAGAGCCGGCGATTCCCAGAACTCGCGGAAGCTCTGATCGGCGATCGAGCCCAGTTTACCGCTTTCGGTATAGGCCTTGTCCTGGCAGGCGTAGACGTTGCAGTCCGCGCCGATCACGGTCAGGAACTGCATGAACGCGCACGACGGATAAGCCTTTTCGAAGCGCTCGTTCATCTCATGATAATGATCGACGATGCTGAACGTCTTGTTTTCAAGTTTACGCGCCTGATCGATTTCAGCGGCGACGATCCCGGCGAGCCGGCGATGATAGACGTTGTTGTCGTGCACGTCGTTCGACACCACCGCCGCCGACAATTTGACGTGCGACACCCCCGCATCGGCGAGCTGCGCGCAGGCGTTCGTGATGTGCCCGCAATTGCGCTCGTCGACGATGAAACTGACACCCAACACGCAATCGCTGCCGCGCTTCGCGAAGTCCCGCAGATTGCGGAGCAGCGACGAATATGCGCCCGGCTTGATCCCCCGGCTTCTGGCATAACTCTCGTCATCCCACGCATCCACCGACACCCTGACCCAGGTGCCGTATTCGGCGAACGCATCCGCCATCCGTCCCTTGAGATTGGCGCCGTTGGTCAGGCTGGCGACACGGATACCGCCCTCGGAAAGTTTGCGGATATGGTCGGGCAGGGTCTTATAGAGCAGCGGCTCCCCGCCCCCGGAAAACGTCACCGCCTTCACGCCCATTTCAATCAGGTCGTCGACGATCTCGCGCATCTTCGGCTCAGGGATGCGGTCCGCCTCGTTCATATCCTCGCCGAGCGCGAGGTTGTCGGCCCGGTAGGCGCAATACCAGCACGCATGATTGCACTTGTTGATCGGCTTGATTCGCACATGTACCGGCGGGATCAGGCGGCCGTCGCGGAGCGCCGCAATGTGATCGGGAAATAGCGCGAACTTGGAAGAGCCGTAAACTTGCATGATGTGCTTAGAGCACGTGTCCGCAAGACCTGTAATGATCTGGATCAATCGATCATTTTCAATGTTTCCCGGCCTTGAGCCGGGACCTACTCCAGCGGCTTCCCGGCATCCTCAATGGGTCCCGGATCACGCCCGGGAAAACCAAGCCAGCAAACAGGAAACATCGTCATCCTGAATCGAGTTCAGGACGACGCAAAAACGCCGTTGCCGATACGATTCCGGACGACCCGAATGACCGGGCCCCGTGTCGGTAAGTACGTATTCTCTTGGGCAACGTTTTCCAGCCAAACTCATATTAATGAAGCGGTGCACGTCGTCGGGTACCGGGAAAAACCATAACCCTTCGGGAGTGTGAACATGCGTACGTTTTATCTTCTGCCCTTTTTGCTGGCCCTCGGGTTCGGTGCGGCTTTGCTGCCGGCGCATACGAATAAGTCCGGGATCGCTCTCGGCGTTGCCGCGGCTCAGGCGGACGGCGAAAAGAAAAAGGACGAAAAAGGCAAGAAGTCCGAGAACATGAAGAAGGGTACCGAGGACAAGGAATGCTCCAAGGACAAGCCCTGCAACGACGCCAACGAAAACCGCAAGGACGGCGACAAGGACAAAGAGAAGAGCAAGAAGGAAAAAGACAAGGACAAGGAGAAGTCCAAGAAGGACAAGGACGACAAGGGTAAGAAAGACAAAGGCGACAAGGACAAGAAAGACAAGAAAAAGAGCGGTTGAACCGCCCGAATCTCCACACCTCCCCCTGACGACAACTCGGCGCGGCTTACCCCCCAGGCCGCGCCATTTTCATGAGCGCCGACACATCGTCCGCACCGTCCAGCGACCATACCGCATTGATCAGGTCCGTCGCGCGCGGGCAATCGGGCGCATATGCCGCCGCGAGCGTTTTGAACTTGGTCTCGATCTCCGCGTCCGTCAGCGGCCGCGCATCGGTGCCGCGCGCGCCGTCGATGACGATCTCGTGGGTCTTGCCGCCCGCCGTCTCGATCACCATCCGCACCCCGGCGACGGCAATTCCGTCTTCGTCCTGCATCGACACTTTCTCACGAAACGAGAGATTGCCGGGGTCGGCGACGGCTTCGTCGGTGAACTGTCCGAGTCCCGCCTGCCCCGACCGGAGCACGGCGGAAATCGCATGCTGCGCCGAGACCTGGGCTTCACGGCCCGTCGTCACGTTCGGCCGGTCGGCGCGTTGGCGCAGTAACGGATGCCCGTAGACGATGATCTTTTCGATCGCGTCGACATCGAACACGCCGTCTTCGAGGAACTGCATGCACGCATCGATCACCGGAAACAAAACCACGCCGCCCGGATAGGGTTTGTGTATGTTTCTAAGAACTTCCCAGCGCGCCCCCAATTGCCCGGTCACCTCGTCCCAATTCGGGTCGTCGCCGGTGACCTGCAGGAAACCGCGCGGCCCTTCGAGCGGCCGGGCCGGGCCGTCGAGCCCGCGCTCCGCCAGCAACGCCGCCAACAATCCGCCGCGCGCCGCCCCGCCGACGCCGATGCTTTTCGCCATGAAGCCAAGGGTTTCGACGAGGCCCGAAGACTGCGCCGACGCGGCGCCGAGCGCGTTGTTCATCTTTATCGAATCCAGACCCAAAATCTTGCCGACCGCCAGCGCCGCGCCGAACACCCCGCACGTCGCCGTGATGTGCCAGCCGCGTGCGTAATGGCCGGGCGAAACGGCGTTGCCGATCCGGCACGCGGCCTCGATCCCGAGCGCGAGAGCGAGAAGAAAATCTTCTCCCGAAACCTTCTGCCGTTCCGCGAGCGCCAGGATCGCCGGCGCGACCGGCGCGGTCGGGTGGATCACGGTCCTGATATGAGTGTCATCGTAATCGTGCACATTCCCCGCCGCACCGTTGACGAAGGCGGCGGTCATCGGGTCGGCGGTTTCCGTCCGGCCGATAAGTGTCGCGTCCCCTGCCCCCTTGAATTCGTCGAGCACCGCCGCCGTGTGATCCAGCGCCACGTCGTGTGCGCCCGCAAACGCAGTCCCGAAGAAATTCAGAAGCGAGCGTTTGGTGTTGTGCTTAACGTCGTCGGGAATATCTGCCCACGTCAGGTTCGCGGCGAATTCAGAGAGCGTTTTGGAAACGGGCGGCAGATCTTGATCGGCGGGCATCGATGCGGCTTTCGGCTGTGGCGGGCGGATGAAGCCTACTTGCCCATGACAAGTCTTGGCAACGCTCGCCTCATGGCATCCCGGACGTTCGCCGAGCCGGCAACCGGAGGGTGACGGCGCGAGGCTTGCGATCCGGGACCCATGGAATGATTGATACCTAATCAACGCTGGGTCCCGGGTCTTAGCGGTCAGAGCCGCTGCGCCCGGGATGACAATTTAGTCGTCAGCCTTGTCGAAGTACGCCAGCCGGGCGGCGACGAACACGGCGAACGCAGCGCCCATGAATTGAGACAGGATGAAAAACGGTGCGTCGGCGGGCTGGATGCCGGAAAACGTATCGGTCAGCGCGCGCGCCACCGTCACTGCCGGATTGGCGAAGCTGGTCGAGGCCGTGAACCAGTAGGCGGCAGTAATATAGAGGCCGACCAGCCAGGCGACCGCGTCCGGGCGATGTTTGACGGCACCGAAGATCGTCAGCACCAGACCGAAGGTCGCGACCGCCTCAGAAAACATCTGCGCCGGACCGCTGCGGATCTTGGAGGACAGCTGAAAGATCTGTTCCTCGAACATGGCATGCGCGACGACCATACCGGTCACCGCCCCTGCGATCTGCACGAGGATATAGACGAGCGCGTGATTTTTCTCGATCTCCTTGCGCAGCATGAACGCGAACGTCACCGCCGGGTTGAAGTGCGCGCCGGACAGCGGACCGAACACGGTGATCAGCACCACCAGCATCGCGCCAGTGGCGATGGTGTTCCCGAGAAGCGCGATGGCGTCGTTCCCGCCGGCCAGCCGCTCGGCCATGATGCCGGAACCGATGACGGTCGCCAGAAGCCCTGCCGTGCCGACGAATTCGGACAGCAGGCGACGCTGGAACGGATGCATGGACATACGGCCGGGCTTCCGCTCAGGCGCTGTCGGGTAACTGCTGCCCGATCTCGTCGAGGCGCGCCTGCAGCGACAGCTTGTCGATAGACGTCAAAGGCAAGTTCACGAAGATCGAAATGCGGTTGGTCATGAAGCGGTATGTATCGGCGAACGCGAGACGCTTTTCGGCTTCGTTGCCTTCGACCGCCGCCGGGTCCGGCACGCCCCAATGCGCCGTCATCGGCTGGCCCGGCCAGATCGGACAGACTTCACCGGCGGCGTTGTCGCAGACCGTGAACACGAAACCGAGCTTGGGCGCGCCTTCCTTTGCGAATTCATCCCACGCCTTGGAGCGCAGGTTCTCGACCGGGTGATTGTTGAGCTTGAGAATGTCGATGGCGTAGGGATGCACCTTCCCGGTCGGGTTCGAGCCCGCCGAAAACGCGCGGAACCGGCCCATCCCCTCGCGGTTGAGGATCGCCTCGGCGAGGATCGAGCGCGCCGAATTGCCGGTGCACAGGAAAAGTACATTCTTCACGTTGTCGTCTCGATTGCCGTCCATCACGGTGTTTCCTCCAATACGCGGGCCTTCGTTTTGTTTTGCCTCAGTTCGGCGCAGATTTCCGGGTGGCCGCCGCAGCACTCGTCGGTCAGGAAGCCCAGCAGATCGCGCATCAGCCGCAGATTGACGGCGTAAAGGATGTGCCGACCGTCGCGCCTGGAATTGAGCACGCCCGCGCGCTCCAGCGTGTTCAGATGAAACGACATCCGGGTCGGCTGAACGCCCAGTTCCTCAGCGATCCGCCCCGACGCCAGCCCGTCCGGTCCGGCCGCGAGCACAAGGCGAAACGCCGCCAGGCGGTCGGTCTGGGCAAGCGCGCCGAGCGCGTCGATGGCGGTGCTGCTTTGCATCAGACATTACAAGAATATTTGTAGCGTTTTCTCAAGTGAAAGGTTTGTGACGGCCCCCCTTACCCATCGCAAGTGCGCATTCCCCTCATCCTGTCCTTCTCCCATTTTGGCCCGCGCCAAATGGGTGGCGACGGAGAAGGAATCCTGGCGCCAATATCCCTCTCCCTTGGGAGAGGGTGGCGAGCAACGCGAGCCGGGTGAGGGACCTACTCCGGCACGCGGCCGTCGACGAGAATCCCTTCCGTTAGATCGACGCCGGGCACGCTGATGCGGCCGGTCGGTATCTCGAGCGCCCAGCCGTGCGTCACCGGCACCGTCGTCTTGAGATAGCCCCCGGCCCGCGACGTTTCCCCGAACACCCGTGCGTTCGCGTATTTCCGGAGCAGCGCCGCGAAGGCTTCGGCGTCGGCGTCAATTTCATGATCGGTCCAGACTTCGAGCCGAAATCCGTCGAGCTTTTCGGGCGGTTTCGGCACCGTCCAGTCGACGGCGCGGCCGGTGGCGTAGGTCAGTTGGAAGGCGCGCTCCTGCTTGCCGATGAAAAGCGCCGCCATCCTTCTCATGTTGTCGGTGCTGTCGGACTTGTCGAGCTTGCGGAGATCGAGCACCAGTGTCGAGAACGGCTCGCCGGATCGGCGCGCGCGATTGACAGCTTCGACGATCGCCCGGTCGTCGAAGCGGCGCGGCGCGATGATCATCCTTCCGTCCGTCCCGACGCTGACGTGGTGCAGCGGCGCCGGCCGGGTCCAGCCGGATTTAACGTCTGTCTGGTCCGCAGGCACGATCGCCGCCCCCTCGCCGATGCGGTCGCGGAGAAACCGGGCGACGCAGAGCGCGTCCTGATCGCAGGCGCGCTTGAGAACGCTGGACGACGGCACGTCATGCCCCGCGGCGGCGACCGCGGACGCGATGTCGCCGATATCCTCGGCCGTGGCGGCTGAGATCATGGCGGTGGCGAAAACCACGGCGGTGAGACAACGTCGGATCATGGTTCGGATCATATGTCCCGGTTGTTAACAATGGGTGTTTACGGACCCGCCGGGGCGGCCCATGTATCATTATATATGGCGTTGCCGGTGATCCGGCCGGCAGTGCCTGACGAATAAGGCGTGTAACGCTGAAAGCGAGACCGGATGCCCCCTGCCCGCCTGGCCCCGACCTCAAACGCCGACGCCGCCCGGAACACCTGGGTGGTGCTGGCGGCGCACGGCTCGACCCGGCGGCCGGCGGCCAACGATGCGGTCTGCGCACACGCCGCCCGGCTTCGGGATGAAGGCGTGTTCAGGAGCGCAAGTGCGGCATTCCTCATCGGAGATACCCGCCCCGACGAGATCGTCGAAGACATCGACGCCGAAAACGTCGTCATCGTGCCGTTCATGATGTCCGACGGCTATCTGGCATCCGAGATATCGAGCCGCATCGAAAGCGCCCTTGCGGCGAAAGGCGCCGCGGCGCGGATTGCCGTCACGGATCCCGTCGGCACCCACGCCGGCATCGCCGACATCGCCGCCCGGCTGGGTGCCCAAGCCCTCACCGGCGCCGGGCTCGAAAAAGACGCCGCGACGCTGGTGCTGGTCGCCCATGGCTCGAGCGGCCGCCCCGAATCCAAGGCCCGCGCCGAGGCGCACGCCAAGACCCTGACTGCACGCGGGGATTTCCGCAATGTGCGCCTGGCAACGCTGGAGGAAGAGCCGTTCCTGGCGGATGCGCTGGCGGAGATCGACGGACCGGCGGCAGTCGTCGGGCTGTTCGCCGCGCCGGGCGGACATGCGGTCGATGACGTCCGCCAGGCCATCGCCGATCGCGCGGCGGCGGAGATTGTCGATGCCGGACCGGTCGGCACCGATCCGGCGATGACGGCGATCGCCCGGATGCGGGCGCTGGGCGCGCTCAATATCTGAATTTCGGAGAATTTTACCGGGGGATCGGCCCCGGATACGACAAAGGCCCCGACGATGCCGGGGCCCTGTCATGCTTTGGCATAGCCTAGCTAGATTACGCTGCAGCACCTTCACGCCACGCCGCGGTTCCCTTGCAGGACGGGCAGACCCGCTCACCGTAGTGGTGAGACTGGAAGTTTTCGCTGCACATCAAGCATTTGCGCTTTTTGTGCTGCTCGGGGCGGTCGGACGTAGGTTTCTTGTTATCAGAGCTTCGAGAAGCCATTAGGCAGCCTCCTGGATTATGTCACTACCAACCACATGCGAGGTGCGGGACATGATCCGAGCGCTCAGTTCAAGGAGTTCTGCAGCTTCATCCAGACGGGCAGAATCGGCGACATCGCCCTGCATTTCGCGGGTGATGAGGGCGGACGCTTCGTCCGCGAGAAATTTTACCAAGTCCAGGCGTTGCATCATTCTTACTCCTTAAGCGATCCTCAATAGTCAAGCCCCGCCTTTTAATCCTATTGTAATCGCGGCGCAACAAAAAATGCTGCACTGCAGCAAAATTCCCATAACCAGAAATTAAACTTGCGATTACATAAGGTTAGGCGCTTTTCAGACCTCACTTGATGGTTAGATCCTCAAGATGAGGACATATAATTTCACAAATTCTAAAAAAAGTCCACTTTTTCAGGCGAAAAATTGGGACAGCGGCCGACCGACGCCGTCCGAAACGCCATTTCAGGCGATCAAAATATCGCCAACTGATTAATTTATATGCACTAAAGCCTGCCCATATTCCCGCCATTGCACGGGGCGAATCACCCTAACCCATTGTAAAAAATAGATTAAGCCTGCCCTTGTAAAACTGGCACGATCCGTGCTGTCTACGGGCGTGACTACGAATTTCCACGCGTTACTCAGGCGCCCAGCCTGATGCCGAGCTTGACCGAGGGGTGTAAACATCAATGAAAAAAATCGAAGCGATCATCAAGCCGTTCAAACTTGATGAGGTAAAGGAAGCACTGCACGAAATCGGCCTGCAGGGCATCACCGTCCTCGAAGCCAAGGGGTTCGGCCGCCAGAAGGGTCACACGGAGCTGTACCGTGGCGCCGAGTATGTCGTGGATTTCCTGCCCAAGGTCAAAATCGAGATCGTCGTCGAGGACGGCATGCTCGAGCGCGCCGTCGAGGCCATCCAGCAGGCGGCCCAGACCGGGCGCATCGGCGACGGCAAGATTTTCATCACCCCCGTCGAGGAAGCCATTCGTGTTCGAACGGGCGAACGCGGCAACGACGCCATCTGACGGCGCGCCGCCGTTTCCCGATCACCGGATAATCAACCAAAACCACACCGAGTTAGGAAGGAAGGACTAGAAATGGGATTGGATCTTAAATCACCGACTGATGTTCTTAAGTATCTGAAGGACAACGAGATCGGTTACGTCGACCTGCGATTCACGGACCCGCGCGGCAAGTGGCAGCACCTGACGATGGTTTCCGACTTCATCGAAGAGGAAACCTTCGAAGACGGCGTCATGTTCGACGGCTCCTCGATCGCCGGCTGGAAGGCCATCAACGAGTCCGACATGGCCCTGATCCCGGATGCGTCGACGGCCGTCATGGACCCGTTCTCGGCGCAGCCGATGCTGATCCTCAACTGCGACATCATCGAGCCGACCAACGGTCAGCCGTATGAACGCGACCCGCGCTCCGTCGCCAAGAAGGCCGAAGCCTACCTCGGCACCACCGGCATCGGCGACACCGCGTACTTCGGCGCCGAGCCCGAATTCTTCGTGTTCGACGACGTCCGCTACAAGGTCGAAATGAACGAGTGCTACTACGGCTTCTCCTCCGAAGAAGGCCCGTACGTGACCGGTACCGTTTTCGACGACGGCAACCTGGCGCACCGCCCGGGCGTCAAGGGCGGCTACTTCCCGGTGCCGCCGGTCGATCAGGCGCACGACATCCGCGCCGAAATGGTCTCGGTCTGCCAGGAAATGGGCCTGACCATGGACAAGCACCACCACGAAGTGGCGCCGTCGCAGCACGAGTTGGGCATGGCGTTCTCGACGCTGGTGCGCGCCGCCGACAACGTGCAGATCTATAAGTACTGCGTGCAGATGGTCGCCGCGACGTACGGCAAGACCGCGACCTTCATGCCGAAGCCGGTCGCCGGCGACAACGGCACCGGCATGCACACGCACCAGTCGATCTGGAGCGATGGCAAGCCGACCTTCGCCGGTTCGGGCTATGCCGACCTGTCGGACACCTGCCTGTACTACATCGGCGGTATCATCAAGCACGCGAAGGCCATCAACGCCTTCACGAACCCGTCGACCAACTCCTACAAGCGTCTGATCCCGGGCTTCGAAGCGCCGGTGCTGCTGGCCTACTCGGCCCGCAACCGCTCCGCCTCGTGCCGTATCCCGTTCTCGGGTTCGCCGAAGGGCAAGCGCGTCGAAGTCCGCTTCCCGGACGCGACGGCCAACCCGTATCTCGCCTTCTCGGCGATGATGATGGCCGGCCTCGACGGCATCCAGAACAAGATCCACCCGGGCGACGCCATGGACAAGGACCTCTACGACCTGCCGCCGGAAGAACTGGCCGACGTGCCGACGGTGTGCGGCTCGCTGCGTGAAGCGGTCGAATCGCTTGACGCGGATCGCGAGTTCCTGACCAAGGGCGACGTGTTCACCGACGATCAGATCGATGGCTACATGGATCTGAAGTGGGAAGAAATCTTCAACTTCGAACACACGCCGCACCCGGTCGAGTTCATGATGTACTACTCTTCCTAACGCGGACCCGGGGCTTACGCCTCACCGTGGGGACCCCCGCCGGCGACGGCGGGGGTCTTTTCGTTGATGAGGCGATCACCGGCCGTGTGCGCCAGCGCACTGGAAATTCCCCCTCACCCTCTCATAATATGGCTCATGAGCGAACGAATTGACCAGATCGGCGGCGGCTTCGAACTTCGGGACGACAACCTGCGCCTTTTGTTTTCCGAGGCCGCCAAGCGCGACCTGAACGAACGGCTGCACGCGATCGAACTCGGCTTTCACTTGCTCGCTACGGCCGTGCTGGTCTCGGTGACGGGGTGGGCGGTCAAGCTCATCAACACCACACCCGTCACGGGCACGCCCTTGATCGAGACGCTGCTGCGTTTCGACAGCGGTCCCCATTTCACCGTCAGCTCGATGCTGATCGCCGCCGCTGTTCTGACCGCGGCATCGCCCGTCATCTACGTCATGCTGTCATCGGAGCGCCGGCGCTGCCGCAAGGAGATGGCGGATTTGACCCGCCTGCTCGCGCGCTACGGGCGGACGTAACGTTTAGGCACATCATTTCCCGGGCGAAGCGCGCGTTAGCGCGCTGAAACCCGGGACCCATTTCGATTTCAGGCTCGGTTCGCAATAGGTCCCGGATACCTCGCGAGTGCTCGGTTCCGGGAAACAGCTATAAATTTTCAAAAGTGTATTCGTCACCCCGGCGGAGGCCGGGGTCCAGGGCTGTCGAGCCTCAGCTTACGCTCGGAGATTTCAGCGGACCGTACTCTGGATTCCGGCATGCGCCGGAATGACATTGGAGCAGATACAAATTCCGTCACCCCAAACTTGATTTGGGGTCTATGCGAAAACGGCATGTGATTTATGGATCCTGAATCAAGTTCAGGATGACGCGGGTTGTCGGACCTCCCTCACTTCCGGGGCGGCAGTTGCACCGTAAAGGTCCGCGACCCGACGCCGTCCTTGTTGCAGTACGCGCGCACGGTCACTTCGGTCGTGCCGATCGGTACTTCGACGCGGCTCAGACTGCGGGTGAAGGGCTGCTCGTCGACATGCGGGTGAAAAAGCTGGCGGGTCGCGGCGACCTTGCCGTCCGCCGTCACCACCTCCCACTTGTCGGCGTAATGCTTCCAGCCCTCGTCACGATGCGTCACGGTCGCGTGGATCGCATACGTCCCATCCGTATTGGCTCTGGCCGTCACGTCCAGGACTGACGGTTGGTCCGCCGTGGCGGGCACCGCCGCGAGCATCGATACGAAATAAAAAATCGCACCAAGAGCGATGTAGGACCGCATTGGACACCCTCCTGAAATAACGTTTTTCCAAGCGTGAGCAAGCGCGCGCCCGAGATCAAGTATGGATGTCGATTTTGCTTGAAATTCCATCTTTGTTCTCATACTGTTCTCTTAATGTTCCTGTTTTAGAGAAAGACACAGCCCACCGCATGGGCATACCGGACGGAGGATGAAAACATGAAAAAGTGGCATAACGCAGGCCGTTTTCTGAGCGAATTCCTGGCGCTCGGCACGCTGTTCGTTTCTGCCTACATCTCGATGATGCTGATCTAGGGCCGGGCCCCCAGGGTCCGGGCTCTAGACCTCGTGCGGAAGGGACTCCAGCGGCGGCACCGGACGCTTTTTCCCGTCGGCGTCGATGGCGACGAACGTGAACGTCCCTTCCGTCACCTTGATCCGCTGATCGGGCCTGCGTCCGCGCAGCACCCAGGCCGATACCAACACTGTGATCGACGACCGCCCGGTCTTGATCACTTCCGTATAGCAGCACACCACGTCGCCGACGAAGATCGGCCGGTGGAAGGTGAAGCCGTCGACGGCGACGGTCGCGACCCGGCCGTCGGCCCGGTTCCAGGCGGTGATGCCGCCGGCGATATCCATCTGCGCCATCACCCAGCCGCCGAAGATGTCGCCGGACGGGTTGGTGTCGGCCGGCATCGCCAGCGTGCGCAACGCAAGTTCGCCGCGCGGTTGCTCATTGCCGGTTTTCCGTGCTTTCTCGTCGCTCATGCGGGCAATTCCCTGATCAGAATGGTTAATGAAATATATACAAGATATGGGTGCCGTCAAAGCCGCCATATACCTTATCATCCTTGATGCCGATATGCTCTCCGCGTAAAGTGGGCGCAGAATCCGGGGCTTTCGGCGCTGGCCGATTTTGACTTTCGCTGGGGATACGTGAATGGATAAAAGTGGTGACATGGCGGACCTGTTCGGCGGCGGCGATACCGACACTGCGACCGCGGACGGCACCCGCAGCGCCAAGGGCAACAAGAAGGCCGACAAGACCGTGACCAAGAAGCCCGCCAAATCCGTCAAAAAAGCCGACGAGAAGTCGTCCGGCGGCCGCACCAAGGACAGCTACTCCGCCAAGGACATCGAGGTCCTGGAGGGTCTCGAGCCCGTCCGCCACCGGCCCGGCATGTACATCGGCGGCACCGACGATCGCGCGCTCCACCATCTGGCGGCGGAAATCCTCGACAACTCCATGGACGAAGCGGTCGCCGGCCACGCCAGCCGGATCGAGATCGAGCTGGATGCCGACTATCAACTGACGATCCGCGACAACGGCCGGGGCATTCCGGTCGACCCGCACCCGAAATTCAAGGACAAGTCGGCCCTCGAAATCATCCTGACGACGCTGCATTCGGGCGGCAAGTTCGGCGGCGACGCCTACGCGACGTCGGGCGGTCTGCACGGGGTCGGTCTTTCGGTCGTCAACGCGCTTTCGGAAACGCTGGTCGTCGAAGTCTGCAAGGACAAGAAGCTCTGGACCCAGACCTACGAGCGCGGCAAGCCGAAAACCAAACTGACCGACGGCGGCGCCGTTTCCAACCGGCGAGGCACGACCATCACGTTCCTGCCCGACCCGCAGATTTTCGGGGCCGGCGCGCGGTTCAAGCCGTCCACCCTGTTCCGCATGGCGCGGTCGAAAGCCTATCTCTACCGCGGCGTCGAGATCCGCTGGTCGGTGTCTCCGAAGATTCTCAAGGCCGACGACGACACGCCGGAAACCGCGACCCTGCATTTCCCGGGCGGGCTCGGCGATTTCCTGGAATCTCTGCTGAAGGGCCGCAAAACCCTGACGCACACCCCGTTCGCGGGCGAAGCCACCTTCCCCGGCAATGCCGGACGCGTCGAATGGGCGGTCGCCTGGCCGGTCGACGAGGACCCGTTCTTCAACTCGTATTGTAATACCGTCCCCACGCCGCTGGGCGGCACCCATGAACTGGGCCTCAGGGGCGCGCTCACCAAGGGCCTTCGCGCCTACGGCGATCTCATCAAGAATAAGCAGGCCTCGAAGCTGCAGGCCGAAGACGTGGTCGGCGGCGCCGACATCATGCTGTCGGTGTTCATCCGCGACCCGCAGTTCCAGGGCCAGACCAAGGAAAAGCTCTCGACCACCGACGCCCAGAAGCTGGTCGAAACCTCGGTCCGCGATCACTTCGATCACTGGCTGTCGGCATCACCCGAAATGGCCACGGCGCTTCTCGAGCACGCCATCGAGCGCGCCGAAATGCGCCTCAAGAAACGCGACGACAAGCAGACCAAGCGCCAGTCCGCGACGCGCAGATTGCGCCTGCCGGGCAAGCTTGCCGACTGCGCCAACAACACCCGCGAGGGCACTGAACTCTTCATCGTCGAGGGCGACAGCGCCGGCGGCTCCGCCAAGCAGGCGCGCGACCGCAAGTTTCAGGCAATTCTGCCGTTGCGGGGCAAGATCCTGAACGTCGCCAGCGCGACGGCGGACAAGATGCGCGCCAACCAGGAACTGACCGACATGATCGAGGCGCTGGGCTGCGGCACCGGCGACAAGTTCATGATCGACGATCTGCGCTACGAGAAGATCATCATCATGACCGACGCCGACGTCGACGGCGCGCACATCGCCTCGCTTTTGATGACGTTCTTCTATCAGGAGATGCCGGGCCTGATCGAGGAAGGCGCCCTTTATCTGGCGATGCCGCCGCTCTATCGCCTGTCGCAGGGCGGCAAGACCATGTACGCGCGCGACGACGTGCACCGCGAAAAGCTGCTGGAAACCGAATTCAAGGGCCGCGGCAAGGTCGAGGTCTCACGCTTCAAGGGCCTGGGGGAAATGCCGCCCACGCAGTTGAAAGAGACCACCATGGCGCCCGCCAACCGCACGCTGATCCGCGTCACCGTGCCGGGCCAGCACACCGACGACGAGAAGATCGAAGCGAAGGAGACCGCGCGTCTCGTCGAACAGCTCATGGGCAAGAAGCCGGAACTCCGCTTCAATTACATCCAGGAGCACGCGCGGTTCGTCGAGGATATCGATATTTAAGGCTTCGCCCCCTCACCCGGCTCACTTCGTTCGCCACCCTCTCCCTGAGGGAGAGGGATAATGCTGCAGGGTCCCTTCTCCGTCGCCAATCCATTTGGCGCGGGCCAAAATGGAAGAAGGACAGGATGAGGGGTGCATGCGCACCTTGTGTCCCGGATTGCGCCTCATGCACGTCCGGGAAAGTATCAACAGTTGAAATCGAAATATCGTCATCCCGGGCGCTAGCCGAGCCCGAAGCCGACAGGCTTCGCGTGCGAGGTTCACGACCCGGGACCCATGGCCGGGCTTGGCACGATATCAGGATAGGTCCCGGACAGCTGGCTTTCCGGCCCTCGCTTTCGCGCAGCGGAAACCCGCTTCCGGGATGACGGGTTGGGTGTCTAACCGCCGGTGCGGGCCAGATTCTCGGTCCAGACGTGCTCCAGGTGCTTGAGCGCCTCGCACACCGTTTCCGTATCGACAAGGCCCGAAAGCGCTTCGCGGTATTGCCTGGCGTGCACTTCCTCGCCGGCGCGGACCGCGGCGACGGCTTTCTTCGCCTTTTCCGTCGGGATCACGGTGACCGAACGGCGGTCGTGTTTGGTGGGTTTCTGTTTCAGATAGCCCAGTTCGGTCAGCTTGCGCAGGTTATAGGACACGTTCGATCCCAGATAGTAGCCGCGCTCGACCAGGTCGCGGACGGCGATCTCGCCCTCGCCGACGTTAGCCAGCAGCAAGGCCTGCACGCCGTTGAGGTCGTGGATGTCGGCGCGGGTCAGCTCGGCGCGGACCACGTCGAGCAGACGGCGGTGCAGGCGTTCAACGAGGTGGGTCAGTTCCCGGTATGCGATGCTCAAGATTGTCACTCCTGATGGTTTCGTCGGGGATACGGCGAAAACCTTGAATTGAATATGATTTTCATCACATTAGGTGAAAATTCCAACGACCCGTGGACGTTCCGGTCTGCGGGGCATAAGCTGGGAAAAAACAAATCCTCGGAGTGGTGAAACATCATGAAATTCGTACGTTTCGGTAAACCCGGCGCCGAGAAGCCGGGCATGATCGATGCTGACGGTCATATCCGCGATCTGTCCGACCGGATCGACGACCTGGCGGGCAGTTCGCTCGACCCGGACCGGCTCGCGCGGCTCGCCAAGCTCGACCCGGAAGACCTGCCGAAAGTCTCCAACGACGTCCGCATCGGCGCACCGATCGGCGACATCCGCCAGGTTGTCTGCATCGGGCTCAACTACACCGATCATGCCGCCGAGTTGAACATGCCTTTACCCAGCGAGCCGGTGATCTTCCTGAAATCGCCCTATGCGATCACCGGGCCGTTCGACGACATCGCCATTCCGCCCGGCTCCAAAAAGACCGACTGGGAGATCGAGCTCACCATCGTCATCGGCAGACAGGCCGAGCACGTGGCGCGCGCCGACGCGATGAAGTACATCGCCGGCTTCACTATCATGAACGACGTGTCGGAACGCGCCTGGCAGCTCGAAGGCACCGGTCAGTGGACCAAGGGCAAGAGCTACAAAGGATTCGCGCCCCTCGGTCCCTATCTCGTCACGCCCGACGACGTGAAGGACGTGCAGAACCTCAACATGTGGCTGGACGTCTCCGGCGAGCGCATGCAGGAAGGCAACACCAAGACCATGATCTTCGACGTCGGTCACATGGTCGCGTTCGTCTCCGAGCGCCTCACCCTGATGCCGGGCGACATCATCGCCACCGGCACGCCGCCCGGCGTCGGGTCCGGCAAAAAGCCGCAACGCTTCCTGAAACCGGGCGAAAGCCTCAACTTCGGGATCGAGGAACTGGGCGAACAGCGCCACACGATGGTTGGCGGCTGACCAAACGGTCAGACATGACGGGCGGCTAAAGAGTGCCGATCCCGTAGCGCGACGCCCACGAGAGCCCGGCTTCCGTGCCGTTCGCGGGCGTGTATTCGCAGCCGATGGCGCCGGTGTATCCGATCGTATCGCAAAGCTCGATGAAGCTGCCGAAATCGTAGCCGTCGCCTGTAATCGGCTCGGCGCGGCCCGGATACCCGGCGATCTGGATATGGCTGATCAGGTCGAGGTTGGCGCGCAGCCCCTCCGCCGGGTCCTCGCCGTTCATCAACGCGTGATAGGCGTCGTATTGAAGGCTCAGGTTGGCTTCGCCGATGGTGGCGATCACAGCGCGCGCCTGCGCCGTCCGCTGCAGAAGATAACCCGGGATATCGATCCCGTTGATCGGCTCGATGACGATGCCGACGTCCGCCGCTTCGCCGGTCTTCGCCGCGACGCGCAGGTTTTCGGCATAGACCGCGGTCGCATAGTCGCGCTGATCGTCGGGCACCACCCCCGCCATCACGTGGATCAGCGGCGCGCCGAGCTCGCGCGCATATGAGAGCGCCAAAAGAAACCCGTCGCGGAAGTCTTCCTCCCGGTCGGCGAGCGCCGCCGTGCCGCGCTCGCCCTTATCCCGGTCGCCGGCGGGCGTGTTGATGAGGCGCATCCTGACCCCCGCCTCGTCCATGGCGTAGCGCATGTCGGTGGCGTCGTGATCGTAGGGAAACTGGAGTTCGACGAGATCGAACCCGGCCTTCTTCGCCGCCGCGAACCGCTCCATCAAAGGCAGTTCGGTGAACAGATACATCAGGTTGGCGCAAAGCTCCGGCATCAGACGAAACCCCGCTTCCGGATCTCGTCGGCGATGTCCTGGGCGGCGTCCAACGCCTCGGGCGTCCAGTCAAGCGCGAGCCGACCGTCGAACATGCGCGCATGCCCGCCACGGCACAGTGCCTCGTGCAGGCGGTGATGCTTGTCGGAGATCAGCCCCGCCGGCGCGGCGATATAGACGGGTTTGCCGCTGGCGACCGCCTCCGAGCACATCGAGACCGATTCCCCGGTCACGATCACCGCGTCGGCCAGCGCGAGATAGCCCGGATACGGGTTCTCGCCGCCCTGATCCCAGTGATAGAGCCGGTGCGGCCCCTTGAGGGCCCGGCTGATCGCGTCCACCGCGTCGCCGGTGCGGCGGCTGGTGGTCACCATCAGACTGCCGCCGAGCGCCGCCGCCGCATCGCTTGCCGCGGTGGCCAGCAGCCGCCCCATGGCGGGCGTGAATTCGCGTTTTCGCGTCGATCCGCCGATCAGCAGCGCGATCCGGGGCTCAGGCAGGCCGACGATCTGCGGCCCCCACAATTCCCGGGCGGTATCGAGCATCTCGGTGCCGATCCGATGCGGCGCGGCGGTAATGGTCAGGATGTTCGGCCCGGTCTTGATGCTGGTGTCGTGCGCCGGGCGGCAGATCAGATCGAACGCCCCGTCGCCGCTGCCCGGGTCCATCACCTGCACGATCTTGGTCTCGTCGCCGCTTTGTTTCTTGATCCAGCGCGCCACCGGCGCCGTACGGCGGCCCGCGGCGATCACCAGTTTCGGCCACGGCGCATGAAGCGCTGCCTTGGAATCCTTGTCGAGCCCGGAAACCGACGCCCCCAGCATGGCGTTCGGCAGGTTCGCCATCACGGCGTAGCGGATTTCCATCTCGCGGAACGGCAGACCCAGCCGCTCGGCCACGCCCAGCGCCTGCGACCGGTTCCCGGCCCGGTCGTCCAGCAGCACCCAGATATCGCCCTCAGCCGTCACGCAGCAGACCCTCGTAATTCTTCCAGCGGCCGACGGCCGACGCATAAACCGGCTTGCGCACCTGCCAGTTGGAAGCGGTCAGCACGGTCCCCGTGCCCTCATGCGGTTTCAGCACTGCGTCGTCCCATTCAAGACCGCAGAATTCCAGCAGTTTCCGGGTCTCGGCCTCTGTATCAGCGACCATGTCCTCGTAGACGACCTCGTGGATGCCGATGGAAAGCGTGTCGCGCCAGTGCGCCATGATACGCGCTTCGGCATCCGCATAGGCGCGGATATCGTCGAGCCGCGTCGCCCAGTCCAGACCGCCCGCCTTGAAGTTCTGGAAATAGCACGACAGCGCCACGTCGCGCGGATCGCGGCGGCAGTGGATGATCCTGGCCTTCGGGAACAGCACCTGAATAAGACCCAGAAAGAACACGTTCTGCGGCGTCTTGTCGGTCACCCGCACCCCGTCGCGGGGCTGCACCGGCAGGCGTTGAAGATAGGTGTCCGCCATCAGCCGGGCGCGCGCCGCATCCAAATCGGCGACCTCGTCCGGGTAATCGTCGGGAAGCCCACTCAGGATATCGACCTCGCCGGCCCCCGTGACTGCCGGATGCGCCGCCAGGATCTGCTCGACCAGCGTGGTCCCGGACCGGGGCATGCCGCAGATGAAAATCATCTCCGCTTCGGCATCGCCCAAGCCTTCGAGTTTCGATAGAGCTTCGCTATTTATGCTATTGATAACGCTTGATATTTCCTCATTGAATTCGGCCGAATCGAAGGCCGTATCAGCGGTTTCCGCCAAGCGATGCCGGCGCTCGTTCCCTTTTTGATAGGCTTCGAACGCGGCGGCGTAATTCCCCTTCGCGTCCTCGGCGCTGCCGAGCGCGAACAGGAACGCGATGCGGTCTTCCTCGGAGAGGCGCGAATCCTCGCTGCGCTCGCGCAAAACCTTGATGTCGTCCTCGGCGACATCCTTGCCCTTGGCATCGACCAGATTCATCCAGGCCTCGCCCAGCGACGGGCGGATTTCCACGGCGCGGCGGAATCGGCGTTCGGCGTCTTCCAGGCGCCCCTGCGACAACAGCACGACACCGAGGCCCAATGCCGCCTCGGCAAAATCGGGATGACGCTCCAGCAGATCCACGTAGGCGTCCTCCGCGCCCGCAAAATCGCCTGCCTTGAACTTCGCCCCGGCCAGATTGGCGCGGGCTTCGGGATAGCTCTCACGGCGCTGGATCGCATCCCCGAACGCGCGGACGGCGCCCGGCACATCCCCCAACTGCAGCCTCACGTTGCCGAGCGCGTTGTGCGCTTCCGCATAAGCCTGATCGAGGCTGATCGCCTCCACGCATTGCTGTTCGGCGGCCGCCAGCTCGCCCAGGTGCCGAAGCGCAATCGCCAGGTTGGTCTTGGCCATGACGTTTTCGGGCCTGGCCTTGACCGCCTCGGCATAGCTTTCCGCCGCCGACATGTAATCGCCCGCCCTGAACCACATATTGCCCAGCGATAAAAGCGCGTCGGCGTAGCCGGGTCTGAGATCGATGGCCTTGGTCAGCGCTTCGCGTGCATCGGCGACCTTGCCCTGCGCCTCCAGCGCCACGCCCAGGTTGCAGTACGCCTCCGGCATGTCGGGCTCGAGGTCGAGCACGAACCTGGCCGAGGCCTCTGCCTCCATCGGGCGGCCGCACAGGTTCATGATCGCCGCGCAGTTGGCGTGGATGGAGACGTCCTTTTCGTCGATCAATGACGCTTTGAGGATCGCATCGCCCGCTTCGGTGACCCGGCCGGCGTTCAGGTCGAGCATCGCCTGCAGATACCAGGCGCGCGCGTTTTCGGGGTCGAGCGCCTGCGCCTCTTTCAGAGCCTCGAGCGCGCCCGCACCATCACCGGCGTCGAGCCGCTTTTCCGCCGATCTGACGCGCGCCTTGGCGGCATTCACGGAGCGCGTCGATACCGGTTCGCCGGCCTCCATGCCCAAGCTTTCCCGGCGGCGTCGTTCGCGGCGGTTCATCAAGGTCTCCCCAGGGTCCGTAACCTGCGCTTTACTTGGGATGGCGTGCCCCTCTGGACAAGTCAACGCCAGATTGTCATCGGCGGCGGAAGCGCTTAAAAACAACCCGTCTTCTCACCCAAGCATAGAACGGGAAAAGCATGTCCGACACAACCACCCAAACCAGCGCTCGCGGCATGGAAACGGCGCGTCTTCTGCTCGACATCAAGGCCGTCAACTTCCGCCCGCAGGAACCCTACATGCTGACCGCGGGCTGGGCGAGCCCGGTCTACATCGACTGCCGCTGGGTGATCTCGTTCCTGGACGCGCGCCGCCGCATTATCGAAATGGGCGCGGAAATGCTGTCGGAAGGCATCGACATGGCGTCGGTCGACTTCATGGCGGGCGGCGAAACGGCCGGCATCCCGTATTCCTCGTGGCTGTCGGAAGCGCTCTCCAAGCCGATGCTGTACGTCCGCAAGAAGCCCAAGGGCTTCGGCCGCGGCGCGCAGATCGAGGGCTCCATGCCCGAAGGCGCGAAAGTGATCCTGGTCGAGGATCTGGCCACCGACGGCGGCTCCAAGGTTAATTTCGTCAACGCGCTCCGGGATGCGGGCGCCACGGTCGAGGATATCTTCGTCGTGTTCTTCTACGGCGCGTTCCCGGGCGCAGAAGAAACTTTCTCAAAAATGGGCGTCAAACTGCACTATCTGGCGACGTGGCAGGACGTGCTGGCCGAGGCGACCCGGGGCGGCGACTTCCCGCAGGAAAGCCTGGACGGGGTGCGCGCGTTCCTCGACGACCCGATCAAATGGTCCGCCGATCACGGCGGCCGGGATACGCTTTAAGCCTCTTCCCCCTCCGCGCGCTGACGCGCGCGGGACAGACAATATGCCCCCTCACCCTCCCACGCGCTGATGCGCGCGGGACAAGTGCTATGCCCCTCACCCTCCCACGCGCTGATGCGCGCGGGCCCCTCCCTCTCCCAGGGGAGAGGGGTTATCCGGCCATCGTCCCTTCTCCCTTGGGAGAAGGACAGGATGAGGGGTTACATCGCCTGAGCGCCTGAGCGACGCGGGACAGACAATATGCCCCTCACCCTCCCACGCGCTGATGCGCGCGGGCCCCTCCCTCTCTCACAGGGGAGAGGGGTTATCCGGCCATCGTCCCTTCTCCCATGGGAGAAGGACAGGATGAGGGGTTACATCGCCTGAACGCCTGAGCGACGCGGGACAGACAATATGCCCCTCACCCTCCCACGCGCTGATGCGCGCGGGCCCCTCCCTCTCCCAGGGGAGAGGGGTTATCCGGCCATCGTCCCTTCTCCCTTGGGAGAAGGACAGGATGAGGGGATCAAAACCCGCACGCCTCAGCGATGCGCATCAAAACTCCTTCCGAGTTTTCCATTACGTCACTGTTGCCGACCCTGAGCACATAGAACCCCGCTCGATCCAAATAACGGTCGCGGCAACGGTCATATGACACCTGCGACGCATGCGTGTCGCCATCCACATCCACCACAACGCCGTATTCCTCGCACAGAAAATCCACGATGTACGGGCCAATAGGAATTTGCCGTTTGAACTTAAGGCCGAATAACTGGCGCGACCTGAGTTTCCGCCAAAGCCGCCGCTCAGGCTCGGTCATATTCCGCCGCAATGCACGTGCACGTTCGGTGAGTATATTCATACTCACCGCTATGGAAGGGTCAGGCGGAAATTATCCCCTCACCCTCCCACGAGCTGACGCGCGCGGGACAGACAATATACCCCTCACCCTCCCACGCGCTGATGCGCGCGGGCCCCTCCCTCTCCCAGGGGAGAGGGATTCCGGATCCCCTCTCCATTTTGGCTCGCGCCAAATGAATTGGCGACGGGAGAGGGGCCTACCCCAAGTTCTCGATGAATTCGGCGACCGCCTGGCCGACACCGTAATCAAACAGGTCGGTGTGGCCGCCGCCATCGATCCAGAGCGACTTTTTCGGTTCTTTCGCTGCGGCGAAAAGCGCGCGCCCATGCGATTGCCCGATGACGCGATCCCGATCCCCGTGGACGACGAAAAGCGGTGCGTCGATGGCCGCGATCTTGTCGATGTTGCGATAACGGTCCTTCACCAGCCAGCGCGCCGGCACATAGGGATAGCGGGCTTGTGCGGCATCGCCCATCGACGTGAACGGCGCTTCGAGCACCAGCGCCTTGACCGGGGTGCCGGCGGCGGCCAGTTCGTGCGCCATCTGGGTAGCGATACCGGAACCCAGGGATTCCCCGTACAGCACCATCCGCGCGGGCGAAATCCCGTCCTTTTGCAAGGCCCCGATGGCGGCGCGGGCATCGGCGTATAAGCCCTCTTCCGTCGGGCTCCCCGCATTGCCGCCGAACCCGCGATAACCGGACAACCAAACGCCGTATCCGGCGTCATGCCAGGGCTTGGCCTTGAAATCGCGGTCGGCGATGGTGCCGGCGTTGCCGTGAAAAAACACGATCACCGGTTTGTCGTCGGCCGGCGGCAGATACCAGGACCGTACGTCGATACCGTCGATGCTCCGCGCGAAACGCTCCTCGGCATGTGGCACCTGGGTTTGTTCGACCGGCACCGGCGGACTACTGGTGTGGTACATCAGGTTACGCTGAAAGGCGAACAGCGAGATCACGATCAGCGCATATGCCCCGAGGGCCGCCAGAATGACTTGAAGCATCTTAGATCGAGGTCCCGGGATTTGCGCAGCCGTCAGCGGTTCTGCTGGCCATCGTTGAATAGATATGTCGGGTACGGCTGGCTTTTCGCCGTCGTCGAGACGTCACCCGCATCGATATTGCCGAACGACCGGCCAAGTCCTGCCGGGCGCGGCGCCTCGAACGTCGGTTGTGCGGTCGCGGCTGAGGTGCCCGTCGACCCGGTGGCCCGCGCATCCGTGCGCCCGGCCGGTCCGGCAGCGACACACGTGAAATTGGCGGCGATAGGGGTCAGCAACGGACACTTGTTGTAGGTTTGCTCGTAAAACCGCGCTTTCAGGTTTCCGCGGGCGCATTCCGCGTCGGCAAGCGCCCTGATATCTGCCGGCGTCGCGCCGGATTTCGAATAGCAGACTGTGCCACTGGAGCCCTCGACCACCGGCGGGCCGTCCGGAAATGTTTCGAGCTCACGATTGATTTCGTACGGGCGATCGATATATGGCGGGCGACCGGTGCAACCAGCGACGGCCAGTAACGTCAAAACCAGAGCGATCCGCTTGATATCCATGCTTTTCTATACCGCGCGCATCGGCAACAAACAACAAAAGCACGCGCGACAAAATTTTGCCGATGTGCTCCAAAACCGTGCGTTTCGCGTATCTTGGATTTAAGGTCCCTTCCCTGGCAGGAGACACGAATGACTGACCCCATCCTCATCGCCATGACGGGCGCTTCAGGTGCCATCTACGGGATCGAGACGCTGCGGCTGCTGAAGGCCATCGGGCATCCGGCGCACCTGATCCTGTCCGAGGTCGCCCGGCGCACCATCGAGATCGAAACCGATGTCAGCATCGATGAGGTCAAGGCCCTGGCCGAAGTGGTACACTCCAACAAGGACCAGGCGGCTTGCGTATCCAGCGGTTCGTACCGGACCCGTGGCATGCTGATCGCGCCGTGCTCGATCAAGACGCTGTCGGGGATCGCCAATTCCTACGCCGACAACCTGATCATCCGCGCCGCGGATGTTTGTCTCAAGGAACGCCGCCGGCTGGTGTTGATGGTGCGCGAAACGCCCTATCACGCCGGGCACATTGAGCTGATGCGCCGCGCCACCGACGCCGGCGCGGTTATCTTTCCGCCGATGCCGGCGTTTTATGCAAAACCGAAAAGCATCGAGGAGCTGGTGCGCCAGAGCGTCGGCCGCGCCCTCGACCTGTTCGGCATCGAGCACGAGGAAATCAAGCGCTGGATGGGGCCGGACGGTAATTAGACGTCTTCGTCATCCCGGATGCCGGTTTTCTCCGAGCACCCGCGAGGTCAGAAAAACCAGCGATCCGGGACCTATGGCATATCCAGCAGACATTCGACAAATGGGGCCCGGGTCTCACCGCGCACGAGCGCCTCGCCCGGGATGACGTTGTGCGAAATGTCGGCGCGCTAAAGCACCGGCCCCTTGTTCACCATCTCGACGAACGCCACCGCAACGAGCGGCTTGGAGATCAGGAAACCCTGCACCTCGTCGCAGTCGCGCCAGCGCAGATAGCTGAGCTGGTCTTCGGTCTCGACCCCTTCGGCGACGACGTTCATCCCCAGACAGTGCCCGACGGCGATCACCGCCGACGCCAGCCCGCCGCCGCCGGAAACGATATCGCCGACGAAGGTGGTGTCGATCTTGATGCCGTCGAGCGGAAACTTGCGCAGATAGCTGAGCGACGCGTAGCCGGTGCCGAAATCGTCGGCTGTCAGATGCACGCCCAGCTCGCGGATGTCACGCATCGAGCGGATCACGTCTTCCGCCCCCTCCATCACCGCGCTCTCGGTGATCTCGAGTTCGAGCGAGTCCGGCTCGACGCCAGTGTCCTTCAGGATCGCCACCAGATCGTCGTAAAACGTCGGCCTGGCGATCTCGCGGGCCGAGACGTTAACGGCGACCCGAAGAAACGGCATCCCGTCCCTCTGCCAGCCGGCGAGGGTCTCGCACGCCTCGACCAACACCTTGCGGCCGAGCGGGTCGATCAGCCCGGCGTCTTCCGCCAGCGGGATGAAATCCGCCGGCATGACCATGCCCGAGTCCGGATCCTGCCAGCGCACCAGCGCCTCGGCGGCGACGATCTCACCGGACGCCAGCGACACCTTGGGCTGATACTTCAAAAGCAACTGCCCGTCGTCGATAGCGCGCCGTAGCCGGTTGACCCGCGAGCGGCGTTCGCGCACCTCGCCGCCGGTCGTGTTGGTATAGAACTGGTAGGTGCCGACACCGGTCTGCTTGGCGAGATCCACGGCCGCCTGGGCATGGCCGATCAATTCTTCGGCGTCGTTGCCGTTCTCGGGCGCGATGGCGATGCCGACGCTCGCCGTCAGCAGGATCGGGTCGCGCGCGCCCTTGACCTGATACGGCACCGACACCGCGGCGATCAGGCGTTGCGCCACGGCGTTGATCTGTTCGTGCGTGCGCATGTCCGAAATGCCGACGACGAACATGTCCTCCTGCAAGCGGCCGACGATGTTGGATGCCCGCATGCTGCGACCGAGCCGGCGCGCGGTCTCGATCAGCACCTGGTCGCCGATGGCGCGGCCATGGTCGCGGTTGACCGCGTCGAAACCGTCGAGATCGACGCACAGGATCGTCACATGCACATCGTCGCCGTTGGTCTGGCGCAGGTCGGGGGCAAGCCGGCGCACGACCAGCGTGCGGCCCGGCAGATTGGTCAATGGATCGTAGTAACTGGCGGCAAGCTCGTGCGCGGCCTTGAGATTAAGGTCTATCACCCGTGCCAGCGCCACCCAGCCGGCGGCGTTCCCGTCCGCGTCATAGGCCGGCGACAGCTGCAGGCGCACCTTGCGGCCAAGACCGGCGACGACTTCCGCTTCCCATGCGCAACCGTCGGCGAGCGCTTCGTCGATCTTGCGGGAGGCCTTTTCGAACACATCCGACAAGCGGCAGCCGATCAACCGGCTTTGATGCGTGTCGAGAAGTTCCTCCATCCCGGCGTTGACGGCCTCGATGCGGCCGTCGATGTCGAGAGTCGCGCACGCGTCTTCCATCAGGTGCAGGAGCGCGGCGCCGAACCTGGCGTCCTTGTCTACACCGTCGGGCGGGGCGTAATCGGGTGGTGACATGCTTGCTGGACTCGCGGGTACGTATTTTCGCCCAAACTAAGGCCTAATTGGGCAAAAACAAGTTAATGCGTTCGGCGGATTTCGGAACGGGTGCAGATATAAACAGGTTTTTGCAGGCGCTGGCGTCTTGATGATCCGCATCTTCCATGTCAGCTTTAGCCTCAGGAGAACATGCCATGACCATCCGCCGACACCACGACATGGGCGGCCTCGACGCCGGGCCCATCGACGCCAGCGAGCACGACTACGCGATCTGGGAAAAACGCGTCGACGCCATCGTCAAGGTACTCTCCACGCCCGACCGCAAATTGCTCTCGACGGATGAACTCCGGCGCGGGATCGAGGAACTCGGCCCCGGTGTCTATGACGAGTTAAGCTATTACGAACGCTGGATTTCTTCCGCGACGAACCTGCTCCTCGAGAAAGGCGTGATCACCGTCGACGAACTCGGCAGGAAGATGGCCGAGGTCGAGGCGCGCTGGATCAAGGACCGGGAGGCAGCAGAGTGACGGGGCGCCGTTTCCAACCCGGCGACAAGGTTCAGGTGCGCATGGCGTATCCGCCGGGCCACGTCCGCACCCCCTACTTCGTCCGTGGTTGCGCCGGCGAAGTGCAGGAAATCGCAGGCGATTTTCCCAATCCGGAAGAGCTCGCCTACGGCCGCGACGGCCTGCCTGACGTGCCGCTTTACCGGGTTTCCTTCAGGCAGTCGGCCGTCTGGGACGGTTATGACGGGCCTGCTTCGGACACCATCGTCATCGACATTTACGAGCATTGGCTGGAGCCGCGGACATGAGCCACGATCACCCCCACGATCACGCGGATTATCAACCGGATATCGAGGATTTCCCCTTCTCCGAACGCATGGTGATGACCCAGGCGGTCGCCGAACTGATCGTCGAAAAAGGCATCTGCACGGCCGACGAATTGCGCCGGCAGATCGAATTGATGGACAGCCGCGAACCTGCGCTGGGCGCCAAACTCGTGGCGAAGACCTGGGTCGATGCGGACTACAAGGCGCGTGTCCTCGAAGACTGCGGCAAGGCCGCCGCCGAGATCGGTATCGACATCGGCGACATCCCGATCAAGGCCCTTGAGAACACAACCGACGTCCATAACGTCGTCGTCTGCACGCTGTGTTCATGCTATCCGAGGATGCTGATCGGCCTGCCGCCGGACTGGTACAAGTCCCGCGCCTACCGCAGCCGGGCCGTCAAGGAACCACGCAAGGTATTGCAAGAATTCGGCACGCAAATCGCGGACGACGTCGAAGTCCGCGTGCACGATTCCACCGCCGACCTGCGCTATCTCGTGCTGCCGGCGCGTCCCGCCGGCACCGACGGCTGGGACGAGGAAAAACTCGCTCAGCTGATTACGCGCGACAGTATGGTCGGCGTCACGACCGCCAAATCACCCGAAGACATCTGAACGCGCCATCATTGCGCACTGCCAACAAGAGGAAATAATGCCCAACAAGCCTGAATTCCAATGGGATGACCCGTTCCTGTTCGATACGCAACTCAGCGAGGAAGAGCGTATGGTGCGCGACACCGCGCGCGATTATGCGCAGGACAAACTGATGCCGCGCGTCCTCGAAGCCTATCGCAATGAGAAATTCGACCGTGAAATCATGAATGAGTTCGGCGAACTGGGCTTGTTAGGACCGACCATCCCCGAGGAATACGGCGGCGCCGGCGTCAACAACGTCTGCTATGGCCTGATCGCGCGCGAAGTGGAGCGCGTCGATAGCGGTTACCGTTCCGCGCTCAGCGTGCAGTCCTCGCTGGTGATGCACCCGATCAACGCCTACGGCACGGAAGAACAGAAAAAGAAGTACCTGCCGAAGCTCGCGACCGGCGAACTGGTCGGCTGCTTCGGTCTAACCGAACCCGATTTCGGCTCCGACCCGGGCGGTATGAAAACCCGCGCCGAGAAGATTGACGGCGGCTACAAACTCACCGGCTCGAAAATGTGGATTTCCAACGCGCCGATCGCAGACGTGTTTGTGGTCTGGGCCAAACTGGACGACAAGGTGCGCGGCTTCGTTCTAGATAAAGGCGTGAAGGGCCTCTCGGCCAACAAGATCGAAGGCAAGCTGTCGCTCCGCGCCTCGGTTACCGGCGATATTTCACTGGATGGCGTCGAGGTCGGCGAAGACGCCCTTCTGCCCAACGTGTCCGGTCTCGCAGGTCCGTTCGGCTGCCTCAACAAGGCGCGGTTCGGTATTGCCTGGGGCGCGCTCGGCGCGGCCGAATTCTGCTGGCACGCTGCCCGCGAATACACGCTGGAGCGCAAACAGTTCGGCCGCCCGCTTGCCAATAACCAGCTGATTCAGAAAAAACTCGCCGATATGCAGACCGAAATCACCATCGGCCTGCAATCGGTGCTTCGGGTCGGCCGTCTTTTGGATGAGGACAACTGCCCACCCGAGAACATCTCGCTCGTCAAGCGCAACTCGACCGGCAAGGCGCTCGACATCGCGCGCATGGCCCGCGACATGCACGGCGGCAACGGGATTGCGGACGAGTATCACGTGATGCGCCATATGCTTAACCTGGAAACGGTTATCACATATGAGGGCACGCACGACATTCACGCGCTGATCCTCGGCCGGGCGCAGACCGGGTTGCAGGCCTTTACCGGGTAAGGGTCTGCTGGCACATTGGGGCAGCGGCGTTAGGAGACGCGTATGCAGCTCGACGTCATCTTTGATACGGTCTGCCCTTGGTGCTACATCGGCAAGCGCCGGCTGGAACGCGCACTGGCGCTTCGACCCGGTGCACATGTCCGGATCAACTGGCGCCCGTTTATGCTCAATCCGGACATGCCGCCGGACGGTATCGACCGGACGGCGTATCTGATCAAAAAGTTCGGATCGGAAACCCGGGTCCGCCGCGTATATGGGGCAATCGGCGAAGCGGGCCATTCGGTCGAGATCGACTTTGCCTTCGACCGCATCCGCCGCACCCCGAACTCCGTCGCCTCGCACCGGCTGATCCGCCACGCCGGCCGCAGTATCGATGTCGCGCCATTGGTCGAGCGCTTGTTCGAGGCCTATTTCATCGACGGCGTCGATATCGGCGATACTGACACGCTCGCTGGGATTGGCGAAGAGTTCGGTCTCGATCGCGCTCTGGTCAAGCGCTACCTGGACAGCACCGCAGACGTTGCCGAGATCTACGAAGAAAACGCCCGCGCCCACCGCCTCGGCATCAACGGCGTACCGGCCTTCGCGTTCGAAGGGAACATGGTCATCTCGGGTGCGCAGGAGCCGGAAGTGCTGGTGCGCGTTCTCGACGCGGCGAAAGCGGGACAGGTCACCGATCTCAACCTGAGCGAGGCCGGCGAATGAGTGCGCTGCACCAGCTGACCATGAGTTACGTGCCGGAAGAGGACCGGATCCTGTTTCGCCTTTCGACCACCGACAAGAAAGAATACCGCCTGCATCTGACGCGGCGCTTCATTCACGTTCTGTGGGGGGCTCTGAAACAGACATTCGCCAAGGACCAGGAACTGGCGCGTATCGTCGACAAGGACGTTCAGGACGCCGTTCTGGGGATGAAGCACCAGGAAGCGGTGCAGAATACCGACTTTGACACACCTGCCGCGACCGACACGGTCGATACCACATCGAATTCCGGTCCGTTGCTTGTTGTCGGCGGAAAAATACACCCGGGAGAGAAAATCACCGGCGTCTCATTCAAAACGTCGGACGGGTCCGATATCCGGTTCAATCTGAACGAACAGTTGATGCACGCATTCTGCCACCTGATCGTGACAACCTCGGTCAAGGCGGACTGGAAACTCGACCTCGCCGTCGGCGACACCAATGTCGTCGTGCCAAAAGGCGAAGCAGTGCTGCACTAGCCGGCATCCACCTCTTCGAGGCAGGCCAGTACCGCCGCCGTCGATCCCTCGATATGCGGTTTCATGAATGCCGCAGCGGCCCCGCCGTTTCCAGCAGCGACAAGTTCCAGCAATTGCCGGTGCTCATCATACGACAATGCGGCATTGGCCGATCTTTTCCACATGAACCCCAGATAGCGCGAACAACGCGCCCGCAGTCCGCGCACGATCTCGTGCGCAATCGGCGCGCTTGCCGCGGCATAGATCTCGTCATGAAATGCATCATGCGCCGCCATCAGGTCAGCGACCTTCCCCGCCTCGCCGATCCGCTGCAGCTCGGCCTCGGCGACCTTTCGATTTTCAACCGTGAACCGTGCCGCAGCCGCCCTGACCAATTCGGTTTCCAAGATGATCCGCAGTCTCGCCGCCTCTTCGAATTCAGAGGCCACCAGCGGCGCGACACGAACGCCCCTGTTCTGATAATGCACAACCAGATGTTCGGAAATGAGCTGGTTCAGCGCCTCGCGCACCGGCGCCTGGCTGACGCCGTACCGTGCCGCCAGATGGCTCTGCTTGATCGGCGCATCTGCCTCCATTTCCGCCGTCACAATGTCGCGCCTAAGCGCGTCCGCGATCTGATCGGGGATCGACGGCGCGCGTTGTATGCCTATGGCGATTTCCTGGGTGGCGTTTTGCATACGGCTTGACTCCTCTCCAGTGACTCTAAATATTATCGATAATCGATAATATAGCAAGAGGAAGTGCCAATGAAGCCCGGCAACTACGAAGCGATCACCTTCGACGTCTATGGAACGTTGATCGATTGGGAGCCTACGATCCTGAGCACGCTTGAGGGTTGGGCCAAACGCAATACGGTTAAGGCATCACGCGATGATCTGCTGGACGCTTTCGACCGCGCACGAGCCCATTACCAGACGCTCGTCCCCTGCCGCGACTACCCGCGCGTGCTACGCTCTGCATTTGCCTATATCGCCGATGAGTACGGTATCGTGCCTGACCCGGATGAGCAGTTGGCGTTCGGACAATCCGTTGGCGACTGGCTACCATACGCCGACAGTGTCGACGCCCTCGCCCGCCTTAAAGAGCGCTTTATTCTCGGCGCCTTCACCAACATGGACGACGCGTCATTCGCGAAATCTCACGCTCGCCTTGGCGATTGTTTCGAGGTGATCGTCACCGCCGAGCGGGCGCAGGCATACAAGCCCGCGCTTCGCCATTTCATCCTCGGTTTAACGGATATGGCAGCGCGGGACGTGCCACCGGACCGCGTACTCCATGTCGCGCAAAGCCTCCGCGCCGATGTCCGGCCAGCCAATCTGCTGGGCCAGGACGTGGTCTGGATCAATCGCAAGGGTCGCGGCCTCGGCCATACCGGTTACGGCGCGGAACTGGCCGTCCCGATGGCGGAATTTCCGAGCATGAAGGACTTCGTTGCGGCGTTTCTAGGCGGTTAAGCGTCGGCAGCGTTCACTTCCGCAAGCTCTCCCGCGAGATACTCCAGCCCCTTCATTCGCTCTTTCGGCGTATCCCATAAGCGCGAGAATACGAGCTTGTGGTCGGGACGCAGCTTGGCGGTCCCCTTCTGCGCCGTGATCCAGTCGACCATCTTCGCCGGATCGCGAACCTGATCGTTATGGAATTGGACGACGGCACCCTTCGGGCCGGCGTCGAGCTTCGATATTCCGGCGCGGCGACATAGCTGCTTGATCTTGACGACTTCCAACAGGTTCTCGGCCTCCGCCGGGATCGGGCCGAAGCGGTCGATCATTTCCGCTGCCGTCTGCTCGATCTCGTTGGCGTCCTTAAGCCAGGCGATGCGCCGATAAAGTCCCATCCGCACCGTAAGATCCGGCACGTACCAATCGGGGATGAGGACCGCCATGCCGAGCGCCACCTGCGGTGACCAGTCGGTTTCCTCGTTCCCGGTCATACCGCGGGCTTCGGCGACGGCTTCTTCCAGCATCTGTTGATAAAGCTCGATTCCGACTTCGCGGATGTGGCCCGACTGCTCGTCACCCAACAAATTGCCGGCGCCCCGGATATCCAGATCGTGGCTGGCGAGCGTGAACCCGGCCCCCAGACTGTCGAGCGTCTGCATAACTTCAAGACGCTTTTCTGCCGCCTTGGTCAACAATTGGCCCGGCGGTAGCGTCAGATAGGCATACGCGCGCGTCTTCGAACGCCCGACCCGCCCACGCAACTGGTAGAGTTGCGCCAGGCCGAACATGTCGGCGCGGTGGATGATGATCGTATTCACCGCCGGGAGGTCGAGACCGCTTTCGATAATATTGGTCGACAGCAGGACGTCGTACGCGCCGTCGTAAAACCGCGAGATAATATCCTCCAGCTGGCTCACCGGCATCTGACCATGAGCCATGGCGAGCTTGGCTTCAGGCACCAGCTCACGCAGCCGGTCAGCGACCTTTTCAAGGTCGTTGATGCGCGGGCACACATAAAACGTCTGCCCACCCCGGTACTGCTCGCGCAGAATAGCCTCGCGGACGATCACCGGGTCGAACGGCAAAACGAATGTGCGCACGGCAAGACGATCGACCGGCGGTGTCGCAATCAAGCTCATCTCGCGAATGCCCGTGAGCGCCATCTGCAGTGTTCGCGGGATCGGCGTCGCCGTCAGCGTCAGCACGTGAACGTCGGCGCGAAGCTGCTTGAGGCGTTCTTTATGCGCGACCCCAAAGTGCTGTTCCTCGTCGACGATCAATAGCCCTAGGTCACGGAACGCGACGTCCTTGGCGAGAAGCGCGTGGGTGCCGATGACGATATCGACATCCCCCTTCTTCATCCCCTCTTTGGTTTCCGCCATGTCTTTCTGGGAGACCATGCGCGACAACTGCCGGACCCGCACCGGGAAGCCGCGGAATCGTTCCGCGAACGTCATGTAATGTTGGCGGCAGAGGAGCGTCGTCGGCACCACGACAGCGACCTGCTTGCCTTCCATCGCGACGGCAAAGGCGGCGCGCAAGGCGACCTCAGTCTTGCCGAAGCCGACATCGCCGCAGACGAGCCGGTCGGTCGGCCTGCCCTTTTGCAGATCGCGGAGGACGTCTCCGATTGCCTCCAGCTGATCGTCGGTTTCATTGAAGGCAAAGCGCGCCGCGAATTCTTCGTAAGCGCCATCCGGTGCGACGAACTTCGGTGCCGATTTGAGCTCCCGCGATGCGGCGATCTTGATCAGCTCGTCGGCCATCTCGCGGACCCGCTCCTTGAGCTTGGCGCGCCGCGCCTGCCAGGCTGCGCCGCCCAGCCGGTCGAGCTGGACGCCGGCGTCCTCGGAACCGTATCGCGTCAGGAGGTCGACGTTTTCGACCGGGAGGAACAACTTGCTGTCACCCGCATAGGCAATCTGCAGACAATCGTGCGGTGCGCCGCCAACCTCGATGGTTTCCAGGTTCTGGAATTGACCGATCCCGTGATCGACATGCACGACGAGATCGCCGGGGGTCAGCGACGAAACCTCGGCGATAAAGTTCTCCGGCCGGATACGTCGGCGGCCAGGCCGCGCCATCCGTTCGCCCAGCATGTCGCTTTCCGTGATGACTTCGAGCGCGCCAAGGCTGAAGCCCCGGTCGAGGCCAATCACCGCCATCACCGGCTCACCAGGCTTGGCGTCGTCCTCGTCGGACGTGCGCAGCGCGGGTGCGCCATGCTCCGTCAAAAGACCGCGGAGACGCTCCTGCGAGCCCTCACTGAAGCACGCGATGACAATCCGTTTCTGCTCCTGGGCGAACGCACGAATGTCCCCGGCGACGGCTTCATAGACGTTGGCGTTGGGGTCGATCCGTACGTCGGCATAGTCGCGCGCAACATGGGCGCCGATGTCCATCCCGCCCGTCTCGTAAGGCGACATATCGCAGACGGCGCGACCTTTCAGTGCATCGTCAAAAACATCCGCGTTGACGAACATCAAATCCGGATTGACCGGACGGTACGGCACGCCGCTGTCGGCATCCGAAATGGTCTGGCGCGCCGTGTAATATTCGGCAATCAGTTCGCGCCGCGCCTGTAGCGCCGCTTCGGCCTGGTGATCGAACAGCACGGCAGCATCCGGCAAATAGTCAAAGAGCGTTTCCAGCTTGTCGTGAAACAACGGCAACCAGTGCTCGAAGCCCTGATGACGCCGGCCTTCGCTGACCGCCTCATAAATCGGGTCGTCCGAGCCGGATGTCTGGAACATCTCACGATAATTGGTCCGGAACCGCGAAATCGCGTCGGGATCGAGCGGCGCCTCGCTGACCGGGGTAAGCGTGATCGAACCAACCTCTCCGGTGGAGCGCTGGGTCGCCGGGTCGAAGCTCCTGAGCGTATCGAGTTCGTCACCGAAGAAGTCGAGGCGCACCGGCCCTCCGGCTCCCGCCGGGTAAACGTCGACAATTCCGCCCCGGACCGCGTACTCACCGGGCTCCGTCACGGTTTCGATGCGGTTGAACCCGAACCTTTCCAGGTCGCGGACAAGTTCGTCGGGCTCGATCCGCGTGCCGGGTCTTAATTCCTTGCCCGCACCCGTCAGGAAGTTCCGGGGCGGCACGCGCTGCAGGATGGCAGATACCGTGGTCAAAATCAGGCGTCCGCCACCGGATTTCTCCGTCAGACGGCCGAGGGCCGCCAGCCTGCGGCCGACCAGTGCACGGCGCGGCGACACCCGGTCATAAGGGAGGCAGTCCCAGGCCGGGAATTCGATGGTTTCCGTTTCGGGCGCAAAGAACGCGGCGACGGCGGCGCGGCGCGCGAGGCCTGCATCGTCCCTGAGCACAAACAGCACGTCCCGCCCCTCGGCCGCGATGCTGGCAGCCAAAAGCACGTCCGCGCCCTCCGGAGCCGCACCGACGTCACGCCGTCCCGGTAAAAGGATTTTCTCGATTGGAATGCTCACAGCGTGCCGTTGAATTCCTTGATCATCCGAAGAACCGGGCTGTCGACCATGTCCGGCGTCGGCTCCCGTCCGGTGATCCAGTTGTACAGGTCGTTATCGGAATGATTCATCAAGTTCTCGAACTGGTCCGCCTCGTCATCGGTCATTTCGGCCAGCTTTGCCAGCGCGAACCTGCCGAGGAGTACGTCGTTCTCCTTCATGCCGCAATGCGTGGCGCGGTAGATCAGGCGTTTTCGGCGGGCGTCCAAGACCTCTTTCCTTTTCGATGAATGCCAGTGCGCTTAGGATACGCGTCTAGGATATAGACCCTCGAGAGCCAATTGTCAGGGCATGAAAGCGACCAATGCGGCCTGAAATTTTGTTCCCCTTGTTCAAAGACGTAACGTCGCTCAAAGGCGTCGGCGCACGCACGGCGGAACTGATCGCCAAAGTCGCGGGCCCGCACATCATCGATCTGCTATGGCACTTGCCGACCGACATCATTGACCGGCGTTACCGGCCCAAGGTGGCCGACGCGAAACCGGATACGATTGCCACCATCACGCTCCGGATCACGAAGCACTATCCACCCTACAACAAGCGTTCCCCCTACAAGATCGTCGGCATGGACGACACCGGCGCCATGAACCTGGTGTTCTTCCGGGCGCGCCCGGACTACCTGAACAAGGTTCTCCCCGAGAACGAAACCCGCGTCGTGTCCGGTAAGGTCGAACGTTTTGGCGACACTCTGCAGATGACGCATCCGGACCATATCGGCACGGAGGACGAGATCGATGCCATGAGCAAGGTCGAGCCGGTCTATCCCTTAACGGCTGGGTTGTCGCTCAAGGTGTTGGGAAAGGCCATGGCGGCGGCGCTCGAAATCCCCGAGTCTCTGCCGGAATGGCAGGACAAACCGCTGATGGCGCGCGAAAAATGGCCGGCATGGGATGATGCGCTCCGGGCCGCCCACACGCCGGAGAGCGAAGCGGATCTTTCCCCTGCGACGCCACCACGGCGACGCCTGGCCTACGACGAACTGCTCTCGAACCAACTGGCGCTGGCGCTGGTGCGCGCGCACATGAAACGCAGCAAGGGGCTGTCACTGGTCGGTGACGGCAGCCTCCGCCAAAAGGTGCTCGCCGCCCTGCCCTTCGAACTGACCGACGCACAGAAACTTGCGATCGATGAAGTTGACGCCGATTTGGCGGCCGAGCACCGCATGCTTCGATTGCTTCAAGGCGATGTCGGATCCGGCAAGACGGTCGTCGCCCTGATGGCGATGCTGAGTGCGGTCGAAGCCGGCGGTCAGGCGGTCTTGATGGCGCCGACGGAGATCCTCGCCCGGCAGCACCACGCCACACTGACGCAGATGGCCGAACCCGCCGGGCTACAGCCATTGCTGTTGACCGGCCGGGAACGCGGCAAGAACCGTGACGGCCTGCTCGATAAGCTCGAAACGGGTGCGGCGCGTCTGGCCGTCGGGACCCATGCCTTATTTCAGGATGACGTTAGCTACAATGACCTGCGCGTCGCCGTTATCGACGAACAACACCGGTTCGGCGTCCATCAACGCCTGACGCTGGCCTCCAAGGGGCGCGCCGTCGACGTGTTGGTGATGACGGCAACCCCCATCCCCCGCACGCTGATGCTGACGGCATACGGCGACATGGACGTCTCGCGATTGATGGAGAAACCGGCCGGACGCCAACCCGTCACCACGGCGCTGATCTCCAACGAACGGCTCGATGAAGTGGTTGCCGCCGTGAAACGGGCGATCGGTTCGGGCGCCCGCGTCTATTGGGTCTGCCCGCTGATCGAGGAAAGCGAGACCAGCGACATGGCAGCCGCCGAGGCCCGGCACGACCATTTGAAATCTCTATTCGGGGAGCGCGTCGGCCTTGTGCACGGCAGGCTTAAAGGCGCCGAAAAAGACGCCGTCATGACCGCGTTCAAGGACGGGAATATCGACGTCCTCGTCGCCACCACCGTGATCGAGGTCGGGGTCGACGTCCCGGAAGCAACGGTGATGGTGATCGAGCACGCGGAACGCTTTGGGCTCGCGCAGCTGCACCAGTTACGCGGCCGGATCGGACGCGGCGCCGGTAAATCCACCTGCCTGCTTCTTCATGCCGGCCATATCGGCGAGACCGCCAAGGCGCGCCTCACAACCATGCGCGAGACGGACGACGGTTTCGTGATCGCGGAGAAGGACCTGGAACTTCGGGGCGCAGGCGAATTGCTCGGCACCCGGCAGAGCGGCCTGCCCGAATTTCGGCTGGCCGATATCACGGAGCATGCCGATCTGCTGCCGACCGCCCGCGATGACGCGGAGCTGATCCTGAGGAACGACCCCGAACTCGAGAGCGAGCGCGGTCAGGCGCTTCGGCAACTGCTGTATCTGTTCGAACGGGATGCGGCGATCCGTTACCTGAGATCGGGCTGATCAGTCGTCCTTGGAACCGGGCTTCTTGGCATCATCTAGCCGGTCTTGCGGCCGCGATCCTTTATCGACCAGAACCGGGCTACCATCCTTTTCCCGAAGCACGTCCAGTTCCTCATACGTCTGCGCCGAGACGACAGGCTTGTTGCGTTCGCGCTCCGGCCGCTCGTCCGGCGGCGTCACGATGCCGCCCGAGATCACCATCTTTATCGCGTCCTCGACGCTCATGGAGAGTGGCACGAGGTCCTTTTTCGGCACGAACAACAGAAACCCGGACGTCGGGTTCGGCGTCGTCGGCAGGAACACGTTGATGCATTCCTCTTCCGTCAGGTTCTGCACCTCGCCCTTGGTTTTGCCGGTCAAAAATCCGATGGCCCAGATTCCGCGCCTCGGGTATTCGATCAGCACCGCTTCGCGGAATGCATTGGACTGCTGCGCCAGCACGGTTTCGAGGATTTGCTTCACCGCGGAATAGACGTTGCGGATGACGGGCATCTGATTGAGGACGCGTTCGGATATCCGCATCCACAACCGCCCGAAGAAGCCGGCCGTCAATGCGCCGACCAGCATCAGCGCCACGATCAGAATGATCAGGCCGAGCCCCGGCACCGCGAACGGCAGATAGGTCTCGGGATTGTACTTGGCGGGAATGAGCGGATTGATCTTGCTGTCGACGAACGTCACAAACAGCCACGCCAGATAGAACGTGATGAATATCGGCGCGGTCACAAGGATCCCGGCAAACAGATATGCCCTCAACCGCTGCGAAAGCGACATTCGGGGTCGAGACGTGCCCGTTTCCTCCCCAGTTGCCTTGTCGGATCCCATATCAGGCGGCGTCATCGGCATTTATCCTTTCGTGCCCAGAAATGCGCGAATTTCACTCAACGTTTCATCTGGTGCTTCCTCGGGCAGGAAATGCCCGCTCGCAACCGGCTTGCCACTTACGGTATGACATTTTTCTCGCCAGGTTTCGAGCACATCGAACATCTTGTGCATCAGGCCGTATTCACCCCAAAGCGCGAGTGTCGGGCACATGACCTTACCTTCGATATCGGCCTCATCATGTTCAAGGTCAATCGTCGCAGCTGCGCGATAATCCTCGCACGACGCATGGATCGTGGCGGGGTCCGAGAAGCATCTCAGATATTCCGCCATCGCCGCGTCGTCGAAGACCGCACCGTCGGCGCTCCAGCGATCCAATTTTGTGGTCAGATAGTACGCGGGGTCGGCCCCGATCATACGTTCCGGCAGCGGCGCCAGCTGCGCCAGGAAGAACCAGTGATAATAGCCGATGGAAAACGCCTTGTCGGTGTGCCGGAACAGGGTATGCGTCGGCACGATGTCCAGCACCACGAGCCGCGTCACCGTATCCGGGTGATCGAGCGCCATGCGGTGCGCAACGCGTCCGCCCCGGTCGTGGCCGATGACCGAGAATGCCTTATACCCTAACCCTTTCATCACTGCGACCATATCGGCGGCCATGGCGCGCTTTGAATAATTCTCGTGCTCAGGAGTGCCCGGCGGCTTCGAGCTGTCGCCGTATCCGCGCAAATCCGCACAAATGACGGTGTGGTCCCGGGCCAGATCCGGGGCGATCGCGTGCCACATCGCGTGGCACTGCGGATAGCCGTGCAACAATAACACCGGATCGCCGGTGCCGCCGATCCGCAGGTGAATGCTCACCCCGTCGATCCCAGGCAAATCCCGGGTTTCGAAACCGTCGAACATGCTTCGGCAGTGCCCTGTTATTTTTCGCGAACCGTTTCGACCAATATCCGCAACAAGGCGCGAATAAAAGGATCGGTTTTCTTGAGCTTGTCCTGATACATCGCCTTGGTAATGGTCATGACGGTCGCACCGCCTTTGACCCGGGCCGTCGCCATGCGCGGCTGCTCGTCGATCAACGCCATTTCGCCGAATATGCCGCCGACGCCAATGGTCGCGAGTTCCTTGTCTTCACCGTTGATCATTTTGGTGATGACGATTTCGCCCGACTGCACGACGAATGCGCTGCTGCCCTGTTCGCCCTCTCGAAAAACGGTGTCACCGCTTTTCAACGTTCGGCGTTCAAGAATATCTGCCACACTTACCCCCGCTCAATTCGATCGGCGTTTTTCTACACCTGTTCTGCCTGTATCTTAGCGATTAAGAATGACAAATGTAATTCAAGAAACACGGACGCACTTATGACGGAGAACACAGGTCGGGAGTATCCGCAACGCCCGCTAATCGGCGTCGGCGCGATCATCGTCGGCGCAAAGGGCGTGGTCCTGATCAAGCGCGGAAAGCCGCCGCGGCTCGGCAGTTGGAGCCTGCCCGGCGGCGCGCAAAAGGTCGGCGAGACGGTCGCTGAGGCGGCGCGCCGTGAAATCCGTGAGGAGACCGGCCTGGAAGCCGAGGTCAAAGGCCTCGTCGATGTCGTTGACTCGATCTCTCCGGCCGAGGACGACGGCCGCATCCGCTACCACTATACGCTGGTCGACGTCTGGGCGGTCGCAAGCGGCGGCGATGAGCCCATTGCTGGCGGTGACGCCGCAGATGCCAGATGGGTCGCCATTGACGAAATCGACGGCCTGAACCTCTGGTCGGAGACCCGCCGCGTCATCGAACGCGCGCACGCGCTCTGGCGCGGCGAATAATTCCTTAGCGCTCGCGGAAGGCCGTGGATACCGAGCTGTACACCGGTTTCAGAAGATACTCGAACAGCGTCTTCTTGCCGGTCTTGATGTCGGCCTGCACCGTCATCCCCGGCATGACGCGGTTTTGCGCCGGATCGCGGCCGACGTAGTTGCGGTCCATCTCGATGATCCCCTTGTAGTAGGGCTCACCCTCTTCATCGAGGAACGTAGAGGCGGAGACGTCCTTCAACTCGCCGGAAATGCCGCCGAATCGGGCGAAGTCGTAGGTCGTCACCTTCACGGTCACCGGCTGCCCGATGCGGACATGGCCGACATCGCGCGGTTTGATCTTCGCTTCGACGACGAGTTCCTTATCGAGCGGCACGATCTCGGTGATGATTTCGCCGGGCGGAACGACACCGCCGACCGTATGGATGTTCAGGCCCTTCACGATGCCGCGTACCGGCGCCGTGATCTTGAGCCGGCGGACACGATCCCTCGCCTGAACAAGCGCTTCCTCGACCTGGATAAGCTCGTTCGCGCTTTCGCTGAGTTCGGCCAGCGCCTGTTCGCGGAACTCGGTCTCGATCTCGTCAAGACGGCTCTGGGATTCCTTGATTGCTTCGGTCGCGCGTTCGCGTTCGGAAACCAGATCCGCCAACTCGCCCCGCGCCGTGTTCAGGGAGCGCTTGGCGTCGAGGTAGGAAATCTTCGACGTCAGCCCCTCCTTATAGAGCTTTTCGCGGACTTCGAGCTCCTCGGCGAAGATCTCGGCCGTCCGCGTCAGGGTCTGTTCGCGCTCGTCCAAAAGCTCGAGATCGGCACGGCGCTGCTCGATCTGTTTGCGGATCGTTTCCTGCCGGCTGAAGAACGCTTCCAGCGACCCTTCGTAAATGCGTTGCTGGTCGTTGATCATGTTCGGATAACGGGTGCCGACCTTGGACCAGTCCGGCACCCCGCCGGTGCCGAGCGCGCGAAGCCGTTCGGAACGGATTTCCAGGCCGGCGCGGCGCGCTTCCAGTTTCTGAAGTTCGGTCACCGCCGCCGTTTCGTCGAGATTGATCAGGACCTGCCCCTGCTCCACCAGTTGGCCTTCCTCGATCAGGATCTGTTTTACGATTCCGCCTTCCAGGTGCTGCAGCGCCTGTACCTGACCGGACGGAATAACCTCGCCCGAGGTCACGGCGACCTCGTCGACGTTGGTCACCATCGACCACCCCAGGAACAACATGATGACGACACAGATCGTCAGCATCGCGGCCCGCACCAGACCGGAACTGCCGCCTTCTTCGAGAATCACCGATTGCGCGAGGAAACGCGTCTGCCGGTCGCCGCGGCGCAGTTTCTTGCGCCGGTCCTTCTCGGGCTCGCCCGGATGATCGGCATAGTTCTGTTCGGAAATCTGCGATCCGTCCGCCATCACACGAAGTCCTTCGGCATCTGCTTGAGCACTTCCTCGGCGCCCCCGAAGGCACGCACGTTACCGTATTCCAGCCACAAAATCTTGTCGGCAAGCCGTAGATGGCTCGGGCGGTGCGTCACCATCAGGATCGTGGTTGAACCCCGCATCCGCTCCACATTTCTCATAAACGCCTGGTCGCTTGCAAAATCAAGGCCGTTCCCGGGTTCATCGAACAGCATGATCGGCGATTTCTTGAGATAACCCCGCGCCAAATTCAGACGCTGCAGCAGACTGGTCGGCATCTGGCCGGAACTCGAATCCCCGATACGCACCTCGAATCCGTCGCGCTTCCACTTGCCGGACCCCTGGGAGAGGGCGAGCACCTCGTCGAGGACCGCGGCCTTTTCGCATGCCTCGTAGAGGTCTTCCTCGGTCGCGGTCGGATGAGCCAGGCGCAGGTTCTGGGCAATGGTGCCATAGAAGAACTGAACCGTCTGAGGCACGTAAGCGACGGCGTGGCGAAGTTCGACCGTATCCATCTGCCGGATATCCATATTGTCGATCCGGATGGAGCCGGCCTGCGGCGCGTACATCCCCGCCAGCAGCTTGAGCGCAGTGGACTTGCCCGAACCATTGCCGCCGACGATGCAAAGCACGTCGCCGGGCTCCAACTCAAACGAGACGCCGACCAGCGCCGGATCGCTGTCCGGGCTGTAACGGATCGACACGCGGGCGAACGTCACGAAGCCTTCGATCTGCTTGATCGGGTTGACGAGGGTGTGCTGCTCGCGCTCGCCACGGATGTTCATCAGGTTGTTGATTTGCGAGATCGACGACTTCACCTGCGTCAGACGCGTCAGCGATACGAACGCCGTCTGCAGCGGCGCCAGCACCCGCCACACGAGGATCATCGATGCGACGAGCCCACCGACGGACATATCGCCGTTCATCACCCGGAACACACCGAAGATGATCGTCCCCAGACCCGCGGAGATCATCAACACATGCGAGATCGTCTGCATCAACGCCGAGAGTTGCGCCGTATAGAAACTATTTAGCGCCGCCGTCGCCGAGTATTCCCGAAAGCGTTCCATCCACTTGTCTTCGGCCCCGCAGTACTTGACCGCGCGCATGCCGCTCAGTGTCTCGACGATCAATTCCTGCTTTTTCGATGACGCCCGCGCGGCGCGGCCGACGGAGTTCCGGAGCAATGGAGAAATAATCAAACCGAGAATCAAGAAACACGCCATCATGATGATCGATACAAACACCACCGGCCCCGCCAATGCGGCGATCGTGATGATGAAGATGAACACGAATGGCAACTCGAAGAGCACCAAGGCCATCGGTCCTGTGAAGAAGTCGCGGATCGTCTCAAAATCCTTGATGCGCGCGACCTGCGCCCCGATCGTTGCGCGCTCCGTATACGTCGGCGGCAGGAACAGAATTTTATGGAAGATCGCGATACCGACGATGTTGTCCAGCCGCGCACCGATGAAGGCCATGATCTTTGACCTGATCATGCGTAAAATCACATCGCAACCGATCGCGATACCGACCCCGAACGCGAAGAACGCCAGCGTCGGCAACGACCCGGTCGCCACCACCTTGTCGTAGACCGCCATCACGAACAACGGCGTCACAAGCGCCAGAATGTTGAGGATAAACGTGATACCGAGCGACTGATAGACCAGCGCTCGGAAACGTTCCGAAACCGCACGGAACCAGCCGACCTTGCTCTGATTCGACTGCAGTTCGTCGGCATCGACCGGGCTGAAGAAGTATGCGGTTCCCTTTGTGGTGCCGCGCGGGATGACCCGTTCTTCGTTCCGGCCCCCATCAAAGACCCGGATACCCTGCGGTTCGTAATTGAGAAGGATCATCGCATCGCCATCGTCCGGCAGATACAAACAGGGGAACAAGCGTGAGTCGATACCGCCCAGACGTAATTTCACCGGTCGGCTCTGGTAATGCAGCGTCGCCATGATGTTGCGGAACGACGTGATATCGAGCGCATTCATGAAGTGCGGCAGCGCCTCGGCGACATGACGTTTGTCCCCACGCCAGTTCAAAGCGTAGAGCAACTTCATCAGGCAGTTAGATAGGTCCGTCGCTTCCTTGAGCGCCGCCAGGGCCGGTTCGTCGTGCGCCGGCGGCTCCGCGTCGGGTATCGACAGATGCCTGGACCCGTCTCCGCCACCGTCTCCCCCGCCAGTACCGCCCGGCGGACCGGGTGGTAACGGCGGTGGTGGCGCCGAGCGCTCCGCGACCGCGGCGGGGGCGCCCCCCGGGCCCGACGCCGGTTGGCGCGCTTCGAACGTCGGGAGCGGCTCGAACACGCCGGGCAGTTCCGGCAGCGGCGGCGGCGGCCTGAGAGGACCGTCCGCGTTAGTCTTGCGGGCAGCCGGCGGCGGTGCCTGTGGCTTGGGAGGCTGTTGCGGCGGCGCTGGTGGCGCCGGTGCTTCGGCTTTCGGCGGCGGCGTTTTTATGGTTTGCGGTGGTGCGCTGGGAGCAGCCGGCGCCTGCGGTTGCTGCTTGTTCTGCAGTTGCTCCGGCATACCGACTTTCCGCCGGCCGCTTTCCGGCTTCGGCTGAGCCGGTTGCGCAGGCGGTTTGGCCACGGCGGGCTGAGATTGCGGCGGGCGGGCGGACGGTTGTTGGGGCGGCGGCGCAGCCGATCTTTGTCCAGCGGGGCGCTGACCCGGTGCTTGCTGCGGCGAGCGTTTCGGCGCGGGTGGCGCGGCCTTGGCTTGCGCCCCTTTTTCCGTCTGTTCCTGACGCTTGCGCAGGCGAGGTGGAACCCGGCCCCCCTTGGCCGGCGCATTGAGGGCGGCCGCAGCCTTGTCGGCGAGCGCGGCTTTGTCTTCTGCCGAAGGTTGCTGCGGCTGTTCAGGGGCCGGCGGGCGTTGGCGCGACTGCGACGGGGCAGGCGGCTGCTGGGTTTTTTCGGGCGGCGCAGGCCGGCCGGCGCGTGCGGGCGAGCGTGCAGGTTGAGGCGGCGGCGCAGACTTCGCCGCGCTTTCGCGCTCCATCCGGACATTGGGGCGGGGGCCGCGGGCCGCCTTGGGCGGCTCGGGCTTACGTGGTGCCGGGCGTTTTCTCTCGCCGATCGGAGGCATTGGAACGCCACGTTCGTCGGGCGTTCCCGGCTGCAAGGCTGTGGACTTGACGTTTGCAGCTCCGGTCGCGCTCTCCTTCTCTCCGAAGACCCGGTCGACGGCAACATCGACCGCTTCGGCGCCGCTTTCATCGGCGTCGTCGAGCGCTTCGATCTTGGAGAGTATGCCGGTCATCCGGGTCGATTTCCTCTTAGTCTAACTCAAGCGTGGCCGATCCGACGGCCTGGGCCGCTCAGCCATCCGTCATGGGGCACCGCATGCATTTGCAGTTCCGGGCTCGGTCCGGCCGGTTTTTGCGCGGCGGACGTCCGCTCAAGGTCGGGCGCCATGGCGTACCCGGCGCTATTGTCCGAAGCTTCAAGCTTTTTGAGTTTGGCGATCATAATCAATTCCCCTTTCCAGTTGGGCTGCCCAGGCGATCGGCCTCCGGCACGCGCTCGACGAGCTGCGCATCGGTAATGTCAAAAATTCGGTCGGCTAGATTGAGCATGGAGGGTCGTGGCGTCACCAGCACCAGCGTGACCCGCCCCTTAAGCCGTTCGAGCAGATTTCGGAGCGTGGAATCGCCGGCGCTGTCCATCGCCGCGTTGGCTTCATCGAACAGCAGGACGCGCGGCTTGTCAACGAGCGCACGCGCAATCGCGATCCGCTGCTTGATGCCTTTCGGCAACTTGTCGCCGGCGCCGTCGCCGACCTTGGTTTCATAGCCCTGCGGCATATGCGCAACAACGCCGTCGAGCCCCAGAAGCCTGGAAATATCGAGCGCTTCGTCGATTTTCTCCTCACGGAACATGGTGACGTTTTCCAGAATCGTTCCGTTGAAGAGCACCCCTTCCTGGGGCAGGTACGCGATCTGATGGCGGATGCTTGACGGGTCGTAGTCGTAAATATCCATGTTGTCCGCGAGCACGCGCCCTTTGGTCGGCGCGAACACACCCATCATGATGTAGAGCAGCGTCGTCTTGCCGCTGGAACCGGCCCCCGTGATACCGATGGTCTCGCCGGCCTCGATCGTCAGATTGATGTCCTTGAACACAGGCGGCAGATCGTCGCCGTCCTTGTTCTTCCCATAGGTGAAGGTCATGTCCTCGATTTTGAGCTCCCCCCGGATCGGCGGCAGTTTCGGTAGGCCGGAGGGCTTTTCCTCTTCCATCTGGAAGAGTTTGCGGACGCGGTCGAGGGAGAGCTGAATGGACTGGAAGCGCGTCCAGATACCGACGGCCTTTTGAAGTGGCTGCATGGAACGCCCCGCCAGCATAGTGCAGGCGGCAAGACCACCAACGGTCAGTTCCCCGTCGATCACGAACGTCGCGCCATAACCGACGACGCAGAACAACACCAACTGCGAAAATAGCGCGCCGGTCGAACTGGCTGATGACGAATGTAAAGCAACGTTGTAATCGGCGGTCGCGCAGGTTTCCTGAAGGCGCTCGTAACGGCGGATCATCTGTTCTTCCATCGCCAGCCCCTTGACCGTGTGGATACCGCCCAGGACCTCGATGATGAAGCTGTAGCGGCGGTCGTCGGCCAGCATGCGGCTCTCCAGCGCGTTCCGGAGACGATTACCCACTAGAATGGCGGCGATCGCAAAGACGATGATCAGGATGATCGGGACGATAACCAGGTGCCCCGCTAGGTAATACATGGCGCTCAGGAACAACACAGCAAACGGGAGGTCGCACAGCGCAAGAATGGCCTGCCCCGCATAAAATTCCTTAAGCGGCCCGAGTGCGTTGAATCGCTCGAGGTGGACGCCCGAGCCCTGCCGCTCATAATCGACGATGGCGACGTTGAGAAGCCGCTCGACGGCGGCGACACCGGCCAAATGCTCGAACCGCGCCCCCATCCAGCCGGAAACATATGAGCGACCCTGGCGCAGACAAGCTTCGAGGATCAATGCGGAGCCGACACCGACGATCAGAAGGATCAATGTGCCTTGGGCGGAATTCGGAATGATGCGGTCATACACCTGCAGCAGCGTCAGCGGCATCGCCAACGCCAGCAGGTTAATGAAGACCGAGGCAAGAATGAGATCGAAGATCCCGCCCGGCGTATACGATATACGACCGAGTTCGCTGCCCTGCCTCGGCTCCGACGATCTAAGCTTCTCAGCCAAGCCCATGCATCTATCCGGCCGCTCGACGCAACCGATCCTTCCGCTCCCTCGCCCTGCCCGAAGAGACTAGGGTCCGCATACCGATTTAGGCTTTTGTTGTTAATAAACCATTACAGGCGGACACGAACAGGTGTGGCAAACCGTTGATAAAATTGACGGTTGCTGCTGACAGCATCCTTAACGCTATACGAAAAATTCGCGCCGGCGCCGCTATTTGGGCTGGCGATATGTCCCGATCACCGGTTCGGCGGTCTCCCGGAACACGCCCAGCGCCATGCCCGACTTGATCCGGGGATCGTAAACCGTGCGGATCAGGATACGGTCGATAACCGAGAGTTTGGTCAACATGGATGACTCGTTGAAAACAGAAGGGCGTAAACGCTCACTATCGTTAGGCAGCCCAATCGACTGCGTTAATTCCTCTAATAAACAATGAGTTATATGATCATCATCAAGTATGGAATTAATCACGATTTTGGCGGCTTTTACGCTCCAGTCGGGGTTCGGCCAGATCACAAAGAAACATCTGCTGGGCCCCATCAGTTGCCCCAATGTTTTCTCCGGCACGCCCGGAAACGGGACTTGCGACATGACGGTACGCGGCACGATGGAGATCACGATATCGCCGCCGGAACCGATGTCGCGCGGCATCAGACGGATATGCATACCGGTCGTCTCCGACAACGCAGCGATGTGACGGCCCAAAGCTGCGTAATGCGCTAGTTTTGTTTTTCCTGGAATGGGGACCGCCCTGCCCGTTTCAGGATCGCGCGGGCCGGAGACCAACGTCTCCAGACGGATCTTCGGTGCATATGCCCATTTGACGAGACGCGCGCCCGGTTTTTGTCCGATCACGACATCTTCGGCAAAGCGCCTCAGTTCGATCGCCGAAGGCAATTCGTCCGCCGCCGACATAGCAGGGAGCATCAAGCCCGCAACAAGCGCGGCGACCGTTAATAGCGGCCTAGGCACGCTATCCGCCCAAGTGTTCTTGCAGGATTTCGCGACCGATACGCAAGGCGTCCGCTCTGGGCGTCCCGGCCGGTAAACGCTTGTCATAAAGTGTCTGCAGCAAAAGGATATCGTTGCCGGACAAATCCCGCCGCGTGGATTTCTGATTGAAGATCGACGGCGTCACCAGGTCGCTGTCGTTCGGCAAGCCCATGGCCTGGGTCATTTCCTCAAGCAAACAAGCGTCCATCTGATCCGGGGGAAGCTCGTTATTGACGACGATCAGGCTCCGGAACATCGCGCCGGTACTGATCGAGCGGGTCAGGAAATAACAGACCCCGGGCCGGCTCAATCGTTTGAGGACGTCAGGATCCACATCGTTCGCGATGAAGGGCTGCCCCATCGCCAGCCGAGGCACGAACTTGATGAAGAAATTCGCAGGTTTCCCGGCGTCTTTATCGCTCTTCTCCGATACCGCACCGGTTAGCTTTACCAGCGTCGTCAGGTGTTTGCGGATCATGTCGACATATGCCTTGTCCGGCCTGACGAAGCTCAACTTCAATTCGCGCTGGCCGCCCCCCTTGTCGATCATCTCGCCCTTCATGGACGTGATCGAGACCCGCAGCGGCGTCATCCATTTCTGAATATGCTTCGCCGCTTGAACACCCTCGACCTCGGCGCCAAAGACGACGTTATCGAAATGACGCATCAAGTCATCGGCACTCGGCCCGTCGGCGGCCGTCGCCGGCGCAGTCGTGGACAACGACGTCGCCAGCACCACGGCCGCCATAGAAGTCCTTAAACGAGGAAAAGCCGGAAACATCATCGCCATCCCCGGACTGTACCATGCGGCCCGCCGGCGGCGATACCCGTCAGCCGTCAATTTTAAGTGAATTTAGTATCCGCTCGGCGACGGGACGATACGTATCAAACCGGCTGGCCGGCGCCGTGTAGGACCAGATGTGAGCGATCCCGCCTTCCGGACGCGGAATCACCAGCGCCCATTTGCGGAAGCGCTGGCCCTGATGGTCATAGTTGGCAACGAACTGATGCCCCTGAAGCTTTAGCCCGAACTTCGCGTAGGTGACGGCTTTTTCGCCGATGAACTGCACGCCATGCGCCTGCTGCGCGAGGTTTGCCTTCAAATTATCGAGAGCGATACGCGCAACGTCCCCTTCACCGCCAGGGCGGACATTCTGAAGTGCGACGATGGCGTCGTAAGCCGGCGTCCCTTGCGGGCCGCTGATGGCGTTGGTGAATGCACTCAGCTTCTCCAGGTGCCATTCCGACGGGTACTCAATCCGATACCCGTACCCGGCCTCAGAGAAGATGACGACATCCGGGGCACTTTCGGGCTCCGCTGGTTTCGGACGACCTGCCGGAATGGCATCCGGTGCAGCCTCGGCGCGAAGCGGCGGCTGTTTCTCATGCGCTGACGGCTCTTCAACCAGCTTGGCCGGCTCAGCGGGCTTTTCCGACGGTGCCGGGCGAAAACTCGCCAGAATCCACTCGAACTCCACCGCCAGTTTCTCGTAATGGCTGATGGGTGCAAAGAACATGAATACGAAGTCGGTCTGGTTGCCCCGGGCAATCACGACCTTGGTCTTGGTCGACCCGGCCTCATAGTAAGCTATGCCGGCCGGAAGACCGGCGACGACCTGCGTCTTTTCGCCAACCTTGCGGGACCAGGGTTTGCCGTCTCCCAAATATTGGAGTTCCAGCTTATGAAACATCTGATCGGTCGACATCGACGGATTGGCATCGCCCATCTGGATGTTGACGGCATACCCCTTGCGCGATTGGATACCGATCTGGTCTCCATTGGCACGCTCCTGAAAGCGCGCACCGGGCGGGGCGACGAGCATGAAGCCGCGCTTACTGTCCTGATATGCGATGGGCTTTGCCGGCGTCGCACTGACGGCGCCGGGCACCGGCGGCAACCCTGTCGGCGACGTTGCCGGCTCAGCCTGAGCCGAGGACGCGGGCGAAGCCGCCGCAACGTTCGGATGAATACCGTTTTGCGGCACCATTCCCGGGGCGGTCGCAGACATCCCGATGGACCCGGTGTTTTCGGCGCCGGCGTGGCTTGCCAAGCCCGAAACCAGGGCACCGGCAATCAAAATTCGAGCGATCATGCGCATGACTGCGCTCCCTTTTCCGTCATCCGGAACGCATCATCAGACGCGCCCACGGATACCCAAGCGCCGCAACGACAAAGATGCGGCATATCCCTTAAAAATGATCGCACGACGTGGTTAACAATCCGTGAATCATCAGATTGACCGGACTGACATGGAATAGATCAGGAACGGCGGAACGCCCGCATTTTGGCGAAGTTTTCCGCGCTCAGTTCTTCGAACAAGGCGCGCCGCCGGTCAACATCCACACCGGCGGCTTCCAGGGCCGCCGCGCCAAGCCTGAGGCTTGCTTCGACGGTTTCCGGCATCGCGTGATCGACGCCCAGTTCCGTGTACGTGTCGGCTACGTCCCAATCGTGCGCACGCACATGAACCGGAACGTGCGGGTATATCCGCCGCACCGTGCGCACCATCGCCTCGGCGACTTTCGGATCGTCGAGCGTTACGACAATAAGGCGCGCATGCTCGGCGCCGACCGAACGCAGTACTTCCGGCCTTCCGGCACTCCCGAAATAAACATGGTAACCATGCCGCCGCGCGCGCTTGACCCGGTCGGCATCGGCATCGATGGCGACATAGGGAACGTTCGCCGCCGCGAGCATATTGGCGACCGTTTCTCCGACCCGACCGAAGCCAGCGATCAGCACCGGGCGGGATTCTTCGGCCACTTCGCGATGCACCTCGCCGGGCACCGCGACGGCGAAGCGCTCGGCGACCCGGCCGCCAATGAAAACCGTCACCGGCGTTAAAATCATGCTCAGCACCACAATCGCTATCGAGACGTCGAGGATCGCCGGCGGCAATATCCCGTCGCCGGCGGCAATGGAAAACAGTACGAAACCGAACTCACCGGCCTGGGACAGCAAAAAGCCGGTACGCACGGCGACTGCGACGGGCGCTTTCGCCAGGAGCGACAGGCCGAAAATCATCCCGGCCTTGATGATCAACAGCGCCATCGTTGCGCCGATGACCAAACCGGCATGTTCGGCCAACGGCCCCGGATCGAGACTCATGCCGACGCTCATGAAAAAAAGCCCGAGCAACAATCCCCGGAACGGCAGAATATCGGCCTCGATCTGGTGACGGTACTCGGACTCTGCCAAAAGCACACCCGCCATGAATGCGCCCAAGGCGAGCGACAGGCCGACCTGGTTCATGACCCAGGCAAAGCCCAACACCAGCAAAAGTGCCATCGCGACGAAGGTATCGCTATTTCCGATCCGTGCGATGGCATGCATTACCGGCCCGATCGCATAGCGTCCCGCCAGAATAACGGCGACAATAATTCCCGCGGCCTGTACGACCGCCAGCCCCATCGATGTGGAGACAGCGATTTCACCCACCGCCAGCAACGGCAACAGCACGATTAGAGGGACGACCGCCAGGTCCTGAAAGAGAAGGATCGCAAAGCTGTTGCGGCCATGATGGCTCGTCAGTTCATTGCGTTCGGACAACATCTGGACTCCGAAAGCCGTCGACGACAATGCCAGCCCCAGTCCGATAACGATGGCGATCTTGATGTCCAAACCCACCACCAAATGGGCGCCCGCGGCTAAGACAGCCCCTGTTGACAAGACCTGCAGTCCGCCAAGGCCGAACACCAACCGCCGCATGATCCAAAGCCGCTGCGGCTTCATCTCCATCCCGATCATGAAGAGCAGAAACACGACGCCGAATTCACCGATGTGACGGAGTTTCTCGGCGTCCGTGATCACGCCGAAACCGAACGGCCCGATAATCGCACCGGCGGCAAGGTAGCCAAGTTGCGAGCCGAGACCCAGCCGCGTGGAGATCAAAACGGCTATGACAGCCGCCCCCAGCAGACTCAGAATCTCTACCATTCGAACAGTGCCCCCAGCACTAAGAGCCGTTGATCGGCTCTACCCGCATTTCGTTGGCAGGCCCGCTGACCCTGTAGCGTTTCAGCGTGCGCGTTTCACCTTCCGTCCCCAATCTGCCGACATCTAGGTCGATCGTCCAGTTGGCAAGATCGATCCTGCCCTTACCGACGAGACTAAGGCGGCCTGTTCGGAGCAACAGATCATCGCTGGTGGCAATCCCCTGCGCTATCTTGAACGTCGCGTTGAGGGACTTGTAGTCGAGCTTGCCACCCGCCTCGGGGGCCAATCCGTCGATCAGTTCTTCAATGCGCAAACTTCCCCCCTGAGCGACGAGTTCGGCCTTACCGGTCAACGCCTGCAGCAACTCCTGTGCCGATCCTCCCACGGAAAAGAGACTCAGCTCGATATTTGACGAACCGCTTAGAACCGGATCCAACCCAGTCTCTCCGACCTTCAGCATCGGCCCTATATCTACACCGACAGCCCGCCCTTCAACGCTCAGCGCGCGCATACCTTCCGACGCGTCCAGAGTCATCGTTCCGCGTAAAGTCCCGCCGGATACGATCGTATCCTCAAGCTCCACAGTGAGGCGGCGCGTTCCAGGTGCGCGCTCGACTGACGCATCGCCGGCGCCAAGCGCCAGCCCGCGCCAGATCACCTGCTGCCAGGCGATCTCAATCTTGCCACTCGGCATGCCTGGGATCATCAATGGCGCTTCCATCGCGGCAATCGCCTGGTTTGGCGGCGCGTGGCCAAAATCGATAACGGATGCGTTTATTGTGCCGTTAATCACCGGGACGCCGGTGGTAGCGCCGGATATTGCAAGTTGCCCCGTCAGCGACGTCTGCCCGTACTTCAGATCGAGGCCGCCGATGTCCATTTCGTCGCCGGCGATATCGACACGTGCCTTTAACGATATTGAACCGTTATCGCGGGACGGCAGGACAGGCCCAAGCCACTTGGTGACGGCGCCGGCATCGGCACCGCCGATGACGAACTCTCCACCCCCGACCGTTCGTTCGCGCACGGCCAGCGATCCTTTGAAGGACCCGTTAAGCAGATCTGAATTGAATACGACTTCAAACGGCCAGCGATTGCCCGATACCAGTAACTGGGGATCTGATGTCGTCACGGCCAGCGTGATTTGCTGTCCGTTCAGGATTCCGGCGCCTTTCAGCAAGACGCCGTCCTGAACGTCCTTGGCCGTCGGTTCGGCATTGCTGATGTTGAATTTTTCCAGCCGCAACGCCCGGCCACTGCGACGGTTCGACAACACGAACGTGGCGTCCTCGACCTGCAATCCCTCGACCGTCATATCGCGCCACCATCCCCAAGCGCGATCGATCTCCGGCGCCGGCGACGCGGTCGCCTCCGGCATGCGGCCGGTTTCAACACGGATATAAGGTGCACGCAGCATGACCCGCTGCACATCGACGCTGCCTGCCAGCGCGCCAAATGCGCTCGCTTCAAGCTCGAGATAGGGCAGGTCAATCTTGGCAGATCCCGTGTCCGATGCCGTGACGACATTTTCGGCTTTCAACCGCAAATTCGGCAGCACCCGGAAAGAATGATCACCCTTTATGGTTACTTCGACCCCCGTCACGCGCCCGATCAGCCGTTCCGCATATCCGACCGTCATCGACGCCGGCAACACGATGGGCGCAAGGGCTAGCGTAGAGATGAAAAGAATCGCGAATACGCCCAAGCCGATCCCGAGCTTCACCAGCCAGGGGAACCGATGCGGGGAGCTCTCGACCTCGACCGTCCAGGACTCTTCGTCCTGCGGCGGGGCTTCGGAATCGTCGACCAGTTCAGGCGCATTTCTCACGTCGAATTCCAGTCCGTCTACAAACCGGAACCGCCGCGCTCAGGCACCTTTTCGCCCAGGCTAGCAGATTTCCGGCGCACATTCTGTCACCGTAGTGTTCTCAAAAACTCGTGCATAAATCGTAAACACGGAATTCGGGATAATTTTTCAGGCCAATTGCGGCAGGAATCCGGCATCGTCATTGACATTCTTAGAGGTCTGCCATAGAAGCCTGATATTATTCGCTAAATAAGACCCTCGCCATCTGGCGTTACTGCCCGGCCGGAGACGCCGATAGATGCAGATTTATTTGCCCATCGCCGAGATCTCGGTGAACATATTCCTCATTCTGGGGATGGGCGGGGGTGTCGGGTTCCTTTCAGGTCTGTTCGGTGTGGGCGGCGGTTTCTTGATGACGCCGCTCTTGATTTTTGTGGGCATCCCCCCTGCCGTCGCCGTCGCGACCGAGGCCAACCAGATCGTCGCCAGCTCGGTCTCCGGCGTACTCGCGCATCTTCGCCGCGGCAACGTCGACATCAAGATGGGCGTCCTGCTGCTCATTGGCGGCGTCATCGGATCTTCCTTCGGGGTATGGCTGTTCACCTTTCTGAAGGGTCTCGGTCAGATCGACCTCGTGATCAAACTCTCCTACGTGGTGTTTCTCGGCATCATCGGCTCGTTGATGCTGATTGAAAGCGTCAACGCGATGCGCGCCAAGAAGCGCAAGACACGGAAGCGGAGCCATTCACACAACTGGATGCACGGTCTTCCCTTCAAGATGCGATTCCGTAAGTCCCGACTTTATATCAGCGCCATACTGCCGATCCTGATCGGTGTCTTCGTCGGTATTCTGTCCGCTATCATGGGCGTCGGTGGGGGCTTCGTGATGGTGCCGGCGATGATCTATCTCCTCGGCATGCCGACCGCCGTGGTTGTCGGGACGTCGCTTTTCCAGATTATTTTCGTCACTGCCAACGTGACTGTCCTGCAAGCGGTTTCCAACTATGCCGTCGATATCGTGCTGGCCTTATTGCTGCTGATCGGGGGTGTCATCGGTGCGCAATTCGGTGCCCGCTTCGCCGGCCGCATGCAAGGCGAGCAACTTCGCGGCCTTTTGGCGCTGATTGTTATCGCCGTTTGCCTTAAACTGACGTTCGACCTGGTCGTGCCACCTGCAGACCCTTATGCCTTCGGCGTCGGAGGACATTGATGATTAGACGTGTTTTGAAATTGATGACGTGTGCGGTCGCGCTGCTGGTCAGCGCATCGAGCCTGCAGGCCAAGGATCTGGTGGTCGACCTTTCCGCGCCGATCGTCCGAATCACGACCGGTTTTTCGGGGACGGAACTGTTGCTGTTCGGCGCCAAGCGCGGCGCCGGTGACGTGATCGTCGTGGTGCGTGGTCCGCTCGAGGATCAAACTGTCCACCTTAAAGAACGCAAGCTCGGCATCTGGGTCAATACCGAGCACCTGAAGTTCGACGATGTGCCGTCGTTCTATTGGGTATCGTCGAACCGACCGGTTTACGACATCTTGCCCGCCGATACCCTCACCCGCCTGCAGATCGGCCTGGACGAGATTCCCATCACGCCCATCGAGGAAGAAGCCAATTCGGCCGAGAAGATCGCCTTCCGCGCCGCGCTGGTACGAGACAAGGTCCGCAAACGCCTCTACTCCGAGGAGGCTTCGCCACTGTTGTTTCTAAACGACATGCTATTCCGCACGAAGATCACGTTCCCGGCAAATGTCTCCGTCGGCGAATTCGCGATAGAGACATACCTGGTTCGCGATCAGCAGGTCATCACGAGCGAGACCACGTTGCTGCATGTCCGAAAGTTTGGCCTCGAAGCGGAAATATATAATTTTGCTCATCAACAATCGCTTCTGTACGGTATTTGTGCCGTTGTCATTGCCTGTGCAGCCGGGTGGCTTGCCAACGCCGCCTTCAGGAGGGGTTAAGGCCATGAACGAAAACACCGACAAGCCGCAAGAAAACGGCGACGAGCCGAAAAAGCTTACGGGCCGTACATTCCTCTGCGTGGTCGACGAAACCGAGGAATTTGCAGCTGCGTTGCAGTTTGCCTGCCAGCGCGCCAAGAACTCGGGCGGCCGCGTCGCCCTGCTCTATGTTATTCAGCCGGCCGAATTTCAACATTGGATGGCGGTCGGCGAACGCATGCGCGAAGAAGCCCGCGAAGAAGCGGAAGAGATGCTGAACGTGGTGGCTTCGGTCGTGCAGAAACGGCTCGGGCACATGCCGGTGCTTTACATCCGAGAAGGCGCACTCCGCGAAGAAGTGGTTAATTTGATCGAGGAGGAAGGCGGCATATCCCTTCTCGTTCTCGGCGCAGCTTCGGGCACCGACGGCCCGGGCCCGCTGGTCTCTTACCTGGTCGAGAAAATGGCCGGGAAGCTTCGGGTTCCCGTTACCATCGTGCCGGGCAGCCTGACCGAAGAAGAAATTGCTCTGATTACTTGAGGGACACCGGCGTCAAGCCGGTTCCCACGCCGACTTCCGAGCCGGTGCCGCCGAACCGCCGCCACGGACTTTGATGGATATATACCTGCCTATTGCTGAAGTGTCGGTCGACATATTCCTGTTGCTAGGGATCGGCGGCGGGATCGGTGCGCTCTCAGGCATCTTCGGCGTCGGCGGCGGCTTTCTGATGACACCGCTGCTGATTTTCATCGGTATTCCCCCCGGCGTCGCTGTTGCAACCGGCGCCAATCAGATCGTCGCCGCATCGATATCTGGTGTCCTCGCGCACTGGCGACGCGGCAACGTCGATCTGAAAATGGGCATCGTGCTATTGATCGGCGGCCTGATCGGCTCCACGGTCGGGGTCTGGGTGTTTTCGTTCCTGAAGTCGATCGGCCAGGTCGATCTCGTCGTGAACATCTGCTACGTGGTGTTCCTCGGGATCATCGGGGGCCTGATGCTGATCGAAAGCGTCAAGGCGATGATGGCGCAAAAGGCCCAGAAGCGTAAGAAAAGCCATATCCACAACTGGACGCATGGGCTTCCGTTCAAGATAAAGTTCCGCCGCTCACGGCTGTATATCAGCGCCCTTCTGCCGCTGGCGGTCGGGTTCTTCGTCGGCCTCCTCTCGGCCATCATGGGCGTCGGCGGCGGTTTCGTGATGGTGCCGGCGATGATCTATCTGCTCGGCATGCCGACGGTCGTCGTCGTCGGCACCTCGCTATTTCAGATCATCTTCGTTACCGCCAACGTGACCTTGCTGCAGGCGGTCAGCAACCAGACGGTCGACGTCATGCTGGCGCTGGTGCTGATCATCGGCGGCGTGCTCGGCGCACAGGCGGGCGCGCAGATCGGCGCCAAACTCAAGGGCGAGCAACTGCGCGGCCTGTTGGCGATGCTCGTCATCATGGTCAGTCTGAAATTGCTACTGGATTTGGCGACGGAGCCGTCGGACGTCTATTCGATTCTGCCGGGGACTGGCTGATCAGCCTTTCGCGGCGGCACGCAGGTCGCCGATCGTCTTCGCATAGTCATCGCCTTTGAAAACCGCGCTGCCGGCGACAAGCACGTCGGCCCCCGCCGCGACCACATCCGCTATCGTATCGACGTTAACGCCGCCGTCGACCTCCAACTCGATTGGGCGATCGCCGATCATCTTCCGAATACGTTTGATTTTATCGAGGGCGGACGGAATGAAGCTCTGTCCACCAAAGCCGGGATTCACACTCATCACCAGAATCAGGTCGACCTTGTCCATTACGTAGTCGAGGACGCACTCCGGCGTCCCCGGATTAAGCGATACGCCGGCCTTCTTGCCGAGCGAGCGTATGACCTGAAGCGAACGGTCGAGGTGTTTGTCCGCTTCCGCGTGCACGGTGATGATATCAGCGCCCGCTTTCGCGTATTCTTCCAGATACGGCTGCGCCGGGTCGATCATCAGATGAACGTCAAACGGCTTTTTCGTGTGGGGGCGCAATTTTTCGATGATCGGCGCACCGAACGTCATGTTGGGAACGAAATGCCCGTCCATGACGTCCACGTGCACGTAATCGCACCCGGCGGCGTCGATCGCGCGGATTTCTTCACCGAAGCGAGCGAAGTCCGCAGACAGGATCGAAGGGGCGATTTTGACCATCAATTGCTCCGATCAGGCGGCTTTCGAATACGTACCGGCGCAGGCGCGGCTGTTGGCGCTTGCGCGCTCGATAAAGGCCTGCTGCGCAGCGGGGCTGTTGGCGTTGTCACCTTTCCACGCCTGCAGCGCGCTCTGCTGCAGGGCCCGGCCATAGGAGAAGCTGAGTTTCCAAGGCAGGTTCGCCCCCGACGCATTCATCAGATCGAGGTGCAGGGTCGCGTCCTCTTCCGACTGACCGCCCGACAGGAACATGATCCCCGGAACCGCCGCCGGAACTTTGCGCAGCAGCGTCTCAACGGTTTTCGCGGCGACTTCTTCAGGGGACGCCTGGGTCGCGCATTTCTTCCCGGCGATGACCATGTTCGGTTTCAGAATCGTGCCTTCAAGATAAACTTCCTGCAGGTGCAGTTCGTTATAAACCGCATCCAGGACTTCCTCGGTCACTTCCTGGCACCGATCTATGTCGTGCGCGCCGTCCATCAGGACTTCCGGCTCGACGATCGGGCAGAGACCGCCTTCCTGGCAGATCTTCGCATACCGCGCTAACGCATGCGCATTGGTGTGAATGGCATAGCGGCTCGGAATACCGTCGGCGATGTCGATCACTGCACGCCACTTCGCAAAACGCGCACCCAGGTCATAATACTCGGCGACCCGCTTAGGCAGGCCGTCCAGCCCTTCGGTGATTTTCTCCGCCGGGCGGCCCGGCAGTTCCTTGGCGCCGGCATCAACCTTGATTCCCGGAATGACACCTGCGTCCTGGAGGATCTTGACCAGCGTCGTCCCGTCGGCGGCGGATTGACGGATCGTTTCGTCATAAAGAATGACGCCGGAGATATAATTGCCGATCCCGCTCGACCGGAACATCATCTCGCGGTAATCACGGCGCTTCTCCTCAACATTCTCGACGCCGATAGAGTCCAATCGCTTGCCCATGGTGCCCGTGCTCTCATCGGCTGCGAGCAGCCCCTTGTTGTCGGCGACCATAGCGACGGCGGTTTCAAAAAGTTCCTGTTTGTTCATTTCCGTACCCTCCAACTTGTGTCCGACCGCAGGCGCGATCAGGCCAGTCCTTCCTTGGCCGCGGCGACGACGGCCTCGGCGGTAATACCAAAATGCTTGTACAAGTCGCCGGCCGGCGCCGAAGCACCAAATCCCTTCATGCCGACGAACCCGCCATCGGGACCGATGTACTTGTCCCAACCGTGCCGTACAGCGGCTTCGACCGCAACGCGCACCGTCCCCTCGCCCAGCACGCTTCGACGGTACGCCGCATCCTGCTTGTCGAACAGTTCCCAGCTCGGCATCGACACGACTGCGGTGCCGATCCCTTCGGCCTCTAGCGCCTCGCGCGCTTGAGTTGCCAGGTGTACTTCCGACCCGGTTGCCATCAGCGTAACCTTGCGTTCAGATGCAGCAGCTTCGGCGAGCACGTATGCCCCCTTGGCGGAGAGATTCTCGTCCGTATGCTCCGTCCGCAGCGTCGGCACGCCTTGGCGGGACAACGCGAAGCCGGACGGACCATCCGCATTCTCAAGAGCCGCCTGCCAGCATTCCACGGCTTCGACACCGTCGCAGGGGCGGAACATCACAAAATTCGGTGTCGCACGAAGCATCGACAGGGTTTCGACCGGCTGGTGCGTCGGCCCGTCCTCACCCAGGCCGATGCTGTCATGGGTCAGAACATAGAGCACACGCTGCCCCATCAGGGCCGAGAGGCGCATCGCGCCCCGCATGTAATCGGCAAACACCAGGAACGTGCCGCTCGTCGGGATCAGCCCGCCATGCAGCGCAATTCCGTTCATCGCCGCCGCCATACCGTGCTCACGCACACCATAATGGATGTAACGCCCGGAGAAATCGTCCGGCGTCACCGGACCGGTATCCGGTGTCTTCGTATTGTTCGAGCCGGTCAGGTCCGCCGAGCCAGAAACGAGGTTGGTCACGACTGGTACAAGAACATTCAGGGACTCACCCGACGCAACACGCGTCGCCCACTTTGGCTGTTCTTCCGACACGCGTTTCTTATGGGCGATCACCGTCTCGGCAATGCCACCCGGCAGTGTGCCCGAAACAGCACTATTGAAATCGCCGGCTAACGCGGATGACGAAAGACGCTTTTCCCAAGCTTCACGATCGGCGGCGCCACGGCTTCCGGCGGCGCGCCAGCTATCCAGCACGTCCGCCGGGACTTCGAACGGCCCGGCGTCCCACCCGAGAGCCTCGCGGGCGCCGGCGATTTCGTCGTCTCCCAACGGCGCGCCATGGGTGGATGCAGTACCGGCCTTGGTCGGCGCACCGAACCCGATGGTCGTCTTACAGGCGATCATCGACGGCTTGTCGCTCGTCCTTGCTTTTTCGATGGCTGCCGCCACCGCGGTATGATCGTGGCCGTCCACGGACTGTACGAACCAGTTGGAGGCTTCGAAACGCTTCTTCTGATCGTCGGATACCGCCATATCCGTGCTGCCGTCGATGGATATACCGTTGTCGTCGAAAAATACGATGAGCTTCGAAAGTTTCAGATGACCGGCAAGCGAGATCGCCTCGTGGCTGATCCCTTCCATCAGGCAGCCGTCACCGACGATAACATACGTATAGTGATCGACCAGATCGTCGCCGTAGCGCGCATTCATCATACGTTCGGCCAGCGCCATACCGACGGCGGTCGCGATCCCCTGGCCGAGAGGGCCGGTCGTCGTTTCGATGCCCTTGGCGTGGCCGTATTCGGGGTGGCCGGCGGTCTTGGAGCCGAGCTGACGGAAATTCCGAAGCTCGTCCATCGTCATGTCTTCGTAGCCGGTGAGATGCAGCAGCGAATAGATCAACATCGAACCGTGCCCGGCCGACAACACGAAGCGGTCACGGTCCGCCCAGTCCGGCGCCGAAGGATCGAATTTCAGATATTTGGTGAACAGCACCGTCGCCACGTCGGCCATCCCCATGGGCATGCCCGGGTGACCGGATTTCGCCGCCTGCACGGCATCGGCTGCCAAAAAGCGGATGGCGTTCGCCATTCTCATTTCCATAGATTGTGCATCCGATGACATGAAAAACTCCTCGCCTCGACGGATATGTCGACCCGTCTTTCGTTCCCCGCCCAACGGCCCCGAACCTCCCTTTCGGGACATCCCCTTCAGGCCAACTTTCCCAGGACTTAGCCAGCCACCACTGCCCAGAAGCAGACCGAAACGCACGATCCACGCAGCACAGCCGCCGCCACAGTGAATACCGTCTCGCCGCGCGGCGGGCAAGAACTAGCGGCCCATTTTTCGGGTTTTTTTCTAAGCCCGGAACGTCAGGGTTCAGCGCACCTTTGGATTGGTGGTTTGAGCGATTCGTGGCTCATGCTGGTAAACATGAAGAACGGACGAAAATAAGGTGCTGGAGGGACTAGTGGCTCACACACGAGAAATCGCAGTCCGTGCAGCCACGAGGAGCGCCGTATTCGTATTGATATCTCCGTCAGCCTCACTCACCATACCAAATACCGGCAGGTTTCTGCGGGTTTTGATCGGAGGACCGAGCTATCGTGTCCGATAAGCCGAAGCTCATTATTGAGACTGCGCGGCCTTGCTACGAGAATAACAACCTTAAGGTGTCGGCTTTCCACAGGTTATTCGCGAAACCGGATTTAGATTTATTGATTCCGTTAGCGCATTCCATGATTGTGTTTTGGTGGGGTACGCAATATCGGGGAATCTTCCGTGGCAGAGATCGGTGCAGTTGTCGCTTTACTCGTTGCATTGGGGGCGCTTTGGCTGGCGAGCCACGCTAACAAACATGTCGATTCCTCGTTCGAAGAATACGGGAAACATCTGGCAAAGCAGGTTCGCGAGTCCCAGGTCGCCTTTGAGCAAAAAGCCGATCAGGTGCAACTCGACCTCAACCGCCTGCAGCGAGAAGTCGAGGCGTTACAGGCTCGTGAACGGGAAACCGCCGAGAAGCTCAATACCCTGACGCAACGGCTCAAGGTGGTTGAACACGACCTTCGAAACACAGCCGAGTCCATTCCGCCGCAGTTCCGCCAGCGCAGAAGCGGCAGCCCCGGCTGATCTCGCCCCCTTGCAGGGCAATCTGCAGGTGCCTAACTCTGTAGCGTCGAAGCAATCTTGCGGGGATCAACAATGACCGTTGCCGCTACCATCGAGCAAAAGATTTTAGATGCCGTGCAGCCTGTGCATCTGGAAGTAATCAACGAAAGTCATATGCACAACGTGCCGCCGGGTTCGGAGTCGCATTTCAAACTGATCATCGTTGCCGACGCGTTCGACGGCAAACGGCTGATCGGCCGCCACCAGCTTATCAACGCGGCGCTTAAGGCCGAACTCGACGGCCCGGTGCATGCCCTGTCGATGGAGACACATACGCCCGCCGAATGGCAGGCCCGCGGCGGACGCATCATGGAATCGCCGGGGTGTCGGGGCGGCGCCAAGCACGACCCGGCCTTTGGCGGCTAAACCGGCGTTTTTCTGAACATCAGTTCGAACGCGGCCCGCGATAGAGGCGCGCGGTTCTGCACCTCCAGATTTGACCCGACGTGATCCGGTTGCTTCATGCCGACCAATGCCGTCGTCAGGCCACTGGCGGACCTGGAAAATTGCAGCGCGCGCTGACAGTCGTCCGCGAGATCGTCGCCCAGCCATTTCAACAGTGATTCATTCATTTTCGGCACCTTGCCCTGGCCGATGCTGCCGCTCCCAACAGCTGCCAGACCGAGTATTCGGGCCGCCGCAATGGGTGGCACGGTCGCTTCACCCAACCACTGGGTGGGCCGCTGTATAGCCTCCGGCATGGTGATCGAAAGCGGCATCTGAACGCACAAAAACCGGTCCGGCTTATCGCCCGCGGCACGCTTTGCGAGCGCTTTGGCACCGGCAATGGAGATATATCCCTGCTCGCCCGGCGACGACCGGAATGCCCGCCAGGTCGCAAGGCCATAGCAACCGATTCTGCCCTCATTTGCCTCCTGTTCGAGCATTTCGAATGCTGCCTGCAGGCGGGCATCGAATTCAGCGCGCTCAACATGCGCTAACTGAGCCTCGGGGTTGTGCACGTAGAATACGTCGATCTTGTCGATACCGAGCGTATCCAGGCTCTTGGCGATCCGGTCGCGAATGTAGGAAGGGTGGATACAGTGATTTCCGCCGACAAGATCGCTCTCGCCGATACCGTCGTGGCCCAGGTACGCTTCCTTGAAGGCCTCCGGCGGGGTCGGTAAGTAACCGGCCTTGGTGCAGACTATCAGTTCTTCTCGCCTTGCCTCACCCGCCCCGAATAGTCCGGCAAGCGCCTTACCGATCGATGCCTCGCCGCGCCCGCGCCGATAGTTCGCCGCCGTATCGATCACGTTTATCCCGCCGTTCACCGCCGTTCGCACGGCAGTCGCGACATCGTCGTCGGTCTTGTCGTCCGCGTTGCCCAGATAGGTCCCGATCCCTACGCTTGACCAGATCAGGTCAAGCGCCGTCCTGTACTGTCCGGGATTCGGTTCGAATCGCTCGGCGAAGCGCGACGTTCCCTCCCGGGTCGCCCCTGTAGCCGATGCGGCTGTATTCTTCGTCACGCAACTCTCCTCGCCAACGTTGTAACATTGCGGTAGCACGGATAGCATCTCAGGGCACTTCAGGAGACGCAAATGCTCGATTGGGTATTGGGCAAAAAGAAAAAGCGGGCCAGCGGCGGCAAGAAAAAACCGTCGTATGAGGAAGCCAAGCTCGTCGCCGCCAAAGGAGATGCTAAGGCTCGGGCAGAACTTGCCGCGCACGAGGATCTGGAACCCGAATTCCTGTATTTCTTCGCAACTGACGAAGATATCGGCGTGCGCCGGGCGGTTGCCAAGAACGACGGTACACCGCTCCAGGCCGATCTGATCCTTGCCAAGGATGTCGACAAGTCCGTGCGCGAGGAGTTGGCCTTCAAGATCGGTCGTCTGGTCCCGACCCTGACTGAGGATGAGAGCGAACAACTCGCGGAAATGACCTTCCAGGTGCTGGAAATTCTGGCGCAGGACCAAGTGCCACATATCCGCGCCATCATCGCCGACGAGATCAAGCATCTTCACAACGTCCCGAAACGGCTGATCCGGCGCCTCGCCGAAGATGCTGAGATCACCGTTGCGGGCCCGATCCTGGAATACTCGCCATTGCTCACCGACGAGCAGATTTTGCAAATCGTCACCAGCGGGCTACGCGGCGGCGCGCTGGAGGCTGTCGCAAGACGCCGCAATATCTCCAACAGAATATCCCAAGCCGTCGTGGACCAGGACGAAGACCCTGCCATCGTCGAACTATTGAAGAACCAAACGGCCGAGATCGGCGACAAACTAATGGAAGAAATCGCGATGCAGGCCGAGAGCCGGCCCGATCTTCAATTACCGCTGGTAGACCGCGGCAGCCTTTCCAAGGCTACGCTTCGGCGCATTGCGACGTTCGTCAGCGCCGCCCTCGTCGAGCGCATGATTTCCTCCAATACATTGGAAGAAGATCTCGCACACGAATTGCGCCTCGCTGTTCGCGAGCGAATCGATGCGGGCGAAGCAGAAGACGAGAAACCCAGAAGCGATGCCGACGCACGTCACGCGGACAAACTTTTTAAGGCGGGGAAACTAGATGAGTACGCGGTTCTCGACGCTATAGACGAAGGCAATATGGAATTCCTGCAGCGCAGTTACGAGCTTTTGACCGAATTGCCTGGGAAACACGTTGAAAAGATGCTGACATCGGAAAGCGCCAAAGGACTGTGTGCACTTGCCTGGAAAGCGGGTCACGGGGCCGACATCGCCGTTTCACTTCAGCGCCGCATCGGAAAAATACCTGCGAAGTCCATGATCCAGGAAGCCAAAGACGGCTCTTTCCAGATGTCAGATGAGGAACTCGAATGGTACGTGGATTACTTCAAATAAGGCTCGTTCTCTTCGTGCTTACCTTCGCGTGCGCGATTTCGACAAGCCCGGCGCTGGCACAGGATGAAGATAAGACCTACTCCGCCAATGAGATCACCGACGCGGCGGAGGGCTTTTTTGGCAGCACCACTGCCGGTCTTGCGGAAATCATTGAACGCGTATTCTCGGATCTCGGACGGCCCACGGCTTATATCCAGGGAGAGGAGATCAGCGGCGCATTCGTGGTCGGCCTTCGTTACGGCAAGGGCGAGTTGAATATCAAAGCCGACGGGAAGTCCCGCGTTTTCTGGCAGGGACCAAGTATCGGCTTCGACGTCGGTGGAAATGCATCCAAGACATTCGTTCTGGTTTACGGACTGAATTCCAAAGACGACATATACAAACGGTTCCCGGGCATTGAGGGTACGTTCTATTACGTCGCGGGGCTCGGCGTAAACTACCAGGGCGACGGCGAGATCATGCTCGCCCCCATTCGTACCGGTGTCGGACTTCGGGCAGGTGCAAACATCGGATATCTGCATTACAACGATGAGCACTCATGGTTGCCTTTTTAGAAAACGGAAGCCTTGTTTTCCCCCGCTTACCCAGCAAATAAAGATTGAAACCCATGATCGGACAAAGAACGGTGTCAGGCACGGACGTCGAGTATACGGTGCTGAATGTGGAGGAAATTCCGTGCGAATTTCCGAAAGGCAGCCCGCTTGACGCTACGTTAGGCCTTTGGCAAAGATGGGCCGCAGACCGACCGGCACCGACTTGGAAAGAAGTCGAGCTTTATACATTGCCATCGATCGTGCTGCCGCAGACGCTAGTGGTCGATGTGGTCGATGGCGGTAAAGACTTCAGATACCGGTTCTGGGGAACGATCTACACGGATCACTACGGCGCCGATGAGACCGGGCTATTGCTCTCGGAAACGCTCGGCCCGAGCTTTATCGAAGCAACCAGGAGCCAACTCAACGCCGTCCTGGATCGTAAAATGCCTCTGGCTTACGACGTCGCCATCCGGGCGCCGCGCTCGGGCATCGTGCAGACAAAATTGAATCTGCGGTTACCGATCATGGATACCCCCGGCGAAGTAACCAAGGTCATGACCGCAACGCTCTTCAACGCGACAACGATCGACCACAAAGCGAAGCTTCAACAGGCTTTTTCAGACGACACGAAACGGCGGGATGACGCCGATCCGGATTGATTCCGTTAAACGCAGAGCGATGCCGGTACCAGGTTCGAAACGAAAATTACCTTTCCGTCGCCTTTTTTATAAAAGTCGGTCAAGCGCGCTTCCTCCACATACCCCATCGCGACGTAGAACGCGCGCGTGGAACGGTAAGCATCACTGGAAGACGTGTCGATATATACGCGTGACGCACCCATGTCGCGCATCACGGATTCGGCCCGCCTGAGGATCTCTCGCCCGAGCCCCCTGCCCTGCAACGTCGGGTCGACGGCGATCCAGTACAGATCGAACGCGTCGGCAGTGCCGTCGATTTTGCCGAAGCAGGCATAACCGCCAATTCTGCCGTCGATCTCGGCAATCAGGAATTCATATCCCGATGCGGTTCCCTTGCTCAACCGTTCCTCGACGAGTTCCCCGGCAATTGCTGTTTCATCTTCATGAAAAAATCCGGTCGAGCGCACGAGTTCGCATATCGCTTCAATATCGCTCGTCACGACATCGCGACGCCATCCGACCCCGCCAGACGAGTTGACCGGGTTGGCGCGAGGCCGAGCAATGACGTCGTGAGCTGTATCGAAGGTCGGCGCATGGTCCGGACTTTTTGCAAGCGCGACAATCCGCTCGATCAAATCATCGTACCTGATACCGGCCTCGAATGCCGCCGCCGCAAAACCGGCATCCGGCGCGACCGCCGGGTTGGCGTTAACCTCAAGAATATACGGGCGACCATCGACAACCCGAAAATCGACACGGGCATACCCCGTGAGATCAAAGGCTTCCCATACCTTCTCGGACAACGCCACCAATCTCTCGCCGAGTGCCGGTTCGCGGAGTTCGAGGCCAAATTTCCGATTGGTCGTCCTGAAGCCGATATCGTCCTTATCCCACTTGGCGCCGTAGTCCACGATACGCGCGCGGCTTTCCGGAAACCCTTCGAAATCGATTTCCTGGATCGGCAAGACGCGAAAACGCTCTCGATCACCGATCAGGGCGACGTTAAATTCCCGACCGTCGAGAAATTCTTCCGCAAAAAACCTGCCGCTATACTGTTTTGACCTTGCAGCAATCTCTTTCGCAGCCTCGGCGCCGAGGACGACGGACGCCGCATCCATGCCAAGAGAACCGTGCTGGCAATCGGATTTGACGATGTAGCGCTTCGCCGGATCGCACGTGGATCCGTCCACCGACCAGTGCGCTGTCGGGATACTCATCAACTGCAGTTTTTGTTTGGTGTGAATCTTCGACACCGTGTCGGCAAATGCTGGTGTGCCGCATCCGGTATACGGTACGCCCAGATGCTCAAGAACGGCAGGGACCAGTCCGATCAGACTGTCGTCCCCTTCGATGGCATCCACGAGATTAAAGATGCAAACCGGATGTCGTGCCGCGATCTGGCGGAGCTGACCGAGATCGAGGCCGACGCGGTACGCCTGAGAATCGTATCCCAGCCGCCCCAACGTTTCGGCAACGGTCTCCGCCGCATGGATCGTATCGCGTTCATCGGGCCGGTCATCCCGGCCAGCGTGGATGACCGGAATGAAGCCTCTGTCGAAACCGGAAGGCATCACGCACTCATACGATTGCGGGCAGCTCGGTCGTAACGGACATGAGCCGCCGTCAGGATCATCGACAACAGACTGTCGAAGCCGATCCCATTCTGTTCCGCCAGCATCGGCAGGTCGGAATGCGTGGGATGCAGACCGGCCAACGGGTTGATCTCTATGAAGACCGGTTCATGTTGCCAGTCGGACTTCAAGTCGACACGGCCGGAGTCCCGGCAGCCGAGAGCACGATAGGCAGCCAGCGCGACTTCTCCGGCACGAAGGGCTTCCGCATCGACAGGCTTGGAATACGTCACCGTCGTCTCGCAGAATTCCTTGTTGTTGAAGGAATAGATGCCGCCTTCGGCGTTCTTGTTGACGCTGACTTCCATGATACCGATCACATGGGCGTCCTGTCCGTTCCCGACGATACCGACCGTAAACTCACGGCCCGGCAGATAGGCTTCGACCAACGCGGGTTGACAAAAACGTGCAACCAGACTGCGCGCCGCATTACGAAGCGACTTCTGATCCTCGACCAGTGACGCGCGTTCGCAGCCTTTCCCGGTCCCTTCGGCGAGCGGCTTGATGAACGCCGGGTAGTGGCGCCATCCGCTCAAGTCTTCGCGGCCGGTTTCCATGACCGTAAAGGGCGCCGTCGCGATCCCCGCATCGCGGACGATGCGCTTGGCGACGGATTTGTCGAGGGTCGCGGCCATCGTCAACGGATCGGAAAAGACATACGGCTGGTCGAACATCTCGCAGACCGCAGGCACCTGCGCTTCGCGGGATCGTCCGCTGACGCCTTCGGCAATCGAGAACACGAGGTTCCAGCGCGCACCGTCCGCCAATCGGCGGGCGAGATTGCGGCCATTGCCGACACGGTCGACGGTATAGCCGAGCCGCATCAACGCCGCTTCGATCAGGGAGATCGTGTCTTCCGTGTCGAACTCGGCGACCTGTTCCTCGGTGAAGCCGGCCGCAAGGTATTCGGCACGGCTGTCGTAAACGAAACCGATCGTACTCATCGAAGGCGAAGCCCCGAGATGTCACGGTCAGCACCGAGTGTGCCTTCAGGGTCGGGGTAACGGTAGATACCGCCCTCGAAGTTACGCAGCAGGACGTCGTCACCGTCACGGCCGACGAGATATTCCGGCAACAACGGGATTTTACCGCCACCGCCCGGTGCATCGATCACGAACTGGGGCACAGCGTAACCGGTCGTATGACCACGCAGACCTTCGATGATCTCGATACCCTTGGAGACGGGCGTCCGGAAATGCGACGAACCGGTAATCGGGTCGCACTGGTAGAGGTAGTACGGACGAACACGACGCATCAGCAGGCCGTGGTAAAGCTGGCGCATGGTCTCGACGTTGTCGTTGATACCCTTCAGCAGAACCGTCTGCGAGCCCAGCGGTATACCGGTATCGGCAAGGCGCGAGGTCGATTCCGTGACTTCGCGGGTCAGTTCGCTCGGGTGCGTGAAGTGAATGCTCATCCACAACGGATGATATTTCTTCAGGATCTGCGTCAGCGATTTGGTAACGCGCATCGGCAGCACTGTCGGCACTTTCGAACCAAGGCGGACGAACTCGACGTGTTTGATCGCGCGCAGGCGGCCAAGCAGGTAATCGAGACGGTCGTCGGCAAGCGTCAGTGGATCACCTCCCGAAATCAGGACGTCGCGGATTTCCGTGTGCGCTTCGATATAGGCAAGCGCCTCGTCCCACTGCGACTTCGAGAAGTTATAGTCACCACCGGCTTCACCGACCATACGGGATCGCGTGCAGTAACGGCAGTACGTCGAGCAAAAGCCCGTCGACAGGAACAGCACGCGGTCGGGGTAACGGTGAACCAGACCCGGCACCGCCGCGTCGTGGTCTTCACCCAGCGGATCATCCGCTTCGCCAGGCGTTTTCAAATACTCGTCACCGACCGGAATATGGGTACGGCGGAGCGCTTCGGACGGATCGTCACGGCTCATCAGGCTCGCGTAGTACGGTGTAATACCTACCGGGAGCGACCCCTGGTGACGCATGACCGCGTCACGCTCTTCGTCCGACAGCACGAAAATGCGTTCGAGTTGTGAGAGCGATTTGACACGGTTGCGGAGTTGCCAGCGCCAGTCATTCCATTCCGCGGTGCTCGCGTCGGGGAAATACCGTCTGCGGAACGCCGACGTGCCGTCACCGACCGGAAAGAACGGGCCGCGGGCATGCTTGTTTTTCGGCTTAATAAAAGAAATGCCGACACGCGTTTTTAGGGCGTCGGCAGCTTTATCGTTGTCGTTGGTGATGAGGGGTTCGGACGAAAGTAAACTCGGAGGCTCTTCAGCCACCTTCAGCAGAGTGTCCATTGATTTCGGATGTCTCCGGAAACGCCCAAGCCGTCGCGCGACCATCGTCGATTCTGTCACAGGGGCGAAACCGCCGCGTATTTTATACTTTCTGTGTAGAAGTCAAGTGTCTAATTTTTATTTAATTAAAATAATGGCTTAAGGGGTATCTTCTTTGAGCATGCGGGGCAAAACCCGCCAAACCGGTCCTTCGCTTCGCTGCTTCAAACAACATAACTTATTTGGATATATGGCCCTCTGGGAAGATGATATATTCAAATACCTGAATGTATTTCAGGAACAATAACAACGTATATTTGGGAGTTCACGATGAAGCTGATACGTATTCTCGCCGTAGCCATGGCGATTCTTGGCTTCGGTTTGCACCAGGCAGACGCAGAGGCACGCTACGGCAAACAGAAGGTCGTCTATCACATTAATTACGATGGCGGCGACGCTGATAAAAAGTACCGTGGCGCAATGCGCAACATTCAAAATCACATCAACGCTGTCGGCGCTGAAAACATGGAAATCAAGGTCGTCCTCCACGGAAACGGCGTCGGCCTGCTCAAGAACGCAATGCAAAACCAGCAACTGCAGAGCGATGTCACCAGCCTGAAAGCGCAGCACGTCACCTTCAACGTCTGCAACAACACGCTGACGGGCCGGAAGATCAATCATGAAAAAGACCTGTTCGAAGTTTTCCAGGATAACATCGTCCCCAGCGGCGTGGCTGAACTGAGCTATCTGCAACAACAGGGCTACACGTATATCAAACCGTAAAAGGATCACGACGGATTGTTTCGGGGCCCGTGCACAAGTGCGGGCCCCATTTCATGTGACAATCCAATGTTTTCCGGGAAAATGGGGTGGCTGATGGGATTCGAACCCACGACCCTCGGCACCACAAGCCGATGCTCTAACCAGCTGAGCTACAGCCACCACAGGCGGGCCAAATAGGCCCCCGAATTGGGTGGCACTGAATAGACCCTGCCCCGTCCTCCGTCAAGGGACCGAATGCGGTTCTGGCACTCTAGAATACGATTTCGATCAGGTATGGCCCCTTCAGGGCCACCCCCTTCTGGATCGCCGGCGAAAGCCCTGAAGCGTCATCGACCCGTTCTGCATCGACCCCCATGCTTTTGGCGAGACCGACCCAGTCGATATCGGGCTTGTTAAGGCCGAAAAGGTTCTCCGCCACATGCCCCATTTTCTCGACGCCGACACCCTTCATTTCGCCCTCGAGGATCCGGTATGCCCGGTTCGAAAAGATCAGCACGGTAACATTCAGGTTCTCGCGCGCCATGGTCCAGAGCGCCTGGTTGCAGTACATCCCCGAGCCGTCCGACTGCAGCACCATCACCGGCCTGTCCGGGCATGCGATCGCTGCACCGACGCCGTAGGGGAGGCCGACACCAATGGCACCGCCGGTGTTCTGCAGCCAGGTGTGCGGCGGCGCCGCCTTGCTGTCTGGGAAGAACGCGCGCCCTGTGGTGATGCTTTCGTCCACGATGATGCAGTTTTCGGGCATATGGGCGCGAAACGCCTGTGAGATGATCTCGGGCGTGATCTTGCCGGATAGACCGCTGACGTCGGGCGCCGGTTCGGCCTCGACCAGCGCAGGCGCTGCGTTGCCCGCGCCCAGCAAATCGATCAGCATATCGAGCGCCTTGATCGTGTCCTGTTGAGGCCCGGCCAGATTGAGGATTTCCGCGCCCTCAGGCGACAGCCGGCTCGGTTTGTTCGGATAGGCAAAGAAACTCACCGGTTCACGCGTGCCGAGCAGGATCACGTATTCATAGTCTTTAAGCGTCTCGAGCGCGTGGTCGACCGGATACGGCAGCTTGTTGACGGCCACCCTACCCGCGCCCCGATCGATCCGGCGGTTCGACGTCTGCGCCAGCAGGTCGACACCGGTCGCGGCTTTCACCTTGCCAAGATTGGTCAGTGCCGGTTCCTCGAGTATGGCACCAGAAACGAACATCACCGCTTTCTTGCCGGATTTCAGCGCTTCCGCGACGGCAGCGACGTCTTCAGCTTTGACCGGATCCGGTCCCGCCGGCTTCTGCGGCTTGCCGACTTCTTCCGTCGTGTCCCAGGCCGAGTTCGCGGGCAGGATCAGGGTCGCGATCTTGCCGGGCCATGATTTCGCCGCCGCCACCGTTGCGGCGGTGTCATTGCCGACCTCATCGGACGTATTCGTGGTGACGACGAAATCCGAGACCGGACCGACGATCCCCTGGATATCGGAGGTCAGCGGCGCATCGTACTCGATATGATAAGTCGCATGCTCGCCGACCACGTTGACCATCGGCGCCCGCGCCTTTTTTGCGTTATGAACGTTGGCGAGGCCGTTGCCGAAGCCAGGCCCCAGGTGCAGCAGCGTCGCCGCCGGCTCACCGGTCATGCGCGCATAAGCATCCGCCGCGCCGGTCGCGACGTTTTCCTGCAACGCCAGCACGCAACGGATCAGATCCAGACGGTCGAGGGCCGCGACAAAATGCATTTCCGATGTGCCGGGGTTCGCGAAGCAAACATCGATCCCCGACGCCGCCATTGTGCGGACGAGTGATTCGGCGCCATTCATGTTCTTGTATTCCTGTTGACGTATGAGCAATTCAAAGACGGTGACATCACCTACGCTAATCGGCATAGTGCCGCCACGCAATAACCGGAGGAAATATCATGCCGCAACTCGTCGATGCCATGGCCCGCCTGGGCACTGAATCGGCATTCGAGGTTCTGGCCCGCGCCAACAAACTGGCCCAGGGCGGGATGGACGTCATCAACCTGGGAATCGGCCAGCCGGACTTCAAAACCCCGGAGCATATCGTCGAGGCCGCCGTCAAGGCGCTGCGCGACGGGCATCACGGCTACACCCCGGCCAACGGCATACCGGAACTGCGCACGGCGGTCGCGGAAGATATCCTGAAATACAAAAAATGCGAGGTTAACCCGGATAACGTGGTCATCATGCCGGGCGGCAAGCCGACCATGTTCTTCGCCGTCATGATGTTCGGTCAGCCGGGCACGGAAATCATCTATCCGAACCCGGGTTTCCCGATCTATGAATCCGTCATCAGGTTTTCCGGCGCCAAGCCTGTGCCGATGGCACTGCATGAAGAGAACGGGTTTTCGTTTTCGGCGGACGAAGTGCTTGGTCTGATCACCCCCGCGACGCGGCTGATTATCATCAACTCACCCGCCAACCCGACCGGCGGGACGGTCCCGCGCGAGGAAATGGATAAGCTCGCGGCCGGTCTCGAAGATCACCCTCATGTCGCCATCCTTTCCGATGAGATTTATGGCCGCATGCTTTACGACGGGCGTGAGCATGTAAGCATGCTGGAGTATAAACATCTTCGCGACCGGGTCATCATGCTGGACGGTTGGTCAAAGACCTATGCCATGACCGGCTGGCGGCTTGGGTACGCGGTGTGGCCGACGGACCTCGCGGAACATGCGACGCGCCTCGCCATCAATTGCCATTCTTGCGTCAACGCGCCGACACAGTATGCCGGGATCGCTGCCCTCCAGGGGCCGCAGGGCGATGTCGACAAGATGATGAAAGCATTCGACGAGCGCCGAAAAGTCATCGTCGCCGAGCTCAATCAGGTGCCGGGCTTTCGGTGTATCGAACCCGGCGGTGCGTTCTACGCCTTCCCGAACATCGAGGGCACCAACATGTCGGCGAAAGCGTTGCAAGATCAGCTTCTGGAAGAGGTCGGCGTCGCGATCATCGCCGGCACCAGCTTCGGCGCTCAGGGTGAGGGCTACGTCCGGTTCTCCTACGCGAACTCGACGGAAAACATCCGCGAGGCTATCCGCCGCGTGAAGGAATTCCTGCTGAACCACTGAGACGTCAGAGGAGGACCGGATCCAATAACCCGGTTTCTTCCCGCGCACCCATCATCAGGTTGAGGCATTGCACCGCCTGTCCCGATGCGCCCTTGCCGAGGTTATCCAGCACGCCGCAAATGACCGCTTGTGCGCCGTCCTTGCTGGCGTACATGTGCAGCCGGAGTTCGTTCGTACCGTTGAGGTCCTCGGGATCGAGGACCGGTGCACCTTCACCCTTCACGAGATCGGCGACGGTCACGAATTTCCGGCCCTCGTAGTGGGCCGAGAGGATATCGTGAACGGCGTCCGGCGCCGGCGCACCCGGCAACGCCGCCAGGTGCAACGGCACCTGCACGATCATCCCTTCCCGGTAACGCCCGACACTCGGCACGAAGATCGGCGTCCGCTCCAGACCTGACCAATACTGGATTTCGGGGATGTGCTTGTGTCCCAGGTTCAGGCCGTAGACCCGAAACGGGGTATCGATCTTTTCCACCGCATTCGGATCTTCGAACCCGGCAATCATCTTCTTGCCGCCGCCTGAATAGCCGGACACCGCATTGATCGTCACCGGCCAGTCGGCGGGCAATACGCCGTCCGCAACCAGCGGGTGCAAGATCGCGACCGAAGCGACCGCATAACAGCCGGTATTGGCAACCCGCTTGGAACTCGCGATCTTCGCCGCCTGCCCAGCGTCCATTTCCGGGAAGCCATAGTCCCAGCCGGCAGCCGTCCGATGCGCCGTCGAGGCGTCGATCACCCGTACGTCAGGATTATCGATCATCGACACCGAATCGCGCGCGGCATCGTCCGGCAGGCACAGGATCGCGATATCGCAGGCGTTCAGCATACCGGCTCGCTTCTGCGGGTCCTTACGCTCGTCGTCGGAAAGCGAAAGCAAAGTGATATCGTCGCGGCCCGTAAGCCGCGTTCTGATCTGAAGGCCGGTCGTGCCTTCGGCGCCGTCTATGAAAGTACTCGTAACCATGGCGACTGTTTAACGTCCGACCGCCTCGCTGTCATGGAAAACTTGGATAAAGCGAATGATGGCCTCGAGCGTCGCATCGGGCTGATCGAAATGCGGGTTGTGTCCGCAGTCCTGGATCATCAGCTTTTCAGCCGGACCACCGGCGCCTCTGACAATCGCATCGACCTGTGCTTCCGATCCGTAGTGATCGTCCCTGCCCTGCATCACCAGAAGCGGGCACGAAATATCAGGAAGATACTTTTCGACGTTCCAGTGCCAGTAATCGTCGCGCTGCCAAGTATCGTTCCAGCCATGGAACGCGTTGTCGACGTTATCGCCGTGGAAGCGCTTCAGCTTGTCCCGGAGATCGGTCGTCTCCCAGATCCGGCGCGCCTCTCGAATACCTTCAAGGCAAATTTCCTCGTTGAACACGTGCGCTGCCATGGTCACCGTGCCGAGGATGCGGCCTCCGGTATCGAGTGCCGCATGGATCAGCGCAATGGTGCCGCCGTCCGAATGGCCGATCAGGATGGCGCGCTTGATCCCGAGCGTATCCAGCACCTCCGGCAGCACGTCGCGGGCCTCGTCTTCCTGATAGCTGATCGGACGCGGCAGATCGATTCCATCCGACCGGCCGTATCCGGCACGGGTGTACACGAGTCCGGGCAGGCTGCATGCCGCGCATAATTGCGCCGGAAATGTCCGCCACATGGCGATGCACCCTAAACCTTCGTGCAGGAACACCAGAACCGGCACTTCCTTCTTGGGTGTGCCGTTGACCCACGCGTACTCGAGCCGCTTCCCGGCGGCGACAAGGAATTCGTCATCCATGTTCTTGTTCATGAGGCTTCAATGCCAAGATATAGATGAAAAGAAAAGCCCCGGCGAGAACGCCAAAACAGGCTTTCGAGTTTCCTAAGAATGCAGCTACCATCGTCGGCAAGGGGAGCATCCATTATGCAACAAAGAAAACTGGGCGTCCTCAGCGTCTCCGCCCTCGGCCTCGGCTGCATGGGCATGTCGACGACGTACGGCGAACGTGACGACGAGGAATCGACCAAAACCCTGCACCGGGCGATCGAACTCGGCTGCACCTTCCTCGACAGCTCGGATGCATACGGCAACGGCCGCAACGAGGAACTGCTCGGGCAGGCGCTCAAGGGAAAATGGGACCAGATCGTTATCGCCACGAAATTCGGCAATCTCGGCAAGGTCAATCCGGAACGCCCGGTCGACGGGCGTCCGGAATACGTCATCGAAGCCTGCGAAAAGAGCCTCAAGCGCCTCGGCTGCGAGGCGATCGATCTTTACTACCAGCACCGGGTCGACCCGCTGGTCCCCATCGAAGATACCGTCGGCGCCATGGCGAAGCTGGTGGAGCAAGGCAAGGTCAAATACCTCGGTCTCTCGGAAGCGGGCGTCGATACAATCAGGCGCGCGCATGCAACGCACCCCATCCAAGCCCTGCAGACCGAATACTCGCTTTGGACCCGCGACATCGAAGAAGAAATCCTGCCGACCTGCCGTGAACTCGGGATCGGTTTCGTTGGTTATGCGCCGGTCGGCCGCGGGTTTCTGACGGGTACGATCTCATCGCGCGACGATTTCATCGAAAGCGACGGCCGTCTCTCGCATCCTCGGTTCGCCGATAAAAATATGCAAAAGAACAAGACGCTTCTGAGCGTGCTCCGCGACATCGCGGCGGCGCACGGCGCCACCATGGCGCAGATTGCCATCGCCTGGACCTTGGCTCAGGGAGAGGACATCGTGCCGATCCCCGGCACCAAGCGCCGCAAGTATCTGGAAGAGAACCTCGGCGCGCTTAAAATCACATTGTCGGCAAACGAAATCGCATCGCTGGCTGACGCGTTTCCCCCGGGCATCACAGCCGGCACCCGCTATCCGGCGGGCGGTATGAAAGGCGTCGGGATATAACGACGGGGGTAATCGCCATGAGTAATGGAGAAACTTGGGCGCAGTTCGAAATCGAAAAAGGAATCGCCTATATCCAGCACTTGTTTGAGCAGCTATTGGTCATGACGCGTTACTCGTTGCTGTTTAACGTCTCGCTCGCAGCTGCAGCCGGTTTTCTTATTCAACAGACTGAGGGAAATATCCTCGCTAACCGGCCGCTCGCGTCGGTCGCAATTTTTCTCTGCTTCATCTCTGTCATTTTTAATATTGGCGCTCGGCGCGCCCATAATAGTTCATGGGAGATGATAGAAACCGTGAAGGCTTACCTTATGGAGCTTGAGGATAAACTCCGAAAGACGGGTGAGCAAAAGGCATTCGGATACGAACTGGTGACAAGAATCGGCAAGAAATTTTATCCAGTTGCGCGCTTTAGCACACGTTGGTGGACACAATGGTTCTATGCCGGTCTTATTTTCGGCTGGGGCAGCTTGTTTATCGCCCTAACCTCAGCTATTGCGGGGTGCGAGTGGATGGTGAGCTTGATAAATGCATCCTGACATAAATAATCGATCGATAACTTGGGAATGACCGATAAATGATTCTTGCAAGCTCAAAGACCTTCACGCATGGCGCTTTTGAACTCACCACCGGCGCGGTGCTGCCTGAACTGACGCTCGCCTACGAGACCTGGGGAACGCTCAACGAAGACGGGTCGAACGCGATCCTGATGTGCCACGGCTACACCAATCATCCGCACGCCGGCGGCGACGCGAATGGCTGGGCGCACAACCTCGTCGGCCCCGGTAAGGCCATCGACACCGATAAGTATTTTGTCATCTGCTCGAACATGATCGGTTCGGCGTTCGGGAGCTCCGGGCCGTCCAGCTACAATCCGGCGACCGGCAAACCCTATGGGCCGGATTTCCCGAAGTACACCACGATGGACATGATCCGCGCACAGCATTTGTTAATCGATCATCTGGGCTGCGGGCAATTGAAGGCGGTCATCGGCTATTCCTACGGCGGCCATTTGACGTTCCTCTGGGGCGCGACCTACCCCGACCGCATGCGCGCGCTGGTGCCGATCGCCGGCGTCATAGAGCGGAAAACGACGATGGAAGATATCGCCCGGATCCGCGCCCAGTTCGAAGACTGCAACGGCTGGAACGGCGGTCATTATTATGGTCATGAAGACGAGCTCGGCGGGGTCCGCGAAAAGATGATCGAAACGCGGATCTCGACCCTCAACCGTTATGGCTTAAGCGACTATCTTAAGCACAACGGAGAGGAACCCAAGGCGATCGAACGCATTGTCCGCGCCAATGCGGAGAAATGGGCGCACCAGTTCGACGCCAATTCGCTTTATATCTTGTATGAAGCCGGCGTCGGCTCCACAGCGGACGCGACCAAGATCAAGGCGCCGTTGCTGGATGTATTGGCGAATTCCGACAGCGTCGTCGACGTAAAGCTCGGTCCGCCGACGGTCGAGCTTCTGAAAGGCCACGGTGTCGATGTATCGTTTCACGAAATCGATACCCCTTACGGTCACACGGGTCCGATGCTCGACGCGCATAAATGGGACGCAGTCCTCAAGGCGTTTTTAGAGCGAACGCCCTAAGTCGTCTCGCCAAGATACCTTGCTCTTATTTCCCGCTTCAGGGTCTTACCGGCAACGTTGCGAGGCAGATCGTCGAGAATGACAACGTCGCTCAAGCGCTGGAACTTCGCTTGAACACGGGCGTTGATCCATACCTTGATGTCATCTCTGGTTGCGCTTGCCTCACGCTTCAGCACGACCGCACCCACCGGCGTCTCGCCCCATTTGTCGTCGGGGACTCCAAATACCGCGGCTTCCGAGATATCCGGGTGCTCAACGGCAATTTCCTCAATATCACGAGGGAAAACGTTCACGCCGCCAGAGATGATCATCTCCTTCTTACGATCCACCAGAAAGAGGAAACCGTCGTCGTCGACAAATCCGATATCGCCGGTGTGCAACCAGCCATCGACAATCGCTTCTGCCGTCAAATCCGGGCGTTTGTAGTAACCCGGCATCATCATCGGGCCGCGTCCGCAGATTTCACCTGGCTCGCCCGGCGGCAACTGGGTCCCATCGTCGCCGACGATCTTCATTTCATAGAATGGGATCGGCGCGCCGACGGAACCCTTCTTTCGCTCAACGTCATATTTGTCGAGGACGGTCATAAAGCCCTCTGTCAGGCCGTATAGTTCATAGAAACGGCCGGGCAAAGCCTCGATCAACCGCTGCTTGTGCTCCAGATGCAGCGGCGCGCCAACTGTCTGCAGCATTTCTAAACTGTTCAGGCGTTGCGGATCAAAACCCGGATCATTCATGACCGCGACAATCTGCGACGGCACCAGGATCGTATGCGTGACCTTCTCGTTCTCGATAACGTCGATGACCTCGCCCGCATTGAACCCCGGCATGAGGACATATGTGCAGCCCATGAACATCCACGGCATGAGTGTGAGGAACGCCCCGTTAAAGACGATAGAGCCCGCGTGCATGACGACGCTTTCCGGCGTCATCCGCCACTGGCTCGAGAAGATTGTCGCGTAGTTGCCACGGATCCTATGCGTGTGGATGATCCCTTTCGGCTCTCCGGTCGTGCCGCTGGAGTAGATGATGTTGTAGGGGTCTTCAAGATCAATCCCGGCGTCCGGCGGCTCGGCTTCGGACTGGTCCGAAACGAGGTCGTCATAGGATCTGAAACCGTCAGGGATATCGCTGCCAGTCAGTATCCACCGGTCCTCCGCCACGCCGGGCACGTCGGCGCGGACTGCGTTTAACGTCTCGGCAAACAACGGCGCCGATACGACCATGACACAGTCCGATTTGTTCAGCAGCGTCTTCAATCCGGATTCCTGCAGTAATGTGCTGGACGGCACCACCACCGCCCCAATTTTCGCTGCGGCCCAATAGAGATCGAGAAGTTCAAGTGAATTCGGGAGAATGGTCGCGACCTTGTTGCCTTTGGAAACACCTGCGCTGAGCAGCGCGTTGGCCAGCCGGTTGATCCGGACGTTCAACTGTCGATAGGTCAGTCTTTGATCCTTGAACACGACCGCCAGATGATCACCCCGGTATCGTGCATGCCGCGCCGGCAATGTTCCGATGTTAATGCTCGCCTCCCCGCTACTTGTTATCTTCCCCAGCAGGCCTCCAGCACCCTTAGCCAGTTGAGGCCCAATACCGCGCGTATATCTCTTTCCGTAAAACCACGGCGAACCAGTCCGACAGTCAAGTTCGCAAGCTTGTCCGGCGTCTCAATCCCCTCAGGATAGTAGTACGGCGGCGGCGGATAATCGCTGCGGCGCCAGCGTCCCTCGGCAATACGTCCCTCGTACTCCTTGATGGCACGCTCATCGTCCGCGACCCCGGCCTGTCCTTCGAAATAATCGATGCCGAGAGAGACGTGCTCCATCCCGACCAGGTCCGCCACATACGCAATATGATCGATGAACTGATCCAGGCTGGGCCGGGCGGCGTCCGAAACGAAAGCGGGGTAACCGACGGCACCGATAACGCCCCCGGTTGCCGCGCAGGCCTTGATTTGCTCATCGGTGATGTTGCGTGCGGTGTCGTGAACCCCCTTGGGGTTGGCGTGCGAGAAGACGACCGGCTTCGACGAGTTTTCCATCGCATCCAGCGTGGTTCGGCAACCGGTATGCGAACCGTCGATAACGATACCGACGTCGTTACACCGTTGGACGACCTTCACGCCGAAGATCGAAAGGCCGGCGTCGGTACGCTCGCCCGCGCCGTCGCCGAGGCGGTTCTTCTCGTTGTAGGCGAACTGCATTATGCCGACGCCGAGCGCCTTGAAGACATCGACAAAGTCGATCTTGTTCTCCAGCAGATCGGCGCCTTGGGCATGCAGAATAACAGACGCTTTGCCGGCCTTTTTTGCCTGAATGATTTCAGCGACGGAAGTAACCAGCCTGAGGCGGTCATCTTTTGGAAGATGCGCGTGCCAACCGGCAATCGTCGCCAGCGCCTGCGCGGCGTCGTCGTTCGTACAGACCGTCGGGACGAGGACATCGACGCCGCCGGCGATGTAATGGTCTATATAGCGGCGGTTCCGCAGCAGCGGAGCCGCGGCATCAATGACCAAAGCATCCTGATGTAGCGCGTCGGAGTCCATGCGGAACTATTCCGCGTGCCCGGCAGTCTGAAAAGGAAAAACTAAAACCGGAAGGGCGGCGCTTGCTACCCGCCCGGCTTAAATGTTCCTCACCGTCCGCGAAGGCGTACCGGCAAAACCGCGGCAAGCGCGATGAACACGATACCGATTACGATCCCGGCGACCTCGCCAGACACGCTCTCAAGCAGAGCCGGATATTTCGTCCCGGCGATAGCGCCCACGGTGGTTTTCCCGCCGAGGATATCATCCAGCACTCCGGTCGAATTGACCCAGGCATAGCTGCCCATATAAGCCGCCGCACCGACCAGACCGCCAACAACAAAGAACACGGCGTCCTTGCGCCCGGTCGCGGCCGCGGTGAGCCCGGTGCCCGGGCAGAAACCTGCCACAGCGAACCCGACGCCCAACAGCACTCCCCCGACAAACACACCGATATAAGCATCTTTGACCGAGAGATGGCCGGGGTCGACGACGCCTGCCAAAAGGCCACCGAACATCAGTACTGCCCCCGTACCGATCGCCAGCATGATCGTCTTCATCAGGTGCAGATTGGACAGGTTCAGCATGCGGATAATGTATCCGGGATTGGTGGCCCCGACACGATCGAGAACCGCGCCGAATGCCGCACCGATGACGATGGCCAGAATAAGCGTGGTCATGGCTCAACCCTCCTTCCGAAACAGAAGAATTGCGATTGGGATGCCGGCGGCGAACGCCCCGGCAGCGAAAATAAAGCCCGAAACGGCCGTCTGCATCATCCCGCTCATCATGTGACCGGACGTGCAGCCCCCGGCGAGCCGGGAACCGTAGAGCACGATGAAGCCGGCCAGAAAGGCCGAGACATATCGTCTCCAGGGACTGTCGCCGAAGTTCGCCCGCCATACCGCCGGCATCTGCCGCTCTTCAACCTCGACACCGCCCCTCAAGTGCGCCGAGATCGCCGCTCCGGCCATCATGGCGAGCACGAAAACGAAGCTGTAGTTCAGGGGATGGGCGATATTCTTGGCGTAACTGCCGCCGCTTTTGTTCAGGTAAGCATTGGGGCTGGCATAACCGTTTTTTGCCGTATCCGACGTCACGACCACGTCCTGATCGATCATGTCCCAGACGATACCGTCGAAAATGACGAATTGCGTCGAAACACCGATCGGTTTGACCAGAAGCACCGCCGCGAAGAAAACAGCACCGAGCAACACCCCGCCCGATTTCCATGAGAGAATCATTGGCTCAACTCCTCGAAAACATATTCACTTATGCGAATATATTATTGCGAGGGAGCACCCACAATGATCTACATCATTTTTCTGTCGTTTGGAGGTCTTGATAGATAACGAAAAAGGGCCGCCCGAAGGCGGCCCTCTTCCATCTTGTCTCTGTAAGACAGGCGATGGCCAAGCAGGAAATCCCTGGGCCATCCCCATCTCCCTGCATCAGCGTTTGGCTAACTGGAAGGAGAAAAACTTATATATTTTACAATGACTTATGCTGCTCATTTTTTAGTTGCAACGGATTTGCTACCGACCTCACTTTCCCAAAGGTAGAATTATTTTTTGATACTATTAATAATGTTGTACTGTGTTGCATTGCCTTTTCGGAGTTCGGACTAAAACCAGGGGGAGCCGTTTACGTGGCAGGTGAAAAAGAGGAATTTGATCCTCTGCTGGCGCCCGGACTACACGAAATGCGGGTTGAAGAGCTGGAGCGGATCGCAGTGCAACGGTTCCCAAATTCCGTTACCCGCGGAAGGATAATGGAAAATCTCACATCCATTATCCAACTGATTAATCAGAAGAGCATACCAGGTGATATTTGGATCGATGGAAGCTTTCTTACCGAGAAGCTAAACCCGGACGACGTCGACTTAATCTTAATTGTTTCCGAGACAAACTATCGTGCCTTTAACGCGGACCAAAAATCATTCTTCGACTGGTTCAGAAATACATCGCTATATGACCAGTACCGATGCGACAATTATGCGACAGCTTTAGAACCAGGGAGCACGCTCGGCGAATATATGCACGCCTATTGGTTAAGGCAGTTCGGGTTCAGCCGTGACAACAAGCTAAAGGGACTTGCGTTGATAAAGACGCCGTTCTTGGTGCAGACATGAACGATATTAAACGATTGTTGGAGGAAATTCGCGCATCTGAGGCAGCCTCAAACAAGCTGCAAGCTGATGGCGAGTTTGATGCTAACGCCGATATTCTTCAGATAAACAACGACGCTATACAAAAGCGACGAAATGACCTCATACGTAAAGTCGAGAATGAGCTCCGACTTAGACAAGAGGATTTGATTGAGTATCGATTGTTCAAGAAAAGTAGCGATCGTTATTCCGCGTTGTCAGTTGCAAAGTCTCTACTCACGTTTCAGGAATTAGTGACTGCAATATTTGATGCAATTCGATCAGTACCCAAAAAACGATATCGCCCTTCTCCTGAGAGTGTCGCGCTCTCTTCACTAGACTTCGCTACCGCTGGGAGTGGATCAGTTTTGATATCCATGTCGATTCCCAACGATCGCTTGATGCTAACGGAAAGCGATCTCGATATGACTTTTGAATTGATGTTTACAGTTTTGCAGTCACGTTCAGAGGAAGAATTTAAGGAACTAGTCGATCAAATTGGCATCGCCTCAATCACGAAAGTTCATGCTTGGGCGAACGAGGCCGCTGAGAGTGGACTAAATACCGAAATCCAATGGGGGAAGAGTTTCAGAGAGCGGAAATCTTACACAATCTCTAGTGTCGAAGCATCTGAGATCAGAGAGGTGATTGATGCAACAAGTGATGAACAAACCGAATTTTATGAGTACGATTGCATTCTCGAAGGAATAGATATCTCGACGTCATATTTTCATGTGCGGATAAAAGATGGCGCAGAAATAAAAGGTGATTTGTCTGATGGCTTCCCGTTGTCACGTGAGTGGGCCACTAACCGCGCTTACACTTGCAAAGTGAAGAAATCTTTGACGATTAAATACGCTACGGGGCAAGAGATAGAGAAGTGGACGTTGCTAAGTCTTCTAGAAAACGAAGTGGACTTCGATCCTGATGTTTAATCAGGACTGCCATACCTCGATTGTGGAGAAAATTTGCTACAGATTTGCAAAAAGTCTTAGCAGAAGCACAAGTGGAAGCTGTTTAAAATCAATGGGTTAGCAAATCGCGAAATTTTCTTGCGAAATGCATAACCCATTGAAAATAAATAGTTTTTTGATCGTTCCGGTTCACCGCTTGGAGAACTGGAAGCTCCGGCGGGCCTTGCGGCGGCCGTACTTCTTACGTTCAACCGTACGCGAGTCGCGGGTCAGGAAGCCTTCCTTCTTAAGCGCGCCGCGCAGTTCCGGCTCGTAGAGCGAGAGCGCGCGGGAAATACCATGACGCACGGCACCGGCCTGACCGGACAGCCCGCCACCCTTAACGGTGACGTAAACGTCGTACTGGCCTTCACGGGCGGCAACCTCGAAAGGCTGGTTGATCACCATGCGCAGCACCGGACGGGCGAAGTAACGCTCGAACTCGCGGCCGTTGACGGTAATGACACCACGACCCGGCTTGATCCAGACGCGGGCAACCGCATCCTTACGGCGGCCGGTCGCGTAGGCGCGGCCGTGTTCGTCGAGCTGCGGCTCGGTCGGGGCCTGGTTGTCGGCGGCAGCTTGCGCCAGCGCCGGATCGACGAGATCCTTGAGGTCCTCGAGGGTTTTGGTTTCCTCAGCCATGGATCACTTCCTCTTGTTCTTGCGATTCATACCGGCGACGTCCAGCACTTCCGGCTGCTGCGCGGCGTGCGGGTGTTCGGACCCAGCATAGACATGGAGTTTGGAAAGCTGCTGACGGCCCAGCGGCGAGCGCGGGATCATGCGTTCAACGGCTTTCTGGACGACGCGCTCCGGGAACTTGCCGGCGATGACCTTCTCCGGCGAGGTTTCCTTGATACCGCCCGGGTAACCGGTGTGACGGTAGTAACGCTTGTCCTGCATCTTGCGGCCGGTCAGTCGCACCTTTTCAGCATTGATGACAATGATGTTGTCACCGCAGTCGACATGCGGGGTATAGAGCGGCTTGTGCTTGCCACGCAGCCGGGTCGCGATAACGGCAGCAAGACGGCCCAGAACGACGCCATCGGCGTCGATCACATGCCACTTGCGCTCGATATCGGCGGCTTTGGCGGAAATGGTTTTCATCTGCTTCGGTCCGATTTCCATTAAAAACAACGAAAGCGCGCCGCTCCTGCGGTGCGCGGGCGGGAATATGACAGCAAATTTTGGGAAGTCAAAGAAAAAAGCGCCTAAAAACCGAAACTTACGTTTATGGTAATATAATACCGTATTTCTCGCTATCCCCTTGGTGGAATGGAATATGTACCCGTCGTATGCGCCACGAGATCGTCGGATCCCTCCGAATAAACGTCGACGGCCATCACCGCGAGCCGCTTGCCGAGCTTCAGCATCGATCCTTTGGCGATCAGGTTCCGGGGCTCCGGTTTTCTCAGGAAATTGATATTCAAATTGGTGGTGACAGCCAGTTTCACGATGCCGATTTGCGACAGCACGACGGCATACATACACGCATCCGCCAGCATCATCATGGTCGGCCCGGACATTGTGCCGCCCGGACGCAGCATTTTCTCGTCGTACGGAATCATCAGCGTTGCCGTTCCGTCGCCGATTTGCGTCGCCTTCACGCCCAGTTCGTGAGCCCACGGCAGTTCCTGTTCGACGATCTCATTGAAGGTTTCGACGGTGATTTCAGGCATGATCCAATGTTCCGGGTGATCGCTGAAGTTTATTTCCGTTTACGTTAACGTCAATGTATCCTCTGCTCAACAACTGACGTGATTTAACGATAACGCATCGCGGGACCGGAACGCCCCTTGTCAAAAATCCTATGGTTCGCGACACTTGATGCGGGAGAAATTGCCATGACCAACCCTGCAAGCAACGAAGCACTTGTGCTGCGTGAGGACGAAGGCGGTATCGCGACTCTTACGCTCAACCGGCCGGCCAACTACAACACGCTTTCCACACCGCTGATGCTCGAGCTCAAATCGCATCTGGCGGCGCTGAAGGACGATACGTCCGTTCGCGTGGTCGTTGTGACCGGCGCCGGCAAGGCCTTCTGCGCCGGGCATGACCTGAACGAGATGCATGCCGATCCCTCGGAAGCGGCAATGCAGAAGATGTTTCAGCTCTGCACCGAGAACATGACGGCGATGACCCACCTGCCCCAGCCGATAATCGCAAAGGTCAATGGCGTGGCCGCGGCGGCAGGATGCCAACTGGTTGCGCAGTGCGATCTGGCAATCGCTGTCGATACTGCCAAGTTCGGCACATCGGGGATCAATGTCGGGCTTTACTGCTCCACCCCATCGGTTCCCGTGACCCGAAATCTCGGCCGCAAGCAGGCCATGGAGCTACTGATGACGGGGGACATGATCCCGGCGGACCAAGCCGAACGCTGGGGGTTAATCAACCGCGCTGTGCCCGCCGATCAACTCGATGCCACGGTTCAGGATATGGCCGCGAAGATCGCCTCGAAAAGCCCGGAAGCGGTGGCGCTCGGCAAGGACCTTTTCTACCGCCAGATCGAAGAGGGTATGGACGCCGCCTACGAACGCGCGGGCAAGGCTATTACCTGCAACATGCAGTCCGATGCAACGCAAGCCGCCATCGACAGCTTTCTGAACAAGACACCTCTGCCCGACTGGCCGGACCGGAAAAACTAATCAACAACAACCACAGCACTCAGGGAAACAACCATGCCTTCGACGATCATCTCCTGCGCCGTTACCGGCTCGGCCCCGACACCCGACAAGAACCCGGCCGTGCCGGTGACCCCGGCTGAAATCGCCGCCAGCGCCGTCGACGCCGCCAAGGCCGGCGCCGCCATCGTGCACATTCACGTGCGCGATCCGGAAACGACGAAGCCGAGCATGGATCCGGCGCACTACCGCGAAGTGACCGAGCGCATCCGCGACAGCGGCACCGATGTCATTATTAACCTGACGACAGGCCCCGGCGCCCGGTTTATTCCCGATTCGGACGACCCGTCCCGCGCCTCACCCGACAGCACCATGGTCAAACCGGAACAACGCGTCGTGCATATCGAAGAGATGTCGCCGGAGATCTGCTCGCTCGACGTCGCGACCATGAACTTCAATCAGCACGTGTTCCTCAACCATCCGGACCATCTCGCGGTCATGGCCGACCGTGCGCGTAAGGCCGGCGCTAAGCCAGAGCTCGAAGTTTTCGATACCGGCCATATCGTGCTCGCCAAAAAGATGATCGCTGACGGTCTGATCGACGCACCGCCGTATTTCCAGCTTTGCCTCGGTATCAGCTATGCCGCACCGGCGACCGTCGATACCATGAAGTTCATGGCCGACATGCTGCCGGAAGGGGCTGTCTGGTCCGCATTCGGGATTTCGCGCTTTCAATTCCCGATGGTGGCCGCCGCCGTGTTACTGGGCGGCAACGCGCGCGTTGGCCTCGAAGACAACATCTTCCTCGAAAAAGGTGTGCTCGCGCCGTCCAACGCCGCGCTGGTCGAAAAGGCATGCCATATCGTGAATCAGCTGGGTGGCAGCGTCGCATCCGTCAGCGAAGCGCGTGAAAGACTTGGTCTTAAGGGATGAGCGATCTCGTTTACGACGACGACCTGATCCGCCGGGTGCTCAAGGATACCCGGACCATCGCCATGGCGGGCGCCAGCCCGAACTGGGTGCGCCCGTCCAACTTTGCGATGAAGTATCTTCAGGGTAAAGGCTACCAGGTGCACCCGATCAACCCCGGTCACGCGGGCAAGGAAATCTGGGGACGGATGACATATGCCTCCCTCGCCGACGTGCCCGGCCCCATCGACATGCTGGATATCTTCCGCAATTCCGAAGCGGCCGGCGAACTGGTGGACGAGGCGATTAAGCTCAAGGACGAGAAAGGCATCAAGATTATCTGGATGCAGCTAGGCGTGATCAACGACGCGGCCGCCAAACGCGCCGAGGATGCCGGACTTCTCGTCGTCATGGATCGCTGCCCCAAGATCGAATATGGGCGGTTGTTCGGTGAGCTTGGCTGGTCGGGCGTCAATTCGGGGATCATCACATCGAAGCGCCGCAAGGCACCGGCCTGACCCGTGGGCATGATGACCGACATGTCCGTCGACATCCGGATTGACAATCTCCGTGGCGCGGAGACCACTGCGCTGCTGGAAATGCACCTCGCGCACATGCGGGCGATTTCACCGCCCGAAAGCGTTCACGCCCTCGACCTTGAAAAGCTGCGAAAGCCCGACATCACGTTCTGGACCATCTGGCGCGGCGACGAACTGGTCGGCTGCGGTGCCCTTCGCGAACTCGACCCCACGCACGGCGAGATCAAGTCGATGCATACCCTCGCCACCGCGCGCGGGCTCGGCATCGGACGCAAGATGGTGGAGCACATCCTGACTACGGCGCGGGAACGCGGCTACACCCGCCTTAGCCTGGAGACCGGCGCGACGGAGGACTTCATAGCCGCGCGCACCCTTTATCAGTCGTTCGGGTTTGTCCCCTGCCCGCCGTTCGGTGACTATTTCGAGGACCCGTTCAGCGCCCACATGACCCTGGAACTGGAAAAAGCGTCATGAGCGAAAAAAAACAAGACGGTCCGCCTGAATACGGCTTCGCCACGAGAACCATCCATGCCGGGGCCCAGCCCGATCCGGTGACGGGTGCACGCGCGGTGCCGATCTATCAGACCACTTCCTACGTTTTCGACGACGTTGAGCATGCATCCGATCTGTTCAATCTGCAGACGTTCGGTTTTATCTATTCTCGCCTGACCAACCCGACGGTGTCAGTACTCGAAGAGCGCATCGCCAACCTGGAAAGCGGCCGTGCCGCCGTTTGCGCCGGCTCCGGTCATGCGGCGCAATTTCTGACCTTCTTCACGCTGCTGGAGCCAGGTGACGAGTTCATCGCATCGCGGAATCTTTACGGCGGATCGATCACTCAGTTCGGTGTCAGCTTCAAGCGCCTGGGCTGGAACTGCACGTTCGTCGACTGCACCAAACCTGAAGAGATCAAAGCCGCGATCACGCCCAAGACCAAAGCCATCTTCATCGAGGTTCTCGCCAACCCGGGTGGGGTCGTGCTCGATCTCGAAGCCATTGCCGCCATCGCAAAAGACGCAGGCATCCCGCTGATCGTCGACAACACACTGGCGACCCCTTACCTCTGCCGCCCCATCGAATGGGGCGCGGATATCGTCTGTCACTCCATGACCAAATTCCTGCAAGGGCACGGAACATCCGTCGGCGGCGTGATCGTCGAGAGCGGCAAATTCGACTGGACATGTTCGAACGGCGGCCCGGGCTACCCGACGATGACCGAGCCTGACCCGGCGTATCACGGGCTCACGTTCTACGAGACGTTCGGCGACTTCGGCTTCACGATGAAGGCGCGCGCCGTGGCGCTCCGGGATTTCGGTCCTGCTCTCTCACCGACCAACGCCTTCAACACCCTGACCGGCACCGAAACGCTTCATGTCCGGATGGACCGGCACGTCGAAAACGCCATGACGGTCGCCACGTTCCTCGAAAGTCACCCGGCGGTCGACTGGGTAAGCTACGCGGGCCTGAAATCGAGCCCCTATCATGATCTTGCAAAAAAATACCTCCCCAAGGGCGCCGGCGCAGTCTTTACCTTCGGGCTCAAGGGCGGATTCGAAGCGGGCGTGAAGATGGTCGAGAAAATCAACATCTTCTCCCACCTTGCCAACATCGGCGACACCAAATCCCTGATCCTGCACCCGGCATCGACGACGCACCGTCAGTTGACGGACGAACAGCGTCAGGCCGCCGGGGCGACGGACGAGACGATCCGGTTATCTATCGGCCTCGAAGACGCCGACGATCTGATCCGTGATCTGGATCAGGCGATGAGCGGCTGATTATTCGGCAGGCTGCGGTGCGACAGCCGCCTTACGATCCGACGGCAACAAAAGCCCGGCGATGACGCCAACGAGTGAAATGCCGGCAAGCACGGTGAACAGCAAGTGAAACTCGCCCGAATAGTCGAACAGCACCGCCTCAAGCTGCACGCCCAGCGCCGAGAAGCCGATCGCGACGATAAACTTACAGCCGAACGCCAGCGCGCGGCGATGCGGCGGAATATACCTGGCGAGGATCACGTTTTCGGCCGGCAGCGCCCCGTTGTTCGAAGATATCGCCATGACCGCGAGCAAGATTACCAGCGGACCGGCGGCATTGGCGAGCAGGACCAGCAAAGGTATCTGAACGGCAAACGCGCCGATATAAACCAGTTTCGGAGATGTCTTGTCGGCGAGCCAGCCGCCCGCGAACTGCATCAGCCCGGCAATAAAGAACACGCTTGCAACCAGCGTAGAGATGCCGAGAACCCCGCCCGCAAAAAAGTCTTCGAGCCGCATTTGGAAAGCCTTTGGTAGGCCTGCCTGCGTCGCCTGGTAGATTACGCCGGTACAAAGCATTGAAATTGCAAGAACCGCGAAAACCCTGATCGCATCGCTTTTCTGCGACGGCGGCGTGGGGGTTCGATCTACCGTGCTCTCGATAATCACCCCGCGCATCACCAGGAACAGAAATGCAGTCCCGGTAACCAGAATCAAAACGCCCGGGATGATGAACACCGCACGCCACCCCATCAGCGTGATGATCGCCCCCGCCGTTAACGCCGCGATCGTCGGGCCGAGGGCGCCGAATATCCCGTTGATGCCGAGCGCCGTGCCGCGGCTTTTCGCGTTTCGGATCAGCCAGGCGATACCGACCGGGTGATAGATCGACGCGCATAATCCGGTCAGCGCTATCGCGGCCATGATCTGCCATGGCGCGCCGGCGAAACCCGTCAGGATCATCGCCAGACCGGTGCCGACATAGAAAACAGTCATCATCGGCACGGCACCGAACCGGTCGCCAAGCCATCCCGCAACCGGTGCACCGAACCCGAACAGCATCCCACCGAGCACGGCAAGCTGAATCGCTTCGCCATGGGTCAGGCCTAGCTCGTCTTCGAGCGTCAGCACAGCCACGTAATAGAGCGGTTGAAACAGGTGACTGTATGTGTGGCCGATGCTCGAAAAGATCAGCGAAAGCCGTGCGGAGCGAGTATCCGTGGTCATGATCCGAAGTTTCCTCGTCGTGATGGCCCTATTACATAGCGCCTGACGGGGGTCCGACAAAGGGCCATTTCCCGACAAAGCCGCCCAAAGCGGTCATACTAGTTCAGATATCCAAAGACCGGATGACACTCGTATAAACGTCCAAGGTGTCCTGTTCCCTGACGTGGCGGCCATTGACGACTTGCCGTTTGCCGGCGATCCAGACCTCCTGTACGGGCGAACTGTTGCCACTGAAAATCGTACTGTCGATCAACCGGTCGCCGCTGCGGCCGACGAGTTGCGGATGTTCGGGGTCGAGTACGATAAAGTCGGCACGGCATCCCTCACCAAGTTTACCGAGCCGGCGTCCCGATGCCTGCGCACCCCCGCGAAGCGCATCGTCGTAAAGCCGTACACCGGTTGACTCCCCCGGTCCTTCCGCCGCTAGGTTGCGGCGGCGCTTGATCAGTCGTTGCCCGTATTCGAGCCAGCGCAGTTCCTCGATCAGACTGACGGAAATATGGCTGTCCGAGCCGATTCCGAAGCGCCCGCCCTCGGCCAGGTACGGCAACAACGGAAAGATACCGTCACCCAAATTCGCCTCCGTTGTTGGGCAAAGACCCGCAATGGCACCGGATTGCGCCAATGCTTTCGTTTCCGCTTCCGTCAGATGGGTGGCATGGATCAGGCACCAGCGCGGCCCGACGTCAAAATTATCCATCGTCCATTCGACCGGGCGAAGTCCCGTGAACTCGACCGATTCCATGACGTCGTTTTCCTGCTCGGCAACGTGGATATGGATCGGCGCATGCGCGTCCATCGCCGTCAAGCCATCGATCACCGTCTTCATACCGTCTTTGGTCACCTGTCGCGGACTGTGCGGCGCCACGCCGACGTGAACCTGCGGATCACTTGCATGCACCGTTCGCACGGTTTCGATAATCTTCAGCAAGAGATCTGGATCGGAGATGAAACGACGCTGACCGGGGTTCGGCTCTTTGCCCGCGTATCCACCTGTTTGATACAGCACCGGCAACAACGTTATACCGATCCCCGCGCGCGCTGCCGCCCGCACCAACGCCATCGACATTTCCGCCGGATCGTCGTAGGGCGTCCCGCCGGGGCCATGATGCATGTAGTGGAATTCACAGACCGCCGTATATCCCGCCTTGACCATTTCGACGTAAAGCTGCGATGCGACGGCCTCCAGAATCTCCGGGGTGACCATCTCGGCGAACCGGTGCATGACGTCGCGCCACGTCCAGAAGCTGTCCTCCGCACCAGCGCCGGATGCGCGGTATTCGCTCATCCCCGCCATGGCGCGCTGATGCGCGTGAGAGTGCAGGTTGGGCATGCCGGGGATAGCCGGCCCCTGTAGTCGGGCCATCAACTCCGCCTCGAACGTGGCGCCCGTTTCAATAGAGACGATATCGCCGCGCGCATCGACGGCGATGGCGACGTTTCTGGCCCAACCGTCCTGCAGCAGCACGCTGTCTCCGAAAATCGTCACACCGTTGGTCATGTCGCTTCCATTCCCGTTTGCCCCACTGGTCAGGCGATCAACACGTGATAATCTCTGATCAACCGGGTGACAAGGAGGCCGCATGATATCGATGAAACGACTTTTCGCCGCCGTGCTACTTTCGGCCGCGCTGGCTTTCCCGTTGAGCGCAGCTCAGGCGAAAAACGATCTCGTCATCGGCATTACCCAGTATCCGTCGACGTTCCACCCGAACATCGATTCCATGCTGGCCAAGTCATACGTCCATGGCCTGACCCGGCGTCCACTTACGACGATGAACGCCGACTGGGAAACGGTCTGCGTCCTCTGCGAGACCCTGCCAACGCTGGAGAACGGCGGCGCCAAACTGGAAAAGACGCCGGACGGTAAAGACGGGATCGCTGTCACATACAAAATTAAATCTGAGGCCGAATGGGCCGACGGCACACCGATCACGGTCGATGACGTGATCTTTACGTGGGAAGTCGGCAAACACCCGAAATCGGGCGTGGCCTCGACCGAGGGTTACCGCCGTATTCTCTCCATTGACCGGATCGACGACAAAACGTTCACACTGCATGTCGACCGGCGGACATTCGACTACAACAATCTCTCGACCCTTAATCTCCTCCCGGCTCATATCGACAGGCCGAAGTTTGCCGACCCTGAGGCGTATAAAACACAAACCGCCTTCGACACGGATCCCTTCAACCCGGGGCTTTACATGGGGCCATACCTGATGACACAGGCAAAGACAGGCTCGCACATGGTATTCGAGAAGAATCCGAATTGGTGGGGCAAAGCGCCGGCCTTTGATAAGATCACCGTTCGGGTGATCGAGAACACGACGACACTGGAAGCGAACCTGCTCTCAGGCGGCATCGATATGATCTCCGGCGAGTTGGGCCTGAACGTCGATCAGGCTCTCGCCTTCGAAAAACGACATGGTCAGAATTTCAACATTCTGTTCAAGCCGGGGCTGATTTACGAGCACATTGATCTGATGTTCGACAACCCGGTGCTTCAGGACATCCGGGTAAGGCAGGCGTTGATGTACGCAATCGACCGGAACGCGATCTCGGAACGGCTGTTCGGCGGTAAGCAGCCGGTTGCACATACCGGAGTAAACCCGTTGGACTGGGTCTACGATCCAAACGTCCCGAAATACGCGTTCGATCTTGAGAAAGCGGACGCACTGTTGAATGAAGCGGGCTGGAAAAGAAAAGCCAGCGGTATGCGCGCCAATGCGGCGGGTGAGCCGCTTCGGTTTCAGATTATGACGACCGCCGGCAACCGCACCCGCGAACTTGTCGAACAAGTGCTGCAGAGCCAATGGAAGGCTGCCGGGATTGCCGTCAATATCCGCAACGAACCCGCACGTGTTTTCTTTGGCGAAACCGTGACCAAACGGAAGTTCCCGGATATGGCCATGTTCGCCTGGATCTCGGCGCCGGAAAGCGTGCCGAGGACCACGCTGCATTCGGAGGAAATCCCGACTGAGGCCAACAACTGGAGCGGTCAGAACTATACCGGTTTCAACAATCCGGAAATGGATGACCTTCTCGAGAGAATCGAGCTCGAACTGGACAAGGAAAAGCGGAAAGCGATGTGGGCGGAACTCCAGAAAATCTACGCGACGGAGCTGCCGGCCCTTCCACTCTACTTTCGCGCCAATTCGTTTATTCTGCCGAAATGGCTCAAAGGCGTCGAACCGACGGGTCATCAGTTTCCGACAACACTCCGGGTCGAAGACTGGCGCGTTGAACGATAATCACTTTCCGTTCCCGCAGACCGCCCGCGAATGATAGTCTTCGCGCATGTCCGCGTTCCTGATCCGCCGCGTTTTTCACTCCCTGATCGTGCTGCTCGTCATGTCGGCCGTGATTTACGGCCTGATCGGTCTGATGCCCGGTGATCCGGTCGATCTGATGATTTCCGCTGACCCGGACGTCACCGCTGCCGACGCCGCCCGACTGCGCGCCATATATGGTCTCGATCAACCGTTATGGTCGAGATACCTGCACTGGTTATCCGCTGCCGTCACCGGCGATTTCGGATACTCCCGGCTTTATGCACAACCCGTCTGGCAGGCGATCCTTCCGGCGCTATCAAACACACTGATCCTTCTGATCTCCAGCCTTTTGTTGGCGTTGATTATCGCTCTTCCGGCCGGCGTTTTCGCAGCGACGAGGCCCTACTCACTCACCGACTACGGGATAAACCTTACGGCCTTTGCCGGCATTTCGATGCCGCCGTTCTGGCTCGGCATTCTTCTGATCCTCGTATTTTCAGTCATGCTCGGTTGGCTCCCGGCCGGTGGCACCCCCCAGTCGGCCGGTGCGAGCGGACTATGGGAGCACATTCAGTATCTGATCCTTCCCATCGCGGCACTGACCATCGCCGGCGTCGGCGGGCACACCCGCTACATGCGCGCCTCGATGATCGAAACGCTGCGCCAGGACTACATCAGAACGGCCCGCGCCAAAGGTTTAAGCGAAAGCCGTGTCGTGCTCGGACATGCGCTCCGGAACGCCATGATCCCGGTCGTCACCGTCATTGCCCTCGATCTCGGCGTGCTGTTTTCCGGCGCGCTGATCACAGAGACCGTTTTCGCCTATCCCGGCATGGGCAAGCTGATCTTCGACGCCATCATGGGGAACGACTACAATCTGGCGCTCGTCGGTCTAATGATGGCGACGGCGTTGACGCTGACCGGCAATCTGCTGGCCGACGTCGCCTATGCGGCGCTCGATCCGCGGATCAGTTACGAAAGCCTGGACGCATGAGCGAAATCGCCGCCAGCATCAGCGACGCGCCAGGCCGTGCCGTATTCGCGCGTTTCCTGCGCCATCGACTCGCCGTCGCCAGTGCGCTCGTCCTCGCGTTGCTTGCGGTCCTGGCCTTGTTGGCCCCCGTTATCGAAGGCTTGTTGGGCGTCGATGCCGATGCCGTCGATTTGTTTTCCCGTTATGGAGCGCCGACGCCAGAACACCCTCTCGGTACCGACGAACTCGGCCGGGATGTATTGGTGCGGCTACTTTACGGCGGACAGGTATCGCTGTTCGTCGGGCTGACCGCCACCATCGCCGCCGCCGTGATTGGCACCGCCATCGGGCTAGTATCCGGATACGCAGGGGGCCGTTTCGACGCCTTCGTCATGCGTGTAACGGACGGGGTGATCGCGCTACCGGTTCTGCCCCTGCTGATCGTGCTTGCGGCAATCGACCTCGGAAAGCTCGGTCTTTCGGACAGCCTGTTAAGCTCGGAAAACGTGAGCCTTTATCGCATCGTCGCCATCGTCGCGTTGGTCGGGTGGACGACCGTCGCCCGGCTTGTCCGTGCATCGACCCTGAGCCTCAAGACACGTCCCTTCGTCATGGCGGCGCACGCACAGGGCGCGGGTGCACTTCGGATCATGTTCCGGCATATTCTGCCGAACCTGGCTTCGCCCATTATCGTCGCGACGACTTTGTCAGTCGGCAACGTAATCTTGCTGGAATCGGTGTTGAGTTTTCTCGGCCTCGGCATTCAGCCGCCGCTGCCGAGCTGGGGTAATCTGCTTACAGGCGCGCAAGAGACAATCTGGGAGGCGCCGGGCCTCGCGTTCTATCCCGGGATGCTGATTTTCATCACCGTGATTGCGTTCAACTTCGTCGGCGACGGCCTGCAGGACGCACTCGATCCCCGCGCCCGAGATAGACGCGCGACGGACCGGCATTAACCGGCCCGCCCACAACACTACGATGATGATCCGAGCTTTTAAGAGGTTAGTGCGACATCAGAACCGCAACGGAGGTTTGCTCCATGAGGGTGTCCGTGACACCACCGAGCAGCAATTCACCCAGTCGCGAATGGCCGTAGCCCCCAGTAACGATCAAATCGGCACCGTAGTCCGAGCATTCGTTCAAAAGCGTCTGACCGACATCGCCGCCCACAGACTTCATGTGGTCGGCTTCGGCTTTGACACCATGGGTCGCGAGAAATGCCGAAAGGTCTGCACCCGGCAGATCACCCAATCCGCCGCGGCCCGGCTTCGGATCGACCGCAAGGACCTTTACCGCCGAGGCCTTCTGCAGGATCGGCAGGGCATCACGGACGGCACGGGCGGCATTCGGACCACCATCCCATCCGACCAGAACTTTCTCACCCAGGCTCCCTTTCACGGCTGACTGGGGCACGATCATGACCGGCGCGCCCGAGGCAAGCACGATGCGATCCGCCACTTCACGGGCGTGAGCAATGGCACTATCGGGGCCGGGCTTGGCGATCATCACCATATCCGCGTAACGCGCGTGCATGCAGACGATATCGTCGACCGGCTCGCGCCAATCGCCTTCTCGGTAATCGTGCGAAATACCATTGGCGGTGCAGGCCTTTTCAAACATCGCCGCCGTCGCCTTGGCGGTCTCTTCGACATGCGCCTGGTGCGCGGTAATCACTTCTGCCGGAAGTTGCGCGACGACATACGTCGGCAAGTCGTACGGTACGCCGGCAAAAAGCCCGACAAGGCGTGCCTCGTGTTTCTGCGCCAATCCAACAGCAGCCTCGACGACTGCTTTGCCCCCGTCTGTTCCACTCAAGTGAACCAGAATATCCTTAATCGCCATTGGCCCGTTCCTTTCCCAAAATCTGGCTGTTGAAATTATCCAACGCCAAGGCACATGATTAAACCATGATCTAAATCAATTCTAAAACTTCGCCCTTGAAGCGCCAGTGCAATCGGCGCATGGGTAAGTATAGCATTCAATGGGGACCGAGACTGACCCCCGCTCAATCCGGAGGATGAAATGACCGCGATCGGCAATTCCGCTCAGGCACGCGACATAGCATACCATGTACATGGATATACCAACCTCAAAGCGCATGAGGAAAAAGGCCCCCTCGTCATCAACCGGGGAGCCGGAATCCGTGTCTTCGACGACAGCGGCAAAAGCTATATCGAGGGTTTGTCGGGTCTCTGGTGCGTTAGCCTGGGGTTCGGGGAACAGCGCCTGATCGATGCGGCAACGGACGCCATGGGGCGCCTCGCCTACTATCACGGCTTCAACCACCGCGCCGCTGACGTCGTGATCGATCTGGCTGAGAAACTGGTCTCCATCGCCCCCGGCCGCCTTTCCAAGGTTTTGTTCGCAAATTCGGGGTCCGAAGCAACTGACCTCGCGGTCAAGCTGATCTGGTATTACCACAACGCCATCGGTAAACCCGAAAAGAAGAAGATCATCTCGCGGATCCGCGGGTATCACGGCGTTACGGTGGCATCCGCGAGCCTGACCGGTCTGCCGCACCTGCACGGCGATTTCGACCTCCCGATCGATCGTATCATGCATACGACCTCGCCCCATTATTATCGTGAAGGTCGAGACGACGAGTGCGAGGAAGAGTTCGCGACCCGCTGTGCGGAGGACCTGGAAAAGCTGATCCTCGATGAAGGTCCGGACACCGTCGCCGCCATGTTCTGTGAACCGGTGATGGGCGCCGGCGGCGTAATTATACCGCCCAAGACTTATTACGAAAAAATCCAGAAGGTGCTGAAAAAGTACGACGTGTTGCTGGTCGCCGACGAAGTGATTAACGGCTTTGGCCGCACCGGCAATATGTGGGGCACGGAAACATTTAACCTCGATCCCGATTTCCTGTCCTGCGCAAAACAGCTTTCTTCCGCCTACCTCCCGATCTCCGCATTGATGATCTCCGACAAGGTCTATCGGGCGATGGTCAAGGAAAGCGAAAAGCTCGGTATTTTCGGCCACGGCTCGACGTACGGGGGGCACCCGGTTGCCGCTGCGGTCGCACTCGAAACGCTCAAGATCTATGAAGAACGGGACGTCATTGGCCATGTGCGTAACGTCATGGGTCACTTCAGCGACCGAATGCAAAAGCTCGGCGAACATCCGCTGGTCGGCAACGCCCGCGCGTGCGGCCTTATGGGCGCACTTGAACTCATGAAGGATAAGGCGACCAAAACACCGTTCGAAGCCTCTGACAAGGTCGGCCCCGCCGCCGAAGCCCGCTGTCTCGAAAACGGCCTTATCGTGCGCGCCATCGGCGATAACCTCGCGTTCTGTCCGCCGTTGATCACGACGGACGAGGAAATCGACGAGATTTTCGATATCGCGGAGAAATCGCTCGACGAAGCGGAAGCTTGGGTGGCGGAGAAAGGCCTGAGGGACAACTGATTTTTATCTAGTTGAGAATCGTTCTCATGGACAAACGGGCGTCACTGGCTTATTTATTCGTTAGGTAACGGAGTTACGCTATGTACGCCGACAACACCCTGACGCCCAAAGAAGCAACACGGCTCTGCGCCCTCGGCATGCTTGCCGACGGGCCGATGGCCTACGCCGAGCTTGCGGCCGGGGTGCGGCATTTCGTGACGCATGTGATGGGTCCGTCGCTCGATGTGCTCGGCACATCGATTGAGCTGCTGAAGCACGAAGGTCTGGTGAAGGCGCTTTCCGGCGAAAAGGACAAGGCCATCCTGCAGATTACGCCCGACGGCCTGACGGAGTTGAAGACCCTGCTTACGGCGCGCATCAAGACCGCCGAGAACGACCTCAACAAACTGGTGATCGCACTTAAATTCCGTTTCATGGATTTCCTTGAAGCGGACGAACGGATTCTTCAACTCGATCTGCTGGCAGACGCCGTTGAGAACGAACTCGCACGTCTCGAAGACCTGCGTGCGCACCACGTTGACGACTCGGTCCACCTGACCGAGTGGCTGGACCGCGAGATCGAGGATCTAGAGCGCCGCATCGAGTGGCTCAAGGCCAAGCGCAAACGGGTTTAAGCCGCTAGGATCTGCTGATCCGTGCAACCAACGATCATTCGCAGCTTACGCATCGGATCCTTGTAACCGGCGACGGCGCAGTGCATCGACTGCCGATTGTCGAGGATCGCAAGCTGTCCTTTCTTCCACTTGTGGGTATAGAGAAATTCGGGCTTGAGCTCGTGCTCGAACAATTCATTGAGCATCGCGTCGCTCTCGTCCTCGGGCATGCCCTTGATGCACATGGTAAAGCCCGGATTGACGTACAGAATCTTCTTACCTGAGCGCGGATGAGTTCTAACAACGGGATGTTCGACGTCGGGCGTCTTCTTTTTCTGTTCCTCGTTCAGGTTGGTTACCGACTCCCCGCCCCGGTAGCCATAACGATGAATACCCGTCAGCCCGGCGATTTGCTTTTTCATACTTTCCGATAATGCGTCGTAGGCCAGTTGCGTATTAGCCACCATCGTATCGCCGCCATCGGTCGGTACATGCGTCGCATAAAGCATGATCGCGTCGGAGGGCGTCGCCAGATAGGACTGGTCCGAATGCCAGAAGGCCCCGGCGGGCTTCTTCGTCGTTCGGCTTTCCTGGTTGCCCATGTTGGCGGTGATGATCGACATCTCTGACGACATGGGGTGATGGTACTGATCCAAAATATGCGGCTGCAGCGGCCCGAACCCACGGCCGAGTTTCAACAGCCATTCCGGGTCTTCATCTAATCCTTCGATGACGACGGCCGTGTACTCCGCCAAAACATCCTTGATTTGTTCAATGTCATTCGCGGTGAGTGGCGTATCGGTAGAAACTCCCGTCACCACCGCGCCGAATGCTTCGTCTTTGAGTGGTGTAACTTCGATCATTGTATTACTCCGCCGCCTGTTTCAGTCGTTCGATTTGCGAGATATCGCGGACCGCGCCACGCGATGCCGAGGTTGCCATCAGACCATAGGCTTTGAGTGCCTGAGTCACGACCCGTTTGCGGCTGGGCTTCCAGGCTTCGGGACCCTTGGCAATCATCGCCTCGCGCCGGCGTTGCAATTCCGCCTCGTCAACCATCAGGTTCACTTTCCGGGATGGGATATCGAACTCGACGATATCCCCCTCTTCGATCAGGCCGATGGCGCCGCCCTCGGCGGCTTCCGGGCTGACATGACCAACCGAAAGACCCGACGAGCCGCCGGAAAAACGGCCATCCGTGATAAGCGCGCAGTCTTTGCCAAGTCCCATCGATTTGATGTAGCTGGTCGGGTAAAGCATTTCTTGCATGCCCGGGCCGCCCTTCGGCCCTTCATAGACGACCACGACGACATCACCCTTCTCGATCTCACCGCCAAGGATCTTGTTACAGGCTTCTTCCTGGCTGTGGCAGATCCGGGCCGGCCCCTTGAAGGTCAGGCATTCTTTCGGCACACCCGCCGTTTTCACGACGCAACCGTCTTCGGCGATGTTCCCATAAAGAATGCCGAGCCCACCGTCCTTGGAATACGCGTGCTCGACATCGCGGATGCAGCCGTTTTCACGGTCCTGATCCAGCGAGTTGTAGCGCTTGGACTGGCTGAACGCTTCGGTTGTTCGGACGTTGCCGGGGGCGGCCATGTAGAATTTTCGGATATCCTCGTCCTCGGTCGTCATGATGTCGTATTTGGCGATCGCCTCGCCGACCGTGGGCGTATGCACGGTCCCGCAGTCGCGGTGAATCAGTCCAGCCCGGTCAAGCTCGGCCATGATGCCGAGAATGCCCCCGGCACGATGGAAATCCTCCATGTGCCAGAGGTTCGTCGAGGGCGAGAGTTTGGAAAGGTGCGGCACCTTGCGCGACAAACCGTCGATGTCGTGGATGCCGAATCCGATCTCGCCTTCCTGTGCCATCGCCATCAGGTGCAGGATCGTATTGGTCGAACCGCCCATGGCGATATCGACGGTCATCGCATTCTCAAAGCCGCGACGGTTGGCGATGTTGCGCGGCAGGACGCTCGCATCGTGCTGCTCGTAGTAGCGTCTGGTGATATCGACAATGGTGCGGCCCGCTTGAAGGAAAAGCCCGCGGCGGTCGGCATGTGTCGCCAGCACGCTGCCGTTGCCCGGAAGCGCGAGACCGATGGCTTCGGCGAGGCAGTTCATAGAGTTTGCAGTAAACATGCCGGAGCATGACCCACAGGTCGGACAGGCAGAACGTTCGTATTTCAATGCGTCCTCGTCGGACGTTTCCGGCGCGGCGGCGTGGATCATTGCATCGATCAGATCGGCCTTCTGCTCCTTGCCGTCGACCTCCATCTTGCCCGCTTCCATCGGGCCGCCAGACACGAATACCGCGGGAATATTCAGCCGCATCGCCGCCATGAGCATGCCCGGCGTGATCTTGTCGCAGTTTGAAATGCAGACCACCGCGTCGGCGCAATGCGCGTTGCACATATACTCGACCGCATCGGCGATCAGTTCGCGCGACGGTAAGGAATACAGCATGCCGCCATGCCCCATGGCGATGCCGTCATCAACCGCGATCGTGTTAAATTCCTTTGCGACGCCGCCGTGCGCCTCAATCTCGCGCGCGACCATCTGACCCAGGTCCTTGAGGTGAACGTGTCCCGGCACAAACTGGGTGAAAGAATTAGCAATGGCAATGATCGGCTTACCGAAATCATCATCATTCATACCCGTGGCGCGCCATAGGCCGCGCGCACCGGCCATGTTCTTGCCATGCGTGGTCGTGCGTGATCGATATTCGGGCATTCCATATCCTCCCGGGATACTTTTTGTTAGTTAATTCGGAATTTAATCAACGGACAGCGGGCTTTCAATCAGCTTGCCGTCCTTGACCCGCGGCGCCGGCGGCCCGTTGGTGTACATTTCACCCCAGTCGCGCAGCGCTAGCAGCGCTGGTTTAAGGGCCAATCCCCGCTCGGTCAGGGAATAGATCGCCCGCGGCGGATGATCGGAGTAAAGCTCCCGTGCGACGACCCTCGCATCCATCAAGGTCTTGATCCGCGCCGATATGGTGTTCGGCGCCACGCCTGACAGCGAATTCTGCAGGTCCTGAAACCGGCGCGGTCCAAAAAGGAAAAGATCGCGCAGAATCAGGATTGTCCACCGCTCGCCGATGATGTCGAGCGTGCGGGCAACGGGGCATTTCGGATCCAGCGCTTTACTCATGATGCACGTATATCACTTGAAATACATTTTGAATAGTCACTATTATTTTTATAGTTTTAATTTGGAGGCCGCCCCCATGCTTACCGTTACTCCAATCTACCTGGCGATTGCAGTCGCACTCTATTCAGTCATGGCATTCACGGTTATCGGTAACCGCCGCCGCCGCCGAATCTCGATCGGTGACGGAGATCAGCCGGACTTCGTTCGGATCGTTCGCGGACACGCCAACTTCGCCGAGTACGCGCCGATCACCCTACTGGCCATCGGAATCGCCGAACTGACCGGCGTTCCTGCAGCCATCCTGCATTTATGCGGGGCATTGCTGATCGTCGGTCGGGCGATGCACGCCTACTGCTTCCTGTTCACGTCCGCGGGCATGAAATTGCGCGTCGGCGGCATGGTGCTGACCTTCTTCTCGCTCTGGATTGCCGCCGCCGCTGGAGCGAGTTACGCAATAACCTGACCGGCATTGCCACACCGGCCCAGAAATTGATAATCGGCGGCGGAGATCGTTCTTGCATTCTGGGGAGAGCAACGTGTTCGGACGCGCCAAGGAAGAAACCAAACTCAACGTCGAGTTCTGCCGTAGCCAGTTTCCATCGACCTGTTGGGACTGGGCGTTTTTCGAAAACGCCGGCGGCAGCTTCGTACCGCACAGTGTCATCCAGCGCCTCACCAATTATATGACTGAATGTCAGGTTCAACCCGGCGGGCCCTTCCCATCCGGCGCACTCGCGCAGAAGCGCATGGATGAAGGCCATCGCAATATGGCCGAAATGATCGGCGCGGAGCCGGGCGAAGTTGTGATCGGTCCGTCGACTTCCATGAACATCGATGTCCTTTCCAGGTCGCTTCGCCCACTGTGGGCAGAGGGGGACGAGGTGATCGTGACCAACCTCAATCACGAGGCCAATTCCGGCCCTTGGCGGCGGCTGGCCGAGACCGGCATCCGTATCGTCGAATGGCCGGTGAATCCGGAAACCGCGCAACTCGACGTCGATCTGCTGGACCGCCTGCTCTCCGAGAAAACACGGCTTGTCGCCCTGCCCCACGTATCCAACATTACCGGCGACATCAACGACGTGAAGACAATATCGAAACGCGTCCACGATGCCGGTGCCCTCGTCTGCGTAGACGGTGTCGCATACGCGCCCCATCGCTTCGTCGATGTGAAAGACTGGGACGTCGATTTCTACGCGTTCAGCCTCTACAAGACCTATGGCCCTCATATCGGCCTTTTGTACGGAAAGAAGGACTTGTTGTTGCAGGCAAAAAGCCGCCACCACTACTTCATTCCGGAAACAGCGACATCCTACAAGATGAACCCGGCCGGGCCGCAACATGAGATCATCTCGTCTCTGAGCGGAATCACCGATTACATCTGCGCCGTCGCGGCAGAGCATCTGGCTGATATGCCGAACGACCTATTCTCGCGCACACGCGCGGTCTATGAGCTGTTTGCGGCGCACGAAGCGAACCTGGCCAAAATCTTCATCGACTGGATTGCGTCCAAGGACAGTGTGCAGTTAATCGGGCGGCAAACTGCCGACGCCGGCGAGCGTGCGCCGACGTTTTCGTTCGTCGCAGACAGCAAATCTTCTGAAGAGATTGCGGCCGCGGCGGCCAATCACAAGGTTGCAATCCGGCACGGAGATTTCTACGCAAAACGCCTGATCGAAGCGCTCGGGATCGACGGGAACGATGGCGTGGTTCGTTGCTCAATGGCGCACTACAACACGGTCGCGGAAGCGAAACAGTTGGTCGAGGCCCTCGACCGGGTGGTTTAACTCAGCACCCCTGAGCGTTTTCGTATCTTCTTAAGAAGGTCGTCGTAGTCGTCGGCTTCTTTTTCGAGTTCTTTCTCAAGCCGCTTGATACGGCGGTTGAGGCTTTCGATGCGTCCGAGGATTTCCCGGCGCTTCTTCGCCTGGCGGCGCTCTTCCCAGCTGCGGAATCGCCAATCGCCGGCCGCAAGCAATAGCAAAACGCCCGCGAGGCCGCAAATAACCGCCCCAATCAGGTAGTCGAGCTTATCGAGGCTGGTAACCGTGCCCCAGAACCCTATTGTGATCATCGACGCCGCAGCGACGAACAGCACGCGCTTGGAATGTAGTTCATCATGTTTCTGCGACATTTCCGCTTCGGCGACGGCAATCGCGATCTCGGATCGCGCCATTTGTTTCCATTTGTCGAAGGACATACCCTGCTCATCCTTGCGCCCTTCGCGAATGAACTGCTCTAGGCGCGCGACGATATAATCCGCACGGTCTTCCGCCGTGGAATTGCTGGATAGCGTCGGAGCGGGTGCCGGTTTCTCCATAGACAAATGATACCAGATTCTGCTTACCAAGTGGTTATCGGCAGACAAAAAGAAACGGCCCGGCGTGTCCACCGGGCCGTCTCAAAAGTCTAACCGGGATATCCGTTAGCCTTTGTTTTCATTGAATAAATGCACATCGCGCTGCGGGAACGGAATGGTGCAACCAGCCCCTTCGACGGCGGCTTTGGCGCCTTTGTTCAACGCCCAAAGCGCGTTCCAGTAATCGCCCGTGTTGGCCCAGCAGCGCATGTTGATGTTCACCGAGCTGTCGGCAAGCGCCATGACCATGGTCATGGGCGCCGGATCCTTGAGCACGAGGTCGTTGCCTTCCATCAGCTCCTGCAGCGCCTTCTGGGCAACATCGATGTCATCGTCATAGGCGATGCCGACCTGGATATCGATCCGGCGCGTCGGATTACGGCCATAGTTGGTGATCACCTGATTCCAGATCTGCGAATTCGGCGCCATAATGTAGATACCATCAGCGGTCTTGAGCTCGCTCGTGAACAAACCGATCTGCACGACGGTCCCGGAAAGGGAACCGGCAGAAACGAAGTCACCGACCTTGAACGGCCGCAGGATCAGAAGCATTACACCGGCGGCGACGTTCGAGAGCGTACCCTGAAGGGCCAGGCCGATGGCCAGACCGGCGGCACCGAGAACGGCAATGATCGACGTCGTCTCCACACCGAACTGATTGAGAACGGCGACGATGACGAACGCCAGGATCGTCCAGCGCACGATGTTCGACAGGAACGGACGCAGCGTCGAATCCATGTTCGGCACGCGACCGAGCCCTCGGTCGACCATCCGTCCGACCCAGCCAGCGGCAATCCAACCGATAATCAGGATGGCCAGGGCGCCGACGACGTCCAAGCCATAAACCGTGATGATTTCAATCACCTGATCGGCGATTGCCTCCATTTCCTTTTCCATACGAATACCCCTCCTTGGAGTTTACGAACGAACTTGCTGAGTGGATCAACCCGCAGCAGACAGCCGATTATGAGCTTCCTCGAGCTTTTCGCGAACCTGTTTCGCTTCCGCCAGCCGCTCGCGTTCGGTCTCGATCACTTCTTCCGGTGCGTTGGCGATAAACTTCTCGTTGCCGAGCTTGCCCTCGAAACGCTGGATTTCCTTGTCCTGCTTGGCGATTTCGCGCTCAAGGCGGGCACGTTCCTCATCCAGGTCGATGACTTCGGCAATCGGCAGGATGATCGTTGCTTCGTCGATCACGTCCTGCACCGCCCCTTTTGGCACCTCGCCGTTCAGAACTTCCGCACTCTCGAGCCGCGCCAGTCGCGTGACGAGATCGTTGTGCGATTCCAGGAACCCGACGGCCGCGGCCCCAGGGTCCTTCAGGAACATCGGAATCTTCGCCGACGGCGGTACGTTCATTTCGGAACGCACCTGCCTGATCTGCGTGATCAAGCGCACCACCCAGTCGATCTCCGCGTTCACGGCGTTGTCGATCAGGGCGTCATCGTATTCAGGCCACGCGGTCTCGATCAGCCGCTGCGCGCGATCCGAGGATATCGACTGCCAAAGCTCCTCGGTCACGAACGGGATCACGGGGTGCGCCAGCATCAGGATCTGATCCAGCGCCCATGCCGCGGTCGCCCGCGTCTCTTCTTTTGCGCTCGCATCCTCACCCTGCAACACCGGTTTCACCAGTTCCAGATACCAATCGCAGTAGGTTCCCCAGGTGAACTGATAGATCGACGTCGCGATGTCGTTGAACCGGTAGGCCTCGATTGCCTCACGAGTCCGGCGTTCGCATTCCACGACCTTGCCGACTATCCACTTATTCAGTGGTTGCGTAACCTTCGCCGGGTCGAACGTCCCGACCGGCTTGCACTCGTTCATCTCGCAGAAACGGGCCGCATTCCAGATCTTGGTGCAGAAGTTCCGATAACCCTCGACGCGGCTCTCGGACAATTTGACGTCCCGGCCCTGGGCGGCAAACGCCGTCAGCGTAAACCGCAGCGCATCGGCGCCATACTTTTCGATCAATTCCAGCGGATCGATCACATTGCCCTTGGACTTGGACATCTTCTGGCCGTTTTCGTCGCGAACCAGCGCGTGGATGTAGACCGTGTGAAACGGCACCTCGCCCATGAAATGAATACCCATCATCATCATCCGGGCGACCCAGAAGAAAATGATGTCGAAACCGGTGATCAGGGTATCGGTCGGATAGTAACGCTCCAGTTCCGGCGTCTGTTCCGGCCAACCGAGTGTCGAAAACGGCCAAAGCGCCGACGAGAACCAGGTATCCAGCACATCAGGGTCGCGCGTGAGCTCAATGTCTTCACCAAGCGATTCCCGGGCCGCCGCTTTTGCGGCTTCCTCGGTTTCCTCCACGAACACCTCGCCGTCCGGACCGAACCAGGCCGGAATCTGATGCCCCCACCAGATCTGCCGGGAAATGCACCACGGCTGAATGTTGCGCATCCACTCGAAGTAAGTGTTCTGCCAGTTCTGCGGCACGAACTTGGTCTTGCCCTGCTCGACCGCCGTGATCGCCGGGCCGGCCAGCGTCTTGGCATCGACGAACCACTGGTCCATCAGCCACGGCTCGATCGGCACACCGGAGCGGTCGCCGTAGGGAATGGTCATCGGATTGTCTTCGATTTTTTCGAGAAGCCCCAGGCTCTGCATCTCCGCGACCACCTTTTCACGAGCCTCGAAGCGCTCAAGTCCCTGGTACGCTTCCGGGACGTTCTCGTTCAGGTGCGCGTTGGCATCCATCACGTTCACCATCTTCAGGTGGTGGCGCTGCCCGACCTCGAAGTCGTTGAAATCGTGCGCCGGCGTCATCTTGACCGCGCCGGTGCCTTTCTCGGGATCGGCATATTCGTCGGCGACAATCGGCAGCTTGCGACCGACAATCGGCAGAATGCAGTTCTGTCCCACAAGATGCTGGTAGCGCTCATCATCGGGATGCACCGCCACACCGGTATCGCCCAACATCGTCTCAGGACGCGTCGTGCCAACCGTCAGATACTCTCCGTCGCGGTCTTCGACCGGATACTTGAAGTACCACATCTTACCGACCGTCTCGCGCTGTTCGACCTCAAGGTCGGAAATCGCCGTATGCAACTTGGGGTCCCAATTGACGAGCCGTTTGTCCCGGTAGATCAGACCTTCTTTGTAAAGCTGAACGAAGACCTTGGTGACAGCAGCAGAAAGCCCGTCGTCCATGGTAAAACGCTCACGCGACCAATCGCAGGACGCACCCAGGCGGCGAAGCTGAGACGTAATCGTACCGCCAGATTCAGCTTTCCACTTCCACACCCGTTCAATGAACTTTTCGCGGCCGAGATCGTGTCGGGTCAGCCCCTCTTCGGCCATCTGCCGTTCGACGACCATCTGCGTGGCAATGCCTGCATGGTCGGTCCCGGGCTGCCATAGGGCGTCTCGGCCCTGCATCCGTCTATAGCGGATCAGGATGTCCTGGAGCGTGTTGTTGAGCGCGTGGCCCATGTGGAGGCTGCCGGTGACGTTCGGCGGCGGAATGACGATGGTGAAGGGCTCGGCGTTCGCACGCGCGCCGCCGATGGCGAAGTCACCGTCGTTTTCCCATTCTTCGTATCGTTTCCGCTCGATCTCGTCAGACCGATAGGTTTTTTCCAGCATTGCCGGAGACCTCCGATAGTCGCGTCAAGATGAAGCGCAGGTTTTAGCGCCGCGCTGCCGTCGGATCAATGACTACAGTAATGATTGAGGCCAGCTTAGCTGTCCAGACGTTCCGCCCGGTTGATCATCTTGTCGATCTCTTTCTTGACCAACCGTTCGATCAGGTAAGGCAGATTGCGGTCAAGCCATTCGCGCAGAATGGGCTTCAGCATTTCACGGACCATGGTTTCGAGCGTGATATCGCGACTACCGCCGACGGAAAGATCGCGCTGGTCCAAGATCGCCTTGGCGAGTTCCGACAACATATCGGCACCCGATTGGAATGTGGGATTCGATACCAATTCAGGCATCGCCACCATATCCGGCGTCAACTCGAGGATTTCTTCCATTTCGGAAGGCATCGGCGGTGGCGGCGGAGGAGGAGGCGGTGGCGGCGGGGCCATCGCAGGCTCAGGTTCCGGCTCGGGCTCGGGCTCAGGTTCGGGCTCAGGTTCCGGCTCGGGCTCAGGTTCGGGTTCCGGCTCAGGCTCGGGTTCCGGCTCAGGTTCGGGTTCCGGCTCAGGCTCCGGCTCTGGTTCGGGCGCAGCAGATTGCTCAGCGCCATCTTCGTCTTCTTCCTCCGCAAGAATGCGTCGGATAGAAGCGAGGATGTCCTCCATTGAAGGTTCGGCGCCGTCTTCTCCAGCTGCGTCGGCTTCTTCGCTCATTAGCGGGTCTAGCCCCCCGTTTGCGTTAACGATCCCTAGAAGATGTCCTAAAGACGGTTAACAAACCGTAATCGCAATGAAAACTCCGCAGGACAAATTCCTCCGGGTATCATTGACTATTTCACACCGCCCGAACTCGTCCCACCGAACCACTTGTCACGTACTTCGTTGTAGTGCTCGCGCGGGTCGTAAAGGTCGACAGCCAAGCCGAGATCCTTTGCCGTTAAACGCCCAAGCGCCGACATCAATTCATATGTGGCAACCAGCTCGTCCCGCTCGGAGCGAACGTGCGACACTCGGGAATCCAGCAATTCCTGTTCGGCATCGAGAATATCCAACACGGTACGAGACCCGACGGCCGCTTCGCGCTGCACCCCCTCAAGGGCGACGATACTGGCTTCGATCTGGGTCTGGAACGCATCCACCTGTGCACGAGCCGTAATCAGGCTTTCGTACGCTTGCGTACCGGCCTCAGCCGCGTCCCGGCGCTCAGTATCGATAACCAAAGTGCTCTCCGCTGCATCCTGACGCGCCTGACGCAGCCGCGAATAAACCTCGCCCTGCTGATAGATCGGGATGGTCAGATTCAGCGTGACTTCATGCGTGGTCCTGAGACTCGTTTCCGTCGTCGTTTCCCATTCACGGGTGCTGCTGGCCGTGAGATCCATTTCCGGCAGCAATTCACCCCACACTTCGTCAACGTTATCCATCGCAGCACGGCGATCAAATTCGGCAGCTATCACACCCGGGTTGTTGACGACCGCGATCCTAACCGCCTCATCAGCGCTCGCAGGCAAATCGCCTGCCCGCTCCGGCAACGTAAGGGTTTTCGGCGCCGGCTCTCCAACCACGTTGAGGTAATTCGCTCTTGACGTCTCCAGATCGCCTTGCGACTGAATACGATCCGCCTTGGAACGCGCCAACCGCGCTTCCGCCTGGTGCACATCGGTTCGGGTAATTTCGCCGACCTCAAACCGGTCACGCGTCGCTTCAAGCTGGCGTTGCAGGACCTCTTCGTTGTTCTGGTTGAGCCGCAACACGGCCTGGTCGCGATAAACGTTGAGATAAGCCGTCGCGGCCTGCAGAAGAATGTTCTGCTCGGTTTCAAGCAGACGCGCCCGCGCCGCACGGATATCGTTCTCGGCCCCGCTGGTCTCCGCGAGCGTCCGACCACCACGGAACAACGGCTGCGTTACGGAAATGCCGATGTCTTTGGGGCGGCGGCTCTGATTCCTGTCCGTACCCGTCGATGTATTGCTTTCAACGACCTCGGCCCCCGCGGAACCGGTAATTTCGACGGATGGACGCCAATTGGCAAGCGCCTGAGGCACGCTTTCATCGGTGCTCCTAAGGCCGGCCCGGGTCGAGAGCAGCGTCGGGTTATTCAGGTAAGCCTTCGCCAATGCGTCTTCGATCGTCTGAGCGGACGCCGACGTTCCTTGAAGTCCGATAAACGCGACAAGTGCCAGCGAAGACGCGATGACTGCAGATTTATGCATAGTGTTTCAACCCATACTGCCCAGACCTAGGTAACACGTCGGAGGTCTTATTCCCAACACACTTCGCAAGTTAGCGATGCCCGATATTAAGACTTCGTGAACTATAAGGGAGTCAGAACCCCGCAGTAAGGTCAAGTTTTACGATTATCGCAATGAATTCAGAGACTTCCACTGGCATCATCGGCGCGCAAGAGAAAAATAAGTGCGAATCGCAGCTTGGAAATTTTGCCGTGATTCCATGACCTTGCGACAAATTCAAAACGAAAATGCAGCTTCTTTCTCGAAGCCCGGCAGAAGTGGCTCGACCGCATCGAATACTTCACGCTTCGAAATCGAATCTCCGTAACGAGTCACCAGAACACCGCGTCCGACCGGCTTGCCGGGCGGCATCTCGACGCATACGAGCCGCCCACCGTCGGCAAGTTGCCTGGCTATATCTTCCGGGTATTCCGGCACCGCGCCGTCGATATATATCACGTCATAAGGCGCGTCCTTGGGATTGCCCTCTGCCATCACCCCATCGACCACGGCGACATTGTCCACGCCGAGCTCGCCCAAATTCCGCTCCGACTTAGTGCGCATGGATGCATCGCTCTCGACCGCGATCACGGTGTCGACCAGCTTCGCCAATACCGCCACGCCATACCCGGTGCCGCAGCCGATCGCCATCGCCACATCGCTCTGTTTGATTTCAGCAACATCCAGCAGCCGCGCCAGCACCATCGGCTGCATCATATAGCGGCCATTCTCGATCAGAACGGTTTCGTCGATATAGGCCAGCGTCTGACGCTGCTGCGGCAGGAAAACTTCCCGTGGCAATGTCTCCATCGCCTCGATCACGCGTTCATCGGTTACCCTGTTGGGAAGAATCTGGCCGTCCACCATATTGCGGCGCGCTTTGGCAAATTGCGTATCGTTCATTGGGGCGACCCTCTATTAGAACGGGATTAGCGGCATCTTGAGCCCTGAATCCGAAATCACTTAATGTCCGTTTTTATAGGCCCACCAAGCGCTGAAAACAACTCCATGCGGCCGTCAGGAGGCGATGAAAATAAATGCCTGAAAAGTGTACATGGATTGCTTGACCCCCGGCAATGATACGTCTAATTTCCCGCGTCGTCGCAGCACGGGGCCCCTTGGATCGGGTCTTTTCGAAATGTGACGGGGGGTCAACGCGGAACGGCGCGGTGGCGGAGTGGCTACGCAGCGGCCTGCAAAGCCGTGTACACCGGTTCGATTCCGGTCCGCGCCTCCAAGCTCTGATCCGGCGTAGCTCAGTTGGTAGAGCAGTCGGCTGTTAACCGACTTGTCGCAGGTTCGAGTCCTGCCGCCGGAGCCAATTAGATCAAGGGGTTAGCCAATTAACGGCTGGCCCCTTTTTCATTTAGGTGCCGTATAGGTGCCAAACGTGCATCATTTCGGTGTGTTTTTCGGTAAATTGGTAATGACTGATTCGGGCGGGTGCGCGCCCCTTTTGCCGTGGCGGAAAACCTCACCTTACCGAGTCAGAAAACCCCGGCGCATTGATGGGAAGTGTCAGGCGTTGATGGCAGCGACTAGGGCCGCGTCCGGGATCGGCTGGCCTGCCTCATGCGCTTGGATGGCGTCACGGTAGACGCCCCGAAGGTAAGCCGGTGTAGATGGATGGGTTTGAAGCTGCCGGAACAGTGCGGCCATGGCTCGGGCCGTCCCCGCGTCTGTCAGGGGAGAGATTGCCTCAAGCTGCCGGGGCGTTGCGCCAAGGCGCTTCATGCGGTTTTGAACGTCAACAATTGTCAGCGGGCTTGTCCCGCCAAGGCTATCCGGCCAGTCCAATCAAGTATTTGGTCTTTATCGGGATCGATGCCGACCGCGCGCAATGCATCCTCTGGCGTTTCGCCTGGGGCTTGATAGATGCGCCACGTATCGGCCCCCATCCCCCAAAGGGCGCTTTCCCCATTCGGATCGGCGGGTCGCGCCTCTTCGGGTGTAGCGACAAAGCGGACGCTATGAAGTTGCGGGGCGTCAAAAGCCATGCGGCTCTTAACATCTTCAAGCTGCTTTTTTAAGTTGCTCATTCAATCGATCCATAAAATTGGCGTCATACTCCGGGTGCTTCCATCCCTCAGCGATCAATTCGCGGAAATGTGGCGCATTATCGGCGCGGGTGTAGAAGGCGATCCAATCGGCCTCGGTTTTATCCATGTATTCAAGATACGCGATGGCCTTTTCCACCTCTTGGCTTGGGCTTTCTGGATGGTCCCGGAGTTGCTCATTGAGGTATCGAAGTTGACGCCACAACTCCGTGTCACTCATTTCCACGTAGGGGTCGCGCTCTGAATCTGTTACCCGCTCTCGCAACTTCTCGATCCTGTCTTTCATCCGCATTATGCCGCGTCCTGATTAAAGCGGGTGACAGCGCGCTTGTTGCGCTTCCAGAGGCCCGCGAAGATATCGCACAATTCAGCGGCGCGGCTTTCAACCCGCTTGCAGGTCGCCTTGTCGGGTGACTGGTAGCGGTTCCACATTTCTGCGTCATAGGTTGTCACATTCGAGAATGCCAAGACCTTCTCAACCGGCAGACCGATTGAATCGGCAAACCTCTTCACACCTATAATCGCCGCCGTTATTTCGTCCTCGGCGCTTTTGGCCAGGTCGGAAAATGTAACGATGCCCTCGCCAAAGTCGATTGACTCGCCGTCTGGCGTTGCTGCCTCGTGGCCAAGCTCAAGAAAGACAGAAGCCAGGAACAGGCACCCTTGATATTTTTCGTAGTCCACCATCAACCGATAAAACGCTCGGTCAAAATGCGCGCTTACCTGATAGCTGGCGTCGATGGTCTCTGTAAGGGCCAGGTCCGGCGCTGAATAATGTCTCTTTGGCGCGGTCTGAATCAGCTCGTTTGCCATGGAAACCTTGTTTTCGGAAAGGGCTTCCAGTGCCAGCGTGATGCGGGCCATGTCGGGAAGTTGCGATAAGGCTTTGTCGATTTTGGCTTTCTGTGAGGTCGTCGCCATGCTCGGTTATCCTCTCATATCAAGAGCGCGTTGGATGGCCTTCAACTCTTCGGCCATTTCGTTCGTTTCGATGGTGCGGCGGAATGTCTCGACAATCCCGGCCACCGCCTGCGCCTCGGATGGGGAGATATCCCCGGCTGCCATCGCCTCTAGAACGTCGCCCATGACGCTAACCGCGTCGGCGGTCGTTTCCATCTTTGAAACCTCAAAGCTGATAGGCGCGTCTTTGCGGGGCGGGTATAGCCGTTCCATGCAAATCTTGACCGCCACCATGTTCCCGCCCTTGGCTTCCTCGATACACTTACGGGTGATGGCCTCGGCTTCGCCCTCCATGAGCGCTTCCATTTCAAGCGTGACCTTGTTACGGGATCCGCTCGGGCGTCCGTTCGGGTTGCCGGATTGACCGGGCTTGAATTTGGAATCCTGTTTTTTTTCTGTTTTAGCAGTGCTCATCCTGCCTCACTCGATATTCACCGATAACGCGCCACGATTGATTTCCTTTGATTGTTTTCAAACGGGGCCAGTCGATAGGCTCGCCAACAGCGCGCCATTTGACGCGGGGCAATCCTTCAAGGTCTGCCTGTGTGGCGGGCCTCAAAACTCTATCCTCGACGCATAAGAGCATCGGCAAGCAAGCCTCTCGGATCGTTCGGAGACAGCAATCCCGGTTGCGGGGCCGGTTGTGCCAGTAGACCGGCAGACAAGCGGCCTTGAGGTACGGGCGGATTCATAAGCGCCTGTCGCAAGCTCGGCTGTCCGGGCGGGTTGGAAAGCACCTGCGCCAACATCTGCGCCTTTGATTGAGGGGCCATTGCAGAGGGGCCAGGATTCTCCCGGTTGCGGCGTTCGATCTCTCGACGGCGCGCCCCCTCGACGGCCAGCGCCGAAGCTGCAGCCCCGGCCTCTACCATGGGCGCTTGGATAAGCCGTTCGGCCTGCGAGGTCAGGTTGCGGGCCGTGATGCCGCCGCCCGCTTCTTTCATCGCCTTACCGAGTTCCCCGACAAGCGGGACCGGGCCAACGGCCTTCCCGCCCATGCTCAAGAGATTGTTGTCCCTGAGTAGCTGCATCATCGCGAATGCGGATCGGGACGGGTTGCGGGCGTCCTGCGGTGTGATGGTTTTTGCCGTCTCATTGATAAGCTGGCGAATGCGGCCAATTTCTTGCGGCGTGAATAGCGTCTCGGCAATCTGCTTCCCATCGCCATCAATGAGGTTGCGGCCACCTTTAACGATAGCCTCGCGGGTCACTTCGCGGTTGCCTCTGGAAACGCCTGTGAATGCCTTCATCAAATAGGCGTCTTTGAGCAAGCCGATTTCCTGAGAGTCGGGGCCAAAGATGCCTTGCATCCTCTTGACGAGACCAACGGCGCGCGGGTTGGCCTTGGTACGGGCTGCGCCGGTCAGCCATTCCACCATTTGCAGGGGCGTGGCGGCGCTCTCGTCCAACAGCTTGACCATGGCAGAACCGGCAGGGTCCATGCTGTTCCCTTTGCCGAAGTTTTTGAAATAGTCGGCTGCCAACTCGCGAGCGTTTTTCAATGCGTCGATGGTAGCTTCATCGCCTTCCATGAAGCCCTCGGTTATGGCGCGGTCTGTCCAATCATCCATGCGGCGTTTCATTTCGATCAATGCCGCGCGTTCGGTCTTGTCGGCTGCGGAATCGATCATGCGGTTAAGGGCCTTCCGGCTGCCTTCAATCCGCGTGAAGTTCTGAGCCTTGAACCGGGGATTGGCGGCAAGCGTGGCGGTGTCTTTCGCACGCTGCAAAGCCGATTTGAGGTTCGGCATTCGCTCGATCATTTCCGGGACGATGTTCATATCACGCGGCACGCTCGCGAGGTCACGGGCCATGCCCTCGATACCTTCCCGGTTGATAAGCGCCGGGGCGTCTTGAGACATGCGGGCGGCGTCGTCATAGGCGGTGTTAACGGCTGCCTTGCGGCGTCCGGCTTCATCGATCAAGCGGCCCTGCAATTCGCTTCCGATATCCGTGGGGCTTTGAGTGTCATAACCGGATCGGCCAGGCTGCAGATTATCGGCCTCGCTGCGGATGGCGTCCAGTTGGCGGTCGTCAAAGTTACGCATAACCCCGGACGCGGTTTCGCCATATCCACCTTGGCGGGCGGCTTCCTCTTTCCGTAACAGGTTCATATCCCCGCCGCGCTGACCCTGTGTCATGGGAATTTTTGCGGTCTGAGACGCGGTAGCACCTCCGGGGGCCTTCGGGACATACCGGGGGAACATCGCGCGTCTGCCAGCCTCTACGGCCCCTCTCGCCACCTTTCCGGCAGCCTTGAGCGCGGGCGGGACAAATGCCTCTGCAGCGCCCCCGACACCTGCAACCGTGGCGGTCTGTCCTATGTCGGTTGAGTCCTTACCACCTGCAGCCATGACGCCCCGTTGCTGGGCGAGGTCGGTAGCGCCATACGTGGCGGCCCCGGAAGCGAGACGGCCCGCGAGAGTGTTAGCGCCGGATGCGACCTTAGCGCCGGGGGTGAATTGCGCGGCCTGCGCCACAACGTCCGTTGCGTCCTGCATCGAAGCGCCGGGCTTGTTCACGTAATAGGGCTGGCCTTCCCATTCTACAATGGGATTGCCTTGAGCGTCCTCGTAAACGCCACCGAAACGGGGATCCGATTGAAAACTGTTCTCGATAATCCGCGCCTTCTCGGTCGGGTCCATCGTGAGGCCAAGTTTCAGGTTCGGCATAAACGATTCAAAGAATCCGATGTTGGCTTCGGTAATCTCCGGCATGTCCGGATATTCCGTGCGGCCCTCGCCAGTGACGGCACTTTTCAAAATGCCGGCCTGTTCGCTCGCGAAGTCGGAAACGTCCCCGGCCACACCTTTAGCCGTGGTGAATGCCGCATCCATGAATGAAGGCTGCTCGGGCGGGGCTGCGGGCGCGATGTTCAAGCCTTGTTGTCCGGCGTCGTAGAAGTCGCGGGCGCGTTGATCGGGGAAGCCGCCTTGCAGCTTTATGCCCTGTTTCCCGGCTTCGTATAGATCGCGGTCTATCGGGCGCATGTAATTGTTGGGTTGGTTTTCCATATTGCCAGTCCTCGTTATGCGGTAGTATGCGCGCCATGAAATACGCACTCGCTGTAATTGCCGTCCTGTTGCCGCTGCAGGCGCATGGCCAGGACTTCAATCCGTTCTTTCAATCGTGCCCGGCAGGCGTGGCCAAAATCGACGGCCCGACTCAGAACGATTGGGATATGTACACGGCGGGATTGATCGGCCTGCCCCTTCGTGATGGCGTCTCCCAGCGTGACCGGGATTTGTATGAAGCTGGACGCAAGCGCCTGAAACTTGGCTTCATTAAGCCGCGATGCCCGACCGATACCGAGCGAGCGAATTACGGAGCTATAGCCGCCGCCGAATGTTTCCTTAGTCCGGCTCGGCTGGGGAATGAAGCGCGGGCCGCTTTGGATCACGCGCGGCGAAACCTCAAGATGCAACCCTACGCCAACGGGCTTTGCATCAAGGCGGGTGTAGTTCCCTTTTCGCTTCGTGTGATTGGCGGCGAAACGCATTAACGCACTACCTCAAAACCGTGTTGTTTAAGTCGATCCACTAACCCCGCATTGCCAGTGTTAGGCGCGTAGGGTTGCGGCGTGCCAGCGTCGCCACCTGTTGCGGTCTGCAACGTCTGGATTTCGTTTTCACTGAATAGCGGCTGCCGTTTGATTTCGGCCACGGCCTGCCCGATTTCGGAAGCGCTCTGGCCTTGGTTATATCCATCCTCGACGGCTCGGGCGACGGCGATAGACCGTTCGGCCATCCGCTTATCAATGAACAGCTTGGCGCGGAATGCGCTGGGCGTATCCGTGAGACGCGGAACAGTGCTTTCGATGAATGCGCGGTCAGCATCCGAGAAGTTATTAGCGGGCATACCGTCCGGCCCGCCAATCTTGCCAAGGGTCAGCTTGTTGGAAAGCGAGTTCAACACCTGCGCCGGTCCAGCGTCGGCAGGCAGGTTAAGCGAGGTCGGATCGATGCCCGCCGCCTGCATGAGTGACGTGGCGAACATCGACGGTTCGGCCAGTGCGCCGGTAGCGCCCCCGGCCTGCTCAAGCTGAGAGGAAGCCGACTCCATGAGGTTCAAGGTCTGCAGGTTTGTGTAAGCCTTATCGCCCGCCTCGACTTGTGCAGCGAGACGCCCGCCGATGGCTTTCCCAAGTTCCTCGTTCGCCTTCGGCTCGCCCGGATTCATGTTGACCTGAGCAAGCGGCTGGCTACTCGTGATTTTGGTCAACCTGGCCTGATATGGTGCGCGGCGCGGGTCGCCCTCGGGGAGTTTTCCGAGAGTATCTAAAAGCTGATTCATTTCCAGGATATCCGGATCGGTGTCCGGCTTTTCCGGCTTCCACAACGGTACAGGGTCGCCCATCGCGGACCATTGACCGTTGCCCGCGTATTGCTCGGTAAGCTCATACGGCCTTTCATCCTGCAGAACCTTGCGGGTGCGGGTTTCCCCGACGCGGCCTTGATCGGCTTCGGCAGCTTGTGCGCCCTGCAACGCTTGCGCCATCTGCAGGCGCGCGCTCAGGCGTCCGGCGTATCGGTTGTCCGGCATGTTTCCCAGCGCTTTGACTGCGGAATCGAAACCGCCCGGCGTCGTTTCCTGCAAGCCGGGGTGTCCAGTCTGTTGCGGACCCAAGCCCTTGATTAGAGCATCGTGTGCGGCCTCTTGCTGATTCATGTCCTGCCGCATGAGGTAAGCGCCCATAAACTGCCGGACCGCATGACTAAGCCCGCCCAATGCGCTGCCGTTGTTTGTGCTGGGCTGCGAAAGCAACATCTGAGCGTAACGGCCTTGCGGACTGGCGTAACTCTCTCCGGGAAGTCCCCGGCCTGAAAGAACATCGGCCAAAGCGCGGCGCTTGGGACCAATCATAATCGGGTCGCCGGGTTGGCTGCGGTCCCGATTGAATACGTTAAATCCAGTAGTCATTCTGTCTACTCCATTAATGAATCGTCGTGCCTTCGGCTTTCAACATTTCGGCAAGCCCATATCGATCGGTCGCGGCGTTGAACGTCTCGAAAAGTCCGGGAAATTTATCCACTACGTTTGAGACGGCCTCGGGATACGGCAAAGTTGCGGCGGCGATCAGGGTCCAAATTTCGGCAGTATGATTCCGCACGAGTTCGGCGCGGTCATCCTCGGAATAGGTTTCCGTGATGGTATGCACAACGCTGCCGGTCTGCTCCGGTTTCAGGTCATCCAAGCCCAACACCTTGGCGGCGGCTTTGAGCCTGTCAGGGTGAATTGCCGTTTTGATGCTGTCCGGTTTAAGCGCCTCGATCATCGCCTCGGATGGTTTCAGGGGATCCACTCCACAGGCGATTAAAAGCGCCCTCTCTCCATACCGGGCGCAGGCGCATTCAAGCGCTTCCAACAGTCCGGGGAAGTGAGAATAAATTTCGTTTCGCGTTTCCTCCGGTAGACCATCCGACGCCCAACCTAGAACGGTGAGCACTTCGAAGGGATAGGCGCGGGCCAGGTCGGTGCGGATGGCGTCGGGGCGTTGAATCAGTTCTGCAGCAATCTCCCCGACCTGTTCGGGCGTGGCATACGGAAAGCCCAGCGCATCGACACAAGCGAACCATTGCTCGCCTGTATCGCTCGCCTCGAATGCCTTAATCCTCTCGGGATCGAAGGCGGTAATCATGCTTTCCGAAACGTCCACTTGTCAGCGTCCTATTTTACCACTTCAAAACCATGCTGCCGGAGCCTATCGACTAACCCGCCGCTGCCCGGTTGGTATTCCGGGACAGGTCCAGCCTGCGGATTTTCAAACCGTGCCATTTCCTCGGGAGTGAAGACCGGCGTTTGTGCAAGCTGGCGTCGGAAGTCATTGGCCCTACGATCCAGAGCGAACAAGCCAATGTCGGGATTCTGTTGAACCTCGTTCTGGATAAAATCATCGACAAGCGCGGCGCGGCGTTCGGCCTCGATGGCTGCCTTAAGAATGAGCCTGTTACCTTCCGGCGTGTTCGCAAGGCTCGGGGATGCCCGCTCGAATGCCGCCATTTCTTTCTCGGATATAGCGCCCTTCGACTTGGCCACGTGTTCCATGACACGATCCATCGCCAGCGTGCGGAATTGTTCGGCGCTCGCCACGCTCGATAGGTCAACATCGAAGCCCAAAGCATTGAGCGCTTTAGTCGCCTCAAGTTTGGTATCCGCCCCGAAACCGGATTGAACGTTTCCGGCCAGCTTCATCATGCTTTCGAGTCCGCGTAGACGGTCCCGGCGTTCGGCGTTGCGCGAATAGGCGTCCTGATACCGGGCCAGGACTTGCTTGGATACCGATTCATCCCCGCCAAGGTTGACCGCAACCCCCGGCTTGTTGAGGCTCGCGAGGATGGCTTCCTGATAAGGTTTCGTTCCCGGCACTAGGCCAGCATCGCGCAAGTTTCTTTGTAGAGACGTGGGGATATTCTGTCCGGGCGAGGTGTAAAGCGCTTGCATGGTTTTCGGGTTTACGAGTGTCGCGCCGGGGGAAACCTCAAGCGGCTTTTGCGGGGCCAGCAAACCGATTTGCATTTCGGCCATCTTATCCGGGTAAGCATCCGCCAATAGACCCTGCACGTTGACCGGCTGGCCTGCCATGTCTTTCCCGCCCATCGCAGCGGCGTTGGCGAAACGGTCGCGGGCTAGGTCGCGTTGCTGCTGGCGCTGATACTGCGAAAGTACCATACGGTTATTCATGTCCTGCATGGCCCGCGCGCGGTCGTCCTCGATACTTTGACGGCGCACGTTCTGAAACGCTTCTCCGGCTTTAGCCATTTGGCGAGAGAAATTGTTGGGATCGGTTGACGGCCCGCCCGCTGCAATCATGTGCGAACCCATCGCGCCGAAGCCGCGCAAAAATGCGTCTAGGTTTGATTGCCTCGGGTTGTAGTTCAAAAGCCCCATTCCGGGTTGAGAGTCCGGGGCCAAAAGTCCGTATTCGGTCATTGCGAAATAGCCTCTTTCTGAGAAATCTCGTAGCCATGAAGTCGGCAGAATTGGATTGCCCCCTGAGCCTTGGCGCTCCCCTCTTCGGCGCATTGCGCTAAGAGAGGTTCGGCCTCGATCAAGGGGGCTAGGGTGTTGGTTTGTTCGCAGCGTTTCAGTAACAGACCGGCCAGCATCAACGCGGCGTTGTGGTGGCGGTGTTTAACCGCTTTCCAAAGCCAAGCCTCGGCGGCGTCGGGATCGGAAATCAGGTAGAAGCTCGCGAGATAGTATTGAGCGTCCGGCGCTTCATTCATCGCCTCTGCAGAGAGAGACGAAAGCGCCTCTTCGTCGCCATCGCGGGCCAAGTGATAAAGCGTGTCGGAAGGGGGAACCGCCCCCGGCTCTGTGTGCATGGGATCGGAATCAGCGCGGGCGCAATGAGCGACGGCGGGATTGCCGGGGGCGGTATCTGTTACGCCATCGGGCGTGAAATCTGGATCATGTTTCCGGGTCATCTGCCTTGCTCATTGCTCGCTGCGTGCTCCAATTGTCGCCATGCAAAGAAATAATAACACGGCCTTATTTTGGCGTCACCTTGCATTCGGGCGATTTATTCTCATGCGTGACCGTAACTTTACTTTGTCCATACATGTTCATTGGTGTTCATACATGTTCAATGCTGTCCTGTTGATGAATTAATATTATTCATGTCCGATAAAAAAATCCCCCGGCGTTTCGGCTCGGGGGAGAGTTTGAGCGCCCTTGCGGCGCTGGGGGAATGCGGTTAGGCGCGGTTAAGACTCGGGTACTGATAGAACGTCTCGCCCAAGTCGCGGCGGATCGAGTGCAGCAAATCCCCGGAGATACAATGGTCGTAGTATTCATGGTCCGTGATGTGCCAGTGAAATATCCGCAACTTGACGCCAATCCCGACTGATCCGTTTGCCGGGGTTTCGGCTATCGTGTCCATGATCTGATTCAGCGTCGTGCAGGCGGCTACAATTTCGTTTTCAGGGGCGTCCTCGCGATTGTCGATGAAGTCGATTGTTTTTAGCCAATCTGCCTCAAGGGCGATAAGGCGAGCGTCGGGGTTGGGATCGGCCAGCGCTGCCGGAGCGATCAAGGCAGCCCCGGTGCCGATGGCGATGGTCTTGGCCGCTTGGCGGCGGGTGATGTTCTTAGCCATCGATCATTCCCCCGCCTGAAGGTCGCGCAACAGCGAAACGAGCGCCTTGTCAGTGACGTATTCGGGGTCCGCAAGGGTGTCGGGGTGCTTCCCGTCCATGGCGATTTTCAGCTTCACCAGATAGCCCGCTTCGGTGCGCGCGGGCATGCTGCAAATCTTCTCGCGGATCGCTTCGGCCTCGCTCTCGGCGGCGTCCATGCGCTGCTCTTTCTCGAAAAGGTTAACGTCCTTTTCGGCCTGCAGGCGCGCCGAGTTCCAGTCGGCATATTTTTGCCAAGCCTTGCGGTCGAACGAGTACATCTCCCTAACGCCTGTCTCGTAATCCAAGCCGGGGTAATTGGCTTTGAAAAGGTCGCGCATGTTTTCGCCGCGATGGCCCTTTTCGTTTCTCAGGACGTTCAACATGTCCGCTTCATGGGCGTCGATCTGATCGGGCGTCAGGCGCGGCGCATTCATCGAAGGTGCAGCAAGTTCGTTCGCCTGCATTTCGGCGTCGTTGTATGCCTTTTGCAGCGGCGGCAGAACAATAGTTTCGATGCGCTCAATCTCGCGGGCAAGTGCGAGGATATCGGCGTCGGGGTTGCCGTCTGCCAGTGCGGCGGGTGTCACGAATGCGGCGGCGGTGCCAAGGCCAATTGCTTTCGCGGCCTGTCTACGAGTGATATTCTTCATGGGTCTAATCTCCCTTCTTTAGCGGTTGGGTAATGGACAACGGGCCGGGAAAGGTTGCAGCCTTCCCCGGTCCACTTAATTCGCGGCCAGTGCGTTGCGGATATCGGCAGGCACGTTGTCAGCGCAAAAGTAGACGTGCCGATAAGTGTGGCCCTCGCCAACGGCCCCTTCATGCGAGCCGTAAATTTCGAGACGGGCGCGAAATTCCTCAAGGGTGTACGGGCGGTGATACGGGCTGCCTCGATCCTGAAAGACAATGCAGGCTTCCCCGCGAATGCTCCACTCGGGATCTACCCTCACGTCAACAATGCGGACGCTCGGGCGCTTGCTCACGTTGGCGATTGCCTTGTGCAATTTGGTCTGCGGATGCTGAAACATGTCATTCCCCTTGCCTTTGTGGCTATATAAAAAATATACTCTTTATCGTTATCCATGTCTATATAAAAAATATAGACCTTGTTTGTTTAGAAAGGTGCGTAAATGGCGATTTCAGCGAAACAATGCCGCGCAGCGCGGGGTATGCTTGGGTGGTCACAAGGGGACTTGAGAGCCGCCACAGGAAAGCAAAAAGACAGTGCCGGAAAGGTGCGCGCACCGATTACACACAAGACGCTTTCCGACTTTGAAGCGGGAAAGACGACACCCTATGAAGACACAATGAACCGCATTCAGGCTGCCCTGGAAAGCGCTGGCGTAGTGTTCGTTGAGCCGAACGGCATGGGGGCTGGTGTCAGGATGCGGGAACCGGGGGAATAGTACCTGTTTAAGTTATTGATATGATGCAATCCACTCGGATAAGTTCAAAACATGGATGATTTCTTTGAGGTGCACTGTCGTTATCAAGGGTTCCGTGATGCTGCTTATCACAGGACTTGGGAGCATTGGTCAAAAGTGGTTGGGCCGGATCTAAAGGTACTGCCGCTAGGGAAAGATTCGTTATTTTTTTGGGAAGTGATTTGGCCTCTATCCCAACCTCATGTGGATGCGGGCTTTGATTGGCAGCGCATTTATAACCAAATTTGGAACAAGCCAAACAGGTTTGATATTGCGATTTGGCAGGAAAGCATTTTATGTGGAATGGCCATGGGGCATGTATCGCCCGCTAAGCGCGAAGTCTGCATTCGGCTGCTAGAGGCTTGGTCTCTTCCTGCCAACCCCTTGAAAGGCTACATCGCTCCAATTACCTTTACGGCATTGGAATTTTACGGAAGAATCTTTGATTCACAATTACTTAAGATTAAGGATCCAGCATTGGGTGCCGTCCCTTATTACGAAAAACTAGGGTTTTCACTTGCAGAACCGGTCAATGGGAGCACATACTATGCGAAGGAGATCAAGCAATGAACTCGACTAGTGAACAAATTGAAATCTGCCGAGACGAGGCAGTGCGCCGCTCTTCGTATGAAGAGGGGATGGCCTTGCTTGCCCGTGTGCCGACTTTCATGGACTCCTTAAGCGAAGAACAACAGGCTGTAGTCATGGAATATCGTGGAGAGCAGACCATTGGTACTCGCCATGAAGACACGGCCTTAGACGATTAACATACGCTTTCTCGGAATGAGGTTTGAAGCCCCGCCCGAGCGGGGCTTTTATTTTTATGTGCACGTAGCATGAGAAGTGCCGTCGCTTTATCAATAATATTCTCCGTTTCTTTAATCGGCGCCGTTGCTGCCGACGATTTAACCGGCGTGGCCACGGTCACGGACGGTGACACCATCCGCATCGGCCAAATCCGTATTCGCTTGTTCGGAATTGACGCGCCTGAAAGCGCGCAACAATGCATCCGAGGCGGTAAGTGCTACCGATGCGGTGATGACGCTGGGCGCTTCTTAAAATCGATCCTAGACGGCAGCCAGGTCACTTGTTCCCCGACCGGCGCGCGAACCTATGGGCGCATTGTCGCAACGTGCGAGGTTAACGGGAATGACATTTCCGTTTCGATGGTGCGAGAAGGCTGGGCCGTCCCCTATTGGCGCTACCTCGATGAAGTGCCGACCGTGGGGGCTGCGATTGTTGCCGCATACGGCCAAGCGCTCGTTACAGGCTCGGGGATCCACTCGGGGGAGTTCGTGACGCCAGAGGATTGGCGACGGAAAAAAGCGCGGCTTGAATGTGAGTGATGGAAGAAAATAATGAGTGAAAAGCTGACACTATCGGCGGTCGAGTGTGCCGAATTGCTTGGTATCAGCACCGCACAATTTCGACGCGCGGTTCAAAGAGGCGAGCTTCCCGGACCAGTATTCATGGGGCGGCCCTTTCGTTGGTCCAGAAAGCAGATATTGAGCTGGATTAACGACGACGAACCTGCGCAAGACGAATTTACGAACCAACGTGAAGAGTTGATGGCTAGAATCAGGGCGCTCAAACCAGAGGATATTCGGTAGAGCACCGCACTGAAAATGCGGGTGTCGGTGGTTCGAATCCGCCCCTGGGCACCATCAATCGCAGACCTCCCCCTTACCAAGGGGGTGCTCTACCCTGTGCCGGTCAGTGTGTCGCGCCCTGAAACATTCCGGGATTATCGATCCATAGAACAACGCCTTACGGCTGGTCCGGGTGTGTCGCTCACTGTGTCGCCCGGATGCTTCCCCGGTGTTTCCCGCTAGCGCCCCCTGATACCTAGACCGCGTTGTGACGTAATCGTTAGCTCTAAACCCGTCTCCCCGCACCTTCGACATGGCAGCGCCTTGATGACGCGAGGAACCGGCCAGGAATCGCTTGCCTTGATGGTCTGCGGGTCAACGTCCGCGCGCCATCCGCATTCACATAGCAGGTAAAGCCCATATCCGCCGCTGAGTAGATCGCGCCATTCCATGCCGTATTGTTGCCATCGAATGTTGAAGAAAAAAGCGCCGATTTTTTTTGAGGTGACAGGTTTTGTCAGGTTCGCCCTGTGACATGGTGCCTGCCTCGATACCGGGCTAGAGCGTGTTCCCGGCCTGTACGGTGCGGCCTTCGGCCTGTGGCGCTTTGCCGCCCTACTCGGGCGCACGCGCCCAGATGCCAGATTGCCGCTTCGCGGCACCTTACCTTTTTCTAAACAAGTTTGGTTTTGGTGCCTTTCTCCCATGGGGAAGGGTGTATGTTCTATACGGTATAAATTTTATACCCCGGTGAAGCGGTATTGATCGGGCGCATTTTGAACCTTGCCGTTGGCGCCTCTCGTCGTTCGGCCCTTCTCGACAAGCTCAAGCCGGCCTTTTTCCAAAAGCCAATCCCGCGCTCTCGCAATTGTCGCATGATTCAAGTCTAAGACCTTTGCCAGCCCCTTAGGGCTTACCGCAAACACGTGACTAGGCCCATGGTGCGCATGCAGATAGCCATCCAAGACCATCGCCGGGGGATACTCCGCAAACGCCACGATATCGGCAACAGGGAAAACCGCCGACCGGCTACCGGGCGCAACACATCGGCCCTGTTCCTTGAGGGTCCAAACGCCCCTCACCTGCCTGCGAACCTCTGCAGGGGATAGCGGCGGATCATAGACCGTGGCGTTAATCCCCTCGGCTCTAAAGGCCAGGTCTTCGATGGTCTGGCACTCGTATGCGATGGCGCGAAGCTCGCGGAACAGGTCATTTGTGCGGCGTCCCTCTGGAATCGTCTCTGCGCCGCTTATATCGTCCTCTGGCACGTTCTCAAGGCATGGCAGCCGCTCAAGGTCGTCTAGGTCGCCCGCTATCCAGCGATAGGACGCGCCGCCATGATCGGGCCGGACTGAGGGGGGCGCAACGCAAATGCCAGCGCCTAGAATATCGATATTTTCAAGCGGGCGGATCATGCGGCGCTCGCCATTGTGGCGATAGTACGCTTGATATTTGCCGCTGCCGGTCTGGATGATGATCGGTGTATCCCCGAACCTCGCCAGCGCCGCGTTAAGCGCCTTCCGGTCGGGGGTGTCGATATCCAAGACCGTTAGGCGTGTGCGCTCGCCAGCGACAAAGGCAAGGTTCGCATCATCGAAGCGCCCGGACTCCGCGAGCGCCTTGGATGCCGGAATGCCGATGCGTTGCCAGTTGTTCACACAAGGGCGCTTCCCGTCATCCCCGGACGTAGGGACAACGGGAATATTGCGCGCGATGAAGTCTCCGGCGTGATTACCGAATGCGCCCATTTCGCGCCCTCGGCATAGGCCAGTGTTTTGACAGGATCGGGCCGGGTGTCGGCTGCGGTATGGTCATGCCGCCCGCCTTTCGCCCCGTTGGGCGCACCATTCACGGTAGGTATCCGGCCAACCCTCGATGATCTGCCACGCTTCCGGGCTTATGGGGGCCGATTTTTCGCGCGCCACCCTCAACAGCGTGTCCTTTCGGCCCGCAATGTAGGCTATGGCCCGCCATCGCTGCGCTGGGGCGCTTAAATCGCCGTCTCGGGCCTGTTTTTCGGCCTTCGACAAGACCCATTGCAAACCATCGGTGCAGATTCCCCATTTTTCGGAGATTTGGAGTACAAGCGTGTCACTCATAGCAACTGCTCCCCTTCGATCTTGTCAGGGGCGGGCAGCGCCGGTAACGGCTCGGGGCTTTCTGCCCCGATGCCAATGGATGCTTCCATTTGTTGTTTGAAGTCCCACAACTCGAAATCCGGGTCAGGATCGGCGCAAGGTTGGCAGCGCCATTCCTGCCAAGCATCGATGTGAGCTTGTCGGGCGTTGAGTAGGTTCTCGTATGCCTGAGACGCGGCTTTGATCTGTGTCATTCAGCCGCCTCCATCGCTTCCCCGCCGATGCGTTCGACGGTATCCAAGAGGACATAACGCGCGTGAGTCCCGGCGTAGTCGCCGCCGTGCTTTTCCTCAATGGTCTTGATTGCGATGCCGTACTTTTTCCGCAGCTTATGAACGTAGCCGCTCCATCGCGGGGCGGGGTTATCAATCGGCGTGCAGCCCCTCGGGCCTGCCTTGACCAGTTCGTTAAGGGTCCATGCGTCCCGGCCAATCGGTTCAACCGTCCGGGCGTTGCCGTCCGGGGAGTAAACCCGGAATTTCATTCTGATACGTTCGGCCATTAGAACGCCCCCCCGAAAGAGGCCACGCAAGCGCGCGGGTCGCCGTCGATCTTCGACAACGCGGCCAGCCGTTGACGCATGTCATGGAGTACAAACGGGTTAGCCCCGCGTGCCTCCATCCGTTCGATGGTGCGGGCCAATCCGCTGGCGCTTTCTGAGAGATTGCGAGAGTTAGTCGAATGATGTAGATTACTCATGTTTCAATCGTCCTTTGTAGTTAGCCGCTACGAATGATTTCTGGCCCCGGCGTGTCTCACCACGTTCGGGGCCGGTTCGTTTTGGGGGGTTATGCCGCCTCTGTCTCGCGAGGTTGAGCGACGGGGGCCAGGTATCCGCGAGGACGGGCTTTAAGCCATTCGTCCACCTCAGATTCCCACCAACCGATACGGTTAGGCCCGACCTGCACAGGTTCGGGGAAACCGTGTTTCTCAACGGCATTGTGGAGAGAATTTCGGGCCTTGTACCCGGTCTTACTCAGGGTTTCGTCAACGGGAAGGATGCGGTCATTCATATTGCGTACTCCTGTTGTTGCTTAGCGTTGAACTTGGCTGCTCATTGCTGATGACGACAGGAAAGCAAGAGGTAGGAATTACGGCCAAATGAAACCGATTAATTCCTATCTGTGCTCTAGCAAAATCAATGACTTATATGGGGAATTCCTATCTGCTATCCGTATTTGCAGGCTGCTAATTGCTATTTTCCTGCGGCGTCTAGCTTCGCCCGCGCCGCCTCTATTGCCTCGTCAATATGCCTTCCGAGGTCGGAATTATTCTGAGGGGCGCTTTTGTTATCGCGGTACGATTTCGCGTTAAGACAGGCTCGCCAATTCTCGATGTTTTTTTTGCGCGCACCCGTGCCGCCCTCGCCCTTCTTTGTCATCTTCTCGGCTTCGTTCTCAAGGTGCTCACGGTCCATACCTTCGAAGCGCTTGAACAGTTCCCGCCTCCACATTCCCGGCCTAGGTCCGGGCTTCGCCTTCTTGGTGGTGTCATCGATCGATGGTGCGAGCGTCTCTTGATCGGCAGCGGCCTCATTCCAATCCTCTCGCCATAAGTTTAAGACGGCTTCGCGTTCAAAAGTGGGATGCGCCCAGCTTCCTGCTCGGTCGGGCTGGGTCTCGTCGCGGGGCCTGTCGCTCCAAGTAAACTTGATCTTTGACCAATGAATAGCGGGGATTTCTTTCGGCTCTCCGGCCCCATTTTCCAACCCGAAACCCTTAATCTTTTCTGCTCTACATGCACTTATCAATTCAGTCTCGGCAGCCTCCAATGATGAAAAGGGGCATGGTTCAATATCCAAGACCTTCATAAAAATATCAGCAGCCGTTGGCGGGTCATTGTCTAACTGGCCCGTTTTAATCTCGTCGTGTCCCGGGACACGATAATCACACAAACGCCAGCCAAACGTCTCCCGCGTTGGAGAGAGTTGGCAAATCAAGTCACGGTCTCGCGTGTAAATCCAAGCGACGGTTTGCAACGCCGTCCAATCATACGCCTCGAAAAATTCCGGGCGGATACCGTCTCTCTCGACGTGTCCAATATGCTCTAGGAATAGATCTGCGTTCTCCCGGTTTACTAAAACAGGCCGCCCGTCCAATCCCATTTTGCCCGGTTCAATGTTGCCAAATTCCAGAACCTCGCCGCATTTGGAAGCCTCCCAGAATGTCGCGTCAATCTGTGTTACGTTGCCCGCCGTGCTTTGTGTGAATGAAATCAATTCTCCCCGGAGCAAAGCTTGGTGAATGTGAGCCCGCGCGCTAGACCATCTTTGCTTTTCGCTCTCTAGCGGCATTTCCGGCATACCGTCCCGCGAGACATATTCAAAGATGATATCTTCGCCTTGAAATGAAACCCGCTTCTCTACGCGTTCGACTGGTCCCGCAACGGCCCAAGGGCCGTGAATCGTCTCAACGGTTTGCCGCACCAATTCTGACAGGCGCAAATATCCGGTCGGGGTGAGACGATTAGTAGATTGCGCCATCACTCGCCCCCCGCTTTCTTGAGGGGCACCACGTCCGCGCCTTCCGGCTTCGATCCGGTGACGATTTCAGAGAGACGGCGCGCCCATGTGTTCAGCGCCGCTCGCTTTTCAGTGTCGTGCTGATATTGCGAATAGTGACGCCCGGTCACGCTCTGGTCTGCGTGATTAAGTATCCGCGAGACGATGAACCGCGATATCCCGCATTCCGGCCCCTCAAGGTGCGTTGCTACCGTGCGCCGAAGGTCATGGGACGTGAAAGGCTCTATCCCGAAATGTTCGCTTCGGCTCAACGCATGAGACAGAGAGGAAACTTGCATCGCCCCCTTGCCTCGGGGAGACGGGAACACATACGGGGATCCATCAGCCAGCGCCTTGGCTTCGGTCAAAAGATCAACCGCAAGCGGGGATAACGGGACGCTATGCGCCCGACCGTTCTTTGATCTATTCGCAGGGATTACCCAAGACGGCTTTTCCGCGTCCTGCCAGTCGCCATCTAATTCAGCCCATGCCATCCCCAACACTTCGCCGGGGCGCTGGCCAGTCGTGAGCATCAACCGAAGGGCTAGGCGCGTGGCGTCGGTAATCTTTGCGGGGCGCTCTTTCGTTCCCACCATCGGCCACATGGCCTTGATTTCGTCTGCGGACAAATGGCGGTCGCGCGGGGTTTCTACTCCCCGCTTCTTAATCTCGCTGCATGGGTTTGCATCTAACCGAACGCGGCTTTCGCCTATCGCCCATGAAAACAGCTTGCGGATTACCTCTAGCGCCCGGTTGGCTTGGATCGGCGCGCCACGGTCAACAATCTTATCCAACAGGCGGTTTACGTCCGCGCGGGTGATGGTTTCCGCTTTCCGGTGTCGCCACTCGGGCAGTAAATCCCGGTCAATTAGGTTTTGGTCTTTGCGCCATGAGCGCTTGCGCGGTGCTGGCGGATTGTCAGGGGCTTTCAAGTAAGCGGTGATCGGTCGCCGGTCATCATCGATATTGCCCTTGTACGTTGGCGGAATGACAAGCTCCCGGCCCTTCATTATAAAATCCGGGTGTTTTTCTACGATGGCCTTTCCATCCTGCCATGTCGCGAAAGCCTCGCCTTGTGCGTAGTGCCGAATGTACGCCGCCGCTAACTCTGCGAACGTATCGGCCATTTTGCGCTCACGCTTTTCCTTGGCGGGGTTGCCGCCCTTGGATACCGACTCAAGGGCCGTTCTGGCGTCTGTTCTCGCCCGCTTCACTGTAACGGTTGGATAGGTGCCGAGGTTGTAGCGCTGCCGTCTGCCGTCACTGTCTCGGTACATGACAAACCATGTCATGCGACCGGCTGCAGAAACCCGAATCCCGAAACCCTTTAGGGCCTCGTCAAAATAATCTATCTGCCCGGTACTCGGGCGCTTGAGCGCGCCAACCGTTCGGGTGTTTCCAAGGTTGCACACGCGGGTTGATTTGCGGGGCATGGCACCTAAACCCGGAACAGGTGCCAAATAGGTGCCAAAATGACGTTGGCAGCGTTGAACATGATTGAACGTCCTTGATACAGTTAGCCGCTGTAATATAAGCCTGAAAGGCAATATCTACCTTATCAAACACGATCAATTATACGCAACCATTCACATGTGAGCAAGCGGCTGTTAACCGACTTGTCGCAGGTTCGAGTCCTGCCGCCGGAGCCAATTAAAAAGGGGGCGATTTCCGAGAGGAACGCCCCCTTTTTTGGTTCCAAGCTTGGACCTGAATTATCGCGCGTTTTCCACGGCACGTGCTTAAATGGGTAGCCCGGTCTTAATCCTGCTGTCTGAGAGTCCCCATTGCGCCAAGTCACCGTCGACGATCAGATTTACCGAAGACAAGAGGTTGACCCAGCTACACCGCCGGCACGCCCCAATGCGCGCCTTTTGTACGACTATTGGATCGAAAAACGTGGAGCCCGCAAGTTTCCGGCATGGCGCGACATCGATCTGCTCGATCTCTGGCGCATCGCGTCGTGCCTTATTGTTAAAGACGTTATCGACGATGGTGCGGACTTCCTCAATCGTTTCTGGGGCACGCAAGTTACGCATCGCGCGGGCTTCGACGGTACGGGTAAGACCCACAGCGAAATCTATAAAGACCAGCCGATGGGGCCGCAGATGGACACCTATCGCGCCGTCCTGGAAACCGGCCGCCCCTATTCTGTCTATCGATCCAGTTCCTTCATCGCGGGACGTGAATTCGTGGTTTTTAATGCCCTGAATCTGCCACTTGGCGTCACGGACGACAAAGTCGACCGGATCATGATCGTCATAGATTACGAATGACGCTGTCGCCCAGCGCTCGCACTGACAGGACTTTCGGGTATAATTCGCACATGATCGGTCATTATTTTCGTACCGGGTGCTTAGGCCTTACCGTCGCGAGCAGCATCATTTTCAGTGCCGCCTTCGCAAATGCCGCTCCCTGCAGCTTTCCCGATGAACCCGACGTTCAGGTGTCGGTCAAACGCCTGGACGGGCGGATCGTGTACAATAACGCCCAGACCCGGGAAAGCCTGCGTCGTATGCAACGCCAAAGCGGACGCGCGACGGCATTCGGCGCCGCATGGACGCCTGTCGGGCTGACCCTGACCGAACTCAAGTATCGCGTGAAGTTGAAAGTCGAAGCCTTGCCGATTTCCAACATTGCCTACTGCGCACGTGTCACTGCGGTCAATGCGGAGCTCGGATATGACGACTTGAAAGTCTACATTGCCCGGAAGTTCCGCCCCGGCACGTGCGCATATGATTCCATCAATCAGCATGAACTCACACACGTCGCTGTTTTCCGGGATTCGCTCGATCGCTTTTATCCGCGACTACAGCACCGCCTCCAACGCGCTGCCCAATCCCTCGATCCGATCCGCTCATCCAGTGTGGATTCGGCCGCCGAATATCTGCGGCAAAGACTCAGCGCCGCCGTGCAACCACTTTTTCTTGAAATGAATCGGGATTTGGATCACGCAAATGCCCGTCTCGATACGCCCGAACGCTATGCGCGGGAACAGGCCTTGTGCCCCGACTGGTAAGCCCCCGATTAAAGTATTGCTGCAATGCAGTATTTTATATTGCGATGCAGCATTAAATCAGAGAGAATGTAGTTCATCGAACGGACTGCAAATGTCAGCCGAATTTTAAGACCATGACGATCAGAAATCTCGAGAAACTGTTCCGCCCTCGCTCGGTAGCCGTTATCGGCGCGACGAACCGCCCCGGCGCCGTCGGTGCCGTCGTGATGCATAACCTGTTAGAAGGGGGATTTGAGGGGCCGATCCTGCCCATCAATCCGAAACACAGCGCGGTTGCGGGCGTGCTCGCATATCCGGATGTCGACAGCCTGCCGATCCCACCGGATCTTGCTGTGATCTGTACGCCGCCGGAACCGATCCCGCTGCTGATCGAAAAACTCGCGGCGATCGGCACCCGTGCCGCCATCGTCCTGACGGCGGGCCTGGATCAGGTGAAGACGCGGGATGGGCGGACCGTAAAACAAGCGATGCTCGATGCCACCAACAAGCATCTGTTCCGGATTCTAGGACCGAACTGCCTCGGTCTTTTGGTGCCCGGTATCAAGCTGAACGCCAGCTTTGCGCACCTCCCTGCGACGGACGGAAAGATCGCGCTGGTATCGCAATCCGGCGCGCTCTGCACCGTCATTCTCGACTGGGCAGCGGAGAACGGCGCCGGGTTTTCCCACTTCATCTCGCTCGGCGAGTGCGCGGACGTGGACTTTGGCGACGTCATCGACTATCTGGCGACCGATATTTCGACGCGCGCCATCCTGCTTTACGTCGAATCCATCACGGGCGGGCGTAAGTTCATGTCGGCGTGCCGGGCCGCCGCAAGAAACAAGCCGGTCATCGTCATCAAGTCCGGACGCGGCAGCGCCGGCGCCAAGGCTGCCGCCTCGCATACCGGCGCACTCGCCGGTGCGGACGATGTCTATGACGCCGCGTTCCGCCGCGCCGGCATGCTGCGCGTCGACGAGATCGGCGAACTGTTCGCCGCTGTTGAGACTCTGACGCGGGCCAAGCCGATGAAAGGCGAGCGTTTGATGCTGATGACCAACGGTGGTGGCCTGGGTGTAATGGCCGCCGATGCGCTGGAGGAACAAGGTGTCGAACTGCCGAGGTTATCCGATGAAACGCTTGCCAGGCTGGACGCTGCCCTGCCCGCGACGTGGTCCCGCTCGAACCCTGTCGACATCATCGGTGACGCGCCTGGTCAGAGATACACCGATGCGGCACAGGCGCTTCTTGACGACCCTGGTTGCGACGCCGTCCTAGTAATGCATGCCCCGACGGCAATCGCATCCAGCATGGATGCCGCCGAGGCCGTTATCGCTGTCGCAAAAAACAGCAAGAAGAACATCCTTGCGAGTTGGAGCGGCGGCAAGGCGGTCGGTCCGGCACGGCAACGCCTGCGGGAAGCCGGCATTCCGTCATACGACACACCCAACGATGCCATCCGCGGGTTCATGAATGTGATCGAATACCGCCGCAACCAGACCTTGCTTCTGGAAACGCCGCCTTCGGTGCCGCGAAATCTGACCTATGCAACCGACGCAGCGCGACTCGTCATCGAAAACCGCCTAAGCAACGGTCGCCATGTGCTCACGGAACCGGAATCGAAAGCTGTCCTGTCGGCATACGGCATACCGACCGTGGAAACCCATATCGTCCGAAGTCCGGAAGACGCGGTCCAGAAGGCTATGGAAATGGGATTCCCGGTGGCCTTGAAGATCCTCTCCGACGATATCACACACAAGTCGGATGTCGGCGGCGTTGCGCTTCATTTGAACGATGACGATGCTGTACTAACCGCGGCGCAGGGCATGTTGAAGAACATCGGACGCCGCTTCCCCGACGCACAAGTCCAGGGGTTCACGATCCAGCGCATGGTATCGCGCCCCGGCGCGCACGAGGTCATTATCGGCACGGCACCCGACCCGGTGTTCGGCCCCGTCATTCTTTTCGGGCATGGCGGCACAGCGGTCGAGGTCATCGGCGATAGGAGCATCGCCCTGCCGCCGCTCAACATGAAACTGGCCCAGGACCTGATTGAGCGGACGCGAATTTCGAAGGTCCTCTCCGGCTACCGGGATCAACCTCCCGTCGACATGGAAACGCTCTGCCAGACGCTCGTCCAGATCTCGCAGCTCATTGTCGACATTCCGGAAATCGAGGAACTGGATATCAACCCCCTTCTCGTCGATGAGGACGGTGTCCTCGCCCTTGATGCGCGCATTCGCGTTTCATCGGAATCGAGATGGACTGGCCTTGCGATCCGGCCGTATCCGAAGGAGTTGGAGTGCGACGTCAAACTCAACGACGGGCAGAAGGTTCACATTCGCCCAATCCGGCCCGAAGACGAGCCCGCGCACTTCGATTTTCTGTCGAAGACGAGCAAGGAAGATATTCGGTTTCGCTTCTTCGGGCAGGTGCGAGAGCTCCCGCACAGTGAAATGGCGCGTCTCACGCAGATCGATTATGACCGGGAAATGGCTCTGATCGCCAAGTTGCCCTCTGGCGGCGGAGACGGGGAAACCGTCGGCGTTGTCCGCACGGTCACGGATCCCAATAACGAACGCACGGAATTCGCCATCATCGTTCGGACTGACATGAAGGGGCGTGGGCTGGGCCGCGCACTGCTGCAGCGTATGATCGCTTATTGCAAGAGCCGCGGGACAAAAGAGATGGTCGGCCAAGTCATGCAGGACAACAAGGCCATGCTCAGCTTCGTCGGACAACTCGGCTTCACGAAAGCCCGAATTCCGAACGAAAACGTCTACGAAGTTACGCTTGATCTCTCAGAAGCGCACACCAAGGATCACTTCGTCGTCGCGATGTAGACGCCGTCCCAATCCGGCGGCGGCGGCGTGACGCGGTATTCCGCGATACGTTCGTCATAAAGATCGCAGAGCGTGTGCAGGTTGGCCTCGAGCTTCCACGGCTTTTTGGCATCGCTGCCGAGATCCCGGATTTCGTCGAACATTTCCTGCGCGTCGTCCCATTGCTGGGCGCGGTACATCTCCTGGGCGTCATAGATCAGGTTCTGAAGCTTTTTGAAAGCCGGGGCGGCGAGGACTTCCTCGTCGCCCATAAGCCCGTAGATATACGTGCCGGTCGTTTTGCCCTTCACCTGAATGAAGTCGAGATCGATGGTCGCCAGACGATCCTTCACGGCATTACGCGTGTTCGGACCGAGCACCACATTCATGCCGTAGCTCTTGGACTGGCCTTCGAGACGCGCGGCCAGGTTCACCGCATCGCCCAGGACCGAATAATCGAAGCGCATGTCGGATCCCATGTTGCCGACCACGCAGGGACCTGTATTAAGCCCCAAGCCGACCTTGAGTGGGATGTGCTTGCGACCTTCTTCTTCTGCTTCTTTTTCAAGGCGAGCATTCAAAGGCTCCATCTCGGCCAACATCGCCAAGGCCGACGTGCAACCGTTGTATTCATGATCGTCGTCATCGAGCGGCGCGTTCCAGAACGCCATGATGCAGTCGCCCATATACTTGTCGATGGTCCCCTTGCGTTCGAGGATCACGTTGGTCAGCGGCGTCAGCAACTTGTTGATCAGACTGGTCAGACCAACGGCGTCAAACTGCTCCGAAATTGTCGTGAAGCCGCGCACGTCGCAGAACAAAAGCGTCATCTCGCGCTGATCGCCACCGAGCTTCAGCGCACCGGGGTCACCGGCGACACGTTCCACCATGTCCGGCGAAAGGTATTTCGAGAACGCATCCCGGGTCTGGCGGCGTTCGGCTTCCTCGCGCGCATAACCGGCGTACGTCATGGATGTGTACATGACCGCGATACCGACCACGGCGTACGTCGCATCCAAAAGATAGAGCTTTTCCGAAAACAGATACCAGGACGTTCCCAAGGCGCCACCGGCGACGAGCAGGAACAGGCCTGCCGTCCACTTGGCACCGACCCACGGCACGAGGATGATCATGATGATTCCGCCGACCAGCAGGAATGTCAGTTCCGCCGCATCGGCAAAGTTCGGGCGTACAAGGTATTTGCCGTGCACGATCGCCTCGATTAATTGCGCATGCACCTCGACCCCCGGAATGTCCCGCTCCGTCGGGATCGAACGAATATCTCGAAGTCCCACCGCCGACGTACCGAGAATGGTCAGTTTGCCTTTGATTTTTGCGGGGTCGGCAGTACCGTTAAGCACCTTGTAGGCGGGCACATACTTGTCCCAGTCGCGCTTCGAAAAATAAGGCCAGATCTGACCGACCCGGTCCGTTTGAACGGTAAGCCCCTTGGCCACCGCAGCCCCCGTCATACCGGCCTGGTTAACCTGCGCAAGAACGGTCTGCCGGCCGGTGGCGATGCGCAGCATTTCGATCGCGAGCGACGGAAAATACTGTCCATCGTGACCAAAGAACGCCGGCACGTTCCGAACGATCCCGTCCTTCCCGGGCACCACCGAAAAAATGCCGTGCCCGCCGAAGCGCCCAATCGCGGCCTGTTCGATTACCGGAACGTTTCGAACCAGCGATGGGAATTTCGGGATGTAGGCATATGGCTCCGACGCGTCCTTGGACAATTTGCGGATGGCCACCGATTTTTTGACCGGCGGCCCCTTTACACCCTCGGTTTCGCTCGGCCGGCCGGCTTGGCCCAGAACGACCCGCGAACGACGAATCGTCTCCGCGAAAATCTCGTCGTTACTCTTGAGACTGACCAGCTTGGCCTTGGTGCTGTCGTCCAGTCCCGGCAGCGTCGACGCGACGCTGGCCGGGTTCATTCGGTCGGGCTCGGCAAACACGATGTCGAACGCGACCAGAATGGCGCCCATCTGCATTAGATTCTGGACGAGTTGCGCCAGAATGTTGCGCGGCCAGGGCCACTGCCCGACCGTTTCGAGGCTCTGTTCATCGAGATCGATAATAGTGACGGGTTTGTTTTCCGGCGTCGGTATGTCGCGCGGTTTAAGTTCCTGATAAAAATCGAAAACCTTGTTACGCCAGAAGTCGAGGAACCCGGCGTTGGTTTTGAAGTCCGCGTAATAAAGACCGAGGAACGCGACCAGCAAGAGCATGCCCAGCGAACGCTCGAAGCTGAATATGGATTTCAGTATCCGCAAAGGATCCGTACTCCCCGATCCGGTCCCGTCTTCGCAAGTCTAGCCATCATAGAACATCTTGGGTCAAGCGTCTTTCGACAATTGTACGAAATGTATGCTAAAACTTTGAAATAACGTATTGTGTCGAGGATTCCGACAGACTGTCCAGGGACCGTGTATGAGCGATAAGTCCGGGCGCGCGTGGCTCAAGCCCATTCTGAAACCTTTGATGCCGATCTTCCGCGAGGTGATCGCGATGTCGGCATTCGTGAACCTGCTTGCCCTGGCGACGCCGGTCTTTACCATGCAGGTATACGACCGGGTCGTCGGCAGCGGCGGCCTTAGCACGCTCTGGGGCCTGATTATCGGCATGTTGCTGGTGGTCTTGTTCGATCTCGCGCTGAAGCAAGCTCGTTCCAGAATCATGCAGACTGTCGCGCTCCGTGTCGATGTGATCGTCGGCCGGCACCTGTTCGACAAGCTGGTGAGCCTGCCGCTTCACATGCTTGAGGGCAAACCGGCGAGTTACTGGCAGTCCCTTTTCCGCGACGTCGATGTGGTGCGCAACACGCTGTCCGGCGCATCGGCCATTTTGCTCTGCGACCTGCCGTTCGTGATCATGTTCTTCGTCCTGATCTGGGTCGTGGCGGCGCCGATCGCCTGGGTTCTGGTGATCATCCTGCCGTTGTTCATGATCGTGGCGTGGCGATCCGGGAACGTCATGGCGCAGGCCAACGCCGCGGAACGCGAAAGCACGCAGTCCCGGGACGCGCTGATCGCCGAACTGATCCAGGGGCGTACGACCATCAAGGCGCTCGCCCTTGACCGCGCCATGCGCCCGCTCTGGGAAGAAACCCACGCCAACAACATTGCCCAGTCGATGTACCGTGGGACGAAAACCGATTTTTACACCAACTGCTCGCAAACCCTAACGATGGCGACGACCATTTTCCTGACATCGGTCGGCGCCTACCAGATCATCCACCAGAACCTGACGATGGGCGCGCTGATCGCGACCAACATGCTTTCCGGCCGCCTGCTGGGACCGCTCAATCAACTGGTCGGTCAATGGCGCGCCTTCAACGGTTTCAAGCAGTCCGTGGACCGGCTGGGCGAGGTGTTCTCTTCGATCTCGGACAGGCAGGAAAGCGAGGTGCAACTCGACAAGCCGCGCGGTGAAATCCAGGTCGAGAACCTCAGCTTCGCATATGCCGAGGGCAACAAGCCGGTCGTCGATTCCGTGACCGTCAACATTCACGCCGGCGGGGTTCATGCCCTCGTCGGCCGCAACGGATCCGGCAAGACCACCCTGCTCAAGATGATCCAGGGGCTATATACCCCGACGAACGGCCGCGTGCTGCTGGACGGCGCGGATATCGCTCAGTTCACGCGCGCCGAATTGGCCACTTGGATGGGGTATGTGCCGCAAGAGACGGTGCTATTTGCAGGCACGGTGCGCGACAACATCGTTCACCGGTTCCCGGACGCGACCGACGATCAGATCGTCGAGGCCGCGACGGCTGCCGGCGTGCACCATTTCATCATCGATCTACCGGACGGGTATGCATCGGATATCGGCGAAGCCGGGCGCTGCCTATCCGGTGGCCAGCGCCAGCGGATCGCCATCGCCCGGGCGCTGCTTGGCGATCCCGCCGTGCTGCTGTTGGACGAGCCCTCGGCAAGTCTCGACCGGCAAGCCGAACAGGAACTTCGGAAGACGCTTGTCGAGATCGGCCGGACCCGAACCGTGATTATCGTGACGCATAGCCCGATCCTTTTGGCGGCGTGCGACGACTTGGTCGCACTCGACAAGGGCAAGGTGGCGCTTGCCGGTCCGTCGCGGGAAATCCTGCCGAAACTTTTCGGCCAGCAGCCCATGCAAAAAGACGGCAATGCCGCTCCGGCGTCGCCGGACGCATCAGGCGACGGAGCGCCCAAGGCCGCACCACCAAGGCTGAAAGGCACGGGCGAAGCCGCCGCCAAGGTACCGCAGGGCGCCGCCAAGGCACCACAGGGCGCCCCCAAGGCTCCTCAAGGCGCCAACCCGGCCGCCCCTGCCCCAACGCCTCCAGCAGGCGCACAACCGAAGCAGCCGCCGCGTATGCCGCCACAACCTGGCGCCGCACCCAAAGCGCCAGCACCACCCCCAACGGTCGCCGCGAATTCAAAACAACCGCCTGCCCCGGCTAAATCGGGTGGCGCGGCAGAAGCGATTGCCGAGCGTGCGCGTCGCAAGGAGAGCGGCGGTTCGACGGCGGACCCAAGCGTGCCCGCCAGCAACATGTTTAAGCTCGACGGGGATGCAAAACGCTTGCTGGACGACCCATATGCGGATCTGATCAAAGGGTTCGACAGTGACCGAAAAGCGAATCGGAAAGAGCAAACAGAGGCTGAGCGCCCCAAAGGTCAAAAGGCGCAAGCGGATTAGGAGTTAAACGATGAGCCCCGACGCCTCCGGACTTGAGCAGAAAAAGGACGAGCAGAAAGTTGCGCCGCCACCGCAACAGGGGCCGTCTGCGTCCGACAAGCTCGATCTGCTGTTGAATCAAAACCCACTGCCCGGCTGGCGTCTGGTGGCTTGGCCCGTTATGATCACATTGGCGGCAGGCTTGATCTGGGCCAATTTCGCAACGCTCGACGAAGTCTCCATTGCCACCGGCGAAGTCGTTCCGGCGGGCCGGATCAAGGTCGTTCAACACCTCGAAGGCGGTATTATTCAGGAAATCTATGTCACGGAAGGCGACAGCGTCCGTGAGGGCCAGACCCTCGTCCAGCTCGACCTCGCCTCCGCCGGCACAAACCGCGAAGAACTTCAGGTTCGCCTCGATAGCGAGCGCCTTGTAAAGGCGCGTCTGGAAGCGGAAGCCAACGGAACCGAGTTGGTGTTCCCGGAAGAAGAGGCTAAGCGCCGGCCGGCAATTGTCGCCGCCCAACGCCAAGCCTATGAAGCGCGGCGCCGGGAGCTCGCGTCCACGGTCCAGGTGATGCGCGAACAGGTCAAGCAGCGGGAGCTTGAGGTCGAAGAATTGACCGCCCGCGCCCGCGCCGTTGAGAGCAACTACAAACTCGCTTCCGAGCGGTTGAAAATGTCGAAGTCGCTGTTGTCGGAAGGCCTGACTGCCAAGATGGAGCACCTCGAACTGGAAGCCGAGGTCGAGAACCTGGACGGTGAAATGAAATCGCTGCGCCCGGCGATGCCGAAGGCGCAGGCCGCCGTCGAGGAAGCTCGTCAACGGCTGCAGGAAACCGAAAGCCGGTTCCGCCGTGAAGCCCAGGATCAACTCGGCAAGATCGAGGAAAACATCGCCCGGGTGACCGAACTGTTGAGCGAGGCGACCGCGCAGGGCATCCGTGCAGAGATCAAGAGCCCGATCGATGGCGTCGTCAAAAACATGCGCTATAACGCAGTCGGCAACGTCGTCAAGCCGGGCGAGCCGATCATGGAAATCGTACCGACCGGAGATCAGTTGGTGGTCGAAGCGAAACTCAACCCGATCGACCGCGGTTACGTCACCGAAGGTCAGGCAGCCACCGTCAAGATCTCAACGTATGATTTCTCGCGCTATGGGGGACTAAAGGGGCAGGTCATCCGGGTGGCACCGGATAGCAGCACCGATGAGGATGGCGCCCCGTATTTCCGCGTTGTCGTGCAGACCGACAAGAATTTCCTCGGCAAGGTGGAAGGCGACCTGCCGATCACACCGGGGATGCAGGCAACGGTCGATATCCACACCGGCGAAAAGTCCGTCATGGACTATCTCATCAAGCCGGTCCTCAAACTCCGCCACGAAGCGTTCCGTGAAAGGTGATGATTTTTGGTCCGGCGTCCGACCCAATTGCTGCTAATTATTTCTTAAACATAAGAGATTCTTTATAGTAACTGGATTCGTGGGCAACCGGTGTCGTCTGGTATCCGCTGGGGGAATTGGGCTGAGGCTAAGAAGCGTCTAGATGTCATTAACAACTATATTCGGGGTTCTGGGTGCGCTTGGCCTTTTTATCGGCGCCATTGTCGTCAGCACCGACAACTTCATTATCTTTCTTAGCGGCTCCAGTTTCATCATGGTGATGGGTGGGACGCTCGCGTCCACCTTTATTTCCTACGAACCGCGCTATGTGATGCTCGCGTTGAAGCTGATCTGGCGGATCATCTTTTCGCCCAAGGTCGGCCGTAACGTGCTCAAGAGCGAAGTCGGCCGGATCATCAAATGGGCCTATACCGTCCAGAAAAGCGGCATCCCGGCCCTTGAATCCGAAGCGATGAAAGCGACGCGCGGCGACAAGTTTCTCCGCTTCGGCATCGAGATGGTGGTCTCCGGCTATACGGGTGACGAAGTTCGCGAGATCATGACCAACACCATCGAAACCACATACGGCCGGAACACCGTTCAGGTCTACATCCTCAAGGATATGGCGTCGGCGGCGCCCGCCTTTGGGATGATCGGCACACTGGTCGGCCTGATCATCATGCTCGACAACATGGGGGGCGACCCCTCTTCTCTCGGCAAAGGGCTCGCAGTCGCGCTGCTGACGACGCTCTACGGTGTTCTGTTCGCCCGTATTTTCTTCCTGCCGACGGCGACCAAAGTCCTGCAGCGCGAACAGATCGTGAAATTCCGGAACTATCTGGTCGCGGAAGGCCTCGCGCTTCTGGCCGACAAGAAGTCCCCGCGCTACATTCAGGACAAGATGAACAGCTACCTCGATCCGTCGATCCACTTCAACATCGACAAGATGAAGAAGTAGAGATCCAGTGCGATAGGACGGGAGGCCGGTTTTGGCGGCACCGAAGAGCGAACCACCAGAAGAGAATTCAGAAGACTGGCTGACGACATTCGCAGACGCCATCACGCTGCTGATGGCGTTCTTCGTCATGCTGTTGACGTTCGCCGAATTCGATATTCCCGCGTATGAAGAACTCACGTCGGCGGTCGCCGCCAATATCGGCGGACGAGACAAGCAGACGACGACCCAAAGCCTGAAGATTGACGCACAGGACCTCGTTTACGAAATGCAGGCAGACCAGGTCGTTACCGTCGGCACTGATGAAAAGGGCGTCGTGATCGAGTTGCAGTCCAATGCGTTCTTCAAACCCGCCTCGGCCGAAATCGTACCCGCGGCTATCCCGGTCCTGAAGAAACTCTCCGACACCCTCGCATCGCCGAATTACGAACTCTACAACGTGGTCGTCGAGGGACATACCGACGATGGCCAGATCAACACAAAGCAATTTCCGTCGAATTGGGAGTTGTCGGCAGCCCGCGCATCAAGTGTGGTGAGGTTGTTCGAAGAAAACAATGTCGCACGCGAACGGTTGAAAGCGACGGGCTATGCCGACACCCGGCCAAAGGTCCCGAACCGCGACCTGGAGGGGAAGCCGATCCCTGAAAACCGTGCCACCAATCGACGCGTGGTCCTCCGGTTGCACCCGATGTCGCTGGACGAGCGCGATGCCTATATCCGCGCCCAGGAGTTCAAACGTCGCCAACAGGAAGCCAAGGCCGTGGCGCCTCAGCAGCAGGACGGTCAGGCGCCGGCACAATCCATAGAAGCCCGATTGCCGATCCAACCGGCGCCGCAAGCGCTTAACCCAAGCGAGCAGCAAACGAAATCGGCTCTTGATGCCCTCAAGCGCGAGATCATTAGCGCCGGCCAGCCGAAAGACCTAAACACGCTGGAGGAATGGCAGCTCAAGTTCGATAACCTCGCGTCGAAACGTACCGAGGCACTCGCGAAAGACTATGAGCAACTTTTCACGTTCCTGAGCGAAGAACGCCGTCGCTTGTCGCAACCTGCCAATTGATTGGTGTAAGGAACACAGACGCTGCGGGCGTCCGCCTTATTCGACGATCAGTTCCATACCTTCGCGGCTTACGAAATTGCCTTCCCAGGCTTCCGCAGCCTCGATCGCAAGGTTGTCCATGAACTCGTCGTTATGGTCCGGGTCATGATGGAAGATAGCGAGACGCTTGACGTTTGCCGCCTGGCAAAGCCGCATTCCCTCCTCCCACGTCGAATGCCCCCAGCCGACTTTCGCGGGGAACTCTTCCTCGGTATAGGTGCTGTCGTAGATAACGAGATCGGCACCCTCGATCAGATCCAGAATGTTCTGATCGGGTTTGCCAGGAATGTGTTCCGTATCGGTCACGTACACCACCGAGTTACCGTCATGATCGACGCGATATGCGGTCGCACCGTTCGGGTGGTTTAGCGGCGCCGTCCGAATATCCACTCCCTTCGCGAGCGAAAAAGTGTCCCCTGCTTCGAAGTCCTCGAATCTCAGGCTTGCCTGCATCGCCTCGAGCGGCACCGGAAACATCGGGTTGTGCATCTGCGTCGACAGAACGTCCTGAACGCCGCCCTGATTTTTCAGATGCCCCGCCATGATATGGATCGAACGCTTCGCGTCGTAGGCCGGGACAAAAAACGGGAACCCGTTGATGTGGTCCCAGTGGGTATGGGTCAGTAACAGATGGGATTCCTTGATGTCGTCTTTAAGGAACGCGTTTCCGAAGTTCCGGATGCCGGTACCGGCATCCATGACGAAACGATAATCGCCAGCTTCGATTTCGATGCAGCTGGTGTTACCGCCGTACTTCATATGATCGGGGGTCGCACATGCAATACTCCCCCGAACCCCCCAAAATTTTACACGAATCGACATATATCCCGCTCGGTTTGGGCGACGGTCAAACGATCCAACTCCCCGAATACACCACTCAGCTTATACCAACGATGGTAGACGTACCACATTGGTTTGCCAAATTATTCCGCAGTTTTCTTCATTTCCCTGACAATTTCCTTACGGCAAGCTGACTGCCGATTTGCAGGTCTAAACGAGCGGCTGCGCTGCCCTGATTTACGGCGATTTCGACCAGCCCCAGGGAATTCTTGTAGCAGATCGCCTCTCCCCTCGGGACATCCGAAAACGTCTCCACGGCACCGATACGGACCGAATCGGCCGTAACCTCTAATAGCCTTTTATCGTCCGGCCATCGCCGCCCCAACATACAGTTTCCATAACCATCGATATAAATCACCTCGTCCAGGTCATCCGGCCATTCGCGGGATAGTGATTGTCCTGCTTCTGTCCGCTTTCCAACGCGAGCGAGCGCCGATGCACCATCCCGCGCCAACATCGCGGCAACCGGCGCGAACAGGTCGCGGCCATGAAAACTCGATGATAGTTGTTCCGGGCGCCACGTGATTTCAAACCATTCCGGACTAGCTTCGCTGCGCCGCGCGACAATCTCAAACAACCCATTCTCCGGCCCGACGAACCGGTTCTCGCCGCATTGGAGGATTACCGGTCGGCGGGCGCTGCCGACACCGGGGTCAACCACAGCAAGGCACACAAAGGGAGACGGTAACGTCATACTTATTGCCGCGAGTAGGTAAGCTGCGGCCCGGGGATTAAATGCAGGTACATCGACCATAAGATCTACGACCTCGACGCCCGGCGCCTCCGTCAATACAGCGGCCCGCATCTGGCCCATGTACGGGCCTTCGATACCGAAATCCGTGAATGTAAAAATCATCTTCCGACGTTAACGCACAGCCGTGAAATCCAACAAGAAAAAGGGGCGCTCCGAGGAGCGCCCCTCATTCGGTTGGGTTGATGGAGAGAGCTTAGAAGCCCATGCCGCCCATACCGCCCATGTCACCCATGCCGCCACCCGGCATGGAGTCTTTCTTTTCCGGCTTCTCAGCGACCATCGCTTCGGTCGTGATGAGGAGACCGGCGACAGAGGCTGCGTCCTGAAGCGCGGTGCGGACCACCTTCGCCGGGTCGATGACGCCCGACTTGATCAGGTTTTCGTACTTGTCCGTCTGCGCGTTGTAACCGAACGCAACGTCCTTCTGATCGAGCAGCTTGCCGGCGACCACGGCGCCGTCGGCACCCGCGTTTTCAGCAATCTGGCGCAGCGGCGCCTGAAGGGCACGACGGATGATGTCGATACCGACATTCTGATCGCCGTTGTCACCCTTGAGGTCTTTAAGCGCTTTGGTCGAGTACAGAAGCGCCGTGCCGCCACCGGCGACAATGCCTTCCTCGACCGCAGCTCTCGTAGCATGAAGGGCGTCGTCGACGCGGTCCTTCTTCTCTTTCACTTCGACTTCCGAAGCGCCGCCAACGCGGATCACCGCAACACCGCCGGCCAGCTTCGCCAGACGCTCCTGCAGTTTCTCACGGTCGTAGTCGGACGACGTTTCCTCGATCTGCGCGCGGATCTGCGTGCAGCGGGCCTCGATGTCCTTCTTCTTGCCGGTGCCTTCGACGATGGTGGTCTCTTCCTTCGTGATCGACACCTTCTTGGCGCGGCCCATCATGTCGATGGTCACGTTCTCGAGCTTGATGCCGAGGTCTTCCGAGATCACCTGGCCGTTGGTCAGGATCGCGATGTCTTCGAGCATCGCCTTGCGGCGGTCGCCGAAGCCGGGCGCCTTCACGGCGGCGACCTTCAGGCCGCCCCGCAGCTTGTTGACGACCAGCGTCGCAAGCGCTTCGCCTTCGATGTCTTCCGCGATGATCATCAGCGGACGGCCCGACTGCACGACGGCTTCCAGAACCGGCAGCAGCGGCTGCAGGCTGGAGAGCTTCTTCTCGTGGATCAGGATGTACGGATCGTCGAGCTCGCAGGTCATCTTGTCGGCGTTGGTCACGAAGTACGGGCTGGTGTAGCCGCGGTCGAACTGCATGCCCTCGACGACGTCGAGTTCGGAGTGCAGCGACTTGGCTTCCTCGACCGTGATCACACCTTCATTGCCGACACGCTCCATGGCCTTGGCGATCATGTCGCCGACTTCGCGGTCGCCGTTGGCCGAGATCGTACCCACCTGGGCGATCTCTTCGTTGGTTTTCACCTTCTGCGAACGCTTCTGGATGTCCGCAACGACCGCGGCAACAGCCGTGTCGATGCCGCGCTTGAGGTCCATCGGGTTCATGCCGGCCGCAACCGCCTTGGAACCTTCACGGACGATCGACTGGGCGAGAACGGTCGCCGTCGTCGTGCCGTCGCCGGCTTCGTCGTTGGTCCGGGACGCGACTTCCTTGACCATCTGTGCGCCCATGTTTTCGAACTTGTCGGAAAGCTCGATGTCCTTCGCGACCGTGACACCGTCCTTGGTGATACGCGGCGCGCCGAACGACTTGTCGAGAACGACGTTACGGCCCTTCGGACCCAGCGTCACCTTCACCGCGTTGGCCAGCGTGTCCACGCCCTTGAGCAGGCGGTCACGCGCGTCGGTGGAAAATTTTACTTCTTTGGCAGCCATTTCTTTAAACCCCTATGATTAGGCAGCTTTTTTCTTGGCAGCGGATTTTTCGATCACGCCAAGAATATCGGATTCTTTCATGATGATGAGGTCTTCCCCATCGATCTTGACCTCGGTACCGGACCACTTGCCGAACAGCACGTGGTCGCCGGCTTTGACGTCGAGCGGCGAAACCTTGCCGTCTTCCGACTTCTGGCCGGCGCCGACGGCGACGATGACGCCTTCCATCGGCTTTTCCTGGGCGGTGTCGGGGATGATGATCCCACCCGCGGTCTTTTCCTCCTGCTCGACGCGCCTTACCAGCACGCGATCATGCAAAGGCCTGAATGCCATGTTCGTTCCTCCTTGAACAAGCGAACGTAAGTTGTTGCGATAATTAGCACTCCGTTCCAGAGAGTGCCAAAGCGTATTTAGCGTGGTTTTCAGGGACGTCAAGCCAGAAAGTCCGCTTTTTTTACGCGGGTTTTCCGAATTTGGCAGCACTCTCCTGCCTAGGCTGCCAAGCCATTGTAATTAAAGTATTTTTGTTGCGCTCGATTTTGAACGACTGCAGAATTATTGCAGTGCAACGATTTGAAAGGAGTTCGAATGTTACCCGACAGCACTGGCCCATCTGGGCATTCGTTCCTGGACCAACTTGCCGGTTACCGACTCACCACGGCGCAGATTTTTTACCACCTGCCCGACTATCCGCAGTTACTGCAGGAGTTCATCTGGCAACAACTGGATGTTGCCCCGGACTTCCCACAACTCAAAAAGTTCCTGGATTACTGGGAAAAGCGCATAGACGGCCGCCTACACTCGGTCACCATCGCCTCAGCGGCGCTTGTCAGCCCCGCTGAGCTCAGGATGGCCGACGGAATGTTCGCCGTCCACTAGCGTCAGGGTTCAAGCAGCCGGGGCTTGCATAGCCTCGGCGCGCACCAGCTTCTGGATCTTATCGAACGCCCGCACCTCGAGTTGGCGGATGCGTTCACGGCTGATGCCGTACTGCTCACCCAACTCTTCGAGTGTCACCGGGTCATCTTTTAGACGCCGTTCAATCAGAATGTGACGCTCGCGCTCGGGCAATTCGGCCAAAGCCCGCTCGAGCATACCGGAGCGCACCGACATTTCCTCGGTCGCACCCACGAGCGATTCCGGGTTCGGCCGCTCGTCTACCAGCGTATCCTGAAATTCCGCAGCACCATCCTCGGTCTGCGACAGCGGTGCGTTCAGCGACAGGTCACGCGAGTGCAGCCGGCGGTTCATATGCTGAACCTCTTCCTCGGTCGCCCCCACGGCTTCCGAAATCATCCCGGCCTGCTCATCGCTGAGTTCACCGTTGTCGTAAATCTTGAGCTGGTTTTTCATGCGACGGAGCGAGAAGAACAACTTCTTCTGCGAGGCAACGGTCCCCATTTTGACCATCGACCAGGACTTCAACACGTACTCGGTAATCGAAGCCTTGATCCACCAGATCGCATAGGTCGAAAGGCGGAAGCCCTTGTCCGGGTCGAATTTCTTGACCGCCTTCATCAGGCCGATGTTGCCTTCCGAGATCAAATCCGCGACCGGCAGACCATAGCCACGGTAGCCCATCGCGATTTTCGCGACCAAACGAAGGTGCGAGGTTACCAACTGATGCGCAGCATCGACGTCACCCTCGTCGCGAAGACGATAGGCGAGCATGTATTCCTCTTCCTTTTCGAGAATCGGAAACTTCCAGATTTCCTGGAGATACCGCGACAAACCATTTTCGCTCGTCAGTGCGGGAAGCGTCATGCTGGTCATATATTTGATCCTCTTTCCTGTCTTAACCGGCCTGAATGAAGCACCGTAAACCCCGGCATGCCGAAACGTGGACCGCTCAATATGCGGGCCACCCGGCAGCTACCATCAATTCTGGATGTTTGGGATCTTCAGAAAGAACTTCATGGCCTCATCCTCCAATAGAGCAACGTAGCCTTTGTTGCGGGTTCACTAACGTCAAACCCAGTCGGCGAGCCCCAGTCGGGCACTCCCCATTACCTGACTTTTATACTCGGTAATTATCCATTTTGTCAAGGAAATCCTGAATTCGCGCCTAGGTCACGTTACAAATTGGTAATGGAAAACAGCATGTTAAGCGCGCTCGTTTCGCAACAGACCTAATCAACTTGTGTTTATGCGTATTTTTACAAAACAACACAAAAATAATGTGCCTTAAAGGCATTGAAAAACCGGCCACCTATGGCCGGCTCTTCTCAAGCGAAGCTTACTTTACGCCGGCGATGGACCCGCTGTTCTCCGGCGCGAAATTCAAATCATAATTTGGAATCTGCGGCAAATCTTCCTCGCGGCCATTGGAAATCTCCGTTTGGCGCTTTTGCCGGTAAAGGCTGCGGATCGCCGCGTAATAATCGACGGAGGTCTTTTTGATCTGCTCCAGTTCTTCAACCAGCCCCGCATATTCGTCGACAGCCGATACGCCGGTGCGCGCCCATGACTCGGCATCCCGGTCGGTATTGGACAGATAAAGCCCCAACGGGTCGAAGAAGGGATCTACGACATATTTGCCGACTGCGTCGCGCGGGTTGGACGGCCCAAGCAGCGGAAGCACAAGGTAGAGCCCTTCGCCAAGGCCGTACACGCCGAGCGTCTGGCCAAAATCCTCTTTGTGCTGTTCAAGTCCGATCGAGCTTGCCATATCGGCGATACCGCCGATCCCTCCGATGGTATTGACCACGAACCGCGCCACCGTCGTCAAAGCGCGATCAAATTCGAACTGAAGAAGATCGTTCACGAAAGTCACGGGCGATGCGAGGTTGTCGATGACGTTACCGACCCCCGCCCGGAAGGTGTTCGGAAACACCGCATTGTAGGTCTTTGCGATCGGGGTCAACACCGCCGAGTAGACGACTTCGTTGAACTCGAAGATAACACGGTTCACCGGCTCAAGCGGATCGTTCACGTCATCATCGGGTGTGGTCGCCTGAGCCAAAAGCGTCGGCTCGTGCGGCAAGGCCATTGCCGGGATGTCCGCAATCTGAGTGTCGATAACGGCACCGGGGTGCGCAGATCCACCGAAGGGTTCGAGCACATCCTCGGAATCAGCAGCAACCGGTCCGCTTAACGCGATTCCGGCACTCAGGATCAACGCGAAACAAGACTTGGGGATGTACAGTGCGCGCATCGGCTTCCAGTTCGTTATATTCGCTTTTGGCTCAACACCCGACGGCGCCCCAATAAGCGACCCACCACGCTAGCTTTTTACCCGGTTCAATGCCGCGCGGGCAACATGATTGTGACCTTTTCCACATAACTGTGGCATTTTTGTCATCGAACCTTGAAAACAGTATGTTAACGGCTGTTTGGGAATATGCTTAACTAAGAAAAACAAAGGGGTTTTCGGGGAACATGCGCCTGCCAAGTGTTATCTTTTACGCGATTCTAGTCGTCTTGGTTGCGGGACTGCCTACGCGCACGTGGGCAGGATCGGCAAGCGATCTGGTGACGGATTTTCAAAAGGGTCTGATCGCCGTCATGAAAGACGCCAAAACGCTGGGCGTCAGAGGCCGTTACGAGCGCCTCGAGCCCTTGGTCAAAGGTACGTTCCACATGAGCCTGATGGCCGGCCTGTCGGCGGGGCAACACTGGCAGAGCGCCTCCGACGATCAGCGCAAACGGCTTGTTTCCGCCTTCACGCGCATGAGCATCGCAACGCTTGCAACCCTGTTCGACGGTTACTCCGGAGAATCCTTTGTGGTCGTCGGCGAGCGTGACGGCCCGCAAGAAATCGTCTTTGTAGACACCGTGCTGAAAGCACCAACACGTGACAGTGACGTCCAGATCTCCTACGTCGCGCGGAAGTTTGGCCAGTATTGGCAATTGATCGATGTGATCGTCGATGGTGGAATCAGTGAGTTGAAAGTGCGGATATCCGAATACCGCCAGACGTTACAATCCGGGGGTGTCGAAGCCTTGATCAAACTGCTTGACGGAAAAGCCGACGATCTACTGGCCTGACTGCCCTATTGCTGCCTTTTTCAGACCGGATGCTGGCCTCCAAGGTCATAGGAGATCGCATGCGCAATATCGCACGCAACTCGTTGTTAATACTGATTTTAATTTTAGTCCCGCGACTGGCGCTGGCGACGCCTGTCGAGACCATCGAAACCTATCACGACCGATTGCTGCAGACTATCGAGGCGAACCATGACACATCCGATCAGGCACGGTTCGACAGCCTGTCGCCGGCCATGGACGCTGCATTCGACTTCGAGAGCATGATCAAGACGATCTCGGGCGGCTACTGGCGAAAAGCCTCTCCCGAGGCCCGCGATGCATTGTTGAGCGCCTTCCGCCGGGTCAGCATCGCCACCTATGCTGACCAGTTCGGCGGGATATCTGGCGGCAGTTTTGACGTGAAAGGAACGCGCGACGGGCCGCGCGGACTCAAGCTGGTGGACACCGTCCTAAAAACGAACAACGATTCCGTAAACATGACTTATGTCGTTCGTGACAAGGCCGGCGCGTGGCGGATTATCGATGTCCTGCTCAAGGGCGGCATCAGTGAACTGGCGGTTCGCGCCTCTGAGTACTCTAACATCCTCAAAAGCGGCGGTGTCGATGCGCTGACCACGACGCTGAACGAGCAGGCCGCCACGCTGTTACAGAAGTGATCAGCCATTTCCCGGGTCTCGGCCGGTGTCCTTCAGCCCGGTCGGGTACAGCGTCCAGGCGGCAAGGCCCAGCATAATCCAGCAAACTTCACGTATCCGGCGTACGGCCGCGCATGCCAGCCCCAGGTGCGGCGCCCCTGTAATCGCCGTCGTGACGATGACAAAAGCCCCCTCCTGCGCTCCGATCCCCAGCGGGATGAAGAAAATCGCAGCACGAATCATCTGGGCAAGAGCTTCCATCATCCATGCATCGGACCAGGAGATTTCGTGCCCGAGAAAACCAAATGTCAGATAGATCTCCACGACGCCCAGAACCCAGTTGAGGAATGCCAACAAAAGCGCCGCCGACAAACGCGCACCGTTTTGTGTGTAAAACTCGACGAATCGGCGGTCGAGATCTTCGATCACCTTGATGGCACCGGCTGCCTTTTCGACCCAGGGATGTCCGCTGAACCTCGCCATCATCCAACTTGAGACACGATACCGCTGGATGGCAAACAGGAGCACCGTGCCGACCGTCAGCAGCCCCAATCCGATACTAGAGGTCAGTTTCAGACTGCCGCCGATATCGTCGGAGGCCGTCATAAACAAAAAGCCGATGATCAAGAAGGCAATCAGCGCAATCATGTTGACGGTTCGCGCCATGACGATCGATGCCGATGCCTCCGTATAGCTAACTCCGTAACGGCGTTTCAGGATCACGGCCTTCACCGGCTCGCCCGCGAAACCGCCTGCGGGGATGACGTTGTTAAAAGCTTCCCCGGCGAGCCGGACGATGAATGCTCGCCGGACCCATGCCAGCGTTACCGGTAAAGAGATCAGGATTAGCAGCCACGAGACCGAGTCGCCCAGGAACGCAAGAAAATAAACGAAGATAACGATTGCAATGCCGACCAATCCAACCTGCGCGACTGATCCGGCGACGCTCCCGAGATCAATGTCCTTCGCGATTAAGTACAAAAGCAAGCATCCGGCCAGTAATGAGATGATTTTCCAAATATTCATCCCGTCACGCTTCCTCGACATCACGAATGAAAAGCTGCATCAGGGCCGGTAACAGCACCAGTATGGCAATCAAGCTCAGCGAAATCGCAATGCTCAGCAGCAGCCCCATACTCGCCGTCCCCGGATGGCCTGAGAGCATAATCGAGCCGAATGAGCCGAGCGTCGTCAAAGCGCTCAACATTACCGCCCGAGGTGTCGTCGTCGCCATCGCATTCGCTGCGCCAGCGCGTTTACGCATCATGATATGAACACCGAAATCGACACTAAGACCGAACAACAACGGCAATACGATGATATTTGCAAAATTGAACGGAATGTCGGCGAGCGCGGACACGGCCAGCGTCCAAAGCGCGGCGACACACACCGGTACAAAGACAAGCAACACGTCGCCTATTCGCTTTAATACGAGCCAAAGCACGAAACCAACGCCAGCAAGCGAGATCATCAAGGCCATGCCGAACGCATCCAGGACAGCCTTGCCGGCCTCGACGATTACCACCGGAGCCCCCGTTGCGGTCGGTGCGACCGACTGAACTGCCGAGACATACGCGCGAAGCGTCGCAGGATCGCGGAGATCTTCTTTCGGAATGATGTCGAGACGAACCTGACCATCCTCACTGACATAACGCCGTGATAGCTCGGCAGGCAGCGCGGCCACATCGACAGGTCCCGCGTCGAGAGTCAGCGCAAGGTCGCCAAGCCGGCCCGGCAAGTACTTGAACAATGCCATATTGACCCGCGAAGCCGTCGAGGGATCGATATCGTCCAAAGCCGAGACCAACCGGGCAGCGGCAGGCCCCATTATCGGATGTTCGACAAGCGATTGAAGGTTGTCTGTCAGCGCTTTGAGGGCCTCAGACAGCTTGTCATCGTCCAACGCGACCATTCCCCTGGGGGCGTAAAAAGCAGGCCCCAGAAAAAGCGCCATACGGTCAATGACAGCAAGCTTGGCGTCTTGATCCGTAGGGATGAGCGAATGCACGCCTTCGACATGATCAACGACGGCCAACGCTTCCAATTTCGTTTTCAGCTTTTTCGCTGCGGCGGCATCTTCTGCAAGAACCTCGGCCGAATATGGGTGGATGGTTCCATCACGCATCAGATCGAACAACGTCTCGACCGATGGAGTGGTCGGATCCTTCAGGTTCATCGGATCAAAATCGAACCGCGCGCCGCTGGCAAGCCACCCGGATATGATCGCACTCGCAATCCCCAAGACGACAATCACGCGTGCCGCTCCGCGCCGCTTGGCAAGTGAGCCGCCCGGCCCATCATGTCCCTTGGACGCCGGCGGACGGCGAACGATCAGTCTGAGCAACGCCGGCAGAAGCGTTAGGTTGCAGAAGAGAGCGACAAACATGCCGACGCCGGCGATCAATCCAAGTTCGGCCAACCCGAGATAGCTCGTCGGCAGGAATGAAAAGAACGCAATCGCCGTCGTTACGGCACATATGGCAAGCGAACCGCCAACGCTTCGCCCCCCCTCGGCCAGCGCCGCCCCCCAATTCACCGTTTTATGAGTGTATTCCGACGCTCGCAGCGCAAAGTGGATACCGAAATCCACGCTGAGTCCGACGAACAGAACAGCAAAAGCGACTGAAATAAGATTTAGCGATCCCAGTGCAACGATGGCGAAGACCGCCGTCCAAATCAGCCCGACCAGTAACGTCACGAACAATGACACCATGACGCCCGGCGAGCGCAGCCCGATCAACAATACCGCGATGACGATCGAGACCGAAATGATGCCGGCAAGCCCCATACCGACCTCTACGCTCTTGAGCTCGTCACTTTCCAGAGCCGCGGATCCCGTCAAACGAATACGGTATCCATCGCCCGTCAGTCCTCGTTTTTGGGCGATGTCGTGTATCGCGTCACTCGCCCGCGACGCCGGATGTAGTGAACCGTAGTCCAGGTTCGGCCGCGTCTGGATCAATCGGCGTACGGGACCACTGTGGTCCAGCCTGCCTAAAATGACGTCCGACCAGATCAACGCCGCATCATTACCCTTTCTAACCGCCGCAGCGACGTCCGCCATTCGGTTCAGCACGGACCCGGCCTCGTCCAGCGTTCCACGCTCTCCCGCGTCCGACAAATGTGCCACCATCTCGCCGAGCCCGACCAAATTGGGTTGCTGCCAGAGTGTCCCCAGAAACGGCTGTGCTGCGGCCAACCGCGTGGCCAGATCCTCGAGATCATTCAATTCGAGGTAAAGCAGGCCATGTTTGCGCAAGAACGGATCGGCCTCGGGTGAAAACACGCTTTCGAAGACATTCGGCTTGCCACGCATGGCGTCTGCTAAACGCCGCACACCGTCGTCTGCGGCATCTGCGTTCGGCGCCTCAAGAACAACAAGCAGATTGTCTTCCAACTGCGGGAAGGCGGCATCCAGCTTGATCGCATTTTGACGAAATGCGAGTTCGGCGGACAACATGTCCTCGGTGTTCGTGTCGATCCTCAGATGGGTCGCGAGAAAGGCGCAAGCCGCGACACTCATCAGCAAGGCCGAAAATATCACCAGCGCGGCCCGGCTTTGGCATAGATTCACCCATCGCGCGACGGCGTCGGCGAAACTATGGCTCAGTCCGTTGTCGGTTGCTGGCGGCACCCGGCTCTCCCGCCCGATAAAGGCACTAGGGGATCGTCATTGGCGTATCAAGATACCCCCGGGGCTTATACGAAGCGAACTGGCCTCGAACAACCGTTCTTGACAGTTCGCGAGCCGCCGCACACTTTCCGCCGTTGCTTGAGGAGCACGACGATGGCCATGAAAAAGCCCCCTTTCGATCAACGGATCGCTTCCGTCTTGGTGCGGCCGCTGGTCAAAACGCCTATCACGCCGAACCACGTATCGTTCTTCACCCTGGTCGTCGCACTCGCAGGAGCCGGCATGCTCGCCACCGGAGATCCGGCAATGGCAACAACCGGGGCCGGCCTTTTCGTTTTCGCCCGCTTTCTCGATCACTTCGATGGCGAACTGGCCCGCCAATCGGGCAAGACGTCCAAACTTGGCTATTATCTTGATTATATTGTCGGGTCGATCAGCTACGCGGCGCTGTTCCTCTGCATGGGCTGGGGCTTCAAGGAGAGCGCCCTTGGGTATTGGGCTGTCGTGCTGGGCAGTGGCGGCGCGGCGGCTGCAATTATTTCGATGTTCACCAATCTGGGGATCGACAAACAAACCGGCGGCGACGAAACCGGCAGCGCAGTGGGTTATCCGGGGTTCGCAGGGTTCGAACTGGAAGACGGCATCTATCTTCTGTGGCCGGTGACGTGGGTCGGTTACCTATATCCGTTTTTCATCGCTGCCGGGATCGGCGCAACGATTTACTGCCTTTACACCTGCCTGACGCTGATCAGGATGCGCGCTTCTCGTCCCTGAGCGCTTTCCTGAAAAGAAATATAAACAGGAGCGCGAAGGCCGGCGCACCGATTGACGCGGCCACAAGCAGTTGCTCCGACCATCCCAGCAGGATCGCAACCGGGATCGCCAGCATTGCATCGTCCGGATCGAAACCTAAGATTCCCCCGATTTCCGCGGCCCGTGCTCCCTGAAGGTTCTCTATCCGGATCACCAGCAGCAGGATCGTCGCCACCGCGGCGCCGGCCAGCATTCCCATTGGGATAGACCAAAGTCCGAATCCGCCGAACCGCAGGCCGATCCCGAGACCGATAAAGATTAGGGCGTTACAGAAAGCGTCGGCAAAAAGGTCATACGTATGCCCCCCCGGGCTGGTCCGGCCCGTCATGCGCGCCAGATCCCCGTCGGCACGATCCAGCAGCATCGAAAGTATGAACAGCATCGCCCCATAGTTCGCCCATTCGACACTGCCGTGCGCGACCGACATTGCGGCGCTGACACCGGCGATGATGCGCACCGTCGTCAACTGGTTCGGCGTGACCGGCGTTTTTGCCAGCGGCCGAACGATCGTCGCGCGAGCGATTTTATGGATCCAAGTGTTGTGGGACATTCCTCGTTTCGCCTCTATTGCCTGGCAAGGAACGCCTTGAACCGGCGCGCAACCTCGGGCGGCTTCACCGTTGGCCTGCCAAGCTTCTCGAGAGACCCGGGGGCAATCTTCATGTGAATCAGCGTCGGCCCGTCCGCGCTCAATGCATCGGCAAGCGCTTTCTCGAAACCGGGCTTATCATCAACCCGAACGCCACGTTTATACCCCGAAGCCACCGCACAACCGGCGAAGTCTACGCCGCCCGAAACCGTCGGCTGACCGCCGGTGGAATCGTACGTGCCGTTGTCCAGCACCAGATGAACGAGGTTCTTCGGCGCATAGGCGCCGATGGTCGCCAGCGAGCCCATTTTCATCATCAGCGCGCCGTCACCGTCGACGACAACGATCGGTTTGTCCGTGTTCAACGCCACCCCTAGGCCCATGCCGGCGGCACATCCCATCGAGCCGACCTGATAAAGATGCTGCTCGCGGTCCGCGATTGTAAAAAGTTCGCGCCCGGATTTCCCCGTCGTGACGATGATTCCGGCGTTGTCAGGGACTACACCCAGCATTGTTTCGAGCGTTTCGTACCGGCTGGGCGCCTCACCATTCATGCAATGGTCGACAATGTCGCCACCCAATACGGCTAAGGGCGAATCCACATCGCCCAGATCCTGATCGGCGACATCTCCCTTTTGCATGATAAAAGCGGACGGCAACTGGCTTTCCGCCATCCGGGCGCAAACATCGTCGAGCATCGGCATGACCCGGTCTGCTTCGGATGGGAACAGGTTGTGCGGAATGCGCATCACCTCGAACAGGTCCGGCGTAATCTCGCCCATCAGTTCGTGTTGTGGTTCGTCCGCCAGCCCTGGCCCCGCCCGCCACGTGCAGATAATCAACGTCGGTATCTTGAACGGGTAATTGAGTGACGTCAGCGGATTGACGGCATTCCCGAGACCGGAATTCTGGAACATCACCACTGTCTCACGACCGGCCAGCCACGCACCTGCCGCAATCGCGACCGCCTCCCCTTCACTCGCCGCCGCGACGTAAGCTGTGGCCCGATCATTCAGAACACCATTGATCAACGGTGTCAGGAACGAGCACGGCACGCCCGTAAAGAAATCGAACCCCTTGAATTTTGCGTCACGCAGGAATGTGGCAGCGTCGATCACAGGAATTGCCCCGCTTTCATCAGATCCGCGTAATCGTCGACATCCAGCCATTGGCCGGTAACGTAGACGACGGCGATCTTTTCGCCCTTCTCCGCCAGGCGCGTCAAAAGTTGCGGAATCCCCATACCGTTCAACGCCCCGTCCTTGCGGATGGATTCAATTTCGTTACGCAACGTTTCCGCACCCTTACCGCTGACGCGCATTAAACCGGTCCATTCGCCGTGACGAAGTTTCTCCGGGATGTCCGCGCCGGCGCTGATAAGATAAGCTGGCTCTTCGATCAGATAAGAAGTCGAATAAGGGCGCGTGCAAGTCACGAAATCGCGAACCCACTCGGTCATTTCGGAGGTACGTTCCTGCCACTGAGCATCGGCAACAACAACGATATCGGCTTCCGTATCCTCAACGAGGTCGATGAAATACTGTCGGAACAGAATATCTCCGTACGCAATGTAAGCCGGGCCGTAGAGCGCCTCAACGGCACACGCGAGACTGGAAACCTCACCGCCGCGTTGGTAGAGATCGTTATCAACGGTCTTGATATCAGGCAAATTGACAGCTTCTTTCCGGTGGCCTCGGACCACCGTAACATCGCGAACCCCGCCGGCCCGAAAGATGTCGACCAAGCGGCGCAACAAGGGTTGACCTCGTACTTCAAGCATGCACTTGGGCTTGTCTTCGGTCATCTCGCCGAATTCCGCCCCACGAGACGCGGCCAAAATCACCGCACTACTGCCGTCCGTCTTCTTCGGCAAATACCGGCGCTCCGCATCCGCCAGTTCGGCATTACCCATTAGGTCGAAGACTTCGCTTACCGTCACAACTTCCCGCTCGACGCCTTCCAAGGATTTATCCCTGAAGATCCGATTTGTCGTTTCGCGCATCGCGGTAATGGCGGCGCGCATATTGTGGTTCGCCCAAATGACCATCGAAGCGCCGGCATCGTCGAAGACCTGCGTCGGCGTCTTGTAATATTTGGTCGGGACTAAAACCACGGGCGAACGTCCCGCCCATTCGCTCATAAAAGCCACAACCTCGTCTGCAGAAGATTTCTTTGAATGTATCAGGATCGCGTCTGCGCCGGCCTCATGATACGCCTCAGCACGCCGAAGCGCCTCGTCCAGTCCCCATCCGGCAATCAGCGCTTCGACCCTGGCCACGATCTGAAAGTCGTCGTCAAGCTGGCTATCCTTTCCAGCTTTGATCTTGCCGCAAAACTCATCCATGTCGGCAAGCGGTTGGCCGTCACCGATAAACGAATTTGTCTTTGGAAACAGTTTGTCTTCGATACATATGCCGGCAATTTCGCGCTGGTGGAACTTTTGCACGGCGCGGCGAAGATTGTTGAAATTCCCCCAGCCGGTGTCCCCATCCACCAGGATCGGCAATGCCGAAGCATCCGACATGAACTCCAGCACTTCCAGGATCTGGGTCCACGATGCCTCGTTGCTGTCCCGCACGCCAAGAGCCGCTGACATGGACAGTCCTGACGCCCAGATACCCTTGTACCCGGCTTCCGCTACGATTTTTGCGGAGAGGCCGTTATGGGCCTCCATAATGAACTCAAGCTCGGGTGAGTGCAGCATCTCCTTCAAAAGGGTCGTTTTTCGTGGTGTATCGCTGAAAGTGACGTCACGGCGGACCTGCTCAACCATGCCGGTATCCTTTTCATTTTAGAGCGTGAAGATCGTTGCCAATGGCTATACCGCTCCGCTCAATGAGTCACAAGAGTTACCCGTGACTTCCAACGCTCTAGACGTTATACGGTGGCGGAATTTAGCCCGGATGGATTGACGATGCTGAATACGCCCCACCTCACTGACGACGACATCGCTGCTTTCGAGCGCGACGGCTACCTTGTTAAGCGCGGCGGTTTCAATGCCGACGACATGGCCGATATTTCCAAGTGGACCGATGAAGTGCTCGCGATGCCGGAGGTCTCCGGCAGGCACTGGGTCTATCACGAGAAAAGCCGCAAGGACGGGGGCGATCTCGTCAATCGCATCGAGAATATCGCACCTTTCCACGACGGCTTTCATAAATTGACCGATGCGCTCAAGGCACCCGTTGCCCAGTTGCTTGGCGAACCGGCGGTTCTTTTCAAGGAAAAGATCAATTTCAAAATGCCGGGCGGCGGCGGATTCGCCCCGCATCAGGACAGTCAGGCCGGTTGGGACACGTACGCGGATTTCTTCATTTCCGCACTTGTCAGCATCGACCGGGCAACGCTTGAAAACGGCTGCCTGCAACTGGTTGCGGGACATCACAAGTCCGGCCTCGTTAAATCCTGGGAACCGCTAAACGAGGAAGAGATGCAGGGGATGAACTTCGAACCGGTTCCGACAGAACCGGGCGATATCGTCTTCTTCGACTGTTACGCGCCGCACGCGTCGGAAGCGAATATGAGCGACTACGTCCGCCGAATTTATTATGCCACTTATAACCGTGCCTCGGCCGGCGATCACATGGCGCAGTACTACGCCGACAAGCACAAGAATTTCCCGCCGGACATCGACCGCGATCCGGCAAAGGAATACGTCTTCCGCGTCTAATGCCGGTAAATCAAGGCAAGCCGTTACGTCCGTGCGCCAGATATGCCGGCCGCTCGCTCAGGAGTTCATAATACGCGGCAACCGCCTCAAATGTCGGCTTTTCCATGCCGCCCAGCATGAACCAGCGGTTGACGACCAGCCCCACGGGGATGTCTGCGACGGTGAAGTTGCCGCCGGCCACATATGGCCCGTTGCCCGCCAGATGTGCGTCCAACAGGCCGATTTCATGGATCAAATCCTTGCGCCCCTGCCCCACGAACCACTCGTTGTTCCAGGGTGCTTCTTGAAGCTGCCCGCCCAGAAAAGCGCCGCGGAGGGCATGGGTGACGTCATAGGCAACCCAGTCCATCCATTGTTCGACCCGTTGGCGTCGGATGAGATTTGTAGGGTAAAGGTCCTCATTCCCCGCTTTCGCCGCCAGATATCTGACGATCGAGTTGGATTCCCGCATGACGTGCCCATCGTCAATCACCACGGGAACCTGTGCGGCGGGGTTCAATTCGAGAAACTCGGGGCTGTCGCAGGGGCGGAACCCCCGTCCGTAATCTTCACGCTCGTAGGCGATGTCGAGTTCGTCGCAAGCCCATAAGACCTTACGGACATTAAACGAATTGTTTCTTCCGAGAATGCGAAATGTCGAGTTACTGGAGCCGTCTGCTGGCATGATGTCTTCCCTGTTCGCGTATTTTGGATGTTTCGTTGATCATCCGAAATAAACGGAAAGAAGACAAATGCCGTTGCGGACAAATTGTCGTGACTAGGATTTCAGCTTTGGCAGGATGACCTCGCGCGCCCGCTCCAGATCTTCAGGAAAGTCGATTTCGATCCAATCCAGATCCGAAATATCGACGATACCGAAAACGCCATCCGGACCGCCGATAATGACGTCGCGGATTGCTTCTTCGTAGGTCGACATTAATTGGCCGCCTTCGATGTAGTTCTCAAGCGATGCCGCAATCAACGGACCGGTGTCCGGCGACACCTTCATGAAGCCCGGCCATTCACCCATCGAGTCAAACTGGCCAACAATGCGCTTCCCGAAATCGACAACGTTTCCATCGCGTAAACAAATACGAACCGGGTCGTCGCCTTCATCCAGATCGTCGTCGTAAACGAAGGCGCTCTCCTGCGAACTATCGATAAGGCGTTCGATGATCTCGGTGTCATAAAGGATGTCCGCATCCATGAAGAGGACATCTTGTCCTCGGCGATAGGTCTCGCGCGCGTACCACATCGAGATGATACTGCCACCCCGATACATCGGGTTCTCGATGACCTCGAGAAATCCAGGTGGCGAGCAGCGCTCCGCCTCGGCAACAACGAGATCTTTGCGGTAGCCGACCACCAGTGTCAGCTTCGCAATGCCGAATCCCTGAAGGTATTCGAAGTGCCTCGCCAGCAGCGTCTTTCCGTCAAACTCGATCAGGCTTTTCGGCGGTTGTGAACGGCTGTCGCCGAACAAACGGCTGCCGACCCCGGCAGCAAGAATAATAGCGTGCATGAGCGAACTTTCCTGGTTGCGGAGCGTATCTTTATCGTTTGCCGTACCAAGTCAAGGACGCGTCAAATACCCGTTGTCACTGAACCATGTCACGGCATCGCGCAACGCCTCCACGCCCGGCCGATGATCGTAACCGAGCTCGGTCTCGGCCCTGGCGCTCGAGAAGAACATCTTCTTTTTCGACATGTTCAAGCCGTCGACTGTCGCGAACGGCTCGCCTCGCCCCGTCAAAGAACACCACTTTTCCGCCGCCCATGCGATCGGATAGATTGGGCCACGCGGAATTTGCATGACCGGCGGTTTAACCCCGGCAATACCGGCAACCTTGTGCAGGATATCGCGAAGCAACATGTCCTCACCGCCGAGTATATAACGCCGTCCCTTCTCGCCGTTCTCAAACGCGAGCAGGTGCCCTGCCGCCACATCGTCCACATGCACTACATTCAGTCCGGTGTCCACATAGGCGGGCATACGGCCCATAGCGGCCTCGAGCACCAGCCGCCCGGTCGGCGTTGGCTTGATGTCGCGCGGGCCGATCGGGGTGGACGGGTTGACGATCACGCAATTCAGGCCTGTTTCTTGAATCACTTCGTCGACTGCCTCCTCCGCCCGATATTTGGATTGCTTATAGACACCGATCATATCGTCATAAGTGACCGGCGTTTCTTCATTCGAAGGCTTCCCGGAGGGATCAATGCCGAGAACCGCAACGCTTGAGGTGTAGACCGCCCGCTTTACCCCCAGTTCATGGGCCGCCTGGAGAATCGCCCGGGAGCCATCCACATTGGCGCGAAACATTGGCCCCGGGTCCCTCGTCCATATTCGATAGTCTGCCGCGACATGGAACAGACCTTCACACCCTTCAAGTGCAGGCTTCAACGTATCGGCGATCATCAGGTCTCCCTCGTAAACGGCGATACCCAACCCGGCCAGATTACGGCGGTCGCTGCCGGGGCGGGCAAGAATGCGAACGTCTGCGCCCCGCTCCAGAAGAGCACGGACAACCGCCGATCCGACAAATCCTGTCGCCCCCGTCACGAGGTACGGGCCTTTGTTCAACTGCACCTTGCGCTCCCTCTAGATGATTGCCAAAGAAGCACTGTTTTTCAGAGTTTTCCATGGAAAATCCGCGGCAAAAACGTTAAACAGCCATTGATATCGGCTATTCACATGCCACCTTGTGGCTAGCAGAGCCTGCAGCGTAATTGGCTGCCGTACATCGTTTATCCTTGGATTTGTTGAGATCATGAGCGAACCTATCGAAATCATTCTTGCGAACCCGCGTGGATTTTGCGCCGGGGTTGAGCGCGCCATCGAGATCGTGGAACGCGCATTGATCAAATACGGTCCGCCGATCTACGTGCGTCATGAAATCGTGCACAACAAGCACGTCGTGAATTCGTTGCGTGCCAAGGGCGCGATCTTCGTTGACGAGGTCGACGAGGTGCCGGACGGTGCCGTGACAATTTTCAGCGCACACGGCGTCGCCGAAAAGGTGGAGGGTGCCGCACGCGAGCGAGACCTTCCTGTAATCGACGCAACCTGCCCGCTAGTGTCTAAAGTCCACAAAGAGGGTCAGAACCATGCCGCGAGGGACCGTCAGGTCATCTTGATCGGGCACCGCGGCCACCCGGAAGTTGAGGGCACGCAGGGCCGTATTCCCGGTGGCGTTTTGCTGGTCAGCGATCCGAGCGACGTCGACACGCTTGAGGTCAAGGACCCGGAGAAACTCGCCTATGTGACGCAAACGACTTTGTCGGTCGATGAGACCCGATCAACCATTGATGCGCTCAAGAAACGCTTTCCAAACATCATCGGTCCAGACGTAAGAGATATTTGTTACGCGACCCAAAACCGCCAGCAGGCCGTTCGCGAATTATCCGAAGAAGTAGATCTGATGCTCGTGGTCGGTGCAAAGAACAGTTCGAACTCAAACCGATTGGCCGAGTTGGGTGGCGAGAATGGAACGCCGTCTTATCTGATCGATGATGCCACGATGATCAAGGACGAGTGGTTCGACGGCGTCAAAAAGGTCGGTCTCACGGCTGGCGCATCGGCACCCGAAGAGTTGGTCCAGGGCGTGGTTTCCCGGATCGGCGAACTTCGCGGCGCCACCGTCCGCAGTCATGCAGGCACCGAAGAAAACGTCGTTTTCAAGTTACCGCGCGAGTTGCTTGATGTTGAACCTGCAGAGGCTGCGGGAGACTGACATGGCCGTTCCCCTGATCCAGCAAATCCGCGTCGGCGCCTACATCATGAAGCAACGCATAAAGGGCGTTGAGAAGTATCCTTTGGTGCTGATGCTGGAGCCGCTCTTCCGATGCAACCTCGCGTGTCCTGGCTGCGGCAAGATCGACTACGAAGACAACATTCTCAACAGGCGCCTTAGCTTCGAGGAGTGCATGGAAGCGGTCGACGACTGCGGTGCGCCAATTGTCTCGATCCCCGGCGGTGAGCCGCTGATCCACAAAGAGATCAAACAGATCGTCGAGGGCATCGTCGCGCGCAAGAAGTTCGTCTACCTGTGCACCAATGCCCTTTTGTTGGAAAAGCGCCTGGACGATTTCACCCCGTCGCCTTATCTGACCTTCTCTGTCCATCTCGATGGCCTCGAAGAACATCATGATCACGCCGTTGATCAGAAAGGAACCTTCAAGCGCGCTGTTGCCGCGATCAAAGCCGCCAAAGCCCGGGGCTTTCGCGTGAACGTCAATTGCACGCTGTTCGATCAAATGACGGCGGAAGAATGCGCCGAATTCTTCGATTTCTGCACCAACGAGCTCGAGGTCGAAGGGATCACGATATCGCCCGGCTACGCGTATGAACGCGCGCCCGATCAGGAACATTTCCTGAAGCGTGGGAAAACCAAAGAACTATTTCGCAATATCTTCCGCCTCAAGGGCGACAAGAAATGGCAGTTCAGTCAGTCGACCTTGTTTATGGATTTCCTGGCCGGGAACCAGCAGTACCATTGCACCCCCTGGGGAAACCCCACGCGTAACATCTTCGGCTGGCAAAAACCCTGCTACCTGTTGAGCGAGGGGTACGCCAAGACCTTTAAAGAGCTCATGGACGAAACGCCTTGGGACCAATACGGCACCGGCAACTATGAGAAGTGCGCCAACTGCATGGTGCATTGTGGGTACGAGCCGACGGCGGTGGCAGATACCGTGAAACACCCGCTCAAGGCGCTGAAAGTGTTCCTCAAGGGAATCGATACCGAGAAGCCGATGGCGCCGGAAATCCCGCTCGAAAACCAGCGTCCTGCCGAGTATGTTTTTGAGGATCTGGTCGAGACGATGACCCAGAAACTAGAGCGCGAAAAAGCCGAGGCCCGGGCCAAGGACGCGGGCCGCGCCGCTTAAACTTTCCATCGCCCTTTTGTTGTAGCTGTTTAGGTCGAGCAATCGCCCGATCGTCCATGGCTGCACGCATACCCCCGCGACGACCGGTAATAAACTGATGCTGCCGTCCGGCCTCACAGCATCGAACGCATATTCAGGCATGTCGAAACCGACCGGGTCCAGTACCGCACGCAAGACGGCGAAAGGGATGCCCGCCTCCGTAGCGAGTTTTGCCACGACATGGCTTTCCATGTCGATGGCCGCAATCCCCTGGTCTGCAAAGCCCCCCTTATCGGCCGAGTTGGCAATATAGTCGATGCCGCATATGGCAACCCTGTCGGCACCGGTCGCCGCAGCAAGTCTGCCAGTCCAACCCGCGTCCGCTGGATAACGATAACCCTCGCCATCCACGACGGACTCACCGATCAGGACGTTTCCCGGTGCTTGCGCCGACGATGCAGCGCCGGCAGCGCCGAAACTCAGAATACCGTCGACGCCCAGGTCGATCAGCGCTTCCACGCCAGTTCGCGCCCTTGCCGGGCGCGCGCCGGACAATCGAACGATCGGTGCATCCGCGCTTCCCATAATCGGGGCAAGCGCCGCTTCTTCGGATTTAACGCCGGTAATGATGCCGATCCGCGGCACCGGTCTTACATACCGTATTTCGGCGTGCGCTCGTTGGCACGCGAGAGGTTCACGTAACGCGCCAGCGTCCACATCGGAAAATACGCGCTGTACCCGTGGTAGCGGAGATAGAACACACGCGGGAATCCGACGGCATTGAAATACTCTTCATCCCATTTACCGCCATCGCGCGGTGCGTTCATCAGATAATCGACGCCCCGCTTGACCGCGTTCGATTTGATCTCGCCCGCCGCAATCAGACCGAGCACGGCCCAGGACGTTTGAGACGGCGTAGACGTTTTGACTTCGTCGCGCCGGTGCTGCCAATAGCTGGCACAATCCTCACCCCAACCACCGTCGGCACATTGCCTGGACTTCAGCCACTCGACAGCTTTTCGGATGTAGGGGGCATTCATGTCCTCGCCGACCGCGTTCAACGCACACAACACCGACCACGTGCCGTATACGTAGTTGTTGCCCCAGCGGCCGAACCACGAGCCGTCCGGTTCCTGTTCTTTCTTCAGATACTCAACGCCGCGGCGGACACTGTCCCGTTCCATCCCATAGCCCAACTGCGCCAGAAAGGATACGCACCGTGCGCTGACATCGGCCGTCGGCGGATCCAGCAATGCGCCATGATCGGCAAACGGAATGTGCTGCAAAACATAGTACTCGTTGTCGATATCGAAGGCGCCCCAACCGCCGTTCTTGGACTGCATCCCCTCGACCCAGATCTCGGCGCGGCGAATGGCTTCGGCATACCGTTCCGGATCGGCACGATGCAGCAACATACCGACAACGGCGGTATCGTCGACATCGGGGTAATAGTCATTATTGTACTGGAATGCCCAACCGCCCGGCTCAAGGCCGGGCCGGTTCACCGCCCAATCGCCTTTGACATCGAGAATCTGCCTTTCTGCCAGCCAATCGGTCGCTGCGACCAGCGCCTTCTCGCTCATGTCCAGGCCCGCTTCCATGAGCGCATGTCCACCGAGGGAGGTGTCCCAGATCGGCGAAAGGCAGGGCTGGCAGTATCCTTCGTCGTTTTCGAATGTCAGTAGCTTGTCGATCGATTCCCGGGCAATCACGTAATCCGGATGATCGCGAGAATAGCCAAGGGCATCGAATGCCATCACCGTGTTGGCCATCGCCGGGAAGATCGCGCCCAGGCCGTCCTCACCGTTCAGGCGGGGGGATATGAAATCGAGGCATTTGCGAATAGCCTTCTTCTCGATCCCCGATGGAAACAGCGGCTCGACCAGTTTGGCAATGCGGTCTATCCCGAGACACAGGGTTCCGATCCAGTGGCCGGTCGGATTGACCATATATTCATCCTCGTCGTTCGCCGGACGGACAAAAAGCTCGGCGATGCCAATTTGTCTCGGATTGCGTGCTTTCGGCTTGAGAACGGCAAGAATCAATAACGGCACCATGACAGTCCGGGACCAGTAAGAAATTTTGTCTACATGAAACGGCGACCAGCGCGGCATCAAAAGTGCTTCGGCACGCATGACAGGAACGGCCCGCCATGGCACTTGTTCGAACAAAGCAAGAGCGATGCGCGTGAAGACATTCGCCTTTGCGGCGCCGCCGTGCGCCAGAATAGCGTCCCGCGCGGCTTTCATGTGCGGCGCTTCCAGATCATCTCCAACCAGTTTCAGCGCGTAGTAAGCCTTTACGGAAGCACTGATGTTGAAGTCGCCGTCATGGTAAAGCGGCCAGCCACCGTGCTTCTTTTCCTGAATACGACGTAAATAAACCGCAAGTTTCTGCTCAATCTCGTCGTTGGGCTCACCGAGGTAATGATTGAGAAGGATATATTCAGCCGGAATCGTCGCGTCGGCCTCAAGCTCGAACGCCCAATGGCCGTCTTCATGCTGTTCCTGCAAATACCACTCGCGCGACGTTGTAACGACCTGCTCTACCTCGGAAAGCGAGTCATTTCTGCCATTCGCTGCCTGAGCGCTGAATTCAACCAATGCCGGGTTCCTTATGAGCGCTGGCTCCCGGGGAGCGTTGCGCGGAATACGTCCAATGAAGTCAATCTAGACCGTAAACTTGTGTCAAAATTTCGTCACCTGTTCAAGGCCAACGCCGCACTGCGGTGCCCGGAACGAACAGCCCCTTCAATGGTCGCAGGCAGGCCGGTGTCGGTCCAGTCTCCGGCGAGCCAAAGATTTCGCAACTCCGTTGCATTTGACGGTCGCAAATGCGCATTTTCGGGCGTTTGTGCAAATGTAGCGCGCTTTTCCTTGATGACCCTGACGGGCGGCAGAACCTCAGCGTGACGTCCCAAAAGCGATGCGATGTCCCGCCAGACGGTGGCCGCAATATCTTCCGCGGCCGCATCGACGACATGCTGTGCGGCGCTGATCGTGACGGAAGCAATATTGCCCCTCAAAAACAGCCATTCAGCCGTTCCGCCGACGATCCCGATGATCGAGGGGAGAGCCACATCCTTATCAAGTCGGAAATGGACGTTGACGATGGCACGGAAGTCCTCGGGAGCCGACAGCCCCGGCAACAGATCCGTGGCGACCACAGGCGGCAGCGCCGAAATCACAATGTCGTCCTCGTTTACCTGGAGTATCTCGCCGTCGAGGTCGATTGCGGAAACTCGGTCCTGGCTCGTTCGGATTTCACGGCAACGAACGCCGAGCCGGATATCGGCGCTTTTTCCCCGCAGATAGTCGAGGGCCGGGTCGACGAAACTGAAACCTAGCCCCCGCTTGGCAAGTATCGGACGGCAGGCCTGACCACCTTTGAGCAACGTTTCCTTGATCACCGGCTTTAACAGTGCGGCCGCGGCGTTTTCCGGTTCCGTGTTCAGAACCGCAACCGCAAATGGCTTCCAGAACCGCGAATAAAGAGCGCCCGTATCTGCCAAGAGACCTTGTATCGTATCAGCTGCGCCAGCCTCCAGGACGCGGCGGCTTCGCCAGTAATCCATGAGGCGCGCGCCCGGTATGCCGCGGTGCGGACAGAGGAGGCGCCAGGGAATGCAGCCTTCGGAAAGCCTGATTTCCCATGCCTCACCGGTTGCCAAATCTCGAAACAGGAACGCCGGCGGAAGCACGTCGACCGTATCGCTCGCGCCGATGCGTTTCAGATAAGCAGCCACATCGGTATTCCCGCTCAGTACAAGGTGATTGCCGTTGTCGATATCGCAACCGAGTTGCTTGTCGAAAAAACTCCGGCATCGCCCGCCGGCCTGAGGAGCCGCTTCGATGAGCGTTATGAGAATGCCCCGCTCTGCCAGCACCGTGGCGGCGGCAAGCCCGGCAACGCCGCCGCCGATGACGTAGGCATGCCTCTCGGTCACCCGAAGACCCCGTAACGAACGGCAATCATTAGCTTCTCGAATTTCGACGGGCCGACGTCGTGTTCGAGATCATCCCATCCCCGCACGACCAACTTGTCGAGAATTCGCCGGTATACCTGCATCATCATCACCGCCGGCCGGACAACAGCAGGATCGGCACCCGCGATAGTTCGCTCCGCAGCCTTGAAGTGACAATCCGCTCGGTGTGCCAACTGCTCACACAACTCGGGGAGCATCGGCGCAGTCAGGATGTCCTCTGTCCCATCACCACTGGCCCCCGCGTCCGCCAACATATCGGCAGGTAGATACACACGGTCACGGCCCGCGTCTTCGACGATATCGCGCAAAATGTTCGTCAGTTGCAACGCGAGCCCGAGCTCCGCGGACAAGCGAATCCCCTCTTCCTCTCCCATACCGAAAATACGGACACATAAGCGGCCGACGGCGCAGGCGACACGGTCGCAATACAGCAGCAATTCATCCATATCGGCGATACGGACTCGTGGCTGTGCATCCATCTCCATACCGTCGATTACGGCCAGAAAATCCGCCTTATTAAGCCCGTACATTGCAACAGGGCCTCGCAGCGCCCGCGTGATGGGATGATGGCACGCCCCCCCGTACAACAATTCGATTTCGACCCGCCAAGCATCGAGCAATGCACGTTTGCGATCCAGCGGCAGGTCGCCGTCGGCGATGTCGTCGACCTCACGGCAAAAAGCATAAACGGCGAACACCGCCCGGCGGCGCTCCACCTCAAGGCGGCGCATTCCCCAAAAAAATGACGTGCCGGCGCGCCGGACCAATGCCTCGACATATGCGTCGGGCGGGTTCGCCGGTAAGCCCGGCTCCAGTGGCAAGGTCTCGTCTACGCTCATGGCGGCATGGATACACTACCGCCCGCGGCGCGTCATCTTTTAGCTGGGCGGATACTCAAGGGTACGTGCGCCCCTTCCACGCGCCGCCCCTGCCGAGGTAATGCTGTCTGGCGGAATCCACGGTCATCAGCATGTACAACGCTCCTGCAAACGGCAACGACAAGGCCCAGAATACATTCTGCCTATAAAGGTCGAGCGTCGGCAGATAGGTCCATGCCATCACCAGCCACGCCGCTGCGCCGAGCCCCGCCAACACCGGGTTTCCTGCGACGATCCCTGCCACCAAAGCCGAAGGCGGCAACATATAAAGGATCAGCATGCCAACGACGGTCCCGGCCAGGCAGAACGGGTTGTGATTTAGTTGCACATAGGCGGTCCGCGCCACCATACGCCATATCTGGCCCAGGTCTTCGTACGCGCGCAGACTGCGAGTGCCCTCCGCCAGACCAAGCCATATGGGACGCAGTGGTTTGATCAGCCGCGCCAGTGCACAGTCGTCGATGACCCGATCCCGAATCGCTGCGATTCCACCCGCCGCATGGAGTGTCTTCGCGTGCACCAGCATACAGCCACCCGCAGCTGCCGCTTCGTTGCTTCTCGGGTCATTCACCCGAGGAAACGGATAAAGCTTTTGAAAAAAATAAATGAATGCTGGAATCAGGAACTGCTCCCACAGGGAGTGACAGCGCAGTTTGACCATCAACGAAACAAGCCCCAGTTTCCCGGCCTCGGCTTTCGCCACAAGCTGCGTAACGTTGCCCGGTTCATGGTCGATATCCGCGTCCGTCAGGAGAATGTATTCAGCATCGCCGACGTTCTTGATACCCTGATCGACCGCCCACATTTTGCCTGTCCAGCCGTCTTGCAGCGGCGCACCTTCGATGATGGTCAGGCGTTTTTCCTCATCCCTGTCGCTCAATACACCACGAGCCGCATCCGCGGTCCCGTCAGTACTGTTATCGTCGACGACAACAATCGAGAGACGTCCCCTGTAATCCTGATCCAACAGCGAACGCACGGTTCTACCGACAGTCTCCACTTCGTTCCTTGCCGGGATGACGCATGCAACGGCAGGGTCCCCTTCAATATTACCTTCTTTTGAGTTAAGCAATTGATCTGAGTGCCAGAAACGCCCATGAAACAGCATCAAATACAGCCAAATCAGCAGCGATATAGAAGCGAGATAGATCACCAGCCTGCCCTTAGATGAGTAGCCCGCGAAGCGCGCCACGGAGAATACAGCTCGCATAACCGAGTTTCGTTAATTCGACCCGCGGCCCCAACGGATCCTGTCTGGACAGTTTCCGCAACAATGCGTCGGCGACGCGAATGATCGCCCCGCTCTCCATGGCGAGACGGCGGCTGGCCACGGCATCGGGTAGCGGATAGGCATCGATCATTAGATCGTGCGTCGCATAGATGCAACGGTCGATCACCGCGCGAAGTTCCGGAGTCACGCTGTCTGCGGCAAGCATTTCAACTGTTGCTCCCGCCTCGGTCATCCAGTTTGCCGGCAGGTAAACCCGATCGAGTGTGAGGTAATCGTCCTTGCAGTCCTGCAGGTGATTGATGACCTGAAGCGCATTGCAGAGTGCGTCCGACGACCTGTAGCCATCTTTCGAGCCGCCCGTCAGATCGATCAGATACCGGCCGACGGGCGCTGCAGACCTGATGCAATACGCCATCAGATCATCCCAATCCTCATACCGGCTCTTCACCGCATCCTGTTTAAACGCCTCGATCAAATCCAGGCAATGACGGGCCGACACGCCGGACGCCTGCAAACTCTCGCGCATCCGAATGCCGGTCTCAAACGCGGGATCCACATTGCAGTCACCATTAACCGCGTCGGCAAACCCCTCGAGCCTCCGGACTTTTTCGGGTGCGCTGAGATCCGGATTGTCGGCGATATCATCGATCGCGCGGGCGTAACGATAAAACACCGCCACGTGCGGCCGAGCACTCGGCGGCAGAAGAATCGATCCAACGGGAAAATTTTCGTACGCCGCGTCCTTTCCGGAAGGTGTTTCCACCCTTGGCCCCGGCGCCGCTTCGGGTTCAGTCACTATTTTTGTGCGGCCTCTTGGTTTGAGGCGAGGCGCTCGGCACGGGCCTTCTTGAGACGCCCTTCGAGGTCGGACAATAGTGCGTTTACATCACCGCCATTCGACCGCAAAAAGGATGAAAACTCAGAGCGCTGCGTTTGTGCCATGCTCAAGCCCTCGATCATGATATCGATAACCTTGAGCTTATCTTCTGTCCCACGGACGCGCCAGTCGACACGCAGCGGCTTGTCGGCATTCGGACGTTTTAGCGTGGTCTGAACAAGTGCCTGTTCCTCGTCGATCTTCCTCACTCCTGCGACTGCCAAGGTTTCGCCCGAGTATTCCTGGAACCGGTGCGCATAGGTGGCGACCATAAGTTGTTCGAATAGAGTCAGATATCTATCCCGCTGCTCCTCGCTGGCGGCACGCCAATACCGCCCGCCCAGCACCCAACGGGCAATCGTTTGAAAGGCCACATATTCCTTCATGATCTCGCGAAAACGGTTTTCCTGCTCTGCCAGGCCCACCGAAGGATCCGTGAGTTTCGCAATCGCGTCATCGGCAAGTTTGGTGATCAAAACTTCAGCGCGGGAACCTATCTCATCCGCCGCTACGGATTTGGACTGCACCGTAATCGACAAACAGAACGCGAGTACCCCCGCCGCAAGCACGTGCCTGATAAACATGGCCCACCTCCTCGTTTATCGGCGATAGTCTAACTGATGGCAGAGCACACTCAAACCGTGCACTCGGAAAAACTACCTAAGTAGTTACCGAAATGTGACAGTCCAGATATCGCCATTTTTCAATTTACCTTGATCCCATTACACTTGTCTGACAAAGCGTTTGACGGGAGGAACGACGTGGTTTGCTGTCATCATTACCAATTGCTCGCGGGTTGTGACGAGGCCTTCAGGGTCGACGGCCAGTCTCTGGTGTTCGGCCCCGGTTGCCTGGCGGAAGCCGGGGCGCATGCCGCCAGTCTCGGTCTGAAGCGGGTCGGCCTGTTCACCGACAAACGTCTAAGCGGGTCCGATCACGTTGGAAAGGTCCGCAAATCCCTGAAAGCCGCAGGCATCGATGTTGCGCTGTACGACGATGTCGCCGTCGAGCCAACGGATGAGAGTTTCCAGGCCGCTGCTGCCTTTGCCCAGGATACCGGCGCAGACGGGTTTGTGTCCGTTGGCGGCGGCTCGGTGATCGACACCTGCAAGGCGGCAAACCTTTACGCCTCGTACCCGGCAGAATTCCTGACCTACGTGAATGCACCCGTCGGTGGCGGCGTCCCGGTCCCTGGACCGCTTAAACCGCATATCGCCTGCCCCACGACATCCGGCACCGGGTCGGAAGCGACGGGTATCGCAATTTTCGATCTCTTGTCGATGAAAGCCAAAACCGGCATTGCCTCTATTCACCTGAAACCGACGCTGGGCCTCGTCGACCCGCACGTGACGCATACGTTGCCCAAGACGGTCATTGCCGCGACGGCCTTCGACGTGCTGTCGCACGCTCTCGAAAGCCTGACGGCACGACCGTTCACTGTGCGTGACAAACCGGTCGATCCGGCGGCGCGTCCCTATTCGCAGGGTGGCAACCCGTGGAGCGACGTTATCGCCAAGGAGGCACTCCGACTGGTCGGCGAACATATGGTCGCGGCCGTTACGGATGCAGACAATCTTGAGGCGCGTGAATATCTGATGTGGGCTTCGTCGCTGGCCGGGATCGCATTCGGCCAGGCCGGCTGTCACCTGCCTCACGGCATGTCGTATGCCGTTTCCGGGCTGGTTAAGGATTTCAAGCCCGACGGATACCCTCAGGATATTCCGATGGTGCCTCACGGCATGTCGGTGATCCTGAATGCGCCATCCGTTTTCAGGCTCACCGGCCCGCACGCGCCGGAGCGGCATCTGGCCGCCTACGCTTGCCTTGGTGGCACACATGAGGCCGGTCCTTCGGAGGCCGGAGAAGCGGTCGCGGAACATCTGATCAGCATGATGAAGGCGACGGGCATCCCGAACGGCCTTCAAGGCGTGGGATATGACAGCGCCGATCTGGACAAGCTGACAGATGGCGCGTTCCCGCAGAAACGTCTCCTAAATCTCGCGCCTTGCCAAATCGAGCGGGCCGACCTCTACAAGCTTTTCAAGGGCGCGCTCAGTTATTGGTGATTAGCCAGCGCGGGTCTTCAGATCGTCAAAAAGATTATCGGGAATATCGACGCCGTCCCTTGCCGAGGCTTCGCGGATATTGAAGCGCCTGGCGCCCGGCATCCGGGTCCCTTCCTGGGACAGGATCGCCTCGGCAAGCGCCTCCATGCGCTCATCGAACACGCCACCGGAGAACCCGACGGGGTCGATGGCGATAAAGAATTGACCGATATGCGGCGCTGGCCCCTTGTCATCGAAAAACGAGGAAGCCTCGAACCCGTGGTTCGACCCCGTCAACGTCGCCGTCAGGATTTCGACCATCATCACCAGCGCGGCCCCCTTGGCATCGCCCATCGGCAAAAGCGAGCCGCCCATCGCGGCCTTGGCATCCGTGGTCGGCTTGCCGTCAGCGTCAACGGCCCAGCCCTCAGGGATTGCCTCCCCCTTGTCCGCCGCCAGCTTGATCTTGCCACGCGCCACTTTGGACGTGGACAGGTCGGCGACAATCGGCGGCTTGCCTTTCAATGGGCATGCGAAAGCGATCGGGTTCGTCCCATAGATCGGCCGGCTGCCACCCCATGGTGCAATCCCGGCTGGTGAATTAGTAAAGCCGAGGGCGAGATACCCCTCCTCAGCGAAAGGTTCCACATGGTGCCCGGCAACCCCGGCATGGTGGGAATTTCCGATGGCGAGACCAACGATACCAGTCTCTTTGATTCTCTCCATCGCCGCCGCGATACCCGCCTCAATAGCCGGATATGCGAACCCGGACTTCGCGTCGACGCGAACGGATGCGCTTTTTGGGGTCGTGACCTCGGGCGTCGCGAACCCGTCGACCTTGCCCGCCTTGGCCTGGTCGGCATAGGCCGGCAGGCGCGATACGCCATGGGACGGGATGCCATCTGCATCCGCCTTGACCAGCGCACGCGCCACAGCTGCGGCATTCTCGGCCGAAGTCTTAGACGCGGAGAGGGCTCCGGTGGCGAGATCATGAAGTTCGGAGAGGGATAGGCGCGGCACGAATTAGTTTCCTCTCAAGCAGTTTGCCACCGCGTCGGCAATCATGTTGCAGACCCGATCATCGGCTTCGACCGTGCGCGCACCGACATGCGGCGTCAGCAACAGGTTCGGCACATCCTTGAAAAGGTTTTCGGCGGTCAGCGGTTCGATGTCATAGGTATCCAGGAACGCACCGCCGATGGTTCCGTCATTTAGCGCTTTCACGAGATCCGCTTCATTGACGATACCGCCCCGGGAGAGGTTGAACAGGACGGCATCGGGTTTCATCTTGGACATCATTGCAGCATCGAACATGTCGCGGGTTTCGTCGTTCAACGGTACATGAACGGAAACCGCATCCGCATCCGCAATGACGTCTTCCAGGGTTTTGCGCGGTGAAACACCATGCTCCGCCCAAACCCCGTCTGCCATATCGATATAAGGATCCCAGGCGGTCACGGTCATACCAACGCCCTTGGCCCGCCAGGCGAGCGCCTTGCCGATCGAACCGAACCCGACGATGGCGAGGGTCTTGCCGGCCACTTCACGACCCAATAGTTGCATGCGCGGCCACTTGCCGGCGATCACGTCGTCCGTCGCCTGATACGACCGTCTGAAAAGGACATAAAGCCCGCCCATGGCCAGTTCGGCAACGGAATCGGAATTGGCGCCAGTGGCCGGAAAAACCTCGATCCCTTTGGCGGCACAGTCTTCGGTATCGATGTTATCCAAACCGACACCAAGTCTGCCGACACACTTCAAGGCGTCGGCCTTCCCAAGAACTACGCCACGGACCTGCGTCTGGTTTCTGACAATCAGTGCTGGAACGCCTTGAAGGGCTTCGGCGATGGCCTCGGGTTGGTCCCATAGCTTGACGTCGTAATGAACGTCGAATTCGGATTGCAGGCGTTCTAATGCGCCTTGATCGATGAATTCGGTAATGAGGATATCGGTCATGTCGCGCTTTCTTCAGTCGAGAATGGAAACGGCCGGCACCGGGGATCAGTACCGGCCGCTGCCAATTAAGCGCTGCGGTAGAGCTTGGTCAACACGAACTGGCGATGACCGAGTGCTTCCGCCGCCGTCAGGCGGCCGTTGCAGGTACGCATCGTGATGTCGATCAGGCCGTCACCGGCTTGGTCGAAGTTCATTTCACGGCGCAAAATGCCCGAACAGTCGAAATCGATATGCTCGCGCATGGTCCGAACCGTCCGCGGATTAGCTGTCAGCTTGATCACCGGCTCGATCGGGTTGCCAACAACGTTACCCTGCCCGGTCGGGAACAGGTGCACGACGAAACCTGCTGCGGCCTGCAGGGTCACGCACTCGGCAGCCGCCGAGGACGTGTCCATGAAGTAGAGGCCCTTGCCCTTGCCCGGCTCTTCGGCCGGCTCGAGGACATCGACGTATTTCGCCTTTTTGCCGATCTTCTCTAGGTTGCCGAAGGCTTTCTCCTCGATGGTAGTTAGACCGCCTTCAATGTTGCCCTTGGTCGGCTGGCTGTCCGAAAGATCCGACGTTTTATAAGGTTCGATCACCTCGTCCATGTAGGCCTGCCAGGTCTTCATGAATTTCTCACCCGCCGCCTTGGTCTTGCCACGCGTCGCGCAGACCATCTCGGCACCGGTGATTTCGGACGTTTCGCCGAAGCACGTGGTGGCGCCCCAGGCATCCATCTTGTCGATGAAGTTGCCGACGGTCGGGTTCGAGGCCAGGCCCGACGTGGTGTCGGACTCGCCGCACTTCACCGACACCCAAAGCTCGTCGATCGCGCAGGTTTCGCGCTGAAGCTCCGACGCCCAATGCAGGTATTCCTTCGCCTGGCGCGATGCCGCCCAGATCACCTTGTGGTCGCCATTCTGTTCGATGGCGAACCCGGCGACCGGCTTGCCCGACTTGGCGATACCGTCGACGACGCGCTGGGTCCACGCCGTCTCGATGCCGATCACGATGACTGCGGCGACGTTCGGGTTGCAGCCCGTACCGATCAGGGTACGGAAGTGAAGCTCGAGGTCCTCGCCAAATTGCAAGCGGCCGTACGGGTGCGGAATGGCCATCGTTCCCTTGACGTTGTTCGCGACCGCTTCGCAGGCCGCGTTCGAAAGGTCGTCGAGCGGCAGAACGATCACGTGATTTCGCACACCAACGCGGCCGTTCTCACGGCGATAGCCTGTGAACGTCGGCTTGCCGCGCGAGCGAACCGGCAGGTATTTCGGTTCGGGAATGTAAAGCGGCGCATCCTCGACGAGCTTCGGGACGACCGGAGACTTATTCTTTTTGGCGACGGAAGTCTTCTTGGATTTCTTGGCAGCCATGATTACCACCTTTTCGTCTTGACGTTGTGGACGTGGACGTGACCGCCCTTTTTGACGTCGGAAATGGCTTTGCCGATGTCGTGACCATACTTGATAATGGTATCGCCCTTCTTGATATCCTTGAGTGCGACCTTGTGGCCCAGCGGAATGGCGTCCTTGCTCTTGATCTTGAGCGTGCTGTCCTTGGCCATCAGCCAGCCTTCGAGGTTGCTCCCCTTCTTGACCGTCTCGACGACCACGACGCCGACGGTATCCTCGACTTCGTGGACAAGAAAATCTGGTGCTTTAGGCACTGTTCCCTCCATGGAATAGTTGTTTCTAGAGAAACCTACCTTTCGCCTTGCAGGAGTCAAGATAATCTTATAACTCTTATATAAGACTTAAGGAGCATGCAGTGAACGACCCGTTTCACCGCCCGGAGAGACAACCGCTTTACGCCGCCGTTCGAGACGCGGTGCTGGAACGGATCGGCTCGGGTTTATTGGCGCCAGGCGATATGTTGCCGAGCGAATTCGCGTTGGCCGATGAATTCCAGGTCAGCCAGGGAACGGTACGGAAAGCACTCGACGATTTGGCGGCCCGCAACCTCGTGGTGCGCAGGCAGGGTAAGGGAACGTTCGTGGCCGCACACACTCCGGAGCGTGCGCTGTTCCATTTCTTTCATATCGTTGCCGATGATGGCGCGCGGGAACTGCCGACCAAAAGCCGAGTTCTGAGCTGCCGCAGGCGTCGGCCTGACCGTGGAGAAGCGGAAGCGCTGAGTCTCGACCGGGCCGACCGAGTCGTTGAAATCCGACGCATTCGTGAGATGGACAGAAAGGCCGCAATTGCCGAAACCGTCTGCGTGCCGGCGCGGTGGTTTCCCGACCTCGATAAGCGGGCCATCGAGGAAGTCCCGAACGAGCTTTATCAGATGTACGAAGAACGCTACGGCATCACCGTGCATAGGGCGTCGGAAAAGCTCCGCGCTGTTGCCGCGAGCGCCGATGACGCTGCCGCGCTGGGGATCAAGCCCGGCGCACCATTGCTTGAGATTTCACGCGTCGCCGAAACCCTGGACGGACGGCCTGTGGAATTGCGCCGGAGCCGGTGCCTGACGATCGGACGTCACTATCAGTCTATAATCGTCTGAGTTCAGACTTCCGCCTGCTGGCCGTGTCGCTTCTCCCATACGGCTTTCACGCCGTCAGCCGCCGTCTGGTAATGATGGCTCACGGCCTGAGCCGAACGCCCCCAACCGGCAAGATCGGATCCGTCTGCGATCTCGAACGCATCGAATCCGCAGCGCTGCATGAACGCATACTGATCGCGGAGCACGTTGCCTGTGGCGCGAATTTCGCCCTTGTATCCATAGCGTTGGCGCAACAAGCGTGCCTGCGAAAACGCTCGGCCGTCGGTATAGACCGGGAACGTCAGAAACACCGCGCCGATGGCGTCAAGATCGTCAGCGATCTCGTCCGGCGACTGATCGTTCGCAAGCGCGACGCCGACAGGCGCATTGCGTCTCTTCAACAGATCGGTGTCCGACTGCCAACGTTCGAGACTGACCACGGCGGCTACTTCGTCGGCGATGTCGGCATCGTCCTCGACCCGCACCCAGTGATCGTCCGTGAGTTGGCCCTGTTTAAGCAGCGGCATGTTGCTTCTCCTCAAACAACGCGGATTTGAACGGCGTTTGACCAAGCCTACGGTAAGTATCAATGAAAGGTTCACCTTCATTACGAACTTTTAGATACGTCTCTACCACCGTCTCTACTGCATCCACGATCTCCGCGCTCGAAAACGCGGGGCCTACAATCTTTCCGATCGCGGCATTTTCATCGGCGCTGCCGCCGAGGGTGAGCTGATAGTACTCCTCGCCTTTGCGATCAACGCCGAGGATACCGATGTGGCCGGCATGGTGATGGCCGCAGGCGTTGATGCAGCCGGAAATATTGAGCGTCAGTGTGCCGATATCGAACTGCCGTTTAATATCTGCGAACCGGCGTTGAATACGCTGCGCCACCGGTATCGAACGTGCGTTGGCGAGCGAGCAGTAATCCAGGCCCGGGCAGGAAATGATGTCACTGATCATGCCAAGGTTCGGCGTCCCCAGCTGGATGTCATCAAGTTCCTTCCAGAGCGCATAGAGATCGGCTTTCTTGACGTCGGCAAACACTAGGTTTTGTTCGTGCGCGACCCGAAGCTCGCCGAACGAATACCGATCGGCCAGATCAGCGACCGCATCCATCTGCGCGGCCGTCGCATCGCCCGGTGCACCGCCCACCGGTTTCAACGAGATATTGGCGACGGCATAGCCAGGCTTTTTATGCGGCGCCACGTTGGCCCGCACCCAGCGGCCGAACGTCGGGTTCTCGAACTGCTTCACCTGCAGATACTGATCGTTGTCCGGCAGCTCCTCGTAATCCGGTTCGGTGAAGAACCCACGCACACGCGCCAGCTCGGCGTCGGGAAGATCGATCCCCTCTTCCTTCATCCGGGCCCACTCGGCCTCGACCATATCGCGTAGTTCCTCGATGCCCGTCTCGTGAACGAGAATCTTGATCCGCGCCTTGTACTTGTTGTCGCGGCGGCCAAGCATGTTGTAGACGCGAAGAATCGCCTCCAGATAAGACAGTAGGTAGTCCTTCGGCAGGAACTCGCGGATCGTGCGGCCGATCATCGGCGTACGGCCAAGACCACCGCCGACGAGCACTTCGAAGCCTATCTCACCCTCGTCGCTGCGTTTCAGAATCAGACCGATGTCATGAAACTTTACTGCAGTACGATCATGTGGAGACCCGGTCACCGCGATCTTGAATTTACGCGGCAGGAACGAAAACTCCGGATGCAATGATGACCACTGGCGGATCAATTCCGCCCACACCCGAGAATCGTCGATCTCTTCCGGATCGACGCCGGCGTACTGATCGGCGGTCACATTTCTGATGCAGTTACCAGAGGTCTGAATGGCGTGCATCTCGACCGAAGCCAGCTCTTCGAGAATATCCGGCGTATCCTCAAGCCTGGGCCAGTTGTACTGGATGTTCTGGCGCGTCGTGAAATGCCCATAGCCGCGGTCATAGGTGCGCGCGATTTGAGCCAGCTTGCGCATCTGCGTCGACGACAAGAGACCATATGGAATGGCGACACGCAGCATATATGCGTGAAGTTGGAGATAAAGGCCGTTCATCAGACGAAGCGGCTTAAACTCGTCCTCCGTTAGTTCACCGGACAAACGACGGGCGACCTGTTCTCGAAACTGCTCGACCCGCTCGGCAACGAAGGCGTGGTCGAAATCGTCATATTTGTACATAGATCAAATTCCGTTCATGAAGACGGCGGACGCATCGGCGCGCGGATCGAAGTGCTCGGGCACCACTTTCTTCGCAAAAGCCGGATGCACGGAAGGACCAAAAGCACGGATGCGCTCCTTGTAACTGAGGGGAGAGATAATACGCCCCCTGCCCTCCGGCGAACTAACGTCAGCCTCGATCAAATAGGCGCCAACCACGGCTGCGGCTGTTTCCGCCTCAACCTTAAGCTCAGCGATGTCGTCATCCCGTTCCGCAATGCGGGCATCATCGATATGGCGAGTCCACTCACCATCATATCCGAGAAAAACAACGATGCCGTCCGTTAGCCGGTTCGCCGTCGCAATGTGTATCGACATGTTCAAACTCCTCAGCGCCAAGATCAGCGCTCTTATTACCGTTGAATATGAGAGATATAAATTAATTTGTCAAATTATATTGTGAAATAGCATTAAAATACTATTTTTTTGTGTTGTTACATTTTTTAAGTGGCTGTGGTGATGACCTTGATGCTGGACGTGCGCAACGGGATCCGGCTTTTGTCCGCCAAAGCCTTCACGTTCGGCACAATTTCATCAAGCTTCTCAAGTGCTTCCGTCGCGGTAGCCGGGCGATCCCGGCGGCGTGGTTCCAGACACGATTCGATCAGTTTCACGAGTCTCTCCGGTATGCCAAACCGGCCTGCGCGCATCGGTGCCCGACCCGCCTTCGGCAAGCGGCCGCTAAGCATGCGGTACATTACCACACCGGCGGAATAGACATCCGAGCGCGCGTCAACCTCTCGCGCACTTTTATGTTGTTCCGGGCTAATATAATCCAGCGTTCCGACCCAAATGCCGGAACGCGACCCACTCGCCCCCGGCACCTTTACCATCCCAAAATCGCACAGCTTTACGTCACCGCGGCGTTTACTATCCAACAACACGTTCGAAGGTTTCACGTCGCGATGTACGAGACCCGCTTCGTGCAAGGCGCTGAGCCCCGCCAATATCTGGCGCCATACTTCGACCGCGCGGCGCGGCGACACCGGCCTCGGGCGCCAGGGTTTGGGAATTTTCTCGATATCTTCGGGCGTATCCGCATCCTCTCCGATCTCATAGAGAAGATTGGCTTCCATGAACGGCATCACGACGAAAGGCGCACCGTCCTCTGTTTCGCCGACATCAACGGCAGTGACCAGGTTCGGATGATCAAAGCGCGACATGATGTTGGCTTCCTCGACAAACCGTGCACGCCAGAAATCCTCACCGTACTTTGCCTTCTCACCGACGTTATCGCCCTTCGGATGAAATACCTTCAGTGCGAAATACCCCTCCCTGTCCGGATCTCTCACAATGAAGATATCCGAGAAACTGGTATCGAGAAGCGGCGCTTCGATCTCGTATTTGCCGATCTTGTCCATAGCAAAAGAATGCCAAAGCCCTGTCATCGGCGCAAAAGGAAAGGGGCCCGCCAGCCGCGGACCCCTGTCCCAGAGTTACATTCGATCAGCGGTTACCACTCCAGTTTCTCGACCCCTTCAAAGGTCAACTCGCTGCCGTCGGCAAGCTCGATCTTACCGGAAGCTTCGCTGTCGAAGACAATGCCGTCCTCAGTTTCTGTGTATGTGGCACCGTTATCGAGTTCCATGGTCCACCCGCTGTCACCACCGGGTCCGCCATCGACGCCCTCAAGCTGGATCGTATCCGACCAGCCATTTCCACCGTCGAAGTAATCGGCACCGTCACCTGATCCGAAGATAAACAGGTCGTCTCCGCTACCACCATAGACATCGTCATCACCGGCGCCGCTCTCGATGACGTCGTCGCCACCGCCACCGTAGATCGTGTCGTCACCGTCGCCTCCGTAGATGGTGTCGTTCCCATCGCCGTTGGCTTCATATCCGACCTGGTCACCATAGATGATGTCATTGCCTTCGCCGCCGTCCAAGACGTCACTTCCGGTACCGCCGTCGATCGTATCGTTACCGGCGCCGCCGTCGATGATATCGTTGCCGCCACCGGCGTCATCGTACCAAAGATCACCGTGCAGTTGATCATCGTCAGCGCCGCCGTCGATGACGTCATCACCGCCGCCGCCATACACCGTGTCGTCCCCGGCACCACCAAACAGCGTGTCATCCCCATCGTTACCGTCGTGCCACCACTGGTCACCGAACATCTTGTCGTCACCGTCGCCACCGGCCATGACGTCGTCACCGCCCCATCCGGTTAGCGTATCGCTGCCGCCGGTGCCGGTGATGTCGTAGCTGCCAGGATCAGTGATATCGATGCCGTCACTTGCCGAGACATGATCGTCGATCGACGATGTCGCCGTCACCGTATAGGTGTCGCCGTCGGCTTCAGTCGCGGTGGCCGAAACATTCAGGTCGAACGCCGCAGTGCCCCCGGGGACAGTCATCTCCAGTCCGTCCAGATCAGCTTCGGAGAACGACCAGCTGCCATCACCGTTATCCGTACCGGCGCTGAACGTCACCCCGTCGGGCAGATCGTTGATCGAAATCGAGAGCGTTTCAGAACCGTCCGTATCCGTGAGATCCGCGGTGATCGTGACCGGATAGGTAGTGACCTCTTCACCGGCGCCTTCGGTCATCATGTCCTCGACCCCGAGTTCGTAGAGATCCTGGACCTGCTCGTCGGTCAGCGGCGTATCGTAGAGCGCGATATCGTCGATGTGACCGTCGAAAAAGTCCCGTAGATTATCCGCCGTATTGTCGCTGCTGTGTGTCTGCGAAGCACCGAACGTCCAAGGATTCTGGTTGCCTTGCAGACCGCCCGTGTAGCTGGGATCGGAGGCGACGAGTTCCCCGTTCTGGAAAATCTTCATGCCGCCCTCGCCCCAGGAAACCGTAACCTGGTTCCATTCGCCGGACGACACGCTGCCCCCGGAAATCGTATGGCTCGAATTCTCATCTTGCATACGCAATTCAAGCTGACCGTTGGAGTTGATCGATAGATTAAAATGACCGCCGTCGTCGTACCCGTAGGAATCAGACGACGCCAGGCAGCCTTCATCACCTTCGTCGGAGTTGAACCACATCGTCAGCGTGCCGCTCTCGGGCTTCAGGTCATCACTATGGTCAACCTGAATGAAGTCTTCTTTTTTATCGTCGAACTCAGCGGACGTATTCATCTCCGCCGTCACCCCATCATGCACGCCAGCACCGGAGCCGGAATGAATATCGGTAGCATCATCCAGATCCTTGAGTTCGCTTGACTGGTAGCCATGCCCGGAACCTGAGACTTCGCCGAAGGAATGTCCGTCGTGATCCCCGATCTGGTCATGCAGAGTGGTCCCACTCGTTTCGTCCATGTTCCAGTACGCAACCGGCGTCGGGCTCGTGCTCGTGGTCGTCCCTTCACCCACATTGAGCGTGAGTTCGGGCGCGTCCGCGTCGCCGGTCACGTCAACGCTGACGGTCGCCGTCGAGGTTGCGGTATCGCCGGTCGACGTCTCCGTCGTCGTCGCCGTGATCGTCAGGTCGAAGTTATCGCTGCTGTCGTCCGGCGGTGTGATGGTCAGCCCTTCGAGCTGATCCTGCGTCACGTCGGCGGAGCCACCCGAGATTGCGATCTCATTCCCATCGCCATCATGCAACCGTGCGCCATCCGGGATGTCCGAAATCGTGATCGAGAGCGTCTCGGACCCATCCGCGTCTGTCATGTCGATGTCGATATCCAGCGCAATCGCCGTGTCTTCGAGACCGGAGGCATCGCTCTCGGTGATAGTCGCGCCTTCGGCCGTCGTATCGAATTCCGGCACATCGACGCTGAGCGTCGTCGAAACGGTATTCGTATCGCCGTCGTTTTCGGTGGACGTCGCGCTGACAGCCAGATTGAAGTCGGCAGTGCCCTCCGGCACCTGGATCGTCATGCCGTCGAGTTCCGCGTCCGTAATGTCTGCAGAGCCGTCGGTAATTGTGATCTCGTTCCCGTTGCCGTCAATCAGCACGGCACCGTCCGGCAGATTGTCGATCGTCATCGACAGGGTTTCGGAACCGTCCGTGTCTTGAAGATCGGACGTGATATCCAGATCGAAGCTGACCATTTCCGGGTCGATGTCCACATCGACCGTTTCCGTCGCCAACGTCGTATCCCAGTCATCGCCGGTGACAATCTGGAAGTTATCGATATACATACCCTCACCGGAAGAGGTCGTATCCACACTGATTCCGATCTGCGCCTGGCCGTTTTCATCCAGTGTTACCGTGAACGAATGGCTACCCGAGCCATCGGAGTCGTTGATGACTTCCGTACCGTTGGCGGACACCTCCAGGTAATCGGCGTACGAACCACTCTCGTCCCAACCGCCATAACCGCTGTAATCGAACGAAACCGTTATCGTCTGGCCCGCGTGGTCTTCGCCGAAATCGAAAGTCTTGACCGCATTGTCGTTGTAGTCGATCTGCATTGCGCCATTCACGCAACCGCTCTCGCCACTCCAGCCGTCGGCACTGTTCGAGAAGTCTTCAGATACCAGCGTTTCACCCGAACTTCCCGGACCTTCGACCGTGATCGTCAATGAGACGTCATCGTCCGAACCGTCCGCCGGAGTGATCGTGAGGTCACTAAGGTCATCGGCGTCTAGCGTCCAGGTCCCGTCTCCGTTGTCAGTGCCGCCCGAGAGCGTCGCGCCTGCAGGCACGCCCGATATCGTGACAGTCGCACCGGCGGTGCCCGCAGCAGATATCGTGTTCTCCGAGACATCGACATCCGTCGTACCACCAACTTGCGTACCCTCGCTCACGCTGGCGCTCAGCGTCGGTGCGTCAGCAACCCCGGTCACATCGACATCGAGTGACGCCGTATTGGTAGTCGTTGCGCCGGTCGACTCCTCGGTCGTGGTTGTGGTGACCGTCAGAGAGAAATCTTCGTTCGAGTCTGTCGGCGGTTTGATGGAAAGACCGTCCAGCTGCGCTTCCGTCAGTTCAACGGAACCGCCCGAGAAATTGATCTCGTTGCCGTCACCGTCGTAGAGCGTCGCACCGTCCGGAATATCGGAAAGCGTAATTGTCATCGTTTCCGAACCGTCGGTATCGAGCTGCGTGACATCGATATCGAGCGCGATTGCGTTGTCTTCGTTGCCGGCCGCATTAGCCGCGTCGATCTCAGCCCCCTCTGCCGTCTCATCGAGTTCCACGCCGCCAGCACTAAGTGTTGTCGTAACTGTCGATGTGTCGCCATCGTCTTCCGTTGATGTAGCGCTGACAGTGAAGTCGAAGGAATCGCCGGCATTATCGCCGCTCAGAGTCACGGTCAGGCCGTCTAGATCGCCGGCGCTGAGGGTCCAGCTTCCGTCCTCGTTCTGCTCGCCGGCGCTTAGAACCGCGCCGTCCGGTAGGTCGTCAACAGTAATCGTGAGGCTCTCCGAACCGTCGGTATCAGTAAGATTCGCAGAAATATCCAGCGGGTACTCAACCGACGTTTCACCGCCCTGAACGGTATCGAAGCTGATGGAGTGGATAAGATAATCGTCGTCGTCACCAGGCGCAGAGAATACGATCTGATCGAACGAACCGCCATCATCCGCGGTCAAGGTAATCGGCGCGTCGACGTTATCGGTCACGCCCGTCACCTCACCTTCGCCGACTTTTACGCCGTCACGATAGATTTCGTAAGTCGCATGTTCGGTGTTGGACATCCACGCGAACGAGACATCAGCAGAAGATACGTCATCGTCAAAACTGACGACGATTTCTTCCGACACGTCATTGCTGGAGTCATAGCCAAGTTCCGAGTTAGCGCCGGACGCACCACCGGAAACGCCGAACCCACCCGGGCTGGTGTTATAGCTCAAGTTGTCCGGCGACGCGTCCGACAAGGACCCGTCCTGGTTAATCGTGCGCGCACCCACGGAGAACCCGGAGTCCGAGGTGTTGTAGTTGGTGTGGTCGATCGTAACCTCGACCTCCTCACCTCCTGTCTGTGTAACCGTCGGCTCACCTAGCGACGCGCTCAGTTCAGGCGCGTCAGCAACACCCGCAACGCTGACATCAATGCTGCCGTCGACGGTCACCGTCTGGCCATCCTGTTCCGTTGTGACTTCAATGCCGAGGGTGAAGTCATCATTGGAATCGGTCGGCGGTTTGATCGACAGGCCATCAAGCTGATCTTCGGTCAGTTCGACAGAACCGTTGGTCGTCGCAATTTCATTTCCGGCTGCATCATAAAGGGTCGCGCCGTCCGGGATATCGTTCAGCGTGATCGACGATATATCGTCAACGCTGGAGACATCGATATCGAGCGCGATGGCCGTATCTTCGTCACCCGTCGCATCCGAAAGCGTCAGATCGGCTTCATCCACAACACCGTCGACCGTAACCGAAACGGTCGCCGTATCGGTGCCGCCTTGGCCGTCCGAGACGGTATAGGTGAAATCAGTCTCGCCGCTCCAGTTTTCATCGGGCGTGAAGGTGAACGTGCCATCACCATTGTCGACGATGGTACCGTGGTTAGGTTGCTCAAACGACGAAATCGTCAACGTATCGCCATCAACGTCGTTATCGTTGCCAAGCAGGTCAGACGCCGAGAACGTGATTGTGCCGTCTTCGATACCCGAGAGCGCATCATCGCCCGCAACCGGACCGTCGTTGACCGCGCTCACATCAATCGTGGCGGTGCCGATATCCGTGGCGGTACCGTCGGAGACGGTGTATTCGAACGTCTCCGTGCCGTTCCAGTTCTCGTCCGGATTGAACGTGACGGTCCCGTCCTGGTTCATGGTCACAGTGCCGTAGCCCACGTCCACCGTCTCGCCGGCGGCGATGTCCTGGCCGTCGATCTGCGTCACCGTCAGCGTGTCGCCATCCAGGTCGGTGTCGTTCTGCGTCAGATCCAGCGTGACCGACTGGTCTTCATTGGTGGTGGCGGTATCGTCCGTCGCCACCGGGCCGTCGTTGACGGCCGAGACGTCGATGGTCGCCGTACCGGTATCCGTCGCCGTGCCGTCGGAGACGGTGTACTCGAACGTCTCCGTGCCGTTCCAGTTCTCGTCCGGATTGAACGTGACGGTCCCGTCCTCGTTCATGGTCACGGTGCCGTAGCCCACATCGACCGTCTCGCCGGCGGCGATGTCCTGGCCGTCGATCTGCGTCACCGTCAGCGTGTCGCCATCCAGGTCGGTGTCGTTCTGCGTCAGATCCAGCGTGACCGACTGGTCTTCATTGGTGGTGGCGGTATCGTCCGTCGCCACCGGGCCGTCGTTGACGGCCGAGACGTCGATGGTCGCCGTACCGGTATCCGTCGCCGTGCCGTCGGAGACGGTGTACTCGAACGTCTCCGTGCCGTTCCAGTTCTCGTCCGGATTGAACGTGACGGTCCCGTCCTCGTTCATGGTCACGGTGCCGTAACCGACATCGACGGTTTCACCCGCCGAGATGTCCTGGCCGTCGATCTGCGTCACGGTGAGATTATCACCATCCAGATCGGTATCGTTCTGCGTCAGATCCAGCGTGACCGCATTGTCCTCCGCCGTCGTCGCCGTGTCGTCCGTCGCCACCGGGCCGTCGTTGACGGCCGAGACGTCGATGGTCGCCGTACCGGTATCCGTCGCCGTACCGTCGGAGACCGTGTATTCGAACGTCTCCGTGCCGTTCCAGTTCTCATCCGGATTGAACGTCACCGTGCCGTCCTCGTTCATGGTCACAGTGCCGTAGCCCACGTCCACCGTCTCGCCGGCGGCGATGTCCTGGCCGTCGATCTGCGTCACAGTGAGATTGTCGCCATCCAGGTCGGTGTCGTTCTGCGTCAGATCGAGGGTGACCGCATTGTCCTCCGCCGTCGTCGCCATGTCGTCCGTCGCCACCGGGCCGTCGTTCACGGCATCAACATCAACCGTGAACGTCGACGTCGTTGTGGCCGTATCCCCGTCGTCTTCCGTTGACGTCGCAGTGATCGTCAGATCGAACGACCCGTTGTAATCGTCCGGCGGCGTGATCGTTAGCCCGGCGAGTTGATCGGCGCTCACATCCGCCGAGCCGTCCGTTACCGAAATCTCGTTGCCGTTCGCGTCCGTCAGCACCGCTCCATCCGGAATATCCGAGATCGTCACCGAAAGCGTTTCGGAGCCGTCCGTATCATTCAGACTGGACGAAAGATCCAGTGCTATCGCGGCATCTTCATCACCGGACACATCGTTGGCGGTGACCGATGGCGCATCCGCATCGCCGGTCACATCCACATTGATCGTGGTTTCCGTGGTGTTGACCGCGCCGCTCGCCTCTTCCACGGTCGTCGCCGTTACGGTCAGCGCAAAGTCGGCATTGCTGTCATCCGGCGGCGTGATCGTCAGCCCCTCAAGCTGGTCGGCGCCGACTTCCGCCGTGCCGTTGGTGATCGTGATCTCGTTGCCGTTGGCGTCCGTAAGCACGGCACCGTCCGGAATATCGGAAATGCTGATCGTCAGGGCTTCCGAGCCGTCTGTATCCAACTGCGTCACGTCTATATCGAGCGCGATGGCCATATCTTCCGTACCGGCTGCATCCGATGCATCGATCGTCGCGCCCTCCGCTGTCGTGTCGGTCGACGCACCATCCGAAGAAACCGTCTGCGTCACGGTCGCCGTATCGCCATCATTCTCTGTCGACGTCGCACTGACCGTCAGATCGAACGTGTTGCCAGCGTCATCACCGGTCACGGTCACCGTAAGGCCGTCTAGATCGTCGGCAGTGAGCGTCCAACTCCCGTCTTCGTTCTGCGTGCCCGCGCTTAACACAGCGCCGTCCGGCAGATCGTCAACCGTGATGGAAAGGGTTTCCGAACCGTCCGTATCTGTGAGGTTTGAGTCGATATTCAGATCATACGTCACCTGCGGCACGGTATCGTTCGGCGGATCGATAATTAAATCAGCATTACCGATCGTCTGGCCATCGCTGAACCCGATCGCCTCAACATTGTTCATGGTGATGGTTTGGCCTGTGTCCAAATCAACAATCTGAGCACTGATCACGCCATTGTTGTTGGTAGAACTGGTGACCTGATAGGAAGTTGAGGGCTTGTCTAGGATCACTGCATCATCGCCGCTACCACCGTTGACCGATACGTTGCCGTTGATGTTACCAGTGATAACGACCGTGTCGCCGCCGGACCCAAGATTGATATTGTTGCCACCGCCGAGATTGCCATTAATCACCAGGAGGTCATCACCAGCCTGCATGCTGATATTCTGGTCCTGCGGCATACCTTCCAACACGACAGTATCGTCGCCCGATGTCGTCGCGCCCGAACCATCCGTGGCATCCAGGTCGGACCATTCCCGCTCGACCTCGATATAAGTCACAGTCGGCTCGCTCATTGAAACACTCAGGGTCGGCGCATCGGCGACACCGGTCACGTCGACATCGATCGTGCCATCAACGGTCACGGTCTGGCCGTCTTCTTCGGTCGTGACGGATACACCAAGCGTAAAGTCAACGTTTGAGTCATCCGGCGGCGTGATCGTAAGACCTTCAAGCTGGTCTTCGGTCACTTCGGCGCTGCCGTTTGAGATCGCGATTTCGTTACCGTTGGCGTCATGCAAGACCGCACCCGTCGGAATATCGGTAAGAGTAATCGAGGAAATGTCGTCGACACTCGAGACATCGATATCGAGCGCAATGGCGCTGTCTTCGCTGCCGGCTGCATCCGTCGTCGTCAGGTCAGCTTCGTCGACAACCGCGCTCACATCAATCGTGGCGGTGCCGGTATCCGTCGCCGTACCGTCGGAGACGGTGTATTCGAACGTCTCCGTCCCGTTCCAGTTCTCATCCGGATTGAACGTGACGGTCCCGTCCTCGTTCATGGTCACGGTGCCGTAACCCACATCGACGGTTTCACCCGCCGAGATGTCCTGGCCGTCGATCTGCGTCACCGTCAGGGTGTCGCCATCGAGGTCGGTGTCGTTCTGCGTGAGATCCAGCGTCACCGACTGGTCTTCATTGGTGGTGGCGGTATCGTCCGTCGCCACCGGGCCGTCGTTGACGGCCGAGACGTCGATGGTCGCGGTGCCGGTATCCGTCGCCGTGCCGTCGGAGACGGTGTACTCGAACGTCTCCGTCCCGTTCCAGTTCTCGTCCGGATTGAACGTGACGGTCCCGTCCTCGTTCATGGTCACGGTGCCGTAACCCACATCGACGGTTTCACCCGCCGAGATGTCCTGGCCGTCGATCTGCGTCACCGTCAGGGTGTCGCCATCCAGATCGGTGTCGTTCTGCGTGAGATCCAGCGTGACCGACTGGTCTTCATTGGTGGTGGCGGTATCGTCCGTCGCCACCGGGCCGTCGTTGACGGCCGAGACGTCGATGGTCGCGGTGCCGGTATCCGTGGCGGTACCGTCGGAGACGGTGTACTCGAACGTCTCCGTCCCGTTCCAGTTCTCATCCGGATTGAACGTGACGGTCCCGTCCTCGTTCATGGTCACGGTGCCGTAGCCCACATCGACCGTCTCGCCGGCGGCGATGTCCTGGCCGTCGATCTGCGTCACCGTCAGGGTGTCGCCATCCAGATCGGTGTCGTTCTGCGTGAGATCCAGCGTGACCGACTGGTCTTCATTGGTGGTGGCGGTATCGTCCGTCGCCACCGGGCCGTCGTTGACGGCCGAGACGTCGATGGTCGCGGTGCCGGTATCCGTCGCCGTGCCGTCGGAGACGGTGTACTCGAACGTCTCCGTCCCGTTCCAGTTCTCGTCCGGATTGAACGTGACGGTCCCGTCCTCGTTCATGGTCACGGTGCCGTAGCCCACATCGACCGTCTCGCCGGCGGCGATGTCCTGGCCGTCGATCTGCGTCACGGTGAGATTATCACCGTCCAGATCGGTATCGTTCTGCGTGAGATCCAGCGTGACCGACTGGTCTTCATTGGTGGTGGCGGTATCGTCCGTCGCCACCGGGCCGTCGTTGACGGCCGAGACGTCGATGGTCGCGGTGCCGGTATCCGTCGCCGTGCCGTCGGAGACGGTGTACTCGAACGTCTCCGTCCCGTTCCAGTTCTCGTCCGGATTGAACGTGACGGTCCCGTCCTCGTTCATGGTCACGGTGCCGTAGCCCACATCGACCGTCTCGCCGGCGGCGATGTCCTGGCCGTCGATCTGCGTCACGGTGAGATTATCACCGTCCAGATCGGTATCGTTCTGCGTGAGATCCAGCGTGACCGACTGGTCTTCATTGGTGGTGGCGGTATCGTCCGTCGCCACCGGGCCGTCGTTGACGGCCGAGACGTCGATGGTCGCGGTGCCGGTATCCGTCGCCGTGCCGTCGGAGACGGTGTACTCGAACGTCTCCGTCCCGTTCCAGTTCTCGTCCGGATTGAACGTGACGGTCCCGTCCTCGTTCATGGTCACGGTGCCGTAACCCACGTCCACCGTCTCGCCGGCGGCGATATCCTGGCCGTCGATCTGCGTCACGGTGAGATTATCACCGTCCAGATCGGTATCGTTCTGCGTCAGATCCAGCGTGACCGCGTTATCCTCCGCCGTCGTCGCCGTGTCGTCCGTCGCCACCGGGCCGTCGTTCACGGCCGAGACGTCGATGGTCGCGGTGCCGGTATCCGTCGCCGTGCCGTCGGAGACGGTGTACTCGAACGTCTCCGTCCCGTTCCAGTTCTCGTCCGGATTGAACGTGACGGTCCCGTCCTCGTTCATGGTCACGGTGCCGTAACCCACGTCCACCGTCTCGCCGGCGGCGATGTCCTGGCCGTCGATCTGCGTCACGGTGAGATTATCACCGTCCAGATCGGTATCGTTCTGCGTCAGATCCAGCGTGACCGCATTGTCCTCCGCCGTCGTCGCCGTATCGTCCGTCGCCACCGGGCCGTCGTTGACGGCCGAGACGTCGATGGTCGCGGTGCCGGTATCCGTCGCCGTGCCGTCGGAGACCGTGTATTCGAACGTCTCCGTCCCGTTCCAGTTCTCGTCCGGATTGAACGTGACGGTCCCGTCCTCGTTCATGGTCACGGTGCCGTAACCCACGTCCACCGTCTCGCCGGCGGCGATGTCCTGGCCGTCGATCTGCGTCACGGTGAGATTATCACCGTCCAGATCGGTATCGTTCTGCGTCAGATCCAGCGTGACCGCATTGTCCTCCGCCGTCGTCGCCGTATCGTCCGTCGCCACCGGGCCGTCGTTCACGGCCGAGACGTCGATGGTCGCCGTACCGGTATCCGTCGCCGTGCCGTCGGAGACGGTGTACTCGAACGTCTCCGTCCCGTTCCAGTTCTCATCCGGATTGAACGTGACGGTCCCGTCCTCGTTCATGGTCACGGTGCCGTAACCCACGTCCACCGTCTCGCCGGCGGCGATGTCCTGGCCGTCGATCTGCGTCACCGTCAGGGTGTCGCCATCCAGATCGGTATCGTTCTGCGTCAGATCCAGCGTGACCGCATTGTCCTCCGCCGTCGTCGCCGTATCGTCCGTCGCCACCGGGCCGTCGTTCACGGCCGAGACGTCGATGGTCGCCGTACCGGTATCCGTCGCCGTGCCGTCGGAGACGGTGTACTCGAACGTCTCCGTCCCGTTCCAGTTCTCATCCGGATTGAACGTGACGGTCCCGTCCTCGTTCATGGTCACGGTGCCGTAGCCCACATCGACCGTCTCGCCGGCGGCGATGTCCTGGCCGTCGATCTGCGTCACGGTGAGATTATCACCGTCCAGATCGGTATCGTTCTGCGTCAGATCCAGCGTGACCGACTGGTCTTCATTGGTGGTGGCGGTATCGTCCGTCGCCACCGGGCCGTCGTTGACGGCCGAGACGTCGATGGTCGCGGTGCCGGTATCCGTCGCCGTGCCGTCGGAGACGGTGTACTCGAACGTCTCCGTCCCGTTCCAGTTCTCGTCCGGATTGAACGTGACGGTCCCGTCCTCGTTCATGGTCACGGTGCCGTAACCCACGTCCACCGTCTCGCCGGCGGCGATATCCTGGCCGTCGATCTGCGTCACGGTGAGATTATCACCGTCCAGATCGGTATCGTTCTGCGTGAGATCCAGCGTGACCGACTGGTCTTCATTGGTGGTGGCGGTATCGTCCGTCGCCACCGGGCCGTCGTTGACGGCCGAGACGTCGATGGTCGCGGTGCCGGTATCCGTCGCCGTGCCGTCGGAGACGGTGTACTCGAACGTCTCCGTCCCGTTCCAGTTCTCGTCCGGATTGAACGTGACGGTCCCGTCCTCGTTCATGGTCACGGTGCCGTAACCCACGTCCACCGTCTCGCCGGCGGCGATATCCTGGCCGTCGATCTGCGTCACGGTGAGATTATCACCGTCCAGATCGGTATCGTTCTGCGTGAGATCCAGCGTGACCGACTGGTCTTCAATGGTGGTGGCGGTATCGTCCGTCGCCACCGGGCCGTCGTTCACGGCCGAGACGTCGATGGTCGCCGTACCGGTATCCGTCGCCGTGCCGTCGGAGACCGTGTATTCGAACGTCTCCGTCCCGTTCCAGTTCTCGTCCGGATTGAACGTGACGGTCCCGTCCTCGTTCATGGTCACGGTGCCGTAGCCCACGTCCACCGTCTCGCCGGCGGCGATGTCCTGGCCGTCGATCTGCGTCACGGTGAGATTATCACCGTCCAGATCGGTATCGTTCTGCGTCAGGTCCATGGTGACCGACTGGTCTTCATTGGTGGTGGCGGTATCGTCCGTCGCCACCGGGCCGTCGTTCACGGCCGAGACGTCGATGGTCGCGGTGCCGGTATCCGTCGCCGTGCCGTCGGAGACGGTGTACTCGAACGTCTCCGTCCCGTTCCAGTTCTCGTCCGGATTGAACGTGACGGTCCCGTCCTCGTTCATGGTCACGGTGCCGTAGCCCACATCGACCGTCTCGCCGGCGGCGATGTCCTGGCCGTCGATCTGCGTCACGGTGAGATTATCACCGTCCAGATCGGTATCGTTCTGCGTCAGATCCAGCGTGACCGCGTTATCCTCCGCCGTCGTCGCCGTGTCGTCCGTCGCCACCGGGCCGTCGTTCACGGCCGAGACGTCGATGGTCGCGGTGCCGGTATCCGTCGCCGTGCCGTCGGAGACGGTGTACTCGAACGTCTCCGTCCCGTTCCAGTTCTCGTCCGGATTGAACGTGACGGTCCCGTCCTCGTTCATGGTCACGGTGCCGTAACCCACGTCCACCGTCTCGCCGGCGGCGATGTCCTGGCCGTCGATCTGCGTCACAGTGAGATTGTCGCCATCCAGATCGGTATCATTGGCCGTGAGGTCGAGCGTCACCGACTGGTCTTCATTGGTGGTGGCGGTATCGTCCGTCGCCACCGGGCCGTCGTTGACGGCCGAGACGTCGATGGTCGCCGTACCGGTATCCGTCGCCGTGCCGTCGGAGACGGTGTACTCGAACGTCTCCGTCCCGTTCCAGTTCTCGTCCGGATTGAACGTGACGGTCCCGTCCTCGTTCATGGTCACGGTGCCGTAGCCCACGTCCACCGTCTCGCCGGCGGCGATGTCCTGGCCGTCGATCTGCGTCACGGTGAGATTATCACCGTCCAGATCGGTATCGTTCTGCGTGAGATCCAGCGTGACCGACTGGTCTTCAATGGTGGTGGCGGTATCGTCCGTCGCCACCGGGCCGTCGTTCGTACCTGTGACCGTTACGGTCGCAGTCGCAGTGTCAAAACCACCCTGCCCGTCAGAGATCGTGTACGTAATTTCAACGTTCTGCGATTCACCGTCATCCAACGTATCGAAGGCATCGCCAGGCGTGAAGGTGATCGAGCCGTCCTGGTTGATCACGACTTGACCATCGATGCCGTTCTCAAGCGTCGCATTCGTCACGCTCAACGTATCGCCGTCCAGGTCAGTGTCGTTGGCGAGCACATTGATGGTGACGCTGCTGTCTTCATCCGTCATCGCAGTATCGTCGTTTGCCGTCGGACCATCATTCGTGTTGTCGACCGTGACCGTAATCGTCGCCGTTTCGGTCACGCCGGCGGTGTCCTGGTTCTCGGCTTCGGTCGACGTGGCCGTCACGTTGAGATCAAAGGTCCCGTTGAAGTCAGCGGGCGGTGTAATCTGCAGACCGGCCAGATCGGACGGATCAATCTCGGCAACGCCTTCGGTAATCGTGATCTCGGTCCCGCCCGCAGTCGTCAGCACCGATCCGTTGGGGATGTTCGAAATGGTGATCGACAGCGTTTCCGAGCCGTCGGTGTCGTTCAGCGCCGAACTGATATCCAGATCGATCGCCGAATCTTCCTGACCGGTGGAATCCGACACGTTCAGGGTCGGATCGTCGGCCACTGCCTCCACTGCGACATTCAGGGTCTCGTTGGTGGTGTGGGTGCTGTCGCCATCCGTCGTCGTGACCTCGACATCGAGCGCAAAATCAACATCAGAATTTTCCGGCGGCTTGATGCTCAGGCCATTTAACTGATCCGGCGTTAACTCAGCAGATCCGTTCGTAATATCAATACTTTGCGTGTTGCCCGACCCATCGACATAAGTCAGTTCCGACCCTTCCGGAATACCGTTAATAGCGATAGAGACCGCCTCGGAATCATCCGCAGCCGTCACATCGATATCGAGGGGGATGACCGTGTCTTCGAAACCCGATGCGTCGACGAGATCAACGGCAGCGCCGTCCGCCACCGCATCCACGTTCACCGTGATCGAGCCGAGCGTTTCCGCCGTATCGCCACCATCGGCTTCGGTCGACGTCGCCGTCACAGCCAAGTCGAAGGTCCCGGAATAATCATCCGGCGGTGTGATCGTCAGGCCAGTCAGCTGATCCGGGCTCAACGTCGCCGATCCGTCCGTGATCGAAATCACGTTGCCCGATCCGTCAGTCAAAATCGCGCCGTCCGGAATGTCGGAGATGGTGATGGACAAGGACTCGGAACCGTCCGTGTCGGTCAGTGCCGACGAAATATCGAGCGAGATCGCCGTGTCTTCATCGCCCGTCGCCGTCCCGGTCAGGTCAAGCGTCGGCGCGTCAGCATCCGCAGCCACATTGACATCAAGCATACCGGAAACCGTCGTCGTATCGTCGCCGTCCGTCGTCGTAACGTCGACCTGAAGCGTGAAGTCCGTGTCGGAGTTTTCCGGCGGCGTAATGGTCAGGCCCGTCAACTGATCGGGCGTCAGTGTCGCCGAGCCTTCCGAAATGGTGATTTCGTTGCCCGCACCGTCCTTCAGGACGGCACCGTCCGGAATATCGGAAATCGTGATCGAGACGGATTCCGAGCCGTCAGCATCCGTCGAAACCGCCGTGATGTTCAGCGCGATGGGCTGATCCTCGGTCCCCGCCGCGTCCGTGGCCGTCAGGTCGGCTTCGTCGGCAACCGCATCCACGTTCACCGTGATCGATCCCAGTGTCGAGGCCGTATCACCGCCGTCGTCTTCGGTCGAGGTCGCCGTCACAGCTAAGTCGAACGTCCCGGAGAAATCTTCCGGCGGCGTGATCGTCAGCCCGGTCAATTGATCCGGGCTCAACGTCGCCGAACCATCTGTGATGGTGATCTCGTTCCCCGCGCCGTCCGTCAGCACGGAACCCTCGGGAATATCCGAGATCGTGATTGAAAGGTCTTCGGAGCCATCCGTGTCGGTCAGTGCCGACGAAATATCGAGCGAGATCGCCGTGTCTTCATCGCCCGTCGCCGTCCCGGTCAGGTCAAGCGTCGGCGCGTCAGCATCCGCAGCCACATTGACATCAAGCATACCGGAAACCGTCGTCGTATCGTCGCCGTCCGTCGTCGTAACGTCGACCTGAAGCGTGAAGTCCGTGTCGGAGTTTTCCGGCGGCGTAATGGTCAGGCCCGTCAACTGATCGGGCGTCAGTGTCGCCGAGCCTTCCGAAATGGTGATTTCGTTGCCCGCACCGTCCTTCAGGACGGCACCGTCCGGAATATCGGAAATCGTGATCGAGACGGATTCCGAGCCGTCAGCATCCGTCGAAACCGCCGTGATGTTCAGCGCGATGGGCTGATCCTCGGTCCCCGCCGCGTCCGTGGCCGTCAGGTCGGCTTCGTCGGCAACCGCATCCACGTTCACCGTGATCGATCCCAGTGTCGAGGCCGTATCACCGCCGTCGTCTTCGGTCGAGGTCGCCGTCACAGCTAAGTCGAACGTCCCGGAGAAATCTTCCGGCGGCGTGATCGTCAGCCCGGTCAATTGATCCGGGCTCAACGTCGCCGAACCATCTGTGATGGTGATCTCGTTCCCCGCGCCGTCCGTCAGCACGGAACCCTCGGGAATATCCGAGATCGTGATTGAAAGGTCTTCGGAGCCATCCGTGTCGGTCAGTGCCGACGAAATATCGAGCGAGATCGCCGTGTCCTCGTCACCCGTCGCCGTCCCGGTCAGGTCAAGCGTCGGCGCGTCAGCGTCCGCGGCCACATTGACATCGAGCATACCGGAAACCGTCGTCGTATCGTCGCCGTCCGTCGTCGTAACGTCGACCTGAAGCGTGAAGTCCGTGTCGGAGTTTTCCGGCGGCGTAATGGTCAGGCCCGTCAACTGATCGGGCGTCAGTGTCGCCGAGCCTTCCGAAATGGTGATTTCGTTGCCCGCACCGTCCTTCAGGACGGCACCGTCCGGAATATCGGAAATCGTAATCGAGACGGATTCCGAGCCGTCAGCATCCGTCGAAACCGCCGTGATGTTCAGCGCGATGGGCTGATCCTCGGTCCCCGCGGCGTCCGTGGCCGTCAGGTCGGCCTCGTCGGCGACCGCATCGACATTGATCGTGATCGTATCGGAAACAGTAGCTGTGTCTCCGCCGTTCGCCTCGGTTGAAGTCGCCGTCACACCAAGATCGAACGTCCCGGAGAAATCTTCCGGCGGCGTGATCGTCAGGTTGTCGAGCAGGTTAGGGTCGTTAGACAGATCCTCGGCCGAAATCGTCCACGTTCCGTCGCCGTTGTCCGTACCAGCCGACAGCAACGCACCATCCGGCACGCCCGTGACGGTGATCGACAGCGATTCTGAACCGTCGACATCCGTAAGACCGGCGGAGATATCGATGGAAATCGCCGTATCTTCCGCGCCCGTCGCAGATTCCGCGAGGCTCAACGACGGCGCGTCGGCGTCGGCGTCGACCTGTACCAGCAATTCTACCGGATCATCGCCATCAGCACTCACGGACAACGTAAAATCATCGTCCGAGTCCGCCGGCGGAATTATCGCCAGGTTCTCAAAATCGGTAACCGTATAGGTGCCGTCGCCATTCAACGACGCGCCGATCAGTTGCGCGCCATCCGGCACACCGGAAATCGTAATCGAGTCGGCTTCACCCGGATCAATCTGCAGGTGGATCGGCTGATCTTCGGTACCAGTTGCATTCTCGACGTCGAGCGTGCCTTCGATCTCCACGTCGAAGGTGCTGACATCAATCCCGCCGTCGGTGGAGATCGCAGTGACTTGAACGGAGAACGTGCCTTCGTAGTCGTGCGGCGGCGTCATGACGAGGCCCGAAACCTCACCTGCGCTCAGCGACCAGGTACCGTCGCCGTTATCGGTGCCCTTGTTGAGGATCGCCCCTTCCGGAATGCCGCTCAAAATAAGGGTATCTACTGACTCCGTCGTCGACGGGTCCATAAACGCCTGGATCTGAAGTTCGACGTCGTTGTCTTCGAGACCCGTCACATCATTCGTTTCCAGGAACGGATTGTCGAGAACCGGCGTTACCGTGACACCGAACGTCGACGTGACCGTGGCCTGATCACCGCCATCGGTCTCGGTCGCAGTGGCACTGACTTCAAGGTTGAAATCGCCGTAATAATCCTGCGGCGGCGTAATGCTCAGATTGTCCAAAAGGTCCGGATTACTCGCGAACTCCTCCGCGGAAATCGTCCACGAACCGTTGCCGTTATTCGTACCAAAATTCAGCGACGACCCATCGGGAATGTTGTTGATGGTAACCGACAGGGTCTCGGAACCGTCCAGATCCGTCAGCGACGCCGAAATATCGAGCGGGATCGCCGTATCTTCGGCACCGGTTACGCTACCGGTCGAGAGTGTTGGGTCATCTGCTTCATCAGTTGGTTCCGCAACGCCTTCCACGTCGATGGTTACCGTCGCCGTCGAGGTGCCCCCGTTGCCATCCGTGATGGTGTAGTTGAAGTCGGTCTCGCCGTTCCAATCCGCATCGGGTGTGAACGTAAAGGTCCCGTCGCCATTGTCGACGATGGTGCCGTTCTCCGGCTGCTCGAACGAGGTGATAGTTAAGGTATCGCCGTCAACATCGGTATCGTTACCAAGAATATCCGCCGCACTGATCGTGATCGGCGTATCTTCCTGGCCCGTGAAGTAGTCGTCGACCGCGACCGGCGGATCGTTGATGCCGTCGATATCGATGGTCACGTTCGCTGTCGACGTTTCACCGTTTCCGTCGGTGATCGTATAGTTAAAGTTGGTTTCACCGGACCAGTTGTCGTCCGGGATGAACGAGAACGTCCCGTCTCCGTTGTCGACGATCACACCGTCATCGGGCTGTTCGATACTGATCACATGAAGCGTGTCGCCGTCCGGGTCCGTGTCGTTGAGCAACAGATCCTGCGTTGTGAACACAATCGGGTTGTCTTCGGTACCCGAGAAAGCATCATCATTGGCGACCGGCGGGTCGTTCACGCCGTCGACATCAATGGTTACCGTCGCCGTCGATGTGCCGCCGTTGCCGTCTGCAATGGTGTATGTGAAATCGGTCTCACCGTTCCAACCTTGGTTCGGCGTAAAGGTATAGGTGCCGTCCCCGTTATCGACGATGGTGCCGTTTTCCGGCTGATCGAAGTCGACAATCGTCAGTGCATCCCCTTCGGGGTCGCTGTCGTTGCTCAGCAACTGATCTGCGGTGATAACGATCTGCGTGTTTTCAACGCCCGAGAACGAGTCATCCACGGCTACCGGCGGATCGTTCACGCCTTCAGAGGTAATCGTGACCTGGGCCGTCGCCGTGCTGTTGCCGTCTGTGATCGTGTAGGTGAACTCGGTGCTGCCATCCCAATTCTCGTTGGGCGTAAATGTCAGACTGCCGTCCTCGTTCTGCGTGATCACGCCGTCATCGGGCTGCTGAATCTGGGTAACCGTCAGCGTGTCGCCATCAAGGTCCGAGTCGTTAACGAGCAAATCCTGCACGGTGAAATTGACCGGCGCACCCTCGTCACTAATAAAGGAGTCGTCCTCTGCGACCGGCGGATCGTTCACCGCATCGACATCGATCGTTGCCGTAGCGGTCGCCGTTTCCGTGCCGTCGGTGATCGTGTAGTCGAAGGTTTCCGTACCGTTCCAGTTTTCATCCGGCGTGAAGGTTGCGGTCCCGTCCTCGTTCAGCGTGACGGTACCGAAGCCGACATCAACGGTGTCGCCCGGATTGACGTCCTGCCCGTCGATCTGGGTAATCGTAAGATCATCACCGTCCAGATCGCTGTCGTTGTCGAGCAAATCGAGTGTGACCGGCGTGTCTTCATCGGTCGTGGCGAAATCGTCGACCGCAACCGGCGGATCATTAACCCCATCGACGTCTATCGTGACCTGGGCGGTCGCGGTCCCCCCGTCCTCATCGACGATCGTGTAGTTGAAGTTGGTTTCGCCGTTCCAATTTTCGCCCGGCGTAAACGTGAACGTGCCGTCGCCATTATCCACGACAGTACCGTTAGCCGGCTGCTCAAAGCTCTGGATCGAAATCGAATCGCTATCCAGGTCGAAGTCGTTGCTGAGCAACTCTTCCGCAGTAAAGGTGATCGGCGTGTCTTCAAGGCCGGAGAACGCGTCGTCCACGGCAACCGGATCTAGGTTCACACCCGTGTCAACCGGCGTCGTCGGTGTCGTCGGTTCGGACGGCACCGTCACTTCGGTCGGCGTCGTCGGGGTCGTCGGTTCGGCAGCAGTCGTCGGCGTGGTCGGTGCCGCAGCAGCCTGCGGCGCCAGTTGCGGGCCGGCCTCTTCAGGTCCGCCGGCGTCTTGCGGCTCCTCCTGCGGCTCTTCCGCCGGGGCCTCGACTTCCTCTACAGGCTCGTCGTCAGCGGCAATCGGCCCCGGGCCCGGGCCCTGCCCGCCTTCGGGTTCTGCGGCGCGGTCATAGACCGGCTCGTCGCCCGGCGCATTGATAAATTCAGGCTCGGCTTCGGGTTCTTCCTGCAGCGCGTTGATCCCGCCTTCAGGGTTGATGACCCGGCCGGTCGGCGGCAGGCCGTCGGTGATTTCCTGGTCGGTCAGCTGGCTACCGGTATGGATGGTCGACATGGATTGCGACAGCGCCGGCTCCGGGTTGTCTCCATCGTCGCCGAAGGCGTTGTCAGGCTGATCCTCGACATCGTCGAGCGGGGCATCCCCCTCGCCGAACTGGCTGAGTTCATCAAGGATTCTCTGCGCTTCTGCAGATGAGGCCTCGTTGTCCTCTTCATCCTCTTCGAGGTCGTCCGGGTTCGGATTGATATCGTCTTCAGCCATATCGCTTCATCCATTTTTTGAGCGTGCACGCGGGAATAACGCCGACGCACGCGTTTGCCAGCACCTTTGGCATACGGAGGATTTAGTAAAATGTCATGAAAAAGCGACGTATTCCGCGACTAAGCTCAGACGGGTGCCCTTAGCTCCCGCACTTGGCTTGTTTTCAGGGCTTTTCAGCGTCTTTCCAAGCTGGGACGGGCCACGGCGGCATGCTCTTGACCGCGCCGCCGACATGTACCTTGCCCGGCAGCCGGCAGGCGTCGGGAAAGTCGTCCGCGCCACGAAAACGGAAGACACTGTCGTGGACCTTGGCATGATCTCGGATCAGCGGCCAGATCACATCGCGAAGAAACTCCTGGTCGTTCCACTTGTTGCGGGCGTAGCCGAGGGCGACGTCGGCCAAATTCCTGATGTTCGGCAGTACCCTTGCGACACCGCCCCACATCCCGGCCAGCATGACTTCCATGTGGTACGGATGATCGCGCATGACATGAAACGGCAGGCCGGATTTGATCCAGTCGTCGACCGCGACGGCTTCCTGCATGTTGAGACGCGAGTCGGCGTCCCGGCAGATGAAACGCTCCACGTTTTCGTCGTCGGAAACCAGAAACCGCCACAGCGGTTTCAGCGCTAACAGGTTGGAATCACGAACGATATGCACTTCCGACCCGAGCCGGCGGAGTTCCTGGATGATCGGTTCCGGCACGCTCAAGTCGCAGTAGAACCGGCACCGCCAGCCTGAATAAATGTGCGGCGCGATCTGCGCGTTGACGATGGCGCCGTGGGTGTAGACTGGGTCATCGCCCCACAGGCTGAAGGCGATCACGTTCTTTGATCTGTCCGTGGGATCGAACGCGGAATCCCTTGGTGACAGCGCGAGTCCCAGGTTCATCTCCTCGAATCTCCGGGTCGCGAGCGCGTCCTTCATTTCCAGCGCGATGGCGGCTTCCTTGAGGGTTTCGGCGTCGTTTTCGGCTTGATAAAGGGTGATCACCAGCGCGTTCCGGATCGGGATGTCGTCGGGCTTGAGAGCGATGGCGCGGCGGATCGCAGAGACCGATTCCTCGAACTTTTTCAATCGTCTAAGGGAAACACCGTAGAGACTCCAGGCGAGCGCGTCCTTCGATCCCGCGTCCGTATCGAGATACCATTTGAACAGCGGCGCGGCCTCGATATCGCGGCCCATTTCCTGCGTGACGACCGCCAACTGATAGCGCGCGCGAAGATGATTCTCGTTGGATTTCAAGGCCGTACGGAAGGCGAGCTGGGCCTTCTCAAGCTCCCGCATATCGCGGTGACACGACCCCAAGAGCGTGCGGACATCGGCGCGGTCGGGCAGTTCGGTAAGGATCTCTTCCAGAATCGGCACCGCGTCGCGCTGCTTGCCGAGCCGGCGCAGCGACATGGCAAGAACCAGCGCGAGACTGCTTTTATCTGCACAAACCTGCATATTTTCCCGGGCATGGGCGGCCGCGGCCTCGAATCTTAACGCTTTATAGTGCGAAAAGGCCGTTTTTACCGCCGGATCGGGTGTCGCGTTTTCGAGGCTCTCTTCATCCATGAGGGTGGTATGCGCCGCCGCCCGTTCCCATGTAAAAACTCGGTCAGTGACCGATACTGACAGCCGTCCGTTCCGACGGCAATCCGATGCAACGATCATTCCCGGGGGAGGATGTCTTTCATGGTTCGAGTACTGGGCCGCGTCAATTCCATCAACGTGCAAAAAGTCATGTGGATCGCCGCCGAAATCGGCCTCGATGTCGAGCGCGTCGACGTCGGCGGATCGTTTGGCGGCAACGACACGTCGGATTATCTGGCCAAGAACCCGAACGGCCGCGTGCCGACGCTGGAGGACGGTGACTTCATCCTTTGGGAGTCGAATTCCATCGTCCGCTATCTGACCGAGAAATACGGGTCCGCCCCCTGGAAGCCGGCGAAGGTCGAGGACACCTTCCACGCCCACCAGTGGATGGACTTCTACCTGACCACGCTTCATCCGGCGATGACGACGCTGTTCTGGACGCTGATCCGCACCAAGCCGGAAGACCGCGACATGGACGCTTTCAGGAAAGCCGAGAAAGAGGCGGCGAAGGCATGGGCCATTGTCGACAATCATCTTAAAGACAATCCCTTCATGACCGGCACCGCGCCGACCATGGGGGATATCCCGCTGGGCTGCGCGGCCTACCGCTGGCACAATCTCGATGTCGAACGGCCGGACCTGCCCCACCTCAGGCGCTGGTACGAAAGCTGCGCCGGCCGCCTCGCCTATCAGGAAAACGTCATGTTGCCGCTGACCTGATTTGCTATAACGAAACGCACACCGAACGACGAACAAACCAACATCACCGGGGGGAACGATGGCCGACAAAGTCTACGCGATTTCACGCAGGAAGAACTCGACTGGCAGTACAACAACCGCGAGCGGGTGCCCAATCACGAGGAATACACCTCCGCCTACAAGGCGCGCGGCGATGCCTTCGTGCAGAAAGCGCCGCACGTGTTCGACATTCCGTTCGGCGAGACCGAGGCCGAGGTCGTCGACGTCTACCCCGCTCATGAATCCGACGACGCGGCCCCGGTGCTGATCTTCTTTCACGGCGGCTACTGGTTCTCCCGCCACAAGGACGACTTCCGCTATATCCCGGCCGGCTTCGCGCCGGCGGGCGCGATGGTGGTCGTCGTCAACTACGCGCTCATCCCCGACGTCGACATGCCGGAACTGATCCGCCAGTGCCGGGCGTCGGTCAAGTGGACAAACGAGAACGCCGAAGCGCACGGCGGCGATCCGAACAATATTTATATCTCCGGCCACTCGGCGGGCGGGCACATCACGGCGATGATGCACGCGACGGATTGGTCCGAATGGGGCGTGGATGCGAACGCGATCAAGGGCGCGATGGCGATCTCGGGTCTCTACGATCTGGAACCCATCCGCCTGAATTATATGAACCCGACGCTCGGCTTCACGCCCGAAATCGTCGAGAATTACAGCCCGGTGCACCTGAAACCCACGGTCAACGCGCCGATGATCTTCGCCGTCGGCGGCGCCGAAACGCCCGAGTTCCAGCGCCACAACGACATGCTGATGGGGCCGTGGTCGCAGGCGGGCGTGTCGTGCGAGCAGGTCACCGTCCCCGACCTCAACCACTTCACGATCCTCGAGGATTTCTCGACCGAGGGCCGCACGCTGAATACCCGCATGCGCGAACTGATGAAGCTGTCATGAACGACGTCTCCGGTGAGCGTCCGGCGCCGGGCGACGGAGCGAAATTCCACGTCGACGTGTTCTGGTCGATGCGGAGCCCGTTCTGCTATCTCGCCCTCGACCGTTTATTGGAGATGGAACATAATTTCGAAGTCTTCATCGACATCCGCCCGGTGTGGCCGATCGCGGTCCGCAAGCCCGACTTCTTCAAGACCGTGAACCCGAAGTACCGGCGCTATCATTCAGCGGACTGCATCCGCATGGCCGAATACCTGAATATCCCGTTCCGCCGCCCGCCGGTGCCGGACCCGATCATCCAGGACGAAGAAACTCTGGAGGTCGCGACGGACCAGCCCTATATCCGCACGCTGACGTTACTGGCCGCCGCGGCGCAGATCCGGAACGCCGGCCTGCCGTTCATGGACAAGGTCATGCGGCTTTTATGGGACGGCTCCACCGACAACTGGCACGAGGGCTCGCACCTGATCGACGCCATGAACGCGGCCGGCCTCAACGGTCACGCGCTGATGGCCGACGTTGAGGCCGATCCGGAAACATTGGAACAGGTCATCGCCGAGAACGAAAAAGCGCAGGAGGCGTCGGACCACTGGGGCGTGCCTTTAATGGTCTATAACGGCGAGACGTTCTTCGGTCAGGACCGGGTGCATATTCTGCTGTGGCGCATGATACAGGACGGGCTGGCCGAGGCGAAGGGATGAGATTGAAAAAATAAAACAAAAAAGCGACAAGACCAGAACAGCAATATTAGATAAAAAATTAAGTCCAGAGAGCAAATTTCTGAATGTCTTTTTTCTCAAACCTTACATTTTGGCGATCCCAAGAAATTTCTTCGACCTTTACTTGATCTAAGTTCTTGCCGTCCATCTCGATATGAATAATTTCCATGCTAGGTAAAAAATCAGGCGTGAACGTGGTCGCCCCTCCTGCACAACACACCAATATGTCTGCATTTTTTCCTACCGGATACGGTCGGTGTTGATGCGTATGTCCGGCCAAAATAATTTTGACTTCTAAGTCACTAGCCAATTCAAGTAATTGATTGTCATTAATTAATCTAAGGTCATCTTTGATATTGTGGAAATTAGGTGGATAGTGAATAGTCCAAACTACGCAATCCGCTCCAAATTCTTCTTCTGAAGCAATAGTTTCATTTCTCAAATGCTTTAAAATATCTGGATGAGCATATCCCTGCCCCAAATAACTTAACAACCCTCCATTTGCATCATCAACTGCTTCAAGTGAAAAATCCACCATTACATTTGAGACTGTTACGCCTCTGATATCCCAGACTTCACTGGCCACTCTTTTTCCGTTCGGCCAGAACCTCGTAAACCTGTAATCGAATTCCAGCGATCTGGGGCGATAAGGAAACGAACCATAACGATCGTGATTCCCCGGTAGGATTGTGGTTGGCATTTGGCTTCTAGATGAATCCAATGTTGGAAACCCTCGAGCGTTTCGCCATGAATCAACTGCTTTTGCATCCACGAATGAATATGCGGCCAATTGGTCCTCTCTGGCCCCGGTGGTAGCAACGTCCCCAGAAATAACAATACAATCGAATTGATCTCTGTTTTGAAAAACATATCTTGCCACTCCCTCCGCCAACGCTGGGTCATATGTAGTCGGCGAAAAGAGACTCAGATCAAGATCATCTCTACCATCAAGGGGATGGTAGTCATTTACATGTATACGAAGCGACTTTTCAGCGAAATGTAAGTCAGAGATGTGCAGCACCCGCAACACGGTCATCTAGCTTAACCATCTGACGCATTCTTAAGAACTGTAACGTTAGACTTAACGCTTGGCGCGATACCTTTTTGAGTAGCGACCCTAAGAACTAGCTGATCTCTCTTTTGCAGCAGTCGACCCCAGTCACCTTTCAGCACCCCACTTTCAGATACTTCAAACAGATAGGAACCTAGTTCGCTCAAGAATTTTGAAGCATCACGCGCGGGAATAAAAAACTCACGAATAAACAAGGATGAAAAATAGCTGTCCAGTCCCGTGGCTTTACAAGCTATTGAAAACTCCAACTCCGCTCTGCCTTCTTCTGCAAGGAAATAAGCTTCGGTCGCTAAAATATACCTGACCTTCGTGGCCAATTCCCGTCTGAGGTTTCTTAACGCGCGATCAGAAAGCACTCCTGGCAATACGTACTCTCCATCTACCGCTGCATTCTTGCGTTCGTTACGCGCACCCGTTTGCCTTTGTTCAAGCACACGATATACCAATTGAACCAACGCCCTGCTTGGGCGGGGCGATCTTTGACTTTCCCATCGCCCCCAATGACGCCTCACTGTTTTTAAAGATTGTACTTTTCCGAACGAATTAATTAGATGGTTGGTCTCATGCTCTTGAAGTTTAGGCAAATTTTCGTCAATTTTTTTACTGGCCAAACCACTTACTCGAAGCAGATGATCAGCAACCATTTTGTTTGAAATGCCGGTTCCCAACACTGAAATATCAATGTACTCTTTATTAATCGCGTTCAAATTTGCTTTCTCTATTTGAGAATCAAATTCTTCAGTTTGAACTTCGCCTGCACCATATGTGTCCGCACCAAATTCGGACATACTTGTAATATCCGTCTTTAGCACCTCTTCAGGCAAAAAATCGGTCATGTGCATCGACTACTTGACCTCAAGTTCACGGTATGAATTTTTCAATGCCCTGGCATCTTCCAAACTTGCTTTAAGCACATTGATAAGATCTTCTAACTGCTTTTCTGTTGCCTGAAAAACGACCCTCTCAGGTTCTTTTCTATCAGTGTCTCTGATCACTAACGATACGGTCACAACTGAAACGAGTCCTGATATTATGGGTTCATAATTTGAAAGCGGTGTAAAAGGGCGATACTTAGATTTCTGAATTCCTCTGAGTTCAACCGTCGTTCCATGTCCGGTCAAGGTCGGGACGATACCCGTCTCATATAATGCAGACATCGCTTCTGCTAATAAATCAGCGCCAACCTTCTCTTTAACCAATTCGAGCACATGCAACATCTGGCCTTTGTGAGTTACGACCAAAAGGTCCTCATTGATGAGGTCGTCTACCCAGTCGCTCGGTGCGTCTTCGCTTAACTTGTCATCATCTATCGAGCCTCGAGCGAAAAATGCTAATAGTCTAAACACACCTTTAATATCAGCTAAGTCTCTGCCTGCAATGTCAGCCAAGGACTTAACTAAATCCCGCCTTTCATCTTCATACGTCGCGACTATGAAACTGGATAAATGCGCTGGGAGTTCATTAATCACTTTTTCAGGCAACGAAAGGAGGACGGCAATATCCCGAACAATGTCCTCCCTAGTCTCATCTGACGGACGAAAATCAGCAAACAATCTCGATTTTGACTTCTTCATTCTGCACTCTGCTCTATAACTGGCTGGCGACTTTAGGGGGCTACCCCGACTTCAACCGTCACAAACAAGGTAACTGATTAAACATCTGAAGCGCCGAGCAACTCCGACTTGGATGCTAAACTCCAAAAGTAACCTAGACATAAAATCATGACCAATTCTCTCACGCACGAACAATTTTTCTATAGCATAGCATTTTAAGCTTTTGCAAAATCTGATCTAACCTATCATATTATAAAATAAATAACAATAAATTTATTATATAATTATTAAACATCATCTCAATAAACTTATTATTTTAAATAATAATTTTATTTATTTCTTGCCTCACCAAAATAATTCACGGCCTTCCTCGATGCTCTCCATCCAAGCGACAGCTATTTTTGCATTCAGCATACTTCTCGCATGCGTAGGGATAGAAGAGACCCGCCCCCTAAACCGCCGTGATCTCGACTGGTGATAGAGCGGTGTAATCCGCGTCGATGACGTCGCCCGGATGGATCGCTTCGATCCCAGTACAAGTACCGGTGGTGATCACCTCCCCCGCCTTCAAACCCCGTCCGAATTTCGACTGCTGGTTGGCGAGCCACACCATCACGTTCATCGGATCGCCGAGCGCGCGGCTGCCGGGACCGCGATCCTTCTCGACCCCGTTGATCCTGAGCCCGATCTCGAGCGTCTTCAGATCGTGTTTGCGCCAATCCGTCTCCCATTTCCCGACGACGAGCGCGATGTTGACGCCGCCGTCCGCCGTCGACATCGGCCGGCCGTAACCCGCGAGCCCGCCCGCGACGCGCGTGCCCACGACCTCGATCGCGCCGGCGACGGCGCCGACCGCGGCCGCAACCTCGTCATGGGTATACGCGCCCTCTTTCGCCGGCAGATCGTGCGCCAGCCGAAACGCGATCTCGCCTTCGACCTGCGGCATCTGCGCGGGCACCAACTTGATCCGTGCCGGACTTTGCATCAGGAACGGTTTCAGGATCGGGCCCGATCCCGGTTCGTCGGTGCCGACGCGGCGCATCGCCGCCTCGCTGGTCGAGCCGATCTTGAAGCCGACCACCTCCATGCCAGACAGCCGCGTCACTTCCGCCTGGATAGCGTAGGAATTTTCCAGCGTCGGTTTTGGGTCGATCTCGTCGGGCTGAATGACCGTACCCGTTGCCCGGGCCTGCCAGAGTTTCTGTGCGATGTCGGTGGTCAAGGTCTGTCTTCCATTCGCTGGACATTATCCTCATACAGGCGGGAAATTTAACCACAGAGACACAGAGGCACAGAGGAAGAAACAAGCCGCAGCACCTCTGTGTCCTCGGTGCCTCTGTGGTTCATTCATTGATGCGCTTCAGAATGCCTCACTCCTCGATCTTCTCCGCGTCCGGCAGCATGGCGACGAGGACGTTGGCGGCCAACATGGTGCCCGCTAAAGCATAGAACACCGCGCCGACACTGTAGGCGTCGGCGATCATGCCCCCCGCGACCGGGACGATGAACGAGAGCGCGGACTGCGTGCCGAATAAGGCGCTGGTGGCGCTGCCGTGCATCTTGGGCGGCGTCAGGTCCATCATCCAGGAATGGATGACGGGGCGGATCGCGAACAGCACGAAGCCCAGCACCGACACACCGGCGAAGAACATGTATTCGTTCTGCGCCAGCGCCAGGAACGCGACGACGACGGTGGTGCCCGTCGCCGCCCCCAGCACGATGGGACGGCGGCCGATCTTGTCGGACCACGCGCCCGCGACCGGCCCGGCGACGAACCCGCCCAGCTGCATCGCCGTCATGCCGACACCCGTCATCACGGGGCCGACCTTCAAGACGTTCGCCAGATAGATCGGGATGAACATCAGAAGCCCGTTCTGCGTCATCGAACGGAAGCCCGCCATGAGACATAACCCCATCGCGGATTTGTCGGTGAACATCACCTTGAGGCCCGAGAAATATTCCGCCGCCGTTATCTTGTTGGAGACCTGACCATCGGCGTCCTTATCCATCCGCGCGATCGAAACCAGGATCAGCGCCGCGACGACGAGGACCGGGATGCTGCCCCAGACTGCCGTGTCGCGCCACGTGAGAAGGGTCAGCATCGCGCCCACGCACAGCGGGGCCAGGCTGTCGCCGAGGGACGCACCCAGGGTGTGGATCGACAGCACGTAGCCGCGGTTTTTGGGATAAAGACCGGACAGGAACGAGATCGCCGCCGGATGCCAGAGGTTGTTGGTCCCGCCGATGATCACCACCAGGCCGATCAGCACCACCAGCCCGCCGGCGACGCCGAACGCCATTAAAGCCACCGCGCCCAAGAGCAGCGACACCGCCTGCACCAGCACGCGGCGGCCCAGCACGTCGACTACCATGCCCGAGCCGAAATTGGCGAGGAACGACGAGATATGGAAGGTCGATACCAGTACCCCCGCCTGCGTGTAGCTGAGGCCCAGTTCCTGCGTCAGATACGGGAGGATCAGATAGAACGTCGCCGCGATCCAGTGCGTGGCGCCATGGCCCAGCGACACCACCCAGGCCGGCGCCTGTTCGCGGACACCCAGCCCGGTCAGTTTGACGATTCTCTCGCCCATGCTTCCCCTCGTCATTTGCTTTTGTTGGCCGGGATTATCGGACGCGGTTTCACGTGTGACAAACGCAAAGGGAGGGAAATGCGGCTGGGTGTCTCGGTTTTTAGCACTTCGACACACATCTACTTTGTCATGCCCGCGTGCGCATAGCGGACCAACGGTCTAAGCGGGAATGACACCATTTCATCACCGCCCCCCCTTGCCGGAAGCGGGCCCACGGGTGAGAATACGGCAAATCAAACAATCATAATTTACTTAGGAGACAGACATGCCGGACGCCGGTAACGATACCCCCGTGAAACGCCTGATCGTCGAAAAGGACGGTCCCATTGGCCGCATCAAGATGGACAACCAGACGCGGCGTAACGCCATGACGCTGGGCATGTGGCAGGACCTGGGGACCGCCATCGAGGACTTCGCCCAAGACGACAACATCCGCGTCGTGATCCTGTCGGGCGAAGGCGGCAAGGCGTTCTGCGCCGGGGCTGATATCTCGGAGTTCGAGAAGAACCGGTCTTCCGAAGAAGGCGTGAAAATCTATAACGAGGCAGTCGAGAAATCGTCCGACCTGCTGCGCACCATCGACAAGCCGACCATCGCCAAGATCGAAGGCTTCTGCGTCGGCGGCGGCGTCGGCATCGCGACGTGCTGCGACATGCGCCTCGCGACCGACGACGCGATCATCGCCATTCCGGCGGCGAAGCTGGGGCTGGGGTATCGGGTCGACGGCCTGAAGCCGCTGGTCGATATCATCGGCCCGAGCTACGCGATGGAACTGTTCTACACCGCGCGCAAGTTCGACGCCGACGAGGCCGAGCGCATGAACTACTTCAACCGGGTGATCCCGCGCGCAGACTTCGACGCCTATGTCGACGACTACGCCAACACCATCGCCGGCAACGCGCCGCTGACCATCAAGGCCGTCAAGGTGGTGGTGAAGGAATGCCTGAAAGACGACGCCGACCGCGACCACGACCTGTGCGCCGCCGTCGTCGACGACTGCTTCAAGTCGGAAGACTACGTCGAAGGCCGCCGCGCGTTCATGGAAAAGCGCAAAGCCGAATTCAAAGGCAAGTGAGGGAAAGCCGATGAGCACGCCCGTTCTTGCCGCCTTCGCCGGTTTCTGCGCCGACGCGCAGAGCCGAGACTTCGAGGATAAAGTCTGGCACGCCGCCAAGCGCTGCGTACTGGATTATTACGGCACCACGCTGCCCGGCGGTGCGGTCGCGCCGGCGACGATGCTGAAACAAGCCTTCGCCGACATGCTGGGGCGCGGCGGCGCGCGCATTCTGCCGATGGGCGAGATCGCCGATGCCCGCACCGCGGCGTTGATCAACGGGGCCGCCAGCCACACGGTCGAGTTCGACGACATCTATCGCGACGGGATCTATCACCCGGGCGTGCCGGTCATCTCGGCGGCGCTGGCGGTGGCGGAATCGCGGAACGTGTCGGGCGAGATGCTTTTGCGGGGCGTGATCGCGGGCTACGAGGTATCGAACCGTATCGCCGAAACCGTGAACCCGGCGCACTATGCGTTCTGGCACACGACCGGCACCGTCGGCACCTTCGGCGCGGCGGCGGCGGCGGCGACCATTCTCGGGCTCAATCAGGAACAGGCGCTCAACGCGCTCGCCAACGCGGGCACGCTGGCGGCGGGCCTGCAACAGGCGTTCCGGGGCGACGGCATGGCCAAGCCGATGCACGGCGGCCATGCGGCGGACACCGGCGTGATGTGCGCGATCTCGGCCAGTGCCGGGGTTACCGGCATCCACGATATGCTGGAGGGTGAGCGCGGCTTCGGCAACGCCATGTGCGGCGGCGTCGACTGGTCGCAAGTCTCCGCCACGCTGGGCGACGACTTCACGATCCTGCGAATGACCGTCAAAAACCACGCCGCCTGCGGGCACGGCCACGCCGCCATCGACGGCGCGTTGCAGCTTCAGAAAGACCACGGTTTTAAACCGGAAGACGTCGAACGCATCGACGCGGGGACCTATGGCCCGGCGGTCGAGATCGTCGGCGCGCAGGAAACGACCAGCGCGTTCGAAGCCAAGTTCAGCCTCCCCTACTGCGTGGCGGTGGCGCTCTATGACGGCAGCTGCCGCATGAAGGCGTTCACCGACGAACGGCGCGCCGACCCGAAACTGCACGCGCTGGCGAAAAAGGTCTTCGTTTCGAAAGACGACGACTGCGACGCGGCCTTCCCTAAACGCCGCTCGGCGAAGGTGAAGGTGACTTTGAAAGACGGTTCGGTGCACGAGTTCTATGCGCCGACGCGCCGGGGCGATCCGGACAGCCCGTTAAGCGATCAGGAGCTTTCCGAGAAATACCGCGAGCTGGCGGAACCCGAGATCGGCGCCGAGCGCGCGGCGGCGCTCGAACAAAGCGTCTGGTCGCTGGAAACGCTCAAGAGCGCCGGTGATCTCTACCCGGCTGAGCGGGCCGCAGCCGAATGAGCGGCCTGAAACTGGGGTTCATCGGCTTCGGGGAAGCCGGATCGAACATCGCCGCCGGCCTCATCGAAGAGGGCCTCACCGGCATCACCGCCTACGCGCTCGAATGCCGCCAGGTCGACGGCGTCACAGAGCATAAGGATGCCGCCGGGGCCATCGCCGGACGCGATATCGTGATCTCGGCGGTGACCGCGAACGTCGCGCTCGAGGTCGCGGAAATGTGCGCGCCGCTTTTGAAGCCGGGGCAGATCTACATCGATGTCAATTCCGTCTCGCCCGGCACCAAGAAGAAGATCGCGGATGTCATCAACAAGACCGGCGCGCGCTTCGTCGAGGTCTCGATCATGGGCGCGGTCCCGAAGCCGCGCCACACCGTCCCCATCCTGATGTGCGGCGAGGCGGCCCCCGACGTCATCGAGGCGCTCGCGCCATTCGGCATGAACCTCACCGATCTCGGCCCCGAATACGGCCGCGCCGCGGCGACCAAGATGTTCAGATCGGTGATGATCAAGGGCCTCGAAGCGCTGCTTCAGGAATGCGTTCTGGGGGCATCCAAATACGGCGCCGCCGAGCAGGTGCTGGAATCCGTCGGCGAAGGCTATCCCGGCGTCGACTGGGTCGAGCTTGCGCACCACATGCTGGGCCGCACGGCGGTCCACGGCATGCGCCGGGCCGCCGAGATGGACGAGGTCGCGGCGACGCTTCAGGAACTCGGCATCGAGCCGATGATGGCGGCGGCGGCGGCCAAACGCATCCGCTGGGCGGCCAGCCAGGGTCTCAGGGACAAGTTCGGCGTCGAAGGCCCGAAGACCTTCCACGAGGTCGTCGAGGTGATCGGCAAGGACTGACCCCCTCACCTGTCCTCTCCCCCGCTTTCGCGGTGGAGAGGGACTCTCGCATTTCAATTTCTCTCTACTTATCCCTCTCCCCCTTTCAAAGAGGGAGAGGTTAGGTGCGGGGGTCGATACGGACTAGCTATCGATCTTCGCCGCCACCGCATCGCCGAATTCGGACGTCGTCAGCTTGCCGCCGAGATCGGGCGTGCGGGTCGCATCGTCGGCCAGCGTCGCCTCGATGGCGCCCTGGAACGCCGCCGCCGCGTCGGTCAGGTTGTTGGCGCTCGAACGCCCGCCGAGCCAGTCCATCAGCATCGCCACCGAGACCATCAACGCCGTCGGGTTGGCCTTGCCCTGGCCCGCGATGTCGGGCGCCGAGCCATGCGCGGCCTGGGCGATGGCGACGTCGTCCCCGGCGTTGATCGATCCGCCGAGGCCGAGCCCACCCGACAGTTCCGCGCATTCGTCGGACAGAATGTCGCCGTACATGTTCGTCGTAACAAGAACATCGAAGTCGGCCGGTCGGCGGATCAGGTGCGCCGTCGCGGCGTCGATGATCAGCTCTTCGAGTTCGATGTCCGGCCAGTCGGCGGCCTCGGCGTTGACCTCGTGCAGGAACAGCCCGTCGGTCACTTTCAGCACGTTCGCCTTGTGAACCACCGTTACTTTCTTGCGCCGCCTGGCCGCCATCTGGAACGCCTGCCTGGCGATGCGGCGGCAGCCCTGGCGGGTGATCTTCCTCACCGACAAAGCCACGTCCTCGGTCGGCATGAACTCGCCCGAGCCCAGGAACATGTTGCGGTCGGCATAAAAACCCTCTGTGTTCTCGCGCACCACGACCATGTCCATCGACTTGGCCATCGAGGGTACGCCCGCGTAGGTTTTCGACGGGCGGATATTGGCATAAAGGTCGAGGCGCTTGCGCATGGTCCCGGACGGATTGACGCCACCCTCTTCCTTGGGCGGATAGGCGTAGCTGTCGACGGGCCCGAGGATGGTGCCGTCGGCGGCCTTGCACTCCTCGACCACGTCATCCGGTAACGTCGAGCCGCGCGTCGCCAGGGACGCCAGGCCGATCTCGCGGGTCTGCAGATCGAAGCCGAGGCCGTATTTGTCTTCCAGCGCCGAGACCACCTTGAGCGTCGCGTCCATAATCTCCGGGCCGATGCCGTCGCCCGGCAGAACCATGATTTTCATTTCGTTTTCTTCCCTAGGTTTTGGTTTGTTTTTGGATTGTTGTCGTTCGTCATCCCAAACTTGATTTGGGATCCATGACTCATGGACCCTGAATCGAGTTCAGGGTGACGATCGTTATTATCAAGTCTAATCGAACACCCGGAAGTTGGTCGTCCCGTCGCGTTCGATCTGTGCCACCAGGTTCACCTCCCAGCTCAGGTACTGCTTCATCGCACCTTCCTGCGCGTCGTCCATGTCGTAGGGCCGGTACCAGACATCGTGGCTTTCATCGAGATTGTTCTCGAACCCTTTCTTGAGCGGCAGCCCCGCCGCCTTCCACGCCTCGGTGCCGCCTTCCAGCGCCATCACCTCGCCCTTGAAGCCGCCGTCGATCAGATCCTTGACCGCGAACTTGGCGATGATCCCGTCCTTCGACGTCACGGCGATCGGCCGGTCTTTGGAGAGAGAAGCCAGGTTTTCCGGCATGTTGGCGCGGATCGCGAAACGCGACCCCGGAATGTGATTGTTTCTGTGAGAGAGCGAGTTGCCGACGTCGATCACGTGCGTCTGGATCATACGTGCGGCGAGTGGCGTCGCTTCGATGGTCGGCACATCGGGGATCGGCGGCATGGCGGGTGTGTGGGCACCTTTCTCAGACATCTCGAACGCACCGGGTTCCAGCACCACCGCGTCCCAGCCGATCTGCACCAGCCACGACGCGGTCATGGTGGCGCGCACGCCGTTGTCGTCGACGCAGACAATGCGCGCGCCCAGCGTCCCCACGTAGCGGTCGGTCGCCTGCACCAGTTGCCCGCCCGGCGCCGGGCGCGATCCGGGCACGTGGCCTTCGACGAATTCATCCGGGTCGCGGACGTCTAGCAGATAGGTCGTCCGGCCCTTTTCCGTCTGCCATTCGGCGAGCGTCACCGCGTCGATGGTTTCGACGCCGAAGCGTTCGCGGACGTGATCGGCGCACGCCTGCGCTTTCTTCAAGCCCTCGCCCGTCAGTTCGCCGTATTTGCGCGTGTTGCCGTATTCCAGATCGAAGCCGGCCAGATGCCAGCCCATGGTGCCGTTTTCGAGCGCCACCACCTTGTTGGGGATGCCCGCGTTCTTCAGCGACTGACAGCCGATGATGGAACGCGTGCGCCCGGCGCAGTTGACGACCACGGTGGTTTCCGGATCAGGCGCCAGATCGTGCACGCGAAGCGCCAGTTCCGCCCCCGGCACGTCGACCCCCAGCGGGATATTCATGGCGTGGTATTCGGACATCGGGCGGCTGTCCAGCACCACCATGTTCTCGCCCTCGTCCATCATGCGCTTGAGTTCCGCCGCCGGGATTCGCGGCGTATCGTAGGTATGCTCGACGAACTCGCCGAACGCCTTGGACGGCACGTTGACGCCCGAGAACACCTCGAATCCGGCCGCTTCCCAGGCCTTCACCCCGCCCCGCAGATACGAAATATCGCTATACCCCATGCCCGCCATCTTGCCCGCCGCCCGATCGACGACGCTGTCGTCGGCGTCGTCGAGTGCGCAGAGCACGACCTTGGTGTCCAGTCTCGGCACCCGGTCGAGGATCTCGATCTCGAGCGTCGTCAGGGGTACGGAATTGGCCCACAACAGATGGGCGTCGCCGAAAACGCCGCCCGGGCGCACGTCGATCAGGGCGAGTTCGGCATTGTCGCGGTCGAGGATCAGCGCGCGCACATCTTCTGCGCTCAGCGCATTCGCGTTGGTGACAGTCATTTTTAGATTATTCCTCCACAGATAGCGCAAGATGTTTGCCAGTGGCCGCGCGACTGTCAACACCCCGGCCACTTGCGATCCTGGATTCCACGACAGATTTACGTAATAACTAAATCTTGCATTTTTTTGGCGTTGGAGGACAATAAAGGCATGAAAAGCGTCTTATCGATGCTTGGTGCATTTTCGGCGTTGTTTGCGGTTTCGGCATCTCCCGTTCAGGCCGCACCACAAATACTTGCCGTCATGGCCTCCCTCGGTCCGCAGCAGATGAACTGCAGCGGTCAGATTTGCACAACCTCTCTTTCCAGTTTTTGCCTGCAGCGCGACCGCGACGTGCCGACCACCGGCCAGACCTATCTGCCGGCCGCCGACGAGCAGTTCAGCCTTGTCGTCGTCGGTGAGGACGGCTCGGAACGCGAAGTCAGCGCAGCGAAGCACGTCACCTTCCGCTCGATCCGCGGCTATTCGTCGGTGAATGCCGTCATCAACCGCGGCGAACTGGCCAAGCTCGGCGGCGTTTCCGCCAAGATCGTCGTCGCCAAGCGCGCCGCGCTGGTGCCCGAACCCGTCGCCGGCGACCCGAACCCGATCAGCGCCGAGGAACTGGCCTATGCCGCCGATTCGCTGCGCAAGCACGGCGAAGACATCGTCGATGCGACGCCGCAGGCCGAAGCCGCCGCCATCGTCAACCGCATCACCGCGACCATCATTCCGAAACTGAAAGCCGATCCGGAAAGCCTGGAACAGCTTTGGCGCGACGTGATCGACGGGCTCGGCCCGGCCCGCCCCGCGAACAGCGAAGGCATCAAGCGGGCGCGCGATATCTACGACTGGTGCCAGGGCCGCATGTCCTATCACACCATGGGTGGCATCAAGAGCTGCCTGGAATTCAAGCATGATGAGGGCATCATGCGGCTCAATACCGATTATTGGGAAAGCCAGCCCGGCTACTGATCTATAGACTCGTCCGGCGCCGGCCATCCTTTGACACAAGGAGGTTCAACGCCATGAGACGACGCCTGATCATCGCCGCCGCCATCGCGGCCGCCTTCACCCTTTCATCTTATAAAGCCGACGCGGCGCCGCAGATTCTGGCGGCGCTGCCGGTCGAGAGCGGAATTCCGCTCAACTGCTCGGGCGGGCTCTGCGCCGCCGAGTTGTCGACGTATTGCCTGCAGCGCGAGCGCCCGGCGCCCACCATGGGCACCGCTTACGTGCCCGCCAGGCCGGAACACTTCACCCTCGTTCTTACGAACGACGACGGCGGCGAAGTGCGCCTGCCGGCGGGCGATCATATGACGTTTCTCGAGCACCGAGGCTTCATGGCCGTCGCCGCGACCATCGAACTCGGCCGCATGAAGGCTCTGGGCGCGACGAATGCAAAGCTGGTCGTGTGGCAGAACGCCTCGCTGATCCCGGTCCCGGAAGTCAATGATCCGAACCCGCTCACCGACGATGAAATCGCCTACGTGACGGACTCGCTCCGCCAGCACGGCCAGAGCTATGTCGACAAGACGACCAAGGCGGCGACCGCGCAGTTGTTGGCGAAACTGAATTCGGCCTTGCCGCTGGACGGCGCCATCGAGGCCCGGAACTTCGACGGCATGTGGAAAAGCGCCATCGGCGACGAACTGCCGTTAAGCGCCGACACCCCGGGCCTGACGGGGGCGCGCGCGGCGTTCAGGGACTGCCTCGACGGCACGTCCACCTATCGCCTGAGCGGCCTCAAACGCTGCATGGACTATCACCACGACGATCTGCTCAGGAACCTCAACATCGATTACTGGCAGAACCAGCCGGGGAGTTGATCGCCCTCACCTTTGTTCGCCCCCTCAGCCCCCTCACCTAACCTCTCCCCCTAAGGGGGAGAGGGATTAGAACCAGAAACACCGATACAGGGTCCCTCTCCTCCATTCATGGAGGAGAGGACAGGTGAGGAGGCTTTCATCCCTCTAAGCCCGCCGCTAAACTCCAATCAAGGCAACAAGCCGCGATTTACTGGGGAGGAACCGGATGCCCATCGCATCACCGAACGATACCGTACGGCTCGACATCGAAGACGCCGTCGCCACCATCACCATCAACCGCCCGGACAGCCTGAACGCCATCAACGACGACGTCGTCACCGCGTTGATCGACATCACGGGCGAACTCAGAAAATCCAAGGACGTGCGCTGCGTCGTTTTAACGGGGGCCGGCGATCACTTCATGGCGGGCGGCGACGTGAAACGCTTCAAGCGCAAGTTCGACGAGGTCGAAAACGACGACGAAGCGCGGGAATGGTTTAACTCGATCCTGGGCCGCATCCACTACGTCGTCGACAACATGTACAACCTGCCGATGCCGGTGATCTGCGCGGTCAAGGGCGCGGTCGCGGGGGCGGGCTTCAGCCTGATGCTGGGCTGCGATCTGGTGATCGCCAAGGAAGGCGGCGTCTTCACCCTCGCCTACTGCCACCTGGGGACCAGCCCGGACGGCGGCTCGACCTGGCACCTGCCGCGCACGCTGGGCATGAAGCGCGCGATGGAGATCGCATTGTTGGGCGACCGGTTCGGACCGGAGAAGGCCCTTGAATGGGGCCTGATCAATAAAGTTGTGCCCGAAGCCGAATTCGAGGCGGAAGTCGCGAAACTCGCCAAGCGCCTCGCCGCCGGACCGACGGTCGCCTATGCGCGCACCAAGAAGCTGCTGCTCGAAAGTTCCGACAACGATATGGACACGCAATTAAATCTCGAGACCGAGAACTTCGTCCATTGCGCGATGAGCAAGGATTTCAAAAAAGGCGTCACCGCCTTCGTCGAAAAACAGAAGCCGGACTTCACCGGCGAATAAAGGGAAGCACACATGATTATCGACTGCCACGGCCACTTCACCACGCTGCCGCCGCAACATCAGGCATGGCGGGACGCGCAGCTTGCGGGCGATACCTCGCTCGACCAGGACGGCGCGAAGATATCCGACGACGAACTCCGCGAAGCCATCGAGAGAAACCAGTTACGCCTTCAAAAAGAGCGCGGCACCGACCTCACGATCTTTTCGCCCCGCGCCGGCAGCATGGGCCACCATCTCGGCGACGAAAAGATCAGCATCGACTGGAGCCGGATCTGCAACAACCAGATCCGCCGCGTCTGCGACCTGTTCCCGGAGAACTTCGCGCCGGTCTGTCAGTTGCCGCAGTCACCGGGGGTGTCGCCGACGAACTCGGTCCCCGAATTGAAGCGCTGCGTCGAGGAAATGGGCTTTATCGGCTGCAACCTGAACCCGGACCCGAGCGGCGGCATGTGGACCGATCCGCCGCTGACGGATTCCTGGTGGTTCGGCATGTTCGAAGCGCTTTGCGAACTCGACGTGCCGGCGATGATCCACGTCAGCAACTCGTGCAATCCGAACTTCCACTTCACCGGCGCCCACTACATCAACGCCGACACGGCCGCGTTCATGCAGCTTCTGGAATCCGACCTGTTCGAACGGTTCCCGACGCTGAAGCTCATCATCCCGCACGGCGGCGGCGCGGTGCCCTATCACTGGGGCCGCTACCGCGGGCTCGCCATCGACATGAACAAGCCCGAGCCGGCGCAGTTGATGGCGAACAACCTCTATTTCGACACCTGCGTCTACCACCAGCCGGGCATCAACCTGCTGACCGGCGTGGTGCCTGTCGACAACGTGCTGTTCGCCTCCGAGATGGTCGGCGCCGTGCGCTGCGTCGATCCGGACACCGGCCAGTACTTCGACGACACGCGCCGCTATATCGAAGCGAGCCCGGCATTGTCGGATGAAGACCGCGAAAAGATTTTCCACAAGAACGCGCGCCGCGTCTTCACGCGGCTCAACGTCCCCGGCGAATAAGCCGGTATCATCAGGAGCACGAACATGACTTTAGGATTTCGTATCAAACGCAACTGGGAGCGGGTGTCCGCCGATCTGGCCGCACAGTTCAAGCCCCTGCCCGTCGCCAACGTCAGCGATTCCATGGGACGGTTGGATGCGGGGGGACCGGCGTTGCGGCCCTACCACCGCAGCGGCGTGATGGCGGGCCCCGCCTATACGCTCCGCACCCGGCCGGGCGACAACCTTCTGCTGCACAAGGCCATTGATGCCGCGGCACCGGGCGACGTCATCGTCTGCGATTCCGGCGGCGATGCGACCAACTCGATGATCGGCGAGATGATGGTCACGCACGCGAAGGTTCGGGGCGTCGCGGGGTTCGTCATCAACGGTTCGGTCCGCGACCGCGACGAACTTCTCGACATCAACCTGCCGATCTACGCTGTCGGGGCCACGCACCGGGGGCCGTACAAGGACGGTCCCGGCGAGATCGGGTTTCCGATCTGCCTGTCGGGGATGGTCGTCAACCCGGGCGACCTGATCCTGGGCGACGGCGACGGCGTGCTCTGCGTGCCCCGCGAGCACGCGGCGAGCGTCCTCGAAGCCGCGAAGGCGAAACAGGCCGCGGAGACCGAGCAGCTCAAGCAGATCAAGGAAGGGACCGTCGATCGCAGTTGGGTCGATAAGGCGCTCGAGGCGAAGGGCTGCGAGTACGTCGATTGATCGTTGCCGGCGGCTTTTTCTGAAACAAACATCCTGCGCTCGGGGCGCATGAGAGGATATTCGAATGACCGACAAACCGCTTGAGGGCAAAACCGCGCTGGTCACCGGCTCGGCACGCAACATCGGCCGCGCCACCGCACACTGGCTGGCTGGGAGCGGCGCCGACATCGTCGTCAACGCCGTTTCCGACGCCGACGCCGCCGAAGCCGTCGCGCAGGAAATCCGGGAGATGGGCCGAAAAGCCATCGTCTGCATGGCGGACGTCACCGACAAGGCCGCCGTCGACGCCATGGCCGCCCGCGCCAGGGAAGAACTGGGGGGCGTCGATATCCTGATACTGAACGCGTCGTCGCGCGCGCAGGTCCCGTTTCTGGAAATCACGCCCGAGCAGTGGCGGCGCGTGATCGACATCTCCATCGACGGTGCGTTCTATCCGTCGCAGGCCTGCATCCCTCATATGATGGAGAAAGGCTGGGGCCGGATCGTGACGATGGGCGGCGTGGCGTGGCACGTCGGCGCCGCCGACCGGGTGCACAGCCTGGTCTCGAAATCCGGGCTCGCCGGCTTTACCCATGGCCTCGCCGCCGAGTTCGGCGCGCACGGCATCACCGTCAACTGCGTCTCGCCCGGCTTCACCGACACGGTGCGCCCGGCGTCGGCCGGCGCGTTGCCGAACGTGAAGATCAACGCCCCGATCGCGCGCAAGGGCACGGTCGACGAGGTCGCGAGCATGGTGCATTACCTGTGCCTGCCCGAAGCCGGCTATATCACCGGCCAGATCATGCACGTCAACGGCGGCATGTACCTGGGCGGCAGCTGATGACGGAAAAGCCCCTGTCGGGTCAGATCGCGGTCGTCACAGGGGCGGCCAAGAACATCGGCCGAGAGATCGCCCTGATGCTGGCCGCCGACGGGGCTTCGGTCGTCATCAACGGCAAGACCGACAAGGACGCCGCCGACGCGGTGGTCGCGGAGATCGAGGCCACGGGCGGCACCGCCCTCACCCACATGGCAGACATCGCCGACCCGGATCAGGCGGAGGGCTTAATCGCGGCGGCGGTGGATGCGTTCGGCAGGCTCGATATCCTGGTGCTCAACGCCGGTATCCGCCGCCAGCATTCGATCGTCGACATCCCGTTAAGTGAGTGGCGCGAGGTCATGACCATGGACCTGGAAGCGCCGTTCGTGCTTTCGAAAGCGGCGATCCCGCATATGCTGGAGAACGCCTACGGCCGGATCGTCTCGCTCGGCGGCTCGAGCGCACACACCGGCAACGTCGGGCGCGCGCACGTCGGCGCGGCGAAGATGGGGCTGTTGTCGCTGACCCGCGCCATCGCCATGGAATTCGGCGATCGCGGCATCACGGCGAACATGGTGGCGCCCGGGCACATCGACACGGTCCGGGGCGACGCCGCCGGAAAACGTTCCAGCGCGGGCGCCGGGCGGCCGATCCAGCGCCTGGGCACGACGGCGGAGATCGCGGCGATGGTGCGGCATCTGTGCCGGCCCGAGGGCGCCTACATCACCGGCCAATGTATTCACGTCGACGGTGGGATCTACCTGGGGGGTGCGTGATTTAACCCGTTACACCGAACACCCTCGTTCCGGCGCAGGCCGGCACCCAGATTTCATTTGAACCACAGAGACACAGAGAAACAGAGGCACAGAGGAAGAACCGCGCCGCAGCATCTCTGTGGCCTCGGTGCCGCTGTGGTCATCTTATTTGACGGTTTGACTGGATCCCTGCCCGCGCCGGGAATGACGAGGTTTTAGTCTAACTCCCCGGTCCGAGCATCTGCTTGAGGATCTCCATCACCGCCTGCTCGTTGCCGGTCTTGAGGTCTTCCTCGCGCTCGTAACGGTCGCCCATACACGCATCATGCTGACCGTAGCCGCGGTCGACGGGTTTCAGGCTCTGCGGAAAAGCCGGTTTCCGCTCGTCCGCGAGCGCCGCGCCGGTAAGCGCGGGCAGCATCGCAAGGCCGAGAATGACGGTTATCCGGGGCATGTCCATGTCGCGTCCTCATCGAGAGGATACACCGGACGCAGCAGATCCTTCCAATTGAAATTGTTCAGCACCGGCGAGGTCAGGCCCGGGCAGTCGATCTCGTAGACGTTCTCGGGTTTGAAGAACTCGTCGAAACCGGCGCGGAAATGGCCGCGCGATTTGACGACCACGGTGCGCAACCTGGCGATGTCGAGACCGAACTGTTCGATCATCGTCGGGTCGGCGCACTGTTTCCTGTTCGACGCGACGCCGATCAACACGCCGCCGCATTTCAAAAGCGCGCACGGACCGAGCTCGATGGCGCGTCCCTTGAGAAGCCCGCGGCGGCCGACGAACGAGCCGTCGGTCAGCTTCTCGACCGTGACATGAAGGTGCAGCAGGTCGTCGAATTCGGTCTTGGGGTTTTCGTTGAAGGTGACATCGATGGCGGCGCCCTCGCCTGCGTCGTGGGCCTTTTTGGCGACGGCGGGATCGATCAGCAGCCCGATGAAGGCGCCGTCGACACCTGCCTCGGTGAACGCTTTCGTGACGAACGTGGTGACGCCCGAGCCGCCGCCGCCCGGGTTGTCGGCGCAGTCGGCCATGATGCAGGCCGTCAAGGACGGGTCGCGACCGAGTTCGGCGGCGAGGTCGGTCGCCCGGGAAAGCGGCGTCAGTTCCTTCTTGAAACGTTCGCGGTCGGCCCAGGCGCGCTTGGCGATGTCCGCCGCCAGTTTCTTGCCGGGTTTCGCGTCGTTGCGGGACGTCACCAGCACCGACATGCCGCACTTGGGGCTGTCCGAATAGATGAAGCCCGCGGTCACCGAGACGTTGAGGATGTCGCCGCCGACTTTCGTCTGACCGTAGTCGATGAGGTCGGCGTAGGGCCCCTCGGCGGTCAGCAACGTGACCGTCGGCGCGGCGATGGGGACCTTGATGAAATGCTGGTGCGGGGTCATGCCGTCCCACATCTCTTTCATGATGTTGGCGGCTTCGGCGGCGCGCTCGCGCTGATCGACGTGGGGATTGGTAAGGTACGCCACCAGCACGTCGGTGAGCGTCGCCATCGGTTCCGATACGTTGGCGTGCAGATCGAGCGTCGCGATCAGCGGCACGCCGTGCCCGACCACGTCCCGGACCATCGCGTAGACCCGCGCGTCCGGATCGAAGTCGCCGGTGGCGCGCATGGCGCCGTGGCTTGCGACGTAGACGCCGTCGAGTTCACCGGCGCCGCGCAGATACCCCTCCATCAATTTCAACGTCGACATGAAGAAGTCCTGGTCGATGGAGCCGCCCGGCTCGGCGTCGGCGGCGACGATCGGCACCGGTTCCCAGTCGACGCCGAGACGCGTCATCTCGTTCGAAAAGCCGACGAGCTCGGACGGCAGCTTGGGCGCGTCCTTTTTGAGCTCGGCGGTGATCTCGTCTCCCTGCAGATAGCAGCGCTTGCGGTAGTCCGCCTCCGTCGTGGTCGGTGAGAAATTGTTGCTTTCCAGCATGAAGGCCAGGATGGCGACGCGTTTGGTCATGGTTGTCTTCCCTCGGATTCAAACGGGCCTCTGATTGAAAACGGCCCCGAAATGAAAAGGGGCACCCTGCGGACAAGGTGCCCCCTGAACATGAATGTGACGCCGGATCAGCGCGAACGCAATCTCGGATCCAGCGTATCGCGAACCGCATCGCCGAACAGGTTGAACCCGAACACGGCGAGCGAGATGGCAACACCGGGCCAGATCGCAACCCACGGTGCGCTTTCCGCGTATTCCTCGGCACCGCCCTGCAGCATCAGGCCCCAGGCCGGCGTCGGCTCCTGCACGCCCATGCCGAGATACGACAGCGACGCTTCGAGCAGGATCGCCTGACCGACGAACGCGGTGAACAGGATCAGGAACGGCGCCATCACGTTCGGCACCATGTGGCGCAGGATGATCCGCGCGTGGCCGAAGCCGAGCGCGCGCGCTGCATCCACGTACGGGATTTCGCGGATCGCCAGCGCGTTGGAGCGCACCACCCGCGCGCACTGCGGCACGAAGGGGATGGTAATGGCGATAATCACGTTCTGCGTCCCGGTACCCAGCGTGGCAACGACGGCCAGCGCCAGGATGATCAGCGGAAACGCCATGAAGACGTCCATGATGCGCTGGAAGATCAGATCGAACATGCCGCCGAAATACGCCGATGCAACGCCCAGCACGAGGCCGAGCACCGAGCCGACGGTCGCCGCCGCGAAGCCGACGAAGAGCGCCGTCCTGGCTCCGTACAGAATACGCGTCAGGATATCGCGGCCAAACTGATCGGTGCCGAGCAGGTAATCCCCGCCTGGCGGCGTCAGCATGTTCGCGAAGTCGTTGTACTCCGGATGATAAGGCGTCAGCCACGGGGCGAAGATGGCCGCGAAGATCATCAGGATGACGACCGCAAGACCGGCCACGCCGACCGGCTGCTTGCGCGCCATGGTCTTTGCTCTCTGCAACCAGGGTGTCTTGTCCTCCAGATCTTCGATCTGGGCTTCAAGTGCTGATTCACTAACTGTGGTCATTTTATCTTACCCTTAGCTGTAGCGAATACGCGGATCGAGCCACGCGTAAGCCAAATCGATGACGAAGTTGGTGATGACGAAGATCAGCACCACCAGCATCACCAGCGACTGCGTCATGGCGTAGTCGTGGTTGGTCACGCTTTCCACGAACAGCTTGCCGAGACCGTTGAGGTTGAACACCTGCTCGGTGACGACGAGGCCGCCCATGAGGAACGCGAATTCGATACCGATGATGGTCACGACCGGCAACATCGAGTTCTTGAGCGCGTGCCGGTTGATGACGATCTTTTCGACCAGACCCTTGGCGCGCGCGGTCCGGATGTAGTCCTCGCGGAGGACTTCAAGGAGCGCGGACCGCGTCATACGCGTCGCCACGGCGGAATACCGGTAACCGGTCGCCACCGCGGGCCATATCAACTGCGAAATGTTATGGACCGGATCTTCCCAGATCGGTTTGTATTCGATAGGCGGCATCCATGGTATGCCGGTCATCTCTTGTGTGACGATCAGCAGCCCGAGGATGATCATGATGCCGAGCCAGAACGAGGGAATCGCGATCCCGGCGATAGAGAACGCTCGAACCGCGTAATCGAGCCAGGTATCCTGCTTGATGGCGGAAATCGCGCCCAGCGGAATGGCGATCACGGTCGCAACGAACGTGGCCATGATGGCGACCTGCAACGAGAGTTCGAAGCGCAGACCGATTTCCTCGAGGATCGGCTTGCCCGTCCACATCGACTTACCGAAGTCGAACGTGAAGAAGCCGAACATGAAATCCGCAAACTGCACGAACATAGGACGGTCAATGCCCAAGTCCTTGCGGCAGATGTCAATCTGTTCCTGATCGACGTAGAGGCCCGTGCCCGCAAAACGCAGCTCGCACACGTCCCCCGGGATCAAGCGCATGAGGAAGAAAACGAGAATCCCTGCACCGATCAGCGTCGGAATCATCAGGAGCACACGTTTTAGAATATACTTAGACATGAGTGCCCAACCGTATTTCCCAAAGTTGAATTATTGTTGTTGATCGGTTACCCGCCCGCCGCTCGCGCGACGGGCGGGTCCGATAGTTCGCTTACGCGATTACTTGTCCAGCCAGATCTGATCCAGATGCTGAGCCAAGTAGTGCGACGGTGCGATCTTCCACCCCTTCACGTAGGAACGGTGCGGATTGATCTTGTACCACCACAGCGTGACGATACCGCTCGCTTCGTCGCTGAGCGCACGGGTTTCATAATCACGAACCAGTGCACGGAGCTCCTTCGGATCGCCCGACTTTTCGATCTTCGCGTAGATCGCTTCCAGTTCGGGATCTTCGAAGTCCCCGTAGTTGTTGCCGGCGGAACCAAGGAACTTGGTCATGTCGGCGATCGGGTTAATGACCGACTGGCAGTTAAAGTCGATCGAGACGTCGAAGTCCTTTTTCTTACGAAGCGTGTCGTAGAACGGACCGGACGGCTGAACACGCTGCTGCGTATCCACACCGATCTTCCGCCACTGGTCGACGAGCCATGTGCCCACGACCTTATACGGCTGGTCGACGCCACGGTTCGAGAAGTCGACCTTAAGACCCGACTGACCGGCATCGGCCAGAAGCTTCTTGGCTTCGGCGCGCGAAGCTTCGATGTCTTCCCCGTAGCCTTTCAGCTTCACGAGTTCTTCCTTCGTCGCCGCGAGCGGGTGGTTCGGGAAGATCACGCCGCCGACCGTCTTAACGATGGCGATCTGCGACAGGTACTTGGACCCGCCCCAGCGATCGATACCGAGGGTCAGAGCCTGACGGACCCGCGCATCATCGAATGGCTTACGCTTTTGGTTCGGGGTGGCGAGCAGAACGCAGTTCCAGTCGCTTTCCTGAACCGTGATCTTGTCACCGAGCGCTTTGACCAGGTCGTCACGAGCTTTCGGCGGGAAACCGCGGAACTCGATGGCGGCGCGGTCACCACGGATGGCCTGAAGACGGACAGCCATTTTCGGCGCCGCGATGGCCTTGAAGCCGTCGAGGTACGGACGACCTTCGAAGTGGTAGTCCTGATACTTCACGCCTTCGACGAACGCACCCGGCTGGTGCTGCACGAACTTGAACGGACCCGTGCCGTTCACGTTCGATTTGTGCCACTCCATGCCGTGCTCATCCAGGTCCTTCTTCGCGTAAACGAAGTTGAACGGCGTCGCGAGGGCCGGAATGAACGCGGCCGTCGGGAACTTGAGCTTGAAGACGACCGTGTGGTCGTCCGGCGTGGTGATCGATTCGACCGAACGGAAGAACGCCTTACGCGCGGAAGGCACACCTTCCGGCGGGAAAACGATCTTGTCCATGGTCGCCTTGATGTCGGCCGACGTCAGCGGCGTACCGTCATGGAACTTCACACCCTTGCGAATCTTGAAGGTGTACTTGGTACCGCCTTCGGTGGGTTCGGGAACCGCACCTTCGCAAAGATCGCATTCGAAGTCCGTCGGGTCTGACGGATTGGCAGGGTTCACACGGATCAGCAGGCTGTAGAACGGCCGGATCGGGTGAATCATACCAAAGGTCGTCTCCTGGTGACCGTCGAACGACGGAATCTTGGAGCCGACCACGAAGTTCAGAATACCGCCCGATTTAGGCGTCTGAGCCTTCGCTGCACCCGCACCTGCGGCAAGGCCGAGGCCAACCGCAGCAGCGAGAGCGAGTCTCCCAGTTTGTTTGAGCATTTGATGTCTCCTTCCCTGAAATGAAGAATTGACGGGATTACCCCACGTCATGTGTCACGCCATGCCCGCGGCGTGCTCACACCTCTGTACAGGCCACCCAGTGGCCCGGTTTCACTTCCCGCAATTGCGGGATTTCTTTTTTACAGTTGTCGACCGCTATCGGGCACCGCGGATGGAACACGCACCCCGGCGGCGGGTTGATCGGGCTCGGAATTTCACCCTTGATGATCTCGTGCGCGCGGCCCTTTTCGATATCCGGGTCGGGAATCGGCACCGCGTTCAGCAAGAGCTTGGTGTACGGGTGCAGCGGGTTTTCGAAGAGTTCGTCACCGTCCGCCAGTTCGACCAGATTGCCGAGATACATCACGGCGACCCGGTGGCAGATGTGACGCACGACGGAAAGGTCGTGCGAGATGAACAGATACGTCAGGTCGAACTCGTCGCGAAGGTCTTCGAGCAGGTTGATAACCTGCGCCTGAATCGACACATCCAGCGCCGACACCGCCTCGTCGCAGATGATGAACTCGGGGTCCATCGCCAGCGCCCGGGCGATCCCGACGCGCTGCCGCTGGCCGCCCGACATTTCGTGCGGATAGCGGTCGGCGAACGCGGACGCGAGGCCGCAGACGTTGAGCAGGTACCGCACCCGCTTCTGACGCTCGGCCTCGTTGGTGATGATGTTGTGCACCTTCATCGGCTCGGAAATGATCTCGCCGACCTTCATGCGCGGATTCAAGGAGCTGTAGGGGTCCTGGAAGATCACCTGGATCTTCTTGCGGACGTCGATCATCTGCTTCGAATCGTACTTGGTGATGTCGTCACCGTAGAAGATGATCTCGCCGGCGGTCGGTTTCTCGAGCTGCAGGATGCAGCGCCCGGTCGTGGTCTTGCCGCAACCGGACTCGCCGACCACGCCCAGCGTCTCGCCCCGGAAGATCTGGAAGCTGACGCCGTCGACGGCTTTCACGTGGGCAACGACGCGCGGAATGAACACGCCTTCCGTCACCGGGAAGTACATTTTCAGGTCGCGAACGTCGACGAGCACCTCGTCGAAACCTTTCGAACTCCCGGTCCGGGTGTCCCGCTTCTGAACAATTGCTTCGTTCATCCCACAACTTCCTTCACTTCTTTTTCGAGATTTTCTTTTTCAAAGCAGGCTGAGGTATGGCCGGGCGCGATCTCTTCCAGCGCCGGGAAGCTCTTGGCGCAGTGGTCCTGTGCAAAGCGGCAACGCGGCCGGAACGAACAACCCTCGTCGAGCTTGGTCAGATCGGGCGGCTGGCCGTCGACCGGATCCAGCTTCGCCTCGCGCTGACGGTCCATGCGCGGCACGGACTTCAACAGCGCCAGCGTGTAGGGATGGCGCGGACGGTGGTAGATGTCGCTCGCCACACCGGATTCGATGATCCGGCCCGCGTACATCACGTTGACCCGGTCGGCGTAACGCGCGACCACGCCCAGGTTGTGGGTGATGATGATCATCGCCACGCCCAGTTCGCGGGTCAGGTCTTTCATGAGTTCCAGGATCTGCGCCTGAATCGTCACGTCGAGCGCCGTCGTCGGCTCGTCGGCGATGATCAGTTTCGGATCGCAGGCCAACGCCATGGCGATCACGACGCGCTGACGCATGCCGCCCGACAGATGGTGCGGATACTGCGCGAGGCGGCGGTCCGGTTCGGAGATCCCGACCATGCCGAGCAGCTTCTTGGCCTTCTCCATGGCCGCTTCCTCGGACATGCCGAGGTGCGCGATCATCGGTTCGGTCAACTGCATGCCGATCGTCAGCACCGGATTAAGCGACGTCATCGGCTCCTGAAAGATCATGCCGATGTCGCGGCCGCGGATTGATCGCATCTCGTCGTCCGAGAGCTGCAGCAAATCCTTGCCGTCGAAATTGATAGAGCCGCCGACGATCTTGCCCGGGGGCCACGGGATCAACCGCATGATGCTCATGGCGGTAACAGATTTCCCGGAGCCGGACTCGCCGACGACCGCAACAGTCTCACCCTCTTCGACGGTGTAGGACACACCATCGACAGCTTTCACAGTCCCAGCCGACGTAAAGAACTGGGTCTGGAGATCTTTGATTTCCAGAAGGGCCACGTTTCCTCCCTAATTTAGCCATTGGTTATTATTATTGTGATCAAACCTAGTGTCGCACACGAAAGGTGTCAATTCATAACGCAATCCCATTTTTTGATTAGTTTCATCTCAAATTTTTAAATTAGAGATTTACGATAAAGGCAACCCCGAATGTGGCAAGTTTGTCCCGGATTTTAAAGCCACGCTGCCGAAATATGCACATTTTTCGCAACGCGTTTCTTCAAGCGGCTTGCCGAGCCGGGATGCGATTTGCATAGTTGCGCCTCACAATACGCCGAACTCCGGCGAACATCACGAACTTAAAACACTTGGGGAGAGTCATTCATGGCATCCGAACAATTCGAACGCGGACTTAAATGCCGCAAGGAAGTGCTGGGCGAAGAGTACGTGGAAGCGTCCCTCGCCAAAGCCGACGACTTCAACCGCGACTTCCAGGAATTGGTGACCGAATACTGCTGGGGCGGCACCTGGGGCCGCGGCGTGCTGTCGAAGCGCGACCGCTCGATCCTCAACCTCGGTATGCTGGCCGGCCTCGGCAAGTCGCACGAATTCAAGCTGCACTACCGCGGCGCCATCACCAACGGTCTCTCGCACGAAGACCTTCGCGAGATCCTGATCCAGATCGCCGTTTACTGCGGCATCCCCGCCGGCATCGAAGCGTTCCGCCTGGCGCGCGAAGTCTACAGCGATCTCGGGATCGACGTCTCCAACATGGACGGAGGGAAATAACGATGTCCGCACCTACCCTGATCGGATTCGTCGGCCTGGGCCAGATGGGCAAGCCGATGGCCACCAACATCACCTCGAAGAGCGGCATCGAGGTCATGGTCTACGACAAGGCCGGCACCGCCGAACGCGCGCCGGAAGGCGCAAAGCTCGCCAACTCGCTCGGCGACATCCTGTCGAGTTGCGACACCGTCTTCATGTCGGTGCCGGACGGGCCGGTGTCGATCGCGCTGGCGAAAGAGATCGCGTCCTATGAAGGCCGCAAGTCGAACGTCGTCGTCGACCTTTCGACGATCGGCCCGGAAGCCGCGCGCGAAGCGGACGACATCCTCAAGGCCGCCGGCGTCACCTACGTCGACGCGCCGGTGTCGGGCGGCCAGGCCGGCGCCGCGGCAGGGACGATCACCCTCATGGTCGGCGGACCGAAAAAGGTCCTCGACGACCACATGGGCGTGTTCGAAAGCTTCACCGGCAACGTCGTGCATTGCGGCGAGAACGCGGGCCACGGCCAGGCGGTGAAGATCCTCAACAACTTCCTTTCGGCGACCGCGTTCGCGGCCTCGTCCGAGGCGATCGCTTACGGCATGTCGCAGGGCGTCGAGATGAAGACGATCCTGGATGCGGTCAACGTGTCCACCGGCCGCAACACCGCGACCATGGACAAGTTCCCGAACCGGATTCTGACCGGCACCTTCGATTGCGGATTCGCGACCAAGCTGCAGTCCAAGGACATGAACCTGTTCGTCAAGGAAGCCAAGGCCGCCGGCACGCCGCTGACCGTGGCCTCCGTCGTCGCTGCGCTGTGGAACGGCTGCGATGCCCTGAAACCGGGCAGCGACATCTCGCGCATCTGGGACTACATCCGCGAGAAGTGCTGAGGCATATGCTGAAAAGTCCCTCGCGTTGCTTGGTGTACTTTTCAGCCGATTGAAGTGAAGGTGAAATCCGGTCTAGGGGCGGCCCTGCGACCGGATTTCGCATTCAGATATGGCCGTTCACGGCCATATGGTGTGATGACGAATTGATCCGAAAAGCCGCCTTAAGGATCAATTCGACGGTCGCCCAATTGGAAAAAAGTACACTGAGGCGCAGCCGAGGGACTTTTTTCCAGACTTTGTCAGTAACCTTCCTCCAGAAGCGGGAACGCCGACAGCTTGTGTGGCGGGTTGACCGTGTCCGGCTCCATATAAATGTGTTCGGGACCGAGCTGGTCGTAACCGGTGAGACCGAGGTTGCCGATCACGCACTGCACTTCGTCCTGGAGCAGCTTCAGCATGTGCACCACGCCTTCCGGCCCCGCAGCGGCGAGCGCCAGCCCCTGCAGCCGGCCGATGCCGACCGCGTCCGCCCCCAGCGCCAGCGCCTTGACGATGTCGGTGCCGCGCATGACGCCGCCGTCGAGAATGACGCGCGCGCGTCCGTCGACCGCCTTGACGACTTCCGGCAGCACCGCCGCACCGCCGCGTCCGTGGTCGAGCTGGCGGCCGCCGTGGTTGGAGACGTAGATCGCGTCGCACCCCTCCTTGACCGCGATCTCGGCGTCCTCCGCCGTCGCGATCCCTTTCAGGATCAGCGGGATGTCGTACTTGTCGCGGATGCGCCTGAAGTCGTCCCAGTTGAACGAGCGCTGAAACTCCTCGCCGACCGCCTGGGTTTGGCGGCTGACCGACAGGAAGCCCTTCGCCTTGTCGCGTTCGCGCCGGCCGTAATAGTCGAGGTCGATGGTGAAGCAGAACGCCATGTATCCGTTGTCGATGGCGCGGTCGATGTGATCGTCGACCCAGGCGGCGTCGCCGCGAACATATAGCTGGAAGATGCGCGCCGCGTCGGGCGCGGCCTCGGCGACAGCTTCGAGGCCCGGCTTGCAGACCGAACTCAGCATGTGGATCGCGCCGAATTCGCCGACGGCTTGCGATACCCCTGCCCCGCCCGACGGATGGAACTGCTGCAGCGAGCCGATCGGCGCCATGATCACCGGCAGGTTCAGCTTGCGGCCGAGGAACGTGCACGACGTATCGAGGCTGCGCACATCGCGCATCACGCGCGGGCGGAACGCGAGCCGGTCCAGCGACATGCGGTTGCGCTTTTGGGTGGTTTCGGTTTCGGCGCCGCCGACGAGGTAGTCCCACGCGCCGTCGTCGAGCTTGGCGCGCGCCGCCGGCACGAACTTGTGCAGCACAGGATAGAGCTTTTCGACGCTGTCCGCCGCGTTCTGATCTTCAGCCATTGTCGTTTCTTCCCTAACGTCTTCTTGGTTTGCTTGGTTGGTTTATTTGTGGACCGGCTTCTTGCAGACGATCACGCAGTCCAGGTCGGCGTAGATATAGTCGCCCGGATCGATCACCGCGCCGCCGAAGCGAAGCTGCACGTCGGCCAACCCGATGCCGTCCGTGCGCGGACGCATCGCCGTCGACTTCAAGGCCTTGGTGCCGAAGTCGAGGTCGGCGAATTCATGCACGTCGCGGATCGCGCCGTTGAAGATCATCCCGGCCCAGCCCTGGGCCTGCGCCTCGGCGCCGATGTTGCCGCCGCAGAGCGCCCGGCGCATCGAACCGCGGCCGTCGACGACGAGCACCTTCCCCTTGCCGCCGCGGCGGATGATGTCGAGGATTCCCTTGTTGTCTTCATAGGTCGAGAACGTCACCGCCTCGCCGTGAAAGGACGCGTGTTTCGCGAAGTCGTGGAACATCAGTTCGACGATCTGCGCAGAGGGGTCGTCGTCGCAGATATCCGCGCAGCGGACGATGTCTTGGTCGGTCATGGATGTGGTCGCTCCCCAGTGGATTTATTATTGGGTTTAATTTTTTTGCCGCGGAACCTTACGAAGTCTTGGGCGGAGGGTCCATCGCCATTACATTAAATCCAGACGTTATGAAAAATCCAGAGGAGGTTCCCCCGTGAGCAAGTTCGCCATCTTCGTCACCGTGAAAATCAAGGAAGGCAAGGTCGACGAGTTCCTGTCGCACGCGCATGTCAACGCGACGGCCGCCGTCCGCGACGAGCCCAACTGTCACATGTTCCGCGTCATGCAAAATCAGGACGACCCGAACACGATCCATTTCTTCGAGGTCTATACCGAAGCCGCCAGCCTCGATTACCACCGCGAGACGCCGCACTACAAAGCCTACGACAGCGCCGTGAAGGACCTGATCGAGGACAAGTCCATCGTCAAGGTCGACCTGCTTCAGTAATCCCCGCTGCGGCGCTGCCGCCAATTCAAGGTGGCGCCGCCCTGTCCGCCGTTCTAAGTTTCCCCATGGCCACACGCGGGTCTTAATTCATCTGACCGAAGACCGCTGCCGGGACCGGAGACAATGGCGCAAGATACACAGGTTCGTGAATGCGGTGACTGCACGCTCTGCTGCAAGATCACCCGGATCGACACCCCCGAACTCCAAAGCCTGCCGGGCACGTGGTGTCAGCACTGCACGCCCGGCAAGGGATGCGGCAATTACCAGAACCGGCCCAAGGTTTGCCGGACGTTCGTGTGTCTGTGGGCGGAAGGCAAGGTGCCGCTCGAGCTGAAGCCGAACAAGGTCAAGGCGGTCCTGAAGATGTCCGGCGACGGCAAGAACATCGTCGCGCTGCTGGATACCGGCATCACCCCCGACAAGGTGCAGCCGGGCCTCAGGAACTATCTCAAGCAACGCGCCCGCGAAGGCGTCAAAGGCGCGCTCGTGCCCTTGGGCGACAAGGACCACGTGATCTTCACATAGGCGGCGGCGAGCGTAACCTTATATTTATCCGATCTTTCCCGGACGGGCTGAAGGCGCGGTCCGGGGCCTATCCCCGCTCATACCCTTAAGTCGACTGAGATACGTTTGCCCCCTCACCCAACCTCTCCCCCAAATGGGGGAGAGGGGTGCGCATGGAGACTTTCGACAGGGTCCCTCTCCCCCGTCACGGGGGAGAGGACAGGTGAGGGGGCGCAGGCATCTGGTCGACACGGACCCTGAGTAGAGTTCACGGCGACAATTTGAACATACGGCTTATAAATCCCCGCTTTCCCGGACGGGCTGAAGGCGCGGTCCGGGGCCTATCCCCGCTCATACCCTTAAGTCGACTGAGATACGTTTGCCCCCTCACCCAACCTCTCCCCCAAATGGGGGAGAGGGGTGCGCATGGAGACTTTCGACAGGGTCCCTCTCCCCCGTCACGGGGGAGAGGACAGGTGAGGGGGCGCAGGCATCTGGTCGACACGGACCCTGAGTAGAGTTCACGGCGACAATTTGAATATACGGCTTATAAATCCCCGCTTTCCCGGACGGGCCGGAGGCACGATCCGGGACCTATGCCCGATCATACCCTTAAGTCGACTGAGATACGTTTGCCCCCTCACCCAACCTCTCCCCCAAATGGGGGAGAGGGGTGCGCATGGAGCTTTCGACAGGGTCCCTCTCCCCCGTCACGGGGGAGAGGACAGGTGAGGGGGCGCAGGCATCTGGTCCACACGGACCCTGAGTAGAGTTCACGGCGACAATTTGAATATACGGCTTATAAATCCCCGCTTTCCCGGACGGGCCGGAGGCACGATCCGGGACCTATCCCCGCGACCGGGAAACGCAATCAATGGGTCCCGACCCGGCGCACCGCGCCGGCCGGGAAACATACTCCTGCTCCCTGCCCCCCTACTTCCCCTCTTTGAACTGCCACCACATGAAAATGGCGCCCAACAGCATCACCCCGCCGATCACGGTCCAGGCGATGCCGTAGTCGTTCCCCGTGTGATCGAGGATCAGGCCGAACAGTGGCGGCCCGGCGGCGCCGCCCAGCGACCAGGCGACGGCGTTGTAGCCGATCCCTGAGCCGACCAGCTCTGAAGGCACCGTCTCCGCCGTCATGGATAAAACCAACGCCGCATAAGACGCCATGGCGAGGCCCATCACCGCGGCCATCGTCATCAGTCCCCAGTACGGCCAGTCCGGATTGACGAGCAGCGTGCCGGCGCAGACGAAAAAGCTCGACGACACGATGGCGACGGTGATGCCCTTGCGCCGTCCCTTCAAAAACACGTCCGAGATATACGGGAAGCCGACCCGGCCGATGGCGCTAAAACCCTGTGCGAAGGCGACGCCCATGGCGGCGACCGGCTGCGACGCCTGTGCGGCGTCTTTCAGAAACAGCGCCATATAGGTGAACAGGCTCGACTGGCCGGTGTTGTACATCACCGCCGACGTGCAGATTATGTTCATGTTGCGGTTGGTGATGACGGTCCGGAGGTCGCTCAGCATACGCTTGAATGCGCCCGCGCCCGAATGCGGCTTCCGCGTCAGCGGCAACCACAACAACGCGGTGACGAAGGTCATCCCCACGGCGATCCACAGCACGCCGCGCCAGTCCATATAGGCGGCCAGCACGCCGCCGCCGGCGCCGATCAATCCGCCCAGCGGCACGCCCAGTTGCTTGAGGCCCATCGCCGTGCCGGTCCACGCCGGCGGGAACCAGCGCATCACCCCCTTGGCGGTCGCCGGATTGACGAACGAATAGCCGAGCCCGATCAGAAACGCCGCCGCGAGGGCGGGGCCGAACGACGGCGCCAGCGCGAACCATAACGTCCCCGCCGACATGGTCATCATCGAGCCGAACAAGGTCCAGCCGACGCCCATGCGGTCCGTGATCGCGCCCGACGGCAATGCCGACAACAGCTGAGCGCCGAACACCATCGACATGAACAGGCCGAACTCGGCGGCGGTGACGTTCAGGTCGCCCCGGATCACAGGCCCCATCGCCATGATCGAGAGGTAGCACGATGTTCCCACCGTGTGGACGAGCCCCAGCAGGAAGATCCGCGCCCGCCAGGGATTAAACCCGGCCGGCGGGCCGGACGGATTGAAACCCTGAGGCAGTGGCGGCGGCGCAGTCTCGGGCGTCGTGGCGTTGTCGTCAGCCGTCACTCCGGCCCCCTTCCTTGAAGGCGAACAGTAAAAGCACGAGGCCCGCCACGACGATGCCCGCCGTCACCAGCCACGCCGCGTCGTAACCGCCCCAGTTGTCGACCACCCAGCCGAACACGATGGGACCGCCCATGCCGCCCAGGTGTACCCCCACCATATTGACGCCTATGGCGGAGCCCGCGAGGCGCGGCTCGACGGACTCGACGACGACCGCCTGCGCGACCGGCGCGAAGGACGCGATGGTGATGCCGAGGGCCATCGCGAGCGCAAGCCCGATATAAAGCCCCCAGCCTGGTCCGACGAACGCCATCGCCGCCAGGAACAATGCCGCTGCGCCGCAGATCCACGCCATCAGCATGCCGCGCCGGCCGACGAAATACCGGTCAGACACCACGCCCCAGCCGATCCGCGCGAACGCGCTCGACGTTTGCGCGAGACCGATGGCGAAACCGGCGGTTTCCTGGCTGGCTTTGGCGACGGTCGTCAGGAACAGGGTCAAAAAGCCGAAGAAGTTGGTCTGTCCGACGTTCAGCAGGCCGTTCAGGATGGCATAGATGTTGAAGTTCCAGTCCTTCAGCACGTCGCCCAGGTTGGCGACGATGCTGCGGCGCTGATCCTTGGGCAAGGGGACGTGATAGCGGACCAGGACCAGACAATAGATTCCGTTCAGCACCATCAGAACGGCGACGCCCCACATGATCGACTGCCAGTCGAAATGCGCCGCCAGCGCGCCGTTGCCCGCCGCGATGACGCCGCCGATGGGGACACCCACTTGCTTAAGTCCCATCGCCGTGCCGCGCCGTTCCTTCGGGAACCAGTCGAGCACGCCCCTGGCCGTCGACGGGTTGGTCATGCAGTACGCGAAGCCCATCAGGAACATCGCGCCCAGGCACTGGTAATAGCCGACCGCGACCGCCAGCATGGCGGCGGCGGCGAACATGAGAATATGCGCGAAGACGAGCGTGCGTCCGACGCCGAAGCGGTCGGTGATCGCGCCTGCCGGCATCGACCCGGTCGCCTGCGCCGCGTAATAGGCGGAAACGAAGGCGCCGAACTCGGCGGCGCTCAAGTTCAGATCCGCCGAGATCACCGGCGCCATCGCCATCACCGATACCACGTTGGTGGTGCCGACCACGTGCGAAAAGATCAACGCCGGCAAGCGGCCGAGCCACGGGTTACCCCCGCCGCCCGGCGTACTCTCCATCCTGTCCGACACCCCACTCACCGTTGCAGCGCCCGTCCGTCCATGCCGTCTTCATCGAGCCCCAGATGCCGCATCGCCGTCGGCGCGATGTCGATGGGCGAGGTCTTGTCCGTAATCCCGTCACCGGCGGCGAAGCCCGCCCCGACACAGATCAGGAACGGGCTCTGTTCGTATTTGCCGAGACCGCCGTGCTGCCCGCAACCGACGTTGTTGGCGATCTTCAGATCGCCCTGGAAGGCATAGCCGACACCGGGGAGCCCGCCCTCGCCCGCCGCCTCGCTTGCGGCGCCGACGACGACGATGTCGATGCCGTCGTCGGGGTCGAGGCCAAGCTCGCGCATTTCTTCACCGGCATAGACGCCGCCGATCCGGTCGTCGGCGCGGAGGTGGTCGGCGATCTTGTCCCGCCGGTCCTTGGCGTTGTCGGCAAGATAGATCGTCGCCGACAGGCCCTGCGGCGCGATGGCGACGTCGCTCGACCCGGGACCGGATTTGAGTCCGACGTCGACCAGCATCTCTTCCAGGTCGATGACCTCGGCGATGGTTTCGTGGCCGTGATCGGAGGCGACCATGAACAGAACCTCGCCGCTGTCGATGTCGGAGCGGATGTTGTCGAACACGCGACCCGCCTGCGCGTCCGCCGCCCGCACCACGTCGATATGCGCGGGCGAGCCGAGCGCAACCGAATGCTGGGTATGATCCGGCTCGCACATCCACATCAACGACAGCGGCGGTTTGCGGTCGTGCAGGATTTCGTCGATGAAGCGCTGGGTCAGTGCCGCGTCCCCCGCCGCGTCGTGGCCGGTGCCGTGCGGTTCCAGCGTCATGCGGTCGGGCCCGAACGCCACGTCGCGGTGGATCATGTGACCGAATCCGTCCGGGTCGAGGAAGATCCCGGCGCCTGGAGAAGCGTTCGCATAGATCACGGCGCCGCCGATATCCTTCACCCGCTCGGACATGGTCGGGACCTTCAGCGTCCGGCCCTTGGCGTCGAACAGCTTGTCGCGGAAATCCGGCGGGCCGACGGAATAGACCTTGTAACCGTCCCCATGATCGAGCGCGACGGCGTTGCCCTGAAGCCCGTTGGTCTTCGGCAGGCAGCCGGTGGCGATGGCCGCCGCCGTGGTGCGCGTGGTCGATGGAAAGACGCCGGTATGGTTACGACAGAGCGCGCCGGCTTCGGCGATCCGGATCAGGTTGGGGGTGTGCTCGGACCCGACCATATCGGCCCGCAGCCCGTCGCAGATGACGATAACGACGCGTTTCATTTTCTTCCCACTCTTTTCTTCCCGCGCCCGCCGGGACTCTGCGTTCCCGTTTGATCGGACAAGGGCGTTTCGTTCTTAACCCATTTCTATTCGGCGGCGATGACGAGGCCGTCGACGGCAAACACCCCCTTGCCCTCGCCCCCCACGATCATGGGATTGATCTCAGCATCCAACGGCGGATTTGCCGCTTCGGCAAGGGAAGAGATTTTGACGATGGCGTCGGCCAGCGCGTCGAGATCGCCCTTCGGCAGGTTGCGATACCCCCTTAAAGGCGCCAGCCCCTTCACCTCGTCGATCATCGCGCGCGCATCATCCATCGTCACCGGCGCCATGCGGATGGCGCTGTCCTTGTAGACTTCGGCGAGGATGCCGCCCGGCGAGAGGACGACGACGGGGCCGACCTGCGGGTCGAGCCGGAAGCCGACCAGCACCTCGCCGACGCCCTTGACCATTTCCTCGACCAGGAACCGGTCGAGTTTCAGGTCGGGCTTCAGTCGCGCGACATTGTTTCTGATCTCGTCGATGGCACCGGCCAGTTCGACCTCGGAGCCGATGCCGAGCTTGACTGCACCGGCTTCGGTCTTATGCGGCAGATCGGCCGACAGCGCCTTGACGGCCAAGGGATATGTCAGGCCGTGATCGTCATCGGCACCGGCGATGACGGCGTGCGGCGCGACCGGCACGCCGAGCGCGGCGAAGATCGCCAGCGATTCCGCTTCGTCCTTTGGGGTGACGGCCCTGCCGCCGGCGGATGCGGACCGGACCGCGCCGCTCACGGGGGCCCGCCACTGAAAGAACGCCCGCATGGCGTCGGCGCAGGCTTCGGGGGTGCGGAACGCGGCAATCCCGGCATCCGCCAATAATCTGAGCGAGGCATCCGCCTGCGGGACCATGAACGCGCTTATCGGTTTATGGGCGGGCTTGGATGCCTTGCCTCCCACCTCGACGATGGGGGCGACGGCGAGTTCGGGGTGGAACTGCGCCGACGATCCGACGACGCAGACAACCGCGTCGCAGGCGTCGCTCTCGATAAGGGCCTCGAGCGCGGCGCCATAAACCCCTTCCCGCGTGCCCGCCATGGTCAGGTCGATCAGCGGCCCGCGGCCGATGGTGAGGTTGAAATCCTTCAGGCGTTGGTGCACCGCGTCCGGGGCCGGGATGACATCGAGCCCCGCCGCCCCCAGCCGGTCGACGACCGTCGACGCGCCGCCGCCGGTCGTCGTCATGACGCCGACGCGATTCCCCTTCGGCGGCTTCTGTCCCATTAGAAGCGGCGGCATCTCGAACAGCGTCTCCAGCGTTTCGACGCGGACGATGCCGTTGGCGCGGAAAAAGGCGTCGACCGCCTTGTCCTCGCCCGCCAGCGCGCCGGAGTGCGACAGCGCCACGGCCTGACCGGCCTTGGAGCGGCCGAGCTTATAGGCCATCACCGGCTTGCCCGCGTCGAACGCACGGCGCGCGGCTTTGGCCAATACCGGCGCATCGCGAAGCGCCTCCAGAAACAGCAGGATCGCATCGGTGTCGGGGTCGTCGACCAGCACGTCGACCAGTTCGCCGACGCCGACATCGCCTTCGTTGCCGACCGACAACATGCGCGAAAAGCCGATGCCGCGCGCGGCACCACGCGACAAGAGCGTCCCCAGAATGGTGCCCGACTGCGACACGAGGCCCATGCGCCCGACGGGGACGTCCGCCATCTCCAGCACCGCGTTGACCGAGAGCGTCAGATGGCTCGCCGGGCAGATCACGCCCATGCTGTTGGGGCCGAGGATCCGCACCCCCGCCTCGGCGGCGACGGCCAATAATTCTTCCTGTTTGGCCTGACCCTCGGGGCCGGTTTCGGCGAAACCATCGGAATAGATGGTGGCGACCTTTATACCGACCTCACCGCATTGCCGGACCGCGTCGATGACATGCCCGGCGGGCACCATGATGAACGCCTGATCGCACGGCCCGTCGATGTCGGCGACGCTTTTATAGGCGCGCAGCCCCTGCACCTCGTCGCGGGAAGGATTGACCGGATAGATCCTGCCCGGATAGCCGTGCGTTTGTAGAAACCGCTGCGGGCGGCCGGTGTTTTTATTCGGGTCCGCGGACGCGCCGACGAGCGCCACGCCGCGCGGCGTCAATAAAGCCTGGACGAGATCGCTCATGACGTTTTCGGCGGTCGTTGCGAAAACCGGCGTTCGAAAATGCCCTCGGCGATGCGGTTCATCATCATCTCAGACGAGCCCCCGGCGATCATCCAGCCGCGCGTGCGGCGGAAGCAATACTCGATCAGGCAGTCCTGCGAATAACCCGCCGCCCCCATGATCTGCATCGCCTCGCTGGAGACTTCGTGACCGGCGCGGTTGCACGCCAGCTTGGCGAGCGCGGTATCGTCCGCCGACGGAAAGCCGGCGTCGGCCTTGGTCGCGGCCCGCATCAACAGCAGCTGCGCCGATTCCAGTTTCAGCTTCATCTCCGCGAACTTCCACTGAAGTCCCTGGAACTCGCAGAGGGGGCGATTGAACTGCTTGCGCTCCATCGCGTGGTTGCGCGCCATCTCGTAGGCGTAGCGCCCCAAAGCCACGGCGCGCGATGAGTTCCCGAGCCGTTCGACGTTGAAGCCGGCGATCTGGCGTTTGAAACCGCCTTCACGCAGCAGGATGTTTTCAGGGGGCACGTAGGCGTTCTCGAAATAGATCTGGCACCACTCTTCCCCGCCCAGGTACATGACCGGTTGGCCGCGGCTGACGCCATCCGTGTCCGGTTCGACCAGCACCGAGCCGATGCCGTCGACACCGGGGCCGTAGCGGCAGTAAACGAGAAACAGATCCGCCTCCGGGCTGTGGGTCGAGAACACCTTGGTGCCGTTCAGATGCACCCCGCCGTCCGGCGCATCGGTGGCGGCGGTCTTCAGATCGGTCAGCGCCGAACCGGCTTCCGGTTCCGACATCGCGACCGAGATCACCTTGTCACCCGCCAGGATCGGTTTCAGGTAGCGCTGTTTCTGATCTTCGGTGCCGTATTCGGCGAGCACGCGGATGGCGCCGAAGTTGCCCGCCTGCACGACATCGGCGCTGCGCGGGCAATGCTTGGCGACCGTCTGGATGGCGATCACCGCGTCGGTGAGCGTGCCGCCCTGGCCGCCGTCCTCTTCCTTCATCGTGATGCCGAGCAGGCCCTGCTCCGCCATCATCTTCGCGACGTCTTTTGGAAAGCCCCGGGCGTGGGCGCGTTCGAGCGCCCCCGCGGCGAGATACCGTTCGGCGAAACCGTCGACGGCATCCATGAACATTTGTTGTTCTTCTGTTAGTTCGAAATCCATTTAGTCCTCCGCTAAGTGGCGAAGAGAGTACATCCGTCCCCACGAAATTCAACGCATCTGGGCCGCCCGCGCAGACTTGTCCACGACCGGCGCGGCGACTAAAGTGCCGTTGATTTATGTCATGGAAGTGATGGCCGCGTTGACTATGATTTCGGTCGAACGTCACGCACCCGAATACTGAGGATGTCTGGTTAAATGGATTACGAGCAGCGTTTTCGCGCCGTGGTTGACGGCGTCCGGGACGATGGCCGTTACCGGGTCTTCGCGGACCTGAAGCGCGAGGCCGGCAACTTCCCGCACGCCACCAATTTCCGCGACGGCGACGAACATCCGGTGGTGATCTGGTGCTCCAACGACTACCTCGGGATGGGCCAGAACCCGGTCGCCATCGAGGCCGCGGCGGAGGCCGCGAAGACCTACGGCGTCGGCTCGGGCGGCACGCGCAACATCTCCGGCACGACGCATCTTCTGGTCGAGCTTGAAGAAGAGCTGGCCCAACTTCACAACAAGGAAGCGGCGCTGCTGTTCACGTCGGGGTTCGTCTCCAATGACGCGACGATCTCGACCGTCGCCAGAATGCTGCCGGGCTGCATCATCTTTTCCGATTCCATGAACCATGCCTCGATGATTGACGGGGTCAGGCGCTCGGGGGCCGAGAAGCATGTCTTCCGCCATAACGACCCGACGCATCTTGAAGAGTTGCTGGCCGCCGCGCCCAAAGGCGCACCCAAGCTGATCGTCTTCGAAAGCGTCTATTCCATGGACGGCGACGTGGCGCCGATTTCGACGTTCTGCGATCTCGCGGATAAATACGGCGCGCTGACGTATCTGGATGAAGTGCACGCGGTGGGCCTCTATGGCGAGACGGGCGGCGGCATTTCAGAGCGCGACGGCGTCGCTGAGCGCGTCGATATCATCGAAGGCACGCTCGCCAAGGCGTTCGGCGTGATGGGCGGCTACGTCACCGGCACCGAGAGCCTGATCGATGCGATCCGCCTCACCGCCAGCGGCTTCATCTTCACCACCACCATCGCGCCGCCGGTCGCCGCCGCGGCCATCGCAAACGTGCGCCACGTGCGCGCGCACAACGAGTTGCGGATCAAGCACCAGGAGCGCGCGGCGACGCTGAAGAAGCGCCTCACCGAGGCCGGCCTGCCGGTCATGCCGTCCGACACGCACATCGTGCCGCTGTTCGTCGGCGACCCGCTGCGCTGCAAGGAGGCGACGGATCTTCTGCTCGAACAGCACGGCATTTACATCCAGCCGATCAATTATCCGACCGTCCCCAAGGGGACCGAGCGGCTCCGCATCACGCCGACGCCGCTGCACTCGGACGCCCTGATGGACGACCTGGTCCGGGCGCTGACTTCGGTCTGGAAGCACCTCGAACTGGAAATCGCCGCCTGATTTCCACACCATGAAATCGGGAGATCACGGTGAGCAAAATTGAAGACCTGAAATTCGACATGCTTGAGGTCAGCCGCCTCGCGGACCACGTCTTGGTCGTGACGCTGAACCGGCCGGAGGTGCGCAACGCCTTCAACACGCAATTGGGCGCCGAACTGCTCGATCTCTGGACGTCGCTCTACCGCGATCCGTCGCAGTGCCGCGTCGTCGTGCTGACCGGGGCCGGCGACAAGGCGTTCTGCGCCGGCGCCGATTTGAAAGAGCGCAACGGGATGACCGACGACGCCTGGCGCCAACAGCATGCGCTGTTCGAACAGATGATCCGCGCCATGATGGACTGCCCGATCCCGATCGTCGGCGCGATCAACGGCGCGGCGTTCGCGGGCGGTCTCGAAATCGCGCTCAACGCGGACTTCCTCTATGCGGTGCCGACGGCCCGCTTCGCCTTCACCGAAGTCACCATCGGCATCATGCCGGGCGCGTCCGGCACCCAGCATCTGCCGCGCGCCGTCGGGGTGCGCCGCGCCAAGGAGATCATCCTCGCCGGCAAGCCGTTCGACGCCCAACAGGCGCTGGATTGGGGGCTGGTCAACCGGCTCTGCGATCCGGAAACGCTCATGGACGAGGCGCTAGAAACGGCGAGCGCAATCGCCGCCAACGCGCCGATCTCGGTCCGCCAGGCCAAGACCGCCGTGCAGGCGTCGCAGTCCAACGATCTCAAGACCGGCTACGACATCGAGATCGCGTGCTATCAGCGGGTCATCGACACCGAGGACCGGTTGGAAGGCGTCGCCGCCTTCAACGAGAAGAGGAAACCCGTCTTCAAGGGAAAATAACCCCGCACCTGACGCTCCGTCTCCGGCCCGGCCGTCACATGTCGGGATTGTATCTGTCGTCGAAAAGATAGGTCTGCGTCTTGGCCAGAACGTCGCGCGATTCCCGCGTGACCACGGCGTATAGATCGCGGATCGAAACGATGCCGAGCGGCTTGCCGCCGTCATCGACCACCGGCAGGTGACGGAAGTTGCGCAGTTCCATCAGTTCCAGGGCCGCAAAAGCGGAATCGTCCGGCGACAGGGTCTCGACGTCGGTCGTCATGATATCGCCGGCGGTGGTCAGCTCGGGGTCGACGCCCTGAACCGCAAAGAAGCGCGTGAAGTCGCGCTCGGTAATAATGCCGATCAGCTTACCCCCGTCATCGAGCACGAGGATCGACGAAATCTGGCGCTCCACCATTGCCTTGGCGACCTGGCGGGCGTTGTCACGCGGATTGGCGATCAGCAGGTTCTGATCGTGGATGACATCCGGCATCACTCTCATGTCTTGGCCCTTTTCCCCCGCTCGATCTCGTCCGCAACCTGATCGAGTTGACTAAGGAAGTCGTTGACGCTGATGACGCCCGACTGCCCGTCCGGTGCCGACTGTTCCAGTTCCGCGTCCGTCGGCAACGCATAACCGCTGCGCGCCTCCTCCGCCTCGCTCATGGGTACGTGGATATCTTCGCCCAGGACTTCGTTGATCGTCGTCACCAGCGCCGCGCGATCGATCGGCTTGGTCACGCAGGCGTTCATGCCGGCGTCAAGATAGCCGCGGATGTGTTCTTCCATGGCATCCGCGGTCAACGCGATGATCGGTATGTCCGCCACATGGTCGTCGCGGGCGCGGATCACGCGGGTCGCGTCGGGGCCGCTCATCTCCGGCATGCGGATATCCATCAGTATCAAATCGTAGTCCCCCTGGCCGGCCTGTTCGACGGCCTGCTCCCCGTTGTCGACGACGGTCGCCTTATGTCCGAACTTGTCCAGCGTCGCGACGATGATGCGCTGGTTGAGCTTGTTGTCCTCGGCGACGAGGATGTTCAGCGGCCGTGTCGTCTCGAAATGCGCGGCGGTATGATGACGCACAAGACCTGTAACGTCACTCTTCGCCTTTTCGAACGGCAGGCGGAAGCAGAATTGCGACCCCTTACCCTCTTCGCTCTCGACCCAGATTTCGCCACCCATCAGTTCGACCAGACGTTTGGAAATCGCGAGCCCTAGGCCGGTGCCCTCGTAATGCCGCGAGATCGAGGCATCGGCCTGCGAGAAGTCAGAAAACAGGCGTTTCTGGTTTTCAGGAGATATGCCGATGCCCGTATCGATGACGCGGAACTCGAAAAACCTTTCCTCGCCCTCGCCCGGCTGGCGTGCCCTCACGGTGATACCGCCCGTATGCGTGAACTTGACCGCGTTGCCAACGAGGTTGATCAGGATCTGGCGAAACCGGGTCGGATCGCCGTGCACGCCCACGTCGATGTCGTCCGGGAAATCGACATCGAGGGACAAATTCTTGACCCGGGCGCGTTCGCGGACGAGATCGAGCACCTCGTCGACGGCCGACCTGATATTGAAATCCAGATGCTCGATACTGAGCCGCCCGGCATCGAGCTTCGACAGGTCGAGAATATCGTTGATGATCGTCAGGAGCTGTTGCGTCGCGCCCTTGATCTTGATGACCTTTTCGCGGTCTTCGGGGCGCAGCGGGCTGTCGAGCAGCATGTCGGCGAAGCCCATGACGCCGGTCATCGGCGTTCTGATTTCGTGGCTCATCGACGCGAGGAATTCCGACTTCGAGCGTTCCGAGGCTTCTGCACGTTCTTTTTCGATGGCGTAACGCTCCGCCAGTTCGGCCATCTGCGCGGTACTTTCCTCGAGTTCCTGCTGCGAGGCCTCGAGTTGGCGGACGTTGCGCTGCATCCGCGCTTCGCTTTCGCGCATGCGGCGGTTCGCGGTCTCTTCCGACGTCACGTCGCGGCCGGTGCCGCGGTACCCGATGAATTCGCCGTCCTCGTCGAACACCGGCTTGCCGCTGATCGAGAAGTGTTGATCCTTGCCGTTGCCCCTGGCGATCGTGTAGCGGAAATTGCTGAACGGCCGGCGATGTTCGAGATCGTCCATGTGATCGCGCCAGTCGTTCTCGGTGCGGATGTGGCCCATGCTGGCCGCCTCCGGCCGGGTGCGGCCGAGAAATATCTTCCGAGAAATCCCGGTCACCTCCTCGAAGCGCTCGGAGAGGTAGGAGAACCTGAGATCCTTGTCCAACTCCCAAAACCAGTCCGCCGACACGTCCGCCATGTCGTGCAAGCGCTGCTCGCTCGCTTCGAGCGCGCGGGTCCGCTCCCGCACCAGGGACGCGACACGGCGGTCGTAATTGATTCGCGACCAGACGTAGATCAGCAGCCCCAGGGTCACAATCAGACCGGTCGCGAACACCGAAGATGCCGAAATCATCGGTCCCGCACCGAGCCCGTTGGGATCGACGGCGAAGTGTATATGGACGCGACGCTGTGCGATAATCAGTTCACGGGTGCTGAACGCCGTTTCGCTGTAAAGGCTGCTTTGCTCGGTAATATGGCTCAACCGGTCGAAATCGCGCGTCCGGTAAAGCGGCGTGTGTCCGCTCTCGCCGTCGTGGGTGGCGATCTCGACGCCCACCACGCCGTCGTCGATCATCTTCGCGAACGAACTCGATGCGATCGCGAAACCGGCAGCGGTTGCCGGATCAAGGACCGAAAACAGGATACCCCGCGCGTTCTGGCGGCGTTGCGCCACGAGGAAGTTCTGCTTGCCGGCGGCGTAAACAGGCAACATGGCGACGACGAAATTCTTGTGCCCGCCGGTCGTCTCCGTGGACAGGACTTCACTGACATGGATTTCGTTGAAATCGATGCTGCTCTGCAACGAGTCTTTGATCGAAGCCAGTTCGAGAAGATCGACGCCGTTCAGCATCCGCGCCGGGCCGTCCGGATGCAGCATGTCGACCCGAAACGCCACGCCCCCGTTCGTACCTGTACTGCGCGGCGCCCAACCGTAGGCGACCGTCCCGACGCCCCCGGTATCGAGGCGGGCGGCGTAGGCGGAAAACGTCTCCGGTCCCACGTTCTCGTTCACCGCGACGAACGCGCGTGTCGCACGCAGGGTCGCCATCTGGACATTGAACTCGGTCTCGATACGGCCGACCAGGTCGGCCACCCGGCCCTGAATCTCGGCCAGCTTGGTCTGGCGAACCGTGTCGAGCACGGCCGACGCGAAAACCGCCGTCAGCGTAAGCCCGACGAGCGCGATGACGCCGAGAATCCACCATTGCCGGGCATTCCCGTTCGTGTCGTCCGCACCTGGAAGGGGGTCGATCCGTTTGTTCGGCATACCTTCATTCCCGGAGCAGGCGCGCCGCCGCTCCTTCAGAATGGAAACCTACGTCATTATTGTCCGGTATTCGACCCGGAACAATTCGGTGATAAGGAATCGGGTCATGCGGCGGACCCAACCGTTGCGGGGAAGCGATCCACCCGAAACGGATCGACCGGCAGGTTGGTGCGGCCGTCGACGATCAGTTCGGCCATGATGCGCCCAACCACCGGGCCAAGCTGAAAGCCGTGCGCGGAAAATCCAAAGGCGTGCCACGCACCGGGCGACGCAACGCTCGGCCCGATCACCGGAATCCGGTCGGGCGTCACGCCTTCCAGCCCGGCCCAGCTTCTGGCGACGCGGACGTGACGCACCAACGGAAACGCGTCAGAGACCGTCGCCGCCGAAATCGCCATCTTGCGCGGATCCGGTTCGGCGACGCCGGCGTCCCGGTCGGCGTATCCGAGATGCGCGCCGCCGATCAGGAGCGTGCCCGCCGTGGTCTGCTTGAACGACAGTTTACGTGACGCGAGGCCGCACACCGGCGTGAGAAACGGGCGCACGCGCTCCGTCACCATCATGGTCAGGGCGTGTGTCTCGAGCGGCGCCTGATCGCCCATCATCGCCGCGATCCTGTCGCCCCAGGCGCCGGCGCAGTTGAGGATATGGCCGGCCGTGAGCGTGCCCTTGTCCGTCGTCACGCGCCACCGGCCGTTCGTACGCTGCAGCCCCGTGACCCGCTCGCCGAGGCGAAAGTGCACGCCTTCCCGGCGCGCCTTGTTGAAAAACGCCTTGGTGGTGCGCATCGGGTCGGCGGCGCCATCGCCCGCGCACCAGAGCCCGCCCACGGCGCGGGGATGCACGTCGGGGACGATCTCGCGGAGCTTATCGCGTCCGATCGGCTGTTCGTGATCGTAGCCGAGCTCGCGGACCGCGCGGGCGCGGACCTCGAGCTTCGCCATGTCTTCGTCGGATTCCGCGATCTTGAGCTGACCGCAGGCGTGGAAATCGCAGTCGTCGTCGACCAGTGCGGCGATGTTATTCCAGATTTCCAGCGACGCCTCGGCCAGCGGAATTTCCGCCGGATCACGGCTCAACCGCCGGACCCCGCCCGCATTCACCCCCGACGCGAAACGGCCCGGATAGTGGGACTCGATGACGGCGACACGCTTGCCGCGCAGCGCCAGATGCAGCGCCGCCGAGCATCCGTGCAGCCCGCCGCCGATGATACAAACGTCGGCGGTCATATCACTCATGACGGAAACTTGTCCTTGAGCGCCGCGACCTGGGCGTCGGTGAGAAACCGTGTCTTGGCATCCTTCAGCATCAGGAACAGGCGCGCCGTCTCTTCCAGTTCTTCCGTCGCATAGACCGCGTCCCTGAGCGACTTGCCGGCGACCACCGGGCCGTGATTGGCCAGCAGCACGGCGTGATGATCGGACGCCATCTCCCTGACCGCCTTCGCCAGATCGAGATCGCCGGGCGCGAAGTACGGCACCAGCGGCAGCGTGCCGATCTTCATCACGTAATACGCCGTGATCGGCGGCAGCACGTTCCTGGGATCGACATCGGCCAGGCAACTGACCGCGACGGAATGGGTCGAATGCAGGTGCACGACTGCCCCCGCGCTGGCGCGCTCCTGGTACATCGCGAGGTGCAGGAACGTCTCCTTGGTCGGCTTGTCGCCGGAGACATGATTGCCGTCCCTGTCCAGCTTTGAAATCCCGGCCGGGTCAATCTCGCCCATGGACGAGCCGGTCGGCGTCATCAGCCAGCCGTCGTCCAGTCTGACGCTGATGTTGCCGGAACTGCCGAATGTCAGGCCGCGCTCGTAGATCGACTTGGCGAGCCTGGCGATCTCGTCGCGGGTCCCGGTCTCGCTCATGAGAGCATGCCCAGCGATTTTTCGAAGAAGTCCTCGGCGCCGAAGTTCCCCGACTTGAGCGCCAGGGCCAGCGGCACGCCGCCGATGGCCTCGGTCCACGGCACGCCCGGATCGATTTCCGGCCCGATGCGCAGCGCGTGCACACCGAGCGCCTTGACCACCGCGCCCGAGGTTTCGCCGCCCGCCACGACGAGCCGGTTGACGCCCATCTCGAGAAGCCCGCTGGCGATCTCGCCCATCGTCTCCTCGACCATCGCACCGGCCTTGTCGCGGCCGAACTCTTGCTGAACCGCCTTGACTTCGTCGGGATCGGCGGAGGAATAGACCAGCACGGGTGTTTCCGCGCCTTCGCTCTCGGCCCATGCAAGCACGCGCGGCACCACGTCCTTTCCGGATGCGATATCCCATGGATCGACGTTGTAGCTCGGCCAGCTTCGCCGGGTGTGGGCGATCTGCGCGCGCGTCATCTTCGAACAACTCCCGGCGATGACGGCCGAGCGCCCCTTTATACCCGGCAGCGCCGGCTGGAACTGGTCCATCAGAAAACCGTCGTTGCGGAAATTGTCCGGGAGCCCCATGGCGATCCCGGAGCCGCCGGTGATCAGCGCCAGATTCTTGGCGGCGTGACCGATCTCGATCAGGTCGGCGTCATGGACCGCGTCGACGATGGCGTGGCGCACACCTTGCTCCTTCAGCGCGTCGAACCGCGCGCGGATCGCGTCGGCGCCTTTCTGTACCGTCGCCAACTCCACCAATCCGACCTCGTGCGTCGTCTGGCGCGCGAGCACGCGGACGAGGCTGGCGTCGGTCATCGGGTTGAGGGGATGATTTTCCATTCCCGACTCGTTCAGCAACACGTCGCCGACGAACAGATATCCCTTGTAGATCGAACGACCGGTCGCCGGGAACGCCGGACAGGCGATGGTAAAATCCTCGTGCAGCGCATCCAGCAGCGCGTCGGCGACCGGGCCGATGTTGCCGTCGTCGGTCGAATCGAACGTTGAACAGTACTTGAACAGGATCTGTTTCGCGCCGCGCGCGCGGAGCCACGCCAATGCATCGAGCGAGTCCGCGATGGCTTCGGCGGCGGGGTTGGTCCGCGACTTGAGCGCAATCACCACGGCGTCGGTCTCGCCGAGCTCGACGTGCGGTCCCGGCACGCCGATGGACTGGATGGTGTTCATGCCGCCCTTGACCAGCGTATTCGCCAGATCGGTCGCGCCGGTAAAATCGTCGGCAATGCATCCCAGCAGCATGTGCGTGTTCGTCCTTCGGACAGACCGGACGGCCCGTCATTCCCCGTAGCGTATGTATTCGTCCCAGGTGCGCTCCAGCTTGCGGAGCATTTTGGCGGCATCGGCGATGGAATCGCCGTTGCCGATGGTCTCTTCGAACCGGAGGCCGTTCTTTTCTTCCATCTCGCGGATACCCTCGACCACCTGCTTGCCCTTGTCGGTCAGCTTGACCGTGACGGCGCGCTTGTCGTGTTGCGCGCGTTCCTGGTCCAGGTAGCCGTAGTCGGTCAGCTTCTTGATGTTGTAGGACACGTTCGAGCCCTGGTAGTAGCCGCGCTCGATCAGGTCGCGGATGATGATCTCGCCGTCGCCGATATTGGTCAGCATCAGCGCCTGCACGCCGTTGATGTCGCGTACGCCGATGCTCTTGAGCTCGATCCTGAGCACGTCGAGAAACCGCCTGTGCAGACGTTCGATCAACAGCGTCAAATCAATGTAGTGTTGTGACACGAGCACCCTTTCCTGCCGTCCGCGATCCCTGTAGCGTGAGACGCTATGGGTAGCAACCGGACGATCCCGTTATATACGATGATAATAACGGCCATTTCCGTTACGTCGAGAGCCGCGATGTTCGCCGCCGCGACAATTGCCGCCGTCGCTATTTCCGCGTGCAGCGGTCAGGTGCCGACGCAGCAGGAAATCAAGGAAGACAACCTCAACAGCCGCGCCGCCCAGCTTGTCCGCGTCGGCGATACCACGCGCGAAGCCGGCGATTTCGCCAACGCCATGCAGCTCTACCGCCGCGCCGCCGAAATGCGCGCGGACTGGGCGCAGCCGCTGGTCCGGTTCGGCGAAACGGCAATCACCGCCGGTCTTTATGAAGACGCGCTCGCAGCCTACGACAAGGTCGCGGCGATCGAACCGAAAAGCCACACCGGATACAACGGCGCGGGGATCGCGCTCGATCTCATGGGCCGGCACGACGAAGCGCAGAGCCGCTACATCACGGGGATGGAACGCGCGCCCGACAACCTGCCGCTTCGCAACAACCTGGGTTTGTCGCTGGCGATTGCGGGCGACCTGAAAGAGGCGACGGCGTGGCTCGAATCCGTCGCCGGGCGCGACGACGCCAACGCGCGAACCCGCCAGAACCTGGCGCTGGTGTACGGACTGGCCGGCGATGTCGACAAGGCTCGCGAGACCGGCCTCAAGGACCTGAGCGCCGCCGAGGTCGAGAACAACCTCGCCTTCTACGCACGGCTCAGAAGCATGCCGCCGGATCAGCGGCGCAAGGCGATTTTCGGCGCACTGCAATGAGCCCCCTCTCATGACCGGCTGGTGGTGATCGTTACATATTGATCAGGTTGTCGATGGTCGACAGCACGGCCGGGCCCAGCAGCACCACGAACAGCGACGGCAGAATGAACAGGATCAGCGGCACGGTCAGCGTCGCCGGCAGCTTGGCGGCTTTTTCTTCCGCCTTCATCATCCGCTCGTTCCGGAATTCGGCGGCGAGCACGCGCAGCGACTGCGCCAATGGCGTGCCGTATTTCTCGGTCTGGGTCAGAGTATTTACGACACCCCGGATCGGGACGATGTCGGTCCGCTTGTTCAGATTCTGAAGCGCCTGCCCTCGGTCCGGCAGATAGCTGAGTTCAATCGCCGTTAACTGAAACTCGTCGGCGATCTCGGGCGTGGCGCGGCCCATTTCCTCCGAGACGCGTTTCAAGGCGGCATCCAGCGACAACCCGGCCTCGGCGCAGATGACCAGCAGATCGAGCGCATCGGGCAGCCCCTTGGTCAGCGCCAGCTTGCGTTTGGTCTGCGCGTTCCTGATGAGGATTTCGGGGAGATACGCGCCGAAAACCGTGACGCCGAGCGCCAGCAGTGCGTGAATTTCAAAACCGAGGTCGAGGACCGGTACGACGAACAGGAAGAATGCCGCGAGCGAGCCGAACACGAACGGGAGGATGGTCTTGGCGAACAGATATAAAACGACGTTGTCGCGCGTGCGCCAACCGGCCCGGGCAAGCGACAACTGCACCTTGTCCGCGTGCTTGGAGCGCAGAAGATTGAGCTTCTCGACCACGCTTCGAATAATCCCGCCGCTTTCCAGCATGGCGCGCGCACGGTTGCGGCGCGGCTCGACCAGGCCGGCCTGCAGTTTCTCGCGGTGCTTCATCAGGATTTTCGCCCGCGACGCCATCGGATCGCGCACCACGAACGACGACCAGACGGCGTAGACGATCAATAAAGTCGCGGCGCCGGACAACAGCGCCGCCAGCGCTTCGCCGCCAAGACCGGGCACGAGGTTGGAGAGGAAGGTCATATCTCGAACCTCACCATCTTGCGCATGACGAGGATACCGGCGCCCATGAGCCCGAGTGCGAAGCCGAGCATCACCCGGCCCCGCATGTCGGTAAACAGTGCGGATTCATACTCCGGCGACAACAGATAGATGATGCCAAACATCACGAACGGCAGGCTCCCCAGGATCATAGCGCTGGCCTTGGCTTCCGACGACATCGCGCGGATCTTGAGCTTCATCTGCTTGCGCGCGCGAAGGATGTCGGAGAGGTTGGCGAGGGTTTCCGCCAGATTGCCGCCCGTCTCTTTCTGGACCGAGAGACTGATCACGAAGAACTTGAACTCGGCGGTATCCAGTCTTTTCGCCGCGTCCCAGAGTGCATCTTCGAGCGTCTGACCCAGGCGGATCGCATCGGCGATGCGGCGGAATTCGGCGCCCACCGGGTCGGCCATCTCGCGCCCGCAGGCGGCGATGGTCTCGGTGACGGGAAGACCGGACCTGAGCCCCCGCACCATCAAATCGATGGCGTCGGGAAACTGCACCGTGAACTTGTTCATACGACGCTGGATCAGGACACCCACAATAAAGTGCGGGATGCCGATCCCGAACGAAATCCCGACGGCCAGGTTGACGAACCACGGCATCCCCATGAAGGCGGCGGTGAACGTCGCCCAAGCCGCCCCGATCAGTGCGGAGAGTACGAAATAGCGGCCGAGCGAGATGTGCCGTCCGGTGCGCTGCAGTCTGTCCCGGATCGCGTCCGGTCGCGGCAGGAGCTTGTTGGCGAGAATTTCGAGAACCGGCGACGAGGTTTCCATCTTTCGCTTGAGTTGACGCGCCTGGCGCTCGTTCGCCGTCATCGGCCGGGCGCGCTCGCCGATCTTCTCGACCCGCGCGCGCAATCTGCGCTGTTTGCCCAGCACCGTCATCGCCAACCATCCGGTGATCAGAAGCACCGTGAGGCTGCCCGCGAAGATGACCGCAAGTTCTATCATCCCCCCATCACCCCATAGCCTCCATCAACGCCTTGTCGAGACCGAAGTACTTGGCGCGGTCGATGAACGCAGGACGCAAGCCGCTCGACTTGAACGAACCGAACAGATTTCCTTCCGCGTCTTCGCCCTCGAAGTTGAAGGTGAACAGGTCCTGCGTCGTCACGACTTCGCCTTCCATGCCCACGACTTCGGTGATGTAGGTGATGCGCCGTTTGCCGTCGCGCATCCGCGAGACCTGCACGATCATATCAACGGCACCGGCGATCTGCGCGCGGACGGCCTCGTTCGGCAGTTTGACCCCCGCCATGGCGACCATGTTCTCGAGACGCGTCAACGCTTCGCGCGGCCGGTTGGCGTGGATGGTGCCGAGCGACCCGTCGTGGCCGGTGTTCATGGCCTGTAGCATGTCGAGCGCCTCGCCGGCGCGGATTTCGCCGAGGATGATGCGGTCGGGCCGCATCCGGAGCGCGTTCTTGACCAGCTCGCGCTGGGTGATTTCGCCCTCGCCTTCAAGATTGGGCGGCCGGGTTTCGAGCCGGACCACATGCGGCTGCTGCAACTGCAGTTCTGCCGCGTCTTCGATCGTCACGATGCGTTCGCCGCCGTCGATCATCCGCGAAAGCGCGTTCAGCAACGTCGTCTTACCGGAGCCTGTACCGCCTGAAACAAGTATGTTGAGGCGGGACCGCGACGCGATCTTCAAGACCGTCGCCATCTCCGGCGACAGGTTTTCCTGACGCTGCATCACGTCGAGGGTTATCTTCTTCTTCGCGAATTTGCGGATCGAGATCGACGGCCCGTCGATGGCCAGCGGCGGTATGATGATGTTGACGCGCGACCCGTCCGGCAGGCGCGCATCGCAAAGCGGCGACGACTCGTCGACCCGTCGACCCACCCCGGACACGATCCGGGACGCGATCTGCATGACATGGCGATTGTCGCGGAACTTGACGTCCGACAGCACCAGCTTGCCGCCGCGCTCGACGTAAACCTGATCGGCGCCGTTGACCATGATGTCGGTCACCGCCTCGTCGGACAGCAGCACTTCCAAAGGCCCGAAACCGAGCATGTCGTTGAGCAGCATGGTGACGATCTCGCGCTGCTCCAGAAGATTGAGCTGGATCTTATGTTCGACCAGGATCTCGGAGACGATATCGCCGATTTCCTGCGCCAGTTGCTGGCGCGGCATGTCGCCGGCTTCGGCGACGTCGATGCGGTCCATCAGGATCGGCTGCACGATCATCTTGGTGCGCTCGACGAGGGTGTCCTCGGCGCGCGCCTTGGCCTCGTCCTTGTGACCGTCGAGCAGGCGGTTGACGACCGCGGTCACCACGTCGCGCCGTTCGCGCGGGCCGAGCCCGCCGGCGACCAGATCGTCGTTGACCAGATCGCCGACTTTTTCCGACAGCTCGCGGCGCGGCATCGACGGGATGCCGTCCGCCGGTATCTCGTCTTCGGCGCGCTCAAAGGTTTCCTGCGCCGTCATCTCGATCACGTCGACGCGGTAGATTTCATCGACCTTCAGCGGCACCGCCGGTTCGGCCACGGCCGCCGTATCGGCGGTATCGGCCCTGGCCGATTTCCGGTGCGCATCCAGCGCGACCACGTCGGAGGTCTGGCGTTTGCCGAACATCTCAGTCGTCTCCGTCGTCGGTTTGTTTCTTCGGCTTGGGTTTAAGAAGGCGCATCAGCCCCTTCTTCGCCGGTTCGTCCTCGACACCCGCAAGCGTCGCCGCCACGCCCGTCAACGCCCGGCCGAGCCTGGAGCGCTGGGCGGCGGCGAGAACGCACTTGCCCGCCGCCTCGGCGCCGATGGCGGTCTTGGGATCGAAAGGCAGCGTCATCGAGATCTTACGGCCGGAGCCTTCCTCGAACGTCTTGGCGGTCAGTTCGTCCTTGCCGCCGATGCCCTGGCGGTTCAACACCACCGACAGCTTGGCTACAGGATTATGCTTCGAGATATGATTGGCGAGGCGCGCCGTGTCGCGCATCGCGCCGAGTCCCGGTTCGGCGACGAGAACGATACGGTCGCAACCGTCGAGAAACGCCGGTTGTGCCACCGCTAAAGTGCGCGGCAGGTCGACGACGACGAGTTCGGAATCCTGACGCACGAATTCGATCAGGCCTTCGAAAGCGGCACTGGAGGCGAGATCGCCCTGCGCCGGATCGGTTTCCGACGCCATCACGCGGAGCCGCTCGCCGAGCGCCACCGAGGCGCGCTTGACGAACAGTTCGTCCATCCGGCCCGGTTCCTTCATCGCGTCGGCGAGCCCGCCGCCCGGATCGACGTCGAGGATCAGCGCCTGGGTACCGAACGTCAGGTCCATGTCGATCAGCGTCACTTTCTTCATCAGGTTTTCGGCGGCGTGCCAGGCCGCGTTGGCGGCGATGGTCGATGCGCCGACGCCACCCCTGACGCCGATCACGGCGGTCAGTTCGGCGGTCTTGGCCTGTGCCGGCTCTGCCGTTCTTTCCGCCGGGGCCGCCTTTTGCGGACGCGCCCGGTCGATGCTGGCGATCAGGTCGTCTTCGGTGAACGGCTTGACCAGATAGTCGGCAACCCCGGCGGAAATGATGTCGCGATAGACGCGAAGATCGTTGACCTTGCCGAGCAAGATCACCTGCGCTCCGGCATCGCAGACGGTGGCGAGTTGCCCCGCTGCCGCCATGATGTCGGTCGCGTCCCCCAGATCGACGATCAGCAACGGCGGCGTGCGGATCGCCGCCAAACCGTCCATGGCGCCGGTGAGGTCGCTGACGATGACGTTGTCGCCGGAAAGATCGCGGGCCTCGACGGCGGCGCGCACGATGTCGGCGGTGGCGTCGTCGGCGGCGAAGCCCAGGAACGGGCGGCTGACGTCCCCCACACTCGGCTCGGTTTCCTTGCGAAGCGCGATCATTTCCCGTCTCCGCTGTCCGAATCACCGGAAACCCCGTGGCTGTCGGCGGTATTGGTATCGGTCACCGAGAGCGCGCGTTGTTCACCGGCGCGGTAACGCTGAACGCCCAAGACCAGCCCCTCGCCGTCACCCGGCGTACCACCGCGGCCGTGAACGATGTCCTGCGGCTCGGCAACCATCAGGCCAAGGTTGGTGGCGGTCGCGCAGCCCCAGTTGGAATGCGGGCGGTTGTCGAAGGTGCGCCCGGCGCGGGACGTGAAATCCGGGCAGCCGGGCAGCGTCACCAGATAGCGCCGCACGGTCAGGTTGACTTCGTTCTCTGCGATCCCGGCGACGTTCTGTCTGGCCTTGACGCGCATCGGGTCGAGCCCGGCATCGCTGACCAGCGCTGCGATCGTGGTGCGGCGGTCGTAGGCCAGCGTCGTGGTCTCATGCAAAAGACCAAAGTCGATGATGACCTCGTCGGTTTGTTCGGTCGCGCGGCGTTTCAGGAAATTCACCGCGGCGCGGCGTTCCGCCTCGTTCAATATCGGCGAACCGGCGGGAAACTGAAGGGCGAAGGCGATCTCGCTCGGCGCGACCTGTACCTTCTTCTCTTCTCGCGGTTTCATGTCGACTTGCATGTTGAGCGGGTCGTACCAGGCGCGGTCGGGATAACGGGTCTGGCATCCGGAGATCACGAAGACGGCCATCACCGCCATGACCGGGATGAAGATCGGGTTTCTCATTATTGTGCCCCTTTCCGAGTATTGACCTGTTCGCGCTCCAGCAGGAAGCCCACCGGGCCAATCAGGCTCTCGCCGTCGCGGTTGACGGTGACGGGAGCGGGCGCCGTCGGCTTCTGACGGTGCGTGCCGCCGTTGACAATGCGCTCGATGTCGTGCGGGCTTTCGAGCCCGTCGGTCGGTGCCGCCAGACGTTTGTTATTGATCGGCTTGACGATGTAGGGCGTGACGATGATGACGAGCTCGCTCTCTTCACGCTGGAAGCGGTCGGATTTGAACAGCCCGCCCAGCACCGGCACGTCGCCGAGACCGGGGAATTTCGAGATATCGTGGGTGACGTTGTTCTGGATCAGGCCGGCGATGGCGAACGATTGGCCCGAGCCGAGCTCGACCGTGGTGTCGGCGCGCCGGGTCGTCAAAGACGGGATCTGGAAGTTGTTGAGCGTCACCGCATTGGTGGTCGACAGCTGGCTGACCTCTGGACGGACATGGAGATTGACCCGGTCGCGGCCGATCAGGGTCGGCGTGAAGCTGAGCGAGACGCCGAACTTCTTGAATTCGATGGTCACGCGGCCGTCGGAGTCCGGGACCAGGATCGGGAACTCGCCGCCGGCGAGGAAGCTCGCCGCCTCGCCGGACAGCGCCGTCAGGTTCGGCTCGGCGAGGACGGATATCAGACCTTCTTCCTCCAGCGCGTCGATCACCGTGTTCAGGTCGAACCCGCCGATACCGATATTCGACAGCGACAGCGTGTGCTCGGTCACCGACGCGTTGAACGGGTTGGACGTGGCGATCCCGAAGGCGATACCGGCCGCCGAACCGGCGATCGACCAGTTGAAGCCCAACTGCTTGTCGATGTCGCGCGACACCTCGGCGACACGAACGCGGAGGTTGATCTGCGTCGGCGCGTTGACGCCGAGCCGCAGCATCACCTTTTCCGGATCGCCGATGGCGCCGGCGGCGACGCGGCGGATGTTCTCGGCGGTGGTGATGCTGTCGACCATCCCGTCGACGACGAGCGTGTCGCCGACGCTGGCGAGCTGAACTTCGGCTTCAGGGTGAAGGATGCGGATCGAGGCGTTGATCCGGTCCAGGTTGTGGCTGACGTGCAAATCGATGCTGGCCAAAACCTGCTCACGGCGGTCGACGGCGAACAGCGTGGTCTCGCCGGCGGCCTTCCCCAGCACGTAGACCAGGGTCGGGCTCTTGATCTGCACGTCGGCGATTTCCGGATTGGCGACGAACACGGTCTCTGCAGCGGCGCGCAGCTTGATCAGGCGGCCCTTGTGCAGCTCCAGCGGCATTTCGTGGTGGCCGCGCGAGACGACCTCCAGGGCCTGAGCGCGCACCTCGCCGCCCGCCACCATCGACGCCGCGGTAACGGCGCAGACGATCAGGGCACGAAGGATCGGATGGCTGGACGACATAAGTATTCTCCTCAGAACGTTTGCGTGACGGCGTCGCTGCCGCGCAGGACGTTCACCTCTCGTGTATTGCTGCTTTTCGGGAACAGGCGCGGATCGCCCCACATGTGATAGACGTCGGTATCGAGCGTGTAGCTGCGGCCGTCGTTCCGGACCATTTTCGGGTTGAACGGCTTTTCGCCGCCGATCAGCCGTTCCTTGTGCGCCTGCTGGCTTTCGGCCGGGCTGAGGCTGTTGAGGCTCATCGCGAGGCGGCCCATTTCGAGGGCGATGGCAACGCGCTCGGCTTCTTTCGGCGTCACTTCGACCGTCGCCGTCTTGGCGACCGCGACGGCGCCGTCTTCCTTATCGACATGCTGGTCGATGGCGAGAACGCGGATGCGGCTCAACACCGTCTGCGAAAAGTAGCGCTGTTGCTTCGCCTGCTCGCGCTCGTCGCGCAGCTTCATGGTCATCAGGATGTCGACCCAGTCGCCCGGGAACACGAACCCGGCGATCCCCGTGGTCGCATCGACCGGGATCGAGACGGCGCGGAAGCCGGGCTCCAGCACGGCGGAAAGGAACCCCCGCTCGCCCGGCTGCACGACACGCGCACTGGTCAGCGGTTCACCCGCTTTCAAAGGTACACGCGCGACCGCGCCGTCGAGGTTCTTGATCGGATCGACGTAATCCTTGTCGCGGTCCTCTGGTTTGATCTTGACGATGTGCGTTTCGTGGACGCCATCCTCGGGCCACGCCTGCCAGCGCACCAGCTCGGGCTTGATGAAGGTGCCGGCCGGCATATCCGTTTTCGCGACCAACACTTCGGCGGCGGCCTGCTTGACGATCTGCACCTCGGTCTTCTGGTTGGCGGCGATCAGCTTGCGCTCGTTCTCGAGCCAGGTTTTGACGTAGAGCGCGGTGCCCGTCGCGAACACCAAGGCCAGAACCAGCAGCAGTATATTTCTGAGCGACAGCATTTTCGTCTCCTTAGGCTGCGAGCCGGATCAGCACGGCCATCCCGCCGACGGCGATGGCGACGCCGTAGGGAAGCTGCTCGGCGAGAATGGTGTCCCGGGCACGGGTATCGCCGACCCAGTCGAACGCGTAGGCCAGCGTCATGCGGTAGCGGGTCATGTAAAGGATCGCCATCGCCCCGCCGGCGAGGCTGGTGACGACGGCGAGATCCGCGATCCACGCCGGACCGGCCCAGAGGGCGAGCACGCTGAGAAGCTTCACGTCGCCGGCGCCGAAATGCCCGATGCGGTGGATCAGGTAGCCGACGCCGAACACGATGGCCGCCGTGACGACGGACGTGTCGAGCGGCGGCGCTTCGGCGCTCAGCCACACGTGAAGTGGGTAGAGCGCGAGCAGAAGCAGCGAACATTCGTTCGGGATTCGGAATTCACGGACATCGTATCGGGCGGCGGCCAGGATTGCGATCGCCGCCGCGATCAGGACATACGTGTGATGTGTAAACGGGTCGGTCATTGTCCCCTCACCTCCTACGTCCGCGAGGACAAAACCCTCCCCTTCCTTCGGCACCTTCTATGTCAGGTCACCCTTGTTTTTATCCGGATCGGGCTTTCCAGGTGCCCCGGCGGGGCGGTGGGCGAACGGATCAACCGAGGTGGTGTCGTCCAGAACGGAGGCAGACCGTCGACCGATGCGCAACGCCGGGGAACCCGGAAAGCGGCCGGTTGGACCGGCCGCCCGGAAACGGCTGGATCAGCCGCCGCCGCCGGCACCGGAAGATGCCTGGTTGAGCTCGTTGGAAACGCTCGTGAACATGGTGTCGAGCGACGTGCCCATGGCCTTCAGCGCGATAATGGCGGCAACCGAAACGAGCGCGGCGATGAGACCGTATTCGATGGCGGTCGCGCCGCTTTCGTCTTTCATGAATTTACGAATGGTGGCTTTCATAGTGGCCTCCTGTCCTGGTGGTCCGGTGGCCGACCCCATGTGGCCTGTGTCCGGAATTAGCACCTTAGTGCTGGAGCCCATTAACTTGATTTTTACTGTTCAGGTCAAAATTTATATTAGAGATTAATTTAGCTTGTTGTTTCAGATAATATTTAAATACTTTTTGATAAAATTTTATCTATTTTGTCGTCTATATTTCTATATTCGTTTGTTTCGAAACCCGCCTGTAACCGTCGTATCCTATGGCTGCCTCGAGGAGTAAGGCAGCCATGCAGATCAAATGTCCGCGCATGTTACGACGTTTCGGCACCGACGAACGGGGCTCCACCCTGATGGAGTTCGCGTTCGGCGCACCGATCCTGGCGACCGTCATGATGGCGTCGATGGAATTCGGCATCGTCATGCTGACGAACACATTGATGGAAAGCTCGCTCCGCGAAGCCGCGCGCTTCGGCATCACTGGCCAGCAGATCACCGGCAAGACCCGCTTGGAACGCATCATCGAGATCATCGACGAACGCACGCTGGGTCTGATCGACATGAACGAGGCCGATGTACAGATCCTCGTCTATCCAAGTTTCTCCGACGTCGGCCGCGGCGAGGACTACGTCGACGGCAACGCCAACGGTCAATACGACGTCGGCGAGACCTTCACCGACGAAAACGGCAACGGCACGTGGGACGCGGATGTCGGCACGGCGGGCTCGGGCGCGTCGGGAGACATCGTCGCCTATCGTTTGAAATACGACTGGAAGACGCTGACCCCGTTCGCATCGCACTTCGTCGGCGACGGCGGGGTGCTGCGCCTGACCGCGTCGATCGTGGTGCGCAACGAACCCTGGGATGGGCTGAACAACTGATGATCGAACGTCTCAGACATATGATCCGGCGTTTCCGCCGCGACGAACGCGGGATTTCCGCCGTCGAGATCGCCGTCGCCGTGCCGGTCGCGCTGGCGCTGACCATGAACGGGATCGAGCTGACGCGTTACGTCCTTTTGAATCAGAAGACCGAGCGCGCGACCATGACCGTCGCCGACCTCGTCTCGCAGGGCGAGGTGCTGACCATTGCCGACATCAATAACATCTTTACCGCCGGCGCGCTGATCACCGAGCCGTTCGATTTCAACAGTAACGGCGCGATGATCGTTTCCAGCGTCGTCGGGCAGTCCTCCAACGCCGTCGTCGAATGGCAGCGGGTCTACGGTCAGGATCCGGGATCGAGCAGCCTGGGCGGCGCCGGCGGCGTCGCCAACCTGCCGGCCGGCTTCAGCGTTGGCGAGAGCGAGAGCGTCATCATGGCCGAGATCCATTACAAGTATCAGCCGATGTTCCCCGGCAACCCGATCCTCGGCGGCAACATCGGCGACGACATCGTTTACAACTACGCCATCTTCCGTCCCCGCTACACCGTCAAGGTCAGGCTGGGGAGCTAGGCTTCGCATCGGATTGACCCAATTGCCTCCGGCTATTTCCCGGACGGGCCGCAGGTCCGATCCGGGACCTATGGCCGCGTCGGCGCGTCCTGTCATACGTGGATCCCGGCTCGCCGCCCCCGAATTCTCAGGGCCGACGGCCGGGAGACAGTTTCTATTGGTACAGAAGCGTAAGTCGCCTCGTCACTTAGACAGACGGAGTTCGGAAAGATCGTTGGCGATTTCGCGGAACACGGCCCTGAGCGCCGCATCGTCGGGGGCGTAGTGATAAAACGGCGAGCCGGGGCCGCTGGCGACCTCCTGCAACAGCGACTGCAGCGCGGTGCCGTTATTGGCGAACTGGATGACGTAGAGCACCACACCCGCGCTCTTAATGTTGGTGGCAAGGAGCTTCAGGCGGTCGTCCATCCCATTCGCGCCGGCACCAGAGCCGAGGCCGAACACTTGCTTATAGCCGTCGCCCACGCCGCCGTGGTTCTCCCCGTCGGTCAGCAGCACGATGGCGCGCTGCAGGTCGTAGTCGGGATCGGAAACGGCCTCGGTGAACGGCGCATCGGGCATCAGCACCCGCCAGGCCCAGCCCAACCCTTCGGGAATGTTGGTGGTGCCTTCGGGATACTGCAGGTCGGCAATCGCGTCGATGACGGTCTGCTTCTGACTCTGTAAGGCGGTGATGCCGTGTTCCAGGCACGGCGTGCATTCGCTCCAACCGTTGGGCGACATGGTGCAGGTGCCGCCTGAAACCGGCTCGCCCTCGGGGCCGACCGGCTCCCACGCCGGCCAGTCGGCGCCGGGCATGACCTGCGGACCCATGTAGATATCGGCGTCATCGTCGGTGAAGCCGTTGTCGATGTAGCGGTTGTAGACGCAACCCTTCCAGTCCGAGGGCGGCGCGTACAGAAGCGGCACGGGGGAGTTGTTGACCTGATAGACGCTGCTTTGCGCAACGCCGGTCACCGGATTGGTGAAACCGGCAACGGGCACGCTGGTGGTCAGCGATGAATCGAACGTGGTGCCGTCTAGAGTCACGTTGACCTTGGCGTTCCAGGGCACGAGGCCGATGTTCAAAAGATCGTTGGTGCCGTTGTTCCCGTAAAGAATGTCGACGAGATCGGTGGCCGCGTCGCGCGCCGCGGCGATGCGCGTGCCGGAACCGCTGCTGGAGCCCATCGAGCCCGACATGTCGATGGCGATGACGACGTCGAGGGCCTGCATCTGCCGAGTGATCTCGGTCGTTGCCGAGACGGTCAGCGTGTCGAAGCCGAGCACGCGCATCAGGGTCGTCGGGATGTCGGCACTGGCCGTCAGCGTCAGCCGTTCGTCCAGCTCGTCGACGCTGATGTGCGGCCCCGACACGGTGGCGTTCATATAGCCCGCGGGGAAGTTGGCGTTGAAGAACATGTTGATGTCGGCGTCGCGTCCCGGCGAGAAGAACTTTCGCCCGCCCGCGAGCCCCGCCGCATCGAGCGCCGACGACATCCGCGACTTCACAAGATACGCGCGGGCGGCGTCGGTGCCCATGCCGACGAACGCGACCATCGGCACCGCGGCGAGTGCGAACAGCACGATCGCGGCGCCGGATTCCTGCTTGGCGAATGCTCTTGTTCTTTGCTGCAGGGATTTGAACCACGCTCTCATGGCAGATGCCCCCTCGTATTCGACGGGACAACTTGCCGCTGATTAAGTCATGCCTGCAATTCTATTATTTGAGCGTATTTATGGCGGTAATTTATATAAAATTTTATGCAATTTATGTCGCTTTTCCAGATACTTATGGGTGAAATAAAGATTTAGGCAATCGGGCCTCCAACCGCGATGATCGGGCCGTCGTCCAGCGCCTTGATCACCGTGGAGTGTCTTGCATGGCCCTGTTGGAAAACATCATCGACGGGGATCCTCTCGACCTTGAGGGGGTGCTCGATCCCGCCGTTTCGGACGCCGCCGGCAGCGAAAGTGAGCTGCCGGTTGCCCCGGATCAGCAGAACGTCACGACCACCGAACACACGCCGGACGAGACCGCCTCCAACGAGACCGGCATCGCCGATCCCGAAACCGATCCCAGCCAAACTGAAGACGCCGACGCGGCGTCCACGCCCGCCCCCCTGATAGGAGGTTCGCTTGTCGCCGACGACGACCCACAAACCGAACTGGAAACGCCGCTATTTGTCGATCCGCTGGCGACCGGCGGCGGCGACCTCGTTTCGGCTGGCGTGGAGCCGGATACAGATGACGGCGACGACGCCCGCGACGACGAGATCGAACTGATCGAAGCGCGCCTCGCGGCGGAAGCCGAAAGCACGACAACCGCCGATGACACCGGGCCGTCCGGCAGCGATCCCGACCCGGGCGTCGGCGATCCGGTCGATCCGACCGCGCCGGCCGATGCCGATCTCAATCTTGTCGGCACATCCGGCGCCGACACGCTGGAGGGCGGGTCGGGGAACGACACCCTCGACGGCGGCTTCGGCAACGACATTATTCTGGGCGGTGCGGGCAACGACCGGCTCTTGGGCAATGTCGGCGACGACAGAATAGAGGGCGGTGACGGCGACGATTACGCGTTCGGTTCGTCGGGCGCGGACTGGATCCTCGGCGGCAACGGAAATGACGAGCTGCGCGGCGGCTTCCACAACGATGTTCTCGAAGGCGGCGCGGGCGACGATTATCTCAACGGCTGGACCGGCAACGACACTCTTTCCGGGGGTGACGGCAACGACACCATGGACGGCGGCGACGATCACGACCTCTACATCATCGACGGCGGCGCGCCGGGTGACATCGACATCATCACCGACTCGTCGGGCGACGACGTTCTCTGGTTCGACGGCATCAACCCGTTCGAGGCGGTCAGCACGGTCGAGCAGATCGGCGACGACCTCGTCTTCAACTACACAGGCGGCGGCAGCCTGACGGTGCAGAACTTCTACGGCGCCGGCGCCATCGAAATCCTGCGCTACGACGGCACCGACTATGCGACCAACGCCGACGCGACCAGCGCCCTCACCTTCGACGAATTCATCAACGGCACCGACGACCAGATCCTGAACGGCACGGCCGACGCCGACGTCATCACCGGCGGCATCGGCAACGACCAGATCGCCGGGAAGGCCGGGAACGACAACCTTTCAGGGGCAGCGGGCGACGACGCGATCACCGGCGGCGACGGCGTCGACACGCTTCATGGCGGCGACGGCAACGACACTTTGTACGGGGCCGGCGACGGCGCACTCGATTTCTACAGCGCCGACGTCCTTTACGGCGATGCGGGCATGGACACGCTCTACGGCGGCGGGGGCAACGACATCTTATATGGCGGCGCGGAAAACGACCGCATCCTCGGCGAAGCGGGCGACGACATTGGATACGGCGAAGACGGCGATGACTATCTGTTCGGCGACTTCGGCAACGACACGCTGTCGGGCGGTGACGGTAACGACGAAATCCGGGGCGGTTTCAACAACGACATTTTGTCCGGCGACGCCGGCGACGATTTCCTGCACGGCTATCACGGTAACGATGTCATGGAAGGCGGCACCGGGTCCGACCGCATGGAAGGCGGCGACGGCAATGACGTCTTCATCATGAAGCGCGGCAACGGCACCGACGTGATCAGCGACTTCACCGCCTTCAGCGCCGGTGCGGTCTATGCCGACACCGTCGATCTCAGCGATTTCGGGATCGCCAGCTTCAGCGATCTGGTGATGTCGGAAGTCGGCGGCGACACGACCATCGATCTCGGCGGCGGCGACAGTCTGACGTTCGAGAATGTCGGCATTTCCGGTCTCGGCGCCGACGACTTCACATTCTGACAGTTTCGATTAGGGGGTCATGGAAAATGAGCAAGACCGCAACCTCGACACGCCGGCCCTCGTGGCCCGCCTTCGTCAACGCCTTGACCGCGACCCGCGGCCAGATCGGCCACCTGCTCTGCTTCAGCTTCGCGATCAATCTACTGGTGCTGGCCGTGCCGGTGTTCATGATCCAGGTCTTCGACCGGGTGCTGGCGAGTCATAGCTTCGAAACGCTGACCGTGCTCGCCATCGGCGCGGTGGCGGCATTGCTGGTCATGTCGGCGCTCGATCTGGTGCGCGGCCGCATCCTGGCGCGCGCGGCGATGAAGCTCGAAGACAGCGTCGGCGAGGACTTGCTCGCCAAGCACCGCCAGGCGCGGCTGGGCGATGTCGCGCGCCTAAGACAGTTCATCGCCGGGCCTGTGATGGTGACCCTTTTGGATGCGCCGTGGATTCCGGTGTTCCTGTGCATCGTCTTTCTTCTCCACCCGACGCTCGGCTGGATCGCGACCCTGGGCGCGGTGATGCTGGGATTGCTGGCGCTCGGCAGCGAACGCTGGATGCGCGGCCTCGTCATTGAAACCCGGGATGCCGAGAAAAAGGCTGCCCGCCTCGCCGGCACCCTCGCCGACGACGACGGTTCCGCCGCCGTGTTCGGTCTTGATGCGCATCTTGGACGGCGCTGGAAAAAGCAGCAGGCAAAGACGGCGCGCGACCGCCTGCGCCTCGCCGACCGCACTTATACCATCGGCGTCATGGCGCGGTTCATCCGCCTCGCCATGCAAATCACGTTGATGGCGTCGGCGGCGGCGCTGGTCATTTCGTCGCAGATCACACCCGGCGCGATGGTGGCCGCCAGTGTCATCGCGGCACGCGCGCTGGGCCCGTTCGAACGCGCGCAGGACGCATGGCGCACGTTGGTCGAGGTCCGCGCGATCCTCGCCCGGCTGCTCAAGACCGAGGTCAAGAAGCCGAACCCGATCTCCGGCTTCCCGCCGCTGGACATCCCGGTGCTTGAGGTCAAGGGCGTCAGCATGCTCAAGGACGGCGTCCGCGAGGCGGTGTTCTCGAACGTCTGCTTCAACGCTCGCGGCGGCGAGATGATCGGCGTCACCGGACCAAGCGGCTCAGGCAAGACGCTGCTGGCGCGGCTGCTGGTCGGCCTCGACACGCCCGCGCACGGCCGCGTCCTGTTGGATCACGACGACATCCGCAACATTACGCTCGACCGGGCGCGCAACGACATCGCGTATCTGTCGCAGACCCCGGCGCTGCTGCCCGGCACCATCGCCGAGAACATCTCCCGGTTCTCGGCCCTGGACGCGCCGGAAATCTATGCCGCGGCCCGCTTCGTCGGCGCCGAGGACGCGATCCTGGAGCTGCCCTACGGCTACATGACCGAGGTCGGCCCCGGCACCCCGCCGCTGCCCCAGGGCCTTGCGCAGAAGATCCTGATGGCCAGGACGATCTTCGCCGACCCGCGCCTGATCGTGCTGGATGAACCGTATACCTTCCTCGACAACGCCGGGATCGAGAGATTGATCGGCACGCTGACGCACTATCGGGATTCAGGTTCGATCATTGTCGCCATCTCGCAACGGCCGAGCGTGCTCGCTCAGTGCGACCGGGTCATCGTCTTCGAGAACGGCAAGGCCCGCATCGTCGACCGCCTCAAGCAGCAGCCGCTCAGGCTGATGGAAGGCGACGAGGAAAAAGCCATCGTGCCTCGCCGCGCATCCAGCCGCAAAGCCGCCGTGCGTACGGCGAGCCAGGAGTAATCGGATCATGACACCGGAAGAACTGAAACGCGCCCTTGAAAAGATGCGCCAGCAGATCGGCCAGACCGTTAACTGGCGCCAGGCGGTCAGCCAGACCGCCCTCGTCTCACGTGAAACGCCTGAAGACGACGACATACCCGAACATGAAATCGAGGACGACGTCGAGTCCCCGTCGATCTTCCAGACCCGGCGTTGGCAGTTCGCCGGCTGGGCGATCGTCGTGGTCTTCATCTTCGGCGGGCTGGCGTGGGCGGAACTGACCCGGATCGACGCCGCCGCCGTCGCCGTCGGCACGGTCGGCGTCGAGAGCAACCGCAAGACGGTCGCGCATCTGGAAGGCGGCATCGTCAAGGCGATCCTCGTCGTCGAGGGCGAGCGCGTCCGCGAGGGCCAGCCGCTGATCCGCATGGACAACACCCGCGCCCGCGCGACGCTCGACCTGTTGAGGGGACGCATGAATGCCTTGCTGGCCAGAAAGGCACGGCTTGAGGCCGAACAGCGCAACCTGCCGACGATCGAGTTTCCGCCGGCGCTTCTCGATCTCACCATCGACGAAAAGCTGATGGACATCATGGACGGCGAAATGCAGGTGCTGGAGACCCGTGCGCGCAACCTCGACCGGCAGGATCGCATCCTCAGCGAGCGCATCGCCAAGCAGAACGCGGAAATTCGCGGCCTCAAGGCGAAGCGCGCGGCGACCGTGAAACGCCACGCGCTGTTGAAGGACGAATACGAGATGTTCGCGGGATTGTTGAACGACGGGCTCGTCGCCAAGAACCGGGTGCTGGCCGTCGAACGCGCGCGGGTCGATGCCGAGGGCGACATCCACGACCTCTCCGCCAAGGTCGCCAAGGCCGGCGACGAAATCGCCAAGCTGGAGATGGAGCGTGCGCTTTTGACCGAGCGCCACCAGGCCGAGATCGCCGCCGAACATCAGGAAACCCGCGAGCGCATCGGCGAACTGCAGGAGAAAATCCGCGCCGCGACCGATATCCTGACCAGAACTGATGTCGTCGCGCCGGAGGACGGTGTCGTCGTCGCGCTCCGGCAGCACACGCCGGGCGGCGTGATCCAGGCCGGCGAGCCGGTGCTGGAACTGGTGCCCGACAACGACCGTTATGTGATCGACGTGAAGATCGACCCGAACGACATCGACGTCGTCTATCCGGGCCAGGTTGCGCGGGTCCGGCTGTCCGCCTTCAACGCGCGTGCGACGCCGATGATCGAGGGGAAAGTGATCCAAGTTTCACCCGATCGCTTGGTTGATCCTGCAACGGGGGCCGGGTTCTTCTCCGGCCGGGTGATCCCGAACGAGAGCGCCTATCGCGCCGACCGGCCGATGCTGTCGCCGGGGATGCAGGCGGAGGTGTTTCTGGTGACCGAGCGCAGATCGGTCCTGGATTACCTGCTCGATCCCCTCGTCCGTGCCGCGTCGCGCGCCGGGCGGGAGACGTAAGTCAACTCCGACTCGTTACCCCCGCGGAGGCGGGGGCCCAGTCCCGTGAAGATTGATGAACCACAGAGACGCAGAGGCACCGAGGTCACAGAGGCGCAGAGGTGCTGCGGCTTGCTCAATCTCTGTGCCTCTGTGTCTCTGTGGTTTGATCGTTATGCTGGGTTCCCGCTTTCGCGGGAATGACGGTTTGAAAGGCTCCGCACCCCATCCCCCCACCGTCACCCCGGTCCCGGAACTACGCCCGGGACAGGCTCCAGCCGGGGTGCAGTTCCACGAAGATGGATGAAACACAGAGGCGCCGAGGTCACAGAGGCGCTGCGGCCAGCTCAATCTCTGTGCCTCTGTGTCTCTGTGGTAATTCTGGGACGACGGCTGTGTCTGTCGATGCAGCTTACCGTACCGCGCGGATGCGGCCCGTCGCCCGGTCTACGGAAAGTTTCTCGACCAGCGCCTTTTCCTTGACCGTTACCACGTCGACAACGATCTCATCGGCGTCATCATCTGAGACACCGCCGACCGTCAGCCGGTCGTTGCCGATCATCGCCAGACGCGCCTGAACGAGGGCGCGGGCATCGTCAGCGTCAAGCTTTAGGTCGCGATCCTGCCCCCAGCCGTACATCATCATGCCGGGACCCATCATCATGCCGGGGCCGTACCCCTGCCCCATCATACCCGGACCCATCATCATACCGGGACCCATCATCATGCCGGGACCGTAGCCTTGCCCCATCATACCGGGGCCGTAGCCTTGCCCCATCATACCGGGGCCATAGCCCTGCCCCATCATGCCGGGGCCGTAACCCTGGCCCATCATGCCGGGGCCGTAACCCTGGCCATATCCTTGGCCCATCATGCCGTAGCCGCCGCGGCGGTTGTCGATTTCATCGGCGGGCGCCGACGCGGCGATGCCCAGCACGCCAGCGCACAGAACGGCGGCGAGAATGCGGGATAAGCGGGTTGTATAAACGGTCATGGTCACACCTCCCATGAATTGATTGATTTCGCGACGACACTAATCCGGGCGCCGCAACACCGCATTGATGTGCGTCAATCAACTGCGGGTATAGCCACACCGCCGCTCGTCACCCTGGACCGGATTGGGGACCAGTCTCTAGGAGATTGATGAACCACAGAGGCACAGAGGTCACAGAGGCGCCGCGATCTGCACAATCTATGTGTCTCTGTGCCTCTGCGTCTCTGTGGTTTAATCGTTATGCTGGGTTCCCGCTTTCGCGGGGATCACACGATAAATCAGGAACCGAGCGGTTCCGGCGGCATGGAGGGAAACATCGGGTTGGCCGGCTGCGGCGCCGCGGCCTCTTCGCTCTCGGGTTCGTCGGCAGCGTCGGTGCCGGCATTTTCGGATGCGTCCGCGGTGGCGGCCTCGTCGGACGGCTCGGCGGCGATTTCGTCCTCCTCGCCCAACGGCTCGAGGTCGTTCCGCGTCCACCAGTACCAGAAGCCCTGCGAGCGCAGCCATTTTTCGAGGCGGTCCAGGTTCGACCACTCACGGCCCGCGCCGCGCGCCGAATAGATGCGCGCCAGTTGCCCGTCGACATAGACAAGCACGCCCCAGGTGTGCGGGTTCTTGGCCTGATCGCCGAAACCGCCACCCGCCTGTTCACGCCAGACGCGGTAGACGACGGCGTATTCGCCGAGCCGGCCGACGGCGCGCAGATACGGCAGGTCGGCCTGGGTGATGGTCATGGTGACCCCCAGCGCAAGGTCCTGCTGCGCAGCGTCCTGTGGGACCGGGTTTCCGACATCTTGCGGCATGATGATGGGGACACCTTGTATCATGTTGTTGACAAGTGGGCTCAAATAACGTACATCATGATACATGCTGTTGGCCGATTCTGCTAGTCCTTAATTCGGCGGGGCCGCAGCAAGGGTTTTCAGGGGCGTACCGCCCCAGGACTTTCCGGGGCCGTTTGCCCCCAAGATTTACCGGGGGAATGAGCCCCCAAATTGCACCGGGGGACATTAACCCCCACTTGAAACTGGAATTCAGGAGTTCTGTTATGGCTAAAAAAGTTGCTCCGGTGCCGAAAGGCTATCGCACCGTGACCCCGTCCCTGGTCGTTCGCGGCGCTGATGCCGCGCTCGGCTTCTATGTCGAAGTGTTCGGCGCCGAAGTGCTTTCGCGCACCTATGCCGAAGACGACGTAACCGTGCTGCACGCCGAAATGAAGATCGGCAACTCGATCATCGTCGTTTCCGACGAACTGCCGGCGTTCGGTATCTGGTCGCCGCTCGCGTTCGGCGGTTCCGCCGTTGCCCAGCATCTCTATGTCGCCAACGTCGACGAGATCTGGGAACGCGCCGTCGAGAACGGCTGCACCGTGCTGGTGCCGCTGGCCGACACGCTTTATGGTGAACGCTTCGCCAAGGTCGTCGATCCGTTCGGTCACGTCTGGTCGATGTCAAAACGCATCCCGGCCCCGAAAGCCGAAGACATCAAGGCCCAGACCCAGGCCGAAGGTTTCTCGATCTACGAGCCGCAGGCTCAACGTGAAGAACAGCCGTACCCGACCGCCGATGCCGCCCACGTTGAGGGCGAAATCGCAGCGGCCTAAAGCCGATATCGGAAGGGGCGGCCGATCGGCCGCCCTTTTCACCTCTGAGGTTTGTCCATTTATATGCAGGGACTCGAAGGAAATGACTGATAACAAATCGCTCAACGAACGTCGTCAGGCCGCCACGCCCCGGGGCGTCGGCGTCGCCACCGGCATTTACGCCGACCGCGCCGAAAACGCGGAACTGTGGGACGTTGAAGGCAAGCGCTACGTGGACTTCGCGGGCGGCATTGCCGTTCTCAACACCGGTCACCGCAACCCGACCGTGATGGCCGCGGTTCAGAAGCAGCTTGAGCGGTTCACCCACACCGCCTATCAGGTCGTCCCCTACGAGCCCTATGTCGAGCTTGCCGAAAAGCTGAACGAACTGGCGCCGGGCGACACGCCCAAGAAGACGCTGTTCGTCACCACCGGCGCCGAAGCCGTCGAAAACGCGGTCAAGATCGCGCGCGCCCACACGGGGCGCCCGGGCGTGGTCGCGTTCTCCGGCGGATTTCACGGCCGCACCATGATGACCATGGGACTGACCGGTAAGGTCGATCCCTACAAGCGCGGTTTCGGCCCGATGCCGGCCGGCATTCATCACCTGCCGTTCCCGATGCCGATGCACGGCGTCTCGGTCCAGGACTCGATCGATGCGCTGCACCGCCTTTTCAAGGCCGATCTCGAGCCGGAACAGGTCGCGGCCATCATCATCGAGCCGGTCCAGGGCGAAGGCGGCTTCTATATCGCGCCGGTCGAACTCATCAAGGAACTGCGCCGCGTCTGCGACGAACACGGCATCTGCCTGATCGCCGACGAAGTACAGACCGGGTTCGCCCGCACGGGCCGCCTCTTTGCTTCGGAACACTGGGGCATCGAGCCGGACATGATCACCACCGCGAAATCGCTCGCGGGCGGGTTCCCGCTGGCCGGCGTCGTCGGCAAGGCCGAGATCATGGACGCGCCGGCGCCGGGTGGCCTCGGCGGCACATATGGGGGTAGCCCGATCGGCTGCGCTGCCGCGCTGGGCGTCATCAAGGTGATCGAGGAAGAACAGCTGCTGGGCCGCGCCAACATCATCGGCCAGCGCATCATCGAACGCGTGAACCGCATCAAGCACCGCGCCGACGTGCATCCGATCGGTGACGTCCGCGGCCTCGGCGCGATGGTCGCGTTCGAAATGGTCACCGAAAAAGGTACCGACAAACCGGATGCCGACGCCACCAAGACGCTCTGCGCCAAGGCGCTGGAAAAAGGCCTGATCCTGCTGTCGTGCGGCGTTTACGCCAACACGATCCGGATCCTGGTGCCGCTGACCGCAAGCGATGCCGTCATCGACGAGGGTCTCGACATCATCGAGAACTGCCTCGCCGAAATGGGCGCCAGCGCGGTCGCCGCGGAATAAGGTTAAGCCCGGCGGTCGCGGCGCACGCCGCCGCCGGGCAGACCTTGACCAGAACACGCTTGCGGGCGACGATTGATATTCATTCGCGATACGAACAAAGAGGTTGATACTTAGATGACCCCCTTCGCGATTGCCGGTGTGCAGATGCACGTATCGGCCAGCCATGAGAACGTGACCGCGATGTCGCATCGCGTCGATCACGTGATGGCGCGCTTTCCCTGGGTACAGATGATTATTTTCAGCGAACTGGCCCCGTACGGTCCGCTGACGAGCAACCATCCCGAAAGCACCGAAGGGGCGCTGGACGTCTTCCGCGACGCCGCGCGGCGTCACAACGTCTGGCTGCTGCCAGGCTCGATGTTCGAACGCACCGAAGCCGGCCTTCAGAACGTCGCCTACGTGATTAATCCGCAGGGCGAAACCGTCGGCCGCTACGCCAAGATGTTCCCGTTCCAGCCGTATGAGGCGGGCGTCGAGGGCGGCACCGAATTCTGCGTCTTCGACGTGCCGGAAATCGGCCGCTTCGGAGTATCGATCTGTTACGACATCTGGTTCCCTGAAACGACCCGCACGCTGGTCTCCATGGGCGCGGAAGTGCTGCTGCACCCGGTATTAACGGGGACCATCGACCGCGACATCGAACTGTCGATCGCGCGCTCCACCGCGGCGATGTTCCAGACCTATGTCTTCGACATCAACGGCCTCGGCCCGGGCGGGACCGGGCGCTCGTGCGTCGTCGATCCGTCGGGCACGATCCTTTATCAGGCCGCCGGCCAGGAAGAAGTGATCCCGGTCGAGGTCGATTTCGACCTGGTGCGCCGTCAACGCGCCGTCGGCCTCAGGGGTCTGGGGCAGACTTTGAAGAGCTTCCGTGACCGCAACGCCTATTTCGGGGTTTATGACCCCACGGTCGCCGATACCAGCTATCTTTACAGCCTGGGCGCGCTGGAAATGCCGCAGCAGGGCTCGCAGGAAGGACTTAACGTCCCCCGCCCCGCCGACGTGACCGGCTACCGGGGCTATGACAACATTACGGTGCTCGACACCCACAAAAGCGCGAAAGACGCATAAAACAATGAAGAACAGGGAGTTTAAAAATGCCGGACGAGGGAGCGAAGGCTAAGGGCGTATCGCTAGGCCGCTATTACAATGCCACCCAGTTCCGCGTCGATACGTGGAACAAGCTAAAGAATATCGTTCTTCGGCTTGCCGAAGGCCGGGAGCGGCCGGACGACTATGCGCAAGCCAAAGCGCTGCTGGACGAACTGGTCCCGTTCGAAACCTACTGGGCGTTTCCGGGCCATCACGATTTCCGCCAGCTTTATCACCTGCTCGAAACCAAGGACGTCCGCACGCTGAGCCGCGCCGTGTCGCGCATCGTCGGCGCGATGATGAGCGGCACGTATCGCCGCAAGCACGTCAACCTGGGCCTTCACGGCGAGGACGAATTCCTCGAGGAAGAAGAACTGGAGACACTCGAGGAGCGCAAACGCCGCCGCCCCTACTTCGAAGTTCTGTTCGTCGACGACCTGTCGCACGTGCAGCAGCATCAGCAGGAAGAAGGCCTGCACGGCATGCGCCGCGAGGAAGACCCCTTCACCTACGAGCCGGTATTCGTACCGAGTTTCGAAGACGCGATCATCGCGGTCCTGTTCAACCACAACATCCAGTCGGTGGTGATCCGCTTCGGATTTCGCTTCAAATCGATCAACGATCTGCCGGTGCTGTCGCGTTACCTCAAGATGGCGCACATCGACAGCGTTGACGACCTCGAGCCGCAGGATTACGGCATCGTGCTCGCCGAAGTGATCGGCCGCATTCGCCCGGAGCTGGACCTCTATCTTGTCACCGACCAGAGCGTCGAGGACGTGGCCGGACGCGTCGGCGACTCCTGCCGCCGGATTTTCTATAACCAGGAAGATTTCCTGGAACTGCACATGAACATCCTGAGGGGCGTCGACAGCCGCTATCAGACCCCGTTCTTCACCGCGCTCCGCAACTACGCCAAGCAACCGACCGGGGTGTTCCACGCACTGCCGATCTCGCGCGGCAAGTCGATCACGAAATCCAACTGGATCCGTGACATGGGCGAGTTCTATGGGATGAACATCTTCCTCGCGGAAACCTCGGCGACGTCGGGCGGGCTGGACTCGCTGCTGGAGCCGCACGGCCCGCTCAAGAAAGCCCAGGAACTGACGTCCCGCGCCTTCGGCTCGCGCAAGACCTTCTTCGCCACCAACGGCACGTCGACGTGTAACAAGATCGTCGTGCAGGCCGTGGTGCGTCCGGGCGACATCGTTCTCGTCGACCGTGACTGCCACAAGTCGCACCACTACGGCATGGTGCTGGGCGGCGCGCATGTGGTCTATCTGGACAGCTATCCGCTCAGCGAATACTCGATGTACGGCGCCGTGCCGCTGCGCGAGATCAAGAAAGAGCTTCTGGAACTGAAGGCGGCCGGCAAGCTCGACAAGGTGCGGATGCTTCTGCTGACCAACTGCACCTTCGACGGGCTCGTCTACAACGTCGAGCGCGTGATGGAGGAATGCCTGGCCATCAAACCGGACCTCGTGTTCCTGTGGGACGAAGCCTGGTTCGGCTTCGCCCGGTTCGGCCCGACCTACCGTCAGCGGACGGCCATGTACCAGGCCGGCAACCTGCGTGAAAAGTTCAAGGACCCGGACTACCGGGACGCCTACGAAGCCCACAAGGCCGAGCGCGAAGAAGCGGGCGATGATATCGAGAAGCTGCTCGACATGCGCCTGATGCCCGACCCCGACACGGCGCGGGTCCGCGTTTACGCGACGCAATCGACCCACAAGACCCTGACCGCGCTCAGGCAGGGTTCGATGATCCACGTTCACGATCAGGATTTCTCATCGAAAGTCGAGGAACCGTTCCACGAAGCGTTCATGACGCACACCTCGACCTCGCCCAACTACCAGATCCTGGCGTCGCTCGACGTTGGGCGCCGGCAGGTCGAACTCGAAGGGTTCGAACTGGTTCAGAAACAGGTCGAAATGGCCATGGTGCTGCGTCAGAAGGTGCGCACGCATCCGCTGCTCTCCAAGTTCTTCAAGATCCTCACCGTCGGCGACATGATCCCGCCGGAATACAGGCAATCCGGGATCGAGAGCTATTACGAGGCCGACAAGGGTTGGAACGACATCTGGGAAGCCTGGGCCGGAGACGAGTTCGCTCTCGACGCGACGCGGATCACCCTTCTGGTCGGCGGCACGGGTATGGACGGCGACACGTTCAAGAACGCCGAGCTGATGGACAAGTACGGGATCCAGATCAACAAGACGTCGCGCAACACGGTCCTGTTCATGACCAATATCGGTACGACGCGGAGCTCGATCGCGTATCTGATCGAGGTCCTCGTGAAGATCGCCCACGAGATGGAAGAAACCCTCGAGGACATGAACGCGCCGGAGCGCAAGGCCCACGACAACAAGGTCAACGGCCTGCTGCACGAGCTGCCGCCGCTGCCCGACTTCTCGCGCTTCCACGACGCCTTCCGTCCCGACCCCAAGGGCCATACCCGCGAAGGCGTGATGCGCGATGCGTATTTCCTGTCTTATGACGAGGACGCCTGCGAATACCTGACCCTCGAAGAGGGCATCGAAGAAGCGATGGCCGCGGGACGCGAGGTCGTCAGCGCGACCTTCATCATCCCCTACCCGCCCGGGTTCCCGATCCTGGTGCCGGGTCAGGTGGTCTCGAAGGAGATCATCGGCTTCTTCAAGGCCCTCGACGTGAAGGAAATCCACGGCTACCGCCCGGATCTGGGCTTACGCGTATTTACCGAGGACGCGCTGAAAGCACGCCTCAAATAGTGCCATTGGCGGCGGCTCGACCCGCCGCCGTTTAAAGGAAAACAGGGAGACGATTGTCATGGCGACCAAGAAGAAAGCCGCAACCAAGAAGAAAGCGCCCGCGAAGAAGGCCGCTGCCAAAAAAGCGCCTGCGAAAAAGACCGCACCGAAGAAGAGCGCCGCCAAGAAGGCCCCCGCGAAAAAGGCGGCAGCCCGCAAGCCGCGCGCCAAGAAGTTGAAGAACATCTCCGAGATCCGGCGGTTCTTCCACCGCAACGAAGATCCGATCTTCTTCATCAGCGCCACCAACTTCAATCTGCTGGGGATCGACGAGTGGTGCCGCAACTTCAAATACATCTGCTACATCGACTGCTACGATGGCCGTCATCCGAACGTGTTCGTCCCTTCGGAAGCGCCGCATCCGGAATTCGAATCGATCGAGGACATCAACGCCTACCTGCTCGAGCACAAGGAAGTCATCGACTACGTGAAGTCCAAGGGCGGTAAGCCGAAAGCCGTGTTCCTGATGTTCGACGAGCGGGTCGAGAAGACCTGCAAGGAACTGGGCATCGAAGTCTGGTTCCCGAAGGCCGCGCTCCGTGAAGCCATCGACGACAAGATCGAAACCGTGCGCATCGGCAACAAGGCGGGCGTGCCGTCGGTGCCGAACACGCTCGGCGTCATCAACAGCTATGACGACCTGAAAAAGCTCGCCAAGCCGCTTGGGAACGATCTCGTGTTGCAGTCCGCGTTCGGCGACAGCGGCCACACCACGTTCTTCATCAAGAGCGAGAAGGACTATCGCCGCCACGAGCACGACATCGTCGGCCAGGGCGAAATCAAGGTGATGAAGCGGATCAACTGCCGCGGCTCGGCGATCGAAGCCTGCGCCACGTCGAAGGGTACCATCGTCGGCCCGCTGATGACCGAGCTCGTCGGCTTTAAGGAACTGACGCCCTATCGCGGCGGCTGGTGCGGCAACGAAATCTTCCCCGAAGCCTTCGATCCGAAGATCCGCAAGAAGGCCCGCGAATACACCTTCCAGTTCGGCAACCAGCTGGTGAAGGAAGGCTATCGCGGCTACTTCGAGCTCGACTTCCTGATCGATCAGGACGACGGCAACATCTATCTGGGTGAGTGCAACCCGCGCGTCACGGGTGCGAGCTCGATGACCAACCACGCCGCCTTCGCCCACGCCGATGCGCCGCTGTTCCTGTTCCATCTGCTCGAATTTTCCGGCGTGCCGTTCGACATCGACGTCAACGAGCTCAACAACCGCTGGGCCGACGCCGACAACATCGACAGCTGGTGCCAGATGGTGATCAAGCACACCGAAGACAACGTCGATATCATCACCGAAGCCCCCGAGTCGGGGATCTGGAGCCTGAACAAGGACGGCAGCGTCAGCTACAACCGCTTTGACTATCACCGCCGCGCGGTCGAAAGCGAGGCGGAGGCGTTCTTCCTGCGCATCTCGGACAAGGGCGATTACCGCTACGAAGGCGCCGATCTCGGCATCCTGATCACCCGCGGACGGGCCATGGACAACAAGTTCAGGCTCACCAAGCGGGCCAAGCAGTGGATCGCCGGCATCAAGGCGCAGTACAAGGCGAAGCCGCTGCCGAAGGCGCAGCCGGTCGAGCTCGCGGACCCGGCGTTCAAGATTCTTTAAGGAGCATGGACTCAGGACGATCTTGCGCGTAATTAAATCGTCATTCCCGCGAAAGCGGGAACCCAGAAATGACGTGCCGGTGCCCCTGGATCCCCGCTTTCGCGGGGATGACGATACTGCCCGGCAACAAGGAATCGTTTATGGATCTGGTCTTTGAGACCCTAAGCGAGAAGACCCCGGGCGAGAAATGGCAGTCGCGGTTCGACATGCTCTGGCCCGCCTACCAGCGCTGGTTTCTGTCCGACGGCATCGAGGCCCGCCAGACCTATCTGGCGGGCTATCGGGCCTTCAAACACTACATGCCCGAGATGGTGCCGACCTACGAAAAGCTCTGCGAGCTCGCAGGCGGCGACGACCTGTCGGCCAGGTTCCTCAGCTTCTACTGCCCGCCCGCGTACCTGTCTGGATGCTCCCAGGCTGTCTGGCCCGGGGCCGAACCGATGCTGGTCCGTAACTACGATTACGCCCCCGCCCTTTGTGACGGGTTGATCCTGCATTCGCGCTGGCACGACCGGTGGGTACTGGGCATGGCCGACGGACTGTTCGGCCTCGTCGACGGCATGAACGACCGGGGTCTAGCGGTATCGTTGACGTTCGGCGGCCGGACCATCGTCGGTGACGGCTTCGGTGTGCCGATCATCCTCCGCTACATCATGGAGTTCTGCGACACGGTCTCCGACGCGACCGAAGCGCTGACCCGCATCCCGTGCCACATGACCTACAACGTCACCGTCGTCGACAAGACGGGCCGGCACGCCACCGTTTATCTGTCGCCCGACCGCCAAGCCATCGTCACCGACCAGCGGGTCGCGACGAACCACCAGGAGCGCGTCGAATGGCATCGCCACGCGCGCGCCACCGCGACCGTCGAGCGCGAGCGTTTCCTGCTGCAGCGCCTGACGCTGCACGACGAGCCCGCCGACCGCTTCATCGGCGCGTTCCAGAAACCGCCCTTGTATTCGACCGCTTTCGGGCGCGGCTTCGGCACCGTCTACACCGCCGTTTACTGGCCGAAGAAGGGCTTGGCCGAATACCGCTGGCCCGGCGTGCACTGGACGCAGCGGCTGAAAGCGCCGGTCGAGGGACAACGCCATATCCGCTTTCCGATGTCGGACCAGGCGCTGGCGTAAGACGCACCATCCGTCACGTCATAAAACTTTGATGATTTCCCCCACGCCACGTTTTGTTATGGTGAGCGCTTGTTACGCATGAACGGGTTCGATCATTGAAAAAAGTCTACAAGAAGATCTTCGACGAATTCACGGCCAACGTGGTGCCGGTCGACTGCGGCGAGAAGTGCCGGCATCTGAACGAGGGCACACCGGTCTGCTGCGATATCGAGAACGCCGTCCCCATCATGGACAAGAGCGAGTACAAATTGCTCCGTTCCCGCTCCAAGCTCTGGCGCAAGTACCGCCCGCCCAACGAACACGGCGAGGAACTGGTTGCCTCTCTCCACGACGATTGCGTCGCCTGCGAATGCAAGGGCGCGATGTTCTGCGAACGCGACAACCGTTCGCTCTCGTGCCGCGCGTTTCCGTTCTTCCCCTATATCACCAGGGACGGTGACTTCATCGGCATGGCAACCTACTGGACGTTCGAGGACCGCTGCTGGGTGATCAGCAACATGAAGAAAGTGACGCCCGAATTCGTCACCGAGTTCCACAACGTCTACGAGCGGTTGTTCAAAAACAAGCCCGACGAGTTCGATGTGTTCAAGGATTACTCGGCGACCATGCGGCGCGTGTTCTCGCGCTGGAAACGGCCGATCTATATCGTCGACCGCGACCGCGACTTCCACGCCATCCTGCCCAAGGGCGCGGGGATGGAACCGGTCAGGAAACGCGACCTGCCGAAGTTCGGTCCTTACGCGGAATAGAATATCCCCCTCACCTAACCTCTCCCCCTAAAGGGGGAGAGGAATGCGTAAAGCGGCTATCTCTTCAAGGTCCCTCTTCCCCACGAAAGTGGGGGAGAGGACAGGTGAGGGAGTAATGATCAGGAAACGTCGGCGTAGACCGTATCCAGCGCCTTCTTGACCGCCGCGACGATCTCGTCGACTTCGCCTTCGGTAATGCAGAGCGGCGGCGCGAAACCCAGAATATCGCCGTGCGGCATAGCGCGCGCGATGACGCCATTCTCCAAAACCGCACCAGCCATTTTGGCGCCGACCTTGAGTCCTGGATCGAAGAACGTCTTGGTCTTTTTATCCCGGACGAACTCGATGGCGGCCAGCAACCCCTCGCCCCGCACTTCGCCGACCATCGGATGATCTGCGAAAGTATCGCGCAGCGTCTTCTGGAAATAGGCGCCGGTCTTATTGACGTTGCCGATCAGATCGTCGTCCTCGATCACTTTCAGATTGGCCATCCCGGCCGCCGCACCGATGGGGTGCGCCGAATAGGTCCAGCCGTGACCGATGGGCCCCAGGTCTTCCGATCCCTGATCGAGAATTTCACAGACCTTCTCGCTCAGGATCGAACCCGACAGCGGCGCATAGGCGCTGGTGAGGCCCTTGGCGACGGTGATGATGTCCGGCTTGATTTTATAATGCTCGGATCCGAACCACGATCCCAACCTGCCGAAACCGGTTACGACTTCGTCGGCAATCAGCATCACGTCATATTTATCCAGAACCTCCTGGATCGCCTGCCAGTAGCCCTCGGGCGGCGGGATCAGGCCACCCGTCCCCATGAACGGCTCGCCGATGAAGGCGGCGACGGTATCCGGGCCTTCGTCCTGGATCAGCTGTTCGAGCTGCAGCGCGCAATGATCGGAAAATTCCTGTTCGCTCATGCCATCCGGCGCGTACTTCCAGTAATGCGGGCAAACGGTGTGCAGCACCCGGTCGAGCGGCAGGTCGAACGCCATGTGGAACAGCGGCAGACCGGTCAGGCTGCCGGTCATCAGCCCTGAGCCGTGATAACCGCGGTCGCGGGAGATGATCTTCTTCTTCCCGGGCCGTCCGAGAATGTTGTTCATGTACCAGACCAGTTTGATGTTGGTCTCGTTGGCGTCCGATCCCGACAATCCGAAGTAGACCCGGCTCATGTGTTCGGGGGCGAGATCGATCATCTTGGCGGCAAGACGGATCGAATTCTCGGTGCCGTGCCCGACGTAGGCGTGATAGAAGGCAAGTTTATGCGCCTGTTCGGAGATCGCGTCGGCGACCTCGGTCCGGCCGTAACCGATATTCACGCAGTAAAGCCCGGCGAAGGCATCGAGGCTCTTCTTGCCGGCGCGGTCGGTAATGTAGACCCCGTCCCCCGTTTCGATGACGCGCACCGGCGTCTTACCGGTGGCATGGCCCTTCACATCCGAAGACGCGTGCAGGAAATGCGCGCGGTCGAGGGCTTCGAGCTCGTCCATGTTGCGAAGTTCATTCATCCGAGGGTCCTCCGAAAAAGCGTATCGCCGCTTGATAGGGGGATTCGCACCGCACTTACAACCCCCTCGCCGGGATATTTATCCGCCATCCCATCTATGGTTTATTGAGAGCAGCAACACCCCACCTATGGCACACCAACGGAGAAAAAAATTATGGGAGAGACACGCCGCACCGCCCTGATCACCGGGTCGGGACGCAACATCGGCCGCGCGTCGGCACTGGCTTTGGCCAAGAACGGCGTCAACGTCGTCGTCAACGGCTCATCGAACCGGGCGAACTGCGACAAGGTCGCGGACGAAGCCAGGGCGCTCGGCGTCGACGCGCTGGTCGCCATGGGTGATATCGGCAACCCGGACGATCTGGGGAATATCGCCGCCGCCGCGTTCGAAAGATTCGGCCGCGTCGACATCCTCGTCAATAACGCCGCTGTCCGGCCGAACAGCCCGTTCCTCGAAACCGACGAGGACGAGTGGGAGCGTATTCTGAACATCGACTTCCACGCCGCCCGGCGCTTATCGAAGCTCTGTCTGCCGGGTATGATCGAGGCCGGCTGGGGCCGGATCATCAACTTCGCCGGCATGAACGCGATTCACGGCTACAACGGCCGGGCGCCGGTGAGCGTCTCGAAGCACGCGGCGTGGGGCCTCACCAAATCGCTGGCCAAGGAATTCGGCAAACAGGGCGTCACCACCAACATCATCTCGCCGGGCCCCATCGGTCCGGACGAGGCCGAGCCGGAAATGCGCGAGCACATCGAGAGCATGGTCGGGCGCGTCCCCGTCGGACGCTTGGGCAAGAACGAGGAAATCGGCGCCATGGTGGCGCTTTTGGCGTCCGACGACGGCGCCTTCGTCAACGGCCAGCTGATCCAGGTAAACGGCGGCGCGGAGACGTAATCCCCCACACCCGGCTCGCGATGCTCGCCACCCTCTCCCAAGGGAGAGGGAGAGGCCCGCGCGCGTCCGCGCGTGGGAGGGTGAGGGGCTGTCGCGGTCTAAGCCGCCGGGCGGTCCCCCGCCGCGGTGGTCCGGTGCATGAGCCGGTGATCGTCGGGCGCGTAATCGTACTCGGCGAAGTGCATCGTGCAGCGGTTGTCCCACATCAGCGCATCGCCGGACCGCCACTTGTGGCGATAGATATTGTCGTCCCGCGTCGCCGCGGCCTCGATGGCATCCATGACGGTGGCGTTCTCTTCGTCCGTGAGACCGAGGATCCGCGTCGTGAAGAACTTGTTCACGAACAGCGCCCGTCTGCCGGTTTCCGGATGACGCCGCACCACTGGGTGCACTTCCGGCGGCGGCACGGTCATCTCGCGGTTGCCGTCGGTCTGCGCCGCCAGGTTACGCTGCCGGATCGCCTCGCCCGAATGTTCGGCCTCGGCCTTGTCGAGTTTTTCCTTCAACGCCGGGTCGAGATCGTCCCACGCCCGGTACATGTTGCAGATCAGCGTATCGCCGCGTCCCTCGGGGACGGTGATGGCGTGCAGGAACGTCGCCGACGGCGGCCGCTCGACGCAGGTGATATCCGAATGCCAGAAATCGTTACGCGCGCCGCGGCGCTTAGCGTTGTTTTCGAGCACCAGCAGGTTTTCGTACTCAGGATGCCCGGCCCGCGCCCGCAGCGGGTGCGGCTCGACCGCGCCGAAGCGTTCGGTATAGGCGATCTGGTCGGGCGGGCTGATGCTCTGGTCGCGGAACACCAGCACGAGGTGATCCAGATAGGCCTGCTTGATGACGGCGAAGTCGTCGTCGGTGAGGTCCGGGCCGATGTTCACACCCAGAACCTCTGCACCGATGTGCGGCGTGAGCTTCTTGATTTCGATGGTCATTGACGTTCCTCCCGGCCGCAAGTGTAAGCCTCGCCGCCGAACCCGTTCAAGTATCGCAAAACGTGTACCGGTGAAGTCCTGGCACGTTAACAACCAAGAGATAGGTATACCGGTTTTCCCATTCGTCACTCCGTCCGGTTGCATGACCGGGATATTCCGATGCACATTCGAATCGACGCGGGGACATTGAGATTGTGGGTTGAGTTATGAACGTCGTAAGTCCCTTGAAGCTCCCTGAGGCCTTCGAGACCGGGATTTCCTCGATCGACGAAGAGCACAAGGGCCTGATCGCCGATCTGAATGACTACCTCTCGTCATTCCAGCAAGAGGCGATCGGCGATTTCGATAAAGTTTTCCCGGTCATCATTGCCGATTTCGAGGAACACTTCGCGGCGGAGGAGCAGTTGATGGCCGAAGCGGGTTATCCCGGCTTGGAGAGGCACATCCGCCATCACCAGCATATCCTTGTCGAGCTACACACCCTATTGGAACGGTGCCGCGAACGCGGGACCGCAGAAACCGGCGACGTGATCGTATTTTTCCAGAAGATCATCGACGACGTATCTAAGGCCGATATGAAATTCGTAGAGTTCCTGTTGACGGAAAACCGGTTGACCGAGTTCAAGTCGCGCTGAGGCGCCTCAGCACTCGGTGATGTTCACCGCAAGCCCGCCCTGGGACGTTTCCTTGTACTTCGACAGCATGTCGACGCCGGTCTGGCGCATCGTCTCGATGGCGCTGTCGAGCGGGACGAAATGCGTGCCGTCTCCCCGGAGCGCCAGGGACGCCGCGTTGACCGCCTTCACCGCACCCATGGCGTTGCGTTCGATGCACGGCACCTGCACCAGGCCACCGACCGGGTCGCAGGTCATCCCGAGATGATGTTCGATGGCGATCTCGGCGGCGTTTTCGATCTGCGCATTGGTGCCGCCCAGGACCGCGCACAATCCCGCCGCCGCCATCGCCGCCGCCGAACCGACCTCGCCCTGGCAACCCACTTCGGCCCCCGAGATCGATGCCTTAGTCTTGATGATTCCGCCGATTGCCGCCGCCGTCAGAAGAAAGTCGTCGACCGTGTCCTCCGACGCGTCCGGGCAGAATTCGAGATAATAACGGATCGTCGCCGGAATCACCCCCGCCGCGCCGTTGGTCGGCGCGGTGACGATCCGGCCGCCGGCGGCGTTCTCCTCGTTCACCGCGATGGCATAAAGGCTGATCCAGTCCATCACCGAATGCGCATATTTAACGTTGCGCGTGCTGTCGGCCTCCAGCGCATCCGATATCTGCCGGGCCCGGCGTTTGACCTTGAGCCCGCCCGGCAACTGGCCGTCGGTGTTGATGCCCCGGTCCATGCAGTCCCTCATCACCGACCAGATGGTGTCGAGCCGGGCGCGCACGTCGGCTTCCGGGTGCTGCGAGATTTCGTTCTCGAACTTCATCTCGGCGATGGTTTTGTTCGCAGCGGCGCCCATTTCCAGCATTTCGGCGGCGTTGCGAAACGGGTACGGCACGTCGGGGTAGCTGCCGCCCGCCGATGCGAAATTCGCGAACTCCGATTTCGTGACGACGAAACCGCCGCCGACCGAAAAATACGTGTCGCTGAGGAGCGGGTTGCCGCTCGTGTCATAGGCCGTCACCAGCAGCCCGTTGGTGTGCTCTTCCAGCGGCGCATCGAAGTCGAAGATGATGTCGCGGCCGAAATCGAAGCCGAGCCCCTTAAGTGGTCCCCGCGACAGGGACGCCGTCTCGATCACGCCGTCGACCAACGTGTTCACGTCGGCCGGGTCGATCCGATCCGGTTTCTCCCCCAGAAGCCCCAGCACCACGGCCCGGTCGGTGCCATGCCCTTTTCCCGTGTACGCGAGCGAGCCATAGAGCGTGACGACGACGCGGGCGGCATCGCCCAGCTTCCCCGCCGCCGAAAGATCATCCAGGAAGCGGTTCATGGCGACCATCGGCCCGACCGTGTGCGAGCTCGATGGGCCGATGCCGACTTTGAACAGATCGAAAACGCTCAGGAACATAAGATGCCTCACCCGAATTTCGCCGGACGGTACGCGGGCGGCCATTTGACCGCAAGCAGCGTGTCGACGCGAAATATCGTCCAAGCGACGTCAGTCTAGCAAATTCCGAGACAAATTAGACCCTTACGTGATTGGACACCCCGCCGGGCGGTCTGTTACCTTTGGTTTCCGGCGGCGTCGTCTGCCGATTATCTACGGAGGAAGCTCAGATGATACCGATGTCCGTCGTCAGGAAGACGGCGCGAGAGCTCATGGACAAGGCGGCGATCGAGATCCCCGACGACTACCTGACGGGTCTGAAAAAAGCCGCCGACAACGAAGAAGGCGATCTATCGTCGTTCGTCCTTCACGCCATGCTGGAAAACTACGAAGCCGCCAAGGAAGACCGCCGCGCCATGTGCGCCGACACCGGCGTGCCGCGCTGGTACGTGAAAATGGGGAACGAGACGACGCTCGAAGGCGGGCCGGTCGCGCTCGAGGAAGCCCTTCGGGGCGCCACCGCGGAAGCCACCGACGGCGTACCGCTGCGCCCCAACCGGGTGCATCCGCTTTGGCGCACCGATCACAACAACAACGTCGGCCTCAACGCGCCTGAGATCGAATATTCCTTCGAACCGGGCGGCGAATGGATCGACCTGACCACCGTGCACAAAGGCGGTCTGTTCGGCACCGATTACCGGATGCTGTTCCCGGGCGACGGGATCGAGGGGATCAAACGATTCTATCTGGATTGCCTGATGGCGTTCGGCAAGCGCGGCCTCGCCTGTCAGCCGGCGATCATCGGCGTCGGTCTGGGCGGATCCAAGGATATCTGCTCGGTGCTCGGCAAGCAGGCGGCGTGCCTGAGGACCGTCGGCGACCGCAACCCGGATCCGCGCACGGCGGAGCTCGAGCTCGAACTGATCGAACTCGGCAACTCCATCGGTATGGGCGCCATGGGGTTCGTCGGCAAGTCGATGGTCATCGACTGCCACATCGAATGCGGCTACACGCACACCGGCGGCATGCCGATGAGCGTGCACGCCTTTTGCCTGTCGTCCCGGCGTGCGGTGGCGCGCGTCCATGGCGACGGCCGGGTCGAGTTTCGCACCGACCCGAACTGGTTTACCCCTTACATGAGACGGGAGACGGTCGGATGGGAACCGGAAGCGGAAAGCTTAAGACAGTCAGTCTGAACCTCCCGGTCACGACCGAGGATCTGAAGGACATCGAGATCGGCACCGTGGTCTATCTGAACGGTGTCGTCTACACGGCGCGCGAGGGCGTCTATAAACGGGTGATCGAGGACGGCGAGCAGCTACCCGCACACCTTCATGAAATTTCCAACGCGAACTTCCACTGCTCGCCCGCCGCAACGCGCAATGCCGACGGCACCTACAACGTCGGCGCCATGACGGGAACCGCGTCGTTCCGGTTCTCGAAATGGCTGGAGGACTGGTTCCGCATCTCCAAAGCGAAGATCATCATCGGCAAGGGGGGGATGTCGTCGAAGGACTACAAGAAATACTTCGTCCCCAACGGCGCGATCTACCTGACCACGGTGGGCTACGGCACCGGCGCTTTGTTGGGCCGGGGGATCAAGGGCATCCGCGACGTGCACTGGTTCGACGAACTGGGCGTCGCACAGGCGATGTGGATGGTCGAGGTCGAAAACTTCGGGCCCTTCATCGCCGATAGCGACCTCGAGGGCAACTCGCTGTTCGAACGAGAAAACGCGAAAATCCGCGAAGGCGTCGACAAGCTCTACGAGGGCACGAAAGAACCGGCCCTGCACCGTTACGGCGAAACCGGCGACCGTGGCGACGAGGTGATCTGATCCAGACGCTCACCCCCTCACCCAACCTCTCCCCCTAAAGGGGGAGAGGGGCTAGCCGCGGCTTAGCGTCGAGGGTCCTTCTCCCCCTTCAGGGGGAGAAGGCAGATGAGGGGGCAATCGTTTTCAATACTCCCGGCCCGGTCGCGCCTTGTAACTCGGCAACGACTGGCCCTTGGCGATCCCGAAGGCGCGCAGCGTGAACCCCGCCGCGAACCCGGCGCAGGCGGAAATCTCGAACGACAGCCCGGCGAGCGTCAGGACCACGTGCACCGTCGCCGCCAGGGCGGCACAGGTGGCGTAGACCTCTTTCTTCAGGATCAGCGGCGTCTCACCGCAGATCACGTCGCGCAGCAACCCGCCGAACGTCGCCGTCATCATCCCCATGACGATGGCGACCAGCGGCCCGGTTCCCGACAGCCGCGCGAGTTCTGCGCCCATCACACCGTAGAGCGAAATTCCAAGCGCGTCGGCCCACAACAGGATCCGATAACGCCGCTGGACCATGTATGCCGTGAAGAAAACGACGAGCGCGATAAAAAGACAGATCCAGATCGCAATGGGATCGGCAATCCAGAACACGGGACGATCCAGCAGTAGGTCGCGCAGCGTGCCGCCGCCGACGCCGGTCAGGCTCGCCATCAGGCCGAACCCGATCAGGTCCATCTCCTTGCGGCTCGCGACCAGCGCACCGGATGTCGCGAACACCGCGACCCCCATGATGTCGGCAACTTGAATGAATGTACCCATCGAAATCTCCCACCCCACCGTCACCCTGAACTTAATTCAGGATCACTTCATACGCACGAAATTGGTTGATCAGGCACCCCTCACCCGGCGCGCAAGCGCGCCACCCTCTCCCAAGGGAGAGGGATATGGGATACAGCGTTCCCTCTCCCTTGGGAGAGGGACAGGGTGAGGGGCGATTCAAACGGCCATGCACAGCCGGAGCGCGTCATAGATCGCGGCGTGGATGTTGCGGCTGGAGACGGCGTCGCCGATGCGGAACAATTGAAATGCACCTTCGGTATTCGGCGCGAGCGTCTGCGCCCGGCCATCGATCAGCGCGTCCGTATCGACGGCGCCGAGATTCCGGCTGAGCGGCTTCAATTCGAAATAGAGGTCTTCCATCGGCAGCGTGCCGTGTTCGATGACGACCTGGTCGACGGCGCGGCGTTCAAGACGCTCCGAATAGTCCGAGCCGATGACGGCGGTGAGCGTGTTGCCGTCTTTCTCGACGGACATCAGCCGCTTGTTGATCGTGATCGTGACGCCATGTTCGTCGAAGCACTCGGCGTATTTCACATGATTGAGCCCGCCGATCTCGACCGCGAAATATCGTTCCGGCGTGACGATCTCCAACTCCGATCCCGCGAGCGCGATCATTTCGGCGGCCGCGAGGCCCGGGTGCGCGGCGTTGTCGTCGTACAACAACACCCGCTCCGCCGGTTTGACATCACCCGACAAGATATCCCACCCGGAAACGGCATGTTCGGCGCCGGGCACGATTTCGGTATTCGGTAATCCTCCGGTCGCGACAATGACCACGTCGGGCGCGAGCGCCGTCACGTCGGCGGCCTCGGCAAACGTGTTGAAGCGGAACGTGACCCCCGCCTTCTCGCACTGGGCGATGCGCCAGTCGACGATTCCGATCAGTTCTGCGCGGCGTTTGACCCGCGCCGCCAACTGAATTTGCCCGCCCGGTTTGTCGGCGGCTTCGAGGACCGTGACGGCGTGACCCCTGGCGGCGAGGACCCGCGCCGCCTCGAGCCCCGCCGGTCCGGCGCCGACGACGACGCAGGATTTGTTCCGGCCGTCCGAAACCGGCACGAGATGCGGGATCGACGACTCACGCCCGGTCGCCGGGTTATGGATGCAGAGCGCCTCGTTGCCCTCGTAAATCCGGTCGAGACAATAGGTCGCACCGACGCAGGGGCGGATGTCGTCCTCCACTCCCGCCGCGACCTTATTGACGATATGCGGATCGGCGATGTGCGCGCGGGTCATGCCGACCATGTCGAGCTTGCCCTCCGCGACCGCATGGCGTGCCGTGGCGACGTCGGCGATGCGCGCGGCGTGAAAGATCGGGAATTTCGTCCGGTCCCGAACCTCGCCGCAGAAGTCCAGATGCGGCGCGGAGCGCATGCCGCCGACCGGGATCACTTTCGACAGCGCCGCATCGCTGTCGATGTGGCCGCGGATCAGGTTGAGAAAATCGATCTTCCCCGTCGCGACGCAGCGCTCGGCGATCTCGATCCCCTCTTCTTTCGATATGCCCGCCTCCCAGTCCTCGTCGGCGACAAGGCGCATGCCGACGATGAAGTCCGGGCCGACGCGGTCGCGGATGGCATCGATGACGCGCATCGAAAACCGCATCCGGTTATCGAGACTGCCGCCCCATTCGTCGTCGCGGGCGTTGGTGGCGGGTGACCAGAACTGGTCCATCAGGTGGCCGTAGGCTTCGAGCTCGATCCCGTCGAGGCCGCCTGCCTTCATGCGCTCGGCGGCGTCGGCATATTCGCCGATGATGCGTTCGATCTCCCAGTCCTCAATCATCTTGGGGAAGGCGCGGTGCGCCGGCTCGCGGATCGGGCTCGGCGCCAGGACCGGCAGCCAGTCGGAATGGTTCCAGTTGGTGCGCCGCCCGAGGTGGGTGATCTGCATCATGATAGCGGCGCCGTGCTCGTGACACGCATCCGAAAGATCGCGCAGCCAGGGCACGATCTCGTCTTTATAGGCGTGAAGGTTGCCGAACGCAGGCGGGCTGTCGGGCGACACCACGGCCGAACCCGCCGTCATGGTCAGCGCAATGCCACCCTTGGCTTTCTCCGCATGATAGAGGCGGTAGCGTTCCGTCGGCATGCCGTCTTCGGAGTACGCCGGCTCGTGCGCCGTCGACATGATCCGGTTCCGGAGCGTCAGGTGCTTCAGCTTATAGGGCTGCAGGAGTGGATCGTTGGCCGTCATCTAAACTCTCGCGTTAGTACCACGCATCCTCCATGCTGCGCTTCTTGCGGTCAATGTAGTCCCGGAGCGCCTCGTCCACGGCCGGGTCGATGGCGGGGGCATCGTATTCTTCCAGCCTTTGTTTCCAGAGCGCATTGGCGCGTTTCTCGGCCGGCCAACTGCCCGCATCGCGCCATTGTTCGTAGGACGTGTTGTCGCTGAGCCCCGAGTCCCAGAACGCGGTTTCGTAGTGCTTAAGCGTGTGCTGGCAGCCGAAGAAATGCTTACCCGGCCCGACCTCACGGAAGGCATCGAGGCCCAGCGTGTCATCATCAAACGTTATGCCCCTCAGGTACGTCGAGACGCTACCGCAGAAATCCGCATCCAGCATGAACTTCTCGTAGCCCATGGCCAGCCCGCCCTCGAGCCAGCCCGCCGAATGCAGGATAAAGTTCGCCCCGCAGAGGATCGCCGCCTGCATGGAAACCGCGCTTTCCAGCATCGCCTGTCCGTCCGGGAGTTTAGACGTGGTGAACGCCCCCGAGCACCGGAGCGGCAGATTGGCGCGCCTGGCCAACTGTCCGACCACCAGCGAGCCGAGCGCCGGTTCCGGCGTGCCGAACGTCGGCGAGCCGGACCTGAGCGCCATCGATGAAAGGAAATTCCCGTAGATCACCGGCGCGCCGGGCCTGACCAACTGCGTCAGCGCGACGCCGACCAGCGTTTCGGCATGCGCCTGGGCGATGGCGCCCGCCGACGTCACCGGCCCCATGGCGCCGCCGAGGATAAACGGCACGACGACCGTGCACTGGTTGGCGGCTGCATATGTCCTGAGCGCGCCGGTCATGGCGGCGTCGTAAACCAGCGGCGAGTTGACGTTGATGTTGCCGAGGATCACGCAGTTCTCATCGACCATCTCGTTGCCGAACACGATCCGGCACATCTCGATGCTGTCGGCGGCGCGCTCGGGCTGGGTGACGGAGCCCATCATCGGCTTGTCGGACCAGCGCAGGTGCGCATAGACCATGTCGAGATGGCGCTTGTTGACCGGGATGTCGACAGGCTCGCAGATCGTGCCGCCGGAGTGATGCAGGTCCGGGCACATGTAAGCGAGCTTCACGAAGTTCTCGAAATCGGCGAGCGAGGCATAACGCCGCCCCTCGTCCATGTTGTGAATGAACGGCGAACCGTAGGCCGGCGACAAAACGACATTATCGCCGCCGATCATCACATCGCGGGCCGGATTGCGGCCGTGCTGACGGAACTCCCGGGGCGCGGTCTTGCAGACCTCGCGGACAAGCCCCTTGGGGAACCTCACCAGATCGCCCGTTACGTCCGCGCCCGCTGCCTTCCAGAGACGCCGTGCCTCGTCGTCGCCCCGAAACTCCATGCCGATTTCCTGAAGGATGGTTTCGGCGGTGGCCTCGATCTTCTCGAGCACCTCGTCCGGCACCAGATCGAAGGTCGGAATGCCGCGTCTGATATAGGCCTCCGTCACCCCTTTATCGGGCGTCGCCGTCCGTTCCGCGCGCTTTGCCTCACGCCCGCCGCCACGGCGGCGTTTGACCGGTTCGCTCTCCACCATCGACTTCATGGCCGTTGCCTCCCTCACCGTTGATGGCCAAGATTATTTGTGCTGAAAGCCGCTGTGACCTGTAAAAAATGTCATCTTTTGGATAAACTGAGCTTATGCGAAATCTGCGCACCCTGATCCAGTCGCCGGTCGCGCTGTTCGCCTTCGAGGCGGCGGCCCGGCACATGTCGTTTACCCGCGCCGCGCAGGAACTGAACGTCACCCAAGCTGCCGTCAGCTACAACGTGCGCCAGTTGGAAACCGCGCTGGGGGTGCGGCTGTTCCACCGCGAACACAGGTCCGTCAGATTGACCGAAACCGGCCAGCAATTCTTCCACGACGTCTCGATGGGCCTGACCCATATCCGCCGCTCGGCGGAGGGGATCGCCCAGCGCGCCGACGACAATCAGGTGACGCTGTCCTGCTCGACATCCTTCGCCAATTACTGGCTGGTGCCGCGCCTCGTCAGGTTCCGGGAAGAGAACCCGGATATCGATCTCAGAGTGCAGACCACGGACAAGGACCTCGACATCGTCGCCGAGGGAATCTCGCTCGGCGTCCGGCAGGGGCTTGGCGCCTGGCCGGGTTGCGAAGCCGAAAAGCTCGCCGACGAAGCGATCTATCCCGTCGCCAGCCCCGCCTACCTCGCCGCCAGACCGACGATTACCGAACCCGCCGATATTCTGGGCCATGAGCTCATTCATCTGGACGAGCCCTACCGGCCCTGCGCGTCATGGGTCGAGTGGTTCAATCATTTCGGCGTGCCGTGGCGCGACGACGGTCGCGGCCTGCACATCAACGACCACGCGCTGGCGCTGCAGGCGGCCATGGCGGGCGACGGCATCGCGCTCGGCTGGCGGCATCTGGTCGAAGGTCTGATCGAGCAGGAACTTCTCGAATACGCGATCCCGACGCCGTTCACAGAAGAACGGCACTTTTACGTCATATGGGCCGCCGACAGCGAGGCGCGCCCCGCCGTCGAGACGGTGCGCGCGTGGCTCTTGAGGTAAGGCTTATTCCTTTCGCTCGTGCGCGAACTTGATGAGCGCGCCGAGGCGATAGACGGCGTGCGCCATCTTGCCGTAGGGGAAGGTGGCGAACATCGCCAGCACGATGCCGAGGTGAACCGCCAGCAACGTGCCCATCGCCGCGGTCTCGCGAAGCGCCAGCAGCGCGAGGCCGGTGACGCCGGTCAGGATCAGCATCCACAGGAAGGCGATGTCCATCCCCGTCCGCTTGGTGTCCTGTGGCGCGGTGTCGGCGGTCTTCTTCATCATCAACAGACCGATGGGACCGAAGATGATGCCGATGCCGCCGAGCGTGCCGAGGATCACCGGCACCGAGAAATAATCGTAAGGCGCTTCCCAGCCGAAGACGTAGTGATAGACCGTCGCGACGCTGGTCGCGGCAAAGCATAAAATGAAGCCCCACATGGTCATCTGGTGGGCATGCCGGCGCCCCATGGAGAAGTTGTCATTGGGATAGTTGCAGCCGTGCCCGCCACCCGACATGTATTTCATCTGGCCTGCGTCCTTGAACGCCTGCACGAGCGCAGCGGGATTTAAAAGCTCGCCCGGCTTGCCGCCGATGTCGCGCCAGAACTTCACCAGCCCGACAATGAAGGCGAGGCCGGCGAACAGGAACGGCGCGGACGCCAGATAGACGATTACGTCGTGCGGGATCACCTTGTAGAACGCGCCGGTGCCCGTGTGCACGCCGGTGACCACGTCGGCCCCCTGCACGACGAATACGCCCACCGTGACGGCGATGGTCAAAACCAGTGTGATCAGAGCGATCCACTTGGCGTTGCCCTCGAACAGGCCCTTGAACATGCCGGGCCAGGCGTAATCGCGGTAGGTCTCGCCACGCAATTCCGCAAACGCCTTCGGGACGTTGACGGCGAACTCATGCGGCGGGGTGTACTGGCACGCGTAATAGCAGCCCTGACAGCCGTGACACAGATTCGCCAGATACGTCACGTCCCCGTCCGAGAACGTGAGCCGCTTGTTCATCGCCGGAAAGACGGCGCAATAGCCCTCGCAGTATCTGCAGGCGTTGCAGATCTGCATGACGCGCTTGGCTTCTTTTAACGTCTCAGTTTCGGGCATGGCGCGCGGCCTCCTCCCCTGCGATGCGGCCGAACACGTTGCCGATCGCCATCCCGGTACCGCCGGCATAGCCCTGGCCGAGGATGTTCCCGGCCATGATCTCGCCCGCCGCCCAGATGTTCTCGGCGGGCTTGCCGTCGTTCATGAAGACCTGCGCCTGCTTGTTCACCTCGAGGCCCAGGTAAGTGAACGTGATCCCCATCCGCACCGGATAACCGTAATAGGGCGGCGTATCGATCTTCCGGGCCCAGTTGGATTTCTTCGGCTCCAGCCCCTCGGTGTGACAGCCGTCCGGCTCGGTCGCGTTGAAGGTCCCCGGCTGCACGGCGTTATTAAAGTCCGCGACGGTCTTTTCCATGGTCTTGGCGTCGACGCCCAGTTGCTCGGCAAGGCCGGATAATGTGTCGGACTGGAACGGCTCGTAGACCGTCGGCATGAACAGCCCCATGGACTTGCTGTCGATCACGGCAAAGGCGACCTGATCGGGCTGTTTCGCGACGAGCCTGCCCCAGATGGCGTAGCGCTTGGGCCAGATGTCCTCGCCCTCGTCATAAAACCTTTCGCCGTTCTTGTTGACGACGACCGAGAAGATCACACAGTCGATGCGCGTCGAAATGCCGCCGTCGAACTTGGGCGCGCGGCCGTCGATGGCGACGGCGTGGCACTGGTCGGGCGCGCCGATCGGCTTGGCGCCATTATCGAGCATCGAGCGCAGTACCTTGCCGGTGTTCATCGGCGAGCCACGGACCAGGAAATTATCGGCGATCTCGCCCCAGCCCTCTTTCAGCCATTCGATGTTGGCCTCGAAGCCGCCGGACGCGAGGACGACCGTGCGTGCCTCGACCCGGTGCAGCTCGCCGCCGTGGCGCACCATGGCGGCGGTGAACTTCGAGCCGTCCATCTCGACGCTTTCGACCTCGGCCTCATAGACGATGTCGATCCCGGCTTGCTCGGCGGCCTTGAAGTAGGCGTTCATCATACCCTTGCCGCCGCCCAGGAAGAACGCGTTGGTGCGCGCCAAACCGAGCGTCCCCGACAACGGCGGCTGGAACTTGATACCCTGACTTAACATCCAGTCGACGCAGTCCTCGGACGCTTCGATCATGAAGCGCATCAGGTCTTCGTTGGTGTTGCCGTCAGTGACCCGCATCAGGTCCTTGAAGTATTCGTCGGCGTCGTAGCGCCCGGTGACGTAATCGGTCGCGGCATTGTGGCTATAACGGATGTTGCGGACGTGACGCGAGTTGCCGCCGCGCAAATCCTTGTTGGCACTCTCGATCATCAGCACGCTGGCGCCCCGCGCACGTGCCGTCAGCGCCGCCGACATGGCGGCGTTGCCTGCACCGAGAACGAGCACATCGTGCGGCCGGGTAAACGCGTCAGGTGGCAAAGCTTATCTCCGTGGCCGGACCCGGCCGAATTGAATAGACAGTGACAGGCAACATACCCGCCGATAGCATGCGCTTCAAAATAAATAAGATTTAGGGAGCCATTTATGAGCACCGTTACCGAATTCAAGCAGAAAATCAGCGACGCCGAGTGGCGGACGCGGGTCGATCTGGCGGCGTGCTTCCGCCTCGTACACCTGTACGGCTGGTCGGACCTTCTGGCGACGCACTTGTCTGCCAGGGTGCCGGATGCGGACAACCAGTTCCTGATCAATCCGTTCGGCCTCATGTTCGAGGAAATGACGGCCTCGTCACTGGTCAAGGTGGACGAGGACGGCACCGAGCTCTCACCGTCGGAACTGGGGATCAATCCCGCCGGCTTCGTCATTCATTCGGCGGTCCACATGGCGCGCCCTGAAGTAGCTTGCGTCATCCATACCCACACCCAGGCAGGCGTCGGCGTCGCGACCCAGAAGAACGGTCTTCTCCCGCTGACCCAGCAGGCGCTGGCGATCATCGCCCACACCGGCTACCATGATTACGAAGGCATCGCCTTCGACCTTTCCGAGCGCGACCGCCTGGCCCGCGACCTCGGCGATAACAAGGTGCTGATCCTTAGGAATCACGGCCTGCTGACCGTCGGCAACACGGTCGCGGAAGCCTTCATGTGGATGTACCGGGCCGAACGCGCGTGCCGCTTCCAGCTCAAGTTCCAGCAGGCAGGTGCCGAGCCCGTCGAGATCTCCGAAGAGATGCAGCAGGTCACCATTGAACGGAACCGCAAGGCGAATTCGAAAGACGGCTACCGCCCGATCGGCGTCAACGAATGGCCGGCGCTTTTAAGGAAGCTCGACCGGGAAAATCCGGGTTACGACGTCTGAATATCATTACCCCCTCACCTGTCCTCTCCCCCAGCTAGCTGGGGAAGAGGGACCCTGCCGATACGCACTGCAAATAAATCCCTCTCCCCCTTTAGGGGGTGGAGGTTAGGTGAGGGGGTAAGTTTTATTCGAACGCGGGTTCGACACCTGAAGGTAATCCGACCTCGAACGCATTCAGAATGTGCGAGATGGTGGCGTAGTAGCCCGCCAGGAACACCAGTTCCGTAACCCCCTGCTCGCCCAGCAGATGGAGCGCGTCTTTATAGAGATCGTCCGAAATCCGGTTCTTCGACTGAAGATCTGAGACGAATTTATAGACCGTCGCTTCCGCCGGGTCTGCCGGAACCTTGCCCGCCAACACGGCGTCTATGGTCTCTTGCGAAAGCCCTTCCTTCTTGCCGACGTTCACGTGCGCCCACCATTCGTACTCGGCCTCGAAATGGCGTCCGACGGTGATGATCGCCAGTTCGCGAAGGGGTGCCGGGATGATCGTCTCGTAACGCAGCTTGCCGCCCAGTTGCTGCAACAGGTCGCCCATTTCCGGCGAATACAGCATGGCGTTGAAAGGCCCGCGCAGCGCCCCCTCCTCGTTCAGCATTTCCGCCGGGTTTCCCTTGGCGCGGGGGCCGCCGGTAATGCCGTCGAAGACGATCTTCTGGGCTTCGTTCATCGTGTCCGTGGGGACGGGGCCTAGTCTGCTCATTTCTCACCTGCCGCTTTCCTGACGTTTTCCGGCGGCGGCGGATTGCCGGGCACCGGTTCACCGGCCATTGCCGGATGCGAGCGCTGATACTGCGGCGGAAAGGCCGCATGCGCGCGCAGCGTTTCCGCCGCGTGCCACGCCCAGCGCGGATCGTAGAGCATGCCGCGAGCCAGCGAAACCATATCGGCCTGCCCGGTCTTGACGATGTGCTCGGCCTGGATCGGGTCGGTGATCTTGCCCACCGCCATGGTCGCGAGGCCGGTCTCGCGCCGGATATCGGCGGCGAAGTGGGTCTGGTACCCGGGCCCGACCGGGATCTGCTGATGAGGTGAATTGCCACCCGACGAAACGTCGATGAAGTCGCAGCCGCGTTTCTTCAACTCCTTCGCGTAGGCGAGACTGCCGGTCATGTCCCAGCCGCCGTCGACCCAGTCGGTGGCGGAAATCCGGACACCCACCGGGATCTCGTCGGGCACGACGGCGCGGACCGCGTCGAAGACTTCGAGCGGGAACTTCATGCGCCCTTCGAGCGAACCGCCGTAGGCGTCATTGCGGCGGTTGGAGATGGGCGACAGGAACTGGTGCATTAGATAGCCGTGCGCGTTGTGGATTTCGATGCACCTGAACCCGAGCCGCACGGACCGTTTGGCCGCTTCGACGAAGCTGGTGCGCACACGGTCCATGGTTTCGTCGGTCATGGCTTCCGGGACATGCCAGCCGTCGGCATATGGTTCGGCGGACGGCCCGACGGTCTGCCAGGCGCCGTTGTCTTTATTCAACGGCTTGCCGCCCTTCCACGGCACATCGACGCTCGCCTTACGGCCGGCGTGGGCGAGCTGGATACCGACGGGGGTGTTCCCGTAAGCGGCGGCGAAATCGAGAATACGCTTAAGCGCGGCTTCGTTGTCGTCGGACCAGAGGCCGACGCAGCCCGGCGTGATGCGGCCTTCGGGTTCGGTGCCGGTCGCTTCGACGAACAGCAGCCCGTTGCCGCCGACCGCGAACTGGCCCAGATGCATCAGATGCCAGTCGTTGGCGTTGCCGTCATGGGCCGAATATTGGCACATCGGCGCGACGACGATGCGGTTGGGCATTTCCAGCCCGCGCAGGTTGATGGGCGTGAAAAGAACGCTGCTCATTTGATCCCCCGGGAAAGTAACGTCTAGGTGTGCTGCCTTAATGTTGGCATGCCGTCCCCACCCGTCAATATCCCGGGACGATCAATGAGTTTTATGCGGCCTTCGAATTCCCCACGGCCGCCGTCTGTTCGTTGGCGGCGGGCGGCAGGACCGGTTGGCCGTTGGCCGCGCGTTCCTCGATCAGGGCCGTATGCAGCACCTTCACCGCATCGTCGTAGCTTCCGTCAGCGAAGATGAACTGGATGTCGACGCCGCGGCCCGACGCGTGCGTCGCCAAAAGGTCGAGATTGCTCTTGTCGATGGCGGCGATGGCATCGGCGATGATCGCCTTGTCGCGCATGTTGGCGCCGATGGCGGATACGATATCCACCTTACGGGTCTGGATTTCCGCTTCCGGCTGACGCTTCTGGATCACCTCGATGACGCGGCGCACCTGTTTCAGCGGCGCTTCGACATAGAACGTCATGGTGTTGGCGTTGAGGCTCCAACTCACCAACGGCAGCTTGAAGCGGCGGAACGCCGCGACCGCGTCCTCGCCGGCGCCCGGAATGCCGACCATATCCTGGTCGAAGACCTCGACCTCGATGGCGTTCTCGAGACCGGTCACGATCTCGATGCGCGGGTCGTCCGGCACCCAATCTTCGTCAATCACGGTACCCGGATGGTCCGGCTCGAAGGTGTTGACGATCCTGAGCGGAATTCCCTTCTGGCGCAGGCCCTTGGCGGCGCGCGGGTGGATCGCCTCCATCCCCATGTTGGAGAGCTGGTCGGCAACGTCGTAATTCGTGCGCCCAATCGGCTGCACCTTGTCGATACCGACGATTTTCGGATCCGCGCTCGACAGGTGGAATTCCTTGTGGATCACCGCTTCGCGCGCACCGGTGACGCACGCGACGGCGGAGAACGTGACCTCCGAATAGCCGCGCCCGAACACGCCCATGAGACCGTCGCCAGCCTGGGTGTAACCGGTCACGATCGGCAGCGTCTTCGTCACGTCGATATCCGCGAAACCTTCGCTGATGCGGTCTTCGAGGCTCATGCTCTCGCTTTCGCGCCAGCCCGACAGATCGACGAACTCGGCCTCGACGCCGCGGCGGCGCAGCAACAGCATGGTGTTGTGCGCGCTGTGCGCTTCGCCGATGCCGCTGATCATTTCGCGCACGGTCATCAGATGCTCTTCGAGCTTGAAGTGCCCGTAGCCGCAGATGCGCTGCAGGTCGATCAGGCAGTTGCGCACGCCCTCGACCCGCTCCTGCACGAAACGGTCGGCGAGCTTGCGGTCGGAATCGTCGTCGAATGCGTCGGCGTTGATTTCGAGCATGTGGTTGAGCACTTTGGAAAGCGCATCGCCCCACGCCCAGTCGTTGTCCGAACCGGCATAAAGGGCATAGACGCCCGGCTCGCCGGTCTTCTTGTTTTCGAGCAGCATGTCGGTGATGCCGCCGTAGGCGGAGACGACGAAAATCCGGTTATACAGATCGTCGCCGCCGCGCCCGCCGATCAGGATGTTGTCGAATACCGATTCGATATCCGACATCGACGTGCCGCCGATCTTGTGGACGGTATGCGTTTTTTCCGCCTTCTCCTCCCCGGAAACCTGGGGCACGGCCTGATTACTGTCGGTCATGGAAATGTTTCCTTTTGGTGGCGCCGTCACGCGTCGACGAGCGCTTCTTCGTTGAGTTTGTACGCGCCGTCCTCGTCGTGGACTTCGCGGCCATTGAGCGGCGGATTGAACGCGCAGGCGAGGTGCATGTCCTCGGTGCCGCCCCTCAGGATGTGCTGGTCGTTCTTGTCGAGGATGTAAACCGTGCCCGGCTCGATCTTGTAGACCTTGCCGTCGGCGACGGTTTCGACCTCGCCGTTACCCGACATGCAGTAGACCGTTTCAAGATGGTTCTTGTACCAGATCGGCGTCTCGGTCCCGGCGTAGATGGTGGTGATGTGGAACGAGAACCCCATCCCGTCATCGGCCAGCGACAGGCGGACGCTCTGCCAGTTGTCGGTCTTTACGGTGCGTTTGGTGCCTTCGCATTCCTTGAGCGTGCGAACGATCATTGTGATTACCTCCTGGGTATCCTGTATGTGCCCCGGTTACTCGGCGGCCGCGGCGGTCTTGGCGCCGGCGATCGCGGCGTCGAACGCCTCACCGAGAATGTCGAGGCCGCGCTTCAGTTCGTCTTCGGTGATGGTCAGCGACGCCAGGCATTTCACGACTTCGTCGTGCGCCCCGGACGTCTCGATCACGAGACCGCGCTTGAACGATTCGGCGACGATTTCGTCGGCCAGTTCTCCTGAGCTGACGACGATGCCGCGCATCATGCCACGCCCGCGCAGTTCGACGACATGATCGCCGTGTTTTGACTGGATGGCTTCGAAGCCCTCTCTCAGGATCTCGCCCTTCTTGCGGACGGATTCGGCGAATTTGTCGTCCTTCCAGAACTTCTCGAGCGCGGCGGTCGCGGTGATGAAGGCGTGGTTGTTGCCGCGGAACGTGCCGTTGTGCTCGCCCGGCTTCCAGGTATCGAGCTTGCGGTCGATGAGGGTTACCGCGAACGGCAAACCGAAACCGGAAAGCGATTTCGACAACGTTACGATGTCGGGTTTAATACCGGCCGGTTCGAAGCTGAAGAACGTGCCGGTGCGGCCGCAGCCGGCCTGAATGTCATCGACGATCAGCAGGACGTCATGCTTGCGGCAGACCTTTTCCAGGTTCTGCAGCCATTCCATGCTGGCGGCGGTGAGACCGCCCTCGCCCTGCACGCACTCGACGATGACGGCGGCCGGGTGATCGACGCCGCTCGACGGGTCGCCGAGCGCCTTGTCGAGATAGACCGTGCTGTCGACATTGTGGCCGAGGTAGCCGTCGTACGGCATCGGCGTGGTGCCGACCATATCGACGCCGGCGGCGCCCCGATGGTGCTGGTTGCCGGTCGCGGCCAACGCGCCCATGGAGACGCCATGGAAGCCGTTGGTGAACGAAATGATGTTGCTGCGGCCGGTCACTTTACGCGCCAGCTTCATCGCGGCTTCGACGGCGTTGGTGCCGGTCGGGCCGGTGAACTGCAGCACATAGTCCAGGTCGCGCGGCTTGAGGATGATCTCCTCGAACGCGGTCAGGAATTTTTCCTTGGCGCGGGTGTGCATATCGAGCCCGTGCGTAATGCCGCCGGAATTGATGTAGTCGATCAGTGCATCGCGCATGTCGGGATCGTTGTGGCCATAGTTCAGGCTGCCGGCGCCGGCCAGGAAGTCGATATATTCCTTGCCGTCTTCACCCGTCAGGATCGCGCCCTGGGCCTTGTCGAAAGTGACAGGGAACGAGCGCGCATAGCTCTGAACCTGGGATTCGCGGCGTTCGAAAATAGACATAATATGAAGACCTCGCTTCTTTCTATCGTCTGTAAAAGTCAGTTGCCTTTAGGATGTGCGTTGCCGGGCCTCGCCCAAGGACGCCTTCTAAAAACAGAATTTGCGGAAAATTTGGCGTCGATCAGGCGGTCAGGCGGCACTCATCAATGCCGGCATCAGATCCGCCCGCTTGAACGGTCCGATATTCCAGAGCACCTCGGTCTTCTGCTGACCGTCGAAATGCTCCTCCTTGTCGAACAGGACATCGTGCTCAATGTCGGCGCCGAGTTCCCGGGCGACGGACTTGAAAACGCCGTGCGACGCCTTGTTGTCGGGCGTGATCGTGGTCTTGATGTGACGCACGTCGCGCGAAGCCGGGCGGCGCAGGATGTCGATGATCATGCGCTTGGCCAGCTTGAGGCCGCGCGCCTTGGGCGACACCGCCACCTGCCATACGAACAGGCTGTTGTCTTCCTCGGGCACGATATAGCCCGATACGAACCCCACCGGTTCGCCGTCGAGTTCGGCGAGCGAGCAGGTTTCCGAGAAGTGCGAGCACTGCAGCAGATTGCAGTAAACCGAGTTCTCGTCGAGCGGCTTGCACTGTTCCACGAGTTCGTTCACGGCGACCCCGTCTTCGGGGGTCGGGCGCCTCAGGATCAGGTCGCGGTCGTCGCGGTCAAGTCGTCCGGAAATCGTCATGGTTCTTGCTGTTCCTCGTTATTTATATCAACAACCGATATAATTTTGTTGCGGGAGACATAGCGCCTCACCCGATTGGCGTCAACCGGGTCACGTTAAATTCGTTTAATAATTTAAATATTTCATGTTTCCGCAACATTATGACAAAAGAAGCTGCAGATACGACATGAAAAATCCATTGAATATCGATGGATTTCGGTCTATCTCGAAAGACCATGGAAGGTAGCATGTCATATCTCGGATATGTATCGTTATCCGGACGTGAGGATGACGACCCGGGAGCCGCGGATATGGACAAACTCAACGAGGCTTTGATCTCGATCCGCCGGATTCTCCGCGCCACCGAACTCCACGGCAAGGCGCTCCGAATCGCCACTGGGCTCAAGACATCACAGCTTCTGGTGTTGCAGGCCTTGGAAGAAGAGCCCGAACTCACCGTCGGTGAGATCACCGAGCGCGTGCACATGGCGCAGGCTTCGGTAACGACGCTCGTCGCCAGGCTGGAGGAAATCGGCCTCGTCACCCGCACCCGCGGCACCACGGACAAGCGCAAGGTTTTCGTGAAACTGACCGACGCCGGCCACGACATGCTGGAACAGGCCCCGGAAGCCCTGCACCAACGATTTGCCGAGCAGTTCGAACCGCTGGATACCTGGGAGCAGACGATGCTGGTGGCTTCCCTGCAACGGGTCGCGGCGATGCTCGACGCCGCCGACATCGACGCCGCGCCGATTCTTCAGTTCGGCCCGGCCGGCCACACCGACGAATAAATCACACCGGTTCCAGCGAGCCGGTGGTGCGCTTAGCCGTCACGCTCTCCGGCCACATGACGGGCGAGTTTATCCAGCGTCTGCCCACCATATTCAATCGCCCCGAAACCGATCCCCCATTCCCGCCGCTCCTTTGTCGGATGCATCTGGCGCAGCGTGAGGACAGTCTTGCCGTTGCTTTGTTCATCGAACGCAACCAGCATTTTAAACCTCGTGGGGTCGTTGTCCCGGTCGGAACCGTGTTCGACCTCGATAAACTCAGGAGCGACGATGCGAAGGAAAACCATCTTGTTGTCGAATCGCGTGCCATCGGACGCAACCATGTCAAACCGCCAAACCCCACCCGCGCGCAGGTCGATCTCTTTGGTTTCGATCGTCATCCCAGCTGGCCCGAACCATTTTTGTATCTGATCCGGATCCGTCCAGGCCGTGAAAACCAACTCACGCGGCGCGTCGATCAATCTGGTTAGTACGATCTCACGGTCGAGTGGCCAATCTCGCCACGGGGATTGAGAATCGTCAGCGTCAGTCATCGTCTCAATTCTTCCTCTTCATATTCTCGATATGCGCTTCCATGCGATCGAGGCGACCTTCCCAAGCGGTAATATGCTGTCGTAGCCAAGCTTCGGTCGCACGAAGGGCATGCGGCTCGATTCTGCAGGTCCGTACGCGGCCGATTTTCTCGGTGCTTATCAGCCCGCTCCGCTCAAGAACGCGCACGTGTTTTAGCAGTGATGGCAGCGCGATATCGAACGGTGCTGAAAGCTGGCTGACCGACAGCGGTCCGTCGCATAAGCGGCTGACAATCGCCCGTCTGGTCGGATCCGCGAGCGCGGAAAATGACTTATCCAAATCATCCAAACAGTTAGCCATATAGGAAAGTGATATAATGGGATGCGAAACCGGTCAAGAAAAACTTTCCGCCTTGGCTAACTTTTAATGGTAACCGCGCCCGAAGACCCAGACCTGCAGGGCGGTTCCAGTGCAGCGTGGCCCTCGGTTCCTAGCTGGCGGTATCGGGGGGATCAAGCTCCCGGCAGCTTGCCCGCGTAACCGTTCCGCTTGAGATGCGCGATCATCGTCGGCGAGAGGATGCCGCGGCCGTGCGCCAGTTGATGCAGGTTCATATCCCCGCCCCAATTGACCTCGATCGCGACCGGTCCCTTGTTCGTCAACGCGATATCCCATGACTGGGTCCGGAGCCCGGGCAGCGCCATCGCGGCGCGGCGGCACAATTGCGTCGCCACACGCCATTCGGGCATTTCGAATCCGACCAGTTCGGCCCCCGTCACCGGGTGGTGCGTGAGTTCGCGAAGCGCCGGGCCGGTGCCGGTCACGACTCGCGTGATGCGGCCCGTTTCCTTATCCAGCGCGCCCAGCATGTTGCCGTCGCGCCAGTAGTTGTCGGCGATATTGCCGTCCGTCGGGAGCTTGGCGACGGCGCTTTCGATGACCGGGCCGTCTTCGCCCAGCAACACCAGAAACCGCACGGTCCCGACCGTGCCGCCCAACGCCTCCTGCAGGGCGGGATGCGGGTTGAGGGTGCGTTGCAGAAGATACCCTTCCCCGCTCATCCTTTGCATATAGGCGGCGATTTCGTTGACCGGCACCTGACCGGCGCCGCGCACGTGCGCCCAGCCGTTGCCGCCGTCGGTCATGGCGAGGGCGCCGACGCTGTACATGCCGTCGATCGGCTTGGCGAAGATCGGATAGCTTTCCGGCATCTCGAGCAGCGCTTCCAGCGCATCGACACGGGTGATCAGGTGAGGATGGTCCCGCCTTGCGGTCGGATCGAATACCGCTACCGTGTGCGGCACCGGCACGCCGGCACCGTGCATCACCGTCAAAAAGTGCAGCTTGTCGAGCGCGGCGGCAAACCATTTCGGATCGCAGCACTGGCGATGCATCTTGGCCTGCGCCGCCTTGCCGACGAAGCGCTGGGTCTCGTCATGGCTGCGCTTGCCGGCATAAAGGCCATAATAAAAATACTCGCTCGCCGCCAACTTGCCTGGCCCGTTCAGGCACCCCCAGAAGTCCTTCAGCCACGACGTGCCGGACCCGGTTTCGCGGGTCGCATGCCTGATGGCGTCTGCCAGGGGTAATTCGGGGGGCCGGTCGAGTTCGGCGCGGCGGGCCAGATCACGGTCGGCATCGAACGAGAAGGGTTGGACGTCTTCTTCGGACGCGTTTTGGTCAAGCATGCAGGTCTCCATCGCCACTTAACACCACCTGAGGGGAAGTGTAGGCGCAACGGAGACCGGCAACTGTGTCGCAGGTCACATCACCGGACCTAAATTTGATGAACGCGACGAGCGACTTAGCCCGGAACGCACCTATTTAAGCGGGTTATTTGAAGGCCGCGCTGAGCGCATCGCCGACGTGCACCGGAGTCGACAGCACGTTGACGCCCGCCGCTTCCAGCGCGGTCTTCTTGGACGCGTACGTCCCCTTGTCGCCCATCACGATAGCGCCTGCGTGGCCCATCTTCTTGCCCGGCGGGGCGGCGCCCCCGGCGATGAAGGCGATCACCGGCTTCGACATCGTCTTCGCGTACTCGGCCGCGTCCTCTTCCATCGCGCCGCCGATCTCGCCGACCATGACGACCGCTTCGGTGCCGGGGAAGTTGTCCAGCGCTTCGAGCGCATCGCGCGTCGTCGTGCCGATGACCGGATCGCCGCCGATGCCGACGAACGCCGTCTGGCCGTACCCGGCCGTCACGATGTTCTGGCACATGAGGGTGCCGAGCGAGCCGGAGCGCGACAGCACGCCGACCGTTCCCTTTTTAAAGATACGCTCGTTGAACGCCGGCATGAAGCCCATGAAGGTTTCGCCGACCGTCACGCCGCCAGCCGTATTCGGGCCGACGACGCGGGTCCCCGCCTCTTTCGCCGCCGCCATCACATACATCACGTCGTGGACCGGGACATGTTCGGTCAGGCACAGGATCATCTTGGCGCCGCCTTCGATGGCATCCAGCGCCGCCGCCTTCACGCCGAGCGGCGGGATGAACAGCAGCGAGGCGTCAAAGCCGGTCTCCTTCTGCGCCTCGACGGCGGAGGCATGCACCGGCACGCCGCAATGTTCCGTACCGGCTTTTTTCGGGTTCACGCCGCCGACGACGGTGGCGCCATATTCCTGCATGCGTTCGGTCCAGAACGTGCCCTGCTTGCCGGTGATCCCCTGGACGAGGATGCGGGTCTCTTTACGGGGAATAATCATCGTGCGCCCCCTTTCGCCGCATCGACGGCGGCCTTGCAGGCCGCGCTCATGTCGGGGAGCGGATCCATATTCAGTTTCTCTTTAAGCATGCGGATCGCCTCCTCGTCACCGGTGCCGGCGATGGAGAAGAACACCGGAATATCCGGTTTCAGTTCTTCCCACGCCCCCAGCAGACCTTCCATCATCACGTCGCAGCGCGCGAACGCGCCGCAGAAGTTGACGACCAGGCTTTTGATCCCGGGTTTGGCGAGCACCATCTCGAGCGCGAACCTGGCCTTGGTATAGGCCTCGCCGCCGATTTCGCAGAAGTTCGCCGGCGCACCGCCGTGGTGGCGGACGACATCCATGGTGGTCATGGTCAGCCCGGCGCCGTTGGCCAGCACACACACGTCACCGTCCAGTTCGATGTACTTGATGCCTGCGCTTTCGCCGCGCGCTTCGAGCTCGGTCAATTTCTCCGGCGCGCCGTTCTTGGCCAGTTCCTCCTGGCGCTTGATGGCGCTGTCGTCGAGGGTGAACTTGCAGTCGAGCGCCACGACCGAGCCGTCGCCGGTGACGATCAGCGGATTGATCTCAAGCAGTTCCGCATCGTTTGCCATATAAGCGTCGTAGAGCTTCACCAGCGTATCGGCGACGCCTGCTTCGGCGCCTTCCAGATCGACACCCTCGAGCATCGCGTTCGCGTCTTCAAGGCTGAACCCCTTGCGGATATCGACCGGGTGTTTCTTGAGTTTCTCCGGCGTTTCGGCGGCAATCTCCTCGATGTCCATGCCGCCCTCGGTCGAGAACATGACCATCGGGCCCTTCGAAACCGGGTCGTTCAGGACGGCCGCGTAGTATTCGCGGCGGATGTCGGATTTCTCCTCGATCAGGACCTTTTCAACGGTGTGCATACCGATGGTCATGCCGAGGATCGCTTGCGCGTGCGACTTGGCTTCTTCGGGGGTGTCGGCGAGCTTGATGCCGCCCGCCTTGCCGCGCTTGCCGGTCGGGACCTGCGCCTTGACGACGCAGCCGCCGAGTTGCTCTGCCGCTTCCGCCGCCGCGTCGGCGTGGTAGACCAAAATGCTCTGAGGCACCTTGATCCCGCTCGCCGCTAAAAGCGGTTTCGCCGCGTATTCTTCGAAGTTCATTCGGACGTTTCCCTTGGTCTTCGTTAGTTAGATCCCGTCATCCCCGCGAAAGCGGGAACCCACATTCGACGAGATCCCCGCCTACGTCCCGGACTAGATCCGGGACAAGCGGGGATGACACTCAGGCAAGCCTTCGCATCACTTCCCGAACTTTTCCCAGTAGCTGCCGAACAGCTCTTCCTCGGAGGGTTTGTCTTCCGGGATCGTCTTCACCAGGTGCGTGATGTTGATGAAGTGGGTGTAGTTCAGGTTGTCGGAAATCGAGTTGCCGGCCCACGTACCGCCGCCCATCGACAGCGTGAAGTTGAGGCCGTTATTGTAGCCGCCGCCGTTCCCGAACGTGTGCGCCTGGTTGACCAGCACGCGGACCACGTCGATCTCTTCGGCGAGGCGCGTGGCGTGCGCGGCTTCCTTGGTGTGGATGCCGACCGAGTGCCCCTTGCCGCAGACGTCGAGGATCGTGTTCAGCTGGCGCACCACGTCGTCCATGTCCGTGGCGCGGTAGACCGTCAGCACCAGCGAGAGCTTCTCGTCGATGAACGGGCTTTCGGGGTTGGTGTCACCCTCTTCCACCATGAAGAACTTTTGGCCCTTGGCCTGATCGCCCAGGCCGAACACGTCGGCCAGCACATCGGCGTCCTTGGCGATGACGTGGCGGTTGAGGTGCCCGTCGACCCAGAGGTTGTCCTCGACCTTCTGCTTTTCTTCCGCGGTGCAGAGATAGCCGCCGGCGCGTTTCAGCGCGTCCATCGCCTCGTCATAGACGCTGTCGAGGATGATCACCGAGTTTTCGGACGAGCAAGACGTCGCGTTGTCGAAGATCTTCGACATGGTGATCTTTGCCGCCGCGTCGTCGAAATCCGCGCTCTCGTCGATGACGACGGGGACGTTGCCCGCGCCGACGCCGATCGCCGGCGTACCCGAAGAATAGGCGCGCTTCACGTTGTTCTGAGACCCCGTCACGACCACCAGGTCGCACTGGTTCATGAGCTCCTGGGTCAGCTGCTTGTTCACGGGCGCGGGCAAGACCTGAACGAGGTCGGCCGGCAGCCCGATCTTTTCGAGCTCGGCGCGCATGTAATCGACGGTCTTGGTCGTCGTGCCGAGACCCGCTGGCGACGGCGCGATGATGACGGCGTTGCGGCCCTTGATCGCGAACATCGCCTTGTTGACCGGCGTCGCGGCCGGGTTGGTGGACGGCGTTACGGCACCGACGACGCCCACGGGCTTCGCGTATTTGACGAGACCCTTTTCCGGAATTTCCTCGATGATGCCGACCGATTTGACGCGGCTGAGATCGCGCAGGCAGCCGAAGGTCTTCCGGGTGTTCTTGATGATCTTGCTTTCGACGTTGCCGAGGCCGGTGTCCTCGACCGCAAGCTCCGCCAGTTCCCTGGCGCGGCCCGGCTCGTATATCGCCCAGGCGAGCGCCGTCACCGCCTCATCGACGCGGGCCTGATCGGCGTTGGCGAACTGGGCCATGGCGGCGCGCGCCTTGGAGATCAGTCCACGGATGATTTCCTTTTCGGGGCCTTGGTCAGGCGCTTTGGCGGCAGCTTGGGTGCTCATAACGTTTCCTCACGTTTGCTCATGTTTGCTCTGGGCATGATTTTTCTGGAACCGAACTGAGTATAGATCATACCCCGCCGGATGAAAAAATCAACAAATAATGAGATTTTATGTCCCAAAAAATGGGATAGTGACGTTTCTAAGCGCCGATAATCGGGTGTGCCGGCCTGAATGCGGCCGATAGCAGCGTCACGCCGACAATCAGGATCAGCAGGCCGCCCGCCAGCGCCGCCAGATCGGCTGCCACCCCGGCGCGCGAACCTTCCATCCAAGACAGCCGCGAGACCACGTTCCTGGCCGTCACCGCGAACGCCGCCAGCATCGAGACGGCGAGCGCGGTCCCCGCCGACATGGCCAAAACGGCGGCGATCCCCGCCCACGGCAAACCGGCGACGCGCGCGAAGACAAGCACGATCACCGCCCCGCTGCAGGGCCGGATGCCGACCGAAACGATCACCCCCAGCGCGGATTTCAGATCATGCACCCGGGCCGCCTCCGTCGCGGTCGGCATGTGCGCATGTCCGCAGTCGTCATTATGGTCGTCGTGACCGTCATGGTGATGGCGATGATGGCCGTCCCCACCGAGCATGCGGTTTTTGAGGTTCCGCACTGCCCGCCAGAGCAGATACCCGCCGAGCAGCGCCACCAGCGCAAAGCTGGCCCGCTCGCTCCACAAAACCGCGCCCTGCGCGTCGCGCGGCACCCAGCCCGCGAGCGCGACCAGTCCGTAGACGATCACGACCGCCACCAGCCCCTGCATGAAGGCGGCACCGGCCGCGAGCCACATTCCGATGCGGATGGTCTGCCTGTGCGACAATAGATAACTGCTGACCACGGCCTTGCCGTGCCCCGGCCCGGCGGCATGGAAAAGCCCGTAAAGAAAACTCGCCGCGACCAGCGGCCACACCAGCTTCCAGTCGCCACCGGCCGCCGCCAGATCGCGCAGGTAGCCGGTGAGTTCACGATGAAACGCACGTTGTTCGTTGATCACCCAGACGGTGAAACGGTCGATCCAGCCGACATCGCCCGCCGACGCCGCTGCCGCCACCGGCGTCACGACCATAAGGACGGCGATGACGAAGAGCGTCAGCCGCATGTGACGTAGACGGTCTCGGCAAAGAACATCCCGAGCGTATCGCCCGCCGACTGCGTCCGGTCGAGGGACGCCGCCAGCGCAACCTGCTCGGGATTCGGGTTGGGTTGTCTGATGTCGGCCTTGCAGCCCTTGGCTCCGGCGTCGAAGGTCACGGCATCGTCGGCCTCGGCGTGCACCATCTCGATGTAATAGGTCGGATCGAAGATCGCGTAGCGGAACGGCAGGTCACTGGCCGTCACCGGCTCGGCGAGCGGCAGCACGAACGACATCTCGAGCCGGTTATCCTTGACTGTCGTCGCCAGATCGCCGGGCTCGCCGGTCTTGATCCGGACGTCGCCCGACCAGGTCCGCGAAAAGTAATCGTACTCTTTCAGGTTCTTCATGTTCTCGGCCAGCACCGCGGCGAGCGCCGCCTGATCCGGCTTGCCGTCCTTGTTCATGTCGGCGCCGGATAACACAAACGCCGAATAGTAGTCGTCGAACAGCCAGTATTGATGAAGCGCCCGGACCCGTCCCTTGTCGTCGAACAGGACCCGCACCCGGACGTCCGCCCAGACATGCGGGTGCGCCGACAGGGCGCTCGGACTTAAAATCGCCGCAGCCATCAGGCATGCAAGCACGGCTCGACTGATCATTTCGCACCGCCCTCTTCACGTTCCTGGCAGGGCGCACAATGGCCGCGAAGCTCGACCACCGTGCGTTCGGTGACGAAGCCGCTGTCGCCGGTGATTGCGCCGATGGTCTTGGCCGCTTTGGGGACCGGAATCTCCGAAACACTGCCGCAGTCGTCGCAGATCGCGAAGGCGACGGTCTCGGAATGGCCGTGGTCGTGGTCGCCTTCGTGCGTATGCGCACAGGCAACGAAGGCGTTCATGCTTTCGATCCGGTGCACGAGCCCGCTCTCCATCAGCCGCTCCAGCGCGCGGTAGACCTGCACGGGCGCGCGGATGCCGGTATCGCGCACCTCGTCCAGGATGTCGTAGGCGGTCATGGCGCGGCCCGAGGTCTCGAGACATGCCATCACCGCCGCCTGGTTCGCCGTCAGTTTTATGGTGTCGTTCATCGCATATTCTCCGCACGCGCGGGGCCACGTTTTAGCCGCGTCGGGACGAGGCTCAGAAGAAAGATCAGCGCCGCCGCGCAGACGATGCTGGGTCCCGACGGCGTATCGAAGGCGAGCGAACCGCTGAGCCCGGCCATGACCGAGACCACGCCCGCCGCCGCCGCCAGCATGGCCATCGTTTCCGGCCCGCGCGCGAAACGCCTGGCCGTCGCTGCCGGAATGATCAGCAGCGACGTGATCAAAAGGATGCCGACCACCTTCATGGCGATGGCGATCACCGCCGCCATCAACAGCATGAAGGCGATGCGCGCGCGTTCGGGGTGCAATCCCTCCGCCGCCGCCAGTTCGGCGCTGACGGTGCCCGCCAGCAACGGCCGCCATATCCAGGCGAGAATCGCCAGCACCACCGCGCCGCCGCCGTAGATGACGAGGATATCGATCCACGACACCGCCAGGATATCCCCGAACAAAAACGCCATCAGGTCGATTCGGAGCCACGTCATCATGGCGACGATGACGATCCCCAGCGCCAGCGTCGAATGCGACAGGATTCCGAGCAGCGCATCGGACGACAGCGGCGCGCGGCGCTGCAAGGCGATCAGCGCCAGCGCGCCCAGGGCCGCGATCACGAACACCGAGCCGGTGATCGACACATCCATGAGCACCGCGAGCGCAACACCAAGCAGCGCCGAATGCGCCATGGTGTCGCCGAAGTACGCCATTCTGCGCCAGACGATGAAGCAGCCGAGCGGTCCGGCGATGATCGCAACACCGATGCCCGCGACCAGGGCGCGGATCAGGAATTCATCCATGATCATGGTGATGCTCCGGGTGCGTGCAGGCGGCGTGATCGCCGGCATCGTCGCTATGCACGACCGTACCGTCCGGCAGGTGTGCGTGATCGTGGTGATGGTGGTAGATGGCCAGCGCCTCGGCGGCGCGGGTGCCGAACAGGTTCCGGTATTCGGGGCTTTCGGCGACCGCCTTCGGCGAGCCGGAACAGCACACGTGACCGTTCAGGCAGACCACCGTATCCGTCGCCGCCATGACGATGTGCAGGTCGTGCGAGATCAAAAGAACCCCGCATCCCAGACGACGCCGGAGACCGGCGATCAGCTCGTAGAGCGCGATCTCGCCGCCGGCGTCGACGCCCTGCACCGGTTCGTCGAGCACCAGCAAGTCCGGCTGGCCGATGATGGCGCGGGCCAGCAACAGGCGCTGGAACTCGCCCCCCGACAGCACCTGCACGTCACGGTCGGAAAATGCCGTCAGCCCGACCTCGTCCAGCGCCGCGTCGATCGCCGCGCCCGAATGCCGTCCGGTCAGCGTCATGAATCGCCGCGCCGTCAGCGGCATGGTCCAGTCGATCGTCAGTTTTTGCGGCACGTAGCCGACGCTCAACCCCCGTGCGCGCTCGATGGTGCCGGCATCGTGCTCGATCAGTCCCAGGATCGTCCGCACGGTCGTGCTCTTGCCCGAGCCGTTGGGGCCGATCAGCGTCACGATCTCACCCGGATGCACGGCCAGGTCGACGTGCTCGATCAGCCAGCGCCCGGCGCGCCTGACGCCGACACCGCGGGCGGCGATCAGAGGCCGCGCTTGCGATATGTGTGATTGACTGGATGTGTCCATAACGTTATATCATTACAAAATTGCCAAAGCGGCACAATAATCAACGCTAGGTTATAACATTGCACAAACGTCCCGCCACCCTTTTCAGCGCAACCCTCCTTGGCCTCTTCCTTCTGGCGCTCCCCGCACGGGCCGAACCGCCGCGCGTCGTCGCCTCGATCAAGCCGTTGCATTCCCTTGTCGCGATGGTGCTTGAGGGAATCAGCGAGCCCTACCTGATCGTCAGGGGGGCAAGTTCTCCGCACGGCCATGCCCTGCGTCCATCGGATGCCAAGGCGCTCGCCGATGCAGACGTGGTGTTCTGGGTCGGTCCCGACCTCGAAACCTTCCTGATCAAGCCGCTCGAAACGCTGCCGGCGTCGGCCAAGGTCGTGAGGATGATGGAAGGTGACGAGGAGCACGGCCGCGAACATGATAAAGAGCACAACTCGGCGAAGGAACAACACGAGGGCGAGGCGCACGGACACGGTCACGCGCACGGCGGCGACGACCCGCATATCTGGCTGTCGCCGGAGCATGCGGTCGAGATGCTGGAGCGCATCGCCGATGTCTTGTCGGCAACCGTCCCCGTCCAAGCGGCGCGGATAAATAAGAACCGCGACCGGGCCATCGACGAGCTGATCGATGTCGATGCGGAGGTCCGGCGCCTGGTGGCGCCGATGCACGACGAATACCTGGTGGTCCTGCACGAGGCCTATCACCACTTCACGGAGCACTACGGCCTCAGGGATTTCATCGCCCTCTCCGTGACGCCCGAACACAAACCGACACCGGGCCGCGTCAGCGAGGTAAGGAAAACGATCACCGACTACGGCGTCAGATGCGTGTTCGCCGAACCCCAGTTTCCGGATACCTACGTCCGCCTGCTGACGGAGGGCACGAAAGCATACGCGCACGTCATCGACCCGCTCGGCGCGCAGCTCAAACCGGGACCGGATCTCTATCCGCAGCTATTGCGGCTGATGGGATTTGCGATACGGGGATGCCACGAAGCGACGTTATAGGCGCTCGCCGCCCTCATCAAAGGCGGGCAGACCGTCATTGAACGCGTAGTAGTCGCCGGCGCTTTTCTTGAAAATGTGAAATTCAAGTTTGAGGCCGGTCGGCGCATCCAATGCGCCGGCCATGATCGAGGTCGTATCGCCGTCGACGGGACGCCAGAACAGATTGCTGCCGCAACGGCTGCAGAACCCCCGCTCCGCCACGTCAGAGGATCTGAACCACGTCAGCGTGTCGTCGCTGATCATGGTCAGATCGCTGTTCCGTGCCTTGGTCGCCGCGACGTAATGCCCCGACGTCTTGCGGCACTGGGTGCAATGGCAGGCGACGACGGGCCGCATGAACGCGGCGACGCTGTATTTGACGCCGCCGCAGAGGCAGCTTCCGGAAACCTGGCCGTCGGACATGGCAGCCTCCTCTCGGCTCAGGAAGAAACGCGGGCGAAGGTGCGGACCTCGATCGAACGGCGCGGCGGTGCGCCCGCCGGCGTTTCCGGATGGACGAACGCCGAATGCGGCGTGAACCGCGCGCGGCCGTCCTTGAGGCTGTCGAACCCCTTGATCAGGATCGCCTCGGCCGTCGTCATTTCGGGGAAGTAGAACCAGCGCTGGCCGTCCCGGTGCGCGACACTGTAGATCTGGCCGACACGGCCGTTCTGGCGCTCGTTGGTGATCGAGGTTTCGACTAGATCGGCGGCTTCGGTGCTCGATGCGTCGAGCAAGGCCAGCGGCATCTGCAGAACCGGTCCGGCGATCGGACGCCAGACGTTGACCTGAACGATCCGGTCTTTGGCCCACGCATCGGCGCGTTCGTCGCCGATCATGTCGCGCAGCCGTTTCGGACCGGAGGTCTCGGTATAGTCGTTGTGGGCGTGGCTCGCCGGACGGCGATAGCTCGTTTCCGGATCGGTGACGCGGATCGTGTGATCGAAGATCTCGACCTCGCTGGCGCCGGTGGCGTCAGCAACGATCTTTTTGATCTCCGGGAAGTAAACCCGTTCGACCTCGGCATCGTCCTCGAAGTTCTTCACGGCGCTGGCGCCGGTGACGAAGGCGAAGCCTTCCTTGTCGATGGAAAACGTTCCGGCAATGTCGCGGCCGCTGGCGATCAGCACTTCCCGGTGATCGAGCCCGCCGCGGCGGACGCTGCCTTCGTCGCTTTTGGGGATAAACACCGACGGCGGCTCACCCGACGGATCGGCAAACAGCAACTCGGCGCGCACGTGGCGTTGGTCGTCGACGTGTCTCAGTGTCTCGTTCATGGCAGTTCTCCCAACAGGGGTCTCGTTGCCGGCAATGTGGACGAATTCAGCTTTTCCGGCAACAGTCAATATAGATATCGCGAGTGTTGTTCCGTCATGGAATAAATATAACACATCGTTTGAGTGTGGTAATTTAGTTTCTACGAAGTAACATATCACTGGGATTGAATATGACTGGTCATCGCTGCTAAAATCCGCTATAGTGCGTTGCAGCAAATGATTCGCATGACCGCGGCCCTTCCGGCCCGGCAAGGGAACGAACACATGGTAGATCAAGCGATGCTCGCGGGCGCCACCGAAGCGGCGGACTTTCTCAAGTCGCTCGGCAACGAAAACAGGTTGCTCATTCTGTGTCACCTGAGCGAAGGCGAAATGTCGGTTTCGGAGCTGGAAACGGCACTCGGTCTGCGTCAGCCGACCCTTTCGCAGCAGCTTGCCCGGCTCCGTTCAGACGAACTGGTCGACACCCGGCGCGACGGCAAGACGATCTACTACTCTCTCGCCTCGGAAGAAGTCCGCAAGATCCTCGACGTCATGTACAATTTGTTCTGCTCCGCCGAAGCCAAGGCCGCGCGCGAAAAAATGGCTGCGGCACGCAAGAGCGCCGCAGCCTGACACCGAGTCTACTTAGGGAAACTTAAAGCTACTTCGCCGCCTCCTTCATGTAGGCGATCAGGTCGCGCACGTCCTCTTCCTTGCGGATGCCGCCGAACGCCATGCGCGTGCTGGCTTTTTCCTTGCCGATGACGCTGCCCAGATATCCCTTCGGATCGGCGAGGAACTTGGCGAGGGTTTCGTCGTTCCACACCAGACCGGAATCGCCGGCCTTCTGGAAATCCTTGGAATACTTGAACCCGTCGAAGCTCGCCGCGGCGCGACCGAAGACACCGTGCAGGCTCGGCCCGACGCGGTTCTTCGGGCTGTCGATGACATGACAGGCCTTGCACTTGTTGAAGACCGAGCGTCCGGCGTCGGCGTCGCCCGCCGCGGCGGCCGCGACTTCCTCTTTCTTCGGTTCCGGCTCGGCCGACGACTGTCCGGCGGGCGCCGGGCCGCCTTCACCCATACCGCCGCCGCCGGTTTCCGGCGTCACGTCGAGCGCTGTGGCGCGGCCGACGACCTTGATCTCGGTCTTGCAGTCCTTCATGCACGCCTTGCCGCCTTCGGGCTGCGCGTCGGGACGCGGATCCATGAAGAAGTTGGCTTCGTTCGGCATCTTGATCTTGCCGATGTTGTCCTGGGTGACGGCGAAGTCCTCCTTGATCACGTCGTTCATGAACAGGAGATAAGCCGTCAGCGCGTAGGTTTCGTCGTCGGTCAGGCTCTGCGCGTCGCCGAACGGCATCGCGCGCTTGATGTAGTCGAACACCGTCGACGCATAGGGCCAGTAACTGCCGATGGTCTTTTCCGGGCGCATGCTCTTGAGCGTGCCGTGCCCGCCGATCAGGACGGGATAGCGCCCGCCGCCCTCGCCGAACTCGCCGTGGCACGACGCGCACTTGACCAGATAGACCCGCTCGCCCTCGCCGGCCGTGCCGTGACCATTCGGCGCGCCCATGCCGTCCGGGCGAACGTCGATGTCCCAGCTTTTGATTTCTTCCGCGCTCGGCGTGCGGCCGACGCCCGCGTATTTGCGTTCCGCGGCCGATAGCGGGCCGGTGGTGACGACGCTCAGCGCCAGCGCGGCGGCGATAGTCTTAAGCCAAACGGACATTTTCCACCTCGCCGGTTTTGTTCACAAGCCACGTCTGGATGGCGTTATTGTGGTAGATGGAATTGATGCCGCGCACCTTCTGAAGCTCGGTCATCTGCGGCTGTACATATCCCGTATCGTCGATGGCGCGGCTCTGCATGTAGACCTCGCTGCCGTCCCATTCCCAGCCGTCGAGATAGAACCGGGTCAGGCACTTCGGCATGACCGGCCCTTCGAGGCGGGCTTCCGTCCAGTTCTTGCCGCCGTCGAGCGACACGTCGACGCGCTTGACCGTGCCGCGTCCCGACCAGGCGAGGCCGGTAATCACGTTCGGGCCTTTTTGCGTCAGCGGGTTTTCCGGGCACGGGCTGGTGATCACGGACTTGCAGTCCATTTCCCAGGTGAAGCGCCGGGCGCGGCCGTCGGGCATCAGGTCGGTGTATTTCGACGTTTCCTCGCGGGCCTGCCAGCTTTCGTCGCCGACTTCGATCCGGCGCAGCCACTTCACCCACATGTTGCCTTCGAAACCGGGCACCACGAGGCGCAACGGATAGCCCTGCTCGGCACGGAGCTTCTCGCCGTTCATTGCGAACGCGACCATGCAGTCATCGAGCGCCTTGTCGATCGGCACCGAGCGGTTCATGCCGGCTGAATCGGCGCCTTCGACCATCAACCATTTTGCTTTCGCGCTGACGCCCGCTTCCTCCAGCAGAAGCTTCAACGAGACGCCGGTGTACTGCACGCAATGGACCATGCCGTGCGTGAACTGGACGCCGTTGAGCTGCGCGTTGCGCCATTCCATGCCGCCGTTAGCGGCGCATTCGAGGAAGAAGAACCGAGAGATACGCGGCAGGCGAAGCAGATCCTCCATCGTGAACAGCAGCGGCCGGTCGACCATGCCGTGGATCATCAGCCGGTGTTCGGCCGGATCGACATCGGCGGCGCCGCCGTGATGACGCTCGAAGCAGATGCCGTTCGGCGTCACGAAACCCTCGAGCGCGTAGAGCGGCGTGAAGTTGACCGACGATTCACGGGTCGCCGTCAGCCATTCGACGCTGCGGCGGATGACGCCGGATTCATACTGCGTCGGCTTTCCATATGGCGCGTCGTCGACGCTGGCGCCGAGTTGGCGGCTCCACGACGGGATATCGAGCCCCGCCGCCGACGCCGTTTTCGCCCCGCCGAGCGCGCCCGTGGCGGCCAGCGCGGACCCGGCGAGCCCGGCCTGCAGGAACCGGCGGCGCGGCATCGCCGCCCTGCTGTCCTTGATTGTGATGGATTTCTTTTCGCCCATGGCAATGCCCCTCCCGGCCGCGTATGCAGCCGCCCATTAAACATATTCATTAATTTCATTATATAAAAAGTGAATATGTTGTCCAGAGAAGGATCGCCGGATCAGGCAATTTTGTCGGTCGGACGAAAGCTGCCCGATCAGCCGGATTTCTGGGCGCGGACGTATTCGTGGAACTTCTGCTTCTCGTAAGCCTTTTCCTCGACGTATTTGAACATCGCCAGGAAGTGCTGCGGCTTGAAGTAACCGGGAATGCGCGCGACCTCGTTCTCCTTCCCCGTATGCCCTTTCGCGGCGGCCGGGTCGTCGGTGAAGAACTGAATCGTCGGTGTGAACTTGACCTGCCACTTGCGCGCCAGGTCACGTTCCGACAATTCCTCGCCGTCAAAATCGGTGACGATGCGCGACCCGATGATGTTGAGCTGCAGAATCGTGAAATTGGATTTGATGTAATCCACGATCTCGGGCTTCGCCAGATTGACGCGGTGCGTCTCTTTGCAGTACGGGCAGCCCTTGAGTTCCCAGAACACGGCGAACCGCTTGCCGTTCTTGGCCGCGTCCTGAAGATCCTCGTTCATGATCAGGAACGATTCCAGGAACCACGGCTGAACGATCAGGCCGTCGTCGTTGTATTTCAGTTCCGGATCGGCAAACGCCGGCAAAGGCAGCAGCGCCGACGCGGCGACGGCGAGACCGAGCTGTTGAAAACGGCGGCGCGAAATCGGATTGTCTTGCACGAAAGGCCTCTAACGTATTCCAATTGCTGAATGTGTAGTTTACGCTGACTTGCGATGCCAGCCAAGACGGCAATTTCGAATTATTGTGGAAAGAACCTCAAGATGCGACGTCTCATTTCATTGCTAACACTCCTTCTGGCATTCGGCGCGAGCCCCGGGCACGCCGCCGATCAGGACGCGTTCAACAAGGCGGTGGGCGAGGCCTATGCCGGCTACCGCGCGGCGGCGAGCTACCTCCGCACCGGCAATGCGGGTCTGGCGTCCCTTGAGCTGGCGAGCGCGCTGGAGAGCTGGGGCAGCGTGGTGCTGACGAATTCCGATCAGCCGCCGAGGCCCTACATGGACGATCCGAAGTTCGTGCCGACCCTCACCGCCATCAACAAGACGCTCGAGACGGCGCTGAAGCAAGCCGAGGACGGCGACGCCGAAGCCGCGCTGAAGACCCTGGAGCCGGTCCGCGATCAGATTTACGACCTGCGGACGCGAAACGGCGTGCGTCTTTATGCCGATTGCATCACCGAGCTAAACCGCGCCGTCGAACCGCTCTACATGCACCGCCACGATGCGCCCGACCTGGGTAATATCCGCATTCGCCAGCAGGTGACGGAAGAGAGCAAGACTTACGAAAAGCTTCTCAAGGAGTGCCGTGCCATGGCGCCCGAGAAATATACCGGCGATCCGGAATTCAAGCGGCTGTTCGACGGCACGCTGGACTCGATTCAATCGATGTATCCGGCGATCGAAAGCCAGGACCCGGGCCGCGTCATCAACGTGCTGCGAGAGCTGCGGTCCTTCGACCGGATCATCTACTTCCGCTTCGGCGGATAAGATCAGCCGACCTTGCCGAGCACCGGGAAGGTTTCCAGAAGCCAGTACGCGATATCGGCGATCGAACCGGTCAGGAACAGCACGCCGGTGATGATCAGGAACACCCCGATCACCTTTTCGATCGTGCCCATGTGCTTGCGGATGCCGGGCATGACGCGCAGGAACGGGTTGATCCCGAGCGCCGCGATTAAAAACGGAATGCCGATCCCGGCGGCGTAACTGCCGAGCAGCGCCGTCCCCCGAACGACCGATTCCTCGCTGCCCGCCATCATCAGGATCGCCGCAAGTACCGGCCCGACACAGGGCGTCCAGCCGAACGCGAACGCGAGTCCCATCAGGAACGCGCCGAACAGCCCGACCGGCTTGGCCGGGCCCTGGAAGCGTGCCTCGCGATAGAGCAGCGGGATTTTGACGATACCGAGGAAGTGCACGCCCATGATGATGATCAGCACCCCGGCGACACGGCTGACCCAGAGCATGTTTTCCGCCAGAAGCTGACCCAGGAACGACGCCGTCGCCCCGAACAGGATGAACACCAGCGAAAAGCCGATGACGAAGGTCAGCGCCGCCATGAACACACGCCGGTTGGCGCCGGGCGGCGGCCCCTTGTCCGAGGTCATTTCCGCCAGACTGACGCCGCCGATGAAACATAGATAGGGCGGCACCAGCGGCAGGATGCACGGCGACAGGAAACTCAGCAGACCGGCCAGAAACGCACCGGCGAAACCGACGTCAAACCCTGGCATTTGGTGTTCCTACGGTTGCTTCGAACGTGGGCTCACGCACCCCGAACCTTGACGTTCTGGTTTTCGGGCACGGTGATGGTCTTCTTCTTGGCGATGTAGCCGGCGACCAGATCGTAAGCTGGCGGACCCTCGGTCCCTTCGTTGACCGACGCCCAGCCGGCGACGACATAGTTGCGGTCGGGATCGATGGGTTTGCCGTCCTTGACGGTCGCCATGTCGGAGATCCGAGATCCGATCTCCTTGTCGACGTCGATGGTGTAGCTCATGCCGCCGACGCGGACCATGTCGCCGCCTTGTTGATAATACGGATCCTTGTTGAACAGGTTGTCAGCGACGTCTTCGAGGATTTCCTTGATGAACGATCCCTTCATCTCGGTCCGGTAGACGTTCGGATACGTGATCGAGGTGTGATGATGCACGTGCTCCATGGTGATTTCCTGGCCCGGCAGCAGGCTCGAGCCCCAGCGGAAGCCCGGCGACAGCGCGATTTCGGCGTCGCGCTCTTCCAGAAGCGCCTGGCAGATCAGGTCGTCGAAAGTGCCGTTGAAGTTGCCGCGCCGGTAAAGCGTGGTGTCGGTGACGCCGAGCACTTTTTCGAGATCATCCTTAAAAGGCGCGCGGATGTTATCGATCAGCGCCGTCATTTCGGCGTCCGGCTCGATCACGTCGGAGAACACCGGCATCAGCTTGAACTTGTAGGCCGCGACCTTCTTGTCCTTCACGTCGAGATCGAGGCGCGACAGGAACTTTCCGTGGCTGCCCGACGCGACGAGGATCGTGTTGTTGACGATCTCGACCTTCGGAAGCGCGTCGTGGGTGTGCCCGGTCAGGATCACGTCGATGCCGTCGACCTGGCTCGCCAGCTTGCGGTCGACGTCGAAGCCGTTATGCGACAGCAGGACGACCAGTTCCGCACCCTCCGCGCGCGCTTTCTCGACATGCTGGCGGACGGTCTTTTCGTTAATCCCGAACGACCAGTTGGGGATCAAGTAGCGCGGGTTGGCGACCGGCGTGTAAGGGAAAGCCTGGCCGATGACCGCGACCTTCACCCCGCCGCGCTCGAACCACGCGGTGGATTCGAACACAGGCTCTTGCCATTCGGTATCGGTCACGTTGCCGGCGAGGAACGGAAACTCGAGCATGTCCTTGAGTTCCTGCACGCGGTCCTGACCGTAAGTGAATTCCCAATGCGCGGTCATCGCGTCGAGGCCCATGGCGTTCTGGATCTTGACCATGTCCTCGCCCTGGGTTTCGAGCGACGTCAGCGAGCCCTGCCAGGTGTCCCCGCCATCGAGGAACAGCGTGTTGTTGGGACGTTCGGCGCGCACCGCCTTGACCAGCGTCATCATCCGGTCGACGCCGCCGACGCGGCCGTATTCCTTCGCCAGCGCGGTGAAATCCGTGCTCGACAGCGCATAGGCCTCGGGCGTGCCGGGCTTGATGCCGTAATGGCCGAGGAAATCCTTGCCCGTGATGTGCGGCGGCAGGCCCTCGACCTCGCCCACCCCGATATTGACGGAGGGTTCGCGGAAATAGATCGGCGTCAGCTGCGCGTGCATGTCGGTGAAATGCAGCAGTGTCACCTGGCCCATCGACTGGAAATCGAGGATGCCGGCCTGGTCGATCTTTTGCTGCGCCATGACGCGGCTGAACGGCATGGCGGAACCGGCGACGGCGGCCGTGGCGGCGGCAAGATGGAAGAATTCGCGACGGGATATCACGGCGCAGACCCTCTAGCTAGAAAATGACGAAAAGAAAGAATGACCGGAGGGACGCGGGCGCCCCTCCGATCAGGTTGAGGCTTAAATCAGTTGCGCACGGCGGGCGTTTCCACCGGCAACCCGCGCCCACGCCATTTGACGTAGAGTTCGAGCGCCAGGTACTCGTCCGAGCCGTTGCCGAACGGGGTCGAACGGACCTGCTTGTTACAACCGCGGAAACGGCGGTGCAGCGAGCCGACCTTCTGCCACTTCAGACGATAGGTCGGGAACCCGTTGGCCTGACCCTGCGACAGGGTGTTGGCGCGGATGATCCCGCCCGCGTTGTCTTCGTGGCAATGCTTGCAGGCCATGTCGAGCTGGCCGCGGCGCTCGTAATAGAACGCCTTGCCCTTCTCGAACCATTCGGCGGCCGGGCCATCGATCTTCACATCGACCGGCATGCCCAGCGACTGGTTGTTGATGAATGAAGTCATCGAAAGCATTTCCTTCGATTCCCACTTGTAGGGCTCGGCCTGCATGTTCTTTTCGAGGCACGTGTTGATTTGCGTCTCGACGTTCTGCAGCTTCTTCGTCTTTTCATCGTAGACCGGGTAACGTGCGGCGACGCCCTTCATGCTCTCGGCTGCGTTTTCGTGGCAGCTCGCGCAGGACTTGCCGGCCTTGCCGTTGACTTCGTTCCACAGATCGGCGCCCTGCTCGACCCAGATCATGCCCGGGTTCTGGAAGCTGTCGACCTGCATGGCCCGGCTTTCGTCGGTCATGTACGTGTAGCCGCTGCGACGGTCATCGACCTGATAGGGTCCCCAGTCCGTGGCGTTGGCCGAAGTGGCGAACACGCCGACGCACACGGCGCAGGCCGTGGCGATCAGCGTGATCCGGTTCCAGTTCGTTTTCATGAGTGTTGCCTCCCGTTTTTCTGGTTTACCGATCAGCCGACGGTGATCTTCGCCGTTTTCTCGTAGATCGATCCGTCGTCGTCAGTCCATTTGAAGGCAAACTCACCGCTCTCCTCGACCTTGGCGAAGAACGACATATAAGGGTTCGCCGAGATCGCGGGATGCCAGTCGGCGGTAAACACCGGCTTGCCGTTGAACGTCACTTCCATCTTGTTGATGATGCTGCGCGGAATCAGCTTGCCGTCCTTACCTTTGCGGCGGCCCGATTCCATGTTGTGTGAGATCAGCGTCTTGATCTCGATGATATCGCCTTTCGCGGCCTTTCCGGGAACGCGAACGCGGGGTTTCACACCTTTAGCCATGATACTCTCCTATATCTCGCGTCAGCCGCCGCAGCCGCCGATGGTGACTTTGACTTCCTGTTGCGCCCTGAACACGCTGCCGTCGCTCATTTCGGCGACCGCAACGATGTTCTGCGTGCCGGCGAGACGGATACGCGTCGACGCCGACGCCTTGCCGCTCATCGGGGTGAAGTACAGCGACGCCACGTCCGGCGCCGGATTGCCGTCGGCAAACAGGTGAACCGCTTTGACATAGTTGTCGGCGGTCATCGGGCTTTCGACGCTGACGCCGACCGGCACCGTGTTGCCGTTTTCGGCGATCTGCGGCAATTCGAGGGTGATCTTACCCTCCGCCGGTTTCTTGTCGCCGACCAGTTTCATCACCGCTTCGTCGACCATCTTCTGGTCGGCGTGCGCCGTGCCGCTCTTCAGAACGACACCACCGGCGGCAACGATGGTCGCCCCGGCCGCCAGCAGAAGCGCCTCGCGGCGCGACAATGCTGAAAGTGCTTGTTTCGTGGACATGTTTGTTCCTCTTGCTTCGTACTTATTTGAGGGTCTTCAGGTACGCCACCACGTCCTCGACCTGTTCAGCGGTCAGGACCGGCTTACCCTGGAAATTCTTCAAAACCCTGTGCAGCCCCTCGGTGCGGTAGAACGCCGGCATGATGGTGTCCGGGTTGATCGCCTTGGCGTTGACCACCTGGAGGCGCAGCTGCGGCTCCTTGTAGCGTTCCGCAACGCCATCAAGGGACGGACCGATTTCACCGTGGAACGGATGCGCCGACAGCTTCGTCACCTGATGGCACGCCAGGCAGTTGCCGAGCTTGCGGTTGACGAACGTCTTTTCGCCGGCGGCGGGGTCACCCGCCTTACCCGTCAGTGAACTGGGGATTCCGTAATCGACGACTTTGTATTTCATGAGGTCGTCGGCGGTGGCCGTTCCCGCCAGCAAGACTGCGGCGGCAAGGGCCGGGATAATTGATTTCAAACTTGGCATAGGGCAATCGCCTCCCGATAAATGTGCCTCATTCCGGAGCGATCATTCCCCTTACGTATGGAACCGAATTGCACTGCCCGTGCAATAACGATCGTCGCTCCCCTGTGATAATCATATTCAAAAAATACTATATATCAACATTGAATATGATTATGTCTCTCCCACGTTTAGTTTGGACAGGGTTCGGGGAGTTTGACAAGTTCCCGGGCCAGCAGCGGCCAGAAAAAATCCTCGCCGGGATAACCGACCAGCCTGGAGATTTCCTTGCCGTCATGAACGACAACGAAAGTCGGGGTAAAAACGATGGGGGAAATACCGGTCAGATCCGCGGGCAGCGGCGCGTCGATATCGACGCGGCGGAGCGGCGCACAGGCCGCCTCCGACGTATTCGGGTATACCGGCCCGATCTCGGCGTGCCACCTGAGGCACCACGGACATGTCCGTGTTTCGAACATGACGAGTTCCGCGCTCCGGGCGCTCAACGCCCAAAAGACGAGTGTCAGCGCGATTGCGAAACCCGGCCATCGGGATAGGATCGGTTTTGCGTCCATAATGCGGATATATCAGCTAAATGCGCCGTCGCCACAAGAATCGCGACGCACGGGAATGGAAACACGATGACCGGACTCCCCCTCAACCGACGTGATATGATGCTCACCGGCGCGGCGTTTCTGGCGTCCGCCGGCCCGGCGCTGGCGGGCGGCAGCCCTTTGAAAGTGTCGGAGAAACTGCGAATCGCCGTCATCGGCGGCGGTTTCGGCGGCGCGGCGGCGGCGCGGGCCGCCCGGGCGGCCTTCCCGAACGCGACGATCACGCTGTTGACCGATCAGGCGAAATTCTGGATGTGCCCGGGCAGCAACTCGGTGATCGCGGGCTACGCCGATCTTTCGTCCGTCGAAGTCGGCTATGACGTGATCCGGGCCCACGATATCGAGGTCGCCCTCGACGTCGCCGCCGGCATCGATGCCGGCAAGCGCGTCGTGACCACCGAAAGCGGCCGCAAAATCGGGTACGACAAACTGATCCTGTCGCCGGGCGTGGCACTGAATTACGGCCCGATCGAGGGCATTTCTCTCGACACCGCGGACCGCGTGCCACACGCGTGGAAGGCCGGGCCGCAAACGGATCTTTTGCGGCGTCAATTGCAGGCGATGCCGGACGGCGGTCTGTTCGTGATGACCATGCCGCCGGCGCCTTATCGCTGCCCGCCTGCGCCGGCCGAACGTGCGTGCCTGGTCGCCGACTTTCTCAAGAAACACAAACCGGGCGCCCGGCTGCTGATCCTCGACGCCAAGGACGAGTTCCCGTTCCAGGACCTGTTCTCCGAAGCCTGGGATGCGCTCTACCCCGACATCATCGAATACCGATCGATCGCCGAGGACGGGGTGGTGCGCGAGGTCGACCCGGAAACGTTGACCGCGTTCACCGACTTCGAAGAGATCAGGGCCGACGTGCTCAACGTCATCCCGCCGCAGACCGCGGGACAGATCGCCATCGACGCAGGGGCCGCCGACGAAACCGGCTGGTGCCCTGTCGATATTCGCACCTTCGCATCCACGCTTCTGCCCGATGTCTACGTGATCGGCGACGCGGCGTTCGCCGATCCGCTGCCTAAGGCGGGCTCTACCGCCGCCAGTCAGGCCCGCGTGGTGATCGCCGCCATCGCCGCTGAACTGGCCGGCGAGCCTGCTCCCGTCCCGTCGTGGATCGCCAACTGCTATTCCCTCGCCGCCCCCGATTACGGGGTGCGCCTGGGCGCCACTTACATATTCGACGACAATCACGTGGTGCGCGACACGACAAACTTCTCCGAACTCGGCGCGCCGATGGAGGAGCGCCAAGCCGACGCCGAATTCACCGAAGCCTGGCTCCAGCAGATCAAGCATGAGATCTGGGGGTAGCGCCGCGCTACTCGAATTCCATCTGCACGAAGACCCGCCCGGCGTTGCGCGTCGCCAGTTCATCGAAGGTGTCGAGATGCTTGTAGGGCGACTGATCGACGTAATAGGCGTCCTCTAACCCGCCGCCCTTCTCCAGATGTTCGGCGATCTTGCCGCGCAGATAGACCAGGTAATCGTGCGTGTAGCGCCGGACCTGCGCCATGTTGGTCGGATGGCCGTGGCCGGGGATGACGTAGGTCGCCTTGAGCCCTTCGAACGGCCCTTCCCAGGTTTCGACCCAGGCCTTGGTGCCGGTCTCGTCGAAGATCGGTAGAAGGCGCTCGTGGAAGGCCATATCGCCGGCGATGACAAGCGACTGCTCCGGCAGCCACACCTGTATGTCGCCCGGGCTGTGCGCGGGACCGAGGTGCAAAACCTCGATCCGGAAGTCACCCATCTCGATCACTTTCTTGTCTTCGAAGGTTTCGGTCGGCCCCTGGATCTTGGTCCCTTCGGCCCGATCCTTGAGCCGCGCCTTGGCGCTGTCGAGGATCTGCCGGGCGCGGTCGTCGAATTCATGCTTGGCATCGACGTGGGCAAGGATCGGCACGCCCTGCTCGATCCAGTAGCTGTTCCCCAGCATGGCATGGCCCTGCCCGTTCTCGTTGATGACCAGCTTCACCGGCTGGTCGGTGATCTTCTTGATCTCGTCGTGCAGCGCCTTGGCGAGGAGATAAGCGCCCCCACCGTTGACGACGATCACCCCGTCGCCGGTGACGATGAAACTGAGATTGTTGTTGTGGCCGCAGTTCTCGTAGGTCGGCGGCGACGTCGCGCCGATCGCCGACCAGACGTGCGGAATCACCTCGACCGGTTTCGAATACAGCATGGAGCCCGGGTACTGGTCCGGGATGTCCTGGCTCGCGGCGGCGGCGTGGGCCAGCGAAACGGCAAACAAAATGGATATGAGCGTGCGCATGTCGTCCTCCCCTTGTCGGGGAGTATGACGCAACACTTAAGAAAAATCGAATATGAAAATCGGCTTTATTCGGCCGGCTGGACCTTGGCCGCGCGCGGCGAGAAATCGCGGCGCACGAGCATATCGCCGATACCGGCGCCGACGGTGATCGAAACGACCGCCAGGATCGAACCGATCGATAGCGTGCTCAGGCCGGAAAGCCCCTGGCCCACCGTGCAGCCCAGCGCCATCACGCCGCCGAACCCCATTAGCGCGCCGCCGAGGGAATAACGCAAAAGCTGGTGCGGGGTCTCGAAGCCCTGCAGCGCCAACTCGCCACGGCCGAGGGCAATGACGAACGCGCCGATAATGACGCCGCCGACGGCGACGATACCGAAGTCGGCGGTAGAGCCCGTGTAGGTCATCAGATACTGGATGGCATTGCCGACCGGCGCGGTGAAGGTCAGCGATTCCGTGCGCACCGGTTCGAATTCGTCGAAGCCGATGACGCCGGTGACGTACCAGCCGGCCGCGATCAGCGCGCCGATCCCGAGACCGGTCAGCGCCGGCCAGGTACGGCTTTCGATCCCGTCGCGAAGCACCACCAAGGCGGCGATGGCGACGAAAACGCCCGCAAGTGCAAGCGGCACGATCTCGGACCCGCCCGACAGCGCGGCCAGCGACTGTGAATCGTAACCCATCGTCGAAAGATCCAGCGTGCCGACGGCTTCGAGCGAGGTGCGCGGAATGGCGAGGATGCCGCGAAGCGTCATGTAGGCGACGATGCCGAGCACCGACAGCACGACCGCCGAACGCAGGTTGCCGCCGGCCAACAGCACCATGTGCCGGGCGCCGCAGCCGCGCGCCAGGATCATGCCGATCCCGAACAGCACGCCGCCGACGATCAGCGTCAGCCACATCAGGCTCGACGACAGGTAAATACTGCCGGAGATATCGACGACCCCGAACCAGACCATGAGTTGCGTTGCCGCGACCGCCGTCGCCATCGCGACCGCCCATGCGCGCACCTGGAAACCAATACGGCGCGCCAGCAGTTCCAGCACCGCCGAGCGGAAGCAAAACGCGCTGAGACGTGCGATTGCGCCGAAGCCGACGCCGACAACGAGGGCGCCGATCAGAAGGGCTGTGCGGGGATCGAGTTCGCTCATGGTCTCTCTTTCGTTCGTTCGGGGCCATTTCTACAGTTTATATTCATAAAATGCAATATAAAACTCTTTCCATATGTGAAATACACTTTATAACATATTTTTAGTGTTGTTTATATATCTTGATCCTGCGCCCGTCAGCGCCAAGTTTAGTTAATCCGCCGAAAACCCTGGAAATCAGCGATATGACCGAAACCCTCCCCGAAGTCGCCGTCCGCGACGCCTCCCCCGAAATCGCCGCGATCTATGAGCGGATCATGGAAACGACGGGGGTCGGATCGCCGGCGCTGATCTACCGGCACTTCGCCGTTTATCCGGGGCTGCTGGAATGGGTGTGGGAGACGGTCGGCCCGGAACTGGAAAATGGCCACGTTCTGGCGCACGCTTTGGACGCCGTGCGCGCCACGGATGTGGTGCCGCTCCCCACCGTCAGCGCCGACGAGATGCGGTCTACGGGGGTCGACGAGGCGGGACAGGACATGATCGGCGCCATGCTGACGACCTACAACCGCATGAACCCGGTCAATCTGAGCCTGATCACCGCGATCCGCGATCTGCTCGATCCGGCGGCAAGGACGGCGGCAGACCCGACCCCCCTGCCCCCGGTGCCGGACGCCCCCACGGTCACGCCCGTCAAACTGCCCGCGCCCATCGATTTGGCGGCGATGCCGGTGCATGTCCGCCAGACGGTGCTGGCGTTGTCGGCGGCGATCCCGAGTCCGGGCACACAGGTAATCCCGACGCTCTACCGGCACCTTGCGATCTGGCCGGATTTCCTGATGCATCTGGCGCCGGGGCTGCTGGCGGCGATGAAACGCGGCGAGGTCGAGGCGCGGATGAACGATCTCAACGACAACATGCGGCCGCTGATTGACGATGTCGCAAGCCGTGCCGGCAACGCCGAACCGCCGAAGCTGGACGACCCGGCGGCCATGGTCAGGACCCTCAACTCGTTTCTCTATACCATCCCGCAGCTCGTCGTGGTCGGCACGGCGCTCCGCGCCGCACTGCCGATCTACGAGGCGTGACCGGTCACGTTGTCGATCTTGGCCTGAGAGACATTGTCGACGCGGCGGAACGTTTCGGGCGACGCGCGCTGCCAGTGAATGGCGTATTCCGCCGGGCAGTCGTCCCGGAGCAATTGCCCCGATTCCAGTGACAGCATGGACGTGCCGCTCAGGTGCGGTTCGCGGAAGTTGATCATGTTGAGCGTGATCTCTTTTGGCGACGTCAACCCCATCGCGCCCAGCATCTCGGCAAAACCGAGAAGCGTATTGCCGTGGAAGTTGGCAACGCGCCGTGCCTTGTCGCCGACGTGCAGACCGGACTGCCGCGTCTGATCCTGGGTCGCGACCCCCGTCGGGCAACGGTTGGTATGGCAGGCGCGGGCCTGGATGCAGCCGATCGAAAACATGAAACCGCGCGCCGAGTTGCACCAGTCCGCGCCCAGCGCGAACGCGCGGGCCATGTCGGCCCCCGAAACGATCTTGCCGCTGGCGCCGATCTTGATCCGATCGCGAATACCCGCCCCGATCAGCGTCATGTTGACGAAGTGGAGCCCGTCACGAAGCGGCAGCCCGAGGCTGTTCGAGAACTCGACCGGCGCGGCGCCGGTGCCACCCTCTTTCCCGTCGACGACGATGAAGTCCGGATAGCAGTCGCGTTCCAGCATCGCCTTGACGATGGCCATGAACTCGCGACGATGACCGACGCAGAGCTTGAAACCCACCGGTTTGCCGTCCGACAGGTCGCGAAGCTGCTGAATGAAATCGACAAGCCCCAGCGGTGTGGAAAAAGCCGAATGGGCGGCGGGCGAGATACAGTCGACGCCGACCGGCACGCCGCGCGCCTCGGCGATCTCCGGCGACACCTTGGCACCCGGCAACATACCGCCGTGCCCCGGTTTGGCGCCCTGCGACAGCTTGATCTCGATCATCTTGATCTGCTCGTCGACGGCCTTCTCTTTGAATGTGTCTGGACAGAAGTTGCCGTCCTTGGTGCGGCAGCCGAAGTACCCCGATCCGATCTCCCAGATGATGTCGCCGTTGTTTTCGCGGTGATACTTCGAGATCCCGCCCTCGCCCGTGTCGTGGGCGAAGCCGCCCATGGCCGCGCCGCGGTTCAGTGCCGCGATGGCGTTGGCGCTCAAAGCGCCGAAACTCATCGCAGAGATGTTCAAGAGCGAGCAACTGTAGGGCTTCTTGCACGCCTCTCCACCGATGGTGATGCGGAGCGATTTCGGATCGACGTGTTCGGGCAGCATCGAATGACTGAAGAATGTGTAGCCGGTGCTGTAGACGTCCTGTTGCGTCCCGAACGGAATGGTCTGCAACTCGTTCTTGGCGCGCTGATAGACCAGCGAGCGCTGCTCGCGGTTGAATGGAAACGCGTCGGCGTCGCTCTCGATCAGGTACTGCCGGATCTCGGGGCGGATGCCCTCGAACAGCCACCTCATGTGCGAGATGATCGGATAGTTGCGCCAGAGCGTATGCCGCTCCTGCAGAAGGTCGTAAATGCCGAGCAGCGTCAGCGGCCCCGCGACCGCCAGCACCCACCAGCCGATCCCGATCCCGAAAACCAGAAGCAGGATACCGATTCCGACGCCGATGCCGACGCCGTAAAACGCGAAAAACCTCCCCATGGGCGTTGCTCCCCTCTGCCCGAGCCATGACCTAGTGCGAGGCCCGGAGAATAGCCGGACATCAAGCGCACTTTATTTCATATGGGGAAAGCGGTGAAGAATTCCTAAAAACCGGCGGCGCGCCCGTCCGAGCGCGGATCCGAAGCGCCCTCGAACAGCCCATTCTGATGGCGGCAGACCGCGCCCGCGTGCCCCATGATCGAGGTAAACGGTGCCATCACGTCGACGTTGTGGCCGGCATTCTTCAAAGCATTTATCAGTGCCGGATCGAAGCGGCTCTCCAGTTTAAGGGTCGTGCTCTCCTCGCCCCAAGTCCGGCCCAGCAGCCAGCGCGGCCGGGTTATTGCCTGCTGCAGCGGCTCGCCGAACATAACATAGCGGCTGAAGACTGCGGCCTGGGTCTGCGGTTGCCCCTCGCCGCCCATGGTGCCGTAGCTCAGCACGCGGCCGTCGTTCAGTCTGGCCATCGCCGGGTTGAGGGTGTGGAACGGGCGCTTGCGCGGCGCCAGAACATTCGGATGCGTTGGGTCCAGCGTGAAGCCGTTGCCGCGGTTCTGGAAAATCACGCCGGTTTCCGGATTGGTCACGCCGGAGCCGAATTCCCAATAGACGCTCTGGATGAACGATACCGCCTGTCCGTTCTTGTCGATACACCCCATCCAGATGGTGTCGCCGGGCTTCGTCGGCTGCGGCCATTCGAGCGCCGTCTTCGGATCGATGTTCGCCGCCAGTTTGTCGAGGAACGCACCCTCGATCCAGTCGTTCGGATCGGCTTGCATGCACGCCGGATCGGTGACGTGCGCGTTTCTTAATATAAACGCCTGCTTAGACGCCTCGACCAGGCCGTGCACGTGGTCGAAGCCCTCGGCCGCCGTCACGCCCAGCCGTTCGAACAGCGCCAGAATCATCAGCGCGCTGACGCCCTGCGTCGGCGGCGGCATGTTGTAGACAGTGCCCGATGACAATTCGACCGAAAGCGCCTTCACACGTCTGGCTTCGAATTCGGCGAAATCTTCGTACCTGAGCGGACTGCCGACACTTTCCAGATAGGCCGCGTTGCTGCGTGCCGTCTCGCCCCGGTAAAACTCGTCGAGGCCTTTGTCGGCGAGCCGTTTCAGGGTCGCCGCCAGCGCCGGAAACTTGATGATGTCGTTGACCTCGGGCGGCGCACCGCCCGGCAGGTATGTGTCCGCAAAGCCGGGCACATCCTTCAGTTCATCGAACTTCTCGCGGCTCAGGTCTTCCTGCCCCTGCGTCGCCGGCACACCGTTCGCCGCGTGCGCGATCGCATCTTCCAGCAGCCGGGCGAGCGGGATGTTCCCGCCCGCGATCTCCAGCGCCTTCTTCCAACCGGCGATGGTCCCCGCAACGTTGAGCGCCGCCAGCGGCCCGCGCGCCGGGATCGCGTCCAGCCCCTGCCCTTTATAAAAGTCCGGCGTCGCCATGGCTGCCGACCAGCCCGCCGCATCGACGCCGGCCGGCGCCTGACCAGGTTCGGCGATCAGCCAGAAGCCGTCGCCGCCGACGGCGTTCATGTGCGGATAGACGACGGCGATGGCCGCCGCCGCCGCAACCATGGCTTCGGTCGCGTTGCCGCCGTCGCGGAGCACCCGAAGCCCTGCCTCGGTGGCGAGGTGGTGCGGCGCGGTCATCATGCCGCCAAGCGCGGTCGCAGTGTGAAGCATTTTCCCTCCCGGAATTGATCTGCGCCATCATCGGCAACGAACCCCCGCCTATCAAGCTGTGATCCTCCTTACAGCGCCGTAATGGGATGTCGCGATATCCTGCTTTACGATAGGCCCGGGTTTGGTTGATCCTATGGCGGGTCCGGAAAAATCAGGGGGCAGTTCATGACGTTCTCCATTGTCGCCAGGTGCCGCAACACCGGCATGTTCGGGGTTGCCGTCACGTCGTCGAGCCCGGCGGTCGCGGCGCGTTGCGCGTTTGCCGAAGCCGGCGTCGGCGCCGTCGCGTCGCAGAACATCACCGACCCCTCGCTGGGCAAGCGCGGACTCGGGCTGTTAAGGGCCGAAGCCGACGCGATGGAAACCGTCGAAACGCTCCTCAGCAGCACCGAACATATGGACTACCGCCAGGTGATGGTCATCGACCGCGCCGGCGACGCGGCGATCCATTCCGGCAAGCACACGCTCGGGACATGGGGCGAAGCCGTGACCAAGAACGCGGCAGCGGCGGGCAACCTTCTGGCGGACAAATCCGTACCACGAACCATGATTCACGCCTTCGAGGAATCAGAAAGCTCCGGTGTGCATCTGGCCGACCGGCTGATGGACGTGCTGCGCGCCGGCCTCGACGCCGGGGGCGAAGCGGGCCCGATTCACTCGGCGGGAATCAAGGTCGTCGACCGGGTCTCGTGGCCGATCGTCGACCTGCGCGTCGATTGGACGGACGCCTGCCCCATCGCCGAGTTGCAAAAGCTATGGGATCTCTACAAACCGCAGATGGACGATTACGTGACCCGCGCGCTCGACCCGTCGACCGCGCCCAGTTACGGCGTGCCCGGCGACGAATAGCTGATAAAGACAAATCCATTTCCCGGACGGCGGAACGCCGATCCGGGACCTATGGACAGATTGCGATCATTTCTTCGATGGGTCCCGGCTCAAAGCCCGGAAACAGCAAAGATTCTCTCGGACTAATCCCTTAAAATCACTGGCTCCGGCGGTTGTTTCCCGCGGATCATGTCCGACGCCTTTTCGGCGATCATGATGGTGGGCGCATTCAGATTGGCCGACGGCATCATCGGCATGATCGAGGCATCGACGACGCGAAGCCCCTCGATCCCGTAGACCCGCAGTTCGTCATCGACGACCGCGGTCGGATCGGTCCGTGGGCCCATTCGGCACGTCCCCATCGGATGGAAGGTGGTGGTGCCGCGTTCCTTCGCGACCTGCAGATATTCGTCGTCCGTCTGGATATCGTCGGCCGGATAGATCCAGTGATCGAAGTACGGCTTCATCGGTTCGGTCAGGATCATCTGACGCGCCAGTTTCATCGCGGCAATGAGCGTCTGCCGGTCGGTTTCGTGTTCGAGGTAGCGCGGATTGATGACCGGCTTCTCGAACGGGTCGGCGGATGCGGCGCGGACGTAACCGCTCGCTTCCGGGCGTTGTTGCCAGGATGCGATGGTCATGCCGGGAAAATCGTCGAGTTCCGACTGCACGCCTTCCTTGTAGCTCGCCGGCGTGAACGTGAACTGCACGTCGTTGTTGGTGATGCCCGGGTTGGAGCGCCAGAAGCAGTAAATCACGGTCGGACTCAGCGACAGGATGCCCTTTCGCGTCAGGCCCCAGCGCGCGATCTCGCCCAGAAGATTGAGCCCCTTGGTGCGCTCGTTGAGGGTCTTGACGTTTTTGACCCGGGCCGTGAAGCGCGGCGCGTAATGATCGCGCAGGTTCTCGCCGACGCCCGGCAGTGCGTGTTTGACCTCGATCCCCAGCGACTTCAGGAAGTCCGGCGCGCCGATCCCGGAGAGCTGCAGCAGTTGCGGCGAGTTGATCGATCCCCCGGACAGGATCACCTCGCGCCGGGCCATGACCTGATCGGATTTACCGCCGCGCCCGCCCTTGTTGAAGGCGACGCCCATGGCGCGCTTGCCTTCGAGAAGAATCCGCGTCGCATGCGCGTTGGTGATGACCTTTACGTTGCCGCGCTTCTGCGCCGGACGCAGGAACGCCCGCGCGGTCGACATCCGCCGGCCGCCGGCGATGGTCCGCTGCGAATAGCTGACGCCCTCCTGCCTGGCGCCGTTGTAGTCCTCCGCTTTCGGGATGCCGATGGTCTGGCACCCTTCGATGAAGGCTTCGGTCAATGGGTGCGACCAGTCGATGTTGGTGACTTTCAGCGGCCCTTCGCGGCCCCGGAACGTGTCGTCGCCGTCGCCGATCCGGCATTCCGATCTTTTGAAATACGGCAGCACGTCGGCGTAGCCCCAGCCGCGGTTGCCGCGCTGCGCCCAGTTGTCGTAATCGAGCCGATTGCCGCGCGTATATATATGTCCGTTGATGGAACTGGACCCGCCGAGTGTCTTGCCGCGCGGCACCGGCACCGAGCGTCCCGCGGTCCAGTCCGTCGGCTCGGTCCCGTAAAGCCAATTCACTTTCGGATCCTTGATGGTGTAGATGAAGCCGGCAGGGATATGGATGAACGGACTCAGGTCCGGCGGTCCGGCCTCGAGCACACAGATACTGACATTGGGGTCTTCGCCGAGCCGGTTGGCGAGCACGCTGCCTGCCGAGCCCGCGCCGACGATGACGTAATCGAACGTTTCCATCCCTAATCCATTTCTTGGGCCGGTTGATCCGGCGTTTCGAAAATACTAGGGATCGCCAGCGGGCTTGAAAAGTGCGATCGGCGCCCTCGCCCCAATGGTTCAGACGGTGTCCGGAAAGTCCCTGGGGTCGAGCATCGGATAACCGAATGCGTCGAAATCCTCGCCGTAAATATCATTCACCAGGGCGACGGAATCGTGGGTGTAGTGCCCGAGATACTTGGGCTTCGTGGAGTCTTCCGCATCGGGGGTGACGCTGACGTTGAGGTTCCGGACCTCGCCGAGTGCGATCCCGAGATTCTCGGCGAGCGTATGGAGGTCGTGATCGAGCGATTCCGTGCGGCCGATCCAGTCGAGCGCGAAATTGCCGTTCAGATGCGTAAACTCGACCATCGGGCAGAAACAGATCCATTCCCAGGCGTTCCGAATATCGGCGTGCGCGACGTACTCGAGCAGATACCGGCTGAAGTCGTCGCCGATCGCGTCAAAAATCGGTTTCTTGGCGGCGATCCACCGGTCCCACCGCGTCGACGCCAGCATGTCCTGCCGATACCCGGAAAAGAGGCGGTCATAGGGATTGCGGATGAACGTGAATTTGAAGTGACCGGGGAAGCGCCCCTCTTCATCGTATTTTGAGAGAAACTTCCGGATCGTCACATGTTCCTCGAAGTTGCTGACCGGATAGCCGATATCCGTAAAAGGCGCCAGCGCATGCCTGACCGTCGCCGAACCGCACTTCGGGATCACGAAATAGAGATATTTGTAGCGGTCCGAGATCACCATCGTTCATGGCGCCTTCGCGGCAGCCGGATGATCGGCGAAGGTGTCGAGCTTGCGTAGCCCATCCGGCACAACGGGCCTGTCGGGATGACTGCAGAACAGGCTTAGCGAGTGGATGTTGCCGAACACGTTCTCGGTGACGCCGGCCAGATTGTCGGGGCGATAGAGCGGCACCGGGTGCCACCAGACGTCATAGCCGAAGCCGCGCACGGTCTCGTAAAGTTCATGCGACAGTGCCTGGCGATCGTCCTCGAGATAGAGGATCGGTTTGTCGCGCTGGATCACGCCTGACGCTCCCCTCAGCACCGCCGCCTCCATGCCTTCCGCGTCGCACTTCAACAGATCGATAACAAAGTCACCGAGCATTTCGTCAAGGCGTACCACCGGCGTCCACCCGAGTGCCGGATCGGTCACCGGCTCGAACGTTTCCCGGCGGATTCCGATGCCGCCGAAATTGAAATCCTGATCTGGGTGCAGATCGGGAACCTGCACTCGCCCCGCCTTATCGCCAACCGCCATGTTGTAGGCGCCTGCGTTGACGCAGTCGTTGTTGATCAGGTTGGTGCAGAGCATCTGGAAACAGAGCCGTTGCGGCTCGAAGGTGATGACCCGTCCGTTCCGGACGTGACGGGCCAGCGGCACAGTGTGCGCGCCGACGTTGCCGCCGACCTCGACAACCGTGGAGTCGTCGGCGATGAACGGCAAAAGCGTGACGATCTCGCCCATCGACCATTCGCCATAGGTCAACAAAGACGTGCCGATGTACTGATCACGCGGGTTGGCAGTCCAGCGATAACCGCCGATGTCGACACTCGCGAATGTCATGGCGTCCCTGCTCCGGCCGCCGGATACGGCTATGCGTCGCCGGAAAGACGCTTAACGTGTCGTTCCAGGCGCGCCACCATTTCCTGCATGCTCATGTTCTTGCGAAGATAGTCCTTGGCCCCGCCAACCATTGAATCCTGCACGGAATCCTCGTCTTCGAGGAACGTCATCATAACGACGTACGGGTCGGCGTCTTCCTCCGAAAGCGCGTCCAGCACCTCGATCCCGTTCATGTTCGGCATGCGGATGTCGAGAAGCACCAGATCCGGGTTCGTCTCCCGATAGAGCTTGAGCCCCTCGACGCCATCACCGGCTTCGCCGACGATCTCGCACTCGAGCGCCATCAGCGCCGCCACCACGACGCGGCGCATCAGTTCGTCGTCATCGATGATGATCACGCGGACGTTCTTGCCGCCGTCTTGCTCGTTCATCGGTCACCGTGGATTCTGATTCGCCCAGAGATTAACGCAGCAGCGGCATAAAACGCAAAGCCCCGAAGCCGTTATGGCCTCGGGGCTGAACGCGACCGTCGCTAAGCGGTTTAAATCAGTCGGCGCCCGCCTGCGGCTGCATGTCCTTGGGATCGATGCCGGCCACCTGCGTCGGTGCCTTCATGGCGTCGCGGCGGAACGGCTCGCCCAGTTCCTGGTTGATGAGCGCTTCGATGAACACCGTCTCGCCCTTCTTCTGGGCTTCAATGGCTTTGGTGAGTTCGTCGGTGAGCTGCTCCATCGTCGCCACCTGAACGCCCTTGACGCCGCAGGCTTCGGCGATCTTGGCGTACTGGACGTCGAGGTCGAGTTCGGTGCCGACGAAGTTGTCATCATACCACAGCGTGGTGTTGCGCTTTTCCGCGCCCCACTGGTAGTTGCGGAAGATGACCATGGTGATCGCCGGCCAGTCTTCGCGGCCGACCGCGGTCATCTCGTTCATCGAGATGCCGAAAGCGCCGTCACCCGCGAAGCCGATAACCGGGATATCCGGGCATGCGATCTTGGCGCCGACGATCGACGGGAAGCCGTATCCGCACGGGCCGAACAGGCCCGGCGCCAGATAGCGGCGGCCCTTTTCGAAGGTCGGGTACGCGTTGCCGATGGCGCAGTTGTTGCCGATGTCGGACGACATGATGAAGTCCTTCGGCAGCGCCGCCTGGATCGCGCGCCACGCCATGCGCGGCGACATCCAGTCCGGCTTCGCCTTGCGGGCGCGCTCGTTCCACGTGGTGCCCGGATCGTCGTCTTCGTGGTCCATCGACGACAGTTGCTGCAGCCATGCCGAACGGGTCTGGTGGATCAGTTCCTCGCGCTCCTTGCGATTGGCTTCGCCGGCATCTGCTGGAAGCTGGGCCAGGATCTGTTCGGCGACCAGCTTGGCATCGCCCTGGATCGCGACCGAAACTTTCTTGGTCAGGCCGATGCGATCGGCGTTCATGTCGACCTGAATGACCTTGGCATCCTTCGGCCAGTAGTCGATGCCGTAGCCCGGCAACGTCGAGAACGGATTAAGGCGCGTGCCGAGGCACAGCACCACGTCGGCCTTGGAGATCAGCTCCATGCCCGCTTTCGATCCGTTGTAGCCGAGCGGCCCGGCGAACAACGGGTGCGAGCCCGGGAACGCGTCGTTGTGTTGATAACCGCAGCAGACCGGCGCCGAGAGTTTTTCGGCGAGCGCGGCGGAGGCCGGGATACCGCCCGACAGCACCACGCCGGCGCCGTTCAGGATCACCGGAAACTTGGCCGACGCCAGCAACTTGGCCGCTTCGGAAACCGCCTTCGCGCCGCCCGCCGGGCGTTCGAGGCGGACGATTTCCGGAATGTCGATGTCGACGACCTGGGTCCAGTAGTCGCGCGGCACGTTGATCTGCGCCGGGGCGGAACCGCGCCATGCCTGCTCGATCACACGGTTGAGGACTTCGGCGATCCGCGTCGGGTCGCGCACTTCTTCCTGGTAGCAGACCATGTCTTCGAACAGCGCCATCTGCGGAATTTCCTGGAAGCCGCCCTGACCGATGGTCTTGTTGGCAGCCTGCGGCGTGACGAGGAGCAGCGGCGTGTGGTTCCAGTACGCCGTCTTCACCGGCGTCACGAAGTTGGTGATGCCCGGGCCGTTCTGGGCGATCATCATGCTCATCTTGCCGCTGGCGCGCGTGAAACCGTCGGCCATCATGCCGGCGTTGCATTCATGCGCGCAGTCCCAGAACTTGATACCGGCGGTCGGAAACAGGTCCGACACCGGCATCATCGCCGAGCCGATAATCCCGAACGCGTGTTCGATCCCGTGCTTCTGCAGGACTTTTACGAATGCTTCCTCAGTCGTCATTTTCATGGTCGTGGTTCCTTGTTTGCCAGCAAGCCGGCCCCTCCCCGGGCCGGGCAATTACAGATATTCGAAAACAAATTTATTCAGTAATGAGACTATATATCCTAATTTTTCATATTCTTGCAAATACGTCAAACCTATTCCGCAGCTCAGACCGGTTTTGGTCCGCCCGTGCCCACATGGCGTAGAGGGCATTGCCTTGCCGGGTAAGGGCCAGCATCGCAAGGATCATGGTGCCAGCCCCCGCCTGCCAATAATGCCCCAGCGAAAAACAAAGGCGGCGCCTGCCGGGACTGCAACCGCAAACGCCGCCTCGTGGACGGAGAAGTCCGTCAGGGATTACACATAGCTTGTCACTTGGCGGCGTCGCGGTTGATCTGCAGGCGCTTGTTCACGAGATTTACCGTGTCCTCGACCATCTTGGACTGCATGCCGATCCCGTCCGAAAGCGTCTTCACCAGAAGATCCAGCCGCTCGATGTTCGGCGCGCCGGCAAACAATGCGCGGGCCGCCGACGACGGCTTTGCCAGGCCCTGCGCCGCGTTCGCGTACTTCTCGAATGGCACCATGTCGCTGGCGTCGGCGCCGAGCTTCTGACACAGCTCATGCACCCAATCATAGACTTCTTTCGACGCGTCGAGATTGGAATGCACGGCTTCCTTGATCGAGCGCGCGGCGTCTTCCTGGACGCAGCGATAGTTGCCGGTCATCAGCATCGCCCACTTGGCGAGCGGCACGAAGATCGAATCGTAGACCCGGAGCTTCACCGGCAGTTCGATCGGGTTGCCGTCGCCCGGATCGAATCGGATGTCCATGATATCCTGTTCGATCTTGCGCAGCATGGCGGTGTGTTCGTCGGAAACGAACCGGGCCACCTTGAAATTCGTCGGCAGGCTCACCTGCAGGACGTTGAGCGGCTCTTCGGGTGGACGGAACGCCTGCGGGTCCGGGCTCGCCAGCGTCATCAGGTCGCTGTCGAAGCCGTCCCACACCGTCGGGTCGGTGTAGCACTGCTTGATCGCGTCGGCGTCGATCCCCGGCAATCTCAACATATAAGGCAGCGGCGGCATGTTCATGATCGACATGCACGGTTTGCCGGATGCGGCGATCTTGGCCAGCAACTGGCGCACGCCGTCTGAGCGGTACTGCGGTTCCTGCATCGCCAGCGCGATCAGATCGAAATCCTTGGGGTCGACGTCACCGGGACCGGCGGCCCGTACCTTGCCTGGCGCGTCCTTGGAATCGATCTGCACCAGATCGTCGCGGCCGCGCACCGGCATCCGCACGTGGATGCCGTCCTTGTTGATCAGTTCGACTTCTTCGGGAAGGCAGATCAGCGTCGCGTTGTGACCGGCCAGGATGAGTTTGGTCGCCAGCAGCGACCCGTATGACGCCCCGAGAATCAGGACGTTGTATTTTTCGTCAGACATGTTTCCTCCCAAGTGATCACGACGGCATGGGCGCTTCTTTTTCGGCTGAAGCGTCTCGCCCGCCATGTCTTATTGATTTGATTGGTTCATTAATTTCGCTTCCGGCACCCCTTTCCGGTATGACAATAAACTGATTCGAAATATTTGGGTATCCCGCGTGCCGCTGCCAACCGGAAATTGTCCACGTTTCGGAAATTTGCATGCCGCGGTCCGGATTCCCGCTTTCATGTGCAAAACCGCTGCAATACGCTGGCCTCCGATCCGCGCCAAGCGGGTATGATCCACGCCTTAACCGGCAACAACCGAGAGCATGGGGGCGGTTTTGCTCGGGATCGCACTGTTTTTTGTTCTGACGCTCGGTCTGGGTGCGCTGCTACCCCGGATCAGCCTCGCCGGCCGTCCCAGCATCGGCGCATTGTGGCTGGGCGGATATGCGCTGCTGACCGGCATCGTGTTCTTCGCGCACGTGATCTTGCGCATTCCCATGGTGATCCTTGTCTGGCTGCTGGTTGTTTTCGCCGCGCTCGCGCTGATCCGCTGGTTGCGCGCGGGCGAACCCGGCTGGCGCCCGCTCGTCATGCACCCCTGCGTGGTATTGAGCGTGTTCGCCGCGCTGGTGGTACTTGCCGCCGGTGGCATCGGCTATCAGCCGTATACGGTCGACGAATTCACCAACTGGTTGGGTGCATCCCGTCTGATATATTTCGAAGGTGGATATGAGCCGGTGCGCGACACCATCTACCTCGGCGGTTATACGCCCGGCTGGCGGATGCTGCTGACGGTACCGTGGTTCTACACCGGCCGCTTCGACCCGGGTCTCTCGGCGGCGGCGTCGCTAATGCTCCATATCGCCGTCGTCGGGTTGTTCTTCGATCTGGTGCGCGCCGCGATGGATGGCCGTCTGCACGGCGCCGGACGACCGGGCGAGATCGTCGCGTGGACGGCGATCCTTCTGTATTTAGGCGCGCAGGTCACCGGCGCACTCTGGCCCTATACGCTACTGATCGAACAGCCGCAGATCTACGCCTTCGCCGCGATGGCGATGCTGCTGTTCGCCATCGACGAAGCCGGCGCGCCCAGACGCGAGATCGCGATCCTGTTCGGCCTGACGCTGTTGCTGGCTTATTTGTTGAAGACGGCGGCGGTGTTGTTCGCACCGGGGGCAGGCCTCGCGTTGCTGCTCGTGCTTTACCGGCGCGGCAACGAAACCCGCGCCGAAAAGATCAAAGACCTCGCCTTCGCGTTCGTCCCCGTGCTCGCGGCGATGATCGCGTGGAGCGTCCTCGAGCCCGCGTCCGAGAGCTGCTTCTCGTCACCGGGTGTGACCCTGACCGCCGAGGCGCTCGAGCGCGCGCGGGCACACGACTGGGGCGATCTGTTTTACCGTTTCGCGGCGGGTATCGCCGCATATCTGGCGACCTACAAGTGGCCGCTCAGCATCGTCGCGGCCGTCGGCATCGGCGCCGCGGTCATCACCCGGCGCTATGCCATGCCGCTCGCCCTCGGCGTGTTCGTCCTGCTTTATTTCGGGGCGCTCTACTGGTTCCATCTGACCTGCTTCGGCCCCTACAACGTCGAAACCCTCGCCTCGATCGAACGGTTTACCCGCGTCGCGTTGCAGCCGATCCAGGCAGCCGGCCTGCTGGCGCTCGGCGTGGTCGCGATCCGCGTCATGCCGAAGCCCCTGCTCGAAGACCTGCTCGGGCGGCGCCTCGTGCTGGGCGGGCTCGCCGCCGCCGGCACCGCGCTGATCATCTGGCAGTCGGTGCTACTCCAGCGCAATGTCGAGGATATGACGACGCGCCGCTACCAGAACGTCGATCCCCGCATCGCCGAGGTCGCCCGCGCCGCCGCTTTCGTCGAGGGGCACGCCAGATACAGAAACGCACCGCCGTTGATCCAGTTCGTCAGCCAGGGCACCGACGCCGACATTTTCGGCTATGCGACATATTACGCGATCGGCGACGGTGGCGGCGAAGCGGCGACGGTGTTTCGCACTGCACCCACGGTCAGCTGGTCGCTGGGTGATAGCGCCAACGTCTGGCAGCACGCGACCGGCGCCGACGAACTACAGGCGTCGTTCCGCGAAGCCGACATCATCTGGCCGGTACGGACCGAACCGTGGCTGGACGAACTTTTGCGGGCCCTCGCCGCGAACGCCGACTGTGCCGAACCCATGACGCACAACATCCTGATCAGGAACGACGACGGCAAACTCGTCTGCCGCGCCAAGCCGTGAGCCGGTCTTTTGACGTCATTATCATCGGCGCCGGGGCGGCGGGCATGATGTGTGCGATGACCGCCGGCGCCAGGGGCCGCCGCGTGCTGTTGCTCGACCACGCGGCCGAGGCCGGCAAGAAGATCCTGATATCGGGCGGCGGGCGCTGCAACTTCACCAATATCCACTGCCGTCCGGAAAACTTCATTTCGCAGAACAGGCACTTCTGCAAGTCGGCACTGGCGCGCTATACCCCCGACGACTTTCTGCAGTTGGTCAACAAACACGGCATCGCCTGGCACGAAAAGACGCTGGGACAGTTATTCTGCGACGGTTCGGCACGCGAGGTCGTCCGGATGCTGCTGGCGGAATGCGATGCAGCGGGCGTCGACGTGCGTATGGTGCACAGCGTTTCGGATATTGTCCGCGCGGACGATTTTCGCGTCGTCACCGACAAGGGGGACTTCCGATCGTCCGCGCTGGTGCTGGCGACGGGCGGCCTGTCGATCCCGAAAATGGGCGCCACCGACTTCGCGCACCGCTGGGCCAGGAAGTTCGGGCTGACGCTGTCCGATGTCAGGCCCGGGCTGGTGCCGCTGAAAGTGGGCGCCGAAGATCTCGAACTGATGCAGCCGCTGAGCGGCGTCGCCACGGAATGCATCGCGCGCCACGGCAATACGTCGTTTCGCGAAGCGATGCTTTTGACGCACCGGGGCCTCTCCGGTCCTGCGATCCTGCAGATTTCATCTTATTGGCGGGACGGCGATATGATCAGTCTCGACATTTTGCCGGATCACGACGCGGCGGCGTTCCTTCTGGACGCCAAAAAGACCGGTCAGAAGGCAAAACCCGGCAATATCCTCGGCCAGATCCTGCCGGCGCGGCTCGCCACCGCGCTCGCGGTGCGCGAACTGCCGGACCGCCCCATCGCCGACATTGCCGACCGTGACCTCACACGGCTCGGCAATAAACTCAACGGCTGGCAGGTCAAACCGTCGGGCTCGGAGGGCTACGCCAAGGCGGAAGTCACGCTCGGCGGCATCGACACCAAGCACCTGTCGTCGCAAACCATGGAAGCCCGGGATGTCCCCGGCCTGTTCGTCATCGGCGAAGCGGTCGACGTCACCGGCTGGCTCGGCGGCTACAATTTCCAGTGGGCCTGGGCCAGCGGCCACGCGGCAGGCCTGGCGGCGTAAGCGGTTTGCGGGCCGTCGCGTTCGTACTAGGCTGATGATCGAAGGGGAGACTCACGCCATGACCGAAAACTGGAAGTTCGCGCACAGCAAGGCCAGCGAGGCCGAGTGGACGCCGGGCCTGAGAGAGATTTTCGAATACCGGGATCTCGACCTGAAGGAAGCGACCGGCGGTGATTACGTAGCGCACCTGATCCGCGCCAAGGGGCGGGACGACCCGGACGCGGTCCAGCAGTGGCATGTCCATCACTGCACGTTTCAGGTGGTGCTCGTGCTGAACGGCTGGGCCGAGTTCGAATACGAAGGCGAAGGCGTGCACCGGATCGAGAAAGGCGACTTCATCAACCAGCGCCCCGGCATCAGGCACCGCGAGATCGCCTGCTCGGAAGACTTCGAGGTTCTGGAGATCGTGGCCCCCGCCAACTTCAAGACCGAGATCGTCGACGCGCTGTCTTGATCTTGTCACGAACTTGTTACGAGGCCGGGGTGCCCTTCGGCGCCGGGCCGCGCTATGCTGCGCCGGGAAAGCGGGAGATTGCCGATGCGAAAAACCCAGACCCATCGCCTGAAAGCCCCCGACCCGATCAACATCGCGAAACGGTTCACCGGTGTGCGCGCGCAGTCGATGCACCTCGCAGAACCCCTCAGCGCCGAGGACCAGTGCATCCAGTCGATGCCCGATGCGAGCCCCAGTAAATGGCACCTCGCACACACCACATGGTTTTTCGAGACCTTCATTCTGAAGTCGTTCGCGGACGGGTACCGGGAATTCGACCCCGCTTATAACTACCTGTTCAATTCCTATTACGAACAGATCGGCGCGCGGCACGCGCGGCCCGAACGAGGCATGCTGACGCGCCCGCCGCTCAGCGACATTCACGCGTTCCGCGATCACGTCGATGCGGCAATGCAGCGCTATCTGGAAGCATCCCCCGAACCGGATGTGCTGGAGCTGATCGAGCTCGGGCTTCATCACGAGCAGCAGCATCAGGAACTGCTGCTGACCGACATCAAGCACGCGCTGTCCCGAAACTCGCTCCACCCCGCCTATCATCCGCCCCGGCCGAGCGACGCGACGCGCAACCGTGAATACGGCTGGGTCAGCCATCCGGGCGGCTTGATCGAGATCGGACATGACGGCAGCGGCTTCGCCTTCGATTGCGAAGGGCCGCGCCACAAGGTCTGGCTGGAGCCGTTCCGGCTCGCCACGCACCCCGTCTCGAACGGTCAGTACATCGAATTTATCGAGGCGGGCGGATACGAAACCCCTGAACTCTGGCTTTCCGACGGCTGGGCGATGTGCCAGGAACAGGGCTGGGACGCGCCGCTTTACTGGCGCAGGCAGGATGACGGGTGGCGGATTTTCACGCTTTCCGGCCTGCGCCCGGTCGACCCCGACGCGCCGGTCTGCCATGTCAGCTATTACGAAGCCGACGCCTATGCGCGCTGGGCCGGCGCGAGACTGCCGCGCGAAGCGGAGTGGGAAGCCATCGCCGCCCCGCTTGATCCCGAACAAGGCCACTTCGCCGGCGCCAATGTGTTCCACCCGATGCCCGGCCGCGTGACGGGATTGTCGCAGATGTTCGGCGATGTCTGGGAATGGACGCAGAGCGCCTACGCCGCTTATCCCGGATTCGAACCCGCCGAAGGCGCCGTCGGCGAGTACAACGGCAAATTCATGTCAGGACAGATGGTGTTGCGCGGCGGCTCGTGCGTGACGCCCGAAGGCCACATCCGCGCCAGCTACCGCAATTTCTTTCACCCCTGGGCGCGCTGGCAGTTCTCCGGCATCCGGCTCGCCAAGGACGAAGCGCCGTCCAGCATCAGCAATAAGAGCACCGACGATAACAGCGAAAGCGATTTCCTGAGCGATGTGCTGCAAGGCCTCGCCGGCGTCCCCAAACGGCTGCCGCCGAAGTATTTTTATGACGCCGAAGGCGCGCGCCTGTTCACCGAGATCTGCAAACTGGATGAGTACTATCCGACCCGCACAGAGATCGGCATCCTCAAAGACAACGCCGGCGACATCGCGGCCACGCTCGGCCCCGACGCGATGGTGATCGAGTACGGCTCCGGCTCGCTCGACAAAGTCCGCATTCTGCTCGACGCGCTCGAGACCCCGGTGTCGCTCTGCGCCATCGATATCTCTGCCGAACAGTTGCAGGCCGCAAGCGACGACGTCCGGGCGGCCTTTCCCGGTCTGGAGGTTCTGGCGGTCGAGGCCGACTTCACCCGGGCCGTCAATCTGCCTTTACCGAAGCGTACACCGAAAAACCGCGTCGTCTTCTTCCCCGGCTCGACCATCGGCAACTTCGATCCCGCCGACGCCGAAGCGTTCCTGACCGGCATCCGCGAAACCGTGGGACCGGGCGGCATGCTATTGATTGGCGTCGATATGAAAAAGGACACCGGCCGACTGATCGACGCCTACGACGACGCGTCAGGCGTCACGGAAGCCTTCAACAAGAATCTTTTGGTGCGCATCAACCGGGAACTGGGCGGTGACTTCGATCTGTCGTTGTTCCGCCATATCGCGCGCTACAACGCACATCTGGGCCGGGTCGAGATGCATCTGGAAAGCTGCACGGATCAGGTCGTGCATATCGACGGTCATGCGTTCCACTTCGCCGTCGGCGAGACGATCCATACCGAGAGTTCCTACAAATACGCACCCGACGATTTCGAAGGCCTGGCGCGTGACGCGGGCTTCGAAAAGAAAGCGGCGTGGCAGGACGCGGACGGCCTGTTCGCGGTGATGCTGTTCCGGGCCGAATGATCTTCTATAGCTTGCCGGTGTTGTTCTGGGCGCCGTGGTAGAGCACCTCGCGGAACGCCTGCGAGGCACGCTCGTGAAATGCCACGGCGGTTTCGTCGAAGTCATGGGCCGGCACCGGCGTCGGCTCGAAATGTCCGAACGGGTCTTCGCCCCGCACCAGCGCCGCACTGTCCCATGAGCCGACGATCTGCTCGGTTTCCGGCGGCATGAAATGCATCGAAACGCCGATCCGTCGGTCGGGCGCGTTGTTGGGACCTGACGCATGCGCAATCCGGTAGTTGTGGATCGACATCTGCCCGGGCTCAAGCGGCATGTAGACGGCGTCTTCCTCTCTCGGCTCGATCGAGAGTTCCTGGCCGCGAGTCAGCATGTTGTCTTCGTTGTAATTCTCGTCGTGCTCGAGGACGTCACCGACGTGAGAGCCCGGCAGCACCTTCATGCAGCCCGCCTCGATACTGGCCGGCGACAGCGCGACCCATGCGGTGACCACCTTGTCGCTGGAAAGGCCCCAATATTTCGTGTCCTGATGCCAGCCGACGAACGACTTGTGGTCCGCTTCCTTGATCCAGAACAAGGTGTTCCAGCAGAGGATGTTGGGGCCGATCAGTTGTTCGACCGGGTCGAGGACGCGCGGATCGCGGATCAGGTTGTCCAGCCATTTGAACAGCAGATGTCCCTTGGACCGCTGACCCGGCAACAGCTTGCCGCCGTGCCTGGCTTCCTCGGCTTCGACCTGGCGGCGGATGTCCGCGACCTCGCCGGCGTCCAGAATATCGACGGGAAACACATAACCATCGCGGTGGAACTGTTCGATTTCGGCAGCACTCAATATCATGGCGGTCCTCCCAAACCGGCCCGATTGTAATTTCCGGAGGCGTCCCGCGCCACCCCCTCGACATCCGCTCTAAGCCGACGTCCGTCTCGGGCTCGAAACGAACATGATCAGCGGGATCGCGGCGGCGGAGGCCAGCGTGTACATGCCGAACGCGTTCAGATAGCTGATCAGCGACGCCTGATGCACGATTTCCTGCGACATCCGGGCCAGCCCCTCGATGGTGTCGAGATTTCTCTCGCCCATCACCCACGGCAGTTGCAGCATCGGGTTGAAGGGATTGATGAACTCGGTCATGTGCTCGTAGTTCATCGCCGCCGAACGCACCAGTTCGGTGACGCTCATGGAAATGAAGAAACTGGAGCCGATGTTGCGCAACAGGTGATACATCGAGCTCGTCTCATCCAGGTACTTTGGATCGAGGGTCGAGAACGTCACCACCGTCAACGGCACCCAGATCGTGCCGACAGCGAACCCCTGCACAATCCCGTTCAACACGAACTCGAACGGCGTCGTGTTGAGGTTGACCGTCATCAGCCACAAACCCGCGATCACCTGGAAGCCGAAACCCGCGGCAATCGATTTTCGCGGAAACTTGCTGCCGATGAAGCTGGCGATGAAAAACGCGCACATGGCGCCGATGCCGCGCGCGCCTACAACATACCCCACCAGCGAGTCCGGCAGGCCGACGTGCTCGCGCAGCAGGCCCGGCAGGATCACCATCGGCGTGAAGTTGAGCATCCCGTAGATGGTCACCAGAATCAGACCGATCGAGTAGTTTTTGTTGAGCAGCAACCTCAGGTTCAGGAACGGCTTGTCGTGGGTCAGGCTGTGTACGACGAACAGATAAAGCGTCAGCACGCCGACGAACACTTCGACCACGATTTCCGTGCTTTCGAACCAGTCCAGCCGCTGACCTCGGGACAGCGCCAACTGGATGCAGGCGATCGACGTCGTGATCAGCAGGAAACCGGTCCATTCCAGCTTCACCGCGACCGCCTGACGCGTGCGCGGTAATGCCAGCAGCACGCCCAGCGACGACAGCATCGCGACCGGCACCATCAGGTAGAACGCATAGCGCCAAGAATACCACTCGGCCATCACACCGCCGACCATCGGGCCGATGAACGCCCCCATGACGACCCCGACACCGTAAAGGCCGACGACCATGCCGCGCTGTTCCTTGGGAAAGATATTGAGGGTCACGGACTGCCCGACCGGCGGCAGCGGCGCGCCCGCGGCCCCCTGCACGACACGCCAGAAGATCAGCGCTTCAAGCGACGTGGCGGCGCCGCAGAAATACGTCGCCACGGCGAACAGCATAACGCTGCCCGCCAGCAGATTCCGTCGGCCGAACCTCGCCGTCAGCCAGCCCGTCATCGGCGTGAACATCGCCGTCGCCAGGATGTTGAACGTCATGGTCCACGAAATCTCGTCGGGCGTCGCCTGCATCGCGCCCTGCAACTGCGGCAGAACGGCGGCAACGATCAGGATCGACGTGCTGTAGAGCGTCACGCTGAGCACCACCATGCCGAGGATCACGTAGCGGCGCGCCGGTGAGATATCCGGCGGCGGCGGAGCGGATGCGGACGTGGCGTCGTCGGCCATAAAAACGTAATCTTATTGACAGTAAGGACTGCAATAGTAACAATGCTTACTATTCTTGGCGAGGCAATATTGCGATGACGAAGCCCGAAATGATGCCGGTGTCCGAGGGACGCTACCTGGCGTTCCTGATATTGGAGGCCGCGCGCCTGCAGCGGACGGTGTTCGACCGGCGTGTCCGCAAGATCGGCTTCACCCGGACTCAATGGCTGGCGCTTCGCCGCGTCGGCGACCAGCCGGGCGTCAGCCAGTCGGAACTGGCGGAACTGCTGGAGGTCGAGAAGGCCTCGGCCGGACGCCTGATCGACAAGCTGGAAGCGTTCGGCTGGCTGGAACGGCGCCCGGATGAAACCGACCGCCGCGTCAAACGGGTGTTCCTGACCGAACTCGGCCGGCGCATCCACCGCGACGTCACCCCGATTGCCGAGGCTATGGTGGAAGAGGAATTGAGCGGCCTCAGCCGCAAGGAACGGGATCAGCTCACCGATCTGCTCCTCACCGTCAAACAGCGCCTGCAGGATATGGCGGCGGAAAACGATCTGATCGATCTGAAAGAACTCAAAAAAGAAAATGCCTGATGACGTCTCCATGACCGGCACCGAATTGCCGGAGAAGCGAACAGTGCGCCTGCCCTCGCGGCGCGCGATGCTGCGGCTCGTGCTTCTGTTCGCGGTCCCCGCCGTCGCCATCACGGTCGCCGTCACTTACTGGCTGCACAGCGCGCGCTATGTCTCGACCGAGAACGCCTACGTCAAAACCAACATCGCCAAGCTGGCATCCGAGGTTTCAGGCCGCGCCGTCGAGGTCAACGCCCGCGCGCACCTGAAAGTCAAGAAAGGCGACGTGCTGGTAAAGATCGATCCGCGCCCGTTCGAACTGGCCGTCAAGCACGCCGAGGCCGAACTGGACGCCACGCGCCGGGAGATCGAAACCCTCGTCGCCGAACTGAAAGAAGCCGGCGTCGAGCTTGAGGAGGCACGCGGCCGCGCCGCCTATTTCCGCAAACGTTTCGAACGCCAGAACCAGCTCGCGCAGCAGGGCATCACCGCCAAGACACGCCGCGACGAGTTGGAGAACGACGCCAACGCCGCCGACGACCGGGTCTCGCTGGTGCGCAAGAAGATCCAGCGCATCATGGCGACGCTGGGCGGCGGCCCGGAACGGCCGATCGACGAACACCCGCTGGTCCGCGCCAAGATCGCCGCTTTGGATCAGGCCAAGCTCGACCTCGAACACACCGTCATCCGCGCCCCCGCCGACGGGACCGTCGTCACGGTGCCGCTGGTCGCGGGCGAACAAATCACCGCCGCCGAGCCGCTGTTCGCCATCGTCACCGACGACGCGCCTTGGGTCGACGCCAACTTCAAGGAAACCGAACTGACACATGTCTCGGTCGGTCAGAAAGCCAAGGTCGTGCTCGATATCTATCCCGAATACACTTGGCAGGCCGAGGTGCAGAGCATCTCGCCCGCGACCGGCGCCGAGTTCGCGATCCTGCCGCCGCAGAACGCATCCGGAAACTGGGTCAAGGTAGTGCAGCGCCTGCCGGTCCGTCTGAAACTCGATTCAGCCGAAGGCGCGCCCGCGCTCAGGGCCGGCATGACGGCGACGGCGACCATCGACACGGAGCGCAAGCGTTCCATCGCCGACCTGTTCGACGGTTTCGCGGCGATGGCCAAGTCCTGGGACAAGCAAGAGTAGCCCCTTGCCCGGCGCGCGTCCTTCGTTGCGGACCGTTCTTCCCCATCCCGCTCCATACCTCGCCTGCCGAGCGCCGGAACGTCGCAGACAAAGCCGCATTCAGAGCAAGTTCAATTTACGACATTAAGATGTCGCTATCGGCTAAGCATGAGCACATTATGTCGTGAAAGGAACAATACTAGGTCGAAATTTTTACAAGACTGACCTTCTGTGCAAGACTGTTATTCGAAAACACTTTCCAAAAATCGATTCATTCAGGACAGGAGGAGAAATCATGCCGAAAAAATCAAATCCTGAGCTGTTGGTGCAAATGGCTGCGGAGGCGCGCAAAGGCCGCCTGTCACGCCGCGAATTCATCAATTTTGCTCTGGCAGCCGGTATCGGCACGTCGATGGCGTCCACATTCTGGACCTCGAAAGTGGCCATGGCCGCACCGAAGAAAGGCGGCACGTTCCGCTGGGGTATCCACGACGGCAACACGTCCGACACTCACGATCCTGGGACATATGTCACCCGCCAGATGATTTTCCTGGCGCACCAGTACCGTAGCTATCTCACCATGATCAATCCGGACAACTCACTCGGTCCGGACCTCGCCACGAGTTGGGAAGCGACGCCCGACGCCAAGCAGTGGACGTTCAAGCTGCATAAAGACGCGGTCTTCCACAGCGGCAAGAAGGTTACCGCCAAGGACGTGGTCGCATCGATGAACCATCACCGTGGCGAAAAATCGACCTCGGCGGCCAAATCGCTGCTGACCAGCGTCACCGATATCATCGCCGAAGATGACCATACCGTGACGTTCAAGCTGAACGGCGGCAACGCGGACCTGCCGTGGCTGATGACCGACTATCACCTGGCGATCTGCCCGGCCAGCGGCGACGGCATCGACTGGAAGTCCGGCGACGGCTGCGGTCCCTACAAGATCGACAGTGGCGAATTCGGCGTCAGCTGGAGCCTGTCGCGCCACGAAGGCTGGCACGGTGAAGGCGCGTACTTCGACAAGGTGGAGATGTCCATCCTGAACGATCCGAACGCCCGCCAGACCGCACTCGTCACCGGCGACGTGGACTGCGTCTCTCTGGTCGACCTGAAGACGCTGGCGCTTCTCAAGCGCAACCCGAACATCGCCGTGGACAACGTTCCGTCCGGTGCCGCGATCACGATGCCGATGTTCTGCGACACGGCCCCGTTCGACGATGTGAATGTCAGAAACGCTCTCAAACTGTCGATCGACCGTCAGGAGATCATCGACAAGATCGCCTTCGGCGCCGCGACCATGGGGAACGATTTCCACCTGGCCCCGGTACAGCCGTACTTCCCGGACGAAATTCCGCAGCGCGAGTACGACCCGGACAAGGCCAAGTCCCTGCTCAAGAAAGCGGGCGCGGAAGGCCTTTCCGTCAGCCTGTCGACGGCGGACAGCGTCTTCTCGGGCGCGGTCGACATGTGCGTGCTGTATGCCGAACAGGCCAAGAAGGCCGGCATCAACATCAATGTCGTACGTGAACCGAGTGACGGCTACTACTCCGACGTCTGGCTGAAGAAACCGTTCACGGCGGTTTCCTGGGGCGCGCGCCCGACGCCGGACGTCATGTTCTCGCTGGCCTACAAGGACGACGCGGCCTGGAACGAGAGCCACTGGCAGAACCCGGAGTTCAACAAGCTCCTGCTTGAAGCCAAGGCCGAACTCGACCAGAAGAAGCGGGCCGAGATGTACCACGAAATGTGCCTGCTCATGCGCAATGACGGCGGTACGATCATCCCGTTCTTCAACAACTTCGTGTATGCACGGCGTAAAAACGTCATGCACGGCGAGAATCTGGCGGCAAGCTGGTCTTGCGACGGTGCACGCGCACCGAGCCGCTGGTGGTTCGCTTAAGAAAGCGATGCCACGGATGACGACGGCATGATTGCGATAGTGCGGGATCCGGGCGCGTGCCGGGGTCCCGCACCGTTGCCTTGGCCGCCGTTGTCGGGCGTTACAACAAGCAGGGAGAGGACAAGGGGGAAGCTGCCGGCCAACAGGCGCACACCCTGACTTCACCGATCGTGAATCGGATTGCTTCACAAGGGGATAAGTTATGAGCGATGTATTAAGCATCGTGCTCAAACGGCTCGGATTAGGGCTGATCACGCTGTTCGTGATCTCCGTCCTGATTTTCGGGGCTGTCGAGATGCTGCCCGGCGATATCGCCCAGGCGGTCCTCGGTCAGGGCGCGACAGAAGAGAACGTGGCCGCGATGCGCGAGCAGCTCGGCCTCAACCAGCCGGCACCGGTCCGTTATCTTGACTGGTTGTCGGGTGCTGTGGTCGGCGACTTCGGCGTATCGTTGGTGACGCAAACACCGGTCGGCGAAGTTATCGGCCCGCGATTCGCCAACACCCTCTTCCTGGCGACATACGCCGCGGCGATCGCCGTTCCGGTCGCGATCTTCCTGGGCGTCGTCGTCGCCTTGTTGCGAAATACTCTGTTCGACCGTGTGGCCAACGTCATGGCACTGACATCGATCTCATCACCCGAATTCTTCCTTGGCTACATCCTGATTCTGTATCTTAGCGTGAAAGCCGGCATGTTCCCGGCGATTGCCAAGATCACCGACGACATGACGTTTCTCGAACTTCTGCAGCGAACGTTCCTGCCGGCGCTGACGATGGTCCTTGTCGTTGTCGCACACATGATGCGGATGACGCGTGCCGCCATCATCAACCTATTGTCATCGCCGTATATCGAAATGGCGCGTCTCAAGGGGATGCCGGCATGGCGCGTCATCATCAAGCACGCGCTGCCGAACGCCTGGGCGCCGATCATCAACGTCGTCGCGCTCAACCTCGCCTATCTGATCACCGGCGTGGTGCTGGTCGAGGTGGTATTCGTTTATCCGGGTATCGGCCAGTTGCTGGTCGACGCCGTGACCAAACGTGACTTCACGGTCGTTCAGGCATGCTGCCTGATCTTCGCGGCCACCTTCATTCTGTTGAATCTCGCGGCGGACGTGTTGGCGATCCTGACCAACCCGCGTCTCCGGTACAAGAAGTGAGGGCCGCACCATGAATTACTTTGTCATTGGATACTACGCCCTGCTCATCGGGGCTTCGTGCGTTGCCGCCCAGTACGGCAAACGCGGCGCCTTCATGGCGCTCTTCTCGCTGACGCTTGCGTCCTTCATCATGGGCATCATCGGCGGCGAGAGCTGGCTGTGGACCGTCACCGTCGGCGCCGGGGTTATCGCCCTTGCGGCGGGTACGGCGTTCTCGTTCCGGGAGTTCCTCGCCATCGTTTTGCCGACCGAAGCGGCGAAAGCCATCCGCACGGCGCCACTGACCGCAAGCTTCGGCCTGTTCGTCATCGGCACGTACGCGATCGCCGGCATCTTCGCGCCGATCATCGCACCGCACGGCGAAGCCGAGGTCATCGCCCAGGCGTTCGAACCCGCCAACGATGAAATGCTGCTGGGCGCGGACCAGTTGGGCCGCGACATGTTCAGCCGCCTTATCTACGGCGCACGCAACACGGTCGGGCTAGCCCTGGCCGCGACGATCGCCGCGTTCGTCATGGGTGCCTTGGCAGGCATGCTCGCAGCAACCGTCGGCGGCTGGTTCGACAACTTCATGGGTCGTACGGCGGACGTCATCATGTCGATCCCGTCGCTGATTTTTGCGCTGCTGATGCTCTCCATCTTCGGCACCAACCTGACCGTTCTGGTGATTATCGTCGCCATTATCTACTCACCACGCGTATTCCGGCTGACCCGCGCGGTTGCCGGGAACATCGTGGTGATGGATTACATCGAGGCCGCGAAGCTGCGCGGTGAAGGTCTCTGGTACCTGATCCGCCGTGAGATCCTGCCGAACTCGACCGCGCCGCTGATTGCCGAGTTCGGACTCGAATTCTGCTTCGTGTTCCTGCTGGTCGCCGGCCTCTCGTTCCTGGGTCTCGGCATTCAGCCGCCGACCGCGGACTGGGGATCGATGGTCCGTGAGAACGCGACGCTGATCTCGTTCGGCGAGATCACGCCGCTGATCCCGGCGGGCGCGATCGCGCTGCTGACCGTCTCCGTCAACTTCGTCGTCGACTGGATGCTGTTCCGGTCGTCGGGTCTCAAGGAGTAATCGACATGGCAGAGAAAGAAAAAGATGTCCTGCTGCAGATCAAGGATCTGCATATCGAAGGGTACGCCGACGAGAAATGGATCGAAATCGTCCACGGCGTCGACCTGACGCTGCACAAGGGCGAGGTCATGGGCCTGATCGGCGAGTCCGGTGCGGGCAAGTCGACCATCGGTCTCGCCGCCATGGGCTTTGCCCGTGACGGCTGCCGTATCGCGAGCGGCTCGGTCGAGTTCGACGGCATGGAGCTGACGACCACGTCGGAGGCCGACCGGCGCGCGCTCAGGGGTTCGCGTATCGCCTACGTCGCGCAGTCGGCGGCGGCGTCATTTAACCCTGCGCACAAGCTGATCGATCAGCATACCGAGGCACCGGTCCATCATCGCATGATGAAGCGGGTCGAAAGTCAGGAGGACGCAATGCAGCTTTACGAGCGGCTGCGTCTTCCGAACCCCGACGAGATCGGATTTCGCTATCCGCACCAGGTCTCTGGCGGTCAGCTACAGCGCGCCATGACGGCCATGGCGATGGCGTGCCGTCCGGACCTGATCATCTTCGACGAGCCGACGACGGCGCTCGACGTGACGACACAGATCGAGGTGCTGCTGGCAATCCGCGATATCGTCGAGCAGTTCAACACCGCCGCCATCTACATCACGCACGACCTTGCCGTCGTCGCGCAGATGGCGGACACCATCAAGGTCCTGCTCAAGGGCAACGAGGTCGAGGAAGCTGACACCCGCACCATGCTGGAATCGCCGAAAGACGACTACACCAAGTCGCTGTGGGCGGTTCGTAGCTTCAAGCGCGACCAGAAAGAACGTCCGGGCGGCGATGCCGTGCCCGTGGTGTCGGTCAAGAACATCGACGCGGCGTACGGCCCGGTCAAAGTGCTCGAAGACGTTTCGTTCGATGTGCACGCAGGCATGACGGTCGCAGTCGTCGGCGAGTCAGGGTCCGGGAAATCGACAACGGCGCGCTGCATCACGGGGCTGCTGCCGCCGACGGCGGGATCGGTCGAGTTCAAGGGCGAAACCCTGCCGCCGAGCTACAAGCAGCGTACCAAGGATCAACTGCGTCAGGCGCAGATGATCTATCAGATGGCGGATACGGCGCTCAACCCGAAGGTCCGTATCTGCGACATCATCGGACGGCCGGCCGAATTCTACGGCGGGCTCAAGGGCGGCGACCTGAAGGGACGGATCGACGAGTTGCTCGACATGATCGAACTCGACCCGGCGAAGTTCTACTATCGCTATCCGCCCGAACTGTCCGGCGGCCAGAAGCAGCGTATCGGCATCGCCCGCGCGCTCGCCGCCGAACCGACGTTCATCATCTGCGACGAGGTGACGAGTGCACTCGACCAACTGGTGGCCGAAGGGATTCTGAAACTCCTCGACCGCCTGCAGCGGGAATTGAACCTCGCGTACATGTTCATCACCCACGATCTGGCGACAGTCCGTTCCATCGCCGACGAAGTCGTGGTGATGAAAGAAGGCAAAGTCGTCGAACAGGGGCCGAAAGACGTCATGTTCACACCCCCGCACCACGCTTATACGGATCTGTTGCTGTCGTCGGTCCCGGAGATGGATCCGGACTGGCTGACGCAACTGGTTAAGGAGCGTGGCGCCGACCAGTTGGGCGAGGCCGCCGACCGGGATTAGTCAACCGGCCCTATGATCGTTAGACTGCCCGGCGATGACATCGTCTGCCGACAAGCCCCTGCTGGGCGTGATCTTGATGGTCGGGTTCTGCGTACTCGCGCCGATGGGCGACGCCACCGCCAAGTACCTTGGCGCGGCGGTGCCGCTGGCGCAACTGCTGCTGGCGCGTTTCGCCATCCAGGCCGCCGTTTTGGCACCCGTCGTTCACGTAACCGGCGGCTCGTTGCGGCTGTCGCGGCGTCTCCTCGCGCTGACGGCGCTCAGAACCGGACTGCACATCGTCGGCATCGGCGCGATGTTTCTGGCGCTCAGGTTCCTGCCGCTGGCCGACGCCCTCGCCATCGCCTTCGTCATGCCGTTTTTGATGTTGTTGCTGGGTAAGGTGTTCGCCGGCGAGATCATCGGGGCACGTCGGCTAGCGGCGTGCATGGCCGGCTTCATCGGGACACTTGCGGTGATCCAGCCGAGCTTCGCCGAGGTCGGCGCTCTCGCCCTGCTGCCGTTGCTGGTGGCGGTCGCGTTCGCGCTGTTCATGCTCGTCACCCGCCGCATCACCCGCGACATCGATCCCGTCACCCTGCAGGCGACGAGCGGCCTGATGGCTGCCGCCATATTGGCTGCTGCCATACTGATCGGCGGTCCATTCGGATATGCCGAGTTCCGCCTCGCGCCCGTAAGCTATGCCCAGGGCGGACTGCTGGTCGCCGTCGGGCTTTTGGGAACGCTCGCGCATCTCTTGATGACGTGGTCGTTGAAGTTCGCGCCGTCCGCGACCGTGGCGCCGGTGCAGTACCTCGAAATCCCGTTTGCAACGGTGATCGGCCTGATCGTGTTCGGCGACCTGCCGGACGGACTCGCCGCCCTCGGCATGGGCGTCATCATCGCCGCCGGACTTTACATCCTGCACCGTGAAGCGACGCTCGCGCGCCGGCTGGCAGCCGACACGACGACGATCTAGGCTAACCTGAAGATCAGAGAATGGCGGTCGCGGAGAGAACCATGCCACCGATGATAAGCGCATAGACACCGGCCAGCGCATGCCAGGTGGAGGCGCGGTTCCGGTATTCGCGGATCAGGGTATCCTTGTTCATGGCCCGTCTCCTTTCAGCGCGGATCGATATCGGCGCTTGTTGCGGTTATCAGTCCGGCCCGAATAAATCGGATTGTTTTCGGCGTCAATAGATGCGGCCCGGATTTCATATGTTTTTCATGCATGGCTGCCGGAGCGAGGCTGCATGTCGCTCGTCGGTCCGCCGGCGCGGCGGCATCCATGCCCGATCAACTGTACGCTGTGCGCGCGACATGCTAATCCTGAAGACGTCGAAAATACGTTGTCTGCAGGACCCCGCCGATGAAAGCTCTGAACCAAGAACAACTGACCGCCTGGCGGCGTGACGGTTACCTGTTTCCGTTTCCGCTTTTGTCGGAGGCCGAGCGTCAGGACTGCCTGGCCGGGCTGGCGCGGTTCGAGGATTGGCTGGGCGCCCCGGTAAACGCGACCAAGGAGCTCAAATGGCGGACCATGCCGCACCTTATTCTTCCGTGGGTGACGCGCCTGGCGCAGGATCCGCGCATCCTGGATCCGGTGGAAGATATTCTCGGACCGGATATCCTCGTCTTCACCAGCACGTTTTTCATCAAGGAAGCGAAGACGCCGACGATTGCCGACTGGCATCAGGATTCCACCTATTACGGGCTCGAACCGAAAGAAGAGATCACGGTCTGGGTGGCGCTGAGCGACGCCCCCATCGAAGCCGGCTGCATGGATGTCCTGCCGGGGCATCTCGACCAGTATCCGCATGCGGCGCATGTGGTCGAGAACAGCGTCAACCGCGCGGGGCAGCGCATCACCGCGCCGCTGGACGACAGCCTCGCCGTCGCGATGCCGCTGAAAGCGGGGCAGTTCTCGATGCATCACGGCATGTGCCCGCATCGCTCCGGTCCCAATACATCGGACTTCCGGCGCATCGGCATGGGGCTGAATTTCGTTCCCGCCAGCGCCAGGCCGGCCGGGAAATTCCGGACCGCGGGCATGCTGGTCCGGGGCGAAGACCGCTACGGCCACTTCGAACCCGTTAATCCGCCGAAATCGGAACTCGACCCCGAAGCCATCGCGACGCACGAGCTAGCCGTATCGCTCTACCGTGAAACCTATTTCGAGCAGGAAGCGCTTCACGAAGCGATGAGCGCATGAAACGGCGCGCCGCCCCATCGAAGTGACAGACAGCAGGGTGCGGTCTATAACGATTTCATGAAGGCAGGCAACAAAACCACCGGCGCCCGGCTGCGCATCGTCCTCGAAACCGATATCGCCATCGGGCCCGGCAAGGCGGATATCCTGGCCGGCATCCGTGAGACCGGCTCGATCGCCGCCGCCGGACGGCGGATGGGCATGAGCTACAAGCGCGCCTGGTCGCTCGTCGAGGAAATGAACGCGTTCTTCACCGAGCCGATGGTCGAAACCAGCCGCGGCGGACATGCCCGGGGGGGCGCCCGGCTGACGCCAATGGGCGAGAAGGTGCTCGACAGCTACCGCCATATGGAAGACCTGACCGATCAGGCGATCTCCAAGGAAATGAAACGTCTTCGCGCGTCGCTGTCCGATATGGCAAAGCGGAAATAGCGGTTGAAGGTATATAACTGTCCCGATATGTTCCAATGAACATTTCGGAGCGGTTTATGTCGAAATTGTCCGTCTTGATCAGGACCAGCCTTGCCGCTGCAATTCTGATGACGCTCGCGATACCGGCCTTCGCGGGCGAGGCGCGCATTGCGGTCGCCGCCAACTTCACGGCGGCCGCCACGGAAATCGGCGCGTTGTTCGAGAAGAAATCGCCGCACCGGGCCTCATTCAGTTTTGCCTCCACCGGCACCCTTTACACCCAGATCAGTCAGGGCGCGCCCTTTGATGGGTTCCTCGCCGCCGACCGGATACGACCGGAAAAAGCGACCGATGCCGGCTTCGCCGTCGCCGGCAGCCGCTTCACCTATGCCGTCGGCCGGATCGCGCTCTATTCGAAAGACCCGGCACTCGTGACCGGCCCGAAGACGCTGTCGCAGGCCCAGTTTCATAAGATCGCCCTCGCCAATCCCGTCACCGCCCCTTATGGCGCCGCCGCCATCGAGGTGCTGGACGCGCTCGGCCTGCGCGATGCGCTTTCGCCGCGTTTCGTCCAGGGCAAGAACATCGCGCAAACCTATCAGTTCGTCGAAACTGGAAACGCCGAGCTCGGCTTCGTCGCCTTGTCTCAGATCGCCGGAGACGACAACGGTTCCCGCTGGGTCGTGCCATACGATCTTTACGAACCGATCCGCCAGGATGCGGTCCTGTTGACGCACGGCGCAGGGAACGAAGCCGCCCAGGCGTTTCTGGCGTTTCTCCGCAGCCCTGACGCCGATGCCGTAAAGAGCAAATTCGGCTACGGCAGCGGCGACTGACGGGTTATGGCGATGCTCGATTTCACCGAACTCTGGTCACCGATCCGCCTGACCATCGAACTTGCGGCGATTACAACGCTCGCGCTACTGGTCATCGGCACGCCCATCGCCTGGTGGCTGGCGCGTTCGAAATCGCGATTCAAGGAAATCGTCGCCACCGTCGTCGCGCTCCCCCTCGTTTTACCGCCGACGGTGCTGGGTTTCTATCTGCTGGTCGCGCTCGGCCCGGATGGCCCCGGCGGCGCGATCGCCGGATTATATGGGGCGCGCTCGCTGGCCTTCACGTTTGAAGGGCTCGTCATCGGTTCCGTGTTCTATTCCATGCCGTTCGTCGTACAGCCGATCAGGAACGCCTTCGAAGCGTTCGGCGAGCGGCCCTTGGAAGTCGCGGCGACGCTTCGCGCCTCACCATGGGATACATTCTGGTCGGTGGCCGTGCCGCTGGCGCGGCCCGGCTTCATGACCGGCGCCGTGCTCGGTTTCGCGCACACGGTCGGCGAGTTCGGCGTGGTGCTGATGATCGGCGGCAACATCCCGGGTGAAACACGCGTGTTGTCGGTCGCGATCTACGATTACGTGGAAACCCTCCAATGGACGCAGGCGCATATTCTCGCCGGCGGCATGCTGGTGTTCTCGTTCGCCGTGATCCTCGGCATGACACTGCTGCAGAAACGTTTATCGGGACCAAGCGAATGAACGGCGCGACCATCGACGCGGCATTCACGGGGAGGCTTGGCGCGTTCCAGCTCGACGTGGCTTTTACCGCGCCGACGCGCGGGATCACCGCCATCTTCGGGCAGTCCGGCTGCGGCAAGACCAGCGTGCTCCGCTGCATCGCCGGCTTGACCCGGCTGCCGGGGCGACTCAGCGTCGGCGGCGACGTCTGGCAGGACGACGCGTCGGGCGTGTTCCGCAAACCCTTCCGGCGGCCGGTCGGTTACGTATTTCAGGAAGCGAGCCTGTTCCCGCACCTTTCCGTCGCGGGCAACCTGACCTATGGCGCCAAGCGCGCGACACGGCGCGGCGGCGCCAACGGCCTCGCCGTCGACGACGTTGTCGATCTGCTGGGAATTGCACCGCTCCTGAACCGTTCACCGGCGGCGCTTTCCGGCGGTGAGCGCCAGCGCGTCGCCATCGGCCGGGCGTTGCTGTCGCGGCCGAGCCTGCTTTTGATGGACGAACCGCTCGCTGCGCTCGACCGCTTCGCCAAGGATGAAATCCTCCCCTATCTGGAGGCAATCCAGGACAGCCTCGCGATGCCCGTTCTATACGTCAGCCACGACATATCCGAAGTGGCGCGGCTGGCCGCGCATATGATCGTCCTCAACAAGGGGCGTAAAGTCGCCGAGGGCGAGGTCGGTCAGGTTCTGCAGCGGCTCGACCTGCACCCGGCCACCGGCCGCTTCGAAGCGGGCGTCATCGTCACCGCCCGGGTCATCGGTCACGACGATGCGATCAAGATCACGCATGCCGACCTCTACGGCCAGAAGATCGACATCCCCCTGGTCGATGCCGAGCCGGGCCATGAAATCAGGCTGCGAGTTCGTGCCCGTGACGTATCGCTGGCGACGGAGCCTCCCAGGGGCATCAGCATCCGCAACGTGATCGCCGGAACGATTACGGAGATCAACGAGGAACCGGACACCGCCTACGCGGAGACGCTGGTCGACATCGGCGGCGCCAAGCTGCGGGCACGGATCACACGAGCCTCGGTGAACGATTTGAATCTATCCCCGGGCAGCCCGGTCTATGCGCTGGTCAAGTCGATCACCTTCGACCGCCGGGCCTTCGCCGGCGAGACCCGCTGACAAAGAACCCGGCACATGGCCGGGTTTTGAGTTGGTTGCGAACGTCGCAACACCTGGGAAAACAAGTCGAAAACGCTCAAACACTCAGATCGCGAGGTATTGCTGGCGCAGTTCCTCGTCGTCCAGGACTTCCTGCGCGGTGCCGTCGAACACCACCGTGCCCATGTCGAGAATGATTGCACGGTCGGCGAGATGCAGCGCGGCGATGGCGTTCTGCTCGACGATGATGGTCGTCATGCCGAGATCCTTGATCCGCTGCAGCGTCTTCTCGATTTCCTGCACGATCACCGGCGCCAGACCTTCGTAGGGTTCGTCCAGCAAAAGCAGTTTGACGTCGCGGGCCAGGGTACGGCTGATCGCCAGCATCTGCTGCTCACCACCGGAAAGCGTCGTCCCCTCCTGATTTCGACGCTCCTGGAGGCGGGGGAACAGCTCGTAGATCTGTTCCAGCGACCAACCGACCGGCGGCGCGATCTGCGCCAGCTTCAGGTTCTCTTCCACCGTCAGCCCCTGAATGATGCGCCGGTCTTCCGGCACCAGTCCGATCCCGTTACGCGCCGCCTCGAACGACTTCATGGTGTGCAGCGGCTTGCCGTCGAGCCAGACCTGACCCCGGGTCAGGTGCGGATCGTCGACCCGTGCGAGCGCGCGCAATGTCGACGTCTTGCCGGCACCGTTACGGCCCAGAAGTGCGACGATCTCCCCCTCGCGCACATCGAAGCTAACGCCCTGAACGATGTAGCTTTCGCCGTAGTAGGCATGAATATCCTGACACGAGAAATACGCCGCCTCGCCGTCTACCGTCGTCGCCGGCTGGACGCTCTCCGTATCGCTTGGTTTGTTTTCGGTCATTGGCAACACACTCATAGATGGGCTCCTCCGAGATAGGCTTCTTGCACCCGGGGGTCCCCCTTGATTTTCTCGGGTAAATCCTCGGCGATGACGGTACCTTGCGCAAGCACACTGATCTTGTGCGCGAGCGAGAATACCACATGCATGTCGTGTTCGATCACCACCATGGTGACACCGCGCTTGGCGATGGTCTGCATCAGGTCGATGGTCTTGTTGGTGTCGGCGCGCGACATCCCGGCCGTCGGCTCGTCGAGCAGCAGGAGTTTCGGATCCTGCACCAAGCACATCGCAAGCTCGAGCCGGCGCTTGTCGCCACGCGAGAGCTGTCCGGCGATCTGGTCGGCCTTGTTGTCGAGATCGACGTCCTTGAGCATCGCCATCGCCTTTTCGGCGATCGGTCCCTTTCTACGAACCGGGTTCCAGGCGTTGATGCGGAACGCCCCGTCGCGCCGCGCGAACCCCGGAATCATCACATTGTCGAGCACCGTCAGGTCGCCGAAGATTTCCGGCGTCTGGAACACCCGGCTGACGCCGAGCTGATTGATCTCGTGCGGTTTGATGCCGAGCAACGACTTGCCGTCGAAGGTGACGGAGCCGGTATCGGGCTCCAACCGGCCGACGAAGCAGTTCAGCAGCGTCGACTTGCCGGCGCCGTTGGGCCCGATGATTGCGTGCACGGTCGCCTGATCGATATTGAGGTTGACGTTGCTGAGCGCGCGCAGGCCGCCGAAGCTTTTGTTCAAATCAACAATCGTGAGAATGCTCATTTTCCTGTCCTCACGCCGGATTCTGCACGGCATTTTCGGCGCTGCCGCCGGGGCCGTCGCCAGGCGGGCGCTTGATCAGATTTCTGATACGACGCATGCCTTCCATCAGGCCGCCCGGCAGGAAGATTACGATCAGCATGAACAACGCGCCCAGCGTCAGGTGCCAGCCTTCGCCCACGAACAGCGACGTCACGTCGACCATGATAAGCCGCAGGGTTTCGGGCAGGAAGGAATAGGCCTGCTCGAGGATCGTGTCGTTGAACGCCGAGAAGATGTTCTCGAAGTACTTGATCACGCCGGCGCCGATCACAGGGCCCAGCAGCGTCCCGGCGCCGCCGAGGATGGTCATCAGCACGACCTCGCCCGACGCCGTCCACTGCATGCGCTCGGCACCCGCCAGCGGGTCGGTGACGGCGAGAAGGCCACCGGCCAGCCCCGCGTACATGCCCGAGATGATGAACGCCGTCAGCGCATAGGGGCGCGTGTTGAGACCGGTGTAGTTCATCCGGTTCTGGTTGGACTTCACCGCGCGCAGCATCATGCCGAACGGCGAACGGAAAATGCGGAGTGAAATGAAGAAGCAGACGATCAGCATCACGCCGCAGAAATAGAATCCGGGATAACCGGTCATATCGATCCCGAACAGATCCGACGACGGCAGCACGGCACCGTAATCCCGGCCGAAAGCGACATCGAGTGTGCGCGGGTCGTCCTGCGTCAACTGCAAGCCGGTTTCACCGTTGGTGATCGGCGTCAGCACCGAATACGCGAGATTGTAGCTCATCTGCGCGAACGCCAGCGTCAGGATCGAAAAGTAAATGCCGGTCCGGCGGAGCGAGATGAAACCGATCGCTGCCGAAAACAGACCACCGACGAGGGTCGCGAATATGATCGCCGGGATCGGGTTCATGCTGAGGAGCTTGAAGGTCCAAACGGCGGTGTACGAGCCGACACCGAGGAACGCAGCGTGCCCGAACGAGAGATACCCCGTCAGACCGAACAGGATGTTGAAGCCGAGCGCGAAGATGCCGTAGATGGCGAACTTCTGCAGCAGGTCCGGATACCCGGCGCCGAGCGGCGAGAAGATGATCGGGCCCAGCAGCGTGACCGCGGAAAAGCCGATAAACAAAATCCAGTCTTGCTTGGTCATACCCATGAATCTCATGTCATCCCTCCATCACGCCTTTACGGCCCATCAGGCCGCGCGGCCGGACCAGAAGAATGACCACCGCAATCAGGTAAATAATGATCTGGTCGATGCCCGGGATGATTTCCTTCACCTCGTTCATCGACGCGAAACTCTGCAGAATGCCGAGCATGAACCCGGCAAGCACCGCACCGCCGAGAGAGCCCATGCCGCCGACCACGACAACGACGAAGCTGAGCACCAGGAAGTCCATGCCCATGTGGTAATCCGGGCTGAGGATCGGCGTATACATGACGCCGGCCAGACCGGCGACGATGGCGGCGATCCCGAAGACGATGGTGAAGCGGCGGTCGATGTCGATACCGAGCAGGCCGACCGTTTCCCGGTCCGCCATCCCGGCGCGCACGACCATGCCGAACGTGGTGAATTGAAGAAAGGCGAAGACCAGTCCGATCACGCCGAGCGAAAACAGGAAGTACGTCAGACGCCAGATCGGATAGACCACGTTACCCGCTTCATGTCCGAGGAACGCGCCGAAGTCGATCATACCCTGCATGCTGTCGGGTGCCGGCTGCGGGATCGGGTTGGCGCCGAAGATGCTTTTTACGATCTCCTGCAACACAATCGCGAGCCCGAACGTGACCAGGATTTGTTCCGCATGCGGGCGTTTATAGAAATAACGAATAAGGCCACGTTCCATGATGATGCCGATCAGCAGCATCACGGGGATGGCGATCAGGATGGACACCGGCACCGAATATTCGAGAAGCGTCGCGCCCCAATCGCCGAACCATACCTCGACATAGGGCTGGCGGATCTCAAGCGGCGTGCCCCAGGCGGTGGTTTGCGTGGGATCGAGGGTCACCTTATCGAGCCCCAGCACGGCCTTGATCGACACCGCGCAAAATGCCCCCAGCATGAACAGCGCGCCGTGCGCGAAGTTCACGACCCCGAGGGTGCCGAAAATGATCGTCAGGCCCAGCGCGATCAGGGCGTAAGCGCCCCCCTTGTCCAGACCGTTAAGTACCTGAAGTAAAATTGCGTCCATTTTTAGTCCTCACGACGGATGGTCGCCCCGGCAACAATTCCGGGGCGACCAGGTTCGTCATCGAATGATGATCATCCGCCGTTATTGTATGGGCCGAGTTCACCACCGAGCATGCTCGCCGGGTATTCAACCTGGCTACGCGGCGTCACTTCGACCACCTCGAGCACGTCGAACTTGGAAGTCGGGTTTTCCTTACCCTTCACGACCAGGACGTCCTTGAAGCACTGGTGGTCTTCGGCGCGATACTCGGTCGGACCATTGCCGAGGCCGTCGAACTTGAAGCCTTCGAGGGCCTTACCGACCTCGGACGGCATGAAGGTACCGGCGCGCTGGCAGGCATCCGCATACAGAAGCGCCTGGCAGTAGCAGGTGTGCGCGGCCTGCGACGGCGGGAAGCCGTACTTCTGACCGAACGACTTGACGAACGCCTTGGAGCCTTCGTCCTGCAGGGACCAGTGCCAGTTCGTGGAGCCGAAGATGCCCTTCACGTTCTCGCCGGCGCCCTGCGCCATGAGACGCGAGTAGAGCGGCACGACAATGGCGAAGTCCTTGCCGTTGACCTGCTTGTCGCGGAGACCGAACTGAACCGCCGCCGTCAACGAGTTGACCATGTCACGGCCGTAGTGGTTCAGAACCAGCACGTCGGCGCCGGAGTTGAGGACCGGCGTGATGTACTGCGAGAAGTCACCGGCACCGAGCGGCGTGCGAACGGCAGCCGCCGTCTTCCAGCCGAGTTGTTCGGTGTACTTCTTGATCGAACCTTCCTGCGACCAGCCCCACGTGTAGTCGGCGGTCAGGTGATACGCAGTACGGTCGGTGCCGAACGCGTTCTTGAGCACCGGCGCGAGCGCAGCACCAGACATTTCCGTGTTGAAGAAGTGACGGAAACCATTGGCGCGCTTGTCCTTACCGGTGGTGTCGTTGGAGTGCGTCAGACCGGCCATGAAGATGACACCGGCGTCCTGACACAGGCCCTGAACGGCGATGGCGACACCCGAGGACGAACCGCCGGTGATCATCACCGCGCCGTCCTTTTCGATCATACGCTTGGCGCTGGCGCGCGCGGCGTCCGACTTGGTCTGCGTGTCACCGGTGACGAACACGACCTTCTTGCCGTTGACGCCGTCCCCTTTCAGCGCCTTCGACGAGAACGTGTTCAGCATGCCGCCGTCGCCGCCGCCGTTGATGTGTTCGACGGCAAGCTCATACGCGCGCAGTTCGTCCGCGCCCTCGTCGGCATACGCGCCGGTCTGCGGCACGTTGAAGCCGAAGGTAACAGTTCCGCCCTTCGGTTCGTTGGTATAGCCCGCCGCCCAAGCTTTACTGGAGAAGATCGTCGGCGTGGCGAGACCAGCACCAACGGCCGCCGTGCCTTTGAGCAGACTCCGACGGTTGATCATAAACTTACTCATAATGGATCTCCCAAAACGATTCGTTACATATCCCTGAAGGCCGCCAGACGAGATGAAGGCAGCCCGAGACTTGAGGATGATGTCATCCTGTGCCACACAATGAAGGTTTGATGTAAAGAGTCTAGTATCTATTTGACTTTTATGCATAATTTTGTAAATTATTCGACAGTACGAAATGTTAAGTTGTTAAACATTCACAGAATTTGTTGTGCGGCGCAGCAACCGGGAGGGGTCCGTGCTTAGCTCTATTTTAGGGACTCGCATCCGTCAGCGGCGCCGCGAACTCGGCACCACGCAGGCGGAACTCGCCAAAAAAGTCGGTATTTCGCCGTCCTATCTGAATCTCATCGAGTGGAACAAACGCCGCATCGCGGGGCCGCTGCTGGGCAAGATCGCGGGCGCGCTCGACATTTCGTTGAGCGAACTGGACGACGTCGCGGAGCGCAGACTGTCCATCACGCTGGGCGAGATCGCGCACCTCCCCGCCCTCGCCGGCCTCGGCGCCGAAGAGGAACGCATCAACGAACTGATCGGACGATTTCCCGGCTGGGCGCGCGGCATTGCAGCATTGGCGCGCTCCGAGCGCGAGGCGACCGAACGCGCCTACATGCTGTCCGACCGGCTGTCGAACGATCCGTTCCTGAGCGAGAACGTGCACCGCATGCTGAGCCGGATCGCCGCCATCCGTTCGGTCAGCGAGATTATCAACGACTATTCGGACATTCCGGATGACCGGCGAGAACAGTTCGACCGTATCATCTTCGACGAAAGCCGGGCGCTGTCCGATGTCGCCGAGGCGCTCGCCGTCTACCTCGACAAGGCGGAAGAAGGCGAGAAAGTCTTCACCCCCGTCGATGAGGTCGAAGCCCTGTTCGAGTCCCGCGCCAATCACTTCGAGGAGATCGAGCGCGCGAGCGCCGCATTGGACGCGGACCTCGGCGGCCACGGTCTGGGCATGCGCCGCCAGGCGGCCTTCGATACAGCCGGCGCCGAACTCGGCGACACGATCGACGGCATCATCCGCAACCAGCCGCAGATCGAGACGGCTGCCGGCGAACGCCGCGCCCGCGCCCTTCTGACCGAATACGCGGTGGCGGCGATCCTGCTGCCGATGCAGCCGTTCAAGACAGCGGCGAAGACGCTGAAGTACGACATCGAAGCGCTGAGCGCCGAGTTTGCCTGTGACACGGACATCGTCTGTCAGCGGCTGACGGCGCTCCCCGACGACGCCGATACCCCGGCGTTCGGTTATTTTCGCGCCAATGCCGCAGGCACGATCATCCGCATGCACCGGCTGGAGCGCCTGCCGGTGCCGCGTTACGCGGTCGCCTGCCCGCTCTGGGTGCTGTTCCGCGCGCAACAGTCGCCCGACATGCTGTTCCGTCAGCGCGCGATCTTTCCCTCTGGCGCGCGGTTCGTGTTCGTGGCCAAGGCGATCAGCCAGAGCAAGATCGAATACGGCCGGCCGCGCCATTTCGTCACCGATATGATCGCCGTCAACGAGGAAGACTCCTTCGAGACCGTCTACGCACCCGACGACGACACGCGCCTGGAAGAGGTCGGACCGAGTTGCCGGTTGTGCCCGCGCGAACAGTGCGGCCACCGGGTCAACGACCCGCTGACCGACAAATGAGCCCGGCGAGCGCCGAACACAAAAGTTGAAGCGTTCGGCGATTTGCCGTCTAATTCTTCGAAATCCGCGCAAGACGGATATCATACCGGGAGGGAATGCTGACCATGACGGCTCGTGTACTGCTTGCCGAAGATGAGGAGAATATCCTCACGTCACTGACGTTTCTGCTCGAACGTGCCGGTTACGACGTATCCGTCGAAACCGAAGGCCCCAAGGTGTTGCGTGCGGCGCTGGATACACCGCCTGACGTCCTGGTGCTCGACGTCATGCTGCCGGACATGGACGGTTACGAGATATTGAGAAGACTGCGGGCATCGCCAACGACCAAGTCCCTCCCCGTGCTGATGCTGACCGCTAAGGGGCAGCGCGAGGACCGGGAAACGGCGCTCCGTTGCGGGGCCGACCTTTTCATCACCAAACCGTTTGCCAACTCCGAAATCATCAGCGCCATCGGCCAACTCGCCGAAAAGCGCGTCCAGTAACCGGCGTTCAGGCCATGGTCGACAATGCCGATCTGCAACTGGCCCGCCGTAAGATACGGGACCGGTCGGTCGCCTTATTGCTGGTGGGTGTCGTCCTGCTGATGCCGCCGATGGTCCGCATCGCGCAGATCGACACGACCGTTTTCGGCCTGCCGTTCGCGCTTGTCTACCTGTTCAGCGTGTGGGCGCTTCTGGTGCTCGGCGGTGCGCTGCTGGCCCGCCCGCTCCGCGACGGTGAGAAACCTGCGACCCCGCCCATAGGCGGCAACGCGCCGGACTGATGCTTTCCGCCAATATCCTGCTGTTCGTCTGTTTAGGGTATGTCGCCCTGCTGTTCGTGGTCGCCTTCATCGTCGACCGGCGCACGCGCCGCAAGCCGATCCGCTGGCTGCAATCGTCCGTCATTTATACGCTCTCTATTTCGATCTACTGCACGTCGTGGACGTTTTACGGCGCCGTCGGCTCGGCGGCGCGTAACGGGCTCGAGTTCATCACCATCTATCTGGGACCGACGCTGGTCTTCATCGGCTGGTGGTGGCTGCTCAGAAAACTGGTACGCATCGGCCGCGCCCACCGCATCACGTCCATCGCCGACCTGATCTCGTCGCGCTACGGCAAGAGCCCGAGCCTCGCCGTGCTGGTGACGGTCATCGCCGTCATCGCCATCACGCCCTATATCGCGCTGCAGCTTCAATCCGTGACCAACAGCTATCAGGTCATCGTCGGCGGTGACGACGGCACCGAAACCGCGTTCTGGATCGCCGCCGGCATGGCCTTGTTCACGATCCTGTTCGGGACCCGCAATCTCGACGCGAACGAACGTCACCACGGCGTTGTCGCGGCCATCGCGCTTGAGGCCATCGTCAAGCTTCTGGCACTGATCGCGGTCGGCGTGTTCGCGACCTTCGTCGTCGCCGACGGGCTGCATGACGTGTTCGACGGCGTGTCCGCCGAAATGATTCAGGGTGCGGGGGATATCTTCGGCCCCAGATGGGTGACGCTGACGTTCCTGTCGGCGACCGCGATCATCTGCCTGCCGCGCCAGTTCCAGGTGACCGTCGTCGAAAACATCGAAGAGCGTCATGTCGCCACCGCGTCCTGGCTGTTCCCGCTCTATATGCTGGGCATGACGGTCTTCATCGTCCCCATCGCGCTGGTCGGCCAGAACGTCATGCCGGCGGGATCCAACCCCGACCTTTACGTCCTGACGCTGCCGCTTTCGGAAAACCGGAACGAGCTTGCGATGCTGGCGTTCCTGGGTGGGTTCTCGTCGGCGACATCGATGGTCATCGTCGCCGCCATCGCCGCCTCGACCATGGTGTCGAACCACATCGTGATGCCGGTGGCGTTACGGCTGCTGCCGTCCCGCGCGGTCAGCGGCGATGTGCGCAATCTGCTGCTGACGTCGAGACGCTTCAGCATCGCCGCGATCCTCGGCCTCGGGTTCCTGTATTTCTATCTGAGCGGCGGGTCGGATGCACTCGCCGCCATCGGCCTGATCGCGTTCGTCGGCGTCGCACAGTTCCTGCCCAGCCTGATCGGTGGGATATTCTGGCGCAGCGCGACGCGCACCGGCGCCATCGCCGGGCTGGTGATCGGCTTCGCGCTCTGGGCCTACACCCTGTTTCTGCCAAGTTTCGACGGCCATTTCATTCTCAGTGCGAGTGTGATCGACCACGGGCCGTTCGGCCTCGCGCTGCTGCGCCCCGAAGCGCTGTTCGGTCTCGATCATTTCGATCCCCTGGTCCACGCCGTGGTCTGGAGCGTCGGGATGAACGCGATCTTCTTCGTCGTATTCTCGAGCCTGTCGACGCCGGACGGGCTGGAGCGTCTGCAGGCGGCGTTGTTCGTCGACGTCTATAAATCGACGGCGGGCTCAGCATCCAACATATCCGCCGAGGTCGCCGACAGCGAGGATCTGTTCGTCCTGGCGCAGCGGATTCTCGGCGGCAACCCGGCCAAGAAGCTGTTCGACGAGATGGCGGCAAGTCAGGGCATGGACTCCGGCCTTCCCCATCCGACCGATGCCGTGGTCGCCCGCTTGGAAAGGGAGCTCGCAGGTTCAATCGGGGCCGCGTCCGCGCATGCCATGGTGACCCGGATCGCCGGCGGTCAGACCGTCAGCATCACCGAGCTGATCGACATCGCCGACGAAACCCAGCAGGTTCTGGAAACGTCCCGCCAACTCGAAGAAAAGTCGGCGGAACTGGAGCGCACCGCGCAGCAGCTCCGCGTCGTCAACGACCGGCTCCGGACACTCGACGCGCAGAAGGACGAATTCCTGAGCCAGGTCAGTCATGAACTAAGGACGCCGATGACATCGATCCGTTCGTTCTCGGAAATCCTGATGAAGGACGAACAGATCGAAGACAGGGACCGTTCGCGATTCGTCTCGATTATCCACGACGAGAGCCTCCGCCTGACCCGGCTCCTGGACGAGATCCTCGACATCAACCGGCTGGAAGCCGGTGTTTCCAAGCTCGACTTGATCCAGATCGACGCCAACGATGCCGTGCGCAAGGCACTCGATACGATCGCCGGCATGACGCGCAGCGCCGGCGTGAAGGTCAGGACCGATCTCGCGGACGGGCCGCTCTGGATACGGGCCAACGACGACCGCCTGCGTCAGGTTCTGATCAACGTGCTATCGAACGCGGTGAAATACAACCTGGCTCCGCTGCCGGAAATCCTGGTGCGCACCTCTCGGATCGACACCTTCATCCAGATCGACATCATCGACAACGGCGGCGGCGTGCCGCCCGAGCTGTCGACCTCGATTTTCGACAAGTTCGCGCGGGGCAACCGCACCGGGCGCAATCACGGTGCCGGCCTCGGGCTGCCGATCAGCCTCGCGATCATGCGGGCGATGAAGGGCAACCTGACCATCGAGGTCACCCCCGAAAAGACCACGTTCTTCCGTCTCAGCTTCGAAAGCGCCACCGCCTGACAACCGGTTTCGGTGCGACGGATAGGATTGGCAGCGGTAGTGCGATCCAATATTCTGGTACTCTATCAGGTAATCGAGGATATACGACGTGGATGATTCCTTGCCCGAACTGGTGAACACGACGGTCCATAGCTCGGACTTCTACATGCAGGTTCTGGCAATCGCCGTGACGGCGCTTAGCTCATGGCTTATTTCCAGATTCATAAAAAGGCAGATTGTCCGCGCATCCGAGACCGAAAAAGAAACGCCAGGCGGCACGATCAAGGCGCGGGTCGGTAGCGCCACCTACCACCTGCGCGATCTGACATTTCCGGTCACCAATGCCCTCCTTCTGGGGATAGCCGTCGCGATATCGCGGGAATTTTTCGAACAACAATGGCTGGTGCAGTTCGTTCAGGGGCTGAACTTCCTTTCTATCATCTTCATCGTCGCAACGCGGATATCAACGAGTTCGACTGTCCGGTATTTCTCGTTGCTGGCGCTGGCGCCGCTGGTCGTGCTTTATGCGATCGGATTGCTGGATGACATCATCACTGTCGCCGAGGAGATCAGCTTCAACCTCGGCAACATCGATTTCACCTTATACGCGCTGGCCCGCACCGTCATTTTCGGCGTGATCCTGTTCTGGATCGGCCGGCTGTCCAACCAGCGCGGCGTGGATTTTATCCGCCGCCGGGAAACGCTGACGGGAACCACCAAGGAACTCGTTCTCAAGACGTTCCAGATCGGCCTGTTCGTTCTGATCTCGCTGATCATCCTGCAAATCGCCGGGATCGACCTGACGGCCCTTGTCGTCTTCGGCGGTGCGATCGGCGTCGGGTTGGGTTTCGGACTGCAGCAGATCGCATCGAACTTCATTTCCGGGATCATCATCCTGCTCGACCGTTCGATCTCCATCGGGGATTACATCGAGCTCGAGGACGGCCGGGCCGGCACGCTTCGCGAACTTTCGATGCGTTCCGCAACCCTGGAGACCTATGACGGCAAGGATATCATGGTGCCGAACGAACGCTTCATCACGACGGCGTTCACCAACTGGACCCACAACAACCAGAAACAACGCTACCCGATCGTGTTCGAGGTCGCGTACGGGACCGATCTCGAAAAGCTGTTCAAGATTCTGCGCGACGTCGTCGGCTCTCACCCGCGCGTGCTGAACGGCGAGGACATTCCCATCGAGGAACGTCCCGACGCCGAAGTGCAGGCGTTCAACGATAGCGGTATCGAGATCCTGGTCGAGTTCTGGATGGAAGGTGTTGACGACGGCAAGAACCGGGTCGGTGGCGATCTCTTGTTCATGATCTATCAGGCGCTGCAGCAAAACGACATCGAAATTCCGTTCCCGCAGCGCGAAGTCACGATCAAGGAAGACCGACGCAAGAAATCCTGATCGCGGCGGCCGCCGTCAACCGCTCAGCTCACCCTCGCCAGTGGCTCAGCCGTTTCGAAGACGGTCGCCGGCTGATCGTCCGGCACATTGTGGTTTTGCCGCCATATTTTTTCGTATTCATCGATACGCTTCACATCTCGGCGAACCATCATGTCGCGCAGACCGACAAGCTCGACCGCATTGAAGTTATGCGAGATCACTGCCGAAATCGTGCTGGCATCCCCGACCTCGAGCAGGAAACGCTCCAGGTCGCCGTTATACTGTTCCTCGATGCTGCTGCGATAGACCGAGAACCATTCCGACCCCGGATAAGGCGTCGCGAAGTGCGGCTTCACCACGATTCCGAGATCTTCCCACGCGGCGATATTGGCGCGTATCGAGTCGAAATCTTCATTGGGGAAGCCGATAATGAGGTTCGGGATGGGGCGGATACCCGCCTCCAGCGTCCAGAAGAAGCTCCGCAGGTTGTTCTTGGCCGTCGCGCCCTTGCCGATCGTTTTCAAAACATGCGGCGCGAAGGACTCGTAACCATAGACAAGATGCGAACAACCGGCGTCACGCATGATCTTGAGAATCCTCGGATTACACAGTGTCGCATGACTGGTGCCGCTCCAGTGGACGCCCTGCCACTTCCCGTCCTGCGTTTCCTTGGGCGCCAGGCCGTACTCATGCCAAAGTCGGCAGATTTCCTCCAGCCATGTGCCGCGTGAATAACGGTCCATGGTCATCAGGTTTTCATCAAGAAAACCGACGAAATCGATATTGTATTTATCGTAGGCATGCTTGGCCAAACCGACGATGTATTCCGGGCTGTGATAGCGGATTGTCCGCGAATACGTGCCGGGCACGTCAAACGCCACATCCGTCGTGTTGCCGTCGTCGTCGGTGACGTAGCGCATGTCGCCGGCAATCCCGAGATGGAAGCAGTAGCGGCAGATCATCGAACAGCCGTATGACGCGTTGATGTCGAGACGCCGCATCGACAGCATCCCTTCTTCCGAGAACAGCGACGCACTGTTGGGGAAGTAAATCTCTTCGAGCGGGAACAGGTCCCACGCTGGATACGGCAGCATATCCAGGTCTTCGATCAAGCTTCTGGGTGGACCATAGAGAAGCCTGCCGTCAGGCCCGCGCGACAATGTGCCGGCGATTCTGTGCCAATCGGACCCGCCGGCATCGATCATCGCCAATAGTTCAGGGAACGTTTCGAAGGCTTCACCGATCACGCCGACGTCGACATCCGGCAGCCAGCGCATCACATCGTTCGGGAGCGACGTCAAAACGCCGCCGCCCAACACGATTCGCGCATCGCCGCACACTTCACGGGCGATCGGCACGATGTGCTTGATGGAGCCGTAGGCCGTGGTAATGCCACCCAATGCGACCACATCCCAATCATCGGCCGACAAAATCTCTCTCAGCACGTTGTCGGGCTGGCGCCAGGCGTTGGCGTCATAAACCTGAACCAGATGTCCTTTCTCCATGGCGATCGCGGCAAGAAGCGCAATGCCATAAGGGACATGACTCGGCCGCCCCTCTTCTCGAACAACCGGGTTTATAAACAGTACTTTTGCCATATTAGGCTCCGACCTTACTCAGGAATTCGCGAAGCGGCATTACGGTTATTCCCTCGCCGAACAGAATGCCGCCTTCGGTACAATTGTACGTCTTTCCTTGCGCATCTTCGATCAACTCAAGGAAGCACTCCCTATACCACATGTAAGCGGGATCAGTAAAAAACCAAGCGTTTTCGTAGGGATTATGGATTCGCACGAACAGGGAATCGAGCGCATCCTCACCAACCAGCCTCACCAACTCATAATAATACTGAGTGTTGAGATACGGCGTCCCGTCGTAATATGAAAAATCGACCCCGGTCAGGGCAATATGCTGCTTTTCCAGCAGCGCGTCGGCCATCATCCAGCAGGCCGTGCCGACGTTCCCCCCGGTGTTGAAAGCAGGCAGCCCCGTCTTGCCCTGCAGGTCCGCGGTGACACTGTCGGGCAGATCCGGGTCATCCAGCATCGGCAGCCACCAATACACATCCATTCCCGAATCTATCGCCCGCTGCACAACCGGCTGCGAGGAGGACATCGATAGCGCGATCTTCATGTCCTTGCCGTGCTTATCCAGGAGCGACAGCATTTCATCGTTCGCCCGCATTTCGTCGGCGAACGCGTCGTCTTGATCTTGACGGGCGAAGTAATCGTCTTCGGCGAGTTTTTCGATCGTCAGCGTCGGATCCCCGAACCACCGGACAACACGTTCGACATGCGGATCGAGCGTAACAACCAGATCCGGAACGACGCCATTGCGCAAGCAATACGACATCGCCGATTCGGTCACCACCAGCGCACCGTCGTATCCGCTTTCCCTGATCACCCTGGCCGGGTCTTTCCTTTTTACAGACGGACCGGCGGCGATAATCACCGCACTGTCGCCGGCGCCGATCGGCGCTTGATGCAGCGCCGCAATGGACTGCCCGGTTTTCTCGACGAGCGGCAGGTTTGCCGCCGCGTTGGTCAGCCATAACTCGCCGAACCGGTCGCGTGTCATCCTTTCCATATGGGGCAGCAGCTTGCGCAGCAGCCCGCCGTTACGCTCTGCCTCGGAAATCATGCAATCGTTTCTTTGCCAACCGGTAGAGATTTAGGATTTGTCTTTGGCGCCCCAGTTGACGCGCTTTTTGGAAACGAAGGCGATTGAGCCGCCCAGGTGTTTCAGCGCCTCGCGCTCGAAGCGCTCCTCGATGTCGTCTTTCGTTTCTTTCTTGGCTTCGACGTCACGTTGCGTCTTGAAGTTGCCTTTTAAAAACTCCGACATGTCCTGATCCTTTCCTCGGCTTACAGGCTATCTGCGTATTTTGTCATAATCAGTTCCACGAAATCGAAATCCAGAGGCGTATCGATGTCGTGAGATCTGATCTCGGGCATTTCGTAGAGTAGCGTATCCACATAGAAGACGCCCGGCGTTTCCATAAAAATATTCCGTTTCCATACGTAGACCGCCGCGTTCATATCGAAGCAAGGCGGGCAGTCCTGCCGTCTTTCGATACGCGGCGTCGTCGGTTTGGACAACGTCGCAACCCCGTCCGCGTTTATCTCAACCAGATTGAAATAGGGAATCTTTCTCGCCGGCGCACCGGTTATCACATTAGTGACGTTGCGATCCTCGCAGAGCGCCACGCTGCCGCGAATGTCGTCCACGTTCCGTAACGGCGACGTCACGTCTAGGTCAACGATCAGATCGAACACCTTACCCATAGCCTCTTCGGTTTTTGTGACCGCGTGGGCAATGACCGGCAACTTGGAGGCGCTGTCTATCGCCATCTCCGCAGGGCGGACAACGAGATGCTCCGCCCCCCATCGCTCCGCTTCGCGGAGAATTTCGTCCGAATCGCTGCTCACGACGATCGCCGAAAAAACGCCGGCGTCACGGGCCTGTTCTATACTGTGCGCGATCAGAGGCTTGCCGCACAGCGGTCGGATATTCTTGCCGGGCAGCCCTTTGCTGCCACCCCGCGCACATATCGTTGCAATCCGTTCCATGATTTATGCATCCCTGCGGCCCAGCCCCGGCCGGTTAAGGCTGATTGCCCTCTTTATACGATGACGCATCAACATTCAAACGCGACAGACCGCCGTCGCAGCGCCATTTATCGTCATCGACAAGAACAAAACAGGCCGCACATTGGGGGCCTTGATTATTGGTTGCGGGGGCAGGATTTGATGTCGCTTTGCTCCATCCGCTGCGTCGCTGCGCTCCTTGCGCAGAACCTTGATAAAACAGGCTTTTGGCCTGTTTTATGAGGATCAATTCCATATGCACCCGGGATCAAAACGCGAAGACCCGCCATAAAGGCGGGTCTATGCGTTTTGGTTGCGGGGGCCCGCAACTACCGAGAATTGACTCGCAAATAAACCTGGAACTGATTAGCCTTGGCACGACAGCTATAAACAAAGTTCACCTGTACCACAGGGATTGAACCTGTGACCCCTGTAGTGTGAAGGGAGAGAATTTCGGCCTATTCAGTGCAGTCGGTTACTGTTTTGCCTATCGACCGTCCCATTCAGTCCATTTGCGTCCTGTTATTCCCGGACAGATGTCCCGATTGAATTCAATCCGGACAAATTTCAATCGGGACAAAGCCAGACCGTCGCATAACTTATCTTCTGGGGACCACGCCAGACGCTATCGAACTTAACCGATGTCAAGGCGGTCCACCCCAGCAGACGGCACTCTCGGCAAGAACTGCGGGGAATGCCACCATGAATGGGTTTGCAGAGTTCACACGCATCATCGGTCGCGGACCTTCACTGTCCAGGCCGCTGACCCGTAACGAAGCAACTGAGGCTATGCGGCTGGTGCTCAACGACGATGTCGATCCCGTTCAACTCGGCGGCTTTCTCCTTGTTTTGCGTCAACGCGGTGAGACGGCACCAGAACTCGCAGGATTCGTCGACGCTGTTCGCGCTCAGTTGAAAAGACACTCGGTATTATCAAGCACTGCGGTTCCGGACATCGACTGGCCGAGCTACGCCGACAATCACCGGCAGCAACCGTGGTTTATCCTGTCGGCACTTTTACTCGCCGAGCGGGGTATCAAAGTGCTGATGCACGGCATCGACGGCGAACATGCGAACTGTGCACCGACTCGCCCGGCACTGCAGAAACTCGGCATAGCTCCCGCCACATCGCTTGATCAGGCGGGGACACGGCTAATCTCTGAAAATTTTGTTTATATCGGCTTGGAAGATATGACGCCCGAGGTGGAGCGCCTGTTTCAGCTAAAACCGCTCCTTGGTGTCCGCTCCGTCGCCAATACATTCGTGCGCGCCATCAATCCGCTTGGCGCCGCCAATGTTATGGTCGGCGTTGTCCACGCCCCATACCGGCTGCTGCACCAAGAAGCGCTCGGCCTGCTAGGTCAGAAAAACGCCGCCGTGTTCAAGGGTCTCGGGGGCGAAGCGCAACGCAACCCCTATAAAAGCGTCCGGGTCGCAACGCTCATTAATGGCGCTGATGGCACCGAGGACTGGTCCGCTGTGTTCACAGGTGAGCCGTTTCTATGGCACAAAGAGAACCTGGCGCCAGAACGCATTGCCGCACTTTGGCGCGGCGAACTCTCGCATCCGCCCGCGGAAGCATCAGTCATCAGCACGGCCGCCATCGCACTGCGCTTGTTCGACGGAACATTGTCGAGTACCGATGCCCTCTACAGCGCCGCCGCCATGTGGCGTACGCGGGGGCAGGCATCTGCACTACCAGTGTGAATTGGTACTTAGTGGCTGGTGCCGGACGACAGCGTGATCTTGTTGTGCACGTTATACTTCCCGGACGGCTTCGCCATCGGAATACGTTTCACTTCCTCCAGCGTCGCCGCGTCGTAGACCACGATTGCGCCGTCCATGTCCCAAATACTGGCCAGCGCGTACTTGCCGTCCTTGGTGAATTCGATATGCGCGGCTGTCTTGCCGGGTTCCGGCCGAAGCGTCTCGACGATTTCCAGCGTCCGCTTGTCGATCACGTGTATCGCATCCCGGTGCGGGCCAAAGAACACGTCGACCCAGGCATAAGGCGTATTTTCGTGTGAGCGCATGAAAAATCCGGGTCCCAGCGTCTCGATCCGTTTGACGGTCTGCCAAGTCTGCATATCGATGACGCTGATCGCACCGTCCTTCAGGTGCGGCGTCGCGAACACTTGGCGGCCCTCATACTCGAACGTGATCCCGGAGCCGAGGTGCGGCAACCCCGTCAGCGCCAGATCCGCGACCTTGCGCCCGACATTCAGATTGACGACCTGGCCATTCCTGGCGTTCCGCGCCGCCCCCATCAGGTTGCGATAGTCCTGATCGAAAAGAAAGTCGTCGACATAGTCGTCGAGCACGATATGGCGAACCGGGAAAGGTCCATGGTCGAATGCACCTTCCTGCATGCCCGGTTCATGATTGTGGATCAGCCCAACCGGCACCGGACGCGGGTTGTCGGCATAAGAAATTTCCCAGATCTCAGGAATATCCTTGAGCGCCACGATGAAGCTTTTGCGTGGCCGCGCCGTATAAACCGCGCTGACCCGTGACGACCCGCCTTTCACCCCGACGACATCGATCAGCTTGATCGGCGCCAGTTCCCGCGCGTCCAGGATCACCAGCGTGTGCGGCAGGGAGTTGCCCGCCATGACATACCGTCCGTCGGCGGAAACGGCGATGTTTCGGGTGTTGATCCCGACCCGCACCTCTGCAACCGGTTTGAAGGTCTTGAGATCGTATTTCGAAACCCAGCCATCGCGGGACGCCAGATAGACGAAGCGACCATCGGGCGAGTACTTGGCTCCCCCATGAAGCGCGAAACGCGATGGAAAGCGCCACAGCCGCTCGAAGGTATCGCCATCAAGTATCGTCACGTGATGATCCCCCGTTTCCACGACCGTGAACAGGTTCATGGGATCGGCGTCGTGCACCGGGGTCTCGCCGAGTGTCGAGAGCGCATTGTGAACGACACGACTGGCCGCGATATCGGCCAGCCCCCAGGTTGGGATTTCCGGCAACGGTTTGTATATGAAGTCGACGATTGCCGAGATGTCCTCACTGCTCAGCTGGTCGCCAAAAGCCGGCATCTGCGTTGCAGCGCGTCCATTTGCGACGGTCTTTACCGCCATTGGTTTTCTCAATCTCCGAAGGTTCTCTGGCAGCAGAGCCGGACCGATACCGCCCAGACGGTTTCCGCCGTGGCAAGCAGCGCAATGCTGCTGATAGAGAGCGAGCGTCTGGGCGTCGGAATGGGATTCCTCAGCCACCGCCGCCATCGGCATCAGCAACGCGCACATCATCAGGACATTAACGAACCGCATGGACGTAATCCCCCTTGCCGTAAGGACGGTTGACGAGCCGTTCGCCGCCGACGTCGACGCCGATTTCCGCATCGTCGAGGTAGCACCCCGGATCTTCGGCCCAGGGATCGCCACTCAACTGCATGGCGCGCACGCGGGTGTTGCCGCCGCAGATGGCGAAGTACCGGCAGCTTCCGCATCGTCCGCCGATTTTGCGCGGCGACTCCTTGAGGCCGGCCATGATTGGATCTCCGGTATCCTCCCAGATCTCGGAAAACGGGCGTGATTTCACGTTGCCGAGCGAATAGTTCCACCACATGGTGTCCGGGTGCACGTCACCCAAATTGTCGATGTTAGCCACGTTGACACCCGATGAATTCCCGCCCCACTGGCGGAGCTTCGCTTCTATATGTGACGCACTTTCGGGAAAATGGCGCTGCACCCAATGCAGCATATAGACCCCGTCGGCATCATTGTTCCCGGTCACGAATTCTTTCTCGCGGCCCGCTCTGACCAATTTCAAACAGGTATCGAACATCAGGTCCATCGCCTGGCGCGTGACCTCCCAATGCGCATCGTCACCACGGTTCTTATTGCCGCGCCCGGCATAGTTAAGATGCGACAGGTAAAACTTGTCGATATCCTCGTCGTCGATCAGTTTCAGCAAGTCCGGCAGTTGATGAGCGTTGTCGAGTGTCATGGTGAACCGCAACCCGACTTTCAATTCGTGCTGCCGGCAGAGCCTGGCAGCTCTGAGCGATCTGTCGTAGGCACCTTCCTGACCGCGGAACATATCGTGCGTTGCGCCGATCCCATCTAGGCTGATACCGACGTAGTCGTATCCGATGTCGACAAGATGCCGGATCGCATCTTTATCGATGAGCGTGCCGTTACTCGATAAACCGACATAGAACCCCATGTTCTTTGCACGCCGGGAGATTTCGAATATGCCCGGCCTCAGTAACGGCTCGCCACCCGAAAGGATGAGGACGCGCACGCCGTAGCCCCAAAGATCATCCATCACCTGAAAGACCTGATCGGTCGTCAGCTCGCCCGGAAAGTCGTGATCGGACGAAATCGAATAACAATGCTTGCAGCGCAGATTGCAGCGCCTAATCAGGTTCCAAATTACGACCGGGCCTGGCGGGTTTCGCTTCGGGCCGATGGATGTCGGCTCCAGGACCTCTTTCACATACTGCGTGATACGGAACATCGCCGCCTCCTACATCCCAAGCCGAAGCCCGGTTTTCTTGAGTATTCGGGTGCTGAACAGAATCTCGTGGCGCCGCGCACGCGCTCCCAGGATACGGGCCATCTCGGCGACCAGCGCCTCGACCTCGTCACGGCGGCGTCCGTGCACCATCGCAAAAAGGTTGTACGGCCAGTCCGGCAAATGCCGGGGCCTGCGATAGCAGTGCGTCACACAGTCGAGCGCACCCAGTTCCATACCGGCGTCACGAACATGCGCATCATCGACATCCCAGACGGACATGCCATTTGCTTTGATCCCCAGACGGTAGTGATTGGGCACAACGCCAATCCGTCGGATAACGCCATCGCCCAGCATGCGCTGCATCCGCGCCATGACATCCGCAGAACTCAATCCCAATGCCTCTGCCACGGCGTGGTACGGGCGTGGCACGAGAGGAAGCCCTTCCTGCGTTGCCTGTATGATCTGCCGGTCCGTTTCATCCATGTGCCGCTTCCAGTCGACCTTGTTCATACCGTGACCTTCAGGCCGATGAAGAACTCCTCCTCTTTCGGCATCGGATAGACGTGCAGGCCCGTCTCCGCCTCTATTTCAGCGACGACCGCTTCTATCCATGCTGCTCTCTCGGCGGAAATCACGAACCACATGTTTAGGCGGTGATCCCTGGCATAATTATGGGCGACCTCGGGATGCGCATTCACGGTCTCGGCCACTTCATCGAAGCGGTCGGCAGGCACCGCCATGGCCGCCAGGATAACATCCCCGCCCATGCGCTCGGCGTTGTAGAGCGGACCGAACCGCGACAGCACACCACTGTCGCACATACCGCGAATATGACTGATCATGTCTGCTTCGCTCAGGTCGAGCTCGGTGCCCGCGCTTGCAAACGGCCTGTTGCAGATCGGGAAACCGCCTTGAAGATTATTGATGATGCGGCGGTCGTTCGGGTCGAGCGGAATGATGTCCGCCGTTTCCTTCGCGGCACCGTACCTCGCGCCACATTGTTTGAATCGCTTCCGACTGAAAAGCACCGCATTGGGATACGAACCCGCATACGTCTGCTCATTCAACCCGGCAATCTGGGCGCGGACCTGGTTCCTGTCCTTCCCATGCACCATACAGAACAGATTGTAGGGCCAATGCGGCAAGCGCCGTGGCCGCCTGTAACAGAGCGTGACAAATTCATACGCTGCCAGCACCCGGCCCAATTCGCTGACAACGTCGTCGGGCACGTCCCAGACAGCCATTGCATTGGCTTTGAAGCCGAGTTCTCTGTGCTGAACGACGATCCCAAAGCGTTTGATTACACCCATGTCGTCCATCCGGCGCAGTCGGGCAATAACGTCAGCCTCAGTTATGCCGATGCGACTGCCGATCTCGGCATAGGGTTCCGGTACGAGAGGGAGACCCGACGCAAGCACGGCGACAAGACTTCTGTCCGTTTCATCCAACGGCTTCATATCTGGAACCCCAGGTCGATGTGATAGGCTTCCTCGAGCGGCAACTCGACCACATCGAGACCGGTCTCCTTCTCGATGTCGTCGATGACCGCCAACACTGCATCACGGTCTGCCGCCGCCAAAACAAACCACAGATTGAGCTGATGCTCGCGTTCGTAGTTGTGATTCACTTCCGGGCGCGCACTGACCTGTGCAGCGATCACATCCAGCTTCCCGGCCGGGACAGACATCGCCGCAAGCGTACTGGCACCCACAGTGTTCGGCGAAATTACCGGACCGACCCGAGAAAGAATACGTCGCTCCCGAAGATCCGCGAGCGTGTTCAGCACGAAATTCTCGGTCAAACCCAGCGCGTCGGCGATGGCCTTGAACGGCCTAGGCTCATAGGGGATACCGCGTTGATACTTGTTGATAATCCGGCGTTCTGTTTCGCTCAGTGCCATATTACAGCCCCGTTCTTCCAGCGCGTGCGGTCAGAAAGATCCCGCTTGGTTTTTGGGCGCTGAGTGTCCGCATGACTTGCATCGTGCGGGTGTCGTACACATCGACGTGATCCTCATCGCGCACGGAAATCCATACCTGTTCGCCGCGCGGCGTGAATTCCATGTGGAGCACGGCCTTTCCGGGGGTATAGGTCCGGATGATCGACATGCTGGGGACATCGATGACCTGCACTGTATCGTTCCGCGGATGCGCGAAGTTGACCCAGACCTGGCGTCCGTCCGGGCGCGCCACGGCGAACACTGGCTGACCGTGTACGGGAATGCGTTTTACTTCCCGCCATGTTGATGCATCGACGATGAGCACTTCGTGGCGTCCGACTGCGGGGAGAAAAAGATAATCGCCCGCGCGCGCCCAGCCTTCGAGATGCGGCATCTTGTACACCGGCATCTTTTCCTCACCGCGGCCGTATCCGTCCAGGATACGCGTGACGCCGGCATCCATGTGCCAGAGGTCCAGTTTGGCAAGGCCGTCTTCGCCGAAGAGTCCGGCAACATAATATCGCCCATCGGACGTGATCAGTGCATCATATGGATTGCGGCCTACATTCTTGAACTTCGTCAATCCGGGCTCGGGACCGACAGAAAAATCGAGCACCCAAATCTCACCGGCATCCCACAGACTGAAGATGAACTTTTGCCCCGGCGCATCGACCAAGCCGACGACCTTCGAAAGCGTGCCGTCTTCCATCGTCGCCGGGATATCGGCAACCATCTCTAGGGTTTCGGCGTCGAAGACGCGCACACCGCCGGGCTTATAGTTTGAAACCGCAATCAGCTTGCCGTCCTGCGAGATGGCACCGCCGATGCTGTTGCCCGACTGGATAATCCGTTTCGCAATCTCGGTACGCAATAGGTCGACTTTGGTCAGTCCACCGTCCCGGCCGAAGATATAGGCAAACCGGCCGTCCCGCGAGAACACCGCCGATGCATGGCTGAGATCGCCGAGCCCCTCGACGCGGCCGAGTGCCGTATGGCCGGTTGTTTCGACGACGACGAGACTGCCGCTGGCACGCTCGATGATCAGACCGAGATCGCCCGTCCCACGGAGTGTTTGCGCCGCCCCGGCATGGCCCGCCATGCCGACGATGATCAGAAGCAACAAGACCGGGACACAGAGGAACCTCCCGTTGTTCAAAATCACTGAGCATCTCCTTCCAGCAGTCTTTGAGCTAGATATTTGGCTTCAGCGTCGCTCAACATTTCAGACCAACCGGGCATCGCCTTTTGTGGATTACCGCGCAGGATCATCGCGGCAAGGCTGTCGACGTCCCATGCCGTCAGATGTTCCGGCAGTAAGGCGGGACCGAGTCCACCCTTGAGGGTCATCCCGTGGCACGAACCGCAGTCATGACGCAGTAAGTGATTGAGATCCGAACGGCGGTTTTGGGAAAGCACCTCTCCAGCCGGAGCGATTGTTGGCGCCAACGCGGCCGCGCAAATCAGAACCGCGATCATGGCTTCAACGAACCGCATGTTCGGCGCGGGGGTTTTCAATGACCGCATCCTCACACACTCCACCAAGAGTCCCGGCAAGCGATACAACACGGCCAATCACGAACATCACCGGCGACATCAGTCCTTTATCGGACGCCGCCGTCGCGATATCCGCCAACGATGCGGTCACAACTTGTTGACGGGGTGTCGTTCCGTTGCTGATCGCGATGGCCGGTGTGGTTGCCGGCATGCCCTCGGTGATCAGGCGCACCGCAATTTGCATCATATTTTGCGCGCCCATGTATATGACCAGCGTCGTGTCCGGATCCGCCAGCCCACGCCAGTCGAGGTCGAGGTCGACATTCTCCCGGCAATGGCCCGTGACATAGCGGACCCCGGTCGCGAGTCCACGGTGCGTTAACGGCACGCCTGCCGCCGCCGCGCATCCCGTCGCCGCGGTGATACCGGGGACGATGTAGCACGGTATATTCTGTTCGCGCAGATACGCCGCTTCTTCGCTGCCGCGCCCGAAGATGAACGGATCGCCGCCTTTGAGGCGAACCACACTCCTGTGGTCGCGCGCCAGGTATGCCAATAGAATATTGATCCCGTTCTGCGGCACCGGGTGAGAGTCCGGACGCTTGCCGACGTCTATCTTTTCCGTCCGTTCCGGGATTAATGCGAGAATTTCCGGTGCCACTAACCGATCATAGACAATAACGTCGGCATCCATGATCAGGCTGTAAGCCCGGCACGTGAGCAGCTCCGGATCTCCCGGACCGGCTCCGACAAGATAAACCCCATTAAAATCGCTTCGATCACCATCGCCACGCGGCATTTTGTTGTTCCTGTCCAATCTTCGGTGTGGGACCGGCGGGCGGGGAACTCATGGGAGACCCGCCGGTCGCCACAACCCAGCTCTGCCTAGTAGACGTCGTTCCGCGTATTGAAGACGTTGAACTTGCCTGTCGGCGTCACCAGTCGCTTGTCACGAATGACGGCCTTCTTCGTTAGGGTTTTGTCGTCGACGACGACAATCGCCGATTCCTGGTCCCGTGCGTTCCAGACTGAGAACCAGATCTCATCACCCATCTTGTTGTATTCACCCTGAACGACCCGGCGCACCCCTTCAGTGATCCCGGACCATTCTCCGATCGGCAGAACCGTGTACTTCGGTTCCTTCTGGCCGAGCTCGTCCACGTTGAACACCGCCACTGAGGACGCAAGTTCGGCTTCGGGGTTCAGCGGCGTGTCGACGTAGATGTGCTTCGACTTCGGATGAGTCTTGATGAAAAGGGACCCGCCCCCCTGACCTTCGAGCACCTGAACAACCTTCCATGCCTGGTCGGGGTGTCCTTCCGGATCGGTACCGATCAACGCGATGGTTTCGTCACCGAGATGGCTCGTCGCCCAGACCGGGCCGAATTTCGGATGCACGAAGTTGGCGCCGCGTCCCGGGTGCGGCTTGGTGCCGGTCTCGATCAACGCGACCAGCTTGTTCTCTTTGGTGTCGACAACCGCAACCTTGTTACGGGCATTCGCCGCCACCAGGAAGTACCGGCCACTTGCATCGAACCCGCCGTCGTGAAGGAATCTTTCCGCTTCGATCGCGGTCACTTTCAGGTTCTTGATGTCCTCATAATTGACCATGAGGATATGACCGGTCTCCTTGACGTTGACCACGAATTCCGGGTGGTAATGGGATGCGACAATCGCCGCGACACGCGGTTCCGGATGAAACTCCTGGGTGTCGTAAGTCATGCTGCGCGTCGAGACGATCTTCTTCGGCTCAAGTGTGACGCCGTCCATAATGACGTACTGCGGCGGCCAGTATGCGCCTGCGATCGCATACTTATCTTCCCACCCCTTCATCTTGGAGGTTTCGACAGAACGTGCTTCGGCGCCGATCTTGATTTCGGCGACCGTCGTCGGCTCTTTCATCCAAAGATCGATAAGATTGATTTTTGCGTCGCGACCGATGGTAAAGACATAACGTCCCGAAGCAGAAATGCGCGAGATATGAACCGCGTAACCGGTGTGGATAATCTTGACGATCTCTTTGGTTCCCCCGTCGATCAGTGCGACTTCCCCACTATCGCGCAACGTGACGGAAAACAGATTGTCCAGATCGAGATCGTTCATCGGTTTCGTCGGGCGTTGGTCGACGGGCACGTGAACTTTCCATGTCGCTTTCATTTCGGGCAAGCCGAATTCCGGCGGCTGCGGCGGCTCTTCAAGAAGATATCGCGCCATCAAGTTGATATCGTCGGCCGTCAGGTCGCCGGAAGTTCCCCAGTTGGGCATGCCGCCGGGCGACCCGAAGTTGATAAAATCACGTAAAGCCTCGAAACCGCGTTCCTTGGTGACCTTTGTGGTCAGCGCCGGCCCGGTCGCACCGTTTCGCAACACGCCGTGACAGCCGGCGCAACGTTCGAAGTATATCTGCTTGGCTTTCTGGAATTCGGCGCCGCCAAGCGGTGTTTCCCCGGGTTTAACACCCGGTTGATCCATCGGTTGATCACCCAGGATATTCAAGCTTGGCTCGTACCGATCCCCTGGGGTCGTACCGTGCTTTTTGGGATCCGCCGCCATCGCGGCCGTCAGCCCCAAAGACAAGGTGGCTGCCACGGCGACGGAAAAAATAGTCCGTTTCATGTTTCCTGCTCCTGCGAATTCTGATGGCGTATGCCCTTGAACCCTAGGAGTGCATGACTGCCCCCGCCTTAACCTTTGTTAAGTTGTGGGTATTTGTCGCTGATGACGGCTTAACCGAAGTCAAGGTTCTGAGCGTGATGACAGGGATAATTGCCGGCATGAGGCATCTCGTACTTCAAGTGCTGTTTATACTCCTGCTCCTGGTTACCTCGACGACCAAGGCGGACGTGGCTGGACCGACTGCAAATGAACTGGCGTCTGTCTATCCGGATGCCGAGAATGCGGGGCCATATCAAGGCACGCCGCCGGCCGCTGAAGTGTCTTTCGCGGGCGCGACGGTCGGATACGTTTTCTCGACGGCCAGTGTCATCAACTCAACGGGTTATGCCGGTGAAACCATCGACGTGCTGGTCGGAGTATCCGCAGACGGTATTATACAGGGCGCGATGTTGCGCAAGCATAGTGAGCCGATCCTTGTCATCGGAGTATCCGACGATGATCTGACGAGTTTCGTGGACGGTCTCGCCGGAACGAACGTTCTGATATCCGCTGTCGAGCGCGCCCGCCGCAACCCGGAAAACGCCGATGCGATCTCAGGCGCGACAGTTTCCAGTGCCGTTATTCGCGATGCCGTCATCCGAGGCGCCCGGACGGTGCTCCGCGCGCGCAACACGTCTGCCGGAGAGGCGCGACTAGAACGACTCACTTATGAAGCGAAAAGCTGGCCCACGCTCATTCGGAGTGGCGAAGTCGCATCGCAACAATTTCGGTTTGTCGACATTCCTAATGAGCTTGGCTATGACGCCGCCCCAGAAGATACGTTCATCACCCTCTACGCGGCATTGCTGACACCGCCCCTGATCGGAGGGAACCTTTTAGGAAAGCGGGAGCACGAGGCACTGCAGGCCTCCCTCGGCTCCGGGGATCATGCGATTTTGATCGCTGCCAACGGGTTCTACTCGTTCAAAGGGCGAAATTACCGGAAGTCAGGGGTGTTCGATCGCATCCAGATCATACAAGGGGCGCACACTATCCCATTGCACGCTGCCTCCTATCGTAATCTGGAGCGATTGAAGGCCGTTGACGCTCCCGAGTTGAGAGAGATCGGAATATTCGTGCTGGGCGCGGATACCGGCTTCGATGCGACGTCTCCATGGCGTGTCGATCTATTCATCGACAGCATGTCCGGCGCCGGGCTGGGCCCGACGCACACCGTTTCTCTTGCGTACGCGCTACCATCCTCATACGTGTTCAAGCCGGTACTATCAGCCGGGGCAGATACCGAAAATCCTACCGGTCAGCCACTCTGGCAGCAGATCTGGCATAATCGGCGGTCGGATATCGTCGGCGTGGGTCTCCTGCTGACGTTGCTTACCGTCGTCCTCGTGTTTCAGGACAAACTCGTACGTTACCGACAGTTTCGGGACGCAGGCCGCCTCGCGTTTCTGGCTTTTGTTCTCGTCTGGCTTGGTTGGTATGCCGGCGGCCAGTTGTCGGTCCTCCAGGTGCTGACGTTCGCACACGCCCTGCTGCAAGGGTTCGAATGGGAGCATTTCCTCGTCGACCCCGTTATCTTCATGCTTTGGGGGTTCGTTGCCGTCACCCTGCTGTTCTGGGGTCGTGGTGTTTATTGCGGATGGTTATGTCCCTTCGGCGCCATGCAGGAACTCCTGAATGCCTGCGCACGCCGGTTAGGCGTGCCGCAACTGCAAGTACCTTTCGCGGTTCATGAGCGACTTTGGGCAATCAAGTACGTCATTTTTATCGGCCTGTTCGCCGTTTCCCTGCATACCCTCCGCGAAGCGATGGTGCTATCCGAAGTAGAGCCGTTTAAGACCGCGATCTCTTTGTCCTTTGTCAGATACTGGCCGTTCGTTCTGTATGCGGCATTCCTATTGTTGGCCGGATTGTTCATTGAGCGCTTTTTCTGCCGCTATCTTTGTCCGCTCGGCGCGGCGCTCGCCATCCCGGCACGGCTCCGGATGTTCAACTGGCTCAGACGACGCCATCAATGCGGACGGGAGTGTCAAATCTGCAGCGAACGTTGCACGGTCCAAGCCATCCATCCGACCGGTGAGATCAACCCGAACGAATGCATCTATTGTCTCGAGTGCCAGACATATTACATGGACGATCACATTTGCCCCCCGCTTGTCGCCGCCCGCAAAAAGCGGGAAAGGCGTCTGGCGTTGGCTGCAGGTGAAGTCGTGAACCGGGAGGCTGACTATGGTTGACCCCCAACCGATCTCCAGGCGCCGTGCAATCACAATCATTGCAAGTTGCTGCGCGTTCCCCGCAACCGCTATCGCCGGAAAGGAATGGACTCTTGAATGGAAAGGCACCGCGCTTGGCGCGGACGCGAGGATCGTATTCGAGAGCCGTGACCGGGCCAAAACCGATGCGATGTTGGCTACGGTTCGCGACGAGATAGAGCGTCTCGAAGAGATCTTCAGCCTTTATCGCCCGTATTCGAGCCTCGCGACCCTCAATCGAGACGGCCATCTCCATCGTGCCCCGTTGGAATTGATCGCACTGACACGCCGGGCGATTTGGTACACCGAGATTACCCATGGTGCGTTCGATATCTCCGTGCAAGCGCTCTGGGATCTCTATGCCGGACATTTCAGCAGGTATCCAACTGACCTGCTCGGCCCGGCGGACGCCGACGTTGCCGCCGCGTGCGCGTTTGTCGGCCCCGACCATATCAGGTTGAACAATTTGTCAATTTGTCTCGACCCGGGAAGCAAACTCACCTTCAACGGCATCGCGCAGGGCTATATCACCGACCGCGTCGCCGATCTCTTGCGTCAATTCGGCTGGCGCAATGTTTTGATACAACTCGGCGAGACTCGCGCGATCGGCGGGCACCCCAATGGCAGGCCCTGGAAAATCAGGCTTCCTGGTGAGGGTCGCACTGCGTTGTTTAATAGTGCCTTGGCGACATCCAGCGCAGATGGCACCCGGTTCGTCACGAACGGACCGCACCATCACCTCTTCCATCCGGCTTCCGGCCGCTCGGCAACGGCGCGCCCTCCCGTAACCGTGACGGCCTCGCGCGCCACAGATGCGGACGCGCTTTCCACCGCGCTTTACATCCTACCGGATTCCGAACACGCAAACGTCCTCGCGAAGGTGCCTGGCGCACACATCGTGCCGAATGGAGAACAATCATGAAGAATTTTCTCGCAACCTTCTTCTCCTACGGATTCAGACCCTTTTTCCTGCTTGGCCCCGCCTATGCGGTCATCGTCATGCTGCTGTTTCTCATGTGGATTGGAATCCACTTTGCCGATGCACAGATTGTCGGCATGTCGATCGGCGTCCCGCCACACATCTGGCACGCGCACGAGATGCTGTTCGGTTTCGGCACAGCAGCGCTTGCCGGGTTCATGCTAACAGCAGTTCCCAACTGGACGGATACAAAACCGGTTCACGGTTACACATTGGGCTTGCTTGTTCTGCTGTGGGCCGTGGGGAGGGTCGGTAACGGATTCTCTGCGCACCTCCCAGCGATTACCGTTGCGGCGCTCGATCTATTGTTCCTGCCTGCTTTGGGAATTCTCGTCGTCGGTGGACTACTCAAGGGATGGTCTCGTCGGAACCTGATCTTTGTTCCACTTATCGGCGGGTTCATCGCAGCGCAAGGGCTGTATCAGCTTGAGTCGTTAGAGATCATGGAATATGGGATTGCGCGCGGGCACAACCTCGCCGTCAACATGTTCGCATTGCTGATCGCCATCATTGGCGGCCGCGTCGTGCCGGCGTTCACGACCAACGCGTTGCGGCAACGCGGTTTCGTCAAACTACCCACGAATTGGCCGCCATTAAATGCGATCGGGGTGTTCCTTGTCGCCGCCTTCACTATCGCCGCATTCATAGCGCCCGACGACACGGTCACCGGGTGGCTCGCGGCTGCGGCGGCTATAGCAAACGGGATCAGACTCGCAGGATGGCGCGGGCTTCGAACCTTCGGGATGCCGATCGTTTGGGTGCTTCATGCAGGGTTTGCCTGGCTCGTCGTAGGACTGGCGTTAAAGGCATACGCTATTCTCGACGGTTCAGTATCGTCCGCGAGCGCGACCCATGCGATTACGGCTGGTGCGATCGGAACGATGGTTTTGGCGATCATGAGCCGTGCCGCACTTGGTCACACTGGGCGGGCGCTCGTCGTCAGTAAATGGATCGTCGCCGCTTATGTACTTGTGACAATCGGTACACTGACACGGATCGTCATTCCTGCCGCACTGCCATCATTTTACAGCTCGGGGATGCTTCTCGCCGGGCTTTCGTGGGCCGGGGCATTCGCAATTTTCGTAGTCACGTATTTCCCGATCCTGACAGGGCCGCGCGCCCATCGGGGTGATTAGTTCAGGCCACAGTCCGCTCTTCCAGATCGTCTTCGTATGGATAATATTCCCGAAGCGCCGCAACGTCCTTGATATATACCTTGTGCGCGTCCGATTCGACGCCGTGGTCTCTGAGTTTATTGAACAATCGTGACAGGCTTTCCGGCTGGACACCCAACCGTGCGGCAATCAGATGCTTGTCGTACGGCAAATCGACGATGGCTTCACCCTCAACGCCGCGGCAACGGCGCAAAAGAAATTCCACCAACCGCTGGCCGGCAGAGCGGGTTTTCAAGGTTTCGACTTCATGGACCAGCCGGTGCAGGTGGCGTGACATCGATGCCAGCATATTCAGCGCGACTTCCGGTTCTTTCGAAACGACGGACGTAAAATTCTTCGAATCGAGTGCGATTAGCGTCACGTCTTCGATCGCTTCGGCATTAGCCGGGTAACCGCCGCCAAGAAATGCGGCGGCTTCGGCGAACATATCTCCATTATTGAAAACACCGAGCACCGCGTGCTCTCCGCCGGATGTATCCCGATAAATCTTCACCCAACCGTCCACGATAACGAAAAACTTACTCGCGGGGTCACCACGTTGAAAAAGCAAGCGCCCTTTTTGGAACGTCCGTACGGCCGCGCCACCGAGCAATAAATCTAATATCGCGCTGTCGAGCCCTGAAAACAGTGGCTGTGCGCGGACGATCTTTAGATATTCATCGCTGAGGGTTGCCATGCTCTCCCCGTCCAAACATGGTCGCACACTCTAAACTCTTCTAACTTTAGTGGATTCTGGAAACGCCGTCGAATCATCGAATTACGGTCAGAAAACGCCGAGCAGGTTGTGTAATCTCGCATCCTTGGATTTAAAATGCCCGACGAACCAATCCCGCAGCCGATGCGACAACTTCTCCGACATCTGGTCAAACCCACCGCCATCGAATTCAGTAATAATATCCAGTATATCGTCCAGCAGCGCCTCATGGTCTTGTTTGTGTTCGAGGTACTGATCGTAATTGCTACGCCGCATGACGCTCTCCTCAAGAGCGAAATGCGCTGCGATCTTTGAGAATATCTCACCCAGGAACAGTTCGACGACATCGCGCGGAGCATCGACTTCAATACTCTTGTGGGCGCGGTTGATGAGTTCGATCAACTGTTGATGTTCATGATCGACGGCGTCGATCCCGATCCGGAACTCTTCACGCCATTCTATCAAAGCCATTGTTCAACCTCCGCCCTTCGCACCGGAGATCACGAATCCTCCGGCAACGGGATCGAAATCGATGGCGAGATTGTCCCCGGCGTCGACACGCACAATTCTTCGGGTGATGTAGTCCCACCCCTCATCACGAACGGTTGTCCGCAGCCGCAACCCGACTTTGTGCTCCCCCGCGCCGATGACGAATTTCTCGTACATTCGTGACGGACCATCGCCACGAAGACCTGAAGGGGGCAGCACGTTCTTATAAATCATCTTGTCATCGAGCTCGAACTCGATCGCCAACGGAACCCGCTCTCTTGAGCAAACCTGCGCTTTGCGCATGTTCGGCGCCAATGCCTCGAGCTCGGCCGCCGTCCGGTCCCGGCATCCCCCTACGGGCTTTCCACCGTAAGCGAAGCTCAATTTGATCTGCGCTTCGCCATCATCAAGAAGACGGTATGCCGGTGCCGCCGAAAAATACCCGACAAGAACGGCAAAAGCGGCGTAGACGATCCCTTGAGTAATGATGCGGAGCGCCCGTTTCATGACTGCGGCTCCTTTCGTTTCGCAAGCTTCATCTCTTCCATTTCCGTTTGCTCGGCAACTCGTCTCAGATTCTGCTGAAACACTTCGACGTCCGCCAACGCCCGGCGCCACTCTACCGGTGCGCGCCAGATCCGCGCCAATCGTTCTCTCGGCACGCGTTTACGGAGGTTGGGGTCACGCTTGCGTTCGAACCGGTCTTCGCTCCACTCCTGGCCCAATCGGTATTGGCACTCTCCCGCACGGCAACCGACCACGGCGACACCATCAGCCAGGTCTTTCGAAAGCACGTAATCGATATAGGGCGGCGGCAGCATGCCCGCGCAAGGCAGATCGATCGCGACACGATTGTCCCCGACCAGCTTTCTGCTCTGAATGCCATGCTTGCAGCCGATAATCAGGACGCGGGAATGCCCCTCCAGTTTTTCCGCAAGCGTATGTATTTTGTCCCTCAATTGCCGCGCGGTAAGCTCCGGAAGGTCGATACCCGGCACCAAGTCGCTGGACACGCGAAATGGCATCGCCGTCGGACAAGCGCCGACGCAGATTCCGCAACTCACGCAAAGATCCGGATCGACTTTCGCCTGCTGCTCAAACGGTTGATTATCGGTACGTGGAACCATCGTAATCGCACTGAATGGACAGTCGTTGGCGCAACGTGTGCAACCATTGCAGTTATCGAGATCGATCACGGCGGCCGGGCGTCTGCGCCGGGGCGGCAGCCATGGCATAAGCATCAGCGCGAAGGTTCCGACGAACGCAATCATCCAGACCGTACCGGCACCCCATTCATCCACCAGCGGGTATGCAAACAGGTAATACCAATCGAGATTAAGCTGAGGCGGCACGCGATCGAGGTTCGCCGGTCCGTGGCTCACCGCCGGCTGAACGAACGACAGAACCAGCAGCATCGCCAGCGTTCCAAGCGCAAGCCCCCGTGCCGGCTTCCATTTGGCATAGCTGACGCGTTGCAAGTGGATCCACATCACGAGAAGAAGGATCAACGGCACCGCGATATGCAGAAAAATAAGCAAAGTGAAGAACCGGTCGTCGAGACTGCCCTCGTGCATGAAATTGCGGGCGATCGGCTCGCCGAAGATTGGTAGCCAATCCAGCCATTCCGAGGACCTGACTGCGACGTACTGCCCCAGTTCATCCCATACCAACCAGTATCCCGTAACCCCAGCCGCGATGACGAGCCAGGTCATCGGCACCCCGGTTATCCAAGAAAATGAACGGGGTCCGCGGTAGTGGTCGAAAGCGAATTCCCGGATGATGTGGAGAACCATCATGACCACCAACGCATCTGAAGCGTAGCGGTGCAGGGAGCGCATGACGCCCCCCAAGTACCACTGGCTGTGCGTGAGACTCTCAACGGACTCGTAGGCTTCGGTCAATCCGGTATCAAAGAATACGTAAACGTATAGTCCGGAGACGGCGACGATCCAGAAATAGAAAAAGCCGAGGCCGCCGAGGTAATACATCGGGTTCCAGCGGGGACCGAAGGCCCAATCTAACCAGCCTTCCACCCACATGAACGGCGTCCGGATTACCGATTGAAGGGCTTTCATTCACACGCTCCGATGGTGGAATTCTTACGCATGCCGCGAGGCACGCCTTTGTGCGATCAATGCCCGTGCGATCACGATCCCAATCCCGGACAAGCTGAGTGCCCCCATCACGATGGCAATGAAGATTGAATAATCGAACCGGTACTTTCCGCTGGCCGGGTCATAAAGCGTGCAAAACAGTTTCACGCGATTGATCAGGCCGTCGATGCTGGTCATTTCGATGCGCCCCCCGTAGATCAACTGTTTAAGCGGCTCAACCAGCAGCGGCGTTTCGAAATCCGCCCCGTAAATATGCCGGTACACGCGTCCGTCGGTATCGATAACCGAGGTCTGGGAAAGATGGTCGAAGCCCTGGGGCGATGGCCGAAATGTGAAACCTAGATCACGCGATAAACGGTCTACGGTTGCTGCATCCCCGCTCAAAAATGTCCATCCGGAAATACTGATGCCGTGAGATGCGGCGTAGGAGCGCATGCGATTTGGGGTGTCGTTTCGTGCATCGAACCCGATGCTAACGACACCAAAACTCTCATCGCCGAAAGCATCACGAGCAACGTCCACCGCATTGGCCAAAGTTTCCGAAACCATCGGACAGATGTCGGCGCAACTTGTGTAGACAAGGCTAATCACCAAGGGTTTGTTCAGGTAAGAGACGAGGGAAACAGGTTTATTGTTCGTGTCGACAAAATGATAATCGCCAAGCCGGTTCCCGATTGAAGATTGAGATGCCTCGAGAGCCTGGACACGATCAAACTTGAGCTCGCTCTTTACCGGCACCGCCTGCAGACCGAGTATCGTGACCGCAAGAAATACGGCTTGCGTCAGCCTATAGCCCGGCAAGGGTGCCTCCTTCTAGAATGGCGCCGCCAAGCACGAGCATCAGTTGCAGCAGCGACGCGAAGAATGTGCGCATCGCCATGCCGGGTGATGGTGATTTTACAAACAACCATCCTCGGTAAAGGAAATACCCACCGCCCAACGCCGCGGGCACCATATAAACAGGGCCATATTCGAAAAGTCCCGGCAGCAACGATATAACGACCAGTACCAGGGTGTGCGCGAAGATGACCCGAGCGCCGCGCTCAATTCCGATTACTACCGGCAGCATCGGCACCCGGACGGCGGCATAGTCTTTCTCAAGAGCCGCCGCCAGGGACCAAAAATGGGGTGGCGTCCAGAGGAACAGCACCATCGCCATGATCGCAGGAATGGGGCCCGGAACAGGTGATACAGCGGCCGATCCCGCCAATACGGCGAACGTTCCAGAGAGACCGCCGATCACGATATTCCACGGTGTGAGAGGCTTGAGCCAGACGGTGTAGACAACCCCGTAGGTAATGGCTCCCAGAAACAAGTAAATGCCGACGAGCGGATTGAGCACCAAGCCTGCGACCGATACCGACCCGGCTAGCAGCAAAAGAACACCCAAGTACCAGATGGCGCCGGGCTTGTACTTGCCCGTCACGAATGGGCGCCGGCATGTCCTTTTCATTCGGCCGTCCAGCTCGACTTCCACCAATTGATTGAAGGCGCCCGCCGCCGCGCTTGCACCAAGGGCTGTCAGGCAGAGCACAGCGATTTGCCACGCCGGCAAACTGACACCTGGCGTGACCGCGAGCCCCGCCACCGCGCTGAGCGCGATGGCGAAACCAATGCGTATCTTGAACAGGCCGTATAGCTCTTTCAGAGTCGCCCGCATGATGCGCTCCATCCCGTCATGTTATCAACTGAGCGGCCATACTTCGGACAGGAATTTCCAGTTCACGAAATAATAGAGCACAAAGCTGATGAAAAAGACGGTTACGAGAGTGACGGTTCCCGGAAGCTTAAGTGTCGCTTCGCCACCATGACCGGAAATCGTCGCCCCACCGCCCTGGAAGATAATCGGCGCTGTCTTCGCCGTCTCTTCATCACGAGGCTTACCGACAAGAACAGAGCCGACAACGATGACGATGAACATGATGCCGCCGATAGTCGCCAGCACCGCAAAGACGCCGTTCAACCCCATCATCAGAAAGGCCGCAGGCGGATAATCGAAGCTAAGCGTGGCATCCGAAAACGTCATGTCCCAATGACGACGCGATACACCCAACGTGCCGGCACCCATCATCAACATTGAGATGCCGAACGCGCCGAGCCCAAACAGGTAAGGCTGCCATTTGCACCACCCCTTCAGGATCAACTCGCGTCGGAAGATGAGCGGCACCACCAGATACGTGATCGCCATGAAGGCCAAAGTCGTCCCTGCGGCAACCGTCCCATGGAAGTGGCCCGTCACGTAAAGCGTATTGTGCATCAGCAGATTCAATTGCTCCGTGCCGAGAACAACCCCCGAGATCCCACCGACGAAACCGAACATAACGACCGATAGGAACATTCCTGAAAAAGCCGGGTTGCCCCACGGCGCATTCCTAAGCCAACCGAATACCCCGCGCGTGAAGCCATTGCGCCGCTGCGCAGCTTCGATCGCACCCGGGACGCTCATGCCGTGGATCATGCTCGCCAGAACGGCAAGATAGATCGCGTACGAGGTATTGAAGACCTTGAACTCGGAACTGATGCCCGGATCGGTCAATAGATGGTGTGCGGACGCGATCGGCAGAAAGGCGATATACAGCAGGAACGCGCCACGGCTCACCTTTTCGCTAAGCGGTTTTGATCCGATGGTCAGCGCCGCGATCGCATACCAGACAGCAACGTGCGCAGCGACGTTGATCTGTTGCGACGAATGTCCTAGCCCCCACCAAACGAGGCGATATGTCAGCGTGTCGATATCGCCGATCAATCCGATCGACCACAGAAACGTGGGAATCAGGATGATCGCGCCCGACGCAATAGTGTAGACAGCGATGATCGCCGCCGCCACGGCGCCGAACGTCACCAGTGGGATAGAACCCTCATATGTCTTCTCTTGTTGAGCGACGACAAGCGTCCCGAAGAACACAAAAACTGCTATCAGCGCACCGACAGCAAACAGGATGAGGCCCAAATAGAAATGCGGCGCCGCCTGCATCGGCACATAAGAGGTGAACATGACACTCGATTCACCTTGCAGGACAGCAACATTCGCCATAAGGGCACCGACAAGCATCAACCAGAACCCAAGCCAGCCGAATCTCGGTGTCGCCAATCTGCAATTCAGAAGCACCGCTGAAGCGAAATAAAGGATCGCGATCTCAAAAAAGATGATCCAGAAGATCAGGATATCGGCGCCATGCGCCGTCAATGCCAGGTAGAAAAGATCGGCGGGAAGAATGTGAACCGCCGGCCAGCGCGTGAGCGCTACCAACAACCCGAACAAACCGCCGATGGCAAGGAATACGATCGCCACCACGGCATTCGCCTTGATAAGGGCTTCCGCGTGGCGGCAGACCTTCAAGCCGGTATCGGGACATACCCGATGCGCAAATGTCGTTGCCATGTCCTCCCCCCTTATTCCACCACGTGAATACGGCCAACCATCTGATGATGGCCGATACCACAAAATTCATTACACACGACGCTGTACACCCCGGCCTCGTCCGGCGTTACCGTCAGCACCATTTCGTAATTGGGGTGAACCTGGATATTGATGTTTGCGGGTTGCAGCGAGAAGCCATGTAGCCAATCGAGCGAACTCAGGTGTAGGCGATAACTTTCGCCTTTCTTCAGTTCCAGAATCGGCCACCATTCCCAAAGGCGTCCTAGCATGTAGGCATCACCGCCCGCCGGCGGCCGCACCACTGGAATTCCTGTGTCGCCCTCTTCGCGCACCGTGTATTCGGCAGCGAATGCCTCGACCTTTTCAGCGAACGCGTCCGGACTAATTCGGTAGGCCTCGTTAGAGAGGTTTTGCTGTCCGTCGATGTGCCAGTAGACCATGGTGAAGAACATCACCAGGCCCCAAACGAATGCGATGGAGATCCACATCACCTCCATACGCGCCAGCGGCTCTTTCCACCAAAGTCGCTCTTCCGGCGGTGTGATTGCCATGTCGCCCCCCTACTTTGCTATAGGGATCGCGGCAATCTCCATGATCCCCCAAATTGTATAGAAAACAGCCGGAACGGCGACACCGATGAACAACAACAAAAATGGATTATCGATGATAGCTTGCATCGGTGGGATGCGTTCATCGTCGCCTGCCTCAGAGTCATCATGTTGTTGCGTATTGTTTGGCTCCGCCATGGCGCTACCTCTCCCCTCTGCCGCATAGACCTCGATCGAATTATTGAATGCGCAATGAGAGCACTAGTCGGCGCGGCACTCCTTAACATCGGTTAAGGACACAGAGATGAGCCCTTGATCTAGTTGCCCATCGGTACTCGGCTCGGTTTCCGATGCCGTCCGGACAACAATAAGGATGCAAAAGGGAGACTGAATATGACGCGTCACATCTTCGGGCCGACAGTCGCTGGCATTGCAAGCATACTGGTTTTGGCGAGTTCCATACCTGCCGATGCGGCTGACGGTGCGAAAGTATTTAACAAATGCAAAGCATGCCACACACTCGAAGCAGGCAAGCACCGGGTCGGCCCATCGCTGGCCGGCATCGTTGGTCGGAAGGCCGGCACGGCTGAAGGTTATGACAAGTACAAAGGGCTCGAAGGCGCCAATTGGGTCTGGGATGAAGCAGCGTTGATGGGATATCTGGAAGACCCGATTGGGTATTTGAAGGATAAGACCGGTAAGCGCTCGTCAATGGTTCTTAAACTTCGCAAGGAAGAGGACCGGAAAGCCGTTATCGAATTTCTTAAACAGCACTGATCTTCAGGACCGAACCGGTTCGCGGATCAACGGAACATTGGAGGCCCTGAAACAACCCGTTACCTGATGAAAGCATGGTGCCCGGCCATGACCAACGGACCCCTTACACAAGCGGACCTCGACATCATCGAAAAGATGACGCTTTTTGAGAGGCTCACACACGCCGACCTGACGAAGGTCGCCAATGTTTTGCTCATAAAAACCCTGTTGCCTGGTGCACGGCTTTACCGGCCGGGAGAAGTCGCTGAGTGCTTGTATGGCATTCTCTCCGGTTGGGTGAAAACCACACGGCAATCGCCCAATGGGGAATTTGCGCTACTCTCGACATATTCAGTCGGCGAAACTATCGGCGAGGCACATGCCGCACTCGGTGATCACTTCAATGACAGTGCGGTTTGCGCCGTCAAGTGCAGAGTCTTCACTCTGAGTCGGAACGACTTAAACAAACTCCTGGCTGAAATTCCGAAACTGCAGATTGGCCTGATGGCAACCGTTTCCCACCATCTGGATAAAGCGAATGAAGACCTTGAGATTCTGAAGACACTGAACGGAGAACAACGCCTTATCCATTTCCTGCTGGAACTAGCTCATTACCCCGATGCACTTACGAACGTCGCATTACCATTCGAAAAGATTCTGATCGCGGATCAACTCGGCATGACGCCAGAGAGTTTATCTAGAAATTTTGCAAAACTCCGGACCTTAGGCGTTACGGTTCGAGGCCGGTCCGTACAGATAAAGTCCCCTAACAAACTCTATGAAAGATTAAAAAAGGGGCCACGGCTTGATGCCAACACTTCCGCATAGTCCGCTTTAACATATCAAAAAAAGGGTGGTGGCCGGTATCTTCACACACGAAGAATCAACCAACCACCACCCAGGGGGCAGCACCGATATCGCGTGAACCTAGGGTGGATAAAACGGCCCTACGCACGGTGCTTAGTCACCTTTTCGCCAGAGCGCTGGCGTCAGCTCTCGCACGGCTTTATCCAATGCCCTCCCAGAATGATGACGCCGTAACGAATACAAAACAGAAGAAAACCACCACTCCACTGTATACCCGACAGGTACAGTAACTCCATCTGATGCTCGATCGGGAAAGCGGCAGCAACGCGCGCGCCGGCTGCAAATACCAGCAACGCGTAAATGCAGAATGTCGCACCATCGGCCTGCAATACCTGTCCACTGTGCCCGAGTATTGCACGGGTCATCACCGCGACCGTCATGGTTCCGATGGCACCGGCGGTCAACGCATGGATGCCCGCACTTACCGGGACCGAGGAATCCAACTGGGAGACACCAAGAAAGAGCAGTCCCAGCGGAACCCACGCATACCCGACATGCAATATCCAAACGAGGGGCTCGGCACCGGCATTGTATCCGTTCCAGCGAATGAACCTGAGCGCGTTACCGATGGCGGCGTTTGCCAGCAAAAGTCCCGTTGTTCGGCTCTCCGGGGAAACAATCCAGGATCCGAGCACTGCAACAGTCAGCAGAATAATCGCCAGGTCGAACAACGAGGATGGTCGAGCACGATACGGCGCAGACATTGTCCGGAACCAATTATTGGTGAAATTGGGAACGATACGTCCGCCGATGAGAACGATCAGACAAACATATACTGACAAGCCTAGTCTGACGCCTATCCCATGGGGGATGTCGTCCAGGAACACCTCTAGGTGCGCCGTAAAGTTTGCGGCGGCAAGCAGAGCTACTGCAGCGCACACAGGCAGGTTGCGCCAACTCTTGCCTAAGATGATTTCCCTTGAAACGACGACCAGGAGCACGGGCAAAAACGCGCCGTCGACCAGCGCGGATGTAACCGGAGCCAACCCGCTCCCGAATGTCATCGTGACGCGCCCGGCGATCCAAAGCATGAACAGATTCAGGAGCAACCTACCGGAAACGGGAGGTCTGCCCATCCACGACGCGGTCGCCGTCAACAGGAAACCGGCGAGCGCCGCACTCGCGTAACCGAACAACATCTCGTGCGCATGCCAGTTCGTCGACGGTTGCGATACCGGAAGCGATATCAGCCCGGTCAGTACGAGGATCCACAAGATCATGGACAAAACCGCGAAGATACCTGCACCAAGAAAGAATGGCCGAAATCCCGCATCCAAAAACACGGAATTCTCCCGAGCAGGGTAACGAGGGACAACGCGCGTTCTAAACTGCATTTCGCACCTGCATTTGCTCGTCAGTTATCGACTGCCGGGCTTCTTCCATCCTCGTCAGTGCGCGTTCTTGAAGACGCAAAACCTTGGTTAGGTCTTTATATAGCGGTGGATCGGAAATCTTCGGCAAAGCGGATCGGATCGTCTGCGCGACTTCTTGATGCAGTCGATACAGGTCCGCATCCGTCGAGACACGATCATCGATGGCCGCCATCCCATCCGGGGCGAACGCCGCATCAACCCCCAACCTGTTTGCCATTTCCCTCAGTAACGAGCCGGCGTAGATATCTCCGTAAACCAGATCGAGATACGTCGTCGCCCCGAGCGGTTTCTTACCGAATAGGGCGATCTCCATCGCCAGACCTGCAGCAGCGCGCACCAGCCTCGAAAGCGTGTTCACCAATTTCCCGCTTTCCTCGGCGTTCATGTAGCCGAAGTAAGAAGGGTCCAGTTCAGCCATGGAGCACGCGGAGGATGCGAATTTCCCCGCCGCCTCGCCGTTCTGCGGGGTTGAGAGGACGTGCGGCGCTCTTCCAACAACGCCCTCCTCCGTAACGATGACATCCATCGGCACGTCATGCGGCTGAGGGTGAATCGATGACACGTGTGCAAAGGAATATCCGACACCGATGCAATAAGGTTTCACGTTACATGCAGCCAATGTCCGGTCATAGTATCCGCCGCCGTTTCCGAGCCGGAAACATTGATCGTCATAACCAACAAGCGGCACCACCAGGATCTCTGGCTTGACCGGGTTCCGCGTCGCCGGAACGGGAATATCCCAAATCCCCCTGTCCATCGGCATCCCGGGCATCCATCTCCAGAACTCCACCGGCGCGTTCTTTTCAACGACGACAGGGAGTGCCACTCGATAACCTTTCCCGTCTAACTCACGAAAAAGGGGGACAAGGTTGATCTCGCCCCTGATCGGCCAGTATCCACCGATAACCGCACCTGACGGTGTGGCTTCGAGTATCAATTCGAGAACACGGTCACCGATATCGGCACTGGCCAGTCGTTTTCGCGCCGGGCTCACGGCGCGGCGGCATGCCACAAATTCCAAGCGTTTATCAACGCGCCAATGACGAACCTCATACCAGTTCATGACGACAGTGCCGATACACTCAGATTGCGGGGGAGCCGCGACAGGACTGCACCCGCATCCGCGATAATTTCGGAAATCAGTTCCCGGGCCGCCGGCACATTCTCGATCAAGCCAGCGACCTGTCCGGCAAACAAAGCCATTCGTTCCAGATCGCCACGCGTGTTTCTGAGTGGGGAATCGGTACTAAAGCGGCGAATGGGCCGGCCATCTTCGTCTCCGACAATCTCATTGCCTGCAGATCCCGGCACGTGCCCGAACCGGTTTACTCCCAATTCCCGGGTTTCACTGTTCTGGAGAACGCGGACGGGCGCCCCGACCGGCCAATTGACCGAGTAAAGGTCGGTATGGATCGTATCGTCGTGCGTGGCCCTGACGACCCGGTCCTTGTGATATGCGTTTGCGAACGATTCCCGTGTCGCAAGGAACGCCGTGCCACAGTGAATACCCGCCGCCCCTAGCGCTAAAGCGGCGACAAGCGAAGCCCCTGTCGAGAACCCACCAGACGCGGCCACCGGGCATCTCACGGATTTGACGATTTCCTGCACGAGCACCAGTGACGAGGTTTGTCCATGCACGTGGCCGCCTGCTTCGGCACCTTGTGCAATGATGATATCCGCCCCCGCTTTCGCGGCTGCAATTGCGTCTTCGACCTTTCCGACCTGGTAAAGCACGACCGCGCCGGCTGCTTTGGCCTTCTCTATCGCAACCTGCGATACACCCCAAAAGAAACACACCGCATCTACACGGTTCTCCAGACAGACAGCGAGTTCTTCATCGAACAACTTCGGTGCGGTCGCCGCCGGGATAAGGTTGACGCCGAACGGAGCCGCCGTCTTCGTGCGGACTGCATGAATTTGCTGTTCGATGAACTGTGGCGCTTCGCGCACCATGCCCAGGAATCCGAAGCCGCCCGCATCGGAAACTGCCGCCGCGAGATCCGCCCGTGCGACACCACCCATCCCAGCCTGCAGGATCGGATAACGACACCCAAGTACCCGGCACATTTCGTTAAAGAACGCCGGTTCGTCTTCAATGCCTGTATTCAGCCCTTCCACCGACCTTCTCCATTCATCAGAACACCGACGCGAGCAGGAACGCGATAACGACAATCAGCGCACGGCGGCACTGGTATTGAAGCCCATGACTTTGCTGACCGAGCGCGCCGGGATACTCATCAAGCACGTCCCTGGTTCCACGGAGCATCAACGGCGCGACAACCGAAAGCTTTCCGGAAGGCGTAATGCTGGACATTTCGACACTCCTCTCTCTCCAGATGAGCTTGATGAGGAATTATCCGCCGCATATTTATATTGAGCAAACGAGAATAATTGCTATTTAATATCGATAATTTCGATTTTATAAAAACAGGTATCTATGGACACCGAACTCGCCCGAACCTTCCTGGCCGTTGTCGCCGCAGGTAACTTCGTATCCGCAGCCGAACGCCTGCACGTCACGCAGTCGACCGTCAGCGCGCGGATCCATTCACTCGAAGATATGCTCGGGGTGCGCTTGTTCGTCCGCAACAAGGCCGGCACATTCCTGACCCCTTCGGGCAGGCGTTTCGAGGCCCATGCACTGGTTCTGGTCAGGACGGTCGAACGATTGCGCCAGGACGTGGGTATCGCCGAGGGGTTTGAATACACCTTGACCGTCGGCGCCCGTTTCGGGTTATGGGACCGTTTTCTGATCCATATGCTTCCAAAATTGCGAGACCAGTTGCCGAATATCGCAATCCACGCCGAAATGGGGTTCGAGCCCGACCTGATGCAGAGCCTGATCGACGGCCGCATGGATATTGGTTTGATGTTCACGCCGCAGAACCGTCCGGGTTTGCGGGTCGAACACCTGTTTGACGAGTTACTCGTGCTTGTGACTTCTGACCGCAGCGAACAACATTTTCTCAACGATGGGTATGTCTACGTTGACTGGGGGCCGGAGTTTTACGCCAAGCACCGCGCATCGTTCCCGGAGTTTGCAGGCCCCGCGATGACAGTGGGGATTGGATGGCTCGGCATTGCGCAGATCCTGAATTGCGGCGGATCCGGGTATTTCCCGCTGCGGCTGGTCCAACCGTACCTGGATACAAACCAATTGTTCGTGGTCGATGGCGCAGAAGAATTCAGCCTCCCCGCCTATATGGTCTACAATAACGCGATCGAAGAACGGGCAATTGATGTCGCGACGCAGATCATTCGCGAGTTAGCGTAAATCAAGAAGAAACCCCTGAATACTGATCTGGAAGCATCTGATGGCGCTCTCGACGCATCAGGTGTTTAGGAACCGCATTTCCGTCATCAAAACAGTTCCGTCTATCAGCCAAGGCTAAACGAGAAAATTTTCACTCGGGATGGTTCAGTTCCCAAGGATTGGGTCAAAGCCGTTTACATTGCGTCACTATTAGGCTCGCGAAGAGCCGTCACTCTTGATCCCGTTCGCCCAAGCCGTCAGATAAAGTCCGGCCGAGACCGCCGGACCAATACCCAATGCAAAAACCACCGTTCCAAAGCCGACGACGCCACCAAGCATCCAGCCGATCGCCACGACCGTGACCTCGATGCCGACCCGGACCCAGGCGATGGGTAACCGGGTGACACGCTGCAAGCCCGTCATCAGGCCATCGCGCGGTCCAGCGCCCAGGTTCGCGATCAGATAAATACCGCTGCCAAGGCCCACCAGCATGACGCCGGTTATGACTTCAACAACCTGCAACGTAAAACCGAGTGAGACAGGTAAATACGGCAGAACAAGCTCAATCGTTGCCGCAATAATGATCGTATTCAATACCGTGCCAACCCCCGGACGCTGACGAAGCGGTATCCAGGTCAACAGCACCAGAATACTGACGGCAAAGGTCGCGGTGCCGATGCTTATACCCATATGCCGCGCGACACCCTGTGCCAGCACGGTCCAAGGACTCACTCCCGCCCCGCTGGCAATCAGCAGTGCCTCGCCAAAGCCGAACAGAAACAATCCGAAGCACAAATACACCAGCGTCAAAACCCGTGGACGCAGGTTCAATGGGGTGGGCGAACTCCACCCTGCCGCCGGCACATTTCTGACCAGAAAAATACGCATACACGCTTATACTTCCTGCGGCGATAACGGGCCATTGGTTCTACGTCGCTAAATTGTATCGGGAACAAAATGCTGATTGTTCTCAGGACGAACAGGCCCCGAACGAAAACTGCGTTTGAATGAGGATATACAGTGGCACTGTCAGTCTAAACGGAACCTGTCGCGGAAAACTTCGAAGCATTCGGGTCAGGCTCTAAGTTGTCGCCACTCGGCCAACGCGGCGGATCGGTTCTGCCTGAAAGTTGCACGAGAATTTAAATGACGTTCATGATTGAAATGGTTGTGGATTGAGGCGTGGGCTCATGCGAATTTCTGCAAGGTCTTTACGTCCCGAAACTTCGACATCGCGCCCTCTCGTCGTCGAAACGGCTGATGCGAATTTTCGGCTCGATTGTTGAGCCAGCGACCGCACTCCTGCTCGGCAACATTCCCGATTACATTCAGCGCTGCCCTGTATGACCGAAGCCGGTCCGTCACAATCACTTTTGGACGACCATACCGCTTCATTGCCCGCCTCAGAAATTTGAGCGCAGCCTTGCGATCTCGCCGTTTCGTGGCAAAGATTTCTAGCACTTCACCTTCGTGATCCACCGCATGCCACAGATAATGCGTCTCGCCATTGATCCGCACAAACACTTCGTCCAGGTGCCAACGCCAATTTGAAAACGAACAGTGATTTATCCGGCGCTTCCGTATTTCAGCTGCGAACATTGGACCAAAGCGGTTCCACCAAAACCGTATAGTTTCGTGGCAAATGTCGATACCGCGTTCGAATAGGATGTCCTCGACCTGCCGTAACGACAGCGGATAACGGATGTACATCATCACAGCGAGGCGAATGACCTCAGGCGAACTATTGAAATAGCGGAATGGATTTTTCATCCACAGAGGCTAAAGGCCGGACCTGCCGGTCTCAAGCCAGTTTACTCTGACACTGCCTTTTTTGGTCCTCTTATAGCCATTAGCAGTCTTAGATAACCAGAGTCTGCGTTATCGGACGAAAACCTTATCGTCATGGATAGTGAGGTTTTCTCGTCGCGAATGCGGCAGAGGCCATACTCGCCAACAAAAGAAACGTGAACGCCAAAACAACGGTGTTGATGTTGACACCCTGATCGATCAGCCAACCGAAGGCCGCTGGAGAAACGCCGAAAAGCAGGGCTGTTACGGTATGCACCATCGACCGAATGCCGCCGAGATGACGTGTTCCATACACCTCCGCCCAAATCGCCCCCGATAGACTGTATCGCCCGCCGGTCGTTAATCCGACGCCGAGCAGATAGAATTGCGCTGCACTCGGGGAGTCTCCGTAAACAAGGCACAACAAGCCGGCGACCATCGGCACCGTCGTCCAAAGCAGCATGCGGCGCGCGCTGTAGCGGTCGACGAGCATGCCGAACACGATCGCCGCAACGACCGTCGACACCGCAAACCCGACAAAACAGGCAGCCAGCCATTCCAGGCTCCAGCCTTTCACTTCCGCAATCGTGCCATGATGAAAGAACAGCGCCGTGATCAAAGGCGGCGGCAGCATCAGCGTTGGTGCCAATGCATAAAACTTCAGGTCTGTAAGTGCGTCTCGCCTTGTTGCCTGATGTGGCTCGGCTTCCGCTTTCGCAACAGCATCACCAACGTGCGTCTTTTCTTTTGCGTCCAGGGGGATTGACCAAAGAAGCCAGAGCAATACCGGCGCGGCGACAACCAAAAGCAACATGCCGCTGCCAAACCAAGTCATGCGCCAGCCAATCACGCCCATCATGAGGACGGCCAGTATTGGCAGCACGGCCTCGCCGATGGCGATACCGATTGCACAGATCGATGTCGCAATGCCCCGGCGCCGCACAAAATACCGGGACATCATAACGACGGAGGCATGGTTCATCATCGATCCGCCGGTTGCCCGGAATCCGAAGAGCGCCAACCCAAGCACCGCCACATGCGTCGCTGCCGAAAACGACAACGCGGATACGGCGAGGGCAAAAACCATCAGGAAGGCGTATTTCCGAATATCTATGTCGTCGACGATCCGGCCCAGCCAGGGTATCAGCAGGGCCGCGGTTAACGTCGATGCGGAGTATATGTAACTGAACTCCCCCGGCGTCAGATCGAAATCGGCCTGAATCTCCGTCCCGAAAAGCGCGATGTAGAATGTTCGTCCGAAGGATGAGGTGAACTGGAAGATCAGGCCGAAGCTGAGAATCCGCCACTCGGCGACAAAAAAACTGATCAGTTCGCCGGGTTGCCGCATCTAAGGTTCCCGCCTTGTTGGTGCGGCCTGCCCCCGGGGATCAGAAGCCGGGATCACAATCCGGGTCCAATGGATAGATTGGACGGCGCACATTCTGCCACGGGAACAGACTGTAATCCGATGTGCAGATGCCCGGACCGGAGACCATGACCACGTCCTTGAGGATCGGCTCGAAGCCGGCCCGGAAATGCTGGCGCGACTTGATCAGGATATAACGCTTTTTGGCCGGATCGATCCCGGCATGCGTAAAGACACCAAGATCGAAAGGTTCGTGCCGCTTCGAGCTGATCACGATCTCCACATCGCCAACGGCGAGCACCGCCGTATCGCCGAGTGAAATGCGGTGCCCCGTATTCTTTGGCGCCGTGACAATGAACTGGCCGTCTGTAATCGCCTTGACCGTCCCGGTCAGCGAAAGCGGCGTGCCTTTTACGCCGATGTTTGGAAAATCCGTCTTGCCGCCAAGCATCACTGAGACTTCAGCCCCCTCACCGGCGGCGATTATCTGTTCGACCGTATCCGGGTCCCAGAACGGCCCGGCACAGACATCTTTCAGGCCCTGACGGAGCACTTCGGCGAGCACGACAGGCACGTCGGTCGAACCGCCGGACCCCGCAACATCGCCATGATCCGCCAATACGATGGGCCCCTCGGTCATGCTCTTTGCGCGCGTGATCGAATCTTCAACCGGTTCGACGGCAAAAAAGAAATCGTCCCGCCGCTTCCAGACTTCGCGGGTCAGTTCATCCATCAATGCCTGGGCGGCTTCCTGTTTGGGGCGGTCACAGACAATTATCCCGTGCACGCCGACATGGGGAATGTCCGCGAGCGGCCAGCCGCCGAAAACCGAAGCATTCAGCACCTCGCCCGAGGCTTCCGCGGAGATCGCCCGGTCCATGATATCCTTCATCGGCTGGCGTGACGGCGTCTGCTGGTTAAGGTGCGTCAGCAGCGGCACCGAGCGCCAGAGAATAACCGGGTCAACTTCGCCCTTCAGCATCCGGACCAGTGTCCTGCCTACCCGCTCACCGGTCTCGTACGTATCAATATGCGGATAGGTCTGATACCCGGCAATCACCGAGGCATTATCTATAGTCGCTGCCGACAGGTTGGAATGAAAATCGAAAGCCACGGCGATGGGTAAATCCGGTGCGGCTTCCCGGACACGGCGCAGCAGTTCACCCTCCGGATCGTCGTAGCCTTCCGTCACCATGCCGCCGTGCAAGTCCAGATAAAGCGCGTCGCACCCATCCGCAACGGCTTTGCAGACGGCGTCGGATACATGATCGACGATACTGTCAGCGGCCGGGCCGCTCGGCACGGCCTGGGCGGCGACGGCGAAATTCAGTTCCGCGCCTTCTTCGGCGGCAATGTCGATATAGGCTGCGACCGGTGAATTCGTCCCTTTGTAAGCCGCAATTGCCGCATCCCCGGATACCGGCCCGGTGCCGCCCGTAAACCGCCCGAATGCCGCAAATGGTGTCGGTACCGGCGAGAAGGTATTCGTTTCATGGCTGAAAACGGCACAGACGAATTTCTTCAAAGCAGTTTCCTCCAGTATGCCTGTCAGACAGGCAGGTGCTCACGTGCCGCGTCGTTGAACGACCGCAGCCCATCCTCGTTGCACCAGCTTGCGATAAAGGCGATCAGATGTTCGATGCACACCAGGTATTCTTCGACATCGATGTGCTCATCAGGTTTGTGCGCCTGGGCAATGGTGCCCGGCCCGAAAATCACCGTCGGCACGCCCCCCTGATTGACGAGGTGGCGGGCATCGCAGGCGAACGGCCCGGGAACGATGTCCCCGTTTTCACCAAACTCCTTCAGAACATTCGAAAGCGCGACCGCCAGAGGAATCTGCGGGCTCTGACGGGTGGCGTCGTCGTGATGCAGGAACTCCAGACGCGCCGGGTACTCTTTCAGGAACGGGTCGCTTTCATTGGCCTTGTCGATGGCATCGCGCATGGACGCCATGACTTCGGCAATATCGCCGGTAACGGGGCTGAAATAGGCGCCGCCCCGCAGCACGGTTTCGCTCGCCGTCACCGTTTCATAGTGCCCGCCCGTGACCCGGCCGATGACCAGCGAGAACGGCGACCTGCCGCGTTCCATCGGGTCATCCGATTTGACTGAATTGTAGTTTTCCTCCAGCGACAGCAGCGCCTGTATGACCACCGGCAATTTCTCGATGGCACTGACACCGTCCAGTTCGCCGGACTGCCAGCGTGCGCCGGGTGAACGAGGCCGCCCGGGCACCGTCACCTGCCAGTAAAGGCCGCCCGGATGGCTGACGGCGATCTTGTTGTTGGTCGGCTCCAGCACAATCGCGCCGTCCGCGGTAATGCCGCGCCGCACGAGATCCAGCGTGCCGTTCCCGGCATGTTCTTCATTGACCACGCTTTCGACGATCACGTCGCCGCGCAGCGCCACACCGGCTTCACGCAGATAGGCAATTGCCAGCAACCCGGCCAGCAGTCCGCCTTTCATGTCGGAAGCCCCGCGGCCATAGAGCAGACCGTCTTCGATCTCGGCGCCGAACGGTTCACGCGTCCATTCATGAAGCGGCTCGATCGTCACCGTATCGATGTGACCGTTCAGGATCAGCGAACGCCCGCCGCCTTCCCCCTTGAACGCGCCGACAACATTCGGCCGTTTATCGTAATTCAGAACGGACTCGAGACCGCTTTCCTTGAGGCTTTCGTGCGACGGCAGATCCGCATACGGCAGGATTAGGTCATGCTGCCAATGGGTCGGATACTGCGCGATGTCGGGAAAACTCTCGAAAAGCCCGGCAATGTCCGGCTCTTCCATCTCCACCTCGGCACCGGCCTTGCTCAATAACTCCGACATATAGACCTGCGCATTGCCCTCTTCACCTGTCAGGCTTGGGATCTTCACGAGATCAATCAGCGTCGCGATACTTCTTTCTCGGTTATTTCGGGCATGCGCGATGGCATCTTTGACAGAACCACTCATGATCGTATCCGTTTTCCGTTTCCTCAGTAGAGCCGGCGGCGGAGGTAGTGGGATACGGTTTCCGAAAGCACAACGAGACCGATGATGACGACAATAATCGCCATCGCCGTATGATATTCGAGAATGGATATTTGCTCGCGGAGATACAGCCCCATGCCGCCGGCACCGACAAACCCAAGGATTGTCGAATTGCGAAGCTGTGCATCCCAATTATAAATTATGATTCCAATCCAGGTGGCCCAGACTTGCGGGATAATCGCGAAGAACAGGATGTCGAAATCGTTGGCCCCTGTGGCGCGAATGGCCTCAACGCGCTTCATGTCGATGGACTCGACACTTTCCGCCATCAGTTTTCCGGCGAACCCGATGGTTTCCTTGACCAGTGCAAGCATCCCGGCAAACGGGCCAAAGCCGAAGATGGCAACCAGTACCATGGCCCACATCAGGGTTGGCATGCCGCGGGTGACGACGATGATCCCGCGTGCCAGCGGATAAAGAAATAACCGGCTTGGCGTGACGTTCCAGGCCGCGAACCACGCCAGCGGCAAGGTGATCAGGGTGCCGATGGTCGCACCCAGGATCGACATCTGAATGGTTTCGATGATGGAATCGAGTACGCGCTGCTCCATCACATAGGACATCGTGGGTGGGAAAAGGTTTTCCGAGATCATGTACCCGAGGCGCCCGAACATGCCGAGCAGCCGTTCTATCGGAATGTTCAGGAATTCAACGGACCAGAACCCGAAGGCAATGAAAAGCAGCGTTGCGACAAATTTGATAATCCCGGCACGCCGCTCATCATCGCGGTAGTTGAGAAAAGCCTGGTCGGTGATTGCAGTCATCGATATCTCCTACACCAACCGTTGGCGAACGCGGTTTGAAACAAACTCGCCGAACACGACCATGGCCGTAATGCCGACGACGATCATCCCTGCACGGTCATACTGCAGGTTCTGCATGACCTCGGCGAACATCAGGCCGATGCCGCCGCCGCCAACGAGCCCCAGTATCGAAGCGCGGCGGATGTTGATATCGAGCTGAAAGATGGCGTTGCCGACGAAGATCGGGAAAATCTGCGGCATCACGCCGAAAAAGAAGATCGTTGTCCGGTTCGCACCGACAGCTTCCATGGCCTCGATCGGGCCTTTCTTCACGTTCTCGATTGCTTCCGATGATGTTTTGGCCATGAAGCCGAGCGAGCGGGATGCAAGCGCAAGGATGCCCGGCAGAGGGCCCAGACCGAGCGCCGAAATGTAAATCAGGGCAAAGATGATTTCGTGGGTGGAGCGCGAGAGCACGATCATGCATCGTCCGAGCGGATATGTGAGCCATGGCAGCGGCGTGATGTTCCTAGCCGCCAGATAGGCAATGGGCATCGAGAACACCACTGCCAGCGCCGTACCCCAAAATGCGATCAGCACCGTTTCGAAGAGCGGGATGATGGTCTGCGGAAAGAAGCTGAAGTCGGGGACGAAGAACAGCATCGTTTTCACGACTTCTTGCAACGACCCCATGCGTTCCCAGTCGGTCCCCTCGATGATGATGGTGTCGGCAATAAAAATAACAATCACCGCGAACACGGAGATCGCAAAATACTTGCGCGCGATCTTTTTGGGATCACGCAGCGGATTACCGGTGACGACCATCTCGGTCATTTTGAAACTCCACTGAACATGATCTAGCCTGCCTCGTGATAGATTTGATCAAGCTCTTCGGTTTCGATGGAGCGTGTTTCCTGATCAAAAATCTTCTCGCCGCCCTGCAGACCGACAATCCGGTCCGAGTAATTCTTGGCGAGGAAGATGTCGTGCACGCTGACCAGCATCGGAATTTTGAGCTCGCGGGCGACTTCGGTCAGCAGATCCATGACTTCCCGGCCGATTTTCGGATCAAGTGCAGAGGTCGGTTCGTCAACCAGAAGGATTTTGGGATACTGCATCAGTGCGCGTGCGATGCCGACGCGCTGGCGCTGACCGCCGCTGAGTTGATCCGCGCGCTTGCGGATGTGGTCGATAATGCCGACACGCTCGCATAAAGCCAAAGCCCGCTGAATGTCCTCGTGACGGAATGCACGAAAGATGCCGCGCAGCGTGGATGTGGTGCCCAGTGTGCCGGACAGCACGTTCTCGAGAACGGTCAGGCGATCGATAAGATTGAACTCCTGGAAGATCATGCCCATCGAGCACCTTGTCCGGCGCAGGGTTTTCTTGTCCTGTGCCGTGATATCGACGCCGTCGAGTACGATCGTGCCGGAGTCCGGTTCAACAAGCCGGTTGACGCAGCGGAGCAAGGTGGATTTGCCGGAACCGCTCAACCCGAGCAACACGACGACCTCCTGTGCCTCGACCGACACATCGACCCCTTTCAGAGCCAATTCGCCACCGGGGTAGGTTTTCTTTAATTGGGAGATTTCTAGAACAGCCATCGTACTCTTTCTTCACACCTGCTTACTCGCCACGGCAGTCTGGCGACGCACTGCGACAATATCTTCGTGTTACGTTCTTTAGCGAGCGTATGTCTGACCTGCCCGCCCGATGCCGAAAGCACCGGGCGGGGGGGCGTTCAGATCGTTACTTGGACGCCAGAATCTTCCGTAACGGGTCGAATTTGGAATCGTCTGACAGCGTGTAGGCAAAGTAGCCCGTGTCTTTGAGAAGCTTTTTGCCTTCCTCGGTTTTCGTCATGCCGTGGAAAGCGTCCCTGACCTGATTGATCAGTTCTTCCGACATTGTCTTCTTGTTCACGGTCACCACGTCGAGCGGCACTTCCGGAGAACGCCAGAGGTAGTTGAAGTCATCCTTGGCAACTTCACCGGATTCGATGACCCGCGCGAAGGTTGATTCAGAGATGAAGCCCGCATCGGCTTTCCCGGAATGAACGGCGCGGACACTTGCAGAGTGCGAACCGGAATAGAAGATCTTGCCGAAGTATTCATCAAGCGTCTGGCCGCCGATGGCATCGGGGAACAGGGCACGCGGCAACGCATTACCGGATGTGCTGCCCGGATCGACAAGGGCAAGGACTTTGCCTTTCAGGGATTCGATCGTCGTGAATTCGCTGCCTTTCCTGGTCGCCAGGGTGCCGAAATAACACGCGCAGGGTTCCGGATAGAAAACGGTCGGCGGACGGCCGGTGGCCACCACCGGGATAATATCCCCGCCGGATTTTTCGTGAGCGACGAGATAGATTTTCGGGCCCAGCTTACCGATGTCGACGAAGCCGCTCAGCATCGCCTGGACAACGGACGCGTATGACGTCGTTGCATAGAAGTCTATCTTTTTGCCGATTTTCTCGCTGACGTACTTCAGCGTGCCTTCCCAGCGTTGACCGAGAACGGACATTTCCTCGGTCTGGATGATGGCAAAGGTCAGCGTATCTTTATCTTGCGCAGATGCCGGCGGGACAAGTCCCAGCAGCGCGACGGCAAGTACGCCGCAAAACATCTTAAGTTGAGTTTTCAATCTAGCCTCCTGTTTCTCTCGGCGGCTGGCTTTATGCCCTTTTTTTGCGACCTCGCCGGGCAGGGCGGGGCGAGCGTGCCGCCTGTGCAATCGTGTCACGTTAACTATTGATGCAATGCACAATTGAGGCAAAATAAAAAGAATCTCGAAATTATAACCTGAAGTTATAAATCTGCATAAGTCGCTATGATTTCGTCGAAATCTCCTTTAAACGAGCCCACTTCCAATGCCAGCTCGAAAAAAGCCCGGACCTTACGGATCGCAAACCGTTCGCGCCGGCACGCGATGAACTCGCTGCAAACGATCGGCGCGTCCAGCATTTTCAGGCGTCGCACGCTCTGGTCCTCGCGGGGCGCACCGACAAGTTCCGGTGCAATGCCCAGCCCGGCGGCTACAGCCTGACGCACGGCATCCTGGTTGCGGAGTTCCATCACGATGTTGGGTTCCAGACCAACAGTACCTAATGCCGCGGTGAAAAGGCGGCGCGTCGTCGATGTGGTTTCCCTGAGTATGACCGGCTCGCCGGCGAGTTGCCTTAGGTATACCCCGTCCTCGCCGTAGAGCGGGTGACCGGGGCCGACCAGGGTGACCAGTTCCAGATTCGAGTACGGAATGCCGAAGAACTCTTCGTCCAATTGTTCCGCCGTAACGACGGCGACGTCGATCTCGAACTCCCGGAGCCGCCGGAACAGATCGACGGCACTCGACATCGAAACGGTCAGGTTCATACCCGGATACCTGTCTTTGAATGCAGCGAGGATATCGACGATGAAATATGGACTGTCGGCACCGACGCGGATCTTGCCTGATGTCAGGTCCGCCTCGCTGGCGATGAAATCTTCGGCCTCGGCCATCAAGCCAAAAATCTGCTGGCTCAAGGAGAAGAGCGTATCACCAGATTCCGTCAGTTCGAGATGATGGCCACGCCGATGAAACAGAGCGACGCCATGTTCATCCTCAAGCAGTTTCAACTGACGTGTGATGGCGGGTTGCGTCACGTTCAGCAACTCGCCGGCCTTTGTCAGCCCGCCGGAGCTCGCGACCGCGTGGAATGCCCGTAATTGCGTGTAATTCATCCCACCCTTCCCTAGCGCGTATGTTATGAAATTTATAGAAACATAACATTGAAGGACCTCAAAGGGCTTTGTGGTTGCAGGTAATCGTCACGCAGCCAATCAGGGGACATCCCAAGATAGATTAGAGGCAACAATTCAGAGAAGTCAGCTTAGGGTCAAAAGCGGCCTTTTACCGATGTATTCTGTGATGTCCGCTATAGGGTTTAGTGCTGCATCGCAAAGGTGGAAGGCATCCCGTCGATTTCTGTGGATTGCTCTTCTATTGTCTATTTCTCGCTTTGGCCCGACTTCCTAAGTAGTCGGTTAGCCCCTTCCTCCGTTAGAAGAATATGCACTCCACGGTCCCTAGGATCCTTGGCAGTTGGATTGCTCCACCACCCATATACGTGCTCACCAGGCTCCTTTGGCGGGTAGCCCGAGATATACTCATACCACCAGCTTTTAATGATCTCTGGGATCCGTTGCATCTATTTGCCTCCATCGATCAGTCCATCAAATCATATATTCTATAATCGAGATGGCGTCCCGATTCGCTCGTTTTCAGCACAACACACCTTATGCGGGGTTTTGGACATTCAATTTCACCGACCTGCAACCTATTGATTTTAAATGACTGCACTGTGCTAGTTCGTTCACAGGACAGAATTCGACTTTTCTTGCCCTCTGACGGTCCTCGTCTACGCTTTTTAGGCATACCTCCCCATACCGGAACGAGGACCTGAACATGACAAAAGATGTTCGATTGCCCCCCGACTTCGGCGAAAAGCTTTATGCGTGCTTAATCGACGCGATCGACCACCAAACCAAACACATGGGCCGCGCACGATTGACGCGCGACAAACCACAGCGCCTCCTCACGCCTGATCGGATCGCATCAGATATTAGGGGCGCGATGAGAACAATCGATGCCCGGCCAAATCCCATTGTCGGCATCCATCCGATGCTTCGCGAACTCAAAAAAATTGAGGACCGCGTTTACGCTGGGGACATTGAGGCTAATGAGATTGAAGATTGGGTCTGGGCATTTACCGGCATATCGAAAGAAGGCCGCTGCCTCGACACCTCCGATGATTATCTTGATTTCGCTTGGCGCCTAAACGTGCTGATAAAGCAAGAACAAGAAAGCCTGGGAGTGCGACTGACTTCAGCGCGAGGCCAAAAATCAGATGAGCGCCTACGCTCCCTGCTCCGGCACCTCGCAAACATCTACCACACCTATACCGGGTTCAAAGCGACAGCGTCGGAAGCCACGGACGGTGGCGGCTTACGGAGTCCTTTCTTCGACTTCGTCTATCTGATCTTCAGAAATTATGAGGAGCACCGCCTGGTTAAGAATTGGCAAAGCTGTTCCGGCACCGTCAACAATGCCATAAAACACGTCACCTCGAGCAAAGGGGCAGCTGGTCTCATATCAGAAGATGAGCTGATCGACTTCGACGCATTATTCCCCGCCGACATTAACCCTCTGAATTCAGGCTTTCGATATGTAACGCGGATTTTGCCATCGTCTGCCCATGAGCAGACGCAGACACCCGCAACTGGAATCGCCGGCAGATAACGGATCACACTGTCCCTTATCCGCTCTCAATCAATCCGGCGAAGCCCTCAAAGACCTAGCCCGCCTCCTCGCGCGTTCTGCAGCGCACGAGTGCCTCCGCGCGCCTGCTCGGAACAACACCTCTCCCATACAGAAGGACCCATCCGATGCCGAGGAATGACGCAATCAAGTTCTACACCATCAGTGATGTCGCAGACGCGCTCCGTGTGAGCACAAAGTCGATCCGCCGCAAGATCGAAAGCGGCGAACTGACGGCTCATAAGCTCGGGCGCCTGTGGCGCATTTCTGAGCAGGATTTGCGGGCTTATTTGGCGCTGCACCGGCAGCCATGAATGCTGACCCTAACGTCTTGTTCTGTCTCGTTTTGTCTATGGTGCGATAAGTAATAATGAATACGCATACTTGCCATTGTCGTACCTTTTATATGTTACGTATTCATTATTTGGACCTTATGTCCGCTTATGACTTCATGAGTACATTCCTGTTTATTTCATTTTTTCATTATGTAGAATCGATAAAGGAGATCAACGATGAATAAATCCGTTCACGCTGCAACGTTTGCCGACCTCTTTTCCGGCATTGACGCGGACATGGGCCTACACCCGCAGAAGGCGGCGAACCTTAAGTCGTCGATCAGACGGTTCTTAAACGTGGTCGGCTGGACCGAGACCATGGAGGCCTCGTTCCCGAGGGTGCGACGCAAACTCAAGGACGCGATGCCGGCTAAGGCCGGGGTTGGCAAGGCGACCTGGGCGAATACGAGGTCGGACCTCAAGTTTGTTCTAGATCGCTACGGGGTGCCAAACCGCGCCCCGCTTCGCAAACACCTGACGCCCGAATGGGCCTGTCTACGCGATATGGTCGATGACGCCCCGAAGTTCGCACGTGGGCTTTCCAACTTTATGCATTTCTGTGCGGGACGAGACATTCCACCAGATGACGTCGATGACGCAGTGGTGGACGCCTATCACAAGGATCTTCTTGAACGCTCTCTCAAAATAAATCCAGACCGGCTTTGCCGCCAGGTCTGCAAACTCTGGAACGAGGCGATCGAGATCTATCCGGACTGGCCGCGTATCCCTGTCACCGTCCCCTCGTTTCGCAAAACGATCAGTTTCCCTTGGGATGCCTTTCCAAAGAGCTTCCTCGACGACATCGAGGCCTATAAGGCCCACATGTCGATTGCTGACATCTTCGATGAGAACGCACTGGATAAGCCACTCGAGGAGAGCACGATCCGCTCGAACGTCGAGGCATTTAGGCGATTGGCCTCTGCAATCATCCGCTCGGGCATGCCGGCCCAGGAGATCACATCGCTTTCCTGCCTAATCCAAGAACGAGAACTGACGACGGGCCTCATGGTCTACAAGGAGTATCTTGGTGATCTTCATTGTCCAAGCATCCACAACCTCATCGGCAGCTTGATCTCGCTGGCCGAGAACTATTTGCTCAGCGATGGGCCGACCCTTCGGCGTATTCGAGATCTTCGCAAACGAGCCTATACCCGCAAACGCGGCATGACTTCGAAGAATGCCGAACGCCTGCATCAGTTCGTTTCTCCCGACAATAGACGCGCCTTTATTTGCTTAGGCGACCGACTCGTCGAAGAGGCCCGCAAGATTGATCACCCGCGCCGACGGGCGCTGCGCATACAAACTGCCTTGATGCATGAGATTTTGCTGGTGGCGCCGATCCGCGCCAAGAACCTGACGGAACTTCGGATCGATCAGCATTTCAGGTCTGTGGGCAAAGGGACGAGCAAGCGGCTTTATATGATCCTCCCGGCCGATGAGGTCAAAAACGACAAGGATATCGATTTCGACCTACCGCATCATGTCATCCGACTCTACGATCTATACGTCTCCAAACACCGCAAAGTCCTTCTCAAAGGATCAGACGAGGGCTGCCTATTCCCGGGCGACAAAGGCGGACACAAGAGCCAAGTTACGGTATCCGGACAGTTGACGAAGGCCGTCTCGCGTCTAACCGGCATAAATATCAATCTACACCTCTATCGGCACATCGCCGCCTTGATCTATCTGGACCGCCATCCCGGCCAGTATGAGACCGTCCGGGTACACCTTGGTCACAAATCGATTGAGACGACCATGATGTTCTACGCTGCCTTTAGCGATACGAATGCCCGCAGACATGTCGCAGACACCATCCTCGCTTTACGCTTCAATCAGGGAGACTAGCGATGAACCGGCAGCTCTTGATAGCCCGACGCATCCCCTATGATGATTGGCCTGACGAGGACCGCAGCGCCTATGAACGCGCCGTATCGCCCGGCGACATCTTCACCGACCCTGGTCCGGCAGCACACTTGTCCGAGAGCACCAAAGAGGGGCAGATCGGCACCTATGGGCGTTGGCTGAGGTATCTCTCGTTGAACAAATCCAATCGTCTGGCGTTTTCCGGTCGCCCGGAGGATAAGGCCGCGGTGATCGATTTCACCAAAAACCTGCAACAACGCCTCAAGCCAAACTCCGTCTGGTCCGAGATCGACCGCCTGCACAATTTCTGTTTTCACGCCTGGCCGGATCGAGATTGGTCCTGGCTGCGCGAGATGGCAAACAGGCTGCATCGAGAGATCCCACCCCGGTCGCTGCCTGTCGCCCAAGACATCTCGATCGACGATCTCTATACCCTTGGCTGCGATCTGATGAAGCGGTCGTCTCGGATCAAGCCCTATCGCGAGCGCGATGACAGCGTCATGTACCGGGACGGTCTCATGATCGTGCTCCTCGCAGTGACGGTGCTTCGCCGCAAGAACCTCTGGCAGCTTCGGTTGGATCAGGAACTTCGCTGCATTGAGGGTCACTGGGTCATACGGATCGACGCCGGCGATATGAAGAACGGAGAACCCTATGAGATGCCGTTGCCGGAAGAGATCGGGGTGGCGCTCGAGACGTATCTCACTGATCACCGACCCCGTCTCCTACAGGGAGTCTCTATGAGTGAACTCTGGATTTCCAAGACCGGTCAAGCCATGACCCTCAATCGCGTTGGACAACGGGTCGCCCAGGTCACGACACGTCATCTCGGCAAGCATGTGTCTGCACATATGTTTCGACACATCGCAGCGACGAGCATTTCGATGAAGACGCCGGAGTTGGCGCCGCTCATCCGTCCCCTACTCGGCCACACGACGTCGAGAACAGCAGAGCAATATTACAACAAAGCCTCTGCACTCGCCGCCTCTCGACGGGTCGCCGACAACATCACCGCCCTCAGAGAACAGTACCAGGAGACCTAAAATGCGCGCCTTCATCTACGCCCGTTATTCGTCTGATCTTCAGTCCGAAGCGTCTATCGAAGATCAGGTCGAGGTTTGCCGCCGCTATGCGGATCTCAAGGGGTGGCGGGTGGTGGATGTGTTCTCCGATCGGGCAATCAGTGGGGCGAGCACAGCCCGACCTGGGTTTCAGGCGATGCAGGCGGCGGTGAACGACCGCGCGGCTGACGTCGTTATCGCCGAGAGCCTGGACCGGTTGGGACGCCGGGTTGCCGACGTCTCCGGATTGCACGATGAGCTTTCTTTCTATGGCGTCAGCCTGCATACGGTCGCAACCGGCGAAGTGAACGCGCTCTTAGCCGGTATCCTTGGCTCGGTCGGCCAACAATATCTCCTGGACCTCAAAGCCAAGACCAAACGCGGCCTCATGGGTCGCGTCCTCGCCGGCAAGTCCGGCGGCGGCCTTGCGTTCGGCTACCGCATCCCGGACGAGCAAACGGGCGAGCGCCTCATCGATGAGGCGGAGGCCGCGACCGTGGTCCGTATCTTCGAAGCATTCGCATCCGGACACTCACCCCGCGCCATTGCCAAACAGTTGAATGACGAAGGCATTCCCGGCCCTAAGGGCCGCACATGGCGGGACACGACGATCCGAGGTCAACGTGACCGGGGCACCGGTCTCTTGAACAACGAGCTCTACATCGGCCAATTGGTCTGGAACCGGTGCTCCTACGTCAAAGACCCGCGCACCGGCAAAAGACAGGGACGCCCGAACCCGCCGGAAGAGTGGGAGCGGGTCGAGTTGCCAAGCCTTCGCATCATCGACCAGGACCTCTGGGGCCGGGTCAAACAGCGCCAAGACGACGTCTACAAAGAGATGGCCCGCGATGATGCCGGCAACCCCCTCAACCGGGCACACCGCCGCAAGTTTCTATTTAGTGGTCTTCTAAAGTGTGGCGCGTGTGGCGGCGGGTATACGGTCATGGGCAAGGACCGCTATGGCTGCGCCTCGCACCGATCCAAGGGGACGTGTGACAACACCCGAACGATCAAACGTCAGATCATCGAGGAACGCATCCTGGGCGCACTCAAAGACCAATTACTGGTCCCGGAGATGGTCGAAGTGTTCGTCGAAGAGTTTCTGGCGGAGATGAACCGGCTCGCCGCCGGCCAGGATCAACAACGGCAGCAACTGGAACAGCAATTCAAAGACACCGAGCAAAAGATCGCCGCGATCATGACGGCAATCGAGGATGGGCTCTATACCGCGTCGATGAAGGCTCGCCTGACCGACCTCGAAGACCGGAAGGCGGACTTGCAGGAACATCTGTCGTCCGCGCCGAAGGTGCCCGTGCATGCCCTGCCGAACCTCGCCGAGATCTACGCGAACAAGGTCGCAAACCTGTCGGACGCGCTCAATGACGACGCGATCAAGCCGGACGCGATCGATCTCATTCGTTCATTCACCACCCGCATCGATCTCTTTCCAGATGACACCGCGCCAAACGGCATCCAGGCCGAGGTACATGGAGATCTAGCAGCGATCCTGGCGTTTGCGGATGGGGACGTTTCCAACGTAAAACACCCCGGCTCTTTCGAGCCGGGGTGTCAATTTACGGTGGTTGCGGGGGCAGGATTTGAACCTGCGACCTTCAGGTTATGAGCCTGACGAGCTACCGGGCTGCTCCACCCCGCGTCAATTTTTCTGCCGGGCTGGGCCCGGTAGCGGTTGTTTGTTCTGCCGCGACTTGCGTCCCGGCGGGCGGGCTCGCCACCCCGCGTGATATCTTCCTTCATGGCGCCGATACGGGCCTGAAGCGCGTGTCCGAACCGGCGTGAGAAGATTGAAGAGGAACGATGCCTGTCCCGGACGTGATCCGGGGTCGGCTTTTGCGCTTTGAAGACCTGGCGGCGACCTACTCTCCCACGCCTTAAGACGCAGTACCATCGGCGCTAAGGGCTTTCACGTCCGAGTTCGGGATGGGATCGGGTGGGGCACCCTCGCCATGACCACCAGGTCGTCGAAGCGCAAAGCTAGCTGACGTACATGAAAGTCCCTCGCGTTCGCTCGGTATACTTTCATGTAGCTGATAACGGGATTGCCCGGCTTGGGACGGCCCTGCGCCGTTCAATCTCATTATTTGTCACTCACCCTTGCGGGTGAGGCGTTCTGTCTGGAATTCGATTTCGTTGAGGTCCCGGATCAAGTCCGGGACAAGGGTTCCGCTCGTCCGTGCGCACGAGCGCGTTCTGAAGCCTTTCGAGCTATTAGTACTGGTCAGCTACACATGTTGCCATGCTTCCACACCCAGCCTATCGACGTGGTCGTCTTCCACGGCTCTCAAGGGATACCTTGTTTCGAGGGGGGCTTCCCGCTTAGATGCCTTCAGCGGTTATCCCGTCCGTATTTAGCTACCCTGCTGTGCCACTGGCGTGACAACAGGTCCACCAGAGATACGTCCACCCCGGTCCTCTCGTACTAGGGGCAGCTCCTCTCAAGTATCCAACACCCACGGCAGATAGGGACCGAACTGTCTCACGACGTTCTAAACCCAGCTCACGTACCACTTTAATCGGCGAACAGCCGAACCCTTGGGACCTGCTCCAGCCCCAGGATGTGATGAGCCGACATCGAGGTGCCAAACGATCCCGTCGATGTGGACTCTTGGGGATCATCAGCCTGTTATCCCCGGCGTACCTTTTATCCGTTGAGCGATGGCCCTTCCATGCGGGACCACCGGATCACTATGACCGACTTTCGTCTCTGCTCGAACTGTCGCTCTCGCAGTCAGGCGGGCTTATGCCATTGCACTCAACGACCGATTTCCGACCGGCCTGAGCCCACCTTCGCGCGCCTCCGTTACTCTTTGGGAGGCGACCGCCCCAGTCAAACTACCCGCCACAGAGGGTCCCGGATCCGGTTTCACGGACCGCGGTTAGATACCAGAGAACAAAAGGGCGGTATTTCAAGGGTGCCTCCACGTCAACTGGCGCCGACGCTTCAAAGGCTCCCGCCTATCCTACACAGTCATTCCCTAGTACCACTCTGAAGCTGTAGTAAAGGTGCACGGGGTCTTTCCGTCTAACCGCGGGTACTCCGCATCTTCACGGAGACTTCAATTTCGCTGAGTCGATGTTGGAGACAGTGGGGAAGTCGTTACGCCATTCGTGCAGGTCGGAACTTACCCGACAAGGAATTTCGCTACCTTAGGACCGTTATAGTTACGGCCGCCGTTTACCGGGGCTTCAATTCAAGGCTCTCACCTCTCCTTTTAACCTTCCGGCACCGGGCAGGCGTCAGACCCTATACGTCGTGTTACCCACTTCGCAGAGCCCTGTGTTTTTAGTAAACAGTCGCTACCCCCTGGTCTGTGCCCCCCGCCGATGGTTGCCCACCAACGGGGCCCGCTTCTCCCGAAGTTACGCGGGTATTTTGCCGAGTTCCTTCAACATCGTTCTCTCAAGCGCCTTGGTATACTCTACCAGTCCACCTGTGTTGGTTTCGGGTACGGTCTGTAAGGTGGTGTTATTTCCTGGAACGGTTTCACAGCAAGATCAATCCGATAAGACCTCACTGCTACCACCATTCGTCACATCCACCAGGCCGGGGAATATTAACCCCGTTCCCATCGACTACGCCTTTCGGCCTCGCCTTAGGGGCCGGCTCACCCTGCGCGGATTAGCCTTGCGCAGGAACCCTTGGACTTTCGGCGAGAGGGTTTCTCACCCTCTTTATCGCTACTCATGTCAGCATTCTCACTTCCGATACCTCCAGCAAACCTCGCGGTTCACCTTCACAGGCTTACGGAACGCTCCGCTACCACTCCGTCAAAGACGAAGTCCACAGCTTCGGTACACGACTTTAGCCCCGATACATCTTCGGCGCAGGACGGCTTGTTTAGACCAGTGAGCTGTTACGCTTTCTTTAAAGGATGGCTGCTTCTAAGCCAACCTCCTGGTTGTCTTGGCCTTCCCACATCCTTTCCCACTTAGTCGTGATTTGGGGACCTTAGCTGGTGGTCTGGGCTGTTTCCCTTTTGACGACGGACCTTAGCACCCGCCGTCTGTCTGCCATGCTCATACTCATCGGTATTCGGAGTTTGGTTAGGTTTGGTAAGTCTGTGGGACCCCCTAGCCCATCCAGTGCTCTACCCCCGACGGCAATACATGACGCTCTACCTAAATAGATTTCGCGGAGAACCAGCTATTACCCGGTTTGATTGG
>OZ245847.1:2242500-2862500 GCA_965228915.1 Rhodospirillales bacterium | reverse complement strand
TTCTCGGCTACACCCGCATGCACAAGGGCGTCGACTTCGCCGCGCCCACCGGTACGCCGATCTATGCCGCCGGCAACGGCACCGTCGCCTTCGCCGGGCGCCACGGCGGCTACGGCAACTACATCAAGATCCGTCACAACGGCACCTTCGAGACGGCGTACGCTCACATGAAGGGGTTCGCGCGCGGCATCCGCACAGGCAAGCGGGTCGAACAGGGCCAGATCATCGGCTACGTCGGCACCACCGGTCGGTCGACCGGCCCGCATCTCCACTACGAAGTGCTGAGCAGCGGCAAGCAGGTCAACCCGCTCCGCATCAAGATGCCGTCCGGCCGTTCGCTTGAGGGCAAGGCCCTCGCCCGGTTCCTCGAGTTCCGTGAACAGCAGGACCAGTTCCTCGCCAAGCTCCGTGACAAGGGCACCGAGGTCGCCGCCTCCGGGAACAATTGACCGGCGGCAGGGCATGGCCGCCGTATCCCTCAATACCACCGAACTCGGCACCGGCGCGCCGGTTCTGATTCTGCACGGCCTGTTCGGCCGCAAACGCAACTGGCAAGCGATCCAGAAAAGCCTCGCCGACGATGCCCGCATCGTCACCGCCGACATGCGCAACCACGGCGACAGTCCATGGGATGACGAGATGTCTTATCCGGTGATGGCGGAAGACCTCGCCCAACTGATCCGCACGCTCGACGCCGGGCCTGCCGTCGTCGTCGGCCATTCGATGGGCGGCAAGGCGGCGATGGCATTGGCACTCACCGAGCCCGATCTGGTCGGTGGCCTGATGGTCATCGATATCGCGCCGGTGCCCTACGATCACAGTTACCAGCCTTATATTGAAGCCATGCGCGGCGTACCGCTTCATGAGTTGGAGCGGCGTTCGCAGGCCGAAGAATACATGGCCGATGCGATTCCCGATCCGGGCATCCGGGCGTTTCTGCTACAGAACCTCGGTCAGGACGAGGGCGGCCTTAGCTGGCAGGTCAACCTGGATGCGATTGAAAAGGACATGCCCGATATCCTAGATTTTCCGGCGCATCTGGGTGAGCCCTACGAAGGCCCGTCCCTGTTCCTGCGCGGCGGCAAATCGGATTTCGTCGAGGATGGCCATTTCCCGCTGATCGAGAACCTGTTCCCGATGGCGGAAGTCGCCGATGTAACGGATGCCGGTCATTGGGTCCACGCCGAAAAGCCGGACGACGTGATCCGCGCTATTCGGGATTTTTCGAAAACAGCGGCTTAACCGTCGTTCATCACCGTGGTGTCGCAGTACTGGCGGCGCTGCTTCAGCTGCCGGCAGAGCGACTTAGCCTCGTCGACCGACGGCAACGGCCCGGCTTTCAGACGGAAATACGTGCCCTTGCTGCCGAGCGTCACCCGGCTGACCTCATGATCGAGACTGCCGAGGATGTTGCCGTGCGCGCGCTTGATCTGCACCCAGCCGCTCTCGGCCTGCTTGGCCGAGCGATAAGATGCGAGGTGCACCGCCGGCTGCGGTCCGGCGGGCTTCGCCGGTTCCTGCTTGGCCATTTGTTCCGGCTTCTGCATCGCGGGTGACGGCGCGGCGGCCTGCTTCGGCTCGGCCGGGGACGGCCCCTGAACGGCAAGCTCGATCGCCTGGCGTTCGCGTGCGTATTCGTCGCCGGAGATGTAGCCGGCGTCACGCAATTTCTCGAGGCGGCGGATGGCATCCGCCCCTTCCATCAGACCACGCGGCGGCGCAGACGGCTCGGCGACCATGACCGGCGCCGACGGCATCAACGCATCGAGAATCATGTTCCGTTCAGCGGCATGCTGCGACACCGAGATCGCCCGCATCTCAAGCGCGCGGCCGATCGCGCGCAGGCGCGCCGAGATCTGCTCCGTGGTCGGCACGGGACGATCCAGCCCCGCCGCCGGTGGTGGTGACGTCAGCGGCAGCAAGGCGCCAATGCTCGACTGTCGGCGCTGGTTATATTCGTCCTGCGTGATCAGGCCCTGATCGCGGAGCGCTTTCAGCGTTGCAAAGCGCGACATCACATTGGCGTCGCCGCCCTGGAAACCGGCGATCGAACTCGGCGATTCCGACGCCATGCTGCCCGGGTTCGACATCGGCTGCGGGCTGTTCATCGCCATTGGCGTCGAGGCAACCTCGGCGCTGGAGCGGCCGAGCATCACGTCGCCCTGAGGTGCGGCGCCGACCGGCACGCCGCCCATCGGCGGCTGCATCGCGGCGTTCGCGGCGCCACCGGTTTCGAGAAGAGAGAGATTGACGCTCGCCACCTGGGAGGCGGGGCGAGTCGTCAACGAATTCCAGACCACGAACTGCTCGCTATCGTCGGGACGGATTGCCAGTACCGCCTCGTACATTTCGCGCGCTTTCACGAGTTGGCCGGTATTCTGGTAAAGAATGCCGGCACCGAGCAGCGCATCGACATCGCGGGAATTGGCTTTCAGCGCGCGCTGAAAGTGACCTTCCGCCGTCACGTAATTGCCCTTGGCCAACGCGGCGATCCCGAGTTCCGCCTGGTCGTTCTGCTTGAAGGGGCTGGAGGCCCAGAACGACTCTTCGAAGAGATTGCCGTCGAACACCGCGCAGCCGCTCAACAGCCCGGCGGCCATGCAAACCGGCATCACCCTCTTCAGCAATCGTCCTATTCCCTTGGTCATGCCGCCCCCTTTACTATCGTATGCATCTGGACCGGCAGTGCCTTATGGCCAGCGCACGCCCAGTCCACAATACCTAGCGGCCTCCACCATATATAGGCGTGGAGCCCCCTGCAAAATACTAATCTTTGGTTAAAAAGTCACAAGAAAAATGTCGCAAACCCGGGGAAAACCCGGTTTTCGGCTCAGTGCGACTTCTTCTCTTCCTCGGCCGGCTTGTCCTGTTCAAGCTCGGCGCATCCCAGGACGCTCGCGAACGGCAGCTTGGAGATCGCCCCACCGCCCATCTGGCGGGTCCCCTTGATCACCAGGATATCGTTGATCAGATCTTCGCCGAGCGCCTGGTTGATCGCCGCGATAAGGCGCGCATCCTCTGCTTTTTGGGAGTCCGTCTTGGAAATCCGGTAGACTTTTTCTTTGGTTTTGTCCGGATCGAAGATGTAGTCGAGGGTCATCGGCTGGGCGTACCAGGACCTGAGCAGCGCATCCTTGATACGCGGCCCCAGCGTGCAGACGAAACCGACCTTGTCCTTGGCGGCGACGGTTAAGACGGGGGTCACCGGAATGTTCGCGGTCGAGCGGCTGTTGGCGCTACGTTTCACCGGCGCCAGCATGGACTGGATCTGCACGTGCGATTCGCCCTCGCCACGCAGTCCGAAGGAGCGTTTGAGCTTGAGCTGATCCGCGCCCGCAACCGAAGGCGCACCTGCCACCCCAAGGGTGAGGAAGATACACGCGGCAAATAGCGCGGTCAGTATACGAGAGCTCTTCATAAGATCATCCTCAGGGCACATTACGGCATTTTGATGATGCCGACTTATTGTGGTTTCTACCGAGCCTAGAGGATTTTTTCCATATAGACCACGCCCGGCAGCGGGTTTTCGTAATAGGGCTCGGTCTCGACGAAACCCATGCGGCCATACATGGATATCGCGGTTTCAAGTTGCGGCAGTGTGTCCAGGACCATCCGCGTGTACCCGGCGTCCGCCGCGAAGGAAACGGCAAGATTCGCGAGGACGCGGCCAAGCCCCCTGCCCCGCCATCGTTCGCGCACATAAAGGCGCTTCATCTCGGAACGCCTTTCGGACGGCTCGCCGACAGGCCGCACCGCGACGACACCCGCAACCGCATCGTCCTCGCGGGCGATGAATATCTCCCCCGTCGGCGGCGCGTACTTGCCCGGCAACCCGGCAAGCTCGTTCTCGAAATCCTGAAAGCAGAGGTCGACGCCGAGCCATTGCTGGTACTCGGCGAACATCTCGCGCGCCGTCATCATATCCCCGTCGCCACGTGCGACCGAGATATCGAACGGCGCTGCGCTCACAGCAGGAACGTCCCTTCAACCACGAGCCGCGCCTTACCGCCAAGGACGACGCGATCCCCCATCATCCGGCAATAAAGATCGCCGGACCGCGCCGACACCTGGCGCGCATGTATCTCGTCCTTGCCAAGAACCTCGGCCCAGTAAGGGACGATGGTGCAGTGCGCGGACCCAGTGACCGGGTCCTCCGGAATGCCGTGTTTCGGCGAAAAGAAACGAGACGCACAGTCCACATCGTTTCCCGGCGCGGTAACGATCATACCCAAACCTTCCATGGCAGCGATGTAGTCGAAATCGGGCGAAATAGCTCTGACATCCGCCTCCGTCTCGTACACCGCCATATTCTTGACCGCGCGTAAAAACCTCACCGGCGCCTTACCAAGCGCGTCCGCCAATCCGTCCGGCATCGGTACGTCCTTGGCCGGCAGTGCCGGAAAGTCCATCACCAGCATGTCGCCCTCGCGCTTGACGCCAAGGGTGCCGCTCCGGGTTTCGAACGAGACCGCCTCCCGACCCGGGTCGAGTTTCTCCAGAATCAACGCGCCCGTCGCCAGCGTCGCGTGACCGCAAAGGTCGACCTCGTATTTTGGCGTAAACCAGCGCAGCCGAAAGCCATCCCCTTCCGGCACATAGAACGCGGTTTCGGACAAATTGTTCTCGAGCGCGATCGACTGCATGACGTCGTCCGGCAGCCATTCGTCAAGCGGACAGACCGCCGCCGGATTGCCGCCGAACGGTTTGTCCGTGAACGCGTCGAGTTGATAGAGCGGGATTGCAGTCATACTCAGTTCCCCAGTTCTTCCTCCAAAGCGCGGCACATCTCTTCAGTCGTCGCGTTGCCGCCCATGTCGGGCGTTTTCGGCCCGTCGCCCTTCAGAAGATTTTCGATAGCGGTGATCATGTCGGCCGCCGCTTCCGGATGGCCGAGGTGATCGAGCATCATAGACGCACACCAGACGGTGCCGATCGGGTTGGCGATCCCCTGCCCGGCGATATCCGGCGCGGAGCCGTGCACCGGCTCGAACATCGAGGGATGCTCGCGCTCGGGATTGATGTTGCCGCTCGGCGCGATGGCGATGGTGCCGGTAACACCCGGTCCGAGATCCGATAGAATATCGCCGAAAAGGTTGGAGCCGACGACAACATCGAACCAGTCCGGGCTGGTCACAAAACGCGCCGCCAGAATATCGATGTGAAACTTGGCGGTTTCGATATCAGGATATTCCGCCGAGATTTCCTCGAAACGTTCGTCCCAATAGGGCATCGAGTGGATGATGCCGTTCGACTTTGTCGCCGACGTCACGTGCTTGCGCGGCCGCGTCTTCGCCAGCTCGAACGCGTAGCGCATGATCCGGCCGGTCCCCTTGCGGGTGAAGATGGCTTCCTGGGTGACGAATTCGTCTTCGGTGCCCCTGTACATGCGCCCGCCGATTTCGGAATACTCGCCCTCATTGTTCTCGCGCACGATCACCATGTCGATGTCGCCGGGCTTACGGCCCGCCAGCGGGCACGGCACGCCCTCGAACAGGCGCACCGGGCGCAACGAGACGTACTGCTTGTATTGACGGCGGATCGGGATAAGCAGCCCCCACAAAGACACGTGATCGGGCACGCCCGGATAGCCGACCGCGCCCAGCAGGATGCCGTCGTGGCCACCGATGTCGTCGAGCCCGTCTTCCGGCATCATCGCGCCTTCCTTCTTGAAGCGCTCGCAACTCCAGTCCTTCTCGTCGAAGGTGAAGCCCAGGTCGTGCTTGCGCGCGACGGCTTCAAGAATCCGGCAGGTCGGCGGGACGACCTCGTTGCCGATACCGTCGCCCGGGATGACCGCAATCCTGTGTGCGTTGGTGCTCAATGTTCTCTCCCCTTGGTGTTTTCGTTGTCGTTACGGATTGACCAGGTGCACGTTGACGCGCCTGTTGTGTTTGCCCTTGTTCTCGATCTTGCCGACGCGCAGTTCGCCGATCTCGGACGTGTTGGCGACATGTGTGCCGCCGCACGGCTGCAGGTCGACGCCGCCCGAGATTTCCATCAGACGGACGCGCCCCGCGCCCATAGGCGGTTTCACCGACATGGTACGGACGAGATCGGCATTCGCTTCCATCTCCTCATCCGTGATCCAGCGGTGGCTCATGGCGTGTGCCCCTTGGACGAACTCGTTGAGCTTCGCCTGGATCGCTTCCTTGTCGAGGTCGGTGTTCTCGAGATCGAAATCCAGCCTGCTCTTTTCCTCGCCGATCTGACCGCCGGTGACGCCGCCCTCGACGGTGGCACACAGCAGGTGCAGCGCGGAATGCATACGCATCAGCCTATAGCGCCGGTCCCAGTCGATCTCGCATGTGACCGTGTCCCCCGCCGAGAGCCAGGGCGCGCCCTCCACTGGGATATGCAGGTGCTTACCGGTGTCGCGATCCTTCCGCGTATCGACGATCTCAATCTCGCGGCCGTCGGCGGTTTTGATCACGCCGCTGTCGCCGGGCTGGCCGCCGCCCATCGGATAAAAGATGGTGCGGTCGAGCTCGATCCCTTTCTCGTCGGCGGCGACCACCGTCGCCTCACAGGTCTTGAGATACGAATCCTCTCGGAACAGTTCTTCGGTCATGTATTCACCCGTTTTCTTCTTCCGCGCCCGGAATTTACCGCCAATTGCGCTCACTCACCAGCCATCGCCTCAAGGAACTGCGTCTTGTCGGCGTTGCCGCCCGACAGAATGACGCCGACCTTCTTGCCGGCCATCCTGTCCTTTTCCTGAAGAAGCCCGGCGAGCGGCCCGGCACCAGCCCCCTCGGCGATGTTGTGCGTATCGTAGAAATAGGCCCGCATGGCGGCGCGGAACTCGTCTTCAGACAGCCGCACGATCCGGTCGGCACCTGCATTGATGATCGCGACCGCCTGCGGATCCGGGCTGCGGCACGCGACCCCGTCCGCGAACGTGTCGGCGTCATTGGTGTTGACCGGCGCGCCCGCTTCGAACGAGAGCGCGTAGGCCGGCGCCCTCGCGGCAACGATGCCGACGATCTTGGTCTTGAGACCCAGCCCGTCCCGCGCCGAGATCAGACCGCAAATTCCCGACCCCATCCCGACCGGCACGTAGACCGTATCCAGGTCGGGATGCGCTTGCAGCAGTTCCAGCGCATAGGTGCCGACACCGGCGACCAGGTCCGGGTGGAACGGCGGAATCATGTGCAGGCCCTCCGCTTCGCCGACGCGGCCGGCCTCCTCTCGGCTTTCCTGAAAGTCGTCGCCATGCACCATCAACTCGGCCCCAAACGCCTCCATCGCCGCGTTCTTTTCGGGGTTGTTGCCGTGCGGCACATAGATGACCGAACGCAGCCCGACCGCCGTCGCCGCGCGCGATACCGACTGGCCGTGATTGCCGCGGGTCGCGGTGATGACCCCGGGACAATCCGGATCGGCCTCTTTGAGGCGCGTCATGTAGTTCAGCCCGCCACGCACCTTGAAGGCGCCGATGGGGGTATGGTTCTCATGCTTGACGATGACCTCGGCCCCGGTCCGCGCGTTCAACAGCGGCCACGATATTTCCGGCGTCGGACGCATGTACCGATATACGATTTCGGCGGCAGCCTCGATATCCTTCAGCGGGATGGTGGGCATTTCATTTTCCTCCCTGGACCTTCAAAGGACGTTGGGCTCGGCTCGCCATCACAATGCCGCCAATGATCATCGCAGTCGAGAATACGATCGGCATCGTGATCGGCTCGCTCAACAGGACAACGGCGAAGACCAGGCTTACCACCGGCTGGCCGAACTGGATCGGCGCGATCCTGACGACCGAACCGTGATTGAGCGCCCAGTACCACGCCGCGTAAGCCAAGACCGTCGAGAACATCACCAGATAGAGCGTCGACGACCAGCCGACGTAGGTCATCCCCGTCCAGTCGAAATCGCGCGCGATCCAGAACAGCAACGGCAGTTGGGCGATGCCGGCGATGGCGATCCCCCAGAACGTCGTCGACCAGGTGCCGATCTTGGCGGTTGCGCGGCTGCCGGCGACATAGCCTGATCCGGAAATCACCGCCGCCGCGACACACAAAAGATCGCCTTCGAGCGTCGCCACGCCGGTGCTGTCGCGCGATGAAATCAGGATCGTCTCGCCAATCATCGCCAGGGCGGCGCCCGCGAACCAGCCGCCGCGCGGCATTCGCTTGTCGAGCAGCGCCGCCATCGCGCCGGACACTACCGGCATGCACGCCAGGATCAGCGCCGCATGAGACGTCGCCGTCCGCGCCACGCCCATGGTGAACAGCACCGGAAATCCGAAGAACGCCGCGAAGCCGGCAAGCAAAAGCCAGCCCCACGTCGCATTGTCTTTCGGCGTCTGCAGCTTCAGGAACGCGATGAACGCGACCGCCGCCGGCACTGCAAACGCGGAACGCATCAGCCCCGCCTGCAACGCCGGGATCTCGGTAACCTGAAACGCCGTGATCGCGGGTGTGACGCCCCACGAAAAAACGGCAAAGGCGGCGAGCCCAAAGGCCGCCGCCGGCACCTGACCCGAATGCGCCGTCATCGTCATGGCGTGATGAGACGCCATCCGGCCCTCTTATTCAATGCCGCTCGCCGAATTTCCACGGCAATTCAGTCTTTCCAGAACGGCTTGGACGCCTCGGCGTCGACCTGTTCGCGGGTCAGACCGATGTCATCGAGCATGCGGTCGTCCAACCGCGCCATCCGGCCGCGCATTTCGGCACGGCGCTGCCATTCGCACATGGTGACGAACTGGCTGATCGCGGCTTCGGCAAGCGCCGGTGCAATGCGCCTGAGCGCCTTCCAGCCGTTGTTCTCCAGCGACCAGCTTGAGGGTTGGATTGTACCATCACAATTAATGTTCTTCATGGCTTTGTTCCTTTACCTAAAGCACATTGTATCTATTATCTTGACTTTTAATTCGGTACAATCTTAACATTGTTCCCATGACAACTTGGATGCCGGATATCGAAGACCGCAAGGGGGCGAAGTATCTCCGGATCGCCGATGCTATCGACGATGCGATCCAGGTGGGCGAGCTCAAGCCCGACACCAAGCTGCCGCCGATGCGGAACCTCGCCTACGATCTCGGCGTGACGCTCGGAACGGTGTCGCGGGCCTATCAGGAAGCCGAGCGCCGCGGCCTCGTGGGTGGCGAGGTTGGACGCGGCACCTATATCAAGGGCAACGGTCGCTACCCGCAGCCGCAAACGCCCCGCGCTTTCGCGTTCGGCGGTCAGCGCGACAACGGCATCAACCTGTCGATGGCGGTCCCACCGCTGGGCGACGGCGGCACCTATCTGTCACGCACCATCAAAGAGATTTCGGAAGACCCGGCCACCTGTGGCGAGTTGATGGATTATCAGGCGCACTCCGGCCTCGCGCGGCATCGCCAGGCGGGGGTCGACTGGGTCGCGCGCACCGGGGTCGAGACGGATATCGACTGCCTGACCCTGACCAACGGCACGCAACACGCGATCCTGGTGTCGGTGATGGCATTGGCCCGGCCCGGCGACACGGTGCTGGTTGAGAGTATTACCTACCCCGGCATCATCCACATCGCCGCGCAACTGGGCGTGAAGCTGGCTCCGGTCGAGATCGATTTCGAGGGGATCGTCCCCGGCGCGCTGGAAGAAGCGATTCTCGAATACCGCCCACGCTGCGCGTATTTCGTCCCGACCGTGCAGAACCCGACCACGGCGGTGATGTCGGACAAGCGCCGCCAGGATATCGCCGAAATCATCAAGCGTCATAACCTGCTGGTAATCGAGGACGACATCTGGGGCTTCCTCCCGGCAGACCGCGCGCCGGCGCTCGCGGCCTACGCGCCGGAGCACGTGGTCTACGCCACCGGCCTTTCCAAGGCGATGTCACCCGGGCTGCGTATCGGCTATATCGCGAGCCCGCCCGGCGCCAATGATGCGATCCGCGCCGTCGCCCGCATGTCGAGTTGGATGACGCCGCCGATGATGGCCGAGATCGCCATGCGCTGGCTGGCTGACGGCACCGGCGACGAGATGATCGAGTGGCAACGCGCCGAGGCCGAGGCGCGGATGAAGATCGCCGCCGATGCGCTCGACGGTTTTTCCATCCGCGGCCACAAGCACAGCTATCAGATCTGGCTGGAACTGCCGGAACCCTGGCGCGCCGACGTGTTACGCGATCAGGCCATGCGCAAGGGCGTGTTCTTCCTGACCGGCGATGCCTTTGTCGTCGGCCGCCAACAGGCGCCGCACGCGATCAGGATCTGCGTCGGCAGTTGCCGCACCCGCGACGAGGTGCGTCAGGGGGTCGAGACCATCCGCGACATCCTGCACGGCCCGGCCGCGGCCGCGCCGGTGATCGCCTGACGCACAGCTTCACACCAAATCCCGTCATTCCGGCGAAGGCCGGAATCCAGGAATACCGTGATCCGGTCTCTGAGATACGTTCCTTGCGGCAAGGACCCCGGCCTGCGCCGGGGTGACGCATCAATCCAAATGCCAGCTTCCGGCGTCCGATCTACGCACGCCCGTGGCAGACGGATACTTATCCGCTTCCCCGCCTCACGCCGGAAACTTGGAAACCGTGTGCGCGTGGTTGAGCGGCCCGTGTCTGCTCCCATAACCGGGATTGGTGCGGATCGCTTCGATGACGTACGCTTGCGCGCGGGCGACGGCGTCGGACATGTCCATTCCCTGCGCGATTCCACAAGCAATCGCGGATGCGAGCGTGCAACCGGTGCCGTGCGTGTTCGTCGTGTCGATACGCCCGGCCTCGAACGCCCAATCGCTGTCTTCCGTGACAAGGATATCGCAAACCGTCGCCGTATCCTGCAGATGCCCGCCTTTGACCAAAACCGCCTTCGGCCCCATCGCCAGCAAGGCTTCGGCGACGCCCGTCATATCCTCGACACCGGAAATCTTCATGCCCGTCAGCACCTCGGCCTCGGGAATGTTCGGCGTGATCAGCGTCGCGGCGGGCAGCAAACGTGATTTGAGCGTATCCTGCGCCTCGTCGGCCAGCAACGCATGCCCGCCCTTGGCGATCATCACCGGGTCCGCGACGACGGGAATGCCGGGTGCGGATTCTTCCAGAACCGACACCACCGTCTCGATGATTTCGGGCCGGTGCAGCATGCCGAGCTTAATGCAATCGGCACCCAGATCGTCGAGCACGAGTTTCATCTGCTCGGCGACGAATTCCTCCGGCACCTCGTGAATCCCGAACACACCTTGCGTATTCTGTGCCGTCAGCGCGGTGATCGCCGTCATCGCAAAACCGCCGAGCGCGGTTACCGCTTTGATGTCCGCCTGAATACCTGCACCGCCGCCGCTGTCGGAGCCGGCGACGATCAGGACGCGGCCTTTCATATCGGCCATGTCAAAACCTCTTAGGCCTGTTGGGTGATCGCTTCGCAGATGCCGTCGACGACGGTTTCGACGAGAACAAGGTCCTCGCCTTCGGCCATGACCCGGATCAGCGGCTCGGTGCCGGATTTGCGGATCAAGAGACGGCCGGTGCCGTTGAGCTTCTCCTCCGCGTCGACGATGGCTTTCCTGACGCTCGCCGCCTCCAGCGGCTGACCGCCGTTATAGCGCACGTTCTTCAAAATCTGCGGTAACGCCTCGAACTTGGCGCAAATCTCGCTCGCCGGTTTCCCGGAAGACACCAGCACCGCCAGTACCTGCAGCGCCGCGATCAATCCGTCACCGGTGGTCGCGTAGTCGTCGAAGATCAGGTGGCCGGACTGCTCGCCTCCGAGATTGTAAGCTTCGGCGCGCATCGCTTCGGCGACATAGCGGTCACCAACCGGCGTCCGCTTGAGGCCAAGGCCGAGGCCGTTCAGGTAACGTTCCAGCCCGAGGTTCGACATCACCGTCGCGACGACACCGCCGCCGTTGAGGCGCCCCGTCAGATGCCAGTCCTCGGCGATCAGCGCCATGATCTGGTCGCCGTCGATGATGCGGCCGTTCTGATCGCAAACGATCAGCCGGTCGGCGTCGCCGTCGAGCGCCAGACCGATGTCGGCGCCGGCCGCGATGGTCTGCGTTTGCAGCGCATCGAGATGCGTAGAGCCGCAGTTCTTGTTAATATTTGTGCCATCGGGCGTAACGCCGATGGTGGTGATTTCGGCGCCCAGTTCCCAGAGCACTTCCGGCGCAACCTTGTAAGCGGCGCCGTTGGCGCAATCGAGCGCGATCTTGAAACCGTCGAGGCGCAGCCCGCGCGGAAAGGTCTGCTTAACGTATTCGGTATATCTGCCGCGCGCGTCTTCGAGACGCCGGGCCCGGCCCAGCATGTCCGAGGGCTCGAGTTCCACCGCCAGATTGCTGTCCATCTTCTCTTCGATCTCGAACTCGACGGAGTCGGAGAGCTTGTAGCCGTCGGGACCGAATAATTTTATCCCGTTATCCTCGAACGGATTGTGCGAGGCCGAGATCATCACCCCGAGATCGGCCCTCAGCGAGCGCGTCAGCATCGCCACCGCCGGGGTCGGCATCGGTCCGACCAGCACGACATCCATGCCCATGGAGACGAACCCGGATGTCAGCGCCGGCTCCAGCATGTAACCGGAAAGGCGCGTGTCCTTGCCGATCACGACCCGGTGGCGGTAGTTGCCGCGCCGGAACTGCAGCGCGGCGGCCATGCCGAGCTTGAGCGCAACCTCGGCCGTCATCGGGTAGGCGTTGGCCCTGCCCCGAATACCGTCCGTGCCGAAGTATTTGCGTGTCATCCTGGACCCGTCCATGTCTCGATCTGGCTCCGTTAAACCCTGTCATAATCCAAAATTATGCAATTGAAAGGGTTTCCGAAGGGTTTATGCCGCAAAATCGGGCGAAAATCACGCCCTTCGCGGCATTGCGCTATAACTCCTCGGCGTCCTCGATGGCCTGCCAGACGGCCAGCGCCTGGCGCGTCTCGGCGACATCATGCACCCGGAATATCTGCACGCCCCGGTCCCATCCGGCGATCGCGGCGGCGATGGAGCCCGCGACACGGTCCTTCGCGGGGACATTCCGGTCGATCTTGGTAATGAAGCTCTTGCGCGACACGCCCAGTAAAATCGGCACGCCCAATTCGTGAAAAGCGTCGATCGCCGAGAGTATGCGGAGGTTGTGTTCGAGGGTTTTACCGAAGCCGATGCCCGGGTCGATACAGATCTTGTCCCGGCCGATGCCCGCGGCTGTCAGCGTCTCGATCCGCTCGCGCATGTAATCGACGATATCCAGCGCGGCGTCCTCGTAGGACGGATTGTCCTGCATGGTTTCCGGCGTGCCCTGCATGTGCATCAGCGCGACATCGACGCCGGTCTCGGCGCAGACATCGATACTGTTTGGGTCGCCGGTCAGCGCCGTCACGTCGTTGACGATGCTCGCCCCCGCATCGATGGCGCGGCGCATCACATCGGCGTGGCGCGTGTCGACCGAAATCGGCACGCCGATATCCGCGAGCCCGTCGATCACCGGCAGAATGCGGCCGCACTCCTCGTCGACCGTGATCGGCTTGGAACCGGGCCGGGTCGACTCCCCGCCGATGTCGAGGATATGCGCGCCGTCGTCGACCAGCCTCTTGCCGTGGTCGATGGCAGCCTGCGCATCGAGGAAATCGCCGCCGTCGGAAAAACTGTCGGGCGTGACGTTGACCACACCCATCAGGCGCGGCGTGTCGAGGGTCATCCCTGCGAAGCTCAGCGGTTCAGGCGTCATGTTTGCCGCTCCGACTTGTCACCCCCGCGAAAGCGGGGGCCACGTCTGTCTTTGCTCCGGGTTCCCACTTGCGCGGGAATAAAGGAAACACGTGGACGAAGAGATCACTGACCGGGTTGCGGTTCGGGATCGGGATCGATGCCGCCAGCGCCGCCGGGCCCCTTCTTGGGACGCGTCTTGCCGCCGGTCGGGATCGACGTGCGACGGGGCGTGTCGGCCCCCGCACCGCCGTCGCCGTGGTCGCGATGGATGTCCTCGCCACGCAGCAATGCCTGCACTTCGGTGCCGCTCAGGGTTTCGTACTCCAAAAGCCCCTTGGCGATAATCTCGAGCTCGTCATGGTGATCGGTCAGGATGCGGCGGGCATTTTCCTCAGCTTCCTCGATCAGGCGGCGAACTTCTTCGTCGATCATCTTGGCGGTGGCGTCCGAAACGTGCTTCTGGCGGGCTACAGAGTGACCGAGGAACACTTCCTCTTCGTTGTCGGCATAGCGCAACCGGCCCAGCTTGTCGGAGAACCCGAACTCGGTGACCATACGGCGCGCGAGCCCGGTCGCCTGCTGGATATCGTTGCCGGCGCCAGTGGTGATGTTTTCCTTCCCGAAAATCAGCTCTTCCGCGATGCGGCCGCCGTACATGACGGCAAGGCGCGAGAGCAATTGGCGCTCCGACTGGCTAAGCTGATCGCGTTCCGGCAGGTTCATGGTGACGCCCAGCGCACGCCCGCGCGGGATGATCGTCACCTTATGCAGCGGGTCGGTCTTAGGCATATGCAGACTGACCAGCGCGTGCCCCGCTTCATGGTAGGCGGTGAGTTTTTTCTCGTCCTCGGTCATGACCATGGAGCGGCGCTCCGCCCCCATCATGACCTTGTCTTTAGCTTCCTCGAAATCGTCCATGGTGACGACGCGCTTGGATTTGCGCGCAGCGAGCAACGCCGCTTCGTTCACCAGGTTGGCAAGGTCGGCGCCGGAGAAACCGGGCGTACCGCGGGCGATCACGTGCGGGTCCACATCAGGGGCCAGCGGCACCTTGCGCATGTGCACCTTGAGGATCTTTTCACGGCCCAGGATGTCCGGGTTCGGGACCACGATCTGGCGGTCGAACCGGCCCGGACGCAGCAGCGCCGGGTCGAGCACGTCCGGACGGTTGGTCGCCGCGATCAGGATCACGCCTTCGTTGGCCTCAAACCCGTCCATCTCTACCAGCAACTGGTTGAGGGTCTGTTCGCGTTCGTCGTTACCGCCGCCGAGACCGGCGCCGCGATGGCGGCCAACGGCGTCGATTTCGTCGATGAAGATGATGCAAGGCGCGTTCTTCTTACCCTGTTCGAACATGTCGCGGACACGCGACGCGCCGACGCCGACGAACATTTCGACGAAGTCGGAACCGGAAATGGTGAAGAACGGCACGTTGGCCTCGCCCGCAACGGCGCGTGCGGTAAGCGTTTTACCGGTACCCGGCGGGCCGACGAGCAAGCAGCCCTTGGGAATGCGGCCGCCCAGGCGCTGGAATTTCTGCGGGTCCTTCAGGAACTCGACGATTTCCTCGAGTTCCTGCTTGGCTTCGTCGATGCCGGCGACGTCATCGAAGGTGACGCGGCCCTGCTTTTCGGTCAGAAGCTTGGCCTTGGACTTGCCGAAGCCCATCGCCTTGCCGCCGCCGGACTGCATCTGACGCATGAAGAAGATCCAAACGCCGATCAAAAGCAGCATCGGGAACCATGAAATCAACACGCCCCACAGCGTCGGCGAGCCGTCTTCGGAAGGCTCGGCGCGGATCGTCACACCCTGATCCTTGAGGCGCTGCACCAGCTGCGGATCGTCCGGCGCGTAGGTCTGGAACGAGCCGCCGTTCTGGTACTGACCGTAGATCTGGTTGCCCTTGATCGTCACCCCTTTGACGTCGCCGCTTTCGACGCGCGAGAGGAAATCGGAGAATGCCATCTCGTTCATGCCGGGGCGCTGGGCGGTTCCCTGAAACAGGTTGAACAACGCCAGCACAAGCAGGCCGATGATGATCCAAAGAGCGATATTCTTCGAGAAATTCACGGGGTTACTTCCTTTTCGGGGCCGCCGTCACACGTCTGTTTATGTCCAGTCCGGGCATGGGGCGCGTCCGGCATTGACCGGATGCCGCACCGTTCCCTCTAGAAATAGTGGTTTTCCGCGCTTACGCAACGGAAAATCCGCTTCCCGAGAGCGGCATTGTTGGCTGAAAACGGACCGAAACGCCAATCTTTTCAGGTTCAACGCCGGACGCCTCACCTGCCGGCAAATAATATCGGCCGTTCAAGGCAATAACCGGCAGCCCCGCCCGCGCCGGGGACGGCAGATTTCCAAGCCATGCCGGGCGCTCCTCTTTCGGCCAGTTTTCGGCGATCTCCGCCCCCCACGGCCGCACGGACAGGCTGCGCGTACCGGGCCTCACCGCGATCCGGAACCGCCGGTCCCAGAACCGGATGCCGGGCGTGAGATCGATAGGTGCGGGCAGGTTTCGGGCTTCCCGGTAAACCCCGGTCGACGCGCCGCCTGGATCGAAGTGCGCACGCCCGAGCGTCGCCCCATGCCCCCCCTCCAGCGAGGCCGCCAATCGCTCCAGTCCGGCGACTTCCGGTGCGAAGACCTTACCGCCGATCGCCTGCGCCGCGCGCGCCAGCACGCGTAGGCGGATCTCATCGTCGGCGCGCAGCCAGTCCACCGTGGAAAACGTCAGATAGCCGGCCGGATCAAGCGCCGCATGCTGGGCCAGCCAATCCGCGGTCGCCGCCTCCAGCGCCGAACGTGCGCGGGCGAAACGGGCCGTCGCAATATTTAGATCGCGCGCATCCCCGAAAGATGCTGCCAACTGCACGCGGACCTGCGTGCGGGCGTATTTAGGATCCCGGTTGGATGGATCTTCCACCCAGTCGAGGCCTGTTTCCTCGAGGGTCGCCACCAGACGCTCCTTTGAAAAACCGAGCAACGGCCGCAACAACCTGCAGGCGCCGAACTCGCGAACCGGCGACATCGCCGCAAGGCCGTCCGGACCGCTGCCGCGCTTAAGCCGCATCATGAAAGTCTCGGCCTGGTCGTCGGCATGATGCGCGACGGCGAGATGCAACACGCCGTGCCGACGGCACCAATCATCCAACAGCGCATATCGCGCCTGCCGTGCAGCCGCCTGAACCCCCGTTTTCGGCTTGCCCTCACGCCAGTGGATAACGTCCGCCCGGATGCCGCGCCCTGTGAGTCGCCCGGCGGTCAACGCTGCCTCGACGCCCGATTCGGGACGTAATCCATGCTCGACGATCAGTGCCGTGACCTCACCGTCGACGGACTTCGCCCAAGCGTCGGCGAGAATCACCAGCGCCATGCTGTCGGCGCCACCGGAAACGGCGACGGCAAGATGTGGGGACTGTTCGAATGGCGCGAACGCCGTCATGGCGTCAGCGAATTCGTGCGCCGTAATCGGTGTCGCTGACCTGGACCGGGTCATTTATCCAGTCGGCGGCCTAAACGCAGCCGTTCTTCTGCCACTCGCGCTGGAGTGTGCTCTTCAGGCCCGCCGGCGCATCGGGATAATCCTGGCGCAGTTTCTGGAACGCCGCGCAGGCTTCGTTCTTCTTGTCGAGGCTGGAAAGCGACATGCCGAGCTTCAACAGCGCATCCGGCGCTTTCGGGCCCTGCGGGTCAGCCTGATAGCCCTCGAGGAAGGTTTCCGCCGCCTCCACGAACGAGCCGCGGACGTAATAGGTTTCACCGAGCCAGTAACGCGCATTGCTGGCGAGCTTGTCGTCACCGTGCGCTTCGAGGAACTGTCTGAGCGACGATGCTGCCATATCGTATTTACCCTGCCTGAGCAGGCCGAACGCGTGCATGTACTGTTCTCGAGGCGTCCCTTCCGGCAGCGCCGCCGTTTGCGTCGACGGCACCGACGCCGGCTGGTTAGACGCCGTGTCGACACTGGCAGGCGCCGGGGCGGCCTGCGGTGCAGCGGCTGGGGCCGCCGGCTTCGATGCCGGTGCCGGGGCCGAACCGTCGCCGGTCAATTGCGCCAAAAGGGCGTCGGCTTCGCTCTGCGCGGGTTTCTGCGCCGGGGCAGGCGTTGCCGCATTACCCTGTTGCGCAGGATTATTAAGTTCGGATTCGTTCAACGTACCGAGGACTTGCGTCCCGCTTCCGCCCGCTTGCGCCTGCGGCGACTGGGCGTTCGGCGTGCCCGACATCGCATCCGCCGCCTGCTGTTGCCCCTGCGGCGTCATCTGAGCGCCGCTTTGCATCGGCTGCTGCATACCCGGTGCCACACCGCCCTTTTCAAGCTGCTTGAGCCGGAAATCCACATCCGCTGACAGCTTTTCCAGTTGCTGCGTCACCTGATTGATCTGGTACGAGAGCTCTTCCAGCCTGCCGGTCATGTTGCGCATGCTGGTTTCGATCTGCGACACGCGGACATTGAGCCGGGCATAAGCCGTGTTGTCAGCGCCCCCGGCCGCGGCCGTCGCGCCGCTTGGCGTACCACCACCGGATCCGCCGCGCGAAATCTGCACGTTGAGCGTCCTGATGTCGCGCTCCAGACGCTCGATGCGGTCAAGCAGGGCCTGGGTATCCTGTGCCTGCAGCGGCAGCGCCGTCATCAGAATGGCGGCGCACACAACCGCGCCGCACCATGAGCATCGAAACGTCATCGCTCTCTCCGGTCCGTCGTTCCAAATAACGGACGCAGCGCCCGGCGGGGCCCCGCGCCGAGGTGCAACCTCTCGTACATATTAGGCAAAATTAAGGCGCTTGCCCATCCGGTGTAAACCGGTGGACAAGCGCCTTAAACAACCGTATCCGGCGAAGGGATCAGCTGCCGGTGTTGTCGACAACCGTCACCGCACGGCGGTTCTGCGCCCATGCGGTTTCGTTGTGACCGAGCGCAGCCGGACGCTCCTTGCCGTAAGAAATGGTCTTCACGCGGGCCGGATTGACGCCGAGCGCCACCAGGTAGTCCTTGGCGGCGTTGGCGCGGCGCTCACCCAGGGCGAGGTTGTACTCGCGGGTGCCACGCTCGTCGCAATGCCCCTCGACAACGACGCGAACGCCGCCGAATTTCTTCATCCAGGCAGCCTGCTTTTCCAGCGAAGCGCGGGCTTCGGCGCTCAGCTCGGAACTGTCGAATGCGAAGAACACGCGGTCCCCGACATTAACGACCAGGTCTTCCTGGGTGCCGCCCTGGATCTGCACGGCAGACATGCTGCTGCCGGAACTGCTCGACGTCGTCGACGCGGCGCCGGACGACTGGGTGCTACCACTCGATTCCGGCGCTGTTTCACACGCTGCAAGCAGGGCAACCGCGGCCAGCACACTCAAAAATTTGAAACGCATAGGAATATACTCCTCAACGGGTGATATCTCATAAACCCAATCGCCGATAAGTCGGCAAAAAATAACACGTGCGTCCGCAAAACGCCGCTTGGTGGTATCTTTAAAGAGTGACGGGATTGATTCCAAGCCCTTTTTTGGAAAAACCCGCCCACGGCAAAGGATTTTTGTGCGCCTGTTTTCGCGCTGCATCATGAAAGGTTACGGGATCAACGGCGACCAGGCCGGATCGGACGCCCCGACCGGGGTCACGATCTCGCGTTCGTTGTACCCGGTCAGGTCGATCGAATAGAGCCGGGGCTCGGTGACATTCTCGCCGTTTTTCGACTGGCGGAAGAACATCAGGACCCGGCCGTTGGGCGACCATGTCGGCGCCTCGACCAGGTAATCCTCGGCCAGAAGCCGCTCGCCGGAGCCGTCCGGGCGCATCACGCCGATATAGAACGTACCCCCCGAAATCTTCGTGAACGCGATCAGATCACCGCGCGGGGACCACACCGGCGTCGCATATCGCCCTTTGCCGAAGCTGATTCGGTGCACGTCGCTGCCGTCCCCATCCATCACGTAAAGCTGCTGCGTGCCGCCCCGGTCGGAGTTAAAGACGACCTGGCTTGCGTCGGGGGCGTAACTGGGTGACGTGTCGATGGCGCCGGACCGCGTCAACTGGCGCGACTGGCGGGTGCGCAAATCCATCTCGTAAATATTGGTCGAACCGTTCTGCGCCATGCTCATGATGACTTTCTGCCCGTCCGGGGAGAATCGGGGCGCGAATGTCATGCCTGGGAAATCCCCCAGCAGTTCCTGGCGCCCGGTGTCGATGTTGAAGATATAGACGCGCGGCGTATTCCCACGATAGCTGAGGTACGTGATCTCCTGCAGCGTCGGCGAGAAACGCGGTGTCAGCACCAGTTCCGAGCCGTCGGTCAGGAAACGGTGGTTGGCGCCGTCCTGATCCATAATCGCCAGACGTTTGACGCGGCGGCGTTCCGGCCCGCTCTCGGCGATGTAGACGATGCGGGTATCGAAATAGCCGTCCTCGCCGGTGATTCGTTTATAGATCGCGTCGGCGATGATGTGCGCGACGCGGCGCCAGTTGTCCGGCACCGTGAAATAGGCCAGACCCACCATCTGCTGCTCGGCGAACACGTCCCAAAGCCGAAACTCGACCCGGAGCCGGCCGTCCGGCACCAGTTCGGTCCGCCCCTGGACCAGCGCCTGCGCATTGATGATGCGCCAGTCGCCGAACCGCGGCAGCGTGTTGAGCGCGCCGTCGGTCTGAATGAAGGCGCGCTTGTCGATCGGCTTGAACAGACCGGAGCGCTGTAGATCCGCCGCGATCACGCCCGCCATGTCGCGACCGATGCGCTGCTCCTCGCCGCCGTTACCGAAAAAGTCGGTGACGGCGATCGGCAGCGGTTCGGCTTTGCCCTGCGTGATATCGACGCGCAGCTCGGCACGCGCCGCGCCGGCCATCATCAGGACCGCCAGCAGGACGGGTATCGCGTTTCGCATCATCGAAGGGACAAACATGGAAGCTCCTTACACCGGCTATCTATAAAAGATCTCTGGGATCGAAATTGATCACAATCTCGCGCCACACCTGGTATTTGTCGGGCGGCAGTTTGATGGGATTACAGCTTGGATTCAATACGGCCCGCCGAGCGGCCTCTGCGGCCGACTGAAAAAACGGATCCGTGTTGAACCGCATCTGATCCTCGATCGTCGCGGATTGGGGGTTGCCGTCCGGATTCATTTGTATCCGGATCAGCACGGCCAGATTTTCGGCGTTCTTCGCGCCCGTTGGAATATTCCAGCATTTAGATACCCGCTCGATCACCGTGCGGCGCATGGCGTCCAATTCGGTCATCGTCACTTTCTTGGACGGGTCGGCATCCGGCTGCGGCGTTTTCACCTTGAGCGCCGCTCGCATCTGCTGGGCGAAGTCAGCCTTGGGCTCTTCTTTTTTCATTTTCTCTTCCGGTTCCGGCTGCTTCTTCTTGATTTCTTCGAGCGTTTTCAGCAGCGAGGCGACCTCGAACTGTTCCGGCGGCTTCGGCTTTTTCTTCACCTTGGCAGCAGCCGCGACCGGCTTGGGTGGCTCGGGCTTCGGTTCCGGCTTAGGTTCGGGCTCGGGCTCCGGCGCGGGCTCGGCTTCGGGTTTCGGCAGGGGCTCGGGTTCCGGCTCTTTCTTCGGTTCGGGTTCCGGTTCGGGCGCAGGTTCGGGCTCCGGCTCCGGTTTCGGCGGCAAGGCCGCGATCTCGGGTTGCGGTTCGGGCGCCGGTGGCGGCGGCGCGGGTTCGGGTTCCGGTTTCGCCTCTTCGACCGGCGGCGGTGGCGGCGGCTCAGGCGCCTTTTTCTCTTCCGGTTCGGGTTCGGGCGCCGGCGCCGGCGCATTTCGCATCTCGTCGATCTCAACCAGTTCCACGAAAACCGGCGTTTCCTCGAGCGGCTCCGGCGGCGACACCAGCGGCAGGCCGAGCATGCTCACCGCGATGACACCCGCGTGAAAAGCCACAGAAAAAAACAATCCGGTCCGCATGATCTCAGATCTGTCTCAAGTCTCGCTTTCGGGTTAAGGCTGCTTCTTCGTCTTCTTATCGTCCGCATTCTTGTCGGACTTGTCGGTGCTCCGGGTGATCAGGGCGACGCGGCGATAACCGGCGCGGTTGATCGTGCCCATCACTTCCATGACGCGGCCGTAATTGATGTCGGAATCACCGCGCACGAAGATGCGAAGCTCGCGGTTTTCGCCGGTGATCGCGCGCAGCCTCGGCACCAGCGTCTCCAACGGCACCTCCGTGTCCTGCAGGAATATCTGTCCCGACTTATCGATCGAGATCGCCAGCGGCTCGTCCTCGCCGGCGATCGCACCCGCCCTGGTTTCCGGCAGGTTGATCTCGACGCCGACGGTCAACAGCGGCGCCGTCACCATGAAGATGATCAACAGCACCAGCATGACATCGACGAACGGCGTCACGTTGATCTCGCTCATCGGGCGCCGGCGCTGCCGGCCGAAACGGCCGCTGCCGCCACCCAATCTCTCGGTGGTGATCGCCATCCGCCGCTCCTAGTTGTCCATCTCGCGCGACAGGATCGCCGAAAACTCGCCGGCGAAGCTCTCAAGCCGGCCCGCATACCGGTCCAGGTCGCGGCTCAGCTTGTTGTAGGCGACGACCGCCGGGATCGCCGCGAGGAGACCGAGTGCGGTGGCGAACAGCGCCTCGGCGATACCGGGCGCGACGACGGCGAGCGAAGTGTTCGACGAAATCGCGATCGACTGGAAGCTGTGCATGATCCCCCAGACCGTGCCAAACAGTCCGATAAACGGCGCCGTCGCGCCGGTGGTCGCGAGGAATGTCATGTACTTCTCGGCCCGGTCCATTTCCCGGTGCACGGTGATTTGCATGACACGGTCGATACGGTCGGAAAGCCCAGCGCGGATGCCGTGCGAACCGCTGCCGGAAACCCGCCGCCATTCGCGCATCGCCGCCGAGAACACCGCCGCCATCGGGTCGCGCGGATTGCTGGCGACCCGGTCGAACAGGTCGTCCAGTGACTTGCCGGACCAGAACGCCTGTTCGAATTCGTTCGATCGCTTGTTGAGGCGCCTGACCGTCAGCAGCTTTTCGAAGATGATCGCCCAGCACCAGATCGAGGCGAGGATCAGCATCACCATGACGGATTTCACGACGATATCGGCGCGCAGGAACATGGACATCACGGCGAACTGATCCGCGCCCACCGAACCTGCCATCATCGCGGCATCGACTGCTTGATTTTCCATTCCCTACTCCGCTCGTCTTCCTTAATTCACGTTTCCGCCTGCGTGGCCACGCAGGCATTCCCTGACCGCGTCGGGCAGCCGTTTCGGCGCCCCGGTGGTTACATCCATGCACGCGAGCCTTACATGCACCGCCACCAGGACGTTGCCGTCCCGGCAGATATCCTGATGCATGCGAAGCGCCGCGCCGCCGACCTCGGTGACCCGCGTCCTGACCTCGAGAAGATCGTCGAGACGGGCGGGTTTGATGTAGTCCGCGTGGCATTCCCTCACCGCGAAGGCGATCTTGTCGCTCGTCAGCAAATCCGCATGTTCGAGACCGTGCACGCGCAGAAGCTCGGTGCGTGCACGTTCCGCGAACTTGAGATAGTTCGCGTAATAAACGATGCCGCCGGCGTCGGTGTCCTCGTAATAGACACGAATCGGCATGACATGGACCTCGGTCATTCCCGTGTCAGGCATCGTCGGGCTCCTGATCGTCGGCAATGAGTTCGAGTTGGCTCAGGTTGACGGGCGCCTTCAGGCCGAGATGCTTGAAGCCCTCTCCCGTCAACGCCCGGCCACGCGGCGTGCGCATCAGAAGCCCCTGCTGAATCAGGTAGGGTTCGATCACCTCCTCGATCGTGTCACGTTGCTCGGAAAGCGCCGCGGCAAGGGTTTCGACTCCGACCGGGCCACCACCGTAATTCTCGGCGATGCATGTGAGATAGCGGCGGTCCATGGCGTCGAGCCCGCGCTTGTCCACATCTAGTCTGTTAAGGGCCGCGTCGGCGGCCTTGGCATCGACCGGTGAATGGCCGGCGACGGCGGCGAAGTCGCGAACGCGGCGCAGCAAACGTCCGGCGACGCGCGGTGTACCGCGGGCACGCTTGGCGATCTCGCGCGCCCCGTCGTCGGTCATGTCCATTCCGAGCAGGCCGGCGCCGCGCGAAATGATGTGCTGCAGATCGTCGATACCGTAAAATTCAAGCCGCATCGGAATTCCGAAGCGCTCGCGAAGCGGCGTCGTGATCAGACCCGACCGGGTCGTCGCACCGACCAGCGTGAAGCGCGGCAGATCGATCCGCACCGAGCGCGCCGCCGGCCCTTCGCCGATGATCAGGTCGAGCTGGAAATCTTCCATCGCCGGATACAGGATTTCCTCGACCGCCGGGTTGAGCCGATGGATCTCGTCGATGAACAGCACGTCGCCCGCCTCGAGGTTCGTCAGGATCGCGGCGAGATCGCCGGCCTTGGCGATCACCGGCCCCGACGTTGCCCGAAATCCGACGCCCATTTCCTTGGCGACGATGGAGGCCAGGGTCGTCTTGCCGAGCCCCGGCGGGCCGTAAAACAGCACGTGATCCAACGGTTCGGACCGGCTGATGGAGGCTTCCACGAATACCTTGAGATTGGCGCGCACCTGCGGCTGACCGACGAAATCGTCCAGCTTCTGCGGCCTGAGCGCCGCATCCTGCGTATCGCCGGGCAGGCTCTCGGCCTCGAGAATACGCTCGCCCTCCGCCATTTAACGCCGGGCCCCCGCCCGCGTGTCGGCGGGCGCCAACTTGGCGAGACCGGCCTTGATCAGAACGCCGACATCGGCGCTCTCACCCATTTCGCCGGCGGCTTCGGATACCACGCCCAGCGCCTGCGACGGACTGTATCCAAGATTGACCAGCGCCGAGACGGCATCCGAAACCGCGCCCTGCGCACCGCCTCCTGGCGCGGTGGCGGTATGGCCGACTTCGGCCTTGAGGGTCTGGCCGAGCGTGATCGAGCCGACCTTGTCCTTGAGTTCCGAGATGATGCGCGCCGCGAGCTTCGGCCCGACGCCCGGCGCACGCGTGATCGCCGCCTTGTCGCCAGAGAGGATGGCGCGGCTGACTTCGTCGTTGCTGAGCACGCTCTGAATCGCGAGGCCGACCTTAGCGCCGACGCCCTGAACCGTCGTCAGCAGCTTGAACCAGTCGCGTTCCAGCGTGTCGGCGAACCCGTAAAGATGGATGTGATCCTCGCGGACATGGGTCTCGATATAGATCACTGCCGCTTCGCCGATAACGAGACGGCCGAGCGTTCGGCCTGATGCGAACACCAGATAGCCGACACCGTTCACATCGACGACAGCCCACTCGTCGCCGATGTCTTCGACGATGCCCTTCAACCGCGCGATCATGATTCGATCCTCATTGCGCCGCTCTCGCCAGCTTGCGGACCCGCTCAGCGGTGCCCCGGTGATGGGCGTGGCAGATCGCCACGGCAAGTGCGTCCGCGGAATCGGCGCCGGCGATCCTGGCGCCGGGCAGCAGCGTCTTGACCATCATCTGCACCTGCTCTTTCTGGGCGTGACCGGAGCCGACGACGGTCTTCTTGACCAGGTTCGGCAGGTATTCGGCAACGTTAAGGCCGGCCAACGCCGGGACCAGCAAGACGATGCCCCGCGCCTGCCCGAGCTTGAGAGTAGAGACCGCATTCTTGTTGACGAAGGTCTCCTCGACCGCCGCCTCTTCGGGCGAGAATTCGGCGATGACTTCGCGCAGGCCGGCGTGCAGTTCGACCAGCCGTTCGGATAGCGAGGCCTTCGAAGACGTGGTGACCAGTCCGTCCGCGACGTAACTGAGACGGTTATCCGCGGCCTCGATGATGCCCCATCCCGTCGTCTGCAATCCCGGATCGAAACCGATCAGCCGCAAGTCGCTCTCTCCTTACGCGCTCAACTGCGCCATGATGTCGTCGGAAACATCGAAGTTGGACGACACCGACTGGACGTCGTCGTTGTCTTCCAGCACCTCGATCAGCTTGAACAAGGTGCTCGCGGTGTCGGCGTCAACTTCGACCGTGTTCTGCGGTTTCCACTCTAACTCGCCGCTCTCCGGGTCGCCGAACTTCTCGGCCAGCGCCTCGCGCACGTCCGCGAAATCGTCCGGATCGCACGATACCGCGTGCCCGTCTTCATCGCTTTCGACGTCCGTCGCACCCGCTTCGAGGGCCGCTTCGAACATGTCGTCGTTGCTTGCGGTATCGGCTGGGTAATAGATCTTGCCGACGCGCTCGAACATAAAATTGACGCTGCCGGTTTCGCCCAGGTTGCCGCCGTGCTTCGAAAACGCGGAGCGGACCTCGGAGGCGGTGCGGTTACGGTTGTCAGAGAGCGCCTCGACGATCATCGCGACTCCGCCGGGGCCATAACCCTCGTAGCGGATTTCCTCGTAATTCTCGCCGTCGCCGCCGACACCGCGCGCGATCGCGCGCTTGATGTTGTCATTCGGCATGTTCTGCGACTTCGCGTTGGCGATGGCGAGGCGCAGACGCGGGTTGAAGCCCGGGTCCTCGCCCGCGCGCGCGGCGATGGACAATTCCTTCCCGAGCTTGGCGAAGACCTTCGCCCGCTTGGCGTCCTGCGCACCCTTGCGGTGCATGATGTTCTTGAATTTTGAATGGCCGGCCATGGTGGTAGTTCCGTCTCTTTCACATCTGCAAACGCGGCAACGCCGATGCGTGCCGCGAATCGCTCCATATTACAATCGGGGCGGGCAAATGAATACCGCGCCGAGCCTTCTGGATCATCTTCGACGGGCAATATGTCAAGATTTTGGCGGCCCGGGCGATTTTTGCCGTAAAACCCCGTCAGGGTTTGGGGATCGTCTCCGCCAAACGGGCGCCGACGCGGACCGGTTCGATCCGTTTCGCGAGCCCGGTTTTGTCGTCCAGAACGACGAAGCAACCGCACAGCGTGCCGTCCTCCGTCGCCGGTTCCAGGCGGATTTTTTCCGCCTTGGACAGGAACCGCTGCACCGACAGATCCTTCTTCATGCCGATGACCGAATCGTAATCCCCGGTCATGCCGAGGTCGGACTGATACGCCGTGCCGCCCGGCAGCACCCAGGTGTCCGCCGTCGGCACGTGCGTGTGGGTCCCGACGACGACAGAGGCGCGGCCGTCCACATAGTGGCCGATGGCCTGCTTCTCGCTGGTCGCCTCGCCGTGCACGTCGAAAATGATCGCATCCGCATCGCGGCCGAGCTTGTAGCGTGTCAACAATGCGTCCAGAGCGCGGAACGGATCGTCCAACAATTCCATGAACAGCCGGCACATGACGTTGGCGACAAGGATGCGCTTGCCGTCGTCGGTCTTGTAGAGCCCGAAGCCCTTGCCCGGCGTATCGGGGGGATAATTGATCGGGCGCAGGATCTTGTCGTCGCGCTCCATCTGACCGACCACGTCGCGCTGATCGAACACATGGTTGCCGGTGGTGATGCAGTCCGCGCCCGCCTGATAGAAACTGTCGCAAATGTTGCCGGTAATGCCGAAGCCGTGCGCCGCGTTCTCGCCGTTGACGATCACAAAGTCCGTCTTCAGCTTCTGGCGAAGCATCGGCAGGTTGGCGTTGAGGACGGCACGTCCCGCACTCCCAACGACATCGCCGATAATCAAAACTCTCATGACGCTCCTTCCGGGCCGAACTGACTGACACCCTTCTCGGTCGCGATCCAATCGAGGGGCTGGTCGTGCGGACCGCGCGGCACGGTGTCTACCCGTTGCCCGGAAAATGCAACACCTATAGCGACCACATCATCCGACCCGGCGCGCAGCTTCTCAAGGGTCCGGTCGTAAAACCCACCGCCGTAGCCCAGCCGGAAACCGTCGTGATCGAACGCCAAAAGCGGCACGAAGACCACATCGGGTGTGACTTCACGAGCGTCTGCCGCCGGGATCGACGTGCCGAAGCCCCCGTCGGCGAGCGCGTCGCCCGGCGTCCAGGCACGGAAAATCAACGGCGTCGCTTTCTTCACCACCACCGGCAACGCCGTGCGGTGGCCCATGGCGTGCAGCGTTTTCAACAACGGCCCGGTATCGATCTCGGCCCCCATCGACCAGAATACCGACACCGTCTTCGGCGCGCCTTCGAGGCCGAGTTCAAGCGCCGCATCCCTTACGTGCCCGGCGAGCCGCATACCCGCGTCGGGAATTGCCGCATGCAATTCGCCGCGCCGCATCGACGCGGACTTTCGTTCCTGGTCTTTGCGGATCGCTGGCTCGGACATCAAATCGGGTTTGACCGGTTGAACAGAAATAGACGACGGGCCGCATGAGCCGTTGGCCGTGAGATCCTCCGTGGCCTGCTTCAGCAGGTGGGCGCCGTGAATACCGATCCCAGGGGACCGGCAGGGACAGCTCCCTTACGGTGGATTTAAGGCCCCAGGGATAACGATGGCCTGACGCACCCCGCAGCCCGTCACCCCCAACCTAGGAGCGTTCAAGGCTCTCGGCAATGCTTTCGATGCGTTCGGAGAGTTTTTCCAGGCTTTCGCCGAGCCGGACTTCGGCCGCGGCGGCTGCCGCAGCCCCCTTCCCGCCGGACTTCATGGTCTCCATCTCGGCGTAGGCATCCGACAGTTCGTCCGCGATCAGCAGCGAGACCATGACCAAAAGCTTGGCGTCGCCGATCTGCCCCACGGCAGCGACGAGTTCACTAACGCGCCGGTCGATGTAGGCGCCGAGCCGTGACAGATGCGCCTCCTGGCCATCGTCGCAGGCGACGTTGTAACGGCGGTCGTTGATGGTGACGGTGACCTGCGCCATGTTCAGTTGTCTTCCGGTTTGCCGACGATGAGGGAATCGAGGCGCTGTATCGTGTTCGCCAGTCGGTCGGCAGCGGCCCGGTTGAGGTCTTTTAGTTCGGCGTTCTCACGTCGGAGCCGATCGATGGCTTCATTGTCAGAGCCGCCGTTTTCGCCAGCATCGCGCGACGAAAGCGCGACGTCGAGCCGGTCGACGGCGGCTTCCAATCTCTCGAAAGCCCGTTCGACACGCGACGCCTTGGCGATGGTCGAAGTCGACAACGCGAATACCCCCAGTTTGAGCACGCCCTATTAAAACAGACGCGACCGTAAGCCCATCCGGGGAGTAAGGTCAATTGATACCTCAAATACCCCGCCTAAAAATCTGAGATTCCGTACCTTTTTCCACTTTCCATCCAAAGGGTCCTTGGGCCCTCTGCAAACAGTCGTTGACCTTTCCCGGGAAACCCGTTTTTTTGCGCGCGAAACATCTCTGTTAACCACATTCGCCGCGCCCGTTCCGGCCGCGGCCAGCTCAGGAGGAAACGATGGCGGTACGCGTTGCCATTAACGGTTTTGGTCGGATTGGTCGTCTGGTGCTGCGCGGCATCATGGAGAGCCGCCGCAACGATATCGAGGTCGTCGCGATCAACGATCTCGGCTCGGTGGACATGAATGCGCATCTGTTCCGCTACGATTCGACCCACGGCCCGTTCCCGGGCGACGTGAAGGTCGACGGCGACACCATCGACGTAGGCGCGGGCCCGATCAAGGTCACCGCCGAACGCAACCCCGCCGACCTGCCGTGGGGCGAATTGGGCGTCGACATCGCAATGGAATGCACCGGGCTGTTCGTCGACCGCGCGAGCGCCGGCAAACACATCGAGGCAGGCGCCAAGAAGGTCCTGATCTCGGCGCCCGGCAAGGACGTCGACAAGACCATTGTCTACGGTGTCAACCACGACACGCTGACCGCCGACGACACCGTCGTCTCCAACGCGTCCTGCACCACCAACTGCCTGGCCCCGGTCGCGCATGTGCTGCACAACCTGGTCGGCCTCGAAAAGGGCTTCATGACGACGATCCACGCCTTCACCGGCGACCAACGCACGCTGGATACGCTCCACTCCGACCCGCGCCGTGCGCGCACCGCGTCGGCGTCGCTGATCCCGACCTCGACGGGTGCCGCCAAGGCCGTCGGCCTGGTGCTGCCGGAACTGAAGGGCAAGCTCGACGGCACCTCGGTCCGCGTGCCGACGCAGAACGTCTCCCTGATCGATCTCAAGATCGTCGCCGGCCGCAACACCACCGCGGAAGAAATCAACGAAGCGATGAAGGCGGCTGCCGAAGGCCCGCTCAAGGGCGTGCTCGGCTACAACGTCGAACCGCTGGTTTCCATCGACTTCAACCACAACCCGAACAGTTCCACCTTCGACGCCACGCAGACGCAGGTGATCGAGGGCAACCTCGTGCGCGTGCTGAGCTGGTACGACAACGAATGGGGCTTCTCGAACCGCATGCCGGACACCGCCAAGGTGATGGCCGGCCTTTGATGCCCGGGATGGGATGAGCGGTCTTTCGGGACCTTTTCTGATCGTCCACAACATCGACCACGCGCGCGACGCCGTGGCCGCCGCCAAAGACCTCGGACGCCCGGTGACGCTGATCAGCGCGCCGGGCGCCGCTGCGTCGATGGGGGCCGACGTCTTCAACCGGATGATCGACGCGGTGCGGACCGAAATCCCGGACATCGAAATCGTCGCCGTCATCGACTGCGGCAGCGATCCCGGTCAGGCGATGCAGGCACTGCGTCTCGGCAGCCGGAGTCTTCGCCTCGATGCCCACGAGGACGTGCTGAAAAAGCTCCGCGACATGACGGACGGCATGGTTCTGGACGCCAGCCCGATTGCCGCCTATGACATGTCCAACGGCACGCGCGATCTGACAGCGTGGCTTGAAGGAAGCGCAGAAGAATGAACGAACAACTGACCGACGAGCCCTGCAAGCTCTACCTGCTGACGCCGCCCAGGATCGAACCGGCAGCTTTCGCGGACGAGCTTCGGCGCGCCATCGCCGCCAAGCCGGAGATCGTCGGGGCCGTGCAACTGCGTCTTAAAGACGTCGGCGACGACGACTTCAGACGCGCAGCGGAAGCGTTGATCCCGGTCTGCCACGGCTTCGACATCCCGCTGATCGTCAACGACCGCCCGGACATCGCCAGAGATACCGGCGCCGATGGGGTGCACGTCGGCCAACAGGACGCGAGCTACAGCGAGGCCCGCAAGATAATGGGCGCGGAAGCGATCATCGGCGTCACCTGCCACGCCAGCCGCGATCTGGCGATCGAGGCCGGCGACGCGGGCGCCGACTACGTCGCCTTCGGTGCCTTCTTCCCGTCCCAGTCCAAGGAAGCCAAGCATCATGCGACCACCGAGATCCTCGAATTCTGGTCCGAGATGACGATCATCCCCTGCGTCGCCATCGGCGGCATCACCGCCGGGAACTGTGGTCCTTTGGTCGATGCCGGCGCCAACTACCTCGCGGTGATCGGCAGCATCTGGAACCATCCGGACGGGCCCGAGGCCGGCGTCCGCGCCTTTGCGGACGTCCTGGCGCCCTAGCGCCCAGCAACTTTTCGGTGACATCCCCCGGTGCGACCTGATAGAACCCGCGCCGGGTTGACCCCAACGACAGATTTCAGGACGAGACCGACATGAAGATCGACGGCAACGCCATCCGTCCCGGGATGGTTATCGAACATCAGAACCGCCTGTGGCGCGCGGTGAAAATCGCCCACACCCAGCCCGGCAAGGGCGGCGCGTACCTCCAGGTCGAACTGAAGGACATCCGCGACGGCACCAAACTCAACGAGCGTTTCCGCTCGTCGGAAAAGGTCGAGCGTGTGCGCCTCGAGCAGACCGAATACCAGTATCTGTTCTCGGACGGCGACATGCACACGTTCATGAACGCCGAGAACTACGAACAGATCGCGCTCTCGACGGAAGCCGTCGGCGAATATGCCGTCCCGTACCTGCAGGACGGCATGAACGTGATGATCGAAACCTTCGAGGGCGAACCGCTCGGCGTCGAGTTGCCGCAGCACGTGACGCTCGAAGTGGCCGAAGCCGACGCGGTCGTCAAAGGTCAGACCGCGTCCTCATCTTACAAGCCCGCAGTGATGGAGAACGGCGTCAAGGTTCTGGTGCCGCCGCACATCGAGGCCGGCACGCGTATCGTCGTCGACACCCGCGAGGGCACGTACGTCGAACGCGCCAAAGATTGATCCGGCGGCCTCACGTATGTCCAACCGCCTGACCCCGCTTCTGACGATTATGGTCAACGCCGCGCAAAAAGCGGGGCGTGCGCTCAGGCGCGACTTCGGCGAAATCGAAAACCTGCAGGTGTCCCGCAAGGGCCCGGCGGATTTCGTCACCAAGGCCGACACCAAAGCTGAGAAGATCCTCATCGAGGAATTGCAGAAGGCCCGTCCGGCCTACGGCTTCGTCAACGAGGAAAGCGGTGTCATCGAAGGGTCGGACATTTCCAACAAGTGGATCATCGATCCGCTCGACGGTACCACGAACTTCCTGCACGGCATCGCGCATTTCGCCGTTTCCGTGGCGCTCGAGCGCGACAAACGGCTCGAAGCCGGCGTCATCTACAACCCGATCACCGACGATCTTTATTATGCCGAACGCGGCAAGGGCGCCTTTCTCCGGGATGCGCGGCTGCGCGTATCGGGTCGCACCAGCATTCAGGATTCGCTGTTTTCGACCGGCATTCCGTTCCTGGGCCGCGACGGTCACGATACCTTCATCACGGAACTCAAAGCGGTCATGGGCGCGTCTTCGGGTGTCAGACGTTTCGGCGCGGCGTCGCTGGACCTCGCCTTTGTCGCAGCCGGACGCTACGACGGCTTCTGGGAGCGCGGCCTTTCAAGCTGGGACATGGCGGCGGGCGTGCTTCTGGTGCGCGAAGCCGGCGGTATCGTCACCGATTTTCAGGGCCGCGACCGCATGCTGGACAGCGGCGAAATTATTGCGACGAACGCTTCCCTCGACCGGGATTTCCGGCAATTATTGAAGAACGCGGCTAAAAACGCGTAAAGCGGTTGAGGCTGGGCCTTGGCTTCGGTAACTTCTCAAGCGATAATTCAGCGTGTTAAAGCGCGTCGCTCTGACAGGGCAGTGGAGGCATTATGATCCGCCGACAGGATTTCGAACGACTTCGCGTTACCGGCTTGCGGCCCATCGGTTGCGCCGCCGCCGCGGCACTCGTCCTTCTCTCCTCGCCGGCCTTCGCCCAGACCTCGTCCTATCAACCCGCGACCGACAACGTCTATATCAACTGGGGCGCTATTGACGGCGGACAGGCCGGCGCATCGATGCCGCAACAGTCGGCGCCGTCCTATAACTACCGCGCGCCTTCTTCTTCCGGCGGTCTGCTCATGCCCGGCCCGACCATGCCGCACTCGACGCTGCACGTCCCGGCACCTGCCGGCAGTTCGACGGTTAAACTGAAGCAACCGGGCTCGGCACCCAAGGTCGCCGCAAAACCGGCACAGCCGAAGGCCCCTGCCGCGGCACCGACGCCGAAAGTCGCCGAAGCGCCGAAACCGGCCGAAGCCGCACCGAAGCAACTGACCGAGAAGAAAGCGCCGCCACCACCAGCGCCGGCCCCTGCAACGACGACCGAGGCCACCGGGTCGGCACCGCCGCCGCCGCCGATGCCGAGTGCATCCGAGCCGCCGGCCGCGCCGAAACAGACCGAAACGGCCGCCGCACCAAAAAAGGAAAAGGCGCCCGAGCAGGCCTCGGCGCCGACCGCCACGCCGGCCGACGGACCCGTCCAGGTCATCTTTAATGGCGACGACACCAAACTTTCCGCCGACGGACAGAGCGCGCTCGAGGCTGTGATCGGCAAACTCTCTGCCGACGAGAATGCCCGCGTTCAGCTGATGGCGTATGCCGCCGGCGACGACCTGACTTCAAGCAAGGCCCGGCGAATTTCGCTTTCGCGGGCCCTTTCCGTGCGTTCGTTCCTGATCGAAAAGGGCGTCCGCTCGACGCGTATCGACGTGCGGGCGCTCGGCGACAAGAGCGAAGGTGAGCCCCGGAACCGCGTCGACATCAACGTCATTGAGCGCTGAGGCCTGATGCACGGTCTGCCACTCGCCAAGGCCCGCTTTCCGGGCCAGAACCGGCCCGAGGAATAGACACGCATGACACGCCCGACCACTTTTCTGTTTCGCATGATCCTGTTTCTGGGCTGCGTGGGGGCGGCCTGTTTTTTCCTGTTCTCGCCGCTTCGCGAAGCCTTCATGGCCAATCCGGCCCTCAACGGCCTGATCGTCGGCGTTCTGGTTCTGGGTATTATCTATAACTTTCGCCAGGTCGGGATGCTGTACCCCGAGGTTTCATGGCTCGAACGCTTTCAGGATACCCTCGCCGAGACCGATGCCGGCATGCAGATCCGCCTACCGGAGAGTGCCGACAGCCCGAAGCTGCTGGCGCCGATGGCGGCCATGCTGTCGGACCGGCGCGGCAGCCGCTTCAGTCTTTCCGCGCTCAGCATGCGCTCAATCCTCGACGGCATCGCGGCGCGTCTCGATGAAAGCCGCGATCTGTCGCGTTACAACATCGGCCTGCTGATCTTTCTGGGACTCCTGGGGACATTCTGGGGCCTTTTGGAAACCGTTAGTTCCATCGGCGACGTGATCGGCGGGCTCAGCGTCAACGGTGGCGAAACCGCGGAAATCTTCGAGCGCCTGAAAGAAGGCCTGGCCACCCCCATCGACGGCATGGGCACGGCGTTCTCGTCCTCGCTGTTCGGTCTCGCCGGATCGCTGGTGCTGGGCTTTCTCGACCTGCAGGCGAGCCAGGGGCAGAACCGGTTCTACAATGAACTCGAGGAATGGCTTTCCAGCGTGACGCGGCTTTCCAGCGGTGCGCTCGGCGGCGGCGAAGGCGAACAGGGCGTGCCCGCCTACGTCCAGGCGCTGCTGGAGCAGACGGCGGAAAGCCTCGAGAACCTGCAGGTGATCATTTCCCGTTCGGAAGAAGGCAAGCACGCCGTCAACCATTCGCTGAGCGAACTCGCCAACAAGGTCGAGACCCTGACCGACCATATGCGGACCGAACAACAAGTCATGCGCCGCCTCGCCGAAACCCAGGTCGAGATGAAGCCGATCCTGGAACATCTCGCGCAGGGTACCAGCGGCGGCAGCGACGCGGATGAAGCCGTGCAGGCCCATCTTCGCAACGTCGACAAGAACATGCAGCGGCTCGTCGACGAAAGCGCACTGACTCGCAACGAGATTACCGACGCGCTACGCCGTGAAATCCGCCTTCTCGCCCGCACCATCGCCGCCACCGGCGACGGCAGTTAAGGCCCGCGCCGATGGCCGCCATAAGCCGCCGCGAGCACCGATCGACCGTTATCTGGCCCGGCTTCGTCGACGCCCTGGCCACGCTGCTGATGGTCATCATCTTCCTGCTGCTGATTTTCGTGCTGGCGCAGTTCTTCCTGGGCCAGGCGTTGTCGGGCCGCGACAAGGCGCTGCGCGCCCTTGAAAACGACCTGAGCGAACTCTCCAAAGTCCTCGCCCTCACCAAGGCCGAAAACCAGCAACTTCAGCTCGGCGTCGACAGCCTGCGCGATCAGCTATCGGCATCCCTGGATGCGCGCGCCAACCTGGAACAGCAGTTATCTTCCCTCCGCGCCGATTATGCGTCCGCTCAGGCGGAGCTGTCGCAGATGCGCGCCACGGCCAAAGCCGACAAGGAAGCCATCGACCGGCAGTTATCCGAGATCGCCGATCTGAGCGGCGACGTCGCCGCGCTCAAGGCCCTCAAGGAAGAGTTGGAAAAAGAAGTTTCGCAGCTATCCTTCCGCGCCGCCCAGGCCGAGAAACAGCGTGACGAACTCGAAAAATCGCTCGCCGAAACCACCGAAAACCTGGCGAGCGTCGAGAAGCAACGAGACGAATTGAAGGTCGGCCTCGCGGAGAAAGAAGAAATCGCCGACACCGCCCGCGCACAACTGGCGCTGATGAACAAGCAGATGGCGGCGCTCCGCGAACAACTCGACTTCCTGAATGCCGCCCTTGATGCCGCGGAAGCGGAAGCCAAAAAGAAAGACGTGCAGATCAAATCGCTCGGCCAGCGGCTCAATGCCGCGCTGGCGTCGAAGGTGCAGGAACTGTCGCGTTACCGGTCCGAGTTCTTCGGCAGGTTACGCCAGGTCATCGGCAACCGCGACGACGTGCGCATCGTCGGCGACCGGTTTGTGCTGCAATCCGAACTGCTGTTCGCCAAAGGCTCCGCCGACCTTGGTGAAGGCGGCAGGCGTGAACTGGCGAAGCTCGCGACCACGCTCTTGGAGATCGCCATCAAGATGCCGGAAGACATCGACTGGATCCTGCGCATCGACGGGCACACCGACGCCGATCCGATCTCGACCGCGCAATTCCCGTCGAACTGGGAACTGTCGACGGCGCGTGCGCTCTCCGTCGTCCACTATCTCGTCAGCGAAGGCATTCCTGCCAAGCGCCTCGCCGCCACCGGTTTCGGCGAACATTACCCCATAGCGACCGGCGACACCGAAGCCGCAAAGGCCAAGAACCGCCGCATCGAACTGAAATTCACGCAGCGCTAGAAAGCGAACATGCCGGTCCTGTTTCTCATCGTCGTCGTCGACCTGATCGGTTTCGGGATCATTATCCCGCTCCTGCCGTTCTATGCGGAGCACTATCAGGCGACACCGGCCCAGGTCGGCCTTCTGATGGCCGTCTATTCGGCGGCGCAGTTCATATCCGCGCCATTCTGGGGACGCCTCAGCGACCGTATCGGACGTCGGCCGGTGCTCCTCGGCACGATCTTCGCTGCATCCCTCTCCTACGTCTGGCTCGGATTTGCCGATACCCTGATCACACTGTTCGCCGCACGCGCCGTCGGCGGGCTGATGGCGGGCAATATCTCAACCGCCTTCGCCTACGCCGCGGACGTCACGACGAAAGAAAACCGGGCCAAGGGGATGGGCATGATCGGCGCCGCGTTTTCCATCGGCTTCATTCTGGGTCCGGCGCTTGGCGGCATTCTGGCCGGCTCGGACCCAGCCGACGCCGACTTCCGGACGCCCAGCTTCGCCGCCGCCGGACTTTCCGCGCTGGCCTGCGTGCTGGGTCTGATCACGCTGAAAGAGAGCCTGTCCGCCGAAGCCCGCGCCCGCATCGCCGGCCAGAACCGCGTCGCGCGGATGAAAGCGCTCGCCGATGCGCTGCGCACACCCGGCATCGGCGTACTGCTGGTTCTGGCATTTCTGGCGACGTTCGTGTTCGCCGGGCTGGAATCCACTTTCGCCATGTGGTCGCGGCGCCAGTACGGCTGGGGCCCCGAGCAGAACGGCTATCTGTTCGCTTTCATCGGTGTGTTGGCGGCGATGATCCAGGGCGGGCTTATGGGTCGCCTGGCGACGAAGTTCGGCGTCGAACGGTTGATCTTCGCCGGTGCCGTGGCGCTCGCCATCGGCCTCGCTTGGATTCCGTTCACCGGCTCGGTCCCGGAACTGGTGGCGGCGATGACCGTCGCCGCGCTCGGCTTCAGCATCACGACGCCGGCGCTCAACACCGCCATCTCGGTCCGCGGCGAGAGCGATGTCCAGGGCGGCCTGATGGGCGTCACCCGGTCAGCCACGACGCTTTCCCGGATGACAGGCCCCGCCGTGGCGGGCACGGCGTTCGGCTTTATCGGCCTTCATTCGCCCTATTACGCCGGTGCCATCATCATGGTCGTCGTCGCCGTGATCGCCTTTTTCAGGCTGCTGGCGCCCCCCCGGAAACCCTGATTTCACGTCCCCTCAACAGGAGGCTTGAAACCGGCGCGGCGACTATGTATAAGGCCCGCCTGTTGCAAGCGGAGCGGAAAGCCATGAAGAAAGACACGCACCCGGAATATCACGAGATCACGGTCCAGATGACCGACGGGACGACCTTTACGACGCGCTCGACCTGGGGCAGCCCGGGCGACACGCTGAAACTCGACGTCGATCCGGCATCGCACCCGGCCTGGACCGGCGTGCACCGTCTGGTGGACAGCGGCGGCCAGCTCGCGAAGTTCAACAAGCGTTTCTCGGGTATCGGCCTGAAAAGCTAATTCAGCATAGCCATCTATGCAGAAACGCTCCTTCGGCATCTCGAAGGAGCGTTTTTTATTGCCCTGATCGCACCCCGTTCCGGGCCTTCCGAAGATGAATATTGCATTGCTAAATCAAATTGTTATCAGAATCTGATTTTGGTATCCTGAGCTTCGGGAGCAACCGGACCAAAGTCGGGGGACACGGTTCGGTTGGTGTGTGATGAGCGGTCGCTGCGATTGCGGTGGCCGTGTGGAGGTTTGGCGTGCCCGGGATTACTCAGTTCGAGGTCCAGGTCCAGCAGGGTCAGCGTTGGAGCATTCATGCTCAGTTCGGCTCCTTTCAGAAGGATGCCGCGATTGAGGAAGCCCGCGGCCTTGAGCGCATGCCCGGTATCAGCGCCGTCAAAGTCGTGCGCGAGGTTTACGACCCCGACCGCGGCACGTCGCAGGAGTTCGTGATCTACAAGAGCGCCGGCGTCAAAGCCCTGGATCCCCACGAAACCGACGCCACAAGCACCACGGACGCGAAGAAAAGCTGGTCCGATGACGACGACGGCGATGCGTCCGATGACGAGCTTTCGAACACTTTCTCGTCGCTGACCGACGACGACGCCCATGCGCGCCGCAAGAAGGCCGCCGGCAAGCCGAAAGAGAGCACGCTGACGCTGGTCATCGTCAAATTGCTGATGGTGGCCCTGATCAGCCTGACCATCGCGGGCTTCTTCACCTTCATGGCGTCGAGCCTGATCAGCGGCAAGGTCCTGTTCGGCACGACGATGAAGGGCAATGCGGAATCCAACGTGTTGTTCGTGGTGTTCGTCGGCACCTTCCTTTTGTCGGCGCTGATGATGGCATCGAGCCTGCTGAAAAAGACGACGATCAAGGAAAACAAGAGCAAGCCGCTGTTCCAGCCGAAGGCCGCTCAGGCGCCGCGCAAGGTCAAGAAGGTCAAAAAGAAAAAACGCAAGAAACGCCCGCAACCCGGCCGCGATGTCGATGACGAGGGGCGCGCCAGCGCCAGCGCCGCTGACGACGATGCCGCGAACGAGCGGCTTCGACAGGAAATGGGTGGCGACAAACCGGACGATGCCAGCGGCACCGCCCCCCCGGGCGCCGACGCCAAAGGCACGCCGGGCCTGTCGCCGAAAGAAGAGAAGCAAAAGGCCTTCATGATGAAGGCCCTCGGCACCGCTCTCGAAGGGTCCAGTTTCAACAAGGAAAAGCTCGACAATTTCAACAAGTTCGGCGTCAACCTGTGGGTCGCGGGCGCGACCGAAGCGCTGATGCAGAGCCGCGGCATCGACCAGAAGGCGGCGAACCGGATCCTCGCCGACAGCGTCCAGGTGCTGGGATATAAAAAGTCCCACGCCGAGAACTTCGCCGGCAAGTACGAAGAATACCTGCTGCAGGACAGCCGCTACATGCAGATGTTCCAGGCCGGGCGCAACGCCATGAACACATACATGACCGACGAAGGCCAGATCGCGCGCCACATGGATCAGGCGCTCGGCGAGTGGAACAAGCCGAAACAGAAAGAAGAGCAGCCGCGCGTCATCACCGTCCTGTTCACCGACATCGCGGGCTCGACGGCGATGACCCAGGAGCTTGGCGATGCCGGCGCGCAGGAAGTGGTGCGCGCCCATAACCGCGTAGTCCGGGAGGCGCTGACGCAGTTCCGCGGCCGCGAGGTCAAGCACACCGGCGACGGCATCATGGCGTCGTTCGAGCAGGCCTCCGACAGCGTCCAGGCGGCGATCATGATGCAGCAGGGCGCCAACGCCCACACCCAGGCCAACCCGAACCTGCCGCTGTTTCTGAAGATCGGCATCAACGCCGGCGAACCGATCCAGGAAGACAACGACCTGTTCGGCTCGACCGTGCAGATGTCGGCGCGCGTCGTCGACAAGGCCCAGAAAGGCGAGATTTTCGTGACCGACGTGGTCAAAGGGATTTGCTCGGGCAAATCGTACCGCTTCGTCAACCGCGGCGGCTACGAAATGAAGGGCTTCGACGGCCCGGTCACGCTCTGGGAAGTGGATTGGCGTCGGGCGCAGGCCGCGGAATAACAAGGGCGCAGGCCGCGGAATAAACAGGGCGCAATCCACGCCCTCCTTCCCCTAACGTCCGTCATTCCGGCGCAAGCCGGAATCCAGAGCCCAGGCTGCTGAATCTCCCGATAGATCGCAACACGCTGGTGCCCGGCCTTCGCCGGGGTGACGAGTCTATTTTTTTGACTTTCCCCCCTTGCACCCGACATCAGCCTGCCTATTTCAACTCCGGAAACGGCGAATGCCAATTGGGTTCGCCTTGGTTAACGGAGCCCGGCTCGGGGCCGTGACATGGAGTTCAGGCAAATTCCTGGACGGGCTCATGGATCAAATCGCTCAAAGGAGGATTTGCTATGCGTACGATCGATTTTTCTCCCCTTTTCCGTCATTCCGTCGGTTTTGACCGCATGCAGCGCCTGCTGGACGCGGCTGCGCAGACCGAGCAGAACAACGCCTACCCGCCCTATAACATCGAACAACTCGGTGAGAACGGTTACCAGATTACCCTCGCCGTCGCCGGTTTCTCGGACAGCGACATCGACATCACGCTGACCGACCGCACGCTCGTCGTTTCCGGCAAGATGAACGACGGCGACGAAGAGCGCACGTACCTGCATCGCGGGATCGCGGGCCGCGCCTTTGAGCGCCGCTTCGAACTCGCCGACCATATCCAGGTCAAGGGTGCGAAACTCGAAAACGGCCTCCTGCATGTTGCGCTCGAGCGCGTCGTGCCGGAGAGCGAGAAGCCGCGCAAGATCGAAATCGCTGCCGGTGAAGGCGCCAAGGCCATCGAACAGAAGGCCGCCTGATTTAGGCGTTAGCTGAGAGAGAAGGGGCGCGTCCCGTATAAGGGGCGCGTCCTTTTTTTTGGGATCACGCCTTCACGCCGCGTGTTTCGATACGCCGGCGGATGTCGTCCGGGATCGTCATCGACTTGTGGTTTTCACGATCAACGAACACGTGGATAAAATGCCCCGTCGACGCCGGCGCGTCCTCCCCTTCTCCGAACAAAGCGATTTCATAGGTCACGCTGGTCCCGCCGATCCGCGCCGCGCGCAGGCACGCCGTTACCGTCTCGGGGAATGAAAGCGAGCGATGAAACCGGCAGAGCGATTCCACGACGATCGGATAACAGGGCGCCGTCTGCCACTCGATTTCCAGTGGCCCCAGGGTGAAACGCACGACGACGGTTTCGATCATACGGTTGTAGACCACATTATTCAGATGCCCGAGCTGATCGTTGTCGCCCCAGCGCGTCTCGACCGTGGTCACGAACGGGAAATCCTCCCGCCGCCAGCTCATGTAGTCCGTCATTCGCCCGCCTCCGCCAGGATGGTCTCGAAGGCGTCACGGATCTGTTTCGGGATACCGACCGGCTTGTTGCCGTCGCGTTCGACGAAGACGTGGATAAAGTGGCCGGCGGCGCTCGCTTCTTCTTCGTCGTTCTTGAAGATGCCGATCTCGTAACGGACGGATGAATTGCCGAGATGGCCCACCCGCAGCCCGCACTGGATCAGGTCCGGATAAGCGACGGAGCGCATGTAATTGCAGTGGCTTTCGACCACCACGCCGATCACGGGGGCGTTGTGAATATCGAGACCGCCCTTTTCGATCAGGAAGTAATTCACAACCGTATCGAAGTAGGAATAGTACGTGACGTTGTTGACGTGACCGTAGAGATCGTTGTCCATCCAGCGGGACTGCAGGGGCAGGAAGTACTTGTAATCCTGCCGGGTTTCGGTTTTCTGCGCCGCCATCTTTCCCCTCTTCTCAATAATTTTGGGGGCCACCGGATGTCCGGTAGCCCCCATGTTCAATTGCCTCAACCCTGTAAAACTCGCCAGCAATTTTTTATTTGTGACGGAATTAAAGCGGGAGCTTTGCCCCGCGTCAAGCGGGTCTTTTACTTGATATTTTCTCACACATGTGAACGAAAAAGACCGCCCCCGAAGGGGCGGCGAGTTTTACAGGGAGGCGTCAAAGTGTGTATCGGGTGGCCCGATACCACCTCTGAAGCGTATTCTTGAGGCGTTAATTTTGATTTAATATCTAGCCGTCTAGCCAATGGCGATTCTCCGCGATTTCGCGGTGTCAGGAGATGATTTGTTACCTGTTTGGGCCGCCTGGACGATCCTGATCGTCGGTTTTCTGTTGCCGCTGCTACACGTCGCACTAGGCCCGTCTGCGGGCCCGTGGCGCATGCCGAAGGGATCGCGCTGCCCGTTCAGCCCGCGCATCGGGTGGCTGGTAATCGTGATGTTTCTGGGGCCCATCGGCTGGATCATGTTCATGACCCGGCGCGGGCGAAAGGCGTAAGCCGTTAGCGCTTGAAGACCGATTCCGCGCCCTGGCGCGCCTCTTCCTTGAGCTTGATGGCGGCTCGTACGCGCTCAATCTCGGCCTCCAGTTCCCCGATATACTCACCAAGGGCCTCGATCGACATCACGTCGAGATCTTTCTTGGGTGCCTTCTTGTTCTTCGGTTCCAGATCGTCGATATCCATCTGACCCTCCCAAATGCCGGGGCGGAATGTTAAAAGAGACCCGGCCTTGGAAACAAGCCCCGCCAGCGACCATTACTGACCGAGAAGCGAAAACATGAGCATTCCCACCGAAATGAACTGCATCGAGATCACGGAACCGGGCGGCCCGGATGTCCTCAAACCGACGACCCGGCCCGTCCCCTCGCCCGCCAAGGGCGAGGTTCTGATCCGGATCGAGGCGGCGGGCGTCAATCGGCCCGACTGCGTCCAGCGCCAGGGACATTACGCGCCGCCCGAAGGCGTGACCGATGTTCCAGGGCTCGAAGTTGCGGGCGAGATCGTCGCGTTGGGCGAAGGGGTCTCGGGCTTCAAGACCGGCGAGAAGGTGTGCGCACTGGTCGCTGGCGGTGGCTATGCGGAATACGTCTGTGCCCCGGTGCCGCAGGTTCTGCCGGTTCCGGCAGGCCTTTCGATCGTCGAGGCGGCCGCTTTACCCGAAACCTGCATGACGGTCTGGACCAATGTGTTCGAGCGCGGTCATCTGGCGCCGGGCGAGACGCTGCTGGTGCATGGCGGGTCCAGCGGCATCGGCACAACCGCGATCCAGATCGCCTCGCAACTGGGATCGCGCGTGATGGCCACCGCCGGCAGCGCCGAAAAATGCCAGGCGTGTCTCGACCTCGGCGCCGAACGCGCCGTCAATTACCGCGAAGAGGATTTCGTCGCCGCCGCCAAGGAATTCGGCAAGGGCGGCGTCAACGTGATCCTCGACATGGTCGGCGGCGATTACATCGAGAAGAACATCAAGGCGAGCGCGCCGGACGCCCGGATCGTCAACATCGCGTTCCTGCGCGGCCCCAAGGTGGAAGTAAACTTCATGCCCTTGATGCTCAAAAGACTGACCCTGACAGGCTCGACGCTTCGTTCACAATCTATTGAACGAAAAGGCGAAATCGCTCGCGAGCTGAAGAAAGTGGTGTGGCCGCTGATCGAGGCCGGGCGCGTCAAACCGGTAATTCACAAGGTTTTCCGCCTGAACAAGGTCGCCCAGGCGCACGAACTGATGGAAAGCAACACGCATATCGGCAAGATCATGCTCAATGTCGCCGGCTAAGGGCGTTTAAAAAAGCGTGATGAGGCTTTGACCCGGGACCGAACGAGCGTTTATAAAGGCGCCGAGTTTTAACCGGAATGCCATCCGGTCAATCCCTGATGTTCGAGAGGAAAGTGTTATGGCGCATCCATTGATGCCAAAGGGTACCGCCGTTTGGCTCGTCGACAATACGACGCTCACCTTCAAGCAGATCGCCGAATTCTGCGGCTTGCACGAACTCGAGGTTCAGGCGATCGCCGACGGTGACGTGGCGGTCGGCATGCAGGGCCTCGACCCGGTCAAGGCTGGCGCGCTCACCGCCGAGGAAGTCGAGCGCTGCGAAGGCGATCCCAACGCCGTCCTGCAGATGGTGAAGCCGAACATTCCGCAGCCGAAGGTCCGTCAGAAGGGTGCGCGCTATACGCCGGTATCCAAGCGCGGCGACCGCCCGAACGCGATCTCGTGGCTTGTAAAGAATTACCCGGAACTTTCGGACGCGCAAATATCGAAGCTGATCGGTACGACCAAACCGACCATCACGTCGGTTCGCGACCGGACGCACTGGAACTCGCCCAACATCAAGGCCGAAAACCCGGTCGGGCTCGGTCTCTGCGCCGCCACCGATCTGGAAAAGGCCGTCGCCGTCGCGCGTGCCCGCTCCAAAACGGTCCACGCGCCGAAATCCGATCCCGCCCCGGTCGCCGAGGCGCCGATCGCGACCCCGCCGCAAATGGACGTGCCGAGCGGACGCACCGGCGAAAGCGGCAGCGAAAGCTGATCCCGCATTCAAACCGAACATAAAAAAACGGCCGATCATGGATCGGCCGTTTTTGTTTGCGTAACGGGCTCGGCTCAGTGCTTTTTCAGGTACTCGATGACCGCCTTGCGCTCATCTTCCTTCGGCAGTTTCAGATTCATCAGCGACCGGTTGCCGGTCTTGTCCTGCGTATATTTGGTCGGATTCTCAAGGTAAGCCATGAGCTCATCCTCGGTCCACGTCCAGTCGGCGCCCTTCAAGCCCTTGTAGCGGTTATAACCGTCCGCAGTGCCCGCCTTGCGGCCGACGACACCCGCAAGCGACGGACCGACGCGGTGCTTGCCGGCCTCCAGCGTGTGGCAGGCCTTGCACTTGTTAAAGACCTTTTCGCCGTCTGCAGCTGACGCCGTACCCGGCAAAACCGCCAGCGTCAGCGCGCAGGTGGCAACACATCCAAAAAAGATTTTCGTCAGTTTCATTTCATCAAACCTTTTTCCAGTCACGTATGCAGGGCCATATCGCCCTGCTGAATCCCCCGCGGAGAAACTACCGTTTGATTCCCCTTGAGAAAAGGATTCTCACATTGAAATTTGTAGTATCGATCAGCTTTCCAGTAACTTTTCGGTGCAGACCTCCTCTATCGCCGCCGTGAGAACGGTCATCGCCACCTTGATCTCGTCAACGCTCGGCAGCGTCGGCGCGATCCGGATGTTGCGGTCGTGCGGATCCTTCCCATAAGGATAAGTCGCGCCTGCCGGCGTAATCTTCACACCCGCATCCGCGCAGCGCTTTATGATCTTCTTCGCACACCCGTCCAGCACGTCGACGCTGACGAAATAACCGCCCTCGGGCTTCGTCCAGGTGGCAAGACCCGTCCCGCCAAGCGCTTTTTCGAGCGCTTCGTCGACGGCGGCGAACTTTGGCGCCACGATCTCGGCGTGCTTTTTCATATGCTCGAGAATGCCATTCATGTCCTTAAAGAACCGGACATGACGCATCTGGTTGATCTTGTCCGGCCCGATCATCGCATAGAAGATCTTGTCCAGGTGATCCTTTACGTTGTCGGGGCTGGACGCCATGACCGCCACGCCCGCGCCGGCATGGGTGATCTTGGAGGTAGAACCGAAGACGATGGCACGGTTGCCGTTTCCCGCCTTTTCGCACGCGGTCATGATGTCGCTGAGAGAGGCCGGGCCGTTCCCCAGGTGATGCACCGCGTAGGCGTTGTCCCACATAATGCGGAAGTCCTTAGCCGCGGCGGGCATCGACGCCAGCGCCTCGACCGTCTCGTCGGTATAGGTCTCGCCCGACGGGTTGGAGTATTTCGGCACACACCAGATGCCCTTCACCGACGCGTCCTCGGCGGCCAGCGCCCGGACCGCGTCCAGGTCCGGGCCGTCCGGCGTCATCTCGACGTTGATCATCTCGATCCCCAGCCGTTCGCAGATCGCGAAGTGGCGGTCATAGCCCGGCACCGGGCAAATGAACTTCGGCGCCTGATCGCGCCACGGCCCGTCGCCGTCCGGCATACCGAACGACATGGCGTTGGCGAGCACGTCCCACATCATGGTCAGGCTGGAATTGCCGCCGACGATCACCCGATCCGGCTCGGTGCCGAGGAACTCGGCGAACAGACGGCGCGCTTCCGGGATGCCGGCGAGCCCGCCGTAGTTCCTGAGATCGGTGCCATCCTCCGATTTGGTCTCACCGTGCGCGACGCAGGTCAGAAGATCGTCGGCGAGATCGAGCTGTTCCGGAGACGGCTTGCCGCGCGTCATGTCGAGGCTCAGGTTGCGGCCCCGCAGTTGATCCATCCGCGCTGCGGCGTCTTTGTGGCGCGCGCTGACGGCGTCCTTCTCGGCTTGGGTGAGGTCCATATCCAATTCCTTTTCTTGTTCGTTCTTCAGTCGACGTTGACGGGATAGTTCTGCGGAAGGCGCCCGCCGTCGCAATAGACCGTCTCGCCGGTGACATAGCTGGCGTCGTCGGAGGCCAGGAACACGCAAACGGACGCGACCTCATCCGGTTCGCCGGGACGGCCGAGCGGCGTGCGCGACAGCACCCGGCGACGCGCCGCGTCGTCGGCCATCATCGTCTTACCCATCTCGGTGGCGATGGTGCCCGGTCCGACCGCATTGACGCGAATACCGTGCGGCGCCAGCGACAGCGCCATCGACTTCGTCAACTGCAGCACGCCGCCCTTGCAGACGGTGTAGGGCAGCGCCACCGGGATCGCGACGACGGCGTTGATCGACGACATGTTGACGATCGCGCCGAAGCCCTGCTTCACCATCTGTTTTGCCGCCGATTGTCCGGCGTAAAAGAAACCGGTCAGATTCACGTTGAGGGTGTTGTTCCAGTCTTCCTCCGTCAGATCGAGGAAGTCCTTGGCGATCAGGATCGCAGCATTGGCGAGCATGACGTCAACCTGGCCGTAAGCCTCGACGGCGGCGGCGACAAGATCTTCGCAATCGGACTTCTTGGTGACGTCGCACGCGAAATACATCGCCTCGCCGCCTTCCTTACGGATCTTGGCGGCGACGCCCTCGCCCTTGCCGTCCTGAATGTCGGAAACGACGACCTTCGCCCCTTCGCGCGCAAACCTGAGCGCACACGCCTCACCAATTCCCTGCGCCGCCCCGGTGACGATGCAGACCTTGTCCTTCAACCGCATGACTACTCCTTTGCCGGCCGGTTTCCGACCGTTTCAAGTCCGGTGATTTGCTTTATCCAAGGGTGTATAACATCCCTAATTGCAGAATGAAAAAGCCTTCAGGGGGACAAATCATGAAAATTCAGCAGGAAGCTCTGATTGAGGCGATCCGGCATGGCATCGTCGACAGCGACACCACGGCAATTGGCATCATGGACTTCGACGGTCTGGCAGCGACGGTCGAGGATCTTAAATCCGCGTTCTCGCCGAACTTCTATCACACGTTCGCAGTCAAGGCGAACGCGCTCCGGAACGTGCTGATAAAGTTGCAACAACTCGGTATCGGCGCGGAAGTCGCCAGCCCCGGCGAACTGGAACTCGCCGTCTCCGCCGGGTTCACGGCCGACCGGATCATCTTCGATTCCCCCGCCAAGACCAGGGCCGACCTCCGCCGCTGCCTGCAGGACGGGATCTCGTTCAATCTCGACAACGAGCAGGAATTGGCGCGTGTCGACGCGTTGATCAAGGAATACCCCGATACGGAGGCGATTATCGGCTTTCGTGTCAATCCGCAAATCGGGTCGGGCAAGATTAGTTCGACCAGCACGGCGACAAGCACATCGAAGTTCGGCTACGCCCTCGCCGACGGCGACAATCGTAATAAACTGAAGCAGATTTACGCCGACCGCCCGTGGCTAAAGTCGATGCATACCCATTCCGGCTCGCAGGGCTGTCCGCTGGAACTCATGGCGCAGGGGATTTCAGTCATCACCAAGCTGTGTGAAGAGATCAACGCCGAGGCAGGCGGTCAGCAGATCGAGCGGATCGACATCGGCGGCGGGCTCCCTGTCAACTTCAAGTCCGACGAGGTGACACCGACGTTCTCGGAATACGCCGCCGTGCTGAAAGACGCCGTGCCTGTCCTGTTTACCGACAAATACCAGGTAAAGACCGAGTTCGGCCGCGCCATCGCCGCCAAGAACGGCTTCATGATCACCCGCGTCGAATACACCAAAGAGATGGGCGGCCGCTTCATCGCCACCACCCACGCCGGCGCGCAGGTGATGACCCGGACGGCTTTCCTGCCGGAATCATGGCCGGTACGTGCTGAGGGATACAAGCCCGACGGACAGCTTCGGACCGAGAACGTGGTCGAAACCGACGTCGCCGGTCCGTGCTGCTTTGCCGCCGATCTGGTCGCCAAAAAAGTCATGCTGCCGAAGCTGGAACCCGACGATTACGTCGTCGTCTACGACACCGGCGCCTATTATTTCTCGAACCATTTCGACTACAACGCGTTGCCGCGCCTCGCCGTCTATGCCGCAGAGAAGGGGGCGTCGAACAGCTTGCTGACGTTGATCCGTCGCGCCGAAACGCTGGGCGAAGTCGTCAACAACATGAGCTGACGGCCCGTCCTCGGTTCTATTTCCGGGCTGAACCCAAACCTGAGCCTTCGAGTGCCTCGGTGATCTCGTCCAGGATCACCGGGTCGTCGATAGTCGCCGGCATCTTCCATTCCTTGTTGTCGGCGATGGACTGCATCGTACCGCGCAGGATCTTGCCCGACCGGGTTTTCGGAAGCCGCTGAACGACCGTCGCCTGCTTGAAGGCGGCCACGGGGCCGATCTTCTGGCGGACGAGTTGCACTACTTCCGCGACTATATCTTCCGGCTCCTTCGTGACGCCGGCCTTCAACACCAGGAAACCGAACGGCAACTGCCCCTTCATCTCGTCGTCTACGCCGATCACGGCGCATTCGGCGACGTCCGGGTGCGATGCCAGCACTTCTTCCATCCCGCCCGTGGATAAGCGGTGCCCGGCAACGTTAATGATGTCGTCGGTCCGGGCCATGATGGATATGTAGCCGTCCTCGTCAAACATCCCGGCGTCGGCGGTTTTGTAGTAACCGGGATACTCTTCCAGATACGCATCCTTGAACCGCTGGTCCGCGTTCCAAAGCGTCAGCAGGCTCGACGGCGGCATCGGCAATTTGACGCAGATCGCACCGATATCGCCCGGCGGCACCTCTTCGTGGGTTTCCTCGTGCAGCACTTTCACGTTCCAGCCCGGCACCGGTTTCGTCGGCGACCCCGCCTTGACCGGGTATTCGTGCAGGCCCAGGCAGTTCGACGCGATCGGCCAGCCGGTTTCGGTCTGCCACCAGTGATCGACGACCGGCACCTTGAGGACGTCCATCGCCCAATAGAGCGTGTCCGGGTCGGTCCGCTCACCCGCCAGGAACAACGCCTTGAAGTGCGACAGGTCGTATTTACCGAGAAGCTCCGCCTTCGGGTCTTCTTTTCTGATGGCGCGAAACGCCGTCGGCGCGGTGAACAGGGTCTTGATCTTATGATCGGCAATGACCCGCCAGAACGCCCCCGCATCGGGCGTCCCGACCGGCTTGCCCTCGTACAAGACCGTCGTGCAGCCGTGCAGCAGCGGCGCATAGACGATGTACGAATGCCCGACCACCCAGCCGACATCGGACGCGGCCCAATACACGTCGCCTGGATCGGCGTTGTAGACGTTCTTCATCGACCATTTGAGGGCCACCGCATGACCGCCGTTGTCGCGCACCACGCCCTTGGGCTGACCGGTGGTCCCGGAGGTATAAAGGATATAGAGCGGGTGGCTCGACTCCACCGGAACGCAGTCGGCCGGGGACGCGGCATTCATCGCCTCGTCCCAGTCCAGATGCTTGGTTGCGGTCGCCTTCGCGTCGCATTCCGGGCGTTGTTTGATCATGCAGACATCGGGTTTGTGCCTGGCGATCTCGATAGCTTCGTTCAGAAGCGGCATGTACTCGATGACGCGATTGACCTCGATCCCGCAGGTCGCCGACATGATCGCCTTGGGCTTGGCGTCGTCGATGCGGACGGCAAGTTCGTTTGCCGCAAAACCGCCGAACACGACGGAGTGGATCGCCCCCAGGCGTGCGCACGCCAGCATGGCGATGGCGGCTTCCGGGATCATCGGCATGTAGATGACGACACGGTCGCCTGTCTCCACGCCCTCGGCTTTCAAGGCGCCCGCGACCCGGGATACTTCGTCCAGCAATTCGGCGTAGGTATATTTTTTGACGGTGCCGCCGGTGACCGGGCTGTCGTAGATCAGCGCCGTCTGGTCTGCGCGGCCGCCTTCGACATGGCGGTCGAGACAGTTGTAGCACGTATTGAGCTCGCCGCCCTTGAACCAGCGGTAAAATGGCACGTTGCTGTCATCCAGGACCTTGTCCCATTTTTTGGTCCACGTGATCGCCTCGGCGGCGTCACCCCAGAACCCTTCCGGATCTTCGATGGACCGTGCGTAGGCTTCTTCGAAGGCGTTGGTCATCAATGTCTCTCCCTGCAAGGCGCGTTCGGTTGTAACCGCGCTCTTTAACTTGTCGAATGTCTTCGGCATTATGCAAAAAAACAAATTCGCGTGCACGTTTCAAACACGCGTGTCCATGGGAGCCGCAGCATGAGTGACGTGAACATCTACGACATTGATCTGGATCAAACCCCGGCCAACTACACGCCGTTGTCGCCGCTGAGCTTCATCAGGCGCTCGGCCGCCGTCTATCCGGACGTGACGTCAATTATTCACGGCAAGCGGCGCTATACCTGGAAGGAGACCTACGCACGCTGCAAGCGGTTGGGCTCGGCGCTCGCCAAGCGTGGCGTCAAGAAGGGCGACACCGTCGCCGTGATGGCGTCGAACACGCCTGAAATGTACGAATGCGCCTTCGGCCCGGCGATGATCGGTGCCGTCGTGAATACGCTCAACGTGCGGCTCGACGGCGATATCATCGGATTTTCGCTCAATCATGGCGAAGCAAAGGTATTGATCACCGACACTGAGTTTTCGGCCACGATCAAAGCGGCGCTCGAAAAGATCGGCCGCGACATCATTGTCATCGACATCGACGATCCGGAGTTCGACGGCGAAGGTGAAAAACTGGGCGAGATGGAATACGAAGCGTTCCTCGCGACCGGCGACGAGGACCTGGAATGGGACCTCCCCGACAACGAGTGGAACGCGATCAGCCTGAATTACACGTCCGGCACCACGGGCGATCCGAAGGGCGTCGTCTATCATCACCGGGGCGCTTATCTGAACGCGGTCTGCAACGTGCTCGGCTGGAACATGACGCACCACCCGGTCTACCTGTGGACACTGCCGATGTTCCATTGCAACGGCTGGTGCTTCCCGTGGACCATCGCCGCACTGGCGGGCACCAACGTCTGCTTAAGGCGCGTCAACGCGAAAGAAATTTATGCGGCCATTGCCGATCACGGGGTCACGCACTTCTGCGGCGCACCCATCGTGCTCAACTTCGTTATCAACGCGACCGATGAAGAGCGCCGGCCCTTCGATCACAAGGTCGACATCATGACCGCTGCGGCACCGCCGCCGGCGACGACGCTGTCGCGCATTCAGGAGCAGGGCTTCAACGTGACGCACGCCTATGGCCTGACGGAGACGTACGGTCCGGCCGTGATGTGCGCGTGGAAGGAAGAATGGAATGACGAGCCGATCGAGAAACAGGCGTACCTGAAGGCGCGCCAGGGCGTGAAGTACCACATGCTCGAAGACCTCTGCATTATGGATCCGGAAACCATGCAGCCCGTTCCCGCCGACGGCGAAACCATGGGCGAGGTGATGTTCAAGGGCAACATCGTCATGAAGGGGTATCTGAAAAACAAGAAGACCACGGACGCCTCGCTGTCCGGCGGCTGGTTCCATTCGGGCGATCTCGGCGTATTACAGCCGGACGGCTATATCCAGCTCAAGGACCGCTCGAAGGACATCATTATCTCGGGCGGGGAGAACATCTCGTCCATCGAGGTCGAGAGCGTCCTCTACAAGCATCCGGACGTGATCTCGGCGGCCGTCGTCGCCAAGCCCGACGACAAGTGGGGCGAGACGCCCTGCGCGTTCCTGGAGATGAAGGCCGGATCGGCGGCAACGCCCGACGACATCATCAAATTCTGCCGCGACAACCTCGCGCACTACAAATGCCCGAAAAACGTCGTCTTCACGGAATTGCCGAAAACGTCCACCGGCAAGATCCAGAAGTTCAAACTGCGTGAGCAAGCGAAGGACGTATGAGTGCGCCCACCGCCCGGGCGACCGAGAATACGCCGGTCAGGAATACATCACCGTCATCCCGAACTTGAGACGGGATCCATGATTCTCCGGATGCAAAATCCCATGGACCCTGAATCAAGTTCAGGGTGACAAGGCACGTGTTGTCTACACTCGGAAAAACAACAAGGCCGCCCCTCGCGGGATGCGGCCTTGATTGTTTTCAGGTTTTCACCGGGGGCCTCACGCGGCGCCCATACTGTGTAATTCGTCTTTGATCTTCAATTTCTGCTTTTTGAGGTCGTGAATGGTGATCTCATCAGGAAGGCTTTTCTTTTCTTCGGCTTCGATCAGGTCTTCCAGGTTGTGATGCCGCGTCAACAGTGCATCAACCCGCTCCGACTTACCCATCGTAACGTCCTCCTTTTCTGATTTTCAATTACGTTCCCAATTCCAATTTTCTCTCCCAGCAAGGTGAAATGATACCGTAATCCGGATTCAAATTCCACACTGAACCGGTTCATTACCGGTCCCTTTTCAACCGTCGTTACCCATACAGATATCGAGCCCACGGGCCGTTCGCATGCGCGAACCGCTCAGATTCACGGGCTTAGCCTTGCCAACGACTTCATCGAGGGCCACATCCCGAATGCCGCCGTCCCAGAACGATACCATGCGCCCGGACGCCCCCGTCGCCAGAAGGTCGACGGCGTGCACGCCGAACGACGACGCTAAAGCCCTATCAAAGCTCGACGGCGTGCCGCCGCGCTGCACGTGACCCAGCACCGTGACCCGGGTTTCGGCGCCGGTCGCCTCGTGCAGTTCCTGTCCCAGCCGATGCCCGATGCCGCCGTAAACGACGCTTCCCGACTGCTCGACAAACTGCGAGTCACCGCCCAGCGGGTGCGCTGCCTCGGCGCAGACGATGAGCGCGTGGTTGCGCCGCTCTTCCAACAAAATATCGCGGAGTTTCGTGGCGATGGCGCCGATCGAATAGGGAATCTCGGGGATCAAAATCACGTCCGCCCCACCGGCAATCCCGGCGCTGAGCGCGATGTGACCGGCCTGGCGGCCCATGGTCTCCATAATCATGACCCGGTGATGGCTCGCCGCCGTCGGCTGCAGGCGGTCCATCGCCTCGGTGACGACGCCGACCGCCGTATGATAGCCGATGGCGAATTCGGTCATCGGCACGTCATTGTCGATGGTCTTGGGAATGCCGATGAACGGCACGTCAGCCATTTCCATCAGCCCGTGCAGGATCCGCATCGACCCGTCACCGCCGATTCCGATCAATCCGTCGATCCCCAGATCATGGATCGCCTTGACGACCTCTGCCGAGCGGTCGCGCGTGCCGCCGTCGGGGACCGGGTAATCGAAGGGATTGCCCTTGTTCACGGTGCCGAGCATGGTGCCGCCGCTCCTGAGCACGGCACCGGAAAACAGATCGACGCCCAGGTTCATAGTACGGGGCGGGCTGGCCAGCAGCCCTTCGGTGCTGTCGAGGATCCCGACGACGTCCGCGCCATAGCCGTGAACCGCGCGTTTTACCACGGCCCGGATGGCGGCGTTAAGACCGGAGCAGTCGCCGCCGCTGGTGAGCACCCCGATCCGTTTCATGCTGTACTGCGTCAGTTCAACCTCCTATTGCAGGCGGGCGGATTATGTTATCCACTGTTCAGCATAACCTAATCCTTTGAGTACCATGAACGACACCGATACAGATGCACTTAAAAAGCAGTTGGACGATCTTCAACTGGAACATAGGGATTTGGACGACGTCATCGAGCATCTGATCGAAACGCGACCGTTCGACCAACTTCAGATTCAGCGCCTGAAAAAGCGCAAATTGTCGCTGAAAGACCAGATAAGGAAGCTTGAGAGCCAGCTTCTGCCCGACATTATCGCCTGATTTCAGCCGTTCCGAAGCAAATCCGCGTCCGCCGCGCGAATCGCCGCGTCCGCCGAGCTGCCGGCGCTGATCTCGGCAGCCCCGGTCATGAGGCGAGGTACCAGCTGCTCGCCCCCCTCCGTAAGCGGCGATGCCGCTAACGAGCGGGCAATGCCGGTAGCGCGTTCACGGGCCATGCGGGCATCCGCGCCCAAAAGAATCACCGCGAAATCACTGCCCCCCAGGCTGCCGAGCACATCGGTCGGCTGCAGCAGGCGCGAGATATCTTGCGCCACATGAACCAAATAACGGTCCAGTGCGGCACGCCCGTACCGCCGGCGCACGTCTTCGGCGTCGGCGACATGCAGGATAGCGATCGACGGCAGCACCGCCAGATCGCCTAAGTGATTGAGGACATGATTCAATTCGCGAACGAACTCGCGCCGGCCTGGGACCGGCAGGAAGGCGTGGCGCGCCAGATCCTCGCGCAGATTCTGCTCGCGTTCGCGCGCCATATCGAGCTGACGGCGCAACGGTTCGATCTCGGCCGCGAGACTGTCCAGCACGCGCTGCGCGGCAGGCGTGATCTCGGCGGCGAGCCCCTCGATCTCGAACGCATCGCCGTCGCGCGGACGCTCCTGTTCCGAGCCGTCCTGTTGCTCTTCCGCGGGATGTTCCCGTCCGGCGTTGCCGCCGGATTGATTCTGTACGGGTGCAATTCCCTGGGTCCGGTTAACGTCCATCGACTTAACCCCCACTTTTACACAGCCAAAGTATACCACATATGGTTAACGGGGTGTTGACGATCCCCTTGCACTGGGCGCGGCCAGTCCTATAATGCCGCGCTTTCCCGCTCCAGCCATGAGGGAGAGCAACATATGGCGGCGCAACGAAATCCTGACGTCGGGATCATCATGGGAAGCCAGTCCGACTGGGAAACCATGAAGAACGCGGCCGACACCCTCGACGCCCTCGGCGTCGCATTCGAGACTCGGATCGTATCCGCGCACCGCACCCCCAAGCGCCTTTATGAATACGCGGAGACGGCGAAGGACCGCGGTCTCAAGGTGATCATCGCCGGCGCCGGCGGTGCCGCCCACCTGCCCGGCATGGCCGCCGCCATGACGACGCTTCCCGTGTTCGGCGTTCCCGTCGAAAGCAAGGCGCTTAAGGGTATGGACAGCCTGCTCTCTATCGTTCAGATGCCGGGCGGCGTACCCGTCGGCACGCTGGCGATCGGCAAGGCCGGCGCGATCAATGCCGCCCTGCTCGCCGCTTCCGTGGTCGCGCTCGGCGACGCCGACGTCGACCAGGCGCTCCAGCAATGGCGTCAGGCGCAGACCAACGCTGTCGCGGAAGAACCCAAAGACGATGCCTGATCACGAGATGAAAAATACTCACCCGCTAGCGCCCGGCAGCACCATCGGAATCATGGGCGGCGGCCAGTTGGGCCGCATGACCGCGCTCGCCGCCGGCCAGCTCGGCTATAAGTGCCACGTTTTCTGCCCGGATGAGGACAGCCCGGGCTCGCAAGTCTCCGCCCATACCACCGTCGCCGCATACGATGACATCGAAGCGCTGAAGAGCTTCGCCGAACAGGTCGATGTCGTGACCTTCGAGTTCGAGAACATCCCCCACGAGAGCGTGCAGCTTTTGACCGAACACGCCGTCGTGCGGCCAAACTGGAAAAGCCTTGCGACCGCCCAGGACCGTCTGGTCGAAAAGGAGTTCATCAACACCATCGCGCCGACGACACCGTTCAAGCGGGTCACATCGCCCGCCGAACTGGAAGCGGCGGCGAACGAGATCGGCCGCCCGGCGGTACTCAAGACCGCGCGCATGGGATACGACGGCAAGGGCCAGGTGCTGATCGCGCCAGACTGCGACTACGATGCCGCATGGGCCGAAATGGGTGCCGACATCGGCATTCTCGAAGCCTTCGTCGATCTTGCCCGGGAGATCTCGGTCATCATCGCACGCTCGCCCGGCGGCGGGGTCGCGACCTATCCGCCGGTCGAGAACCGCCATGTGAACCACATCCTCGATACCACCATCGCCCCCGCCGTGATGTCGCCGGAAATGGCGCAGGAAGCTGTATCCATCGCCCAGGCCATCGCCGACGGACTCGATCTCGTCGGCTTGCTGGCGGTCGAGATGTTCGTGACCCGCAAGGGCCAGCTGCTGGTCAACGAGATCGCCCCGCGGCCGCACAATTCCGGCCACTGGACCATGGACGCGTGCCCGACCAGCCAGTTCGAACAGTTCGTCCGCGCCGTCTGCGGGCTGCCGCTGGGCGACGTCACGCCGCACCACGACGCGGAGATGAAAAATCTGATCGGCTCGGCGGTACGTGGATGGGCGGATCTGATGTCGGATGCGGGCGCGCGCCTGCACCTTTATGGGAAGAAAGAAATCCGCGAAGGCCGCAAGATGGGCCACGTCAACCGGCTCTATCCGCGCGGCCACTGGAAATGACTTGAGCACACGCTCAAGTCACCCCGGCGTAGGCCGGGGTCCAGAAAGGGCTCAATTCACTGGATTCCGGCCGTCGCCGGAATGACACCATTACCGGCTATTCCATTCGCGCTTTCCAGGCCAACGTCGGACGAAGTCCGACAGAGCGCCGGGACCCATTTTCGAGCGGAAACGGTCGGAGATATCAGTTAATAGGTCCCGGATCGAGCCTTCGGCCCGTCCGGGATAGCGGAAGAAAACGGAAAGAAGCCCTACATCACGCTCTGGCGGATGCCTTCTTCGATATCGCTCATGGAGAGCCGGTTCTGCTTGAAGGTCTCGAGCAGTTCGATCTCGACCACCACGGAGGGTTCGAGCTCGGCCATGATGAGACCGCGCACAAAACTGATCAATTCCGATGACTGGCCGGGATAGACGAACAGGTTGGTGATCAGTTCGCGCCGGATCAGCGGCGGGAATTTGATAACTTCGACGGCCAGCAGCTTCTTGACCTTCATCGGTATACGCGGATTGCCGAAAATGCGGTCGAGGCAAAAACTGTAGATGCCGAAATCGAGCCGCCCGGCAACCGCCTTGGTGAACTCCTGGAACTCCTCCAGGAACGCGGGTGCGGAGATCTTATTTTCAAGCAGTTGCCGGACGACGCCCAGAAACGCGCGGTAACGAAGACGCGCCGGCGACAACTTGTCGCCCAATTCCGCCTCGATCGCCTTGATTTCGGCCTCGCGAAACGAATTTTCGAGGATGTGTTTCGCGGACTTCGTAACGACCGGGTCGAGCGCCTGGGACTCGATCAGCTGGAACAAGCGCTCATACGAGCGGCGCTGCTTGCGGCTGATTCCGCCGGACCGACCGAGCGGCAAAAGCGCAGCCTGCGCCACCAAAGGATCTCTTGAATAGATCGTCGCGATCGCCGCCGCAGCGGCGTTACCCATGTCGTTTTCGCGGAAGTCGTCGGTAATGACGAAGCGGCTGCCGTCGTGAACGGTCAGGTATCGGCCGAGCTTGGAGCAGGCCAGAAAATGATCCGCAAGGTCCGGCTGCGCCGTCCCGCGTTGAGATTGCTGAAGCGCCATGGGCATCTCCGGTTAACCGCGAAAATCATAGCCGACGGAACTCGACGATGCGAGTCCTGCGGCTGAAACGGTTATCCTGCCTCACAAACCGGAAAACCGGGGGTTTCCGGGATCGCGGATTCGATTCGTGGGCGATTCTCGGGGCTAGCTAAATATCGCTCACAAAACCGTGTTCGCACGTGACTGGCACCCGCGAATTTCGCGTCCCATATCTGACTCAGCGATGGAAAAACCCTCGCAGCCGGAACTCCCCCCTTCCGGCGCCGCACTTTCTAATAGTGCGATCTCACCCCTGATTGCGGGGCACGGTCCAAACAACCGTGCCCCGTTTTGTTTGCAGGGTCAGGCGGTGCGGCGAAATGCCCGGAACGGGTTCGGCAGACGCGAGAGCTTGTTTCTGATACGGGCCTGGTATCCCGGGATCTTGAGAACGTCGGAAATGCGGCGGTCGAGATACCCCCAAGTGTCGGCGTTGACTTCGGAATTATCGGCATGCCAGTAGAGGACCGTCGTCGTGTAGACCGGGAACAGCAGGCCGCGCTTGGTGTAGTAGTTGAAGTCCGTCGCGTCGTCGCCGGCCCAGTACCAGATCCGGTTGCAGGTTTCCCACGCCAGCCGGGCGCCGAGCGCCTTGTGCGTCGGCAGCGCCAGATACGCCAGCAAACGGCGATGCGCCTCTTTGTAGGGGGCGCACGCCTCTATCCGGGCGCGAACGCCGGCGGTGACGCGTTCCCGGACCTTCATCGACGCGCCATCCATCTTATCGAGCGCGGCCAGCATCTTGCGGTCGAAATAATCGGACGCATGCGCCGCCAAGTCCGCCATCCCACCCGGGAATGCCCGGTAAGCCGCACCCTCGCCTAGCCCCGAATCGGCCTCGGCCTGCGCCAGTGCGCGTTCGGTCCAGCCGTCGAAGGGAACGTGCGGCAACACCGCTTCCAGCAGCGTGTCGCGCAAGTCGATATCCTCGGCGCGGGTCCGCTCGTGCAGGTCGCTGTCGATGGTTGCTGCCATGGTCACTCCTTCCAGCTTAACCTAACCTATTCGGACGACTTCGTCATTTCTTCCACATAACCGAAGCTGGTGAGATCGGTCATCCGCATCGGGTAGAGAATGCCGTCCAAATGGTCGCATTCGTGCTGTACGACGCGGGCATGGAAGCCTTCGGCCTCGTAATCCAGCTCGTTTCCATCCAGATCCTGCGCCCGGACCCGGATATGGCGAGGTCTCGGCACGCGTCCCGACATGCCGGGAAGCGACAGGCACCCCTCAACGCCCTCTTCCGTGGACACATCCAAAACCGTGATCTCGGGGTTGATCAGCACCGTCAGGGGATGGCCCTCACCGTCATCTGTACGGCTTTCCGGCACCATGTAGATCACCATCCTTAAAGGCACGTGCACCTGCGGGGCCGCCAGCCCGATCCCGGGTGCATCGCGCATTGTATCCAGCATATCCTGGGCGAGACGGCGGATATCCGGGTCGGTGGGGTCGGAAACCGGCGCCGCGACGCCCATCAGGGCCGGATGTCCCATGCGTGCGATTTTCAAAACCGCCATTTTTCGTTCCTTTTCAAGCGTCTCGCGTTATCCGAATGGTTAAAAAAATAACGCAATTCGCCCTTCACAGCGCCCGAAAGCTTTGATATAAGGCCCGTCACTCGCAGGGATGGCCCTGCGGACAAGGCCGTTGTGCCCTATTTGTAGATAGTTGGAAAGAGACAGACACCCGTGCAAGTCACCGTTCGTGATAACAACGTCGATCAGGCTCTCAAGGCGCTCAAAAAGAAAATGCAGCGCGAGGGCATCTTCCGTGAAATGAAACTGCGCCGTTCGTACGAAAAGCCGTCCGAACGCCGTGCGCGCGAAAAGGCCGAAGCCGTCCGCCGCGCCCGTAAGCTCGAGCGCAAGCGCATCGAGCGCGAGGGTTTCTAAGCACGCCCCATCGACCGTCCCCTCGGGGATGCCGAACATGACGAACCGCCCGAGATTTCTCCCGGGCGGTTTTTGTCGTGTTTGGGCATATGATTTTGGTGTCTCCGCAAACCGGCGCGCCATCGACGCCGCCGGAAACTAGGGATAAAAGACACCATGCCGCGCGAGATGAAACCCCTCTCATTGCCCGAGTTCACCACCATGGTGGCACTGATGATCTCGATCGTCGCCATGGCCACCGACATCATGATGCCCGCCTTGGGCGTAATCGGCCGGGAACTCGGCGTCGAAGACCCGAACGATGTGCAGCTTGTGATCTCGTCGCTGTTCGCCGGCTTCGCGGTCGGGCAACTCGTCGCCGGACCGCTGTCGGACGCCATCGGCCGCAAGCGAACGATCTACATCGGTTACGCCATCTTCATCGCCGGCTGCCTGACGTCGCTGTTCGCCACGGACCTGACGGCGATGCTCGCCGGGCGCGTCCTTCAGGGCCTGGGGGCGGCCCCGTCCCGCATCATCACCGTCGCCATCGTCCGAGACAGCTATCACGGACGTCCGATGGCGCGTGTCATGTCCATCGCCATGGCGGTATTCATCCTGGTGCCCGCCGTCGCGCCCAGTATCGGCCAGGGCCTGATCATCGCCGCCGACTGGCACGCGACTTTTCAGTTCCTGATCGGCATGGCGGTGGTCTGCTTTTTCTGGTTCGCCCTGCGCCAGCCGGAAACCCTGACGCCGGAGAAGCACCGCCCGTTTTCGATCAAGGCGATCTACGGCGGGATCCGCGACTTCGCCTCCAGGCGCATGGCGGTCGGCTACACGGTCAGTGCCGGGATCGTGTTCGGTGCGTTTCTCGGCTATCTCAGCTCGGCGCAGCAGATTTTTCAGACCACTTACAAGCTCGGTGAGCTGTTCCCGATCTATTTCGGAATCGCCGCGCTCGCCATCGGCACGGCGTCCATCGTCAATTCGAAGCTCGTCATGAAACTCGGGATGCGCGACCTGAGCCGTCGGGCCTTGATCGGGATGATTTTCGTGTCGAGCGCGATGCTGATCGCGGCTGCGACCCAATGGCAGGGCGTGCCGCCGCTGCCGCTGTTCATGACCTGGCTGATGTGCACATTCTTCTGCGTCGGGATGCTGTTCGGCAATTTCAACGCCCTGGCGATGGAACCGCTTGGGCACATGGCGGGTCTGGGCGCGGCGCTGGTCGGCGCGCTGCAGTCGTTCATCTCGCTGCCGCTGGGATGGGCGGTCGGGCACTTCTATGACGGCACCGTCCTGCCGCTAGTGACCGGATTCGCCGTGCTGGCGACGCTCTCGGTCCTGATGATGTCGTGGACGGAACGGGGACAGGCTCGCGACACATCGGTATAGATTGGGAGTCCCCCCACCTGTCCTCTCTCCTCCACACGTGTGGTGGAGAGGGACCCTGCCGCAATATGACGCGTCCTTATTCCACTCCCCCTTTCAAGGGGGAGTGGTTACGTGAGGGGGTCAGATTCATGCCCTAACCCGGCGCGCATGCGCACCACCCTCTCCCGGCGGAGAGGGTGTTTGGCTTAGTCCAGTGCGCCGACGATGTCTTCGGTCATTTCCTTGGCGTCGCCGAACAGCATGATGGTGTTGTCGGCATAGAACAGCGGGTTGTCGACCCCGGCATAACCCGGGCTGAGCGAGCGCTTGACGAACAGCACCGTGCCCGCCTTTTCGACGTCCAGAATCGGCATGCCGGCGATGGGCGACGACGGATCGGTCTTGGCGACCGGGTTCGTCACGTCGTTGGCGCCGATGACATAGGCGACGTCCGCGGTCGAGAACTCGTGGTTGATCTCTTCCAGTTCGAACACCTCGTCATAGGGGACGTTGGCTTCGGCCAGCAGCACGTTCATATGCCCCGGCATACGGCCCGCCACCGGGTGGATGGCGTATTTGACCTCGATGCCTTCCTCTTTCAGCTTGTCGGCCATTTCGCGGACCGCATGCTGCGCCTGGCCGACCGCCATACCGTAACCCGGCACGATGATGACCTTGGACGCGTTGCCCATGATAAAGGCTGCATCCGCCGCGGCACCCGACTTGGCCTGTTTGTTCGGATCGCTCGACGCGCCCGGCCCGCCGCCGCTGTCGCCGCCGAAGCCGCCCAGCAGGACGTTGAAGATCGACCGGTTCATGCCCTTGCACATGATGTAGCTGAGGATCGCACCGCTTGAGCCCACCAGCGCGCCGGTGATGATCAGCGCCGGGTTGGCGAGCGTGAAGCCGATACCGGCTGCGGCCCACCCCGAGTACGAGTTCAGCATCGAGACGACGACCGGCATGTCCGCGCCGCCGATCGGGATGATGATCAGGAAGCCGATGGCGAACGACAGGATCAGCAGCATCCAGAACGCGCCGTAGCTTTCGGTCTGACAGAAGTAGACCAGCAGCGCCAGCATGGTGAGCGCGACGATCAGGTTCAACAGATGCTGGCCTGGGAACGTGATCGGGTTCCCGGACATGATGCCGCGCAGCTTGGCGAAGGCGATCACCGAGCCCGAGAACGTGATGGCGCCGATGGCCATCCCTAGGCCCATTTCGATCAGGCTGCCGGCCGGGAGCGACCCGGCGGAGCCGATGCCGTAGGCTTCGGGATGGTAAAGCGCCGCCAGTGCCACGAACACCGCCGCCATACCGACCAGCGAGTGGAACGCCGCGACCAGTTCCGGCAGCGCCGTCATTTCGATCTTCTTGGCGACCACAGTGCCGATCCCGCCGCCGATCAGCACGGCAACGGCGATCCAGCCGTAGGACGTTACGTCCGGATGGGCGATGGTCGTCACGATGGCGATCGCCATCCCGATGATGCCGAACAGGTTGCCCCGGCGCGAAGTTTCAGGATGCGACAGCCCCTTCAGCGCGAGGATGAAGAGGATCGCAGAGATAAGGTAAAGATACCCGACAGTTGTACCGCTCATGTTCCGGCTCCCTTATTTCTGCTTCTTTTTGAACATTGCGAGCATGCGCTGGGTCACGATGAAACCGCCGAAGATATTGACCGACGCCAAAAGCACCGCGAAAAAGCCCATGACCTTGGAGAAGTCCATGATATCCGGACCGACGGCCAGCAGGCCGCCGACGATGATCACCGACGAGATCGCGTTGGTAACGCCCATGAGGGGCGAGTGAAGCGCCGGCGTGACGTTCCAGACGACATGGTAGCCGACGAAACACGCCATTACGAAGATGGTGAACAGCGACAGAAACTCCGCCCCGCCACCCGATGCCGCCGCCGCGTCGCCAGTGGCGACGACCACCTGAGTCGCCGAATGGGCGAGATCGCCGGCCTGCTGGGCCAGTTTCTCAAGGCCCGTGGCGAGTTCCGCCGCTTTATCTGCAAGGGTCGCTTTATCCATGATCAGGCCCCTTTCCCGTCTTCGGTTTTCGCTTCATCGTCTTTCTTCGCCGCCTTCTTCGGCGCGGGCTTCTTGGCCCCGCCCTTGGCGCCGAGCGCTTCCTTCACGCGGTCCGAGACGATTTCCCCGCCCTTGCAGACCATCGTCCCCTTGACGGTGTCGTCTTCCTCGTCGAAGACGAACTCGCCCTTTTCCTTGTCGAAGTGCGGCGAAACGAAATTGAACAGGTTTTTGGCGAACAGCGCCGACGCGGTTTCCGCGAGGCGGCTCGGCAGGTTGAGCCGGCCGTCGATGATGACGCCGTTCTTGGTGGTCGTGACTTCGCCCGGCTTGGTCAGTTCGCAGTTGCCGCCGGCTTCGGCGGCCATGTCGACAATGACCGCGCCCGACTTCATGCCCTCGACCATATCCTTGGAGATCAGTTTCGGCGCCGGCCGGCCCGGGATCAGCGCCGTGGTGACGACGATGTCCTGCTTTGGCAGATGCTCGCGCACCTTCTGTTTCTGCTTCTCGAAATACTCCGGCGGCATCTCTTTCGCATAACCGCCTTCGGTTTCCGCCTCTTTCTCCATTTCCGGATCGACTTCGAGGAACTTGCCGCCCAAGGACGCCACCTGCTCCTTGGTCGCCGGGCGGACGTCGGTCGCCGACACTGCCGCCCCCAGGCGCTTGGCGGTCGCAATGGCCTGCAGACCGGCGACACCGACGCCCATGATGAACGCACGCGCCGGCGGCACGGTGCCCGCCGCCGTCATCATCATCGGCATGGCGCGGCCGTAAAGCTCGGCGGCGTTCAGGACCGCCTTGTAGCCCGCAAGGTTGGCCTGCGACGAGAGGATGTCCATCGACTGCGCGCGCGAGATCCGCGGCATCAGCTCCATCGCGTACCCGGTCGCACCGGACTTCGCGAGAACTTCGACCCCTTCCGGGTCGGTCAGCGCCGAAAGGTGCGCGCACAACGCTTGGCCCTTCGAGAGTTTGCCGCTTTCGGTCTTGTTCGGCGCGGTGATCTTCCAGACCAAGCCGGCGTCTTTCACCGTCGCGGCGAAGTCTTTGGCAATCGACGCGCCGGCACCCTTGAAGGCGTCATCCGAAATAGATGCGCCTTCGCCGGCACCGGATTCGACGACCACCTCGCAGCCGAGATTGATCAGTTTTCCGATGACCTCAATGGACGCGGCGACACGGTCTTCACCCGGCGCGCGTTCCTTCGGTATCGCAATTTTCATGGCATCCTCTCTCAGACCCGTTTCTTTATTCCGCGACCTTTTTTCCGCCGATGGCGACGGTCACAAGCAGTTATGCCGGTTGCGGGATACTAGCGCAAGTGGCACCCCGCCTCCCGGTTTTCAAGAGTCCGGCGCGAAATTGCACGCAAATTCTTGCCGCTTCCCGGTTCCGGGCCTAGAACGGCATGAAACGCCTGAAATCGGGGGAAAGCGCCGTGAACGAGCTTGACGACGTCATCGTGATCCGGAACGGAGAGCGGGTTGAAAACACGTTCCCACGCGCGGAATACGAGCGGCGGCTCCGTGCGCTCAGGGATAAGATGGCGGCCGACAACATCGACGTTGCCCTTTTCTCCTCCTATCACAACATCAACTACTATTCGGATTTCCTGTTCTGCCATTTCGGGCGGTTCTACGCGCTCGTCGTCGATCACGAGAACCAGACCTCCGTCAGCGCCAACATCGATGCGGGCCAGCCGTGGCGACGCACCGTCGGCGACAATCTGATTTATACCGACTGGACGCGCGACAACTATTTCCGCGCCCTTCAGAAACTTATCAAGGACGGCGGCCGGGTCGGGATCGAATTCGATCACATGACGCTGCAGAACATGGATAAGCTACGTGCCGCTTTTCCGAACACCGAGTTCGTCGACATCGCGGCGGCGTGCATGAAGCTCCGCATGATCAAATCGGCCGCCGAGATCGAGTTGATCAAGCACGGCGCAAATGTCGCCGACATCGGCGGTGCCGCCTGCATCCAGGCGATTGCCCCCGGCGTCCCGGAGCACGAGATCGCCATCGCCTCGACCGACGCCATGGTCCGCGAGATCGCCAAGCGCTTCCCCCACAGCGAGATCCGCGACACCTGGACCTGGTTCCAGTCGGGCATCAACACCGACGGCGCGCATAACCCTGTCACGACGCGCAAGCTGGAGAGCGGCGACATCCTGTCGCTCAACTGTTTTCCGATGATCGCGGGTTATTATACCGCGCTGGAACGGACGCTGTTTTGCGAACACGTCTCGGACGCGCACCTCAAATACTGGCAGATCAACGTCGAAGTGCATGAGCGCGGGCTGCAATTGATCAAACCGGGCGCCCGCTGCTGCGATATCGCCAACGAACTCAACGAGATCTACGAGTCGTACGGCGTCCTTCACCGCCGCACCTTCGGTTACGGCCATTCGTTCGGCGTGCTGTCGCACTATTACGGACGCGAGGCGGGCCTGGAACTGCGTGAAGACATAGACACCGTGCTGAAACCTGGCATGGTCATCTCGATGGAGCCGATGATCATGATCCCGGAGGGCGAGCCCGGCGCCGGCGGCTACCGCGAGCACGATATTCTGGTGGTAACCGAAGACGGCGCCGAGAACATCACCGGCTTCCCGTACGGGCCGGCGCATAACGTGATTGGCATGTAGCGCAAATCTTAGCGGCACCCCGGCGCAGGCCGGGGTCCAGGGCACGGCGTCATCGTCTGTCTCTCTGGATTCCGGCTTTCGCCGGATTGACAATCAGTCCGGCCGTTTTGCGATCATGTCGATTTCGACCAGCGCGCCCTTGGCGAGGCCGGTGACACCGACGCACGTTCTTGCGGGAAGCCGGTCGGCCGGAAAATAGCTTTTGTAGACGTCGTTCATCTCTTCGTAGTCGCGCTCGAATTCGGTGATGAAGACCCGCGCCGACAGGACATGCTCAAGCCCGAGGCCAAGCTCCCCCAACACGATGATCAGGTTATCCATGACGCGGCGGGTCTGCGCGCCGACGCCGTCCGGCAGCGGCTTGCTGTCGTCGTCCGGATCCGTCGGCATCTGGCCGGTCAGTTGCACCCAGCCATCGCACTCGACGGCGTGCGAAAACGGCGCGACGTGCGTTGGCGCGGCGGCAAAATTGTGAAAGATCGGTCCCGGCATGCTGCCCCCTGTTCACCCAAAGCCGTCAACTCTTGCGGTCGACGTCGTTCTCCTGAAGCACGTTCGTGCGTTTGTCCGGATGGGATTTGAAATCGTTCCTGAGTTCATCGACCAGTCGGTCGATCTCGGCCAGCTTCTGCATGCCGGCCTGGGTCATCTCGTCTTCTTCAAGACGCGTCAGGTAAAGGCGGAACCCCTGAATGTGGTATTGCATCGCATTCTGGTAATCGGTCACCGAACGGGCGCGCCGCATATACGCCTGATGCACGCTGCGCAGGCTGTTGACGAGGATCTTCATGATCGCACGCAGGAAGGGGTCGGACTTGGCGAGCTTGGCTTCCAATGTCTTCGCCGGGATTTCGACGACCACGCTCTCTTCCTTGGCGACCGCATGCGCCATGCGCCGGGACCCGTCGATGATCGCCATCTCGCCGAACAATTCACCCGGCTTCAGGATCGCGAGTTCGACCTCCTCGCCCTCGACCAGCTTGAAAATACCGATGCACCCGCTGTCGACGATGAACGCCGCGTCGCCCGGATCGCCGTCCTTGAACAGCAATTCGCCTTCCTGCAGGAACTTCTTCCTGGTGCCGCCACCTTCGACGAACATGTCATTCCCTCAATTGAGCATTTCTTCGAGTGTAAGCAGAGGTTGCGTCGTCAACAAGCGTGCGTGACTCATTTCGGCGCGTCGATGCCGACATCCTTCAAAGCCGCCGCCTGCCGCTTTGCGAGATTGTCGACGTCGAAGCCCTCGATCAGCTCGTGGAAGGTCCGGTGCCAGTTGATCTCGGCAGCCAGGTGGGTAAACACACTGCCGAGCCCGATCGCGGCGCGGTCCATCAGGACGAATTCGCGGGGCGGCGTGACGCCGCCGGATTCCTTGAGTTCCGCATGCACCTTGGCGGCGACGCCGGCGCCGTACTGAACGCCGCTTTTTTCCTGGATGGTCTGGACCTTGTCTTCCAGCAGGGGTGCGTAGAGAAACTCCGCCCACTGATTAAGGATGCCGATGACCTTCTTATCCAGGTTCTTGAACCCCCAGGTCTCGTAAGCGTGTACGGCGAGATCGTGATCGTCGTTCAAAAGCGCAAAATAAAGATCGATCACGGCCCCCACGAACTCAGGCGGAAAGATCCGGATGCAGCCGTAATCCAGCAGATTGATCGAGCCGTCGTCACACGTCGAATAGTTCCCGAGGTGCGGGTCACCATGGATGACGCCGTATTTGTAGAACGGCACGTACCACGCCCGGAACATGCTGAGCGCAAGTTTGTTGCGCATCTCCAGGGGTGCCTCCCGGCTGTCCAGTAACGGCTGGCCGTCCAGCCACGTCATCGACAGTAGCCGCCTGGTCGAGACGTCCGTCAGCGGCTCCGGGACGTGGACGCAGCTCTCACCAGCCAGCATGTGCCGGTACAGCAACATGTTCCTGGCCTCGCGCTCGTAATCCAGTTCCTCGCGCAGCCGTTCCGAAAGCTCCATATGGATTTCGCTCGGGTCAATGGACTTGTCGTAGCGTCGGTATATCGAAAATACGATCTTCAACTGCTTCAGATCGGCCTCAACCGCCGACGACATGTCGGGGTACTGAATCTTGCAGGCGAGGTCGCGTCCGTCGAGGGACTTCGCCCGGTGCACCTGGCCGAGCGAGGCCGCCTTGCAGGCCTCATGCTCGAATGTTTCGAAGCGCTTCTGCCAGCCGGCGCCCAATTCCGCCGTCATCCGGCGCTTGACGAACGCCCAGCCCATCGGCGGCGCGTTGGTCTGCAGCTTGATCAGTTCCTGGGTATATTCCTCGGGCAGCACATCGGGCACCGTCGACAGAATTTGCGCGACCTTCATCAGCGGCCCCTTGAGGCCGCCGAGCGCTTTGTGGATTTCGCGGGCGTGCTCGGCCTTGTCGAGCTTGATGCCGAACACCCGTCCGCCGACGGCCTTGGCCGCGACACCGCTGACGGCGCCGCCGACCCTCGCATAACGGCGGACGCGGCCGCCGAAACTGTTGTCTTCACTCATAGGAGGCGTGATTCCCGTAATTCGGCGCTCAGCTTCCCCGGCCAAGCCCCTCTTCGGCCAGCCATCGGGCGATATCTTCCGCCACCCGTTGCCAGCCGGTTTCCAGCATCATCCCGTGCCCCATTCCCTGATATATTTGGGCGGTATGGCCGCAAATGGAACCCGTCCAATGCACATGTGCCGGCGGAATGAGCGGGTCGTTCCCGGCGCCGATGATCTTGATCGGTGTGCCCCAAACCGCCATCACGTTCGGCAGGTGCGGCGCGTACAGACCGGCGACCGCGAGCCGGCTTTCCGCCTGAAAACGGCCGATATAACGCTCCGCCACCGAGAGCGGCACCGCATCCGAAAACAGCGACGCGTGAAGGGTGTCGACACTGGCCATCTGGCCCGCATGCACGGCGGCGACATCAATCGCCAGCGCCGGGTTCGACATCAAAAGCTGCATCGCCGGCGCGGCAAGTCCCGTAGGCGGCACCGGCGCCATCATCACCAGCGCCGCGGCACTGCGCGATTCCGTGGCGCGCCATGCCAGATATCCCCCCATCGAATGACCGATCAGGATCGGTGGTGTATCGAAGCTGTCGACGGCAGCAAAGACCGCCTCCAGATAATCGCTCAGGGTAAAGTCCTGCAGTTTGTCGTAGTCAGGCCTGCCGCGCCGTCCCGGCAGGTCGATCGCCGAAACGTCGAATCCGGCGTCGGCGAACCACGGCATGAAATGCTCATCCCAGCACCAGGCGCCGGCGAACGCACCGTGGATAAACAGGATCGGCGGCGCACCGTTCGGCTTCTTCGCTCTGCGCGAAACGATGTGTACGTCCATGCCGCCGCTCATTCAGGGAGATCCTGCGCGAGCTCGTCGATGAACCCGGAAATGACATTGAGCCCGAGGTTCCAGAACGCCGGGTCGGACGCATCCAGTCCGAACGGCGCCAGCAGTTCCTTGTGACGAAGCGTGCCGCCGGCGGCCAGCATCTCGAAGTATTTCTCCTGAAACTTGGGATGGCCGTCCTGATAGAGCCCGTAGAGCGCGTTCACCAGGCTGTCGCCGAACGCGTACGCATAAACGTAGAACGGCGTGTGCACGAAATGCGGGATATACGCCCAGAGCGTCCGGTAATCGTCATCGAGCCGAATGGCGTCGCCCAGGCTTTCGGCCTGCGTCTCCATCCAGATTTCACCCAGCTGACCGGCGGTCAGTTCACCGGATTTACGGCCGTCGTGAACACGGGTTTCGAAACAGTGAAAGGCGATCTGCCGCACCACGGTGTTCAGCATGTCTTCGACCTTGCCGGCCAACAGCACACGGCGCTTGGCGGCGTCTTTTTCGGCATTGAGTATGGCTCGGAAGGTCAGCATCTCACCGAACACGGATGCGGTCTCGGCGAGCGTCAGCGGCGTGTGCGACAGCAACGTCCCCTGCGGCGCCGCCAAGACCTGATGCACCCCGTGGCCCAGCTCGTGCGCGAGCGTCATCACGTCCCGCGGCTTGCCGTAGAAGTTCATCAACACATAGGGATGCGCCGAAGGCACGACCGGATGCGCGAACGCGCCCGAATTCTTGCCGGGCCGAGGTTCGGCATCGATCCACCCGTTGTCGAAGAACGTCGACGCCGTCTCCGCCATTTGCGGTGCAAAACCGGCGTAGGCGCCAAGCACGGTCTCGCGCGCCTGATCCCAGGAAAACCGCCGCTCCTCGGTTTTCGGGAACGGTGCGTTGCGATCCCACCAGTTCAGCTTGTCGACGCCGAACCAGCGTGCCTTGAGCGCATAATAGCGATGGCTGAGCCGCCCATAGTTCGATGTGACGGCACCGGCCAGCGCATCGACGACCTCGTCCTCGACCTGATTGGCGAGGTTGCGGCTCGAGAACGGGCGCGGGAAGTCGCGCTTGGTGTCTTCGATCTCCTTGTCCTTGGCGATGGTGTTGGTCACCAGCGAAAACAACCGGATGCGCGATTTCAGCCCCGCCGACAGACTGCGCCCGGCCCGCTCACGGACTTTCTTGTCGCTGTCGGAAAGACGATTCAGCACCTCACCGAGCGTCAGGCTCTCCTTGCCGAAGTCGAAACGGAGATCCGCCATGGTCTCGTCGAACAGCCGCGCCCATGCCGAACGTCCCGTCACCGACTTGTCGTGCAGCAATTGCTCCAGGTCGTCGGCGAGTTGATAGGGCCGCATCTGGCGTTCCGCCTCGATCCATGGACGGTAGCGCGCGAGAACGGGGTCGGCGAACCTGTCTTCCATCGCTGCATCGTCGATGCGGTTGAGTTCCAGCGTGAAAAACAGCGTCAGCCCGGTGATGTCGTTGACCCGCTCCTGGCACGATTGGTGAAATCGCGCGATGTCGGGGTCGGCGGTATCCGCCGCGTGGAGCAGTTGCGCATAGCTGACGGCCTTGAAAGCACGCTCCAGAATCCCCTCATAGCGCTCAACGGCGGCACCCAATTCGGCGCCGCTGAGCGCGTCGAGACGGCCTTGAAAGCCATCCTGAAACGACCGCGCATCGGCTTCGGCGGCGGTAAGGTCGGCGTCCAGTGCCGGGTCTTCCGGGCCCTGGTACAGGTCCGCCAGGTTCCAGACCATCGATTCCGGGGCCGTAAGAGGTTTGTGCGCAGTCGTCATGGTGTTTGGATACCCGTCTCAAAGAATTTATAAAGTCACTCGGCGCTGTTCCGCCAGCATCACGAAACACCGATGTCGGAACGACCGCAAGGGAGGACAAGGAAAAAATGAACGTCGAACAGTGGCCCAATCTCGCTACCATGTTTTTCGAGCAGGCTGCGGCCTACCGCGAACAGCCGTTTCTATGGAAGAAGCGCGACGGCGTCTACGAAAGCCTGACGTGGTCCGATGCCAACGCCCGCGCCATCGCACTGGCGCGGGGGCTACTGTCGCTGGGGATTCAGTCCGGTGACCGCATCGTGCTGGTGTCGGAAAACCGGCCAGCATGGCCGATCGCCGATATCGCGATCATGGCGGCCGGCGGCATTACGACGCCCGCCTACACCACCAACACTCCAGCCGATCACCGGCACGTCCTGACCGACAGCGGAGCCAAAGGCGCCATCGTTTCGACAACGAAACTCGCCGAAAAGGTTTTAGCCGGCGCCAGCGGGCTTGAGCATGTCGAGTTCGTGATCGTGATGGAGGAACCTCCTGCCCAGTCCGGCGGCGCAACGATCATGCGGATGGCGGACGTTCTGGAGACCGGCCAGGCGCGGCACGAGAACGTGTATGAAATGGCGGAGCGGATCGACCGCTCGGACACCGCCTGCATCATCTACACGTCCGGCACCGGCGGCACACCCAAAGGGGTGATGTTGTCGCACGGCGCGATCCTTCACAATTGCGCGGGCGCCGTGGATGCGCTGCGCGACCTCAAGCTCGAGCGCGAGATCTTCCTCTCGTTCCTGCCCTTAAGCCATTCCTACGAGCACACGGCGGGCCAGTTCTTTCCGATCGCCATCGGTGGCGAGATCTATTATGCGGAAGGCGTCGAAAGCCTGTCGGCAAACATGCTGGAAGCACGCCCGACGATCATGACTGCCGTGCCGCGTCTTTACGAAGTCCTGCACCAGCGGATCATTCTCGGCATCGAAAAATCAAGCGGCCTCAAGAAAGCGATGTTCGAAAAGACCCTCGCCCTAGGCAAGAAGCGATACCACGACGGGAAACTCGGCCTGGTTGACTGCGCGCAGGACCGAATCCTCGACATGCTTGTCCGTGAAAAGGTGCGCGCCCGGTTCGGCGGGCGGCTGAAGGCGCTGGTTTCCGGAGGCGCGCCGCTCAACCCGGATATCGGCCTGTTCTTCACCGCGCTCGGCCTGCGTATCCTGCAGGGCTATGGACAGACGGAATCCGCGCCCGTAATTTCGGTCAACCGCGCACCCGACGCGCGTCTTCACACGGTCGGCAGGCCGATCCCCGACACGGAGGTTCGGATCGCCGACGACGGCGAGATCTGCGTGCGTGGCGAACTGGTCATGCAGGGTTATTGGAACAACGAAGACGCCACCAACGAAGCGATCAAGGACGGCTGGCTGCATACCGGCGACGTCGGCAAATTCGATGACAACGGTCATCTGATGATCACCGACCGCAAGAAGGATATCATCGTCAATTCGGGCGGTGACAACATCGCGCCGCAACGGGTCGAGGGTATTCTGATCGCGGAGCCGGAACTTTCCCAGGCCATGGTGTACGGCGACAAGCGGCCCAATCTCGTCGCCGTCGTCGTCCCCGACGAGGGCTGGCTGACGGAGTGGAAGCGCGCCAACAATAAGAAAGGCGATCTGGCCGAGCTGGCCGGGGACAAGGACCTCCATACCGCCCTCGCCCCCGCCTTCGGACGCGTCAACAAGTCGCTCAGCAATATCGAAAAAGTGCGACGCTTCATCATCGCGTCCGAGCCATTCTCGGTCGAAAACGAGCAACTGACCCCGACCATGAAAGTCCGCCGGCACGTCGTTAAAGGCGTCTATGGCGAGCGACTCGAAGCCCTTTATAAATCCTGATGGAATGGCGCTGACGTGACCGATATGACCTCCGTCGTTCTGCTGGGATTCATCGGCAGCCTGCTGGCCGGCCTTTGCACCTCGATCGGCGCGATCCCGGCGCTTGTGTTCGGGCGGCCCGGCGAACGGACTGAAACCCTGATGCTGGGGTTCGCCGCCGGCGTCATGCTGGCGGCCAGTATCTTTTCGCTGATCCTGCCGGGGCTCGATGCCGCCGCGGCGGTATTCGAAAGCGAGAACGCACAGGCAGGTTTGGCCGTCTGCGGCATTCTGCTGGGTGGCGCCGCACTCTGGATGATCCACCAGTTCGCGCCGCATGAGCACTTCATTTCAGGGCCCGAGGGCGCCGACCCGAGAGATCTTGCCCGCATCTGGCTGTTCGTGATCGCCATCACGCTGCACAACTTCCCCGAAGGCATGGCCGTCGGCGTCGGTTTCGGCGGCAGCGATATCGACAACGGCCGCGCGCTCGCGGTCGGTATCGGCATTCAGAACATCCCCGAGGGACTGGCCGTCGCCGCGGCGCTGCTGACGCAGGGATATTCTCGGCTCCGCGCCTTTCTGGTGGCGTCGCTGACCGGCCTGGTGGAACCGGTCGGCGGAGTCTTGGGCGCCAGCGTCGTCAGTTTTTCCGAGTACATGCTGCCGTGGGGCCTGACCTTCGCGGCGGGGGCCATGATCTGGGTCATCTCGGACGAGATCATCCCCGAGACCCACCGCAGCAAGGTGGCGATCTATGGAACCATCGGAATCATGATCGGCTTCGTCAGCATGATGTTCCTGGACGTCACGCTGGGCTGACCCCAAGCACTATCCCTGCGGATCGGGCCGGGCGCGCAACGCCTGCTTCCGTTTGCGCTCGCGCACGGAGATATAAACGCCGGTCGCGACGATCACCGCGATGCCGAGCCACGTCAGAACATCCGGAAAATCGCCGAACCAGACGAAGCCGAGGATAACGGCGGCGACCATCTCGAAATACCCGAACGGCGCCAGCAACGAGGCTGGCGCCTGTTCGTAGGCCTTGACCAGCAGCCAGTGTCCGACGACGGCGGCGAAGATCATCATCGCGATCAGACCGAGCGCGCGCATATCGGGAAGTTGCCAGTGCGCGAAGATGAACGGCGTCAGCACCAGGGCGCCGACCACGGACTGGTAAAAGACAGTGACCCACGGATCGCTGGTCCCTGTCAGGCGGCGCGTCAACAGGTTGAAGAGCGCAAAGCACACCGAGGCTGCGAGCACATAATAAACGCCGACCGGCACCTCCTGGAATCCGGGACGGATGATCAGCAGCGATCCGGAAAAACCGATAAGAACGGCCAGGTAACGCCGGATGCCTACCTGCTCGCCCAGCACCACGGGCGCAAGCAGCGTGATCAGAAACGGATAGACGAAATAAACAGCGAGCGCGTCGGCCATCGGCATGGTCACGAGTGCGGAAAAGAACAGCACCGTCGCCGTCGCCAGCATGACGGCGCGAAACACCTGCATCTGCCATCCCGGTCCGGTCATCTGCCGGACGGTGCCGCGTTTCAAAAGCACTGGCGACAGTAACACCGACGAGAGCGCGAACCTGGCCCACGCCACCAGCACCGGCGCATAGCCCTGCCCGCCCAGGTCCTTGGCGCCCACGTCCATCAGCGGAATGATCGTGAACCCCGCGACGAGGAACGCCGCCCCCTTGATCAGGTCGGCGTCGGCATCGGAACGTGGCACTTATCCGTTTCCGTTCAGGAACGTTTTCGCCCAGCGAATGACGTCATCAGGGGCTTCCTCGGGAATGAAATGGCCGCTCGCCCCAATCTCTTCGCCGCCGACGTCGTGCGCTCCCCACTTACGCCAGGTGTCGAGCGGACTTTTCGATTTCGGACCGCCCTTGGCGCGCGCGCCGCCCCAAAGGCAGGTGATCGGGCACTGGATCTTGCGCCCGGCGTTGAAGTCGGTTGCGTCGTCCTCGTCGTCGCAGGTGGCACCCGCACGATAATCCTCGCAGGTGGCGCGGATCACGTCTGGATTGCGGAAGGCGCGTTTGTATTCATCCATCGCATCTGCCTCGAACGTGAAATCCGGAGCCGCCCAGCTCTTGTGCAGCCATTCGATCCAGCCGTCGGGATCGAAGCCGATCATGGTTTCGGGCTGCGGCGCCGGTTGCGCCAAAAACATCCAGTGAAAGCTACCCATCGCCGAGTCCTTGTTGGTCGCGACCCACATTTCATGGGTCGGCACGACGTCGAGCGACATGTAATGGTCGACCCGGTCCGGGTGATCGAGGGCGAGCCGGTAGCCGACCCGGGCCCCACGGTCGTGGCTGATCACAGAAAACGCGTCGTGGCCGAGCGCATGCATCAGCCCCACCACGTCGTTGGCCATCGCGCGCTTCGAATAATTTCGGTGCTCCGGGTCGGACGGCGGGCAATCGCTGTCCCCGTAGCCCCGGGTATCGGGTACGACGACGGTATTGGTCTCCGCAAGGGCAGGCGCGATGTGCCGCCAGATGATGTGCGTCTGCGGATAGCCGTGCAGTAATACGACGGCCGGCCCGTCACCCGCATACCGAACATTGAGACCGACCCCGTCGACCGCAATGCGGCTTTGTTCGAAACCCTTGAACATGCGCACCCTCCCCCTATTATTCGGCTGCATTCATAACCGACAACCGGTGGTCGTGTCAGGCCATTTAGGGATTTTGTCTCGTTATCCGCTTCGGCGGCGGTTGGCGACGTAAATGCCCGACAGGATCAACCCCAACGCCGCAACCGCCTGCAGGCTCACATCCTCGTCGAGCAGCAGTGCGCCCCAGAACACGCCGAACACCGGCACCAGATAGTTCTGGAACGCGACGAACGACGCTTCCCGCTCGCTCAGCAGCTTGAACAGGATCAACGTCGCCAGTGCGGTGGAGAGAAGCCCCAGATAAAGCGGCGGCCACCAGCCGTCTATCGAGAAGTCCGGTATCGTCCAGCCAGACAACCAAAGAGCGACCGGCGCCGTTTGCAGCGCCGAGAATACCAGTGTCAGCGTGGCCCGGCCGACGAGTGGCGCAGGCGGCATCCGCTGGACGATGATCACCGAAATCGCGTAGCAGATCGCCCCCGACGCGACCGCAAGCTGGTGCAGCAGACTACCACCCAGTCCGTGCAACGCGGCCGGGCCGACAAGGACGACCACACCCGCAAAACCCAACACGATCCCGAGAAGCTTTCTCAGTCTGAGGCGGTCGCCCGGTGTAAAGAAATGCGCCAAAACCAGTGTCGCCAGCGGCATGACTGCCATCAGGATCGCCGCACGGCCGCTGGCGATACCTTCAACGCCCCAGCTGATCAGAAAGAACGGCAGGCTGTTGCCGAAGAACGCGAGGGCGAAGCAAAAGGCCCAGGCCCTGCCCCCTGCCGGGTACCGCGTTTGGGTCAGAACCGCGAAGATCACCATTGCCAGCGCCGCCGCGATCAGTCTGATCGCCGTCAACGACAATGCGGGCATGAAGTACACACCGATCTTGGTCACCAGAAACGATGTTCCCCAGATCATGGCCAACGATATAAGCAGAACGATGTGCCGGGGCTGGATCGGGCCGTATCCGCCCATCCTGGGTGAATCAACCACTTTGATTGCCGTGGTATTCCCGGTACCAGTCGATGAAGCGCGGGATCCCTTCTTTGATCGACGTGGAGGGGTCGAACCCGAGATCGCGTTGGCTGGCTTCGATGTCGGCGAACGTTTCCTTCACGTCGCCCTGCTGCATCGGCTTCAGAATCACCTCCGCTTTCATGCCGAGCGCGTCTTCGAGCGTGGCGATGAAGTCGGTCAGCTTTTCCGCCCGATGATTGCCCAGATTGTAAACCCGCTCGGGCACTTCGGCGTCGGGGACATGGTCGAGCACCGCCATCACGCCCTTGATGATGTCGTCGATGTAGGTGAAGTCACGGCGCATGTCACCTTCGTTGAAAACCTCGATCGGCTCGCCCGCCAATATCTTGCGGGTGAAGATCCAGGCCGCCATGTCCGGGCGCCCCCACGGGCCGTAGACGGTAAAAAACCGAAGGCCCGTCGCCGGAATGCCGTATAGCCGTGAATAGCAATGCGACATCAACTCACCTGCCCGCTTGGTCGCGGCATAGAGCGATACCGGTTGGTCGACCCGCTCCTCGACCGAGAACGGCAAATCCTTGTTGGCGCCGTAAACGGACGACGACGACGCATAGACGAAGTGCTCGCAGTTTTTCAGGTGCCGGGCCATCTCCAGCATCACCAGATGCCCCTCGACGTTGGAACGGGTATAGGCGAACGGATTGACCAGCGAATACCTGACGCCGGCCTGCGCCGCCAGATTGACGATCCGCGTAATATCCGGGTGCGCCTTGGCGATTTCCTGCATGGCGTCGTTGTCGGCGATATCGGCCTGGATGAACGTGAACCCGTCGAGCTTGTTCAGTTCGATGAGGCGCGCACGCTTCAGCGCGGGGTCATAGTAATCGTTGACGATATCGACGCCGATAATCCGCTCGCCGCGCTCAGCGAGCGCCCGGCACGTGTGGAAACCAATGAAACCGGCAACACCGGTGACCAGAACCGTCATCGATCAACCAACCTTCGAATTCGCAAAGCCCGACCGGTATAACCGTTGAGCGCCACGAAATCACCCGGAATTATGTTCCGTGCACAATCGGTCGGAACGAAAACTTTCACAAACCCTGTACCCCGGAAATGCACGATTGTTGCGTTTTATAGGTCAGCAAATATGACCTATTGTTCTAAAGGCGCATGCACACTACCTTTTCATCAATGGGAGGTGCGGGTGCAGACATGTCATTGATACGTGCGACCCTCGAAGACAAATACACGCTCGAAACCGGCCGCGTCTTTCTGACCGGCACGCAGGCGTTGGTCCGATTGACCCTGATGCAGAAGGCGCTGGACCGCGCGCACGGCCGCAATACGGCAGGTTTCGTAACCGGCTACCGCGGCTCGCCCTTGGGCGGTCTCGATCAGGAATTCGGCCAGGCCGGACACCTCCTTCGCGACAGCGACATCAGATTCCAGCCCGCCGTGAACGAAGACCTCGCCGCGACGGCCCTTTGGGGCTCGCAACAGGTCAACATGTTCGAGGGCGCCAAATACGACGGCGTGTTCGGCATCTGGTACGGCAAGGGGCCCGGCGTCGACCGCACCGGCGACGTCTTCCGCCACGCCAACATGGCCGGCACATCCCCGCATGGGGGCGTACTCGCCCTCGCCGGCGACGACCCGGCGTGCAAGTCGTCCACGGTTCCCAGCCAGAGCGAATACGCCTTCATGGATGTGATGATCCCGTTCCTGCATCCGGCGAATGTGGAAGAGATTCTGCAACTCGGGCTGATCGGCATCCAGATGTCCCGCTATTCGGGCCTTTGGGTCGGCCTAAAATGCATCACCGACAACATCGACACGTCGGCGTCCGTCGACATCGGCCCGCACCTGTACGATTTCGCCATGCCCGAAGACTTCCAGATGCCGGAGGGCGGTCTTCACATCCGCTGGCCCGATGCGCCGCTTGACCAGGAACGCCGGCTGCACCGCCACAAGATTTACGCCGCGCTTGCCTTTGCGCGCGCCAACAAGCTGAACCGGATCACCATCGACAATCCCAAGGCCCGGCTCGGCATCTGCGCGACCGGCAAGGCCTACATGGATGTTCTGCAGGCGCTCGAAGATCTCGGCATCGATGAAGAGCACGCCGCCGAAATCGGCATCCGCCTGTTCAAGATCACCATGCCGTGGCCGCTGGAGCGCGAATCCGCGCGCCACTTCGCCGAGGGGCTGGACGAAATCCTCGTCGTCGAGGAAAAGCGCGCCGTCATCGAAAACCAGTTGAAAGAGCAACTCTACAACTGGCGCGAGGACGTTCGCCCCCGCGTGGTCGGCAAGTTCGACGAGAACGGAGAGTGGATATTGCCGTCGGCAGGCGAGCTCACTCCCGCCATGATAGCGCGCGCCATCGCCAAACGGATCGAGAAGTTCCACACGTCGGACCGCATCAAGGACCGCCTCGAATTCCTGTCCCGAAAAGAGCAATCGCTGGCGTCGGGCAAGCCGGACATGAAGCGGATTCCCTACTTCTGCGCCGGCTGTCCGCACAACACATCCACCAACGTCCCCGAAGGCTCGCGCGCCGCCGCCGGCATCGGCTGCCACTACATGGCGATATGGATGGACCGCGAAACGTCGACTTTCACCCACATGGGCGGCGAGGGCGCGAACTGGATCGGTCAGGCGCCATTTACCGAAACGCCGCACATCTTCACCAATCTCGGTGACGGCACGTATTTCCATTCCGGCCTGCTGGCGATCCGCGCCGCGGTCTCGTCCGGCGTCAACATCACCTACAAGATCCTTTACAACGACGCCGTCGCCATGACCGGCGGACAGACCCACGACGGCACCCTCAACCCGGCTATTATCGCCCAGCAGATCAGGGCCGAGGGTGTTGAACGGATCGTCGTCGTCACCGACGAGCCGGACAAGTATCCGCTGAACTATGGGTTCCCGCCTGGCGTTGACGTCCATCATCGCGACGAGTTGGATCACGTGCAGCGCGAGTTGCGCACCATCAGGGGCGTATCGGCACTGATTTACGACCAGACCTGCGCCGCCGAAAAGCGCCGCCGACGCAAGCGCGGGCTGTATCCCGACCCGGCAAAGCGCGTGTTCATCAATGAACATGTCTGCGAAGGCTGCGGCGACTGCGGCATCGCGTCCAACTGCGTCGCCGTTACACCGAAAGAGACGGAACTCGGCCGCAAGCGTGCCATCGACCAGTCGGCGTGCAACAAGGACTATTCATGCCTGGACGGCTTCTGCCCGAGCTTCGTGACGGTCGAAGACACACAAGTCAGAAAGCCGAAAGCCGTCGGGGACGTGCCTTTCCCAGCGCTTCCCGAACCCGGCACGGTCGACCTCAGTGACCCCTACAATGTCGTCGTCACCGGCATCGGCGGCACCGGCGTCGTGACCATCGGCGCAATCCTCGGGATGGCGGCACACCTGGAACAGAAGGGCGTCTCCGTGCTCGACGTGGCCGGCCTCGCGCAGAAAAACGGCATGGTCTATTCGCACCTCCGCTTCGCCGCCGCGCCGCACGATATCCACGCCGTCCGCATCTCGGCAGGTGGCGCCGATCTGATGCTCGGCTGCGATATGGTGTCGGCGTCCGATCCAGAAACGCTCGGCAAGCTGCGGTCCGGCAATTCGCGCGCCGTCGTCAACGAACATCAGACCATGACCGCGGACTTCACGCGTCACCCGGACATGATGTTCCCGGAAGAAGGCTTCAAACGCACACTCCGCGAGGAAGCGGGTGAGGACGCCGTCGACTTTTTCGAAGCGACGCAGCTTGCGCGCAAACTGTTGGGCGACACCATTGCCGCCAACATGATGCTGGTCGGGTTCGCCTATCAGAAAGGCCTGCTGCCGGTATCGGCCGAAGCCATTGAACGCGCGATTGAACTGAACGGCGTTGCCGTCGAATTCAACAAGCAGGCGCTGCTCTGGGGCCGCCGCGCGGCGCACGACATGAAGGCGGTAGAAGCCATCGTCGGACGCTACGATGAAAAACCTCAGGCGTTCGAACTGAATGGCTTTATCGAGCGGCGCATCGCCGATCTGACCGCTTATCAGAACAAGGCGTATGCGGACCGCTATTCGGATTGGGTCGAACGCATCCGCGCTGCCGAGTCAAAGGCCAAGCCCGGCGCCACCGACCTGACCGAAGCCGTGGCGCGCGGGCTGTTCAAGTTGATGGCCTACAAGGACGAGTACGAAGTCGCCAGACTCTACACCGACGGCCGTTTCGAGAAAGCCGTCCGTGAGACATTCGCCGACGGCGGGCGCATAAAGTTCCACCTGGCGCCGCCGCTGCTCGCCGAGCGTGACCCGGATACGGGACATTTGAAGAAAAAGGAATACGGCGCCTGGATCATGCCGGTGTTCCGATTCCTGGCCGGCCTCAAGGGGCTGCGCGGCACGGCGCTGGACCCATTCGGCTACAGCGCAGAGCGCAAAATGGAACGCCGGTTGATATCGGATTATGAACAACAGCTTGCCGAAATCGCCGGCAGCCTGAGCGCCGAGAACCACGCCGCCGCCCTGCAACTCGCCGGTCTGCCGCTGCGCATGCGTGGCTTCGGCCATGTCAAAGAGGCGAACGTCAAAGCGGCGAAGGCGTGCGAGGCGGACCTGATCGCGACCTTCCGCGCCCCGGGCCGCGCGCCGCAAGCGGCCGAATAATCTTTAGCCCATCAGCACCCAGAGCAGCACCGGCATAGTCGCGAACGACGCCAACGTCGAGATGATGACCGCGCCGGCGACGGCTTTCCCGTCCGCGCCGTAGCTCTCGGCAAGCAGGAAGGTGATCACCGCGACCGGCATCGAGCACATCAGCACGAGCGTGCCGTAAGCCGCGCCCGTAAACCCGAACAGGGCCGCCGACGCGAAACCGACCGGGATCCCGACTCCCAACCTGCAGAACGAGATGAATGCGGCGCGTTTCGCGCTGACGATCTGCAGCGTCGCCAGCGAATAGCCTAACGTGATCAGCATCAACGGGATCGAAAAGTTACCGAGCAGTTTGGTGGTCGCCATGATCGCGCCTGGCACCTCGATGCCCCCGCCGACGAATATGCCTGCAGCGACGAGGGCATAGATGAACGGCCGCTTGAGCACGTCCTTAACGTTAAACTCGTTCGATGCAACCGCGATCCCGACGGTCAACAGCAGGATTACGTTGATCACGAAGTAAGCAATGCCGAGGGCCAGTCCCTCCTCGCCGAACGCCAGCAAGCATAACGGCAGTCCCATGTTGCCGGTATTGGCGAAGGCAATCGGGTTCAGGTAGGTGCGGAACGGCAAGCCCGTCAGCTTCAAGATCACCCAACCGATCGCAAAAAAGAACACACTGGTGACGAAGGCCGCCAATGCCATTTCCATGAACAGCCCGCCGCCGACCTTGACGTTGACCAGCGTCGAGAACACCAGCGACGGCACGCCGACGTTGGATACTAAACGGGTCACCATCTCGCTGTTGAACGGCTGCTTTTTCTTCGCCCAGACAAATCCGACGGTCGCGCAAACGGCAACGGGGGTGACGACATCGAGCAGAATGCGCGCAAGATCGGCGATCATACGGTCCGCCTCCGCTTCACAAAGGTGTCGGCGGAATATATCGCCAACGCCAGCCATATCATGCTGAACGTGATCTTGTGTGCGTCCGTGAACGCTTCGCCGTATAAGTACACGGCAACCAGGAACTGCATCGTGGGCGCTAGATACTGAAACAGGCCGACGGTCGCGTAACGAAGACGCCTGGCCGCTGCTGTGAACATGATCAACGGCGAGGCGGTGATCAAGCCACCGAACACGAGCAACAGATCATACGACACGGATGTCGCCCCGAACGCGCCTACGCCGTCCCAGCCCAGATAGATGAGATATCCGAGTGCCGGCAAGACGACCACGAGGGTTTCCACGAAAAACCCCGTCGCCGCGCCGGCTGGCGCGGTCTTCCTGACGTATCCGTAGAACCCGAACAGCAGTGCCAGGGATACCGCGATCCATGGGAATTCTCCGACACCGACCGCCAGCACGCCGACGCCGGCGGCGGACAAGCCGACCGCAAGCCACTGTGCCCGCGACAGACGTTCGCCCAACAACAGAACCCCGAGCACGACATTGACCATCGGATTGATGTAATAACCGAGACTGCCCTGCAGGATGTGCCCATTGGTCACCGCCCAGATGAAGAGCATCCAGTTTCCCGACAGCAGCACCGACGACACGCAGAGCCACAACACAAGGCGCCGGTTTTCGAGGATCACCAGCACTTCCCGCCAGCGTCCGAGAAACTTCAGCATCAGCCCGACCAGGATCGCCGACCAGACGATCCGGTGCGCCAGGATCTCCGCCGGCGGCGTCGCTTCCATGATCTTGAAATAGATCGGCAATACGCCCCACGTGCCGAATGCGCCGACGGCATAGAGTCCGCCGATCAAAGCTGTGCGGTCGGGCAGCGGCGGCGAGCCACCAACCGGACCATCGGTCGATTGGCTCATCCGGACGCCCTATTCGACCCAGGCGATACGCAGAATGTTGGTGGCGCCGGGCGTGCCGAACGGGACTCCGGCGGTGATCACGATGGGATCGCCGGGTTCCGCGAAGCCTTCGGTCTTGGCGGCATGGATCGCCTTCGTGACCATTTCGCGGAAGGTGTGGCAGTCCTGGGTTTGCACCGAGTGCACGCCCCAGATCAGCGCAGAGCGGCGCGCCGTATCGATCCGAGGGGTCAGGCCCAAAATCGGCACCACCGGGCGCTCACGCGCAGCCCGGATCGTCGTCGAGCCGGTGGTCGAAAACGTCACCACTGCGGCTGCGGAAATGGTATCGGCGACCTGGCGGGCCGCCGCCGTGATCGCATCCGCGGCCGTCGCTTCGGGGGCGCGGCGCTCGTTCTCCCGCATCTCGCGATAGACCGAATCCTTTTCGACGCGCTGGATGATGCGGTCCATCATCGCCACGCTTTCCTTCGCGTAATCACCGACCGCGGTCTCCGCCGACAGCATGACCGCATCGGCACCGTCGTAAATCGCCGTCGCCACGTCGGAGGCTTCGGCGCGGGTTGGCGTCGGCGCGTGGATCATGCTGTCCAGCATCTGCGTCGCGACGATCACCGGTTTGCCGGCGCGGCGGCAGGCGCGAAGGATACGTTTCTGCAACAGCGGCACGTCTTCGGGCGGCACTTCGACTCCGAGATCTCCGCGCGCCACCATGATGGCGTCGGAAAGATCGACGATCTCATCCAAGCGATGCAGCGCCTGAGGCTTTTCCAGCTTGGAGATCACGTGCGCGCGCCCGGCAATCATCTTTTTCGCTTCGGCGATGTCTTCCGGACGTTGCACGAAACTCAAGCCCACGAAATCGACCCCGAGTTCGAGGCCGAAGCGCATGTCCTCGAGATCCTTCGGCGTCAGCGGGCTTACGTCGAGAATCACGCTCGGCACGTTAAGGCCCTTGTGGTTCGACAGTTCGCCGCCGATCACCACTTCGGTTTCGGCCCAGTCGTGGCCGTGTTCGAGGACTTTGAGACGCAACCGCCCATCGTCAAGTAACAGGTCGGTCCCCGGCTCCAGCGCATCGAACACCTCAGGATGCGGCAGACAGGCGACTTCCGTGTTGCCGACCTGCTGCTTGGCCTCGAGGCGATATTTCTGGCCGCTTTTAAGCTCGACGCTGCCGCCCTCGAAATCGCCGACACGTAGCTTCGGGCCCTGCAGGTCGAGAAGGATGGCGACGGCGCGGCCGTATTTCTGTTCCAGGCCGCGCACGATATTGTAGCGCTCGCGATGGCCCTCGTGCTCGCCATGCGAAAAGTTCATCCGGAAAACATCGACACCCGCTTCGAACAAGGCGGAAATCTGCGCTTCCGTGCTGCTGGCGGGCCCCAGGGTCGCGACGATTTTTGCGTCTCGGTTACGTCTCATATTTCACACTTTATGACCGCGTCACGCGTGTTGGCTAGCGGAGATCAGCGTTTACAAGGAAAATTCACAGTCTTACCGTTGCTTAAATGATTCGCGGGCGCAAGCGCGTTGTTGCGCGCGTCCGTCACCACATTGGGGTTGGAACGGCATGGCCGGCAAGTTCCTGAAGCGCGCACTACTCTCGATCTTCATCGACAAGAACGCGCGCGACAAACTGGATGCGCTCGAAGCCGTAAAACGTGGCAAAGTCCCGCCAAAGCCCGATACGCCGCCGCCCGCCGCTGTCGGTAACGACGACATCCTGCCGGAAACACTGGTCAGACAAGCCATCGACAGCGCATCCCAGGAACTGGAGCGGAAGAAGAACCTGCCGCCCGGCCGCGCCGCACTGATCGAACAGGCACTCGCCATTCACGACGACAAGTCGCAGCTTTTGAACGACCTCCCCGAGGCACAACGGGAAAAACTGATCGTCATGGCGATGCACACCTTCGGCTCGTCGTTCGACGAGAAAAATGCCGCCGAGACCAAACAAGCCAAGAAGAAACGGAAGAAGACGTGAGCGATACGGATCAACTCGCGAACGGCGTGCTCGAGGGCAATCGCCGCGCGCTGGCCCGCCTGATCACCCGGATCGAATCGACGCGGACCGATCACCGTGCCGAAGCGACGGACGCCATCGCCCGGCTGCTGCCCGAAACCGGCAAGTCGATCCGCATCGGGATATCCGGCGTTCCCGGGGTCGGCAAGTCGTCATTCATCGAAACGTTCGGCCTGCACGTCGTTGAACAAGGCCACAAAGTCGCCGTATTGGCGGTCGACCCGTCGAGTCCCAAGCACGGCGGATCGATCCTCGGCGACAAGACGCGTATGGAAAAGCTTGCCCGGGATCCTGGCGCCTACGTGCGGCCGTCGCCGTCTGGCGGCTCGCTCGGCGGCGTAGCCCGGCGCACGCGCGAAACCATCATGGCCGTCGAGGCTGCCGGTTTCGACGTAGTGCTGGTCGAAACCGTCGGCGTCGGGCAATCCGAATACGCCGTTGCAGATCTTGTCGACATGTTCGTGTTGCTGGTCGCACCGGGCGGTGGCGACGACCTCCAAGGGATAAAGAAGGGCATCGTCGAAATGGCCGATCTTCTGGTCGTCACCAAGAACGACGGGGACCTGCAGAAAGCCGCCAACCGCGCGTATCAGGACTATTGGTCGGCATTGCGCATGCTGGGCGGCGGCAATTCGGTCTGGAAGCCGGAGGTCATGCGCTGCTCGGCGCATACCGGGAACGGCATCCCCGAGGTCTGGAAAAAAATCGAAGCGTACCGCGATGCGATGAGCGAAGCCGGCCTCATCGATGAGCGCCGCGCCGAGCAGGCGGCAAGCTGGATGTGGGAAGAGGTCACGTCGACGTTACTCGCCGAAGTCCGCAAAAAGGGCGGGCTGGGCCAGAAAATGGAAGACGACGTTCGCTCGGGCAGACGCACCCCCGCCGACGCCGCTGCCGAAATCCTCAAGCAGTTCGACCTCAAGAATTTGTAATCTTGGGCAGTCTTGACGCCCCCGGTGGGGTCGGGCAGAACACCAGCGGACAGTTGAACCGGGCCCTGCCCTATAACGGATTAGGAGACTGAAATGCGCCGCCTTCTGGGCACTGCCGTTCTCGCGCTCTTCACGATATTTGCCATGACCGACACCACATCCGCCGCAGACCTTGAAAACACGCTTTACCTGCAACTCAAAGACGGCCGCGTCGTCATTGAGATGCGCCCCGACATCGCGCCCAAGCACGTGGCGCGCATCAAGGAACTGGTGCGTCAGAAATTCTATGACGGGCTGACGTTTCACCGGGTGATCGACGGCTTCATGGCGCAGACCGGCGACCCGGACGGAGACGGCACCGGCGGTTCCGGGCAAAACATTCCTGCCGAGTTCACGAAATTCGAGCGATTTTACAGAGGTACCGTCGGCATGGCGCGCGCCCAGAACCCGAATAGCGCCGACAGCCAGTTCTTCATCATGTACGCGCCGAGCGAATGGCTCGACGGCAAGTACACGATCTGGGGCGAGGTCGTCGACGGTATGGAGTATGTCGACGCCATTAAGAAAGGCGACGACTCCCAGAACGGACTGGTTCAGAACCCCGACAAGATCATCACGCTCCGCGTCGCTGCGGACGTACAGTAATCACCTGGAGAGTTCCCGCATCGCATCCTCGAGCCCGTCGAGGGTGAGCGGGAACATCCGGTCCTCCATCAGATCCCGGACCATGCCGACGGATTGCGTGTGGTCCCACCAGTCGCGCTTGACCGGATTGAGCCAGATCGTCTTCGGATAGACCCGCAAAAGCCGCTGCAGCCAAACGGCGCCCGCCTCCTCGTTCCAATGCTCGACGCTGCCGCCGGGCATGGCGATTTCATAGGGGCTCATGGACGCGTCGCCGACGACGATCACCTTGTAGTCGTGCGGATAGGTCCTGAGCACGTCCCACGTCGGAATGGTGTTCGAATGTCGGCGGCGGTTGTCGCGCCAGACCCGTTCATAGAGGAAGTTGTGGAAGTAAAAATACTCCATGTGCTTGAACTCGCCGCGCGCCGCCGAGAACAGTTCCTCCATGACGCGGATATGCGGGTTCATCGAACCGCCGACATCGAAGAACAGCAGCACCTTTACTGCGTTGTGGCGCTCGGGGCGCATGTGCAGGTCGAGATACCCTTTTTTCGCCGTCCCGCGGATAGTGCCGTCGAGATCGAGCTCGCTCGGCGCGCCCTCGCGGGCGAACTTGCGCAGCCGTCTGAGCGCCACCTTGATGTTGCGCGTGCCGAGCTCGAGCGTATCGTCGAGGTTCTTGAACTCGCGCTTGTCCCAGACCTTCACGGCGCGGAAGTTGCGGTTGCCGTCCTGGCCGATGCGTACTCCTTCCGGATTGTAGCCGTAAGCCCCGAACGGCGATGTTCCCGCCGTGCCGATCCATTTGGAGCCTCCCTGGTGGCGCTTGCGCTGCTCTTCGAGCCGCTTTTTCAGCGTCTCCATCAGCTTGTCCCAGCCGCCGAGCGCTTCGATGTGCTTTTTCTCGTCGTCGGTCAGGAGCTTTTCGGCGAGCTTGCGCAGCCACTCTTCGGGAATTTCATGGGCCTTGCCGTCCTCGCCCTCGACCGGTTCCAGGCCCTTGAACACTTCGCCGAAGACGCGGTCGAACTTGTCCAGATGACGCTCGTCCTTCACCATCGCCGAGCGGCTCAAATAGTAGAACCCCTCGATATCGAATTCCGCGTATCCACCCTCAACCGCCTCGACAAGGGTCAGGTATTCCCGGAGCGAGCACGGCACGCCGGTATCGCGAAGCTTGAGAAAGAAATCGATGAACATCAGCTCTCGTCGGTGTCCGGATTGTCCTTGCCGACCATCTCCACCTTAAGCGGGATGGCGGACTTAATGTGAAGGTCGCGCTGTGAGAACGGGAATTCAACCCCGTGTTCGTGATAGGAATTCCAGACGTTCAGCAGCACGTCGGACTGCACGTTGGCGACGCCCTTTTGCGGGTCCGAAATCCAGATACGGAGTTCCAGATTGACGGAATCGCTGCCGAACTCCATCAGCCGGCAGACGGGGGCCGGGTTCTCGAGTACACGCTCCACGCTGGTCGCGGCTTCGACAGCCAGTTTCATCGCCAGCGGCACATCGGACTCATAAGCGACCCCAATCGGCAACTTGAGGCGGATCAGGCTGTCCGAATACGACCAGTTTTCGACGCGCTGACTAATCAGGTCCTCGTTCGGGATCAGGTACTCGGTGCCGTCGCGCGTGATCAACGAGACATAGCGTGCGCTCAACCGGTTGATCCACCCGAAGGTTCCGTCGATGGCGATGACGTCGCCCGGCTTCACCGACTTGTCCATCAGCAGGATCACACCCGAAATCAGGTTGGAGATCACTTTCTGCAGACCGAAGCCGATCCCAAGGCCGACGGCACCGCCGAACACCGCGAGCGCAGTCAGATCGATACCGATGCTTTCCAGCGCCGCAAGGATGGCGATGACGATCAGGATGACTTTTATGAATTTGCCGAGCAGCACGCGCGCCGACGGCGACAGCGTCGCCGAACTGTCGAGCCGATGTTCGATCACGCGGCTGATCGCGCCCGCCACCCAGAGCAGCACCATCAGCACGATGCCGGCCTTGATCACCCCCAGCACCGAAAGCCGGACATCGCCTAGATTCAGGCCCATGCTGTCGAGGGTCTGGATCGTCGGGTCGAGCAAACCGACAAGATTAAGCGCCGCAATCGACCAGGCGACGACGGCCAGCGTGCGCGCCCAGCCGGGATCGCGGATGAAACCGGATGCAAAACGGATCACGACCCACGCCGTCAGCAGCGATACCACGCTTTCCATCAGCCGGTGCGGCCATTCGGCGCCGATGGCGGCAAAGACCGTGAACCACTGGATCACCAGCCAGACGAAGGCAAAGCTGAGCGCCGCCTGCGCGCGGACCTTGTGTCGCAGCCACCCGGGGCAACGCGGATGATCGGCGGCGCGTTCGATGAGCTTTGCCAAGTGCGGAGCGAATATCTTCGCCAGCAGCAACGCACCGACGACGATCGCCGCCTGCACGGCCGTCTGCCAGATGAAGACATGAGCCAGGAGCCAGTCCCACGCCTGCATCGCGAGTTGCTCTAATTTGGCCGGGTCGAGGTACTTATCCATCGCTTGCTATGAAAGCACGACTGCCGGGAAACGCCAATCGCCGTCCGAGCTCAGCGCCCTTCGCGGCGGTTGAGGAACGCAAGGCGCTCCAGCATGTGCACGTCCTGCTCGTTCTTCAGAAGCGCGCCATAAAGCGGCGGGATCAGGTCCTTCTGATCGCCGGATTTCAGGACTTCCGGCGGAATCTCCTCGATCATCAGCAACTTGATCCAATCGAGCAGTTCCGATGTCGATGGGCGCTTCTTAAGGCCCGGCACATCGCGAAGCTCGTAGAACACCTCCAGCGCCTGCTTCACCAGACGCTTCTGCACATCCGGGAAATGCACGTCGATGATGGCGCGCATGGTGTCTTCGTCGGGGAACTTGATGTAATGGAAGAAGCACCGGCGCAGGAACGCATCCGGCAGGTCTTTTTCGTTGTTCGACGTGATGACGACGATTGGCCGGTTCTTTGCCTTGATCGTCTGTTTGGTTTCGTAGACGTGGAACTCCATCCGGTCGATCTCGAGCAGAAGATCGTTCGGGAACTCGATATCCGCCTTATCGATCTCGTCGATCAGAAGGACCGGGCGCTCGGCACTTTCGAACGCTTCCCACAGCTTGCCCTGCACAATGTAGTTGGAGATATCGTGCACCCGCTCGTCACCCAACTGGCTGTCGCGGAGCCGCGCCACGGCGTCGTATTCGTAGAGCCCTTGCTGGGCTTTGGTGGTCGACTTGATGTGCCACGGGATCAGCGGCGCGCCCAAGGCGGCGGCAATTTCCTCCGCCAGCACGGTCTTACCGGTGCCGGGTTCGCCCTTGACCAGAAGCGGGCGTTCGAGCCCAACGGCGGCGTTCACCGCAACCTTCAGGTCGTCCGTCGCAACGTAAGTCTGTGTGCCTTCAAAACGTTTCGTCATATTTCTTCCGTCGTGCCGCTGGCGTCATTCCGCCGGTTGTGGTTTCGGCATGATGCGGAAGATCAGGGACTCGTTACCGGGCTCCGGGTCGCGCGGGACCATGAACGCGAGCACGAGCGAGACTGCCGCCATCGCCGTTCCCGACAGGAAAACATACGCAGGCGACGTTAGCCAGAGGAACCCGAAGGCGGCCGGGATCACGATTGCGACGATATGCGAGATCGTGAAGCTGACACCGGACGACGACGCGATGTCGGCGGGGTCGGCGATCTTCTGGAAATAGGTCTTGATGGCGATCGCCATGGCGAAAAACACGTGATCGACGATGTAAAGCGCGACCCCCATCCAGGCTTCCGAAGCGAACGCATAGCCGGTAAATACGACCACCAGTCCAGTGTATTCGATGATCAGCATGCGACGTTCGCCGATACGCCCGATCAGGCGCCCGATCTTGGGCGCGAGGTAAATCGTCATCGCCATGTTGGCGAGGAACATGAGACTCATCTGGCCCGCGGAGAAACCGAACTTCTGCACCATCAGGAAGCCCGCGAAGACGACGAAGATCTGCCTCCTCGCCCCCGACATGAACACCAGCGCATACCACAGCCAGTAACGTTTGCGGATCACGATCTGCTTGGACTGCTCGACCGTCGCCTTGAACTCCGGGAATCCGAACCAGGCATAAATCGCCACGGCCAGCGTGACGCCGCCGCCGATCAGGTAAACCCACTTCAGGTCGAAACCGGCCGCGTCCAGCATCAGGTAAACGATGCCGAACGAAATCAGCGCCGCAAACGAACGCGCGCTGACGATCTTGCCCATCACCTCGGGCGCGGATTTCTTGTCGATCCACTGCAGCGTCAGGGACTGGTGCAGGCTTTCGAAATAGTGGAAGCCGACCGACATCACGAAGGTCGTCATCATCAGCCCCCAGAACGACGGGTAGAAGCCCGTGATCATCGTGCCGATACCGAGAATCGCCAGTGAGGCGACGGTAAACCGCTGCTCACGAAACCACACCAAAAGCATGATGACGGTAAAACTGAGGAATCCGGGGACTTCGCGGAACGACTGGATAAACCCGACGCCGTCGCCTTTAAGATCAGCCATATCGTGCGCGAAATTGTTGAACAGCGCCTGCCACGTGGAAAACGAGATCGGCATAGCAATTGCCGTCAGCACGAGAAAAACCTCACGGCTGCGCCAACCGTCCTTGAACAATCCGCCTTGCGTCATCGAAAACGTCCTCAGGTTATCCCGGAATATATCCGTGATTCTCGAGGACTTTACCAGCGCCGCAACACGGCTAATATGGGTGATAATGACAATAAATAACGGGAAACGGACAAGCTCATGACAGCGCATGACCGTATACTGCCGCCCATCCCCGATATCGACCGAGGTCACGGCATCATCCTCGCCCGGCCGCGGGAATGCCCGGCCGACCACATCATCGACTGGCATGCACACGACCGCGCACAGCTTCTGTACGCGGTCAGGGGCGTCATGCGGGTGACGACAGAGAACGGCGTCTGGGTCGTGCCGCCGCAGCGTGCCGTCTGGATCCCGCCGGGCGTCTCTCACCACGTGCAGGCGCAGGGCACGCCGCTCTCCATGCGCTCACTCTATATCCGCCCGGACGCACTTCAGGGTCTGCCCGACAAGTGTTGCGTCGTCACCGTGTCACCCTTGATGCGCGAACTGATCATCGCCGCCATGGAGATCGTCGACGACCCGCCCACCGACAGTCCCGCCGCGCGGCTGATCCGTGTGCTGCTGGACCAGATCGAAAGTCTGCCGATCGCGCCCCTGCACCTGCCGATGGTCGCCGACAAGCGCGCACGCAAAATCACCGACACGTTGATGGACGACCCGTCGGACACGCGGACGCTTCAGGATTGGGCGCAGGAACTCGGCGCCAGCGAGCGCACGCTCGCCCGGCTATTCAGCCGTGAGACCGGCATGACCTTCGGCCAATGGCGACAACAGGTAAAACTCCTGGCCGCCCTCGCCCGCCTGGCACGCGGTGAGAGCGTCACTGCCATTGCTTTCGATCTCGGCTATGCCTCGCAAAGCGCGTTTATCGCCATGTTCCGGCGCGCACTCGGACGCACGCCGGGCCGGTATTTCTCGGAATAGTGCCCCCCTCCCTGGGGAGCGGGTGGCGCGCATAGTGCGCCGGGTGAGGGGTTTCGTGTCTTACTGAACTGCGGCCTTGATCGCCGCGAGGGCTTGCGCCGCCTTGCTACCGTCCGGACCGCCAGCCTGTGCCATGTCGGGACGGCCGCCGCCGCCTTTACCGCCGACAGCCTCCGATCCGGCCCGCACCAGCGCCACCGCGTCCATTTTGGCGGTCAGGTCGTCGGTCACGCCGACCACCAGCGAGGCCTTGCCGTCGGTGTTCGAGACGACGGCGACGACACCGGAACCGATCTGTTTCTTGATGTCGTCAACGAGACCCTTGAGTTCCTTCGCCGGCACCCCATCCAGTACACGGCCCGAGAATTTGACACCATTGATTTCCTCGACCGCCGCGCCGCTGTCGTTGGCCGCCTGGCCGCCGCCGCCCATGGCGAGCTTCTTACGGGCGTCGGCCAGTTCGCGTTCCAGCTTGCGGCGCTCTTCGAGCAAGGACTTGACCCTGGCCGGGACATCGGCGGGCTGGCTGCGCAGTTCCTTCGCCGCCTCGTTCAGCGCCTTTTCGGTTTCCGCGAAGTAGGCCCGTGCGCCCGCGCCGGTTACCGCCTCGATTCGCCGGACACCGGATCCGACCGCGGCTTCAGAGAGGATCTTGAACACACCAATATCGCCGGTCCGCTTGACGTGCGTCCCGCCGCAAAGCTCGGTCGAGAAGTAATCGTTGTCCGCATCCGCCCCCATCGAGACGACGCGTACCTCCTCGCCGTACTTTTCACCGAACAGCGCCATGGCGCCCGCCTCGACCGCCGCTTCCGGATCCATCAGACGCGTCGTCACGTCCGCGTTGACCGCGATCTGCGCGTTAACGTCGTTTTCGACGGCGTTTAGTTCGTCGCCGCCAACCGCTTTCGGGTGCGAGATATCGAACCGCAACCGGTCCGGCGCCACGAGCGAGCCTTTCTGCGTCACGTGATCGCCCAGGTGGCGGCGCAATGCTTCATGTAAAAGGTGTGTCGCCGAGTGGTTGGCGCGCAGCCGTGAACGCCGGTCGTGATCGACGTCCAGACGCGCTTCGTCGCCCACCTTGACCAAACCCTTTTCGACCTTGCCGATGTGCACGTGCAGATCGTCGACGCGCTTTTGGGTGTCGGTGATGGTAATGACGGCGTCCTCGGTCGTGATTTTACCGACGTCGCCCATCTGCCCGCCACTCTCACCGTAAAATGGCGTCTGATTCAGCACCACGGAGACGTCCGTACCCGCACCGGCTTCAGTGGCCGTCTTGCCGTCGACGACGAGCGCGGCGACGCGGCCTTCCGCGCTTTCGGTGTCGTAACCCAGAAAATCGGTCGCGCCAACCTCATCGCGGAGCGAGAACCAGACCGCGTCGGTTGCGGCGTCGCCGGAACCGGCCCAGGCCTTGCGGGCCTCTTCCTTCTGGCGCTGCATGGCGGCGTTGAACCCGTCCTCGTCGACGGCGATTTCGCGTGCTTTCAGGGCATCCTGCGTCAGGTCCAGCGGGAACCCGTAGGTATCATAGAGTTTGAACGCGGTCTCACCGTCGAGCGTCGCGCCGGTTTCCATCCCATCGGTCGCTTCATCGAGCAACTTGAGACCACGGTCGAGCAACTGCTTGAAGCGGGTTTCCTCGAGCTTGAGGGTTTCCGTCACCAGCGGTTCGGAACGCTTGAGGTCCGGATAGGCGTCGCCCATCTCGCGGACCAGGGTCGGCACCAAGCGGAACATGAGGGGGTCGGTGCAGCCCAGCATGTGCGCATGGCGCATGGCGCGGCGCATGATGCGGCGAAGCACGTAGCCGCGGCCTTCGTTCGACGGCAGCACGCCGTCGGTGATCAGGAACGAACTCGCGCGCAGGTGATCGGCGATGACCCGGTGCGAGACGCTTTTCGGATCGGTGCCCGAGGCGTCTGCTGACGCCGCGATCAGCGTCTTGAACATATCGGTTTCGTAGTTGTCGTGGGTGCCCTGCATGACGGCGGAAATCCGCTCGAGCCCCATGCCGGTGTCGATCGACGGTTTCGGCAGTTCGACGCGTTCGTCCAGCGTCACCTGCTCGAACTGCATGAACACCAGGTTCCAGATTTCGATGAAGCGGTCGCCGTCTTCGTCGGGTGAGCCCGGCGGCCCCCCTGGTATGTGATCGCCGTGATCGTAGAAAATCTCCGAACACGGACCGCAGGGGCCGGTGTCGCCCATGGCCCAGAAGTTGTCCGATGTCGGAATACGGATCACCTTGCTGTCCGGGAGACCGGCGATCTTCTTCCAGAGTTCGGCCGCGTCCTCGTCCGACGAATGCACGGTAACCAGAAGTTTTTCCTCCGGCAGGCCGAATTCCTTGGTGACGAGGTTCCACGCCAGTTCGATCGCCCGTTCCTTGAAATAGTCACCGAACGAGAAGTTGCCGAGCATTTCGAAGAACGTGTGATGGCGCGCGGTGTGCCCGACGTTTTCAAGATCGTTGTGCTTGCCGCCGGCGCGGACGCATTTCTGCGACGTCACGGCCCGGTTATAGGGTCGCGTCTCGTTGCCGGTGAAGACATTCTTGAACTGCACCATGCCGGCGTTGGTAAACATGAGCGTCGGATCGTTCCGCGGCACCAGCGGCGACGACGCCACGATCTCATGACCGTTGGCGGCGAAATAATCGAGGAACGCGCGGCGAATATCGTTGACTGTCTGCATGCTCTTAAAACCAGGTTCCGGACAAGCTCTTCATGCCTCAAGAAATGGTGATTTCCGAGGTGGACGCAAGGTTTTAGCGGCTTGGCGGGCATGTGTCGAGGGAGTGCCGTCCGGAGACTCGATACCCGTAAAAAACGTCACCCCGGCAATTGCCGGGGTCCAGTCGGGCGATGGCTGGTTTCCGGCAGCGGCCGGAAAGACGATTCCGGGTTACTCGTTTACTCGACCGCGGCTTCCTCGCCTCCTTCGTCGGCGGCTTCGGCTTCCTCGGAATTTTCAGGGCCGGTCATCATTTCTTCGGACAACAGACCGGCATTCTGGCGGATCATATTCTCGATCTTCTGCGCGTATTCGGGATTCTCGCGCAGGAAGGTCTTGGAGTTTTCGCGCCCCTGGCCAAGACGTTCGCTCTCAAACGAGAACCAGGCGCCGGATTTCTCGACGATGCCGGCGGTAACGCCTAGGTCGAGCAGTTCGCCCATCTTGGAGATGCCTTCGCCGTACATGATGTCGAATTCCACCTGCTTGAACGGCGGCGCGACCTTGTTCTTCACGACCTTGACGCGGGTCTGGTTGCCCACCACCTCGTCGCGGTCCTTGATGGCGCCGATACGGCGGATGTCGAGGCGCACCGAGGAATAGAACTTGAGCGCGTTCCCGCCGGTCGTGGTCTCCGGGCTGCCGAACATGACGCCGATCTTCATACGGATCTGGTTGATGAAGATGATCAGCGTGTTGGAGCGCGCGACCGAGGCCGTCAGTTTGCGGAGCGCCTGGCTCATCAGCCGCGCCTGAAGGCCGACGTGGGCGTCGCCCATTTCGCCTTCCAGTTCGGCGCGCGGCACGAGCGCGGCAACACTGTCGATCACCAGCACGTCAATGGCGCCGGAGCGGACCAGGGTATCGGCGATTTCGAGGGCCTGCTCACCGGCGTCCGGCTGCGAGATCAGGAGATCGTCGACGTCGACGCCGAGCTTCTTGGCATAGACGGGGTCGAGCGCGTGTTCGGCGTCGACGAAGGCGCAGGTACCGCCGGTCTTCTGTGCTTCGGCAACCACGTGCAGCGCCAGCGTCGTCTTACCCGAGCTTTCCGGACCATAAACTTCGACGATCCGGCCCTTCGGCATGCCGCCGATTCCGAGCGCGATGTCGAGACCGATGGAGCCGGTCGAGATGCTGGCGATCTGCTGCACCTCGCGTTGACCGAGGCGCATGATCGATCCTTTGCCGAACGCCCGTTCGATCTGGCTGACAGCGGCGTCCAACGCTTTGTTTTTATCCACGTCGCTATCCTTGTCCACGACACGTAAGGCTGGGTTGCTCATCTCTCGTCTCCGTTCTTTGCATACTGGGTTGAGTGATTCAACGTCGTCATTTGTACTCTCTTTGTTCTCATTGTCCAGAGTTATTTTAAACAATTGATTAACAACGGTATTTTTAAATTTCGTTCCGATTGTGTTCCGTAACTTCTGGCTTTTGGCCCGCATCTCCGACAAGACCGATTCCAGCTCCAAAACCGGGACTCGGGCGCGCCGTCGATACATATGAAAATAGACGACATCGGTGACAGTTTCGGTCACATGTAAAACCGCGTACTGCAACTTACGAAAAAGGCTATGGATGGATCAGGGGGATTTTTCCGCAGCCAATGAAGAATTCGTCATCCTGAACTTGATTCAGGATACTTACATTTTGCATGAAGCGGCTTCAAATGGGCCATGAATCGCGTTCAGAACGACGGCTCGGCAAGGAGAGCGGCGTGCCTTCTACCCCTCCAGCACGTCCTTCACCTTGGCCGCGAGGCCCTTGAGGGTGAACGGCTTACCGAGAAACGCGATGTCGGGATCCATATCCGGACCGTTGCGGAACACGTCCTCCGAATACCCGGACATGAGGATCGTCTTGACCCCATCCAGTTCCTGACGCGCCAGGTTGACGAGGGTATGCCCGTCCATGCCGGGCATGACCACGTCGGAAATGATGAGATCGATCTTCTTGTCGGCGTTGGCGATGACGTCGAGCGCGGTTTCGCCGTCCGTCGCCTCCAGCACGTCGTAGCCCTTGTTGCGGAGCGCGCGGGCACCGAACAGGCGAACCGCATCCTCGTCCTCGACCAGCAGGATGACGCCTTGACCCGTCAGGTCGCCCTCGGCCTCGGGTTTCGGCGGCTGCACCGCCTTCGCCCTGGCCTCACCGTCTTTCTTGTAGACCGGCAGATAGATGGTAAAGGCGGTCCCCTTGCCGACCGCACTGTCGACGAAGATGAAACCCTCCGCCTGATGCACGATCCCATAAACAGTGGAAAGGCCGAGCCCCGTACCCGCGCCGACGTCCTTGGTCGAAAAGAAGGGCTCGAAAATGCGCTCGAGGTTTTCCTTGGCGATGCCGGTACCGCTGTCGGCGACAGTGATCGTCACGTACTCGCCTGCGGGCAGGATCTCGTGCCCTTTGGGCGTCGGCTGATCGAGATTCTCCGATTTGGTTGAGATGCTGATGCTGCCGCCGCCCGGCATGGCGTCGCGTGCGTTGACGCAGAGATTGATGACGACCTGATCGAACTGCCCCTTGTCGAACAGCACCGGGCCCAGGTTGCGGCCGTGGTTCATGTTGAGTTCGACCCGTTCGCCGATCAGACGGCCCAGAAGGTTGGAGAGATCGCCGAGCGCTTCGGTGACGTCCATGACCTCGGGCTCCAGCTTCTGCTTGCGGGAAAACGCCAAAAGCTGCCGGACAAGATTGGTCGCCCGGTTGGCGTTCTGCTTGATCTGCATGATGTCGGCGAAGTCCGGGTCGTCCGGCCCGTGCCGTGTCAGCAAAAGGTCCGAGAACCCGATCATCGCCGTCAGCAGGTTATTGAAGTCGTGCGCGACACCGCCCGCGAGTTGCCCCACCGCCTGCATTTTCTGCGACTGGGTGAACTGCACCTCTAGATTGCGATGCTCGGTGGTGTCGGTGAAGTGCAGCACCAGGCCCGTCGTTTCGCCGTTCGCATCCGAGACGCCGGCGATTGACAGACTGACCGACAGATCCTTTCCATCGGCGCGGTCGAGCCTGGCTTCCATATGCGCGCCCTGCCCGACTCCCATGATCGCCTTGGAGAGCGCCCCCTGCACCTCGTCCCGGTCCTCGCGCGCAATCAGTTCCGCGAACGGCTGCGACACGTCGTCACCGGCCTTAAACCCAAGGAGGCGGCGGAAGGCGGTGTTGCAGCCGCTGATGTTGCCGTCCATGTCGACGAACGCAATCCCCACAGGCGCGTCGTCGTAGAGCCAGCGCAGGCGTTCTATCAGCATGTCCGTCTTGTCGGCGGCCGTGTTCTGATCGTCCGATGCGGCTTCATCATCGTACTCAACATCGAACTCGGCGTCCTCCATACCGGCGAGGTCGAGCGCGACGTCGCGGATCATCAGAGAACGGGTATAAAGCGGCCGCGTCCCATCCTTGCTCATCTTCGCGGTCTGCATCAGGGTCGCCACGAACGGCTCACCGTCGCCGGACGGCTGCAATGTCAACACGCCCATGCTAATTCCGCCGAGTTCACCCGAGTCCTGCGCATCCGTGATGAAGTCGCCGAGCGAGCGCCCGATCATGTCGGCCGGCGTCTCGCCGACCCACGACGCGAGCGTCACGTTACATCGATCGATCAACCCATCCCCATCCGCGGACAGGAACCCGAGCGGCATCAGATCGAAGATGTCCTGCAGTTGTGTCAGCTCACGCTGCAGTTCGGCGTGACCTTTGATGATCTCGGTGACGTCGTCGAGTTGCCAGACGCGCCCCGGCATCGGCTTCAAGCGTCGCGTGCGCCAGCGCAACACGCGGCCCGACAGCTTGGCGAAGCCGGCGTCCTCGTCGGGATTGGCGGACAACCCCAGCGCATCGAGAGCGCGTCCCAGTGAGGTGCTGATCTGGAAGTCTTTAAACACCTGGGCGGCGGCGCGGTTCATGTTGACGATCCGGCCGTCGTCGTCGGTCATGAGGATAGCGGCTGACGTCTGCTCGAATCCCCAGGCGCGCGGATCGGCGGCGGCGTCGGGTTTGCGGCTGCGCCTGCCGAAGCACCACGCCGCGATCAGCGCGAACAGGCTCGCCGCACCCGCAAGCATGGGGGCCGCGACCTCGCGCTGGGCCGGCACCTCGAACCACAAATACGCAGCCGCGCCGAACGCCGCCAGCGCGAACACGACAAACAGCATACCGGGCGGCGCGCCGTTCGCACCGGTGCTCCCGGAATAAATCTGATCTGAGCCGCCGTCCTTAGCCGTCACCCTGTCCCCGCCCTCAATGCAGCGTTTTCCCCTTTAGACGCATAACGTAACCGATAACTTCGGCCACGGCGACAAAGTGTTCGGGCGGTATTTCCTCGTCAAGCTCGACGCTGGCGTGAAGGGCGCGGGCGAGCGGCGGGTTTTCGACGATCGGAACGTCGTGTTCCTCGGCGACTTCTCGGATTTTGAAAGCGAGCGAGTCGACCCCCTTCGCGACCAGCCTCGGCGCCGCCATCTCGTCGATATCGTACTTGAGCGCGACGGCATAGTGGGTCGGGTTGGTAACCACGACATCCGCCTCCGGGACCGCCGCCATCATCCGCTCGCGGGCGCGTTGCTGACGGAGTGAGCGAATGCGGCCTTTGACCTGGGGATCGCCTTCCGACTGCTTGTATTCGTCTTTGACTTCCTGCTTGGACATCCGCATCGATTTGGTGAACTGGTACTTCTGGAACATGAAGTCGAGCGCCGCAATCGCGGTCATGACGGCGATCGTACCGGCGGCGATCAGCACCGCGATGTTCTGAATGCGATCGAGGATCGCCGCCATCGAAAAGCCCGGCATCAGGGTGATGTCGTGCAGCAACGGCAATGTGATGCCAAGCGCCACCATTGCGACGATGACCAGCTTCAGGATGCCCTTCCCGAATTCGACCACGGATTTGACCGAGAACATCCGCTTGAGACCGCTCATCAGAGAAATCTTGGAGAGCTCCGGCTTGATCTTCTCGGGCGCGAATAACAGGCCGAACTGCATCAACCCGCCACCGATGGCGAAGATCACGATCAGCAGCATGAACGGCCCGATGATCAGCGCAACGTCGATAACACTGCCAAAAATATATGCCCGCATACCTTCGAAATCGGCGGGAATCTGATGCACGTTCTCTAGATACGGCAAGCTCACCTGACGCAAGCCCTCGGCGATCATCGGCGCCATGAAGATGATGCCGGCCGTGCCGGCCAGCAGCACGACCCAGCTTTTGACTTCCTGTGAAGACGCGACCTGACCCTTTTGACGCGCGCGCGACAGTTTTTTCTCTGTCGGTTCCTCAGTTTTCTGTGAGTCGTCTTCTTCAGCCATGTCGTTCTTTCATGTCGCGGATCACGGCGCCAGGAACGGCATATAGGCGCCGGAGTACGCCTGCAGAAACACCATCATCATACCCGAGAAACAGATCATCAGCACCCAAATCTGCATGCTGATCTGCAGCGGCAGCCCGAAGAAAAACACCTGCAGCGCCGGCATCAGGCGGCCGAGAATACCGAGCGACAGATAGTAGACCAGCGCCGTCAACAGCATCGGCGAGGCGATCTTCAACCCGAGCGTAAAGGCATCGGCGAGCGTGACCGCGAGCGTCTCCGCCATGTCGCCGAAGAAGATCGGCTCGCCCGGCCTGAACAGAGAGAAACTCTCGACCATCGCCCGCAACACCAGGTGGTGCAGGTCGGTTGCGAAAATCGCGACCAGGGCAGAGGTGCTTAGGAATCCGGAGATCACTGAGCTTTGCTGGTTGGCGACCGGATCCTGCACCAGGGCGTTCGCCATCGACGAGAAGTAAGCGATGAACGTCCCTGCCGCTTGCAGCGCTGAGATCATGAAAACCCCAATGCTTGCCAGGAACGCACCGATCACGACCTCGCCCGCGAGGATCAGGAACATCGCAATGGCGCTTCGAGGCAGCGGCGGAATGTAGGCACTGAGCACAGGGAGCAACAGGAACGTGACGGCAAGCGCGATCGACAGACGGAACCGCGTCGGAATATAGCCGGCGCTGAAGCCCGGCATCAGCGCAAACACGGTGCCGACGCGCGCCAGTATCACGATCAGCACCCATATATTGACCTGGAGAAACTGGTCCAACACTGGCTTTCTCTCGCCCTCGAATTAGTTGATACCGAGCGCAATCATACGGTCGAATAATGTTCGCGAGAATTCCACGACCTCGGTCATCATGAATGGCAGAAAAACCATAATGGCAAGAAAGATGACGATGATCTTCGGCACGAATGTCAGCGTCATTTCTTGAATGGTGGTGAGGGCCTGAAACAGAGCGACGATCAAACCGATCAGAAGACCTGCCATCATGATCGGTCCGGCGGTGATCAGCACGACCCAGAGTGCCTCGCGCCCGATTTCCATGACAGCCGTCTCGTTCATGGTGGATCCCCGCCAAATGGCCTGCCGCGGACGGCCCGCCCGCGGCAGCGTCAGTCCGGCCCGCCCGGGTCAGATCGGCATACGCAGGATTTCTTTGTAAGCCTCGATCACCTTGTCGCGAACCGCCACAACAGTCTGCAACGTGACTTCGGCTTCCGCAACAGCGGTCACGACCTGATTGAGGTCAGCCTTGTCATTTACGCCTTGGATGGAGAGTTGTTCGCTTTTTTCGCCGATCTTGATGGCTTCGTCGATGGCGCTGCGCACCAGTGACGCGAATTCATCCCCGTTCGCCTGCGGTTCGGCCTTGTTGGCGCGCCCCCCGAAGGCCTGGCCGTTGGCGACATCGCCGTAAGCCTTGACCGCGTTGGCGAAGCCCATAGCTGGATTGCTCATTGTTCGTTTCCCGTTCCAGGTTCGCCTGACAGCTTCTCGGCCGGCGCCTGTTTACTGAAGCCTCGTTCTCGGGCTCCGGTTTAGTTAACGCAGCAGGTCGATCGTGCTCATCAGCATGGAGCGCGACGACTTGATGACGTTCAAATTCGCCTCATAGGACCGCTGCGCTTCGCGCATGTCGGTCATTTCCACCAACCGGTTGACGTTCGGCGTCAGCACGTAGCCGTCGGCATCGGCGGCCGGGTGGCTCGGCTCGTAACGGCGGCCGAACTCCGACATATCGGGTCGCACCTTTCCGACGCGTACGGTGTCCAACCCGACCTGACGGTCGAGTTCGTTCCTGAACGTGATGGTCTGGCGCCGGTACGGCTTGCCGTTCGGATCCTGTGGCAGGGAATCGGCGTTGGCGATGTTTTGCGAAATGACGCGAAGACGCGCGCCCTGGACCCGCATGCCTGCGCCCGAAATCGAAAAAGTTTTGAGAAGATCGTCCATTTTTCCCCTCGTCGTCCTTTAATACACCCGCCGGTCAGCGCGACCGCACCGCTTCGGCGATCATCGACAGGTGCTTCTTGTAAAGTTGCGTCACCAGTTTGTGCTTGGTGTGCGTCTCGTTGACCTTGGCCATCTGCTCTTCGAGGATCACCGAGTTGCCGTCGGGCGACGTCTCGAACGGATGACGCTCACGTTGTTCGGCAAAGTCGCGGATACGCTTGCGCCGCCCCGGCTGATGCGAGGCATCGGTCACGTTCATGTTCAGCTGGATTTTCTCCTGGCGGAGGATTTCCTTGAACTGAAACGGCTTGAGGTCGTGCGCCCGGTATTTGGGCGTGTCGGCGTTGGCGATGTTCTGGGCGAGCACTTCCTGGCGCTGGGTCAGCCAGCCCAACCGGCTTTTGACCGCCGCAAACAGGGTCGTTTTATTGAGATCCATACCCCGTGTCCCTTCAACCGCGTCCCATGGACCGGCCCGCTGGCCGGGCCCGCCGGCGATTTCCCGCCGATTTCCTGATGGGCATTATCTGCCGGGTTTCCTTAACAAGTGGTGAATCTTTGTTAACGATATTTGCCCCGATTTGCCGGTATACCGCAAAAATCCGCCGGATTTATCGTTTGTTAAACCGCATCGGCGAAGGTTAGCCTTCCATCAAGGCGTGACCGTAGCGAATGCGGGGTTTTCGGACGCAGCATGGGGAGGCTCGGTTGGGACGCACCGACGATCTGACACAAACGAATATGAAGCCGCCGCCCCTGACGGAGCGCGCGGTTTCCGTCGCCCTGAAGGAACAGGACAAGGGCAAGGCGCCGAGAGTCATCGCCGCCGGGCGCGGCACCGTCGCCGAGCAAATCCTCGCCATCGCCTTCGCGCACGGGATCAAGGTCCGCGAAGACGCCGATCTGGCGGAATTGCTTTCGGTCATCGACATCGATAGTGAAATTCCACTCGAAGCCTTCACGGCGGTCGCCGAAATCCTCCGCTACGTGTACCTTGCCAACAGCGGGGCGGACGGCGACGATGCACCGTCGGCAGAGGATTGGATACGCGGCGAGGGATAACGCCGGCATACGCGAAACAAGGAACACCATCATGATCGACAATCCGGAAAACGGCGCGGCTCCCGATTACATGCGGGAGATCGAGGACCTCACCAAACTGGTCGAGAGCGGACACCAGCTTGTGAAGGACGGCAATCAGATCGATCTCACCAACCTTGAAGAACCGATCGCCGATCTTTGCCGCAGGCTCGCGGAAACCCCGCCCGAAAATCCGGAAGCGGTAACGATGGCGATCCAGCACCTGGTTCAGCGCCTGGGCGCGCTCAGCGAGTCCTTGCAAGCGCAGTCGCAAGCCAACAATTAGGCAACACCGAATATGGGCATGGACGGCTATCTTCGCTTCGTTCTGGCGCTGATCTTCGTGATCGCGCTGATCGGCGTGTTCGCCGTTATCTTCAGGCGTCTCGGTTTCGGTTTTCCGTCACATGCCATGAAACCGGCGGCGGAACGGCGCATCGGCGTCGTCGAGGTGGCGCCGCTCGACTCGCGGCGCAAGCTGGTGCTTGTACATCGCGACGGGGTCGAGCACCTGCTGGTGGTCAGCCCGACGTCGGAAGTCGTCATCGAACGGAATATCAGAAGCGGCGCCGATTTCCGCGACGCCCTCGACGCGGCCAGCGATGCCGACGAGATCGCGGGGACCGGGGACAGCCAGACATGAAACTGAAGACGTTCATGATCACCTACGGCCTCAGCGCCCTGGCGCTGACGGTCGCCGCCCTGTTCGGCGCCGGCGATGCTATGGCGCAGACGTTCAGCCTTGATCTCGGCCCCGGCGGCGGCGAGGCCACGGCGCGTATCGTCCAGCTTGTCGCGCTGATCACAATTCTCTCACTCGCGCCGTCGATCCTCATCATGGTGACGTCTTTCGTGCGTGTGATCGTCGTCTTGTCGTTCCTCCGCACCGCGATGGGCACCCAGCAGACCCCGCCCAACCAGGTGCTCGTCAGCCTGGCGCTGTTCGTCACCGCGTTCATCATGATGCCGACCTTCGAGCAGGCTTACGATAACGGGATCGAGCCGCTGATCGCCGGGCAGATCGACGAATTCGACGCCTTCGAGCGCTCGGTCCAGCCGTTCCGCGTATTCATGCTGCGCCACGTGCGAGAACAGGATCTGGAACTGTTCGTCGACATCAGCGGCACCGAGGTCGAGCAGGCCCGCGAGCAGATGCCGATGCGTGTCCTGATCCCGTCGTTCATGATTTCGGAACTGCGCCGCGCTTTCGAAATCGGCTTCCTGATCTTCGTGCCGTTTTTGATCATCGACATGGTGGTGGCGTCGGTGCTGATGGCGATGGGCATGATGATGCTGCCGCCGATCATCATCGCGTTGCCGTTCAAGATCATATTCTTCGTGCTGGTCGACGGCTGGTACATCATCGTCGGATCGCTGGTCAGAAGCTTCGGCGGCTAGCGCCATACACCCATTAATTCAGCGACGACAACGGCACGCCTTCCTTGAGCTTGTCGCGATAGGCGGTCAGGAAGGTCTCCGCTTCCTGCACCTTGGCCGTCACCCGCTCCGGAGCCAGCATACCGACCGAGGCGGGCGCGGTCACCAGTTCGAAAGCCTCGGCGAACTTGGTTCTGGCCATGGCCGGGCCGTACTCGGCCTTGATCTGGCTGACGGCGCGCTCCCCGCCCGCGTTCGTGAGCGCGATGGCGTAATTGATCAGGCGCGTCGCCTGGACATCATTCACCGGCTCGTTGGCCTTGGCGCCTGACTGCTTGACCAGAAGCCTGAGCGACTTCGCCGCTTCCCGCCATTCGCCGTTCTTCCAGAAAATTTCGGTCCTGAGGAGTTCCGCGTTCTCACTCTCGTCGTCGGCCAGCAACGCCAAAGCGTCGCCCGAGCGCTTGAGGCCGCTCAACACCTGCGCCCGCAAATGGCGGCGCTGCGCCACCAGTTCCGCCGGCAGGTTCGCGACGTTGGTCCCGTCCAGCACCTCGAGCGCGGGCTGGTATTCCTCGGCCAGCGCATAGATCAGCGCGAGACGTGCGCCGACCTGCGCCTTCTGCGCCCCTTCAAGGCGGAACTGCACCTGCGCCTTAAGAAGGTTCGCCGCGCGATCGAGCAGATCGACCTGCACCAGTTTGTCGGCAAGATTGCGGATCATCTCGTCGCCGCGCGCCCCGGCCGGCGTCAGTTCCTTGAACTCGTCATAGATTGCGATCGCCTTGACCGGGTCGAGGGCGTCGGCCTCGTTGCCCAGGAACATGGCGTTGAACGTGTCGCTCATCTGTTTGGTGATTTCGGGAGCCTGTTCGAAATCCCGGAAATGCGTCGCCGCCTGTTTCAGCGTCAAAAGGCCTTCCCGGTAGAAGCCCTCATCCAGATAGAGCGAGCCCAGCCGCCGCAGATTGTCGAATTCCATTTTGTCGCCGCGCCACGCGAAACGGAGTTTCTCGTACTGTTCGATGGCATCGCGATGATCGATACGGCGCAGCTTTAACAGCATCTCGGTGCGCGCCACGCGGGCCCGCGCACGCGACGGCCGATGGTCGCTGTCCAGCACTTCTTCCCACGCCGTAATCGCAGCATCGAAATTGCCGTCCAGTTCCATCAACTTCCCTTCCGCGAACTTGAGCATGGCCTGCTCGTTCTTGGTCGGGTTCTCCAGGTTCAGCGCATCGAGAAACAGCTTCGCGCCCTGTCCGTCGCCGGTTTCGGCGGCGACTTCGGCGATCAGTATGCCCAGCGGCATTTTCAATGCCCGCGGGTAGTCCCGCGCGATGGAACCGGTGAAACGCAGATCGCGCGCGGAACCGATGCGGTCGCCGAGCATGGCGCGTGTCGCCGCAGCCCAGAGACGGCCTTCGTCGTTGTCGGCCAGGCTTTCATGATTGAAGTCCTGCAACGCTTCCTGATAGCGCCCGAGCAGGAATTGCGCGCCGCCCCGCATGATTCGGACCGACGGGTCGTTTTCCAGCAACGGCACGTCATCGATCGCAACCCGGATCACGCCAAGCGTCTCGGGCGCGTAGGCGTTGGCGAAGAAATACTTGGCAAGCTCCAGCCGGGCCGCGCCTTTTTCGCGGGTCGGCGCGTCTGCGACGGCGGCTTCGTACTGGCGGCGGCGGACGCGAAACTGCTCGGTCGTCGCGGCGTATTTTTCAAGATCCTGAAGCGCCGTGACCATGGCACGGGACGCGGCAAGCTGAGCGTGCGCGGCCGCATCGTCGGACACGTTGGTGATGGCGAGACGCACGCCGGAACTGCCGATTTCGACGCCTTGTCTCAGCGAACGCACACGCAGGTCGTCGATCGCCGGGTTGATGACCACACCCTGCGCCGCGGGCTGAATCGAGAATTGCGGAAACGTGAACTGACGGCCCACCGCCTGACCCAGCGGGATCACCGGCACCACGACGAAGTTGTCGCCGATGTTCGGATCGGCGATCGCGATCGGCCGGCCGGGCTCGGGCACGGCGATAAAGACGCGCGCGCCGACAGGCGAATTGGGCTGGGCGTTAACTTCGAGCGCCGCCTGCGGGGCCAACTGACGCGGCGCGAAGTCGATGATCCAGGCAAGCCCGTCGCGTTTGACCGCCGGGTTATAGCGCTGCGACGTGCGGATACGCAGCACCGTCGCGGCGTCATTGGGGATTTGCAGTATTTCGAAAGCGCCCTCTCCCGCCTGCACCTGGAGCGCGGCAGTATCGACCGCCGTCGGCTTGTCGAATACGATCCAGATGGCGCCACCGCGGCGGAACGTCGCCGCCGCAACCGGCTCGTCGAAATCGAAGCGGAACGCGAGTTGATCCTGACCCGGTGTCGCCGAGGCCCGGGCCGCCCCCGGCGCACCTTCGCTGGCGGGCGCCTGCGCGCGCGGCGAAAGTTCCTGGGAGATTTCCTGCGGCGCGCCGGGGGCGGCTGCGGGGTCTGCGGCTGCCGCCGGACGATTGCCGTCCGGCGTCAGTGCGCGCGGCTGGCCGTCCTGCTGGGCGTCCTCGGTCCGTTCGGCCTCGAGCCGTGTCGGCGCACCTGTACTTTGGGCCGCCGGTTCAGGGGCGGGCGGCGGCGTCGCGTCGGCGGTTTCGACCGGCTGGGCGGGCTGCGGCGGCGGGGCCCCCTCATTTGCCGTGGCCTCGGTGGCAGCGGGTTCCGGTGCCGGCGGCGGCGTATCATTGGCGGCTGCGGCTCGAGGCAGACTGACCGGCGTGTCGCTGCCGGTCGGATTGCGTACATCGATCACGACTTTAGCGCCGGACAGGAAATCACGGATCGTCGAGGTCGGCGGCACCGCCATGGTGACCGTGGTCGTGCCGCTGCCGAAGGACGTCCGTGCGCCGCCGATCAGACGCACACCGCCGTCGGCGAGCCGGCCGAGCGAAAACCGTGCCGGCCGCTGGAAGCGCAACGTCACCACGCCGCCATCGTTACTGGCCTCATAGGGGGTGTTTTCCTCGAAGTCGAAGACCACTCGGGTGTAGTCCGGATGCTCGCCGGTGCGAACACGGATTTCAGGCGCGTCGGCCGGCGCCGCCTGCGCGCTCGCCTTCACCCGGCTCTCCGTCACCGGTTCGACCGGAACGTCGATGAGTTCCCCGTTGGCCGTTTTGGGCGGCGACGGTTTCAGGGCGGCTTTCTCGTCACGCAACAGTTCGATGGTGACGCCGGTCCCCGTATAGAAGGCGAACACCTCTGCCGGTTGCTTGAGCCGGAAGCTGACGGAACGGCCATCGTCCCCGGCCGCCGGATCGGCCACGAGGTCAGGGAGTTCCTGCGCGATCTTTGCAAAGTCGCCCTCGATCGGGCGCGAGAAACTGACCGTCAGACGGTCGCCGTCGAGCTTGTGCCTGTGGGCGACAGGCACTTGCCAGGCAAACGTGATCAGTGTCGACTTGCCGGATTGTTCGACCCGAACCGGCACCCGTTCCGCCATCGCATCCGAGGTGACGGCGGCGAGGCACAGGATCGTCGCCGCCAGTGCCAACAGATATGTTCTGAATACGTGACGCATCAGAACGCCCTCGACGTCGGCATGATGATGATATCGACGCGGCGCGCCAGCTTGCGGCGTGCGGCATCGTCAAGGTTCGGCAGCAGATTGTACTGGGTTGCCGCGTAACCGAAGGCGACGATCTTCTGCTCGTAGCCGCCGCGGCGGATCGCGTTGGCGACCGATGCCGCACGCGCGATGGATAGCTCCCAGTTGGACGCGTATGACGTGCCGTCCGGCGGCGCCGGATCGGTATGTCCGGTGACGGCGATGGTGTTGCCGACATTGTCGAACATCGCGCCCAGGGTCAGCATCGCGCCCTGCGCGCGCTCGCTGATGACGGCGGCGCCCGGCTCGAACAGCAGATCGCCCGGCAGCGCCACCAAAAGCCTGTCTTCGAGCCTGACGATCAGCACGTCGCGGAGCAGCGGATCAGCCGACAGGTTCTCCTCGATCACCGACGCCAGATAATCGAGGTTGACCGCGCGACGGTAAAACAACGTGCCGATGTTCAGTTGCGCGGACGGCTTGCGGATCGTTTCCTCCGGCGCCGGATTGAGGGTCTGCGACAGGGAATCGATGATCTTGTCCCACTGGTCGATCTTCACGTTGGACATCGCGAACAGCATGACGAAGAACGTCAAAAGCAGCGACACGAGGTCGGTGAACGTCAGCATCCACATCTTGGTGTTGCGGTGTTCGGGCTCCTCGACGTGATCGAGGGCGAGGGTCACGTCGCGTCTCACGGCTGTCCTCCCGCACCGGTGGGGAGCGTACGCTTGCGCATCTCTTCCAACGCTTCCTCGAAACGAACCTCGGTTTCCTCGATCCCGCGGACCCAGAACCAAAGCGTGACGTTACCTTGGTCGCCGCTGTTGACGCCGACCGAAACGCTGTCTGGCGGCGCCCCGCGCCCGGTCATGACACGCGCCAGTTCACCCGCGCGCGCGACCTCCAGCGTCTGCTGCACCGGCAGATAGAAGTTGCCCGTGGGCGGCGCGCCTATCACCACTTCCATATCCTGGCGCAAACCCGGCGGACGGTTGGAAAGCGAGGCCACGACCCGATCCAGAAGCGGCAGCATATCGTCACGGACCGCCGCCTCGCCGTCCTTGAACATGGCGTTTTGCGGCATCTTAAGACGCATCAACCGTCCCGGCTGCACGACCTCGATTTTCTCGACCTGCACGGCGGTGGTGAAGATCGACGTGATCTGCTCCTGAAACGCTTCGCCGGCAATGATATCGCCGTCCTTGGCGTTGAATTCGGTCGGATCGGACGTCGGCGGCAGCACGGTCGTGAACGTCGACGACAGGCTGTCCATGACCGCCGTCGACTTCACTTGCTCGAAAGTCGAGATCGACACCAGCATGATGAAGAACGCCAGCACCAGCAGGAACAAGCCGAGGAAGATCGGCACGATATCGGGTGCCTGTTGGGGCTCCTCCGGTGGCAGATCGAGTTCGAGATCGCGGATCATCGCCGAGCCATCCCGTTCAGAACTCGCCCAGCACGCTGACCAGCTTGGTCTTCAGCGTTTCCGCCGTGTACGGCTTGATGATGTAGTTCGAAACCCCGGCCTGCTTGGCGGCGATCACCTTGTCGGTGGTGCTTTCCGCCGTCACCAGCACGAACGGCAAGTCCTTGAGCGTGTCGTCGGCGCGCACTTCCTGCAACAGCTCGAAACCGCTCATGGGTTCCATGTTCCAGTCCGAAATGACCAGCCCGAAGCCACCTTGGCGCAGCAATGCCAGCGCGTCCTTGGCGTTCGAGGCCTCGGCGATGTCGGTGAATTTCAACTGCCGGAGCAGCGACTTCAGCACCTTGAGCATGGTCGGGTAGTCGTCCACGATAAGGACCTTCATGCCCATGTCCACGGCCATAACCACTCCCGCAATTCCGATATGTCCGCTCCGGAACGTGCATCCCGAAACCCCATCGTTCCCAGTGTCCCGGTCGGATTTCCGTTAGAAAACCCGACCAAACCGGGCAGCACCCCTGCTCCCCGATACCGTACCAGCCCGTTACTGGATACCGCCCACTGCGCGCGGCAGTTCACGCAGCGCGCGCAGTTCGACGGTGACCTCGCGGGCGCGGTCCGGATTCATCTGCGCCATCACCGGCGCCAGCTTCCGTTCCTTCATACGCTCGGCGACTTCTAGCAGCGTGTTCATCTCCAGTTCCTCGAAGATACGCGCCGCATCCTTGGGCTTCATGTTCTCGTAAATCTTCACCAGGCTGCCGAGTTTCTTCTCCTGCTGCTCGTCGAAGACCTTGATGCGCTGTTCGATCACACCGCGCAGGTCCTCGAGCTCGGCAACCCGGCGTTCGATCCGGATTTCGGCCGCGCGCAGCAAACCTTCACGGGCCTCCAGTTCGCGCGCCTTGGCGGACAGCTCATCCCGCCGCTCGGCGAGCCGCATCAGAATTTCGATCTCCGCTGGGGTCAGCAGGGTCGGATCGTCGGTAATCAGCTTGGTCGGATCCTGGCGCACCGTGGTCGCACCCTCGGCAGGCTCGCCCGGCACCGGTTCGACCGACGGCATCGTCGATGCTTCTTCGGTGGGCTTCGCTTCTGTCGGCGGCGTCTGCGGATCGGTCTGCGCGCGCGCCTCGGAAATGTTGATGGATCCGGCCATCATCGTATCGATGCCTTCCCAGATATCGCCGACGCGGACCGTCAGCATCAGCGTCGCCGCGAAGATCGTCATCGGCAGGAAGCGGATTTTCGAAATGAGCTTTCTCATGTCATTCCCCACAGGGTTCCCTTGGCTTTTCTCGCCAGTCAGTTTCAGCCTGCGTCACGGAGCGCGCGAAGCAGCTCACGTTCCGCCTCGGAGCGGGGCTCGATACCGCCGTCGGCGGCATGCTCCTTGTCCGCCTTGACGTCACCACGGGGCTCCACCTTCGGCGCCTTGCGAGGCTGCACCTGGGCGACATTCGACGACGGCGGCTTGGGCACCACGCCAAGACCGTCACGGGCCTCGCGCACGAGTTCCTCGAGACGGTCGGCGGTCGAACCGCCGCGGTCGGCGAGAAAAGCGATGTCGTCGCGGAGCGTCTGCGCGCGTTCCATCTGGATGTCCAGCGCCTGCGCTACGGTGCGAAGCTGGTTGAGGTTTTCCTCGGCGCGCTGGGTCGATTCACCGAAGGTCCGGGCGAGACCCTCAAGATCCTTCTTGTCCTTGCGCAGCCGGTTCAACCGCTTGTTCAGCGTGATCGCATAACCGATGGTGACCACCAGAAGTACGGCGACGGCGATATCGATAATCAGAGTGAAAGGCATCGCTTCAGATCCTTCGTCCGTTGTCGGCGCGTCACGAGTTGCGCGGCGCCTTGTCGATGCGGTCGCCGATCTTCACGGCAATCCGGCTTCCCTTGCGGCCCATGCGCCCCGTATACATCGGCACATCACCGCAGACCAATTGCACCGGGCTGTCCTGCGTCGCGCTGAGCATAATCTGCGAGCCGACCTTGAGGTCGAAGACATCGCGCAGCTTCATGATCTGCGTGTCGATGACGGCCTCCAGGTCGACGTCTGTGACCCAGAGTTCTTCCGCCAGGTGCGTTTCCCAAATCGTGTCGCGACCGAACTTCTCGCCCATGAACATCTGCAGCAGAAGTTCGCGGACGGGTTCCAGCGTCGCGTAAGGCAGGAGCAGTTCGAGGCGCCCGCCCCGGTCTTCCATGTCGATCCGGAGCCTGGCCACGATGGCCGCGTTCGACGGCCGGGAAATGGTCGCGAAGCGCGGGTTCGTCTCGAGCCGGTCGAACCGGAAGGTGACCGGGCTCAGCGGTTCGAACGCCGCCGACAGGTCGCCCAGCATGACATGCACCATCCGCTCGACGAGAGAGCGTTCGATGGTGGTATAGGGCCGGCCTTCGATCCGCATCGCCGCGGTGCCGCGACGGCCGCCGAGCAGCACGTCGACGATCGAGTAGATCAGCGAACTGTCGACCGTGATCAGGCCGTAGTTGTCCCATTCCTCCGCCTTGAAGACCGACAACATGGCCGGCAGCGGGATCGAGTTCAGATAATCGCCGAAACGGATCGACGCAATATTGTCGAGCGACACTTCGACGTTGTCGGAGGTGAAGTTACGCAGGCTGGTCGACATCAATCGCACGAGGCGGTCGAAGACGACTTCCAGCATCGGCAAGCGTTCATAAGAAACCAGCGCCGACGAGAGGATCGCCTGAATACCCGCACGCTCGCCGGCATCGTCGCCTTCTTCGTCGAAACCGAGGAGCGAGTCGATTTCATCCTGGTTGAGAACACGCGTGGCTTCACGGGCCGGAGCTTCACCCTCAGCGCCCTCGCCGTCGCCGCCGTCCATCATGGCTTCCCACTCGGCGGCAAGTTCGTCGGAATCGCCCTCGCCCCCCTCGTTCTCTTCGAGGGCCGCGTCCCACTCTGCCGCTAGTGCGTCGTCGTCATCACCGGGCGCCATAAACAGCCGCCTCCTTACCGTCGGGCCTGGCCGAAGCCGGCCCTATTGAATCAACATCTCCTTGAACAGGATATCCCGGACCTTGACCGGGGCGACCGCCGCGCGGATACGGGTCAGAAGTTCCTCGCGGAGCCGGTACATCCCGGCCGAACCGTCCAGATCCTCGATCCGCAGCTCGCGCAGATAGACGTTGAAGTTATCCATCACCCGCGCGATCACCGCTTCGACTTTCGGTTTATCCTCCTCATGTTCCAGTTCCAGGCTGACCTGGATCTTGATGAACCTCGCTTTGCGGCCGGCGGTATTCAGGTTCACCGTCAATGCCGGCAGTTCGTAAAATACCGAGGACCCGACTTCCCCTTCGACGGTCTCGGACGTCGCCGCCGGATCGCCGACGATCATCTTGATGACCGGATCGAGCAGACCGGTGAAATACGCCCCGGCGAGGCCGCCCAGAACCAGAAGGATGACGATGATGATAATGATCAGTAGTTTCTTCTTGCCGCCTGACGAAGGCGGCGCGGCGTCTTCACCACCACCCCCTTCTTCGACATCATCGTCTTCGTCTTCCTCGGCCATGCGCCCTCTGCTCCGGATCAACGACGGCGAAGCCGCACCGCCCCTGACCGTCCTGAAACTATAGTCCGTGTTTGGTTAACAAGTTATTGCCAACGGCGGTTCCGGCGTCGTTCAAATCGATCTGCGCAACATCGCCAAAGTTTTGCTGAGCGCGGCATTGCAGCGAATCGCAGAATACCAAATAGGCTGTTGGCGGGGCAACCATACTACGACATATGCCACTTTTAATGGAAATGCCCGCTGCACGGCATTTCCTGCCCGGTAAAGGATGCACGGCGCGCCGTGACTTTCCCATCTAGATCACCACGCCGTCTCAGTCAACTCATTGTAATAAAACAATTTTATAAATTGGCACGGGCTCTGCATATGACCCTGCAAAAGCACGCGGCCCAAGGCCGGACAGATGCTTCAGAACGGGAAAAGGATAGTGGACAATGGAAAACACGACTTACGTGGCCCTTTCCAGGCAGGCGACACTCCGCCGGCAAATGGACGTGGTGGCCAACAACCTCGCGAATATGAGCACGCACGGCTTCAAGTCCGGGCAGATGATGTTCGTCGAACATCTGACCAAATCGAAGGGCGGCGACGGTCTGCTCACGCCCAAGCTTTCTTATGTCCGAGATATCGCGACCATGACGGATACCAAGCCCGGCGCCATCGAGACCACGGGCAACCCGCTGGACATCGCGATCCAGGGCGAAGGCTTTTTGGTGGTGCAGACGCCCGACGGCGAACATTACACGCGAAACGGCCGCCTTCAGCTGGACAACACCGGCCAGCTCGTCAACCAGCTCGGCCAGCCGATCCTCGCGGACGGCGGCGCCCCGCTGATTTTCGCGCCGGAAGACACCGAGATCGTGATCTCCAAGGACGGCACGGTTTCCACCAACAACGGTGAGCTCGGCAAATTGCGGGTCGTGCGCTTCGACAACGACCAGAAGCTCGAACGCACCTCCGGCGCGCAGTTCACGACGACGGAAGACAACCCGGCGCAGGACGTCGACACCCCGACAGTGCTGCAAGGCGCCGTCGAGGGCTCGAACGTCGAGCCGATCCTGGAAATGGCCAACATGATTACCGTGCACCGGGCTTACGACTCGGTGAAGTCGTTTATCGAGCGCGAGGACGAACGCCAGCGCTCGATGATCCGCGACATGGCGGCCGTCAGCTAACGCAGATAAACGACGCCCGGACCAGAACCAGCCGCGGGCGCGATCAAGAACGGGAAAGGACTGAACAATGAGATCACTGGATATTGCATCGACGGGCATGCTGGCACAGCAGCGCAACGTCGAAGTCATTTCGAACAACCTGGCGAACATGAACACGACCGCGTTCCAGCGCCGCCGGACAGAGTTCCACGACCTGATCTATCAGGATCTGCGCCGTGTCGGCTCGACGTCATCCGACTCCGGGAACGTGGTGCCGACAGGCGTGCAGCTCGGCCTCGGCGTGAAGCTGGCCGCAGTGTATCGTATCCATGAGCAGGGCAACCTGACCGCCACCGACAACACCTTCGACATGGCGGTTCAGGGCAAGGGCTTCTTCCAGGTTCTGCTGCCGACCGGCGAGACGGCATATACCCGCGACGGCACGTTCCAGCTCAACCAGAACGGCGACATCGTGACGCACGACGGCTACCAGCTGCAGCCCGGGATCACCGTGCCGCAGACCGCCATCGACGTGACCATCAACTCGTCGGGTGAAGTGCTCGCCAAGATCGAGGGTCAGGTTGCGCTTCAGAACCTGGGCCAGATTCAGGTCGCCACGTTCCAGAACGAACCCGGCCTGCAGGCAATCGGCGACAATCTGTTGCTGGAAACGCCCGCGTCGGGCGCCGCCGTCACCGGCAATCCAGCGACGGTCGGCTTCGGCTCGATCCTGCAAGGCTTCCTCGAAACCTCGAACGTCAATGCCGTCGAAGAGATTTCACACCTGATCTCGGCACAGCGCGCCTATGAAATGAACTCGAAGGTCATCCAGACCTCCGACGAAATGATGGGTACGCTGACCACCATCAGGTAAGCCGGCTTAGGATTAAGGAGTAAACCAATGCGTAGACTGCTTGTTCCCGTGATCGCGATGATCGCCGCCGGCGTACAGCCGGCGATGGCCGGCAACACGCTCGCGGACCCCGACCTTCCGAAGCTGACCAAGCTCGAAAGCGGTCCGGTCACCCTTAACGACCATGTGGTCGTCGAAGACCGGGTGGTTCGCCTCGGCGACCTGTTCGCCAATGCCGGTGACAAGGCCGAGACTTCCGTGGCCTACGCCCCGGCGCCGGGTGAGCGTGCGGTCTTCGACGCGCGCTGGCTCTACCGGGTGGCGCATGGCTACAAGCTGGACTGGCGGCCGTTGAGCGCCATGACGCAAACGGTCGTAGAGCGAGCTTCGGTCATTATCCCGCGCGACGAAATCAAGTCGCAGATCTTGTATGAGTTGGCCGACCGCGGCGTGAGCGAAAGCATGGATGTCGAGTTCGCATCACGCTTCGGTGACGTCCACCTGCCGGCAAGCAACGATCCTGTGGTCCGTGTCGAAGATCTCTCCTATCAGGAGCGCACCGGCCGGTTTTCCGCCGTCATCGTCGCCGGCACCGGCATGGACATGACGCGGATCCGCACCACCGGTCGCGCGTTTCGCACCGTCGACGTACCGGTTCTGAAATCGCGCATCCTGCGCGGCGACCTGATCCGCGAGGCCGACCTGGAATGGGTCAAGATGAAAGCCGATCGGGTCCAACCCGACGTCATCGTCGACATGTCGGATCTGGTCGGCAAGACGCCCAAACGCGGCATCCGCGCCGGCTACCCGATACGCGGCAATGACGTTTCGCGCCCGCTGCTGGTCGAAAAGAACAGCCTGGTCACGATCATTCACCGGGTGCCCAACATGATGCTGACTGCACAGGGCAAAGCCCTTCAGAACGGCGCCGACGGCGATGTGGTGCAAATCCAGAACGGCCGGTCCAACCAGGTCATCGAAGCCGAAGTCATCGGCCCGGGCCGGGTCGCCGTCCGCACCCTGTCGCAGCAGTTTTCAATGAACCTCAACTAGGGAACCACCCGGGCCGGACACATATCCGGCCCAGCAAGGAACGAGAAAATGAGTACCGCAATCACCAAGAAGCGCAGCCTGACGATGATCGCAGCGGTCATTGCCGTGACCGGCCTTAGCGGTTGCAACCTGGCGACCCGGATGTCCGAAATTGGCAGCGGGCCAAAACTGACGACGATCGAAAACCCGACGGCAAAACCGGAGTACCGGCCGGTCAGCCTGCCGATGCCGGCGCCTCAGGTGGCCGAAGAAAACCCGAGCTCGCTTTGGCGGAACGGCGCCAGGGCATTTTTCAAGGATCATCGCGCCAAGGAAATCGGCGATATCGTGACGGTCAAACTCGAACTTTCGGATAGCGCTACGCTGGAAAACAAGACCGAACGCGCACGCGCCGACGGCGAGGACACCAACGTGACACAGCTGCTCGGTCTGGAGACGCGGTTTGCCGAGATTATTCCAGGCGCAAGCGCCGCAGTGGATCCGACATCGTTGATGAGCTTCAACAACAACCACAACACCAGCGGTGACGGCGATATCGAACGGTCGGAAGACATCAATCTGACGTTCGCCGCCGTCGTGACGCAGATCCTGCCGAACGGTTCGCTGGTGGTCATGGGCCGCCAGGAAATCATGGTCAACGCCGAGCTTCGCGAACTAATGGTGACCGGCGTCGTCCGCCCCGAAGACATCGAGAGCGACAACACCATCAGTCATGAAAAGATCGCCGAAATGCGCGTTGCCTATGGCGGCCGTGGCACGCTGAGCGGATTGCAGCAGCCGCGCTGGGGCACGCAGGTCTGGGACATCATCTTCCCATTCTGAGTTCACACAGTTCCCGTTCTAGGTTCACCTAAGAACCTGGCAACTTCCCGCCGGCGCAGAAAGCGCCGGCTTTTTTCTTGGATATCGGCAGGAAGGGCTTGAATTTCGGCACAAAAAAAGACGCCTTCGGGCGCCCAGCATTCAGAATATCGCCCGCTAACTATTAGACAGATACGTTCACTTTCCCGCCGACCGCATCGGCATCCGGCGCGGCATCATTGTCCCGCGTGGCGCTTTCCGACTTGCTGGAGTCGAGAACCTTGTCGACGTCGTTCTTGATATCGACGACATCGTCCTTCCGCTCTGCTTTGCGGAGTTGGTCCTTCACAGCTTCGGTTTGCTTTTCGTTGACGCGTTCAAGCGTCTCCTCAAACTGCTTTTGCTGCACAACTGCAACCTGAAAAGCAGCAGAGGCCGCGCTTGGAGCGGCGACTGGTGATGGTTGTGTACTATCGGTACGCATTCTGCTAACTATCCCTCCGGAGTAAAATTTGTTCTAAATTACTCCTCTACGTAATCAGCATACACAATTTCGCACACCCTGCGCAAGAAAAAAAATCAACGGCACGCGAAAAATATTCCGAGCCCTTAAAGCATTGATTCTTTGGAAAAAATCAACAAACAGGCGGACTCACCGGGCGCGTTGCAATAAAAATTTTTCACTATTTTTTAGCGAGGCGCACCTGACGGATTCTACCCGTCCGCCCTCTGTCCTCAGGGCAGACCTCCCAGGAGAACCATCTGATCGACAGGAAATAAAGGCCGATTCCGCGCCGATGACCGGCGCAAACCGGGGTCAGTCGTCGCGGTGCGTACGCTCCATACGCTCGTGACGCTCCTGCGCCTCGAGCGACAAGGTCGCGATCGGCCGGGCTTCAAGCCGCGCCAGCGTGATCGGCTCGTCGGTTTCCTCGCAATATCCGTAGGAACCATCCTCGATCCGCTCCAGCGCCTGGTCGATCTTGCTGATCAGCTTGCGGGCCCGGTCCCGGGTCCGCAGTTCAAGCGACCGGTCGGTTTCAATCGCCGCGCGGTCCGCGATATCCGGCTCGACAATCCCACCTTCCTGCAGGGTCTGCAGGGTTTCGTTGGATTCCTTGACCAGCTCCGCGCGCCAGCTCAGAAGCTTTTGCCGGAAATACTCCCGCATGCGCGGGTTCATGAACGGCTCTTTGGCTGTCGGCTTATAATCGGGAGAAAGCGTCACACTCATCTGGCGAATAGCTCCTGAAACTGCGGTGGCTAAGCGCGCGGAATATAATTGCGTCGGGCAGCGCCTGCAAGCACGTATTTTGCCCGCCAATATCAGCGTAACATATTGTTTTGGCTGGAAGTTCGAATGATATGGTTAATCAGGACCAAAGCCTAGCGCGTGAACTTGGCGATTTCCACTTCGACTCTGAGCTCGACCTCGGCGATCAGATCGTTGAGTTTCGGGTCGTCGCTGGCACTTTTGCGTTCGCGCAATTTTCGGGCGAGTTCCTGCAATCGGTCCTTGGAAATGGTCCCTGATAACACTGCGATCCGGATCTGCTCGAGCCGATCCAACAAGTCGTTGCCGTATTCCAGCATGACCCCACGGGATCGGTGATCCGTGGCATCAGCCGTCTGCTGCACGGCCAGGATCGAACTGACTGCCCCGACGCCGCTGGTCGCTTGAGCCTGCTCGGCGGGCTCGTTGCCGGAAACGCCGCGCAGCGTATCCGCGAAGGCGCCGTCTGGCGAAGAAGACTTCTTCGTCTTCTTCGCGGCGTCCGGGCCTTTTGCCGAGCCTGTTTTCGTGACCTTCATGCTGTGCGTCCTTGAAGCGGCAGGGCGCGGACGTCCAGCCGCTGCTTCCCAACTGCGACGCAAAACATACCAGCAGCCGCGTCCAGGCGCAAACAACTGTCACAAATCCCTAGGTTTTTCCGCATCGTACCGTCGCACGGGGTCCGCTCTCAAAGTTGTGCCAAAATCTGCAAATGAAAATCATTATCAACTATTGCATGACCACTTGAGAATGAGTATGAGTTTCAGTCGCAGAGTTTGACAAACCCAATATTGCTTATGAGGAAACCGACAATGTTCCATTCAAAATTCATCAGCGCCGGTGCAACGGCCTTCTCGATCGCGCTGTTGTCGACGTCAGCGCTGGCCGATGAGAACGTCTACGCCGGCTTCCCGATCACGGTAAAAGGCTACGGCGGCGATAAGACCACCTCCGTTTCGTATGGCGGCCAGATTGCCCGCCACACGTTGCACGACTCCCTGAAAGTCATCGCCGGCAAGGGCACGGGCAAAGCCGACCCGGACCTCAAGTCAAAGATGATGTCGTACTTCGAAGGGAAAGACCCTGAACGGGTCATCGTCGCCCCTGAATCCAAGGGCAAATTCGTCGTCAAACAGATCAAGGTCGGCGAAATCAGCAAGTCCGCCAATCTCGCCGCCAAAACCTACGGCGGCGCGATCACCGGCATGCCGAACGCAATGACCGGCGCTGAACTCGTCAGCTTCTGGATCGACAAGGCGTCCGCGTCCGATGGCGGCCAGGATACCTCGAACGGCTACGACTACCCGCAACTTATCTCCAAATTCATCATGGGCGCGGTTTTCTACAATCAGGTCGTCGACGGATATCTCGACGAAAATCTCGAAGCGGACAAGAAGCCGAACGACAAACCCTACAAGGACGGCGCCGCCTATACCGGCAAGGAGCATTCGTGGGATGAGGCTTTCGGGTATTTCGGCGCCCCGGCGCACACGCTGACGCTGAGCGCGGCGGAAGTTTACGCCATCGCCAAGCGCACCGACGAAGCGATGGTCTGGGCCGACTACAACAAGGACGGCATGGTCGACCTCAAGACCGAAATGACCTTCGGGCCCGCCTACTACGCCGCCGGTTTCGACAAGGGCGGCAAGACCGAATACCTGCACACCATCGTCAAGGCGTTCCTGGACGGGCGCAAGCTGCTGGTGAAAGCCGGCGGCAACAAGCTTTCAGACGCAGAGCGCGCCGAGCTCAAGAGCTACGCCAAGACCATCGCCGACACATGGCAGCGCGTCCTCGCCGAGGCCACCTTCAAATACGCCGGCGAAGTCTATGAGGACATGGTCAAGCTCCAGACCATCATGGAAGCCAACGGCGAAACCGAAAAAATGCTCAAGACCTACATCAAGCACTGGGGCGAGCTGAAGGGCTTCGCACTGGCGCTGCTGACCGGAAAGAACAACCTCGGCGAAACGGCGACCAAGCTGAACCGTATGATGGGGTTTGGCCCGTTGCTGCCGAACAAAAGCCAGGTCGTCGATGTCGACAGCGACGGCAATTATCTGCGCGATCAGGGGTCGTCGTGGGGCGAATACATGCTGCACATGGCAAAGGTGCAACAGTTGATGATCGATGAGTTCGACGTAGTTGCGCGCAGCCACGACGTGACCGGCGAAATGAAGGGGCTTGCCAACAAACTCGGCGGCAAAGCGAGCGCCGAAAACGATTGATCTGCTGTTCGCGGGGGCCTAGGTATGCCGCCCCGGCCCCCGCGGCCAGTATCAGCCGGCCATTACAATCATGGATGTCTCAATAGGCGCATATGCTGAACGTCTGATCGGACCGCTATTCGATCCCGAAAAGCGCGTCTTCGTGGGTTATCTTTTCAGCGCCTTTCTGATCGCCCTCGCGATCCAGATCATCGCCAGCCGGGAGAAATTCGTCCCGGCGGCAAGGGCCATTCTCAGCGGTGACATATGGTGGTCGCGCTCGGCGCGCACCGACTACATGATCGCGATCCTCAATCGGCTCTTCATGATGGGGGCCGCGCCTCGGCTTCTCGGCAAGCTCACCGTGGCGACGTTTCTGTTCCATTGGCTACACGTGATTTTTGACGGGCGTCCGATGATCTTTGCCGACGCGCCGGCCTGGAGCGTCGCCGCTGCCTTCACGCTGGTGCTGTTCATGATGGACGATGCCAGCAAGTACTGCGTGCACCGGCTGCTGCACCGCTGGCCGATACTGTGGGCCTTTCATAAAGTGCACCACACGGCGGAGACCCTGACCCCGTTCACGGTGTTCCGCACGCACCCGATCGAAGGCATCGTCTTCGCCTTGCGGTCCGCGCTGGTGCAGGCGACCGCGCTCGCGACGTTTTTCTTTTTTCTCGGCGAGCGCGTCGAACTGGTCAGCGTGTTCGGCGCCAACGTCATCATCTTCGTGTTCAACGTGGCCGGCGCCAACCTGCGCCATTCGCACGTCTGGATTTCCTACGGCCGCTTCCTCGAACACATCCTCATTTCACCTGCTCAGCACCAGATCCATCACTCCGCCGCGGCAGAACATCACGACCGCAACTTCGGCGTCGTATTGGCGATCTGGGACTGGATGGGCGGCAGCCTGCATCTTGCCGGGCGCCGCCAGAATATCCGTTTCGGCGTCCCGACCGAGGGCATAGCCGATCAACACAGCCTGATCGCCGTCTACGCCCGCCCGCTTTTCGAAGCGGCCGGATGCGCGCGGCGTCTATTCCACTGGAGGCCACATCGAATGTTTATTCCCGCCAAAGCAAAAACCGCAGGTCTGGCAGCCGCCGTCGGAGGCGTCTTGCTGGTGCTTGCGCTCGGCATCTCCAACGCCGGCGCGTCCGAAAAAGTGCTCAACATCTATTCGCACCGCCAGCCTTTCCTGATCGACCCGTTCATCGACGCTTACACCAAAAAGACCGGCACCAAGGTCAACATCGTCTATGCCTCAAAGGGTCTCGCGCAACGGCTGATGGCCGAAGGCGAAAGCAGCCCGGCCGACGTCATCCTGACCGTCGACATCGCGCGCCTTCATGTCTATGCCGACAAGAACCTCTTGCAGCCCGTTCATTCCGACATTCTGAAAAAGAACATTCCACCGCACATGCGCGCACCGGACGACACCTGGTTCGCGCTGTCCAAGCGCGCGCGTGTCATCGCGGTGTCGCGCGAGGTGAAGGACGTCCAGTCGATCAAGACGTATGAAGATCTGGCCGACCCGAAATGGAAGGGGCGTATCTGCGTGCGGCCCGGCAGCCATGTCTATAATCGCGCGCTGGTCGCTTCGATGATCGACGCGCACGGCATGGAAGAGACCGAAAAGTGGGCCAAGGGCCTCGTCGCCAACCTCGCCCGCCGTCCGCAGGCCAACGACCGCGCTCAGGTGAAGGCGATCTTCGAAGGGGTGTGCGACATCGCCATCATCAACAATTATTACTACGGCAAGCTGTTGTATTCCGACAACCCGATGCAGCAGCAGTGGGCGCAGTCGGTGAAGTTGATCTTTCCCAACCAGGACGGCCGCGGCACGCACGTCAACATCTCCGGCGGCGGCGTGCCGAAATATGCGCCGCACCGCGACGAAGCCGTGCGCTTCCTTGAATTCTTGACGTCGAAGACCGCGCAGGACTTATATGGCGAAGTCAATTTCGAGTACCCGGTCAATCCGGAAGTGGAAGAGACCGCGACACTGAAATCCTGGGGCGAGTTTAAAGAGGACGACATGCCGATCTCACGCATTGCAGAGTTGGCACCCGAAGCCCAGCGGGTCATCGACCGCGTTGGATGGTAAGCCACGCCGGCACCGCCGGCATGGGTAAGTTCCAGATACGAACGTCGTCCTGGGCCGCTGCGTCGTTTGCGCTGACGCTGGTCTTCCTGCTGCCGATCCTGTCCGTGTTCATCGCCGCCAGCGGCGACACTGGCGATCTGTGGCCGCATCTGTTCCGGACGGTTCTGCCGCGCTACATCGCCAACACCCTGATTCTGATGGCGGGCGTCGCCTGTATCAGCCTTGTGTTCGGTGTAACCACGGCGTGGCTCGTGACCCGCTATGCGTTTCCGGGGCGGCGTTTATTGGAATGGATGCTTTTGCTGCCCGCCGCCGTGCCGACGTATCTGATCGCCTACACCTATACCGATTTTCTGGAGTACGCCGGGCCGGTGCAGGGATTGCTGCGCGAGATCTTCGGTTGGGAAAGCGCTCGCGATTACTGGTTCCCGGAGATCCGCTCCATGGGCGGTGCCACGCTGGTCCTGGGGGCGGTGCTGTATCCGTACGTTTACATGATGGCGCGCGCCGCCTTCATGCTGACGCCCGCGTCGCTCTACGAGGTCGGCATGCTGACCAAGCGCAGCGTGTTCTGGACCGTCGGCCTGCCGCTGGCGCGGCCCGCGATCGTCGCCGGTCTGGCGCTGGTGATGATGGAAACGATCTCGGAGTTCGGCGTCGTCGAATACTTCGCCATCGAGACCATCACGCTCGGTATCTTCAACGTCTGGCTCGGCATGAACAGCCTGCCCGCCGCCGCCAAGATCGCTTCGGTGTGTTTCCTGTTCATCATCGCTCTTCTCGCTATCGAGATTCTGGCCCGTTCGCGCCGACGCTTCATCAACACAAGCCGCAAGTCGGCGCAACTGCCGCCGCAAACGCTCACCGGAACGAAGGCGGCAGCGTGCCTCGCCGCCTGCCTGACGCCCATCGTCATCGGCTTCGTCGTGCCGGTCGGCGTGCTTCTGAGTTTCGTGCTCAAGGGATATTCCCTCGATTTCAGCGACGCACAGTTGTCGGCGGCCTGGCACTCCATTTCGCTCGCCACCGTGGTCGCGCTTCTGGTGGTGTCGTCCGCTGCGTTCATGGGCTTTGTCGCCAATTACCAGGGCGGCAAGTGGCTTCGCCGCGCCACCGCCATCGCATCGATGGGCTACGCCTTTCCGGGAACGATCCTCGCCATCGGCGTGATTACCGCCGCCGGCGCTATCGACAATGGTATCGGGCGGATCGTCGAGGGCACCTTCGGCATGACGTATCACGGCTGGCTCACCAGCGGCGTCGGCCTGGTGGCCGTTGCCTGCGCTATCCGCTTCCAGGCGATCGGCTACGGCGCCGTGACGACGGGGCTCGGGCGATTGCCGCCCAACATGATGAACGCAAGCCGCATCCTCGGCCGGACCTTTGCCGGCAGCATCGTCGAGACGATCCTGCCGCTGATGCGCCTGTCGCTGATCACCGGCGGTCTGTTGGTGTTCGTCGATGTCATGAAGGAACTGCCGATGACCTTATTGCTTCGCCCGTTCAACTATGAAACTTTGGCGACTTACGTTTACCAGTACGCTAAGGACGAACTGTTGGAGCAAGCGGCGATGCCGGCCCTTTTCATCGTCGTCGTCGGTATCGTTCCCGTGGTTCTGATGAATGCGACCTTGCGCAAATGACCAAACCCGACCCCGCAGATGCCGCTGAAGGCGACAACCGATGAGAGGCGACAACGCCACAGGCCTTAGTCTCAGCGGGATTTCGCACGCCTTCGGCAAGAACCGGGTGCTTGACGACGTCAGTGTCGATGTCGCGCCGGGCGAACTGGTTTGTCTGCTGGGCCCAAGTGGCTGCGGCAAGACCACACTTCTGCGTATCGCCGCCGGATTGGAACCGTTGCAGACAGGCCGTATCGCCATTGACGGCGTGGCGGTTGCCGAGGGCGGCAAGGCGGGCGCACTACCGCCGGAACGTCGCGGAATCGGCCTGATGTTTCAGGATTACGCGCTGTTTCCGCACCGCAGTGTCCGCGACAACATTGCCTTCGGGATCGATAAGGAGAAAGGCGGCCGGCGTGCCGCCTGGATCGACGATGCCCTCGCCCAGATGGGCCTGACCGATCATGCCGACGCTTATCCGCACACCCTTTCCGGCGGCCAGCAGCAACGCGTCGCATTAATCCGCGCGCTGGCGCCGGGACCCAATATCCTGTTGCTGGACGAGCCGTTCTCCGGCCTCGACGTCGGCCGCCGCGCACAAATCCGTGCGGACACGTTGGACTTCGTCAAGAAAACCGGTGTCGCCGCGCTGATGGTGACGCACGACCCGGAAGAGGCGATGTTCATGGCCGATCGCATCTTCGTCATGAACGAAGGCCGGGTGGTCCAGTCAGGCTCGCCGGTCGATCTCTATTTCCAGCCCGCCAATGCCTTCGTCGCGGAACTGTTCGGCCCGGTGAACCGGTTCAGCGGGACCGTTCGGAACGGCACCCTGGAATCCCCTCTCGGCGCATTCAGCGCGGGAACGCTCCCCGACGGGACGCAAGCCGAGGTCATGATCCGCCCGGAAGCTTTTCGCCTCTCCGCCGAAGACGGCCAGCCACGGCCAATGCCGGGCGACCCCGACGAACTCGTCATCACGCCGACGCCGCTCGAGGTTCTGACTGCCCGTCCGCTCGGCCGCTCATCCTATCTGCTGCTTGAGCTTGAAAACGGCTGCACGGTGGAGACCCGAATCCCGGGGGCATTCCTGCCGGGTGCCGGATCGATGGTCCGCGCCGGCATCAACCCTCGCCTCGCCCACGTATTCGCTGCCGCCACACACCGGTAAAGTTTGCCGGGCGCGGCTGAATTTGACCGGCCGCGACCGTGGCCGCCTCAAGCCACCCTAAACATTCTAAAATAATATCAAATAGTTAGGCCAATTTCGGATTTGGCATCGAGTTTGCTTATCAATGCGTGAGGACAAGTGCGTCCAATGCGGGCGCATCGGATTTGAACAGAGCGAGCACGTTCCATGAGCGGATACGGACTATTCCAGCCATCGGTCCTTGGCATGAAATCTCAGGCCCACCGCCTGAACACGATCGGCTACAACATTGCCAACGTGAACACCGGCGGCTTCAAGCGGACCGACACCGAGTTCGAAACGGTCCTGAGCAAAAAGTTTTTTGCGCAGAGCGACAACGGCGGCGTCAAGCCGTACGCACGCGCCACCAATGACGTACAAGGTCAGGTCACGCCGACCAACAACAACATGGACCTCGCCATTGTCGGCAAGGGATTCTTTGCCTTGCAACCGGACCTCACCGGCACGCAACAAATCTATTACACACGTGACGGGTCATTCGGTATCAACACCGTCGACGGCCAAACCAGTTCCGTAACGGCGGACGACGGATCGACCATTACCGTGTCCAACGGTTATCTCGTCGACAAGAACGGCTATTTCGTCCTGGGCTCGCCGATGAACGAGGATGGAACGTTCACATCCACCGCCGCGGCGCCGATGCGTGTCGACCAATACGCGTTCATCGACCAGGGTCAGCCAACATCCGAAGCACTGCTCGACTTCAACCTGCCATCGACGTCTGAATTCGGCGACGACAGCGAGACCTATACCCTCACGACATACGATTCCAACGCCACCGCGCGGCAGATTTCCTTCGATTTCGTGCCGATGCTGGCCGACAACCAGTGGCGCATCAACATTCGCGCCGATAACCTGACGTCTTCGACACTCAGCCCCGGCACGGCCTTCTCGCGCAACGCCGGACTTGCGGCGGCCACCGGCCTCGCCTTCGATTCCGAGTTCGTGTTCGATATTACCGACAACTCTGTGCGGGTCATCAATTCCGGTACAGGCGATACCGTCAGCGACGCATTCTCGTCGTTCGTCGTCGGCGACGAAATCACGTTCACCGGCACCGCATCCAACAATGCGACCTACAAGATTTCCGATATTTCGGCGGACGGCGGGCGCCTGACGCTGGAGCAAACGGTCACGGCCGAGAGCACCGGCGCCCTCGCCGCCAACGCCGCCTCCGTTGCCGCGCTCGCCAACCCAATGACCTTCAACAGTCTGGGGCAGCTTTCGTCCGATGGCGAACTGACGTTCACCGCGACCTGGGACGATGCGGCGACTTCGGATTTTACCATCGACGTCAGCGCAATGACCCAGTTCGCCGGCAATTTCACACCCAACCGGACGTCGCAGAACGGCATCGGCATCGCGGACTTGTCGGACATCTCGTTCGACGAGGCGGGCTATGTTATCGGGACGTTCAGCGACGGAACGCAGCGCGAGATCTACAAGATACCGCTCTACGACTTCACCAACCCGAACGGGCTGGAGAGCGCCAACGGCATGATCTTCAAGCAAACCGAGGCATCGGGCGAACCGGTCGGCTTCTTCGCCGACGAATCCGGTAAGGCGACATTCCTGCCGGGCGCGATCGAAATTTCGAATGTCGATGTCGCGCAGGAATTCTCGCGCATGATCCAGACGCAGGCGGCCTACAACATGAGCGCAACGTCCTTCAAGACCATAGACGAAATGACCACCGTCGCGCGCGATCTGAAAGCCTGACCCCACTTCCATATTCGTTCCCGGCGCCGCCTCCAGGGGCGGCGCCGGCATTTTAGCGGTGATGTGCGGAAACGCACAGTGGGCGGGCATTTGCGGCTGTATTCTTTTGTATTGAATCGCGGCGAAGTGAGGCAACCGGCAAAACTTACCCAGCGCATGGCAGAGCGGCAGAAAACACCGGCAATAATATGAACCGGACGCCATTAATACGTTGTTTTTAAACAGTTTTGCGGTTCTGAAATCTGGCACGCTATTCGCATGTAATCCCGCAAAGGAGACCGCCTCGATGGCGGTAGATGACGAAAACGGGAACCCGACGATGAAAAATTCGCAAAACCGCTTCCGCAAAGGCCTTTTCAGCATCGCAGTACGCTGCGTGCTGGCCCTCGCGCTGATCGCGCCCGCCGCAACGCCGGCCGCCGCCGCATCGCGCATCAAGGACATTCTGGATTTCGAAGGGGTCCGCGACAACCAACTCGTCGGTTACGGTCTCGTTGTCGGCCTCAACAACACCGGCGATACGCTCGCCGACGGTCACTTCACCAAGCAGAGCCTGCAGGCCATGCTCAACCGTCTCGGCGTCAAGCCGACGGATGCCGGTCTCGACTCCGAAAACGTCGCCGCCGTGATGATCACCGCCAACCTGCCGCCGTTTGCGCGTCAGGGCGCGCGGATCGACGTTACTGTCAGCGCGCTCGGTGACAGTTCCAGCCTCCTCGGCGGCACCCTCCTCGTGACCCCGCTTCTCGGCGCCGACGGCGAAGTTTACGCTGTCGCCCAGGGCCAGGTCGCGGTCGGAGGCTTCCAGACGCAAGGCAACGCGGAAACCGTCACCAAGGGCGTCCCGACGTCCGGGCGCATCGCCAACGGGGCCATCGTCGAACGCGAGGTCAAGTTCAACCTGGCCGGCCTAAACAAGGTCAAGCTGACGCTCCGCAACCCGGACTTCACCACGGCGCGCCGCGTCGCGCAGGCCGTGAACGCATTTCTCGGCACCTCGGCGGCGGTTCCGTCCGACCCAACGACCATCCAGCTGACCGTGCCGCAAAGCTACCAGGACAACGTCGTCAATCTGCTGACCGACATCGAGCAACTCCGCATCGAACCCGACCAGCTTGCGCGCGTCGTCATCGACGAACAGACCGGCACCATCGTCATGGGCGAAAACGTGCGGATCTCGAGCGTCGCCATTGCGCAGGGGTCGCTGACGATCCGCGTCACGGAAACGCAGCAGGTCTCGCAACCCGGTCCGTTCGCGGAAGTCGGCACCACGACCACTGTCGACCGCACAAACATCGAGGTCGATCAGGGTGAGGACAAGCGCCTGACCGTCCTGCAGGAAGGCGTTAGCCTCCAGGAGCTGGTCAACGGGCTCAACGCACTCGGCATCGGCCCGCGCGACATGATCACCATCCTTCAGGCGATCAAGACGGCCGGTGCACTGCAGGCCGAAATCGAGGTGATGTGATGAGCGATTACGCCAGCCCCGACATCGGCATGCAGATGAGCGCCGCGCGCTACGCGCAGGGCGCCAAGCCGTCGCAGTTCAACGCCGGGAACATGAGCCTTCAGCGGATGAAGGAGACCGCCCAGGACTTCGAAGCGGTATTCCTCTCCGAGATGCTCCGCCCGATGTTCGCCAACATCGAAGCCGAAGCGCCCTTCGGCGGCGGCGCCGGCGAAAAGATTTATCGAGACATGCAGGTCGACGAATACGGCAAGGCGCTCGCCAAGGCCGGCGGCATCGGCCTCGCCGACAACATTTTACGCGAGATGATCAAGATGCAGGAGGGCAAGTGATGGATGTTGCCAAGAGAATGACCGACCTGGTCAACGTGACCACTCGGCTGATTGACGTCCTTGAGCGCGAGAACGAGCTCCTGCGCGATCGGCGCTATAACGAGCTCAATCTCATCCTCGACGAAAAGGAAACCATCGCCCGCGTCTACCAGGCGCGGATCATGGGGCTTGAGGAAAACCCGGACGTACTGGACGACGCATCCGACGAGGATCGGGAACAGCTCCGCGAACTGGCCCACAAAGTCGACACGTTGATGGCCCAGAATGCGCGCATGCTGGAAGTCGCGATGGTCGTCTCCAAACGGATCGTCGATCTGGTGGCCGAAGCGGTCAAGGAAGCTCAGCCGTCGAGCGGCACCTATTCCAAAAAAGGCAGCACCGTCGGTGCCGCCCAGAAAGGCGGCTCTATGTCGCTGTCACTCAACGAAACGCTGTAGAACGCAGATTAACCGCCACGAAAGGCGACGCATATGGGTACGCTAACGCTTGCACTGAGAACCGCACAAAGCGGGCTGCTGGCCAACCAGCAGGCGCTTGACGTCACATCCCGGAATATCTCGAACGTCAATACCGAAGGCTATTCCCGAAAGGTCGTGAGGTTCGAGAACTCCTCGCTGGTCGGCGCGGGGACAGGCGTCAACATCTCGGAAATCATGCGCACCGTCGACGAGGGGCTGCTCAAGAGCTTCCGTATCGAAAGCTCGGAACTCAACGGGCTCAGTTCCCAGAACACGTTCTGGGACCGTCTGCAGGATCTGTTCGGCAGCCCGGAAGCCAACACGTCGCTCAGTCATACGATATCGGCCTTTTCCGAAGCGATCGAGTCCGTCGTCGTGTCACCGAACAACGCGCTGGAGCACACCGAAGCCGTGCGGCGCGCCGAAGACATGCTGGAACAAATGCAGCAAATGTCGATCGCCATTCAGGAACTGCGTCTGCAGGCGGATCAGAAACTCTCCGACGTCGCCGTCGAGATCAACTCACTGGTCGGCGAGATCGATACGCTTAACGACGATATCATCGCGTCGGGTTCGGTCAGCCGCGAGACTTCGGACCTCAAGGACCAGCGCGATCTCAAGATCAGCCGCTTGGCGGAATTGATCGACATTCGCTACTTCTCGCGCACCGACGGGGACGTGGTCGTCTTCACCTCGAGCGGACGCACCCTCGTCGATACCGTGCCGCCGGAGGTGTCTCACACGTCCGCCTCCGCCGTGACGCCGACGACGACCCATTCGGAAGGCGACTTCTCGGGCTTTTTCATTGGTTCCACCGAGAACCCGGCCAACGACGCGACCGAAGACATCCGCGACGGACAGGCCAAGGGCCTGATCGATATGCGCGACAGCGTGCTGCCGAACCTGCAGAGCCAGATCGATGAGCTCGCAGCCCAGATGCGTGAAGTCATCAACCAGGTGCACAACCGTGGCGTCTCGTTCCCCGGCGCGACCGAATACAATGGCACCCGCAACTTCACCGAGCCGACCACGCAGTTGATCAAGCTCGACCCGACCAATTCGGTCGACGACGTGACGATTGCGCTTTTCGACACCTCCGGGAACGAAAGCGAACACACGACGCTGAACACGATCATGACCAACGCCGGCTTCTCGTCGCGCGGCTCGGGCAGCGACTGGAATATCTCGGACATTGCCGCGACAATGCAGAGCTGGCTCCGCAATAATGGTGCGACAGGTGCGACGGTCGATACCAGTTCGGGGCAGTTCGACATCTCGCTGAACACGACATCCCTGGCGCTCGCATTCCGCGACGAGACGGCGACGGCGGACGGCTCCAGCACCGGCGACGCGGAAATCGCGTACGACTCCAACGGCGACGGCGTTACCGACGAAACCGTCTCGGGGTTCTCGTATTTCTTCGGCCTCAACGATTTCTTCGTCGACAATCTGGCTGATAACGTCTGGGAATCAGACGTGCTGGCCAGTACCTACACAGCATCTGCGACGACGCTGACATTCCGTGACGCGACCGGTTCCATCGGCACCCTGACCATTGCCGCCGGCACCAGCCTCGAGGATATCGCGACCCAGGTCTCGAACGATTCCACGTTGAGCCAGAACGTCACCGCCGCCGTCGTCCCGGACGGGTCCGGCGTCCGGCTTCGGTTCTCACACAATAGCGGCTCCAGCATGCAGATCACCCAGGCGTCCGGGAATACCTTCCTTTCCGACGCCGGCATCGATATCGCCGATGTGCGCGTGTCGTCGACCCTGACCGTTCGCAGCGACATCCGTAACACCCCGTCCAAGATGTCGGTCGGCGCGCCACAGTGGGATTCGACGCTCGGTGTCGCCGGCGAGTATCTGATGAGTGTCGCCGATGAAACCGTCGCCGAGCAAATTGCCGAATCGCTGAATTCGACGACCTCGTTCGACGTCTCCGGCGGTTTGCCCACGGCCAGCCTGACATTTGCCGAGCGCGCCGCGGCGATCGTGTCTACCAACGCCACGCTCGCCAGCACCCACGAACGCAACGAAGATGCCCAGCGCTCGCTGACAGAATCGCTGGAACTGCAGTTCGAGTCGGAACGCGGCGTCAACCTTGACGAAGAGATGTCGAACCTGATCGTATTCGAACAGGCATTCGCTTCATCGGCGCGCATCATTACGACGATCCAGCGCATGTTCGACGCACTGGAACGCGTCCTTTAAGCCGGAGATAGAAGATGAGCCGCATTTCCAGCTACGCTTCGAGCCAGACCCTGATCAATCAGATTCTGCGCACGCAGGATCGTCTGTTCGATTTGGAATCACAGGTCACGAGCGAGAAGAAATCGCAGGACTACAGAGGCATTTCGATCAACTCGCAACGCCTGGTAAACCTGGAGAACACCAAAGCCCAGTTGCAACGGTTTATCGACAACAACACGCAGCAGGAAGTCCGTCTCGGCATCCAGGAAACCGTGGTCGACGGGATCCGCGACACGGTACGCGAGTTCCAGGTGCAACTGAACAGCTACGCCAACAGCGACACCAAGGACGAGGAAAAGGTCGAGGAAATCCAGGCCGCCGCATACCGTGGACTCGTCAGCTTGCAGAACCTTTTGAACACCGATGTCGCCGGCCGCTTCATCTTTGCCGGATCACGCGTCGGCAATGAGCCGGTGGAGTTCGGGATCTCGTCGATCGAAGCGTTCCAGGACCTTTACGACGGTTTCAACGTCAAGGTGCCGACGACCCGCGATGCCGTGTTGGACAACTTCAGCTACAGTGAAGACGTCAACAATTCCAAAAGCCAGTTCATCGACCCGTCGAATTTCCTGATCTTCCAGCAGGACGACGACGGCACCACCACGAACGGCGGCAACAGTTCGATTACCGCGACTTCGGCCCTGTTCTCCAATCTGAACGCGGGCGCCACCATCGAAATCACCAACTCCGCATCGAATAACGGCACCTATACGGTTTCCAGTGTCACCAACAGCGGCCGCACGATCGAGATCGTCACCACGATGCTGACCGACGAAGCGAATAATTCGGGCGCCGTTCTGAAGTATCGCGACCCGAACAACGACGCGAACGAGATTTCACTGGTCGCAACCAACTTCGGGAATCTGTCCTTCGACCGCGCGAATGACCGTATAACGTCGAACGTCGCCAACGCACTAAACAATATTCCCGTCGGCGCCCGGATCACGATCGCCAACACCACCAACAATAACGGCACGTACACGGTCGCCAGCAATGACGGAACGAACATCACCGTCGAAGCGAACAAGCTCACCGACGAAGGCCTGAACGCCGGCAATACGTTCTTCGATTTTTACGGCGGCACGCAGGTGGTGTTCACCGCCAACGGCGGCAGTAACGACGACACGATCCAGGTGCAGACCAATGGCGGCGGCGGGGCTGTGCCTGACGTATTCAACGGGCTTGCTGTCGGCGACACCGTGACCATCGCCAATACAGGCTCGAACAACACCACCTACACCATCAACGCCATCTCGGCCGACGGCTCGACCATCACCGTCGACGAAACCGTGACCAACGAAACCGACTTCAACGCGACGTTTTCGGGGTCCAACAGTTTTGCATACACCGTCGGCACGCAGTTCGACTTTGTCGCCGGCACGGATACCATCGAAATTCAGGATTCAGGCGGCACTGCGGTTGCCGGTGCGTTTTCCAACCTGAAGGTGGGAATGTCCATCACCACGACCGGGATGACGGACGCGTCGAACAACGCGACCTTCACCATTGCCTCGATCGCGGCGGACGGCTCTTCGATTACCGTCAACGAAGACATCACCGTCAGCGAAACCGACAATAACGGCGCGCGCATCCAGTCGTTTGCAGCGGCGGGTAAGATTACCGCGGACCCGTGGTATTCGGGCGACAGCATCGCGACGACGCACCGGACCAGCGACCTCAGAAGTTTCGAAAACGACCTGACGGCCATCGATCCGGCATTCGAAAAAGCGATCCGCGGCATGATGCTGATCTTGCAGGGGAAATATGGCTCATCCGGCGGTCTTGACGAGAACCCTGCCCGCATCGGTCAGGCCAAGTATCTGATCGAGTCCTCTCTCGAATTCACGGTCAGCGGAACGCCGCCTTTCGGCACCGAGCAAATCGGCAGCATCGATCAGGTTCAGCAGGAAATCGGCTTCAACCAGGTGCTGATCAACACCCAGAATACACTGCACAAGGACTTCATCGGCTTCATCGACACGTCGGTTGCGGACATCGAAAATGCCGATCCGCTGGAGTCGATTACTAAGCTACTCGACGACACGCGGGCGCTGGAAGCGTCCTACCAAACCTTTGCGCGGATTCGTCAGCTCAGCCTGACTAATTTCCTGTAAACCTTATCTAAATTAGGTATCGCCCAATTCCGGATTTAGGTGACTTTACCCTGTTCCGAGCAATGAAAACTGTTATGATAGCGAAAGGCCTTCATTCATGGATGGTTATGCGATGAGTTCCCAGCAGAGCAAAATCAAGAGCTACGAACGTGTTCCGGAGGGTGGACAACCCGCCCAGACGGAAGCTTGGGCATTGCTGGAGGCCGCGAGCAGAATGGCCTCGGCGATCGTCAGCGGTGATCCGGCCGAAAAGGAAACCAAAGAGCGCATGAAGACCGCGCTGCGCCTGAACTGGCGCCTCTGGACGATCTTCCAGGCCGAACTCCTGGATGAAAAGTGCCAGGTGCCCCAGGAAATCCGCGTGAACATGCTGACCCTCTGTCAGTTCGTCGACAAGCAAACGGTCAAGATTCTTGCCGGCCCGACGCCGGAAATCATGGTCCCGTTGATCGACATCAACCGCAATATAGCGGCTGGGCTGATGAACTTGCCGGAACGTGATTCCGAACAGGCTCAGGCGCCTGCCAAGGAGCAGCCTGCCGAACCGCCGGCAGAAGGCCAGCGCATTAAACTCGATACCGAAGCGTGACGAAGACAAATGTCAGGCATTGCTTGACGGACACCTCATCGACCGGTCCGGCCGCAGCCGAATACGACCGGTTCCAGCATCTCGCCAGTTAAAAAATTGCCGATGACGGACGATCCCGATTACGAAGCATACCTAGACACTTTGCAGGAAATCATCGACCTGCAAAGCGCCGGCGATCTGGATGGCGCCGTCAACGTGATTTCCGCTAACCTGACAAAGTATGCCGACAAGCCGGAACTGCTCTTACTGACGGCCGTCTGCAGCTACCGCCAAAACAATGCAGGCCAGGCCATCGAACTGTGCGAACAGGCACACAAGATCGACCCGGACAATCAGGAAGTCGTCGACAGCCTTGCCGTCCTCAAGGTGATCACGGGGAGCCTCAATGACGGACTTTACTATGCCAAGCTCGCCACCACGTTGTCTCCGCACCCGGATCTGCCCGATCTGTTGCCACCGGATTTTTCGAATTTCTTCCACGCGCTCAAAGCTGCCGCCCCGTCACGACACTACCTGGACGGTCTTTATCTCTTCAACGGCCGGCAGTTCAACGACGCCGTCAAGGAATTCCGCGCCGAACTTTCATTGAATCCGGGAAATGCGGACGCCGTAAAAAAACTCGGTCATGCCTTGATCCACATCGGCGAACTGGATGAAGCGATCAAGACGCTAGGGACCTACGGTAAAGACCATTCCGACGATCCCGACGTTCCGGCACTGATCGCCATGGCGAACTGCCGATTGGGGAACTTCAGTGAAGCGGCGCGTTTCTGCCGCGACGCCGCCGCCTTGGCGCCTGAATCATTAGAGAACCTGATGCAAATTCTCGAAACAGCGCAGTTTTTCGAGGGCGAACTCGCCGCCGTTTACGACGAATTCGCGGCACAAGCCGCCGATATCATCCGAAAAGAAGCCGAAATCGCAGCACCGGACGACGGATACCGTCCGAAGGATCTCGACGAGCCGATTTCCATCGCCATGGTCAGCAATGCGCTGCACGAAGGCGACCAACACACATATTTGCTGCCGTTGATCGAGAAAACCGATACACGCGCCTTCGAACTTACCGTGTTTCAGCAGTCGCCGACGGGCGGGCCCGCGTTCCAGGAATTCAAGAGCAAGTCGCCCAACTGGCGGCGCATCGTCGATGTCGATGACGACGTTCTCGCAATGATCCTGTCACGCCAACGCACCGACATTCTGATCGACCTTTGCGGTTACTCGACCAACGGCCGCGCCGTCGTCACCGCCACCGGCGTCGCACCCGTTGTGACCAGCCTTCTGCGTGAGCCTTACGGCTTCAACGCCCCAGGCGTAAACGTCATTGTTTCAGATGACGCCACGGCCGAGGTCGACCAGCGCAACCTTGGCGACGGGCAACGTATCGTCCGGACCGAAGGCTGCCTGTTCGCCATGCGACCGATTGTCCTGATGGATGAAGTTGGCCCACTGCCTGCCATCGAGAACGGCCGCGTGACGTTTGGCGCCCATTGTCGCGCCCAGCACATATCGCCGAGCACGATCCGCATGTGGAGCGAAATCCTGAATGCCGTCGACGGCTCACGCCTCCTGCTCGGCAACACGCCGAATATCTCCTACAGCCTGCGTGAGAACATCCGGGCCAAGTTCGCCGACACGGGCGTCGCGGACCGGATCGACTTTCAGGAGTCGATCAGCGGCGACAGCCCGGACAGCACGTTCTTCAACAGCATCGACATCTTTCTGGATTCGACGCCCGTCAATGGCACGATGGCGCTCTGCCAGTCTCTCTGGATGGGCGTTCCCGTCGTGACCGCCAAGGCCGGTCGCAGAAGCAGTGTCATCGGCGCCAGCATCCTGACGTCCGCCGGCGAGCCGGACTGGATCGGCGAGGATGTGGAGGATGCCGTCCGTATCGCCGTGGAACTTGCCGGCGATACGGACTCGCTCGCGGCAAAACGCGAAAGCCTTAGGGAGGCCGTCAGGGCATCCGCACTGATGGATATCAACGGCAACTCGGCAAAGATGTATGCAGCTCTGAAATCCGCGCTGGAGACGGCAGGCAACTGACGCGGCGCGACTACTCGTCGGCGTCGGCAGGCTCCGCATCGAAATCGTGTTCATGCGCTTGCAGGCTCTGATGCAGCCCCTCGAACGTCTTGATTTCGTGACCGATCAGTTTTTGCGTCAACTTCAGCCCCTTGTATACCCGTCCACCGTCGACCGCAGCTAGGATCTCTTCGCCGATCGGACGCGAACTCGGCGCCGCCGTCATATAATCGTCCAGGAACTGGCGGAACAGGGATAGATAGTGCTCCTTCTTGTCGGAAAAGATATAGGCGCACTGCAGGGCGAAATAGACACGCGCGGCCGGTGTCGCGGTTTCGGCTTCTGAGAGAATTTCTTTTTCCCGAAGGATCGCAGCCTCGTTATGAATCAACAAGCTCGCGTTGTGGCCGATGTTCTCAACCACGGCGCCATTGATAACCATCTTGTCGCCGGCCTTGAAATCCAATTTTAACGGCATGCTCAACTTCCTTTTCTAAGAAGCACCAAGTTACACAATACCGGTTTGGAGCAGGGAGTTAAACGTCTAAACCTGTTTCGCCGGTGCGCCACCCGGCGGACCTGCGACAACGGCGGCCAGTTCGTCGATCACCGAAACGATCACCGGCCCCCAGTCGTCGAGCGTGCGTTGACGGAAAAGCCGCATCGAATCGTACCAGCACGTCGTGCCGCCCTCGCGCCCCCAGCGCCAATCGGCGATGGTCGGCAGCAGTACCCATACCGGCGTCCCGAGCGCGCCAGCAAGATGCGCGACGGAGGTATCGACGGTGATCACGAGGTCGAGGCCCGCCACAATATCGGCGGTATCGGTGAATCCCTTGATCCGCGGCGCCATATCCGAAATCCGGTCCTGCCAGCCAAGCGTCCGGATCGCTGCTGCGTCTTCGCCGTACTGAAGACCTAAGAACTGGACACCCGGGCTATCGAGCAAATCATCCAAATACTCGAGAGGTATGCTCCGGTAAGCATCGTTCTTGTGCGCACGGTTGCCTTGCCAGACGAGCCCGACATGGAACCCGCCGCCGGGGTCGAAGGTGCGCATGGGCGGGCGAATATAGCCGGCCTTTCCCGGGACGGTCGCCGGCGTCGTATCGAACACGTGCGGCAGTTCCATCATCGAAATCTGATAATCGAAGGACGGCACGGCGGCGCCGAACCTGTGCACCTCCGAAACGCCGTCGATCGTCGCGATCAGCGCGGCAAGCAGGTCTGAGCACATGCAATGCACCTCGGCACCACCGGCTGCGAGCGGCGTCGCATAGCGGGCAAACTGGATCGTATCGCCGAGCCCCTGCTCCGCATAGAGCAGGATGCGTTTACCGGCGAGCGGTTCGCCGGTCCAGATCGGCGCCGGAATCGGCGGCCGGAAACCTGCGTACGCCTCCATCCGGAACCGCCACGCATATTCACGCCAGCCGTCGTGAAACTCGCCCCGGGCAAGCAGTGCGACGCCCAGGTTAAAATGGGCCTCCGCGTGATCCGGCTGTGCCTCGACCGCGCGCCGGAAGAGCGCGACCGCTTCATCGTCGCGCCCCAAGGCCTGAAGCGCGTCGCCGGCGTGGATCATCGCCGGGACGTAATCGGCATGTGCCGCCAAAAGATCGTTCAGCATAGCGAGCGCCTCGCCGAACCGGCCCTGCCCCTTGATCGCCCGCGCCCGTGAGCACCAGGCATCGCGATTGTCGGGATCGAGTTCCATCTGACGCGCGAACATTCGTTCGGCGTCCGCGAATTCCTCAAGCGCCAGCAAGGCCGACGCCCAATTCCTGACCACCCACGGATCGTCCGGCTTCAATCCGTCGATCCGGGCTAGCGTATCCGCAACACCTCGGGAGTCCTTCAGGCGTATCTGCGCGCGCGCCTTCGCGTAAAGGGCAGCAACGTGCCCCCCATCCAGAGTCAGCGCCGCCTCCGCCATCTCCAGCGATTTTGCTGTATCGCCCGAGTCCAGATAGACCGAGCTTAGACTGGTGCAAGCTTCGGGAAACGCCGGCTGCACCCGCAACGCGCGCTCGATCATGCGTATTCCGGATTCGACATTGCCGCGTTGGCAGGTAATGACGCCGAGCAGATGCATGGCACCTGCGTGATTGCGTTGCTTGCGAAGGACCGCCTTGTAGGCATTCTCCGCCATGCCGATCTTACCGGCGCCGTGCAACGCGCTCGCCTCACGCATCAGCGTTTCGATATCTGCGTCCTGTTCGCTCATGATTTTTCGTTCGGGCCGGTGGGCATCAATTTGGCGGCGTTTCACGATTAAAGGGTTTGAAGTTTCCCTGCTCCGTCTGGAAGTATAACACAATGAAAACGCAGCGCATCGGAATCACCTGGCAACTTACCGACGTCCACGGATGGGGCATCTTCGGCCTCAACGTCGCGCTGCAACTGGCGCGGCACGGACCGGTCCCGCCGCTGATCATCTCGCAGCCCTACTTCGTCGGCATGACGCCCCGCATCAGCCGTGTGCTGGGCCCCTACCTCAAGGAGCAACCCGACATCCTCAAACGGATCGAGGCGCAGCCGGGTACGGCGACCGTCAACGAGGCCTTGATGCTGCACAGTCTCGGCAATGCGTTCCTGCATTCACCGGTTTCCGACAAGGTCCGCGGTCACACCAATATCGGCTTCATCTTTTTCGAGAACGGCGCCGTCGACGACAAGGCCCTGGCTCGGGCCAGAAACTACGACAAGATCATTGCCGGGTCCTCTTGGAACCGGGACTTCATCAAGGGCCTCGGTTTCGAGAGTACGTCGTTCGTGTCGCAGGGCGTGGACCTGGAGCGATTCCAGCCGCGCGAGAAAGCCAACCATTTCCAAGACCGCTTCGTGGTTTTTTCCGGCGGGAAGCTCGAACTGCGCAAGGGCCAGGACATCGTGCTCGCCGCGTTCAAGCGGTTCCACCAACGGCACCCTGATACGCTTTTGCTGACCAACTGGCACAACGTCTGGCCGGAAACCTTCGCTAATCTGCCGCTCTCACCTTACATAGAAAGCGCACCTGCCGCCGATGCGAACGGCAATATCAGCCTGCAGAAATGGACAGAGGCCAACGGCCTTCCGGCCGGCGCGCACATCGATGTCGGGCCTATTCCCAATGCCAAGATTCCCGAAATCATGGCCGAAGCCGACGTCGCCCTGTTCCCGAACCGCTGCGAGGGGGGCACCAACCTCGTCGCCATGGAGACCATGGCCAGCGGCATTCCGTGCATCCTGTCGGCGAACACGGGACACCTCGATATTATCGGCGAGGATAACTGCTATCGTCTTGAACGGCAGACGGACGTGCCCACGGAAATGGAGCCTTCCGGCGTCTGGAAGGAGTCCGACGTCGATGAAATCGTCGAGACACTGGAGCAGGTTTATCAAAATCGCGACGAGGCAAAAAAGCGCGCCGCATCGGGCGTTGCTTTCATGCAGAACCTGTCCTGGGAGAAACAGACCAAGGCGCTGATCGAGGACCTGTCGATTTTCCTCTAGGAGAAGGCTTCGCCGAGCGGGTCGCCACCGTCAAGCAGCGCCTTCATTTCCGAAACGGGGCCGCTCCAGTCGTAGCGCTGCTGTGTGCGGAACAGCCGCATGGTCGAATACCAGGGCGTCCGGTCGCCTTCCAGCATGTAAACCCAATAAGGCACTTTTGCCGTCAACATCCAGACCGGCTTACCGAGCGCGCCAGCCAGATGCGCAATCGCCGTATCCACGGTGATGACCAGATCGAGACACGCGATCAGCGCCGCGCAATCGACCATGCGTTTCGTGTTGTCGGTAATGCTCGCCGTGATTTCCGGAAACCGAATGATTGCGCCCGGCAGATCCGGATCGTCGAGCTGATCAACGCCGTGTCCGGCCTGGAGGTTGACGAACGTATGGTCCGTCTCCAGCAGCGGCCGAAAATCGGCCAGTTTTGCGGATCGTTCCGAATCGCGGGTCTGGGTCGGATTCCCCTGCCACGTCAGGCCGATCCGGAGAGCGCTTTCCGGCAGCAGCTTGCGCCAGTACGCGCACCACTCGGAATCCGCCTTGAGCCAGGCAGCAGGTGGAATGTCTTCCACGCGCGTGTCGAAGATCGCGGGCAGGCTCAGCATGTCCGCATGGATGTCGAACGCGGGGATCGGGTCACCGAACTCCAACACCCGTACGTTCCCGATATCGCCGAGACAGGAGAAGAAATCGCGAAACCCTTTAAAGACCACCGCGATGACACCCTTCGCGCGCGACGCGAGCTCGGGCACGTAACGCGCACACATGATCGCGTCGCCAATACCCTGATCGCAGTAGAGCAGCACCGTCTTGTCGGATAATGCATCCGGCGCGGCCGAGGTCATGTACGGTTGTTTCAGCTGCGCCGCGGAACGGGACTCGTACTCCGGGTCCCCAAGACGTTTCATATAGTGCGGCCAGGCTTCGGCATAGTCGCCGCGCCTGAGCAGGAACTGCGCATATTGGTAATCGGCATGTGCGACGCGCCTGGGGCGCGAGGTCAGTTGCCGGTATAGCTGTTCGGCGCCGAAGAAATCGCCGTCGTTTTCCAGGCCGACGGCGCGATGCAGGGCGGCTTCAAGGCGTGCGTCGGCGTTCATGGTGACAGGTGACCCGCCGGCTTTGTCCGGAGGACGTGATGGTCGCTTTGCCGTGGTGCACGCACGAAATGCGACCACTCAGGTAAACATGTTGAGGACCGATCCGGGCGCCGGCACCGGCGCCGTCAATGCGGAGTTCAACTGCGTCGCGAGTTCGGAGTTGATTTCAAAAGAGAGCGAGATCGCGCGCAAGGTGTTGCCCAGGTCGACTTTGAGATCATCGATTTGCTGCTGGCGACGTTCTTTCTCCTCGAACGTCAGCGACAGGAGTTCGGTGTCGGCATTGGAAAATTCCTGCTGCACCTTGGCTTCCAGGTCGAGGGTCGTCGAGACCGTGTTCGAGGTCACCGTGGCCGCCACGGACGCTTGGGTTATGAACTCGTCGAGAGAATCCAAGAGCCCCGCATTGTCGCCGTCCAGCGTGCCCGCCACGGGCGTGATTGCCTCGAAATCCGGCACCGAATCCTTGAACCGCGGAATGATGTTGCCGTCATTGATATCCGGGTGGACGAATATGAAAAGATTGTTGGCGCGCGCCGCGATCTTGTCACGCAACTCGGTAAACGCCGTCACTTCGTCCGCGGTCACGGTGTTGTCGTCGTTGATCAACGCCCTCAGATCGGTCAGATCTTCTGAAATACGGTCGAGTTGCGAATAGTTGTTCTGATTGTTGACGCGGTACTGTTCAAGCACCGGCAGCGCAGAGGCGAGACGCGCCGATTCCTTCTGCAGCGCCTTCACCTTGTGGTCGATCGTGGAGGAATCCTCGATCTTTTCGACCTGAGCGTTAAAGCGCTTGATCAGCGAATTCTGGAGATTGTTGAACTGGATCTCGAAGCCCTGCTTGGACACGGCCTGCGAAATTTTCGCCAGCTGGGCTGTGATCGGATCGGCCATTATTCTAACTCCGAGTTCAGGCATTCTTGCCTAGTAAAAATATAGACCAAATCGCCGCAAAACGCCATATTTTCTTTGCGAATCGGCGGCCAGAGCGACTAGCGTGAAGGTCTTGTTAAGAGCGCGCGTTTAAGCTTTGAAAACACCCGATTAGTGCACGAATTACGAGAAAATTCAGCGACGATGCCCTTAGAATATCCCGAAACCGACGAAGACCGCGCCGCGCTCCGGGCCAAAAACCTGGACGCTTTCGAGAAAATCGACGCGCCGTTGGCGAAAAAGCTGCGCGACCACGTGCCGGCGACCCAGCTTGTGTTCGACGAGGACGGCCAGCCGGACGTGGTTTTTCAGGGCCAGAAGTTCTACGACGGCAAATATCACGAGTATCTCGAGAAGCAGCTGGAAAGCTTTGAAAAGATCCCCTTCCGGTTCTTCCTCGCGATTCCGCAGCCGGCCAATCTGGACAATTACGGCGCCGATTTCCTGACTAATGTTCTGAAACGCGCGACGCAGGACGAAGGCGCGACGTTCAGCAAGAATTTCACAACCCTGAAGACCTTTTTCGTCTGCAGCTTCGGCATCGGTCTCGCCGGACATATCGACCGGCTCATGGAAATGTCTGATTGCTCGGTGATGTTCGTGGTCGATCCCAATATCGAGTCTCTCTACCACTCGCTAGAGGTTCACGACTGGACCAAGCTGTTCAATCACTGCACCCGCAAACGCGGCATGGTCAAGTTCCTGATCGGTGACAATCCGATTTCCCACTTCGCCCACATCCGCGCGCATGTCCGCTCTATCAACACGCCCGGCGTCGACGGCATGTTGATCTACAAGCACTACCCGAACGCGATCTTTGACGAAGCGATGAAAGAGATCAGCAAGTCCGGCGACTTGTTCCTGGCCGGGCTCGGTTTCTACAGCGACGAAACCAAGATGATCGAAAACACGCACACAAACCTGTCGCGTGGCAACGCACACATCTATACCCGCCAGGACAACGCGCTGATCCCCTACCCCTGCTTCGTCGTCGGTTGCGGGCCGTCGCTGGATGGCGATCTGAAGTACATCAAGGAGCATGCGGACAATGCGATCGTTATTTCCAGCGGATCGGCGCTCGGGCCGCTCCTGAACGCCGGGATCACGCCGGACTTCCAGATGGAAGTCGAGAATGCCGGCATCCTACCGGTCATGAAATATGTCGCGGAGCACCACGATATATCGAATATCTGCCTCGTCACCTCGACCACGGTAGAGCCGGACATCGTCGATTACTTCAAACGCATTATCTATCACTTCAGACCGGCGCTCGCCCCCTACAGCCTGATGTCCGATGATCCGAAGAACACCATCCCCTACCATGATCCGTCGGTGGTGAACTCGAGCCTCGGTTTTGCGCAGGATCTCGGTTTTCGCGAGTTCTATCTGTTCGGCTGCGACATGGGCACCCGCGATGCCGACATGCACCACGCAAAGAACTCATACCACTTCGCACCCGGCGCGCGGCTGCCGATCAACAAATTTTCGATCAAGGTGCCCGCCAACTTCGGCGGCAGCACCTATACGAGCTCTGGGCTGAACTGGGTAAAATCCAACGTCGTCGCCGCGGTTCGCGCCAAACAACAAGGCCGGATCTACTACAACTGCAGCGACGGCGCGTTCCTGGAGGGCACGGTTTCCAAGTTCGCCAAGTCGATCAAGTTACCGGTACAGACAAGCCCGACCTTCAAGGTCGATTTCGTCGAACAAACGGTGGCGCACTGCCCGGTTATGGACACGGAACAGTTCGCCAAAATCTGGCGGCCCGATGAGATCCGGGAAGTTCTGGACGACGTCTTCAACGAACTGAAGGATGTTCTTTCCAATGCGACGTACCTGATCGACAAGGATTACCTGCTCGACGTCAACCGTATCGCTAACTATGGCCAGACTCCCACGCACCGCGGCATTGGCACCTGGATACGCGGCACGCTGCAAATGATCCTGCTTGCCGTCGAATTTTACGGTAACCGCCTGCAGCAGCCCGACCTGGATATGGCCTTCGAAGACATCGTGCGCGACGAAATTCTGGATGTGGTCGAAAAGTTGCACGAGCGCTCCATCGACTTGCTCGACCGGCACCCCTAGGCGTTTTCGCCAAGCGCATCGCGGAGCGCCACCACGACGCCCGGCCAATCACCAATTTTCGATTGGCGGAACAACCGCATGCTCTTGTACCATGGCGTATCCTGACGCCCGAGCCCCCAACGCCAATCCGGCACGAACGTAATAGCCGTCCATACCGGACGGCCAAGCGCACCGGCCAGATGCGCCAGCGACGTGTCCACCGTGATCAACAAATCTAACGACGATATCGCTGCCGCGACCTCGGTAAACGGACGCTTTTCAGTGAACAAGGGTTCCGGCCGCACACCTGCGTCGAGGTTTTCCAATTCCGCCGCAGCATCACCGACTTGAAGGCTGAAAAAAGAATATCCGGGCATATCGAGGAGCGGTGCGAACTCGGTCAGCGGAATTGACCGTTTGTAATCCGTTTTATTGTCAGGGTTTCCGGCCCAAACCAGGCCGATGCGCCGCTTGCCCTGGCTGGTGCCGAGCTTGCCGTCCCACGTGCGAACGAGCGCCGGGTCGGCGCCCAGGTATCCGTCCGCCGATGGAATCGAATTGAATGTCGTCCCCAACATGCCAGGCGCGCTCAACAACGGGAGCTGATAGTCGGCGTCCGGGGCCGGGTCCTTCGGACTGCTGACGCGGGACACGCCGGCTAGGGTTTCGAGGAGGCCGTGCAGACTCTCCTGACAACGAATGTGAACCTTCGCCCCGGCCTCTGCCAACGGCCCGGCAAACCGCGCGAATTGAAAAGTATCCCCTAATCCCTGTTCGGCCAGCAGTACGATCTCGCTGCCTGCCAGCGGCTCTCCCGTCCAGCGCGGGATACCATCCAGCGCCGGGTCGGCGCGGCCGGCCACCCGGTTGCGAAGTTCGAACCCCTGCCAACCTTCGGGGTAGTCGCCGGCAAGCAATCGGCACAGGCCCAGGTGATAGCGCGCCGAGTCAATGTCCGGGTCGCGGCGCAGGCATCGTTTGAACATGGCCGCCGCTTCATCGAATCGGCCGAGTTCATTGAGCGCCATCCCAAGGTTGCACACCCGGGCAGACTGAAAACCGGCGATCCGGATCGATTTCCTGAACCACGTTTGGGCGGCGTCGAACCGCGCCGCGGTCGCATTTGCGACGCCAAGCGCATCCATGATGCTGCCCTGCCCCGGATGCTGACGGTCGAGCGCCTGAAGCGCCGCGATGGCGCCGTCATAATCGCCAGAAATCGACTGTGCGAGTCCGTGACCGATGGCCGCCGGTACGCTGCCGGGATTTGCCGCCAACACCTTGGAAAAACATTCCCGTGCCGTCTGATGGTCGCCGCGTTGCAGTGCAGACTGACCGAACGCAAGAATCTCAGCGTGTGGTGTTGTGGTGTCGTTCATGAAGCGCCGATGTCGTCAATATACCGGATCCGAGCATAGCAGATCACAAGACACAGACCGGAAATGAAAACGACCGCCGCATTGCTGCGACGGTCGAATTTCTTGCTCTCAGTCGCGACCGGGTAATTCCGGCCCCGTAAGAGAACCCTAGGCTTAACGGAAGAGACCCAGGATGCCCTGTTCGGCCTGACCGGCGAAGGCCAGAGCAGAAATACCGAGCTGCTGACGGGTCTGCAGGGCCAACAGGTTGGCGCCTTCCTCGTTGAGGTCGGCCAGCGTCAGTTTACCGGAACCGGTTTCGAGGGTGTTCACGTATTCGGCCGTGAAGTCCAGACGGGTCTGGAGCAGGGCCACGTTCGAACCCAACGTCTGCGTCCGCGCACGAAGCGTGGTCAGGGCGCTGTCGAGTTCCGTGGTCAGCGCGTCGATGGTCGTCGTCACACCTTCGGAAACGAAGTTCGTCACGTTGCCCGTGGTGTTGATCGTCACCGCAGTGGCCTGCGTGGCGGCACCGGCACCGAGCGACACGAAACCACCCGTGGAGCCCGCACCGGAACCGATTTCAGAACCGATGGTGATGGTCAGGATCTGACCCTGGGTCAGCGTGACGGTGTCAACGGCGGTCGTATCGACAGCATACGAGAACGCGATCGACGTCGTACCGAAGGTGATCGTCGCACCGCTGCCTTCAGCATAGGTGACGCCCGTACCCTGGTAGGTGACGGTGATCGAAGCGCCGTCCGAAACCTGAAGCTGCGAACCGGCGGCGTAGTTGAAGGTGGTGTTCGTACCAACCGCGACCGCTTCGATGCCGAGACCGGTTTCACGGGAGTTAGCCGCGCTGATGGTCAGTTGGCTCGAGGTCTGATCGGAGAACGAAACCGAAAGCGATTCCGTGTCGTTGTCGATCAGGTTCGTGCCCTGGTAGGACGCGTCGTTGGCCAGTTCGCCGATCTGCGAGCGCAGCGTGGAATACTGCGAAACCAGGTCGGTGAACTGCGTGCCGGTCGCCGATTTCAGCGAGGACGCGATACCTTTGAGCTGACGAACGATGGCTTCGATGCTTTCCAGACCACCGAGCGCCGCAGTAACGGTGCTGATGCCCTGGTCAATGCCGTCTTTCTTTTCGTTGAAGTCGAATGCACGGTCGTTCAGCGACTTCGCCTGAAAGAACGCGACCGGATCGTCAATGGCGCTCGCAACTTCAAGACCCGTCGAAAGACGGCCCTGCGTACGCTCGACGAGGCTGGTGGTGTTCTGAAGAGAGAGAAGGCTGCTACGTACGGCAGCTGAGAGAGTAACGTCAGACATAAAACTAACTCCTTTCTAGAGTTCCTGAATTTTCAGTGAGATATTCTTATCTCACACTTCTAATCCCCTATTCGGGGGGACCGAAGTAAATCGGTGATACCCCAAGTGATTTTCGATGTCAAAGGGAATCGACTCGCGCTCGCCGTTTTTTTGGTTAACAAAATTCGAAAAAATTGACAGCGAACGAAAACGTCGACATACAATAACCGGAATTTAAGTGTTTGCGCGCGAAAATGCGCGTCTGCCGGCACCGGTGGCACTTGAATTTGTGCCCCGAGAAATGGGGCTGGATAAGGATCAGAACGATGGCAGACAGAGACAAGGTCGAACACATCTCGTCCGTAAAATATACGGACGTTGAGGAAGTCCTGACCGAGGAATTCGGTGATCGCTTCGCCGAATATCGCAAAAATTATCGCAAAAGCCTGAACTACGACAGCAACGGATTTATTCCGCCCTTTCCGCTGACCGTGTCGCTGGAGTTCGTCAATCGCTGCAATCTGAATTGCGTGATGTGCTACACGATCAATCACGCAGACAAGAAAGCGACGCTCGATCTTTCGCACATCGACGCGATCATGGACGAGTGCAAGGAACACGGCCTGCCGGCGGCGGTCGTCGGCATGGGATCCGAGGCCCTAATATACAAAGGCGCCCGCGACGCCATCAAGGCGATCCGCGACGCCGACGTGATGGATCTGTTCCTCGGCACCAACGGCGTTTTGCTGACCGACGAATTGAGCGAGTTCCTGGTCCATCAACGGGTGGCGCGGATCGAAGTATCGCTGGATGCGGCGACGCCGGAGACCTATCAGAAGATTCGCGGCAAGAATGAGCTCGAGCGAATCGAGGCGAACCTTCAGAAACTGATCGAAATTCGCGAACGTGAAGGCTCCAAGCTCCCGGTGATCCGTCTTTGCTTCTGCGTGCAGAAGGACAATCTACACGAACAGCGCGCGTTTCTGGATAAATGGCGCGGCCGGGTCGATTACATCGACTTCCAGGAAATGGTCGATTTCGGCGGTGTCGACGAGCTGCGCGCCCTTGGTGAAGAGGCGGCGCGGCCCGATAACGATCTCCCCGCACCCGAAAGCACCTATTGCGCCTATCCCTTCAACAGTCTGCATGTGTGGTCGAACGGCGACGTCACGCCGTGCTGCACGTTCTTCGGCAAGGCCCTGGTGATCGGCGACGCACGGACGCAGACTCTCAAGGAAATCTGGGACGGGCCGGAAATGGCCGAGATCCGCAACCAGCTTTTGACCGGCAAACTCAACAAGGTCTGCCACGCGTGTCTGACCTGCCGGGACAAGGAAAACTTCGCCGCTGCCGGGGAAACCGCCAGCGAGGAAAGCAGCAAAGTGCCAGAACCGGCGCTCACCTGAGGAGAACCAAGATGGGGTCCTATACTGAAGAAATCATCGGCGTCATCAACGAAACCTGCGGCGAGGGCACGTGCGACCTCTCCAAGAAGGACACGCCACTGGTCGAGATCGGTCTCGATTCACTCGATTACGTCACCGTCGTGATGGCGCTCGAGGACAAGTTCGATGTCGAGATTCCCCAGACATCGGACAATGACCTCTGGTCGATCGCCGATCTGGATAAATTCCTCGCGTCCAAAGTCCATTAACCCGGCGTTCAAACGGGCGGGTTAAGATACGCCCGATCACGGGGGTAAGATGCCGGACAACGCCATTCAGATTTTGACGGCGCGCATGGCGGGCTTCGCAGACAAGCCCGCGGTATTCTGGCGCGACCGCGAATTCACATATGCGGACCTGCTCGGGCGCATCGATGAATGGCGGGGCGTGCTCGACGAAAAAGGTTTGAAGGACGGCGCCATCGTCGTCGTTCATGCGGACTATTCGCCGGCGGCATGCGCGCTCATCTTCGCCCTCGCCCAGACGGGCGCGATCCAGCATCTGATCACGCCCGACAATACATCCGAACTTGAAAGCCAGATATCGGAGTCCGGCGCCGACCACATCATCCGCATCGATGCAAACGACGACTGGACGTATGACACACTGGACACCCCGGCCCCGCCGCCGCTGATCCGCGACTTCGTCACCGAAAAGAGAGCGGGACTGATCCTGTTCACGTCGGGCTCGACCGGCAAGGCCAAGGGCATCCTGCACGACATGGAACGGGTCATGGACAAGTTCGTAATTGAACGCAAACCATGGCGCACGGTGCTGTTCCTCGTGTTCGACCACTTCGGCGGCTTCAACACGATGCTGAGCGTATTCGCGTATGGGGGGATGGCGGTCTGCCTGAAGGACCGCTCGGTCGAGGAAGTCTGCCGCGTTATCGAAACGACGAAAGCCGACCTTCTGCCGACGACGCCGACGTTCCTGAATTTCCTTTTGGGCTCGAAGGCCGTAAAAACCCACGATCTTTCGAGCATCGAGCGCATCAGCTACGGCACCGAAATGATGCTGGAAAGCACACTCGAACGCCTTAACGCGTTCTTTCCCAACGCCGCCATCGTCAACACTTACGGATTGTCGGAATTGGGCGTGCTCAGAACCAAGTCCAAATCCTCAGACTCGCCCTGGGTAAAGATCGGCGGCCAGGGATTCGAAACGAAAATCGTCGACGACATCCTCTGGGTGCGGTCGCATTCCCGTATGGTCGGGTACTTCAACGCCCCCGATCAGTTCGATGAAGACGGCTGGATGTGCACCGGCGACCGGGTCGAGGTCGACGGCGAATACGTCCGGTTCCTCGGCCGCCGGTCGGATATCATCAACGTCGGCGGGCAGAAGGTATCGGCGCACGAGGTCGAGGAAGTGATCCTGCGTGATCCGAACGTGCTGGAGGTTTCCGCGCACGGCATCCCCAACGAATTGCTGGGCGAGGTCATCGTCGCCGAGGTGTCACTAAAGGAGCCCGAAGACCCGGCCGAAGCCACGAAGCGGCTCAAGGCGCTTTGCAAGGACAACCTCAGCCGCCTCAAGGTGCCGGCCCGCTTCAAGATCGTCGCCGCCGAAGACCAGCACAACCTGCGCTTCAAAAAGATTCGTCCCATTGCCTCGTGACCAGCCGTTGAAGGAACACCCGGATGCCCCGCGCGCCTTACACCCGTGACGAAATCGTCGAAGCCTACCGCGCCTGCGGCGTCGCACCCGGCGCGACGGTGGTGGTCCATTCCGATCTCGCCCATCTGGGCGGCTTTTCGGAAAACGGCAAGGACGCCGTACTGGACGCCCATTATTCGGCACTGATGGAGCTATTGGGCCCCGACGGCACCATGGCCGTCCACACCGGCGATCAGACGCTGTGCAATTCGGATCGCATCTTCGATCTGGACACTTCGCCCGGTTATCACATGGGAATCTTTGCCGAATACGTCCGCCAGAAACCGGAACGTCACCGCAGCTTCCAGCCGTTCATCAACTATTCCGCCGTCGGCAAGGACGCGCGCGCGCTGACCGAGAACGTATCGCGTCACGTGTGGGGGCCGGAAACGCCCAAGGCGCGCCTTATCGATGCGGACGCCATCTGCATCAGCGTGGGCCAGCACCCGCGGCTCACCTGTTCCACCATCCACCATGCCGAGATGATGATGGGCGTCCCCTACCGCTATACCAAGGAATTCACTCAGAACGTGATGCGCGGCGGCGAGGTCAGGAAAGAGCATTTCTACTCCTTCGTCTGTTACATGGCCTGCGAGATCGACCGCAATAAGAACCGCAAGATCTTCGGTGCGTTTGAAGAGAACCATGACGTGAAAGAAGCGCCGCTGGGCCGGGGTATGGTCTACGGTTACCGTGTCCGTGAATTTTATAAATCGGCGACCAAAAGCCTCGCCGCCAACATCTACGAATGGCTGAATACGCCGCCGGAAACCCGGCCGTATCAGAAATGATTGGGAAGGAAAACGTTATGAGCACGGGGAACGAAGACCGGGTGGTTTTGGTAAGCGGGGGCAGCCGAGGCTTGGGTCTCAGCATTTGCGAAAGCCTGCTGGGCCGCGGCTACCGGGTCGCATCGTTCAGCCGACGCAAGACCGACGAGACCGACGCGCTCAAGAAAGCACACGGCGAGCGTTATGCGTTTTTCGAAGCCGACATGTCGGACAAGGACGCCCTGCAATCGCTCGCACTCGAGGTCGATAAAGATTTCGGCCCCGTCTATGGACTGATCAACAACGCCGGCATCACCAACGAAGCGCTGCTGGCGCGTCAGGACGAAGCCGCCATCGAAGGCATCATCAACGTCAACGTGATGGGCTGCATCTGGCTCAGCCGGGCGGTGCTACGGGGCATGCTGCGCCGCTCGGAAGGACGGATCGTCAACATCTCGTCGATCGTCGGGATCAGGGGCTATAAGGGTGTCGCCGTCTATTCCGCGAGTAAGGGGGCGGTCGACGCCATGACCCGAAGCCTGGCCCGCGAGGTCGGGCCGCGCAACGTCACCGTCAATTCCCTCGCGCCGGGTTATATGGAGACCGAACTGGTCGGCCACCTGAACGAACGGCAGTTGAATTCGATCGCCAAGAAGACGCCGCTGCAGCGCCTTGGCCGGACGGAAGACGTGGCCGGCGTCGCGGCGTTCTTCCTGTCGCCGGATGCGGCGTTCGTGACCGGCCAGCACCTTGTCGTCGACGGCGGGCTGACCTGTTAGACTGCACTGCATGCAAATCTATCGGCCGCACCTCACCTACAAGGGATCGCGCACCTACGTGCACGGTACGACGCTCTATCAGGAGATCGTGAAGGGGGCGTCTGAAAGCGGTCTCGGCACGCCCGACGGGAAGCTCAGGATCGACCTGCACAAACAACTCCACCGCCAGGTGAATGTCGTCTATCTGGCTTCAGATGACGCTCATGATGCCCCCGACGAAGCGGTCGCTGGTTTTTCGCTGACCATCGGTGACGAAACCGTCAAAGGCTGGGTCGCACCCGCCGGTGACGAGGTCACGGAGGCGGTACCATATGACGAGGACGAAATCCTCGCCCGCGCCGGGATTACGGACAAGACGATCTCGCTGACGGAAGCACCGGATTACGATCCCATCGAAATCACGACCTGCCTTGCGGTCAAAATCCACAACACGCTGTCGCCGCCGCCCGAGGGTCAGAAGTGGCTGCTGGCGCGGGTCACCCTCGCCCGCCCCTTCAAGGGCGGAGATACCCGGGACATCGAACTGGAAGTTACTCGCTTCGTCGGCGGCCGCTTCTCGGAAACGGCGATCCGCAGCGCCGGCGACAAGGTCGGCACCTTTAATTTTCTGCTGGGGACGGTCGACTAAGCGACGTCGTCGCCGGAGACATCCTCGATCAGCCCGGCCTTCTTGAAGTTCTCGACCGCGTCGTCATAGGCTTCGATGGGCAGCGCTGAGCCGTCGGCGATGGCGAGCAAGTCCTTCTCGCCATCCGCGTCGATCATCAGTTGGTAATACGCGAGCCCACCGAACGTCGACTTGGTCGCCGTCGTGCCAGTCCCAAGACCGTGCTGGTACGGATAAACACCGTGCTTCGACAGGAACGGCGTGCCGGTGAACGTCGCCTTATATGTCCGCGCGCGTTCGATGGCCTGAATCGCGTCCCACGTGATTTCGAGAATATCCGACAGATTCTCCGGCTTGATCAGATCCAGATCGTCGGCGGAGCTGTGATACTCGGCATAACCGATCTGCTTCTTCCCCGGGATCTCGGGGGTAATGTGACCGCCCCGGATCGGGTGGCCGAACGGCACCCTGAGGCCAATGGCGTTGAAGTGCGCCTGATCGGACCCGTTGCAGACCCCATCGTATTCAAGGATTTCATGTGGAAGACCGCTGTTCCGGAGCGCGTGCGCAAACGCCCGGTCGACCAGCGCGTTGCCGTAATAACTTTGGACATATCTGATCGGCGCATCGTCGCCGCAGATCGCGACCTCGTAGCCACCAACGATGTTGTCGAGCTTGGCGCGATTGGCGTCGATCCACGTCAGCGCGCCGATGGTTTCGGGCCATATGCACAGGCGATACGAGTAGCGGCGGTTCTTCATCTCGGTCAGGCGCCGGAACAGCTCGGTGGCGACGGAGACGCCGCTGAGGTTATCGTTGGCACCGTAGGGGTGGCACAGGTACGTGCACACCATGATCTCTTTCTTGCTCTCGCCCGGCAGGTAATATTCCCCGACCCGGAGCGCGCCCTCGTTCAGCTCTGTATCGATGTGGACTTTGTATTTACCGGGCTTCCAGGTTTTGACCTGATTTTGCGTCGCACAGAGCCCCCAGTTGTAGCGGTAATAGGACTGCCGGAGCGGGATCGCGTCCGGCAGATCGGGGTGCGTCGAGACATGCTCCAGCAATTCGTCGAGCTCCATCTCGCCTTCGAACGCGCCGCCATAGATATGGACGTGATACGGGTGGTTTTCGAAATCGATGACGCGTTCGCCATCCGGCCCTTCGACCCAGGCCTCGTTAACGACGAACTCCGGCGGGATCACCCAGTCGCCGACCTCGGTGCCGGTCGGGAATTCCTTGATCTCGAGATCCAGATACTTCTGCAGGATATGCAGCGAATCCCGGAAATCAGGACCGCACAGGGCACGGTAGCGCGGAAACAGTTCCTCGCAAATCTGCCAGATCGTTTCCCGGCTTGCCTTGACGAAATTGGATGAAGGTCCGTGATCAATATATGCCATGGTATCCGCTCGCTTTCTGCCAGTGCCGCCCGGCCGGCATTTGAACCTGAGGGCGGAGTATGTGCGGCAACTGGTAAAAATATTGCCAAATTATCGCCCGCTTTCTTGCAGACGGCAGTTTTCAAACGATCTTAAGATTCGTGATATAACCTGCGAACAAAGTATAGCGGTATTTTTGATCGGGAAACAATCGTGCCCAATTCGACGAGCTTCTTCGGCGACGGCGTATTTATCATCGCCGAGGTCGGCAACAACCATGAAGGCGACTTCACCCTCGCCCAGGACATGGTCGGCCTCGCCGCCGAAACCGGCGTAGACGCGGTCAAATTCCAGACCATCGTCCCCGAACGCTTCGTAAACAGACGAGACGAACCGCGGTTTTCGACGCTCAAGAAGTTCGAATTCAGTTACGACCAGTTCGAACAACTCTCCAAACAGGCCCATGCCGCCGGGCTCAAGTTCATGTCGACGCCGTTCGATCTGGAAAGCGCGAAGTTCCTGGGCACGATCTGCGATGCAATCAAGATCGCGTCCAGCGACAATACCTACTACGCCCTGATCGAGGAAGCCGCCAGGACCGGTCTGCCCGTGATCGTCTCGACGGGCCTTGCCAACGAAACGGAGGTCCGCACCGCCGTCCGCAGCATCGACGACATCTGGGACGGCAAGCGGCTGCCCGCCGACGTCGGGCTTCTGCACTGCGTCAGCAACTACCCGACCCTGCCGGAGAACGCCAATATCGGCGCCATCGCGACGATCGCGAAGTCCTTCCCGCGCCGCACGCCGGGTTATTCCGACCACACCATCGGCACCGAGGCGGCGCGGCTTGCCGTCGGCGCTGGCGCGAAGATCATCGAAAAGCACTTCACCATTGCCAACGATCATTCGGATTTCAGGGATCATCAGTTGTCCGCCGATCCCGCGACCATGAAGCAGCTGGTCGAGGAAGTCCGCACCGCGATCGCGATGATGGGATCGGGGGCGCTTGAGATGGCGGAAACGGAAAAGGATATCGCACCGCAGATCAGACGCTCCATCGTCGCCGCCCGAAATCTCGAAAGCGGTCACAAGGTGACCCGCGCCGATCTGAACTGGACGCGCCCCGGCACCGGCATGGCGCCCGGCGACGAGCACGAAATTATCGGCAAGCGCCTGAAGGCGCCGATGGCGGAGGGCGACCCCTTTTCGCCCCGAAACCTGAGCTGAGGCCCGAGGCCGATGTGCGGCATCGCGGGCGCATTCGGCCCGGCCCCCATCCCGGACACGCGCATCGCTGCCGCGCTAGCCACCATGCAGCACCGGGGCCCGGATGCGGACGGGCGCGCGGTCTACCAACTGGGCGACAGACACGTAACCTTTCTGCACAGCCGCCTCGCGATCATCGACCTCGACCCGCGCGCCAACCAGCCGTTCGAGCGCACGGGCGTGGCACTGACTTACAACGGCGAGATCTATAACTACATCGAGGTCCGCGACGAGCTTCTGATGCTGGGCCACAGCTTTTCCACCCAATCCGATACCGAAGTTCTGGTCGCCGCCTATAAGGAATGGGGCGCCGGCTTCCTCGACAAACTCGACGGCATGTGGGCGTTCGCCCTTCTGGATTTGGAACACGGCGAGCTATTGCTAAGCCGCGACCGCTTCGGTGAAAAGCCGCTCTACACGTGGATGCTCGACGGCGCGCTCTATTTCGCGTCTGAAATCAAAACCCTCGAGGCTCTCACCGGCCGGGCTGCAGACGTGAATACAGAGCAACTCAGGCGGTTTCTGGTCAACGGATACAAGTGCCTCGGTAAGAGTGGGCAGACCTACTTCAAAGCCATCGACGCGTTCCCGGCTGGGCACTGCGCGATCTTGACCCGGCCCGAGCGCCCGGCGACGGCGCCTTATTGGACGCTGCCGACCGCCATCCACGAAACCTCATTCGAAGATGCCGTCGCGGAAACCCGCCGGCTCCTGACCCGCGCCGTCGAGACCCGCATGCGCGCCGACGTGCCGCTCGCGTTCTGCCTGTCGGGCGGCGTCGATTCCGCGACGCTCGCCGCCATCGCGGCAAAAGAAATGGGCCGCGACATTCACTGTTTCTCGATCATCGACAGCGATGAACGCTACGACGAAAGCGCCAACATCGACGCGATGGTGCAGCACCTGGGCTGCAAACATCACCGGGTCCACACCTCAACCGAGGGGTTCTTCGACCGGCTGCGCGCGCAGGTGAAAATGCACGACGCGCCCGTGGTGACGATCAGCTACTACATGCACGCATTCCTCTCCGAAGCCATCGCCGACGCCGGTTACAAGATCGCCATATCCGGCACCGCCGCCGATGAGATATTCACCGGATACTACGATCACTATTCGATGTGGTTGGCGGGCATGCACGGCCAGGCCGGCGTGGATTTCGACGCCCTTGTCGCCGACTGGAAATCCGGTATGGGCGCACACGTCCAGAACCCGGGCCTGCAAGACCCGTTGGCGTTCGTCAGAAACCCCGGACAACGCGACCATATCACCCTCGACCGTGACCTGTTCTCGTCTTTCCTGACCGAACCGTTCGACGAGCCGTGGACCGAGGACACCTACACCGGAGATCTTCTCAGAAACCGTATGGCCAACGAGTTGTTTACCGAAGCCGTGCCGGTAATCCTCAACGAAGACGATCTGAATTCGATGGCCGTCTCGATCGAGAACCGGTCCCCGTTCCTCGACCGCACGCTTGTCGAGTATTTGTACTCTGTACCGTCCCGGCATCTGATGGGCGGCGGTTACGCGAAACGCATTCTTCGCGAGGCCGGTGCGGGGATCGTGCCGGATCAGGTTCGCCTGGACACCCGCAAGCGCGGCTTCAACGCCTCGATCAATTCACTGGTCGATAGAAACGTTCCGAAAACACGCGATCTCCTGCTCGCCGACAGCCCCGTCTTCGATATCGTCAAGCGCAGCGCCATCGAAGACTTTCTCTCCGACGACATGGCATCCAACAGTTTCTCCAAATTCCTCTTCAGTTTCATCTCGGTGAAGCTGTTTCTCGAAACCCGAACCGTATGACCACCGTCGCCGTCATTCAGGCGCGGCACACCTCGACCCGCCTACCCGGCAAGATGATCCTGCCGCTCGCAGGCATGCCCGTGATCGTACACCCGGTCGAGCGCATCCGCGCCGTCGCCGGGATCGACAAGATTTGCGTCACCATCCCAGAGGGCAAAGCGCAGGCGCCCCTCGCCGAAGTTGTCGAACGACTGGACGGCGTGCATCTGTCACGCGGCCCCGAGGAGCATCTTCTGACCCGTTTCGTTATTGCCGCACGCGAAACCGGCGCCGACACCGTCATCCGTCTCTGGGGCGATTGCCCGGCAGTCGATCCGGCGCTGGTCACGTTCACCATGGACGCCTTCGCATCGGATAAACCTGACTGGGCGTATCTCAACGATCAAAGCGGCTGGCCGCTCGGGAGCGAATGCCAGGTACTCCCCCGAAAACTCCTGGAGACGGCCGCCGCCGAGGTGACCGACGAACGCGATCTCGAGGCCGTCCACAGCTGGTTCGACCGAAACCCTGAAAGGTTCCGCAAACTTGCCGTCAAACGGCCCGGCGCTCCGGGCAAGCACCCGTTGGAAATCCTGCTGGACACACCGGCAGATTACGCAAAATTGTGCAAAATCTTCGAGACGCTCTATCCTCTGGATCCGTTGTTCGGCATGGATGCGATCGAGGCATTGGCAGCCCGCAATCCCAGCCTTTTCGAAGCCGCATCTTAATCAACGGTCAACATTCGTGGGATAGAACGGAAGGGTTTGAAAAAAATGCCAAGAGGCATGGTTTGAAAAAGCTGTATTTCCACATCGGCAGCGGACGCTGTGGATCGACCCTGATCCAGGCGATCTTCAACGACAACATGCTGCACGATATCTTCACCAAGCACCGCCGGAAATATGATCCGCAGATTTATCTCGATACCGGTAAGGCGGCGCACGACGAGACCTTCATCGAAGCGCACTGGCGCCCGATCAAGGAAAAGTATTTCGCACCGATGGCGGATAGCGAGTTTGAAGGATACTTCATTACCCAGGAAAACCTACTGGGGATGCGCTCGAAAAAGGGGCAGGAAAACATCTGCGAAGTGTCCTGCGAAAAGATCGAGTACCTTGCGGACGGCCACGACATCCACATCATCATCGTGATCCGGCGGCAGGACACGTACATCGAGTCTCTCTACAACCAGGTCATCAAGCGCGCGGAAACCCGCGACTTCCAGACGTTCATCGACGATTTCCCCCGCAGCAACTGGCACTGGGCCGACAACATCGACATCTACCGCGATCGCTTCGGCGCGGATAAAGTTACCGTCGTACCTCTGGAGCAAAAACTTTACGAAGGTTCGAACAGATCCGGCTTCCTTGACGCCGTTCTGATGGCGAGCGGCGTTACGACGCGCCTGAGTTTCCAGAATCTGCCGGTGGTCAACCCAAGTCTGGCACCGCGCGCCATCGAGATACAGCGGCTGGCCAACAAACAACTCCATCCGGAGGAAGCGGCCCGGCTTGCCGACTGGCTGGCCCTCAACATTCAGAAACGCCCGGACGACCCGCACGAACTGATGAGCGAGTCACTGAGGGCTGAAATCGTCGCCTTTTATCGGGAAAGCAACACCCGGCTCTGCGACGAGTACCTGGCCGATTACCCGGCGGCGAGAGCCTACTACACCGGCGAGGCGGCAGCGTGAGCGTACCCGCCCTCGGCGTCGCCGTCGTCGGCCTCGGGGTCGGCGAGCAGCATGCGCTGGCATTCGAGGCGGACCCGCGTACTGAATTGCGCTGGTTGATCGATATGGATGAAAGCGTGGCCAAGGCGGTTCAGGGGCGGATCAGCAGCGGCGACACCGCGACGGCGCTGGATACCGCACTCGACGATCCCGCAGTAGATATCGTTTCCATCGCGACGTTCGATCACATGCACGCCGACGCGGTGGTGAAATGCCTGAACGTCGGCAAGCACGTGTTCGTTGAAAAGCCGTTGGCGCGGACTGCGGCGGAACTCGATGCCGTCATTGCTGCATGGCATAAGGCCGGACGGCCGCACATCGTCTCCAATCTTGTACTCCGCGACGCCGAGCTTTACCGCTGGCTCGCCTATGAAGTTCAAAGCGGCAACATGGGCCGCATTTATGCCATCGACGGCGATTATCTTTACGGCCGGCTCGAAAAGATCACCGAGGGCTGGCGTAAGGACGTCCCCGGTTATTCGGCGATGGAAGGCGGCGGCATTCACCTGATCGACCTGATGCTGATGCTGGCGGGTGAACGCCCGACGGACGTGAACTGCATCGGTAACCGGATCGCCACCGAGGGTACGGATTTCAATTACGACGACTACATGGCCGCGACCTACCGCTTCCCATCCGGTATGATCGGCCGCATTACCGCCAATTTCGGCTGCGTGCACCGTCATCACCATGTGCTACGCGTGTTCGGCACCGAGGCGACGTTCATCTACGACGATGCCGGCCCTCGCCTGCACCTCACTCGCGACGAAGACAAGAAAGCCGCGCCGCTCAGCCACGATCCGATGCCTGCATCCAAGGGCGCACTGATCCCCGCCTTCATCGACGACATCGTCTCCGACGCAGACCCGGCCGCCACGGCGATGCGGGAATTTGACCTGATCCGTGTCATCGCCGCGACCGACGCCGCGCACGACAACAACACAACCCTGACCATCGAGTACGACACATGAGCAGTGAACCCAAATACGACATCCCTTTCGGCCGCCCCTGGATCGACGACGACGACCGCGCCGCGGTGATGAAGGTGCTCCAGGGTCACATCCTGACCCATGGCCCCGAGTGCAAGGGTTTTGAGGATGACTGGGTGGAGATGATGGGCGGCGGCTATGCGGTTTCGACGTCGTCCTGCATGGCGTCACTACATCTGGCGTGGCTCGATCTCGGTGTCGGTCCGGGCGACGAGGTCATCGTTCCCGCCATGACCCACGCCGCGACCGTCCATGCGGTTGCGCTCTGCGGTGCGACGCCGATCTTCGTCGATTGCGAGAAAGACAGCGGCAACATGACCGCCGATGCCATCAAGGCGGCCATCACGCCGAAAACCAGGGGAATCGGAATCGTCCACTATATCGGTATTCCCTGCGACATGCCGGCGATCATGAAAGTTGCGGACAACGCCGGGCTTCCTGTTGTCGAGGACTGCGCCATCGCCGTTGGCTCCCGTATCGACGGCACCCATGTCGGGTTATTCGGGCATGTCGGCTGCTATTCGTTCTATCCAGTGAAGCACATCACGACGTGCGAAGGCGGCATGATCGTCTCAAAAGACGAGGAGACCGTGGCGCGCATCGGCAAATTTCGCGCTTTCAGCGTCGACCGCACATTTTCGGAGCGCAAGGTGCCCGGCATCTACGACGTCGCCGACGTCGGCATGAACTACCGGATGAGCGAAATGCAGGGCGCGCTCGGCCGCACTCAGTTGAAAAAGCTCCCTGAGATTCTGAAACGACGCAAGGCGAACTTCGATACGCTTAAAGGCGGCCTCCTGGAAATCCCGGGTATTCGGGTCATCGACGATCCCGACCCGCGCTACACGAATACCCACTATTGCCTCGTCGCCGTGTTCGAGGGCGCGCTCGGATCCCGGCGCGACGACATCATTCTGGCGCTGCAGGCCATGGGCGTCGGCACCAGCGTCTATTACCCGCACCCTGTGCGGAGGCTCACAGCCTATAAAAAGCATTACGGCTATGATGCTGGCACCTATCCGAACGCGGAAGCGATAAGCGATCGCGGAATCGCGCTGCCGGTGGGGCCCCATCTGGGCCCCGACGACATGCGCAACATCGTGGACGCCATGCGGGCGGCCATTGCGGGTTTAAGCGATGGTTAATCAACGCATGGTAAATACAGAGTGATTTCCGCAGGCGTTTCTGCTAGGGTAGCGCGCTTGACTGTGGTTAACGCCCAGTCTGGCTTGGCGTCGCTTCCCAGAAACGGGAAGTCCATACTCAGAATGAGAGGTCTATTATGGCTCACAAACTAACCCCCGATCTCGTCAAGAAACGCATGGCGGGCGAGCGAGTCTCGCTTGTCGGCGGTGCCGGTTTTATCGGTCATAATCTGGCGCTTGCACTTCGCCAGATCGGCGTCGAGGTGCAGATCGTCGACAACCTGATGCAGAACAACATGCTCGCAAACGTCAGCGACATGGACATCGACGATTTCCGCCGCCAGCTCAACCACAACTTCCTGGTCCAGCGCTTCGAGATGATGCGCAACGCGGGCGTCGTCATGGACAATGCCGATGCGCGTTCAATGACCGACCTTGCGGAAACCCTGAAGCGCTTCCAGCCGACCAAGATCGTACACCTGTCAGCGATCTCGAGCGCCGTAGACGCGAAAAAGGTCCCTGGACATTGCTTCGACCTTCAACTCGTCACGCTCAGGAACGTACTGGAATTTACGCGTCTGTTCCCGAACGAGGTCAATGAAGTGGTCTTCATGTCGTCCTCGACCGTCTACGGCGACTTCGAAACCGAGACCGTGGACGAGAACGTCCGGCCGCGCCCCTACGGTATCTACGCCAACGCCAAGTTCATGGGCGAGCGTCTGATCCGCACCTATCACGACCAATACGGCCTCGGCATCACGATCATCCGCCCGAGCGCGCTATACGGCGAACGCTGCATCAGCCGCCGCGTCAGCCAGGTTTTCATCGAGAACGCGCTGATGGGCAAACCGTTGCTGCTCGAAGGCGGCGGGGACGGTCGTCTCGATTTCACCTACATCGAAGATCTTGTGGACGGCATTATCCGTTCCATGGCCGCGACCGCGGGAGCGGGTTCGTCGAACACGTTCAACATCACGTTCGGCAATGCGCGCACGATCCTCGAACTCGCGAACGTGGTGAAGTCCGTGGTTCCGAATGCGATCCTCGAAGAGCGCCCGCGCGATGTGATTAAACCGATCCGCGGCACGTTGTCGACGGAACGCGCCCGGGAACATCTGAACTTCGTGCCGAACTGGCCGCTCGAAGTCGGCTACAAGCGCTATTGCGAATGGTACGTGGATCAGTGGGAACGGACCCGTCACCGCATGGAATTCAACTGAGCATCCGTTCGTCGGCGCTCGCCGCCACCCACCCGTGACGGCAACGCCCGCGGCGGGGCTCGAATTCCGGTTCCGGACGTCTCATGATCGGCATCATTGATTACGGGCTGGGTAACTTGCGCTCCGTTCTGGGAGCGGTGGAGAAGCTTGGCCACGAGGGTGCCGTCAGCGCCGATCCGGCCGTCTTGGCCGGTTGCGAGAAACTGATCCTGCCCGGTGTCGGGGCGTTCGGCGACGGCATGGCCAATCTCAAAGGACGTGAGTTAATCCAGCCACTGACTGACCTCGTCAGGCTTGAGCGCAAACCGATCCTCGGCATCTGTCTGGGCTTCCAACTCCTGGCCGAGACCAGCGAGGAATACGGCGCGCACGAGGGGCTCGGCTGGATTCCCGGACACGTAAAACGCATTCGTCCCGGCGACGAGGCTTTGCGCGTCCCGCATGTCGGCTGGAACGATTTCGAGAAAACGGGCGATTGCATCCTGTTCGACGACGTGCCGGATCCGGCGCTTTTCTACTTCGTTCACAGCTATCATCTGGAGACAGACCCCAGCATCACCGTCGGAACGTGCACATACGGGCGCCCGCTGTGCGCGGCGGTGCAGTCGGGCAACGTGTTCGGCACCCAATTCCACCCCGAAAAGAGCCAGCAGCACGGCCTGAAGGTTTTGCAGAATTTCCTGGAGCGTGCGTGATGCTGAGGAAGCGGATCATCACGGTTTTGACACTCAACGACGGGACGCTTTTCCGTACCAAGCTGTTCAAGCCGGACTATCGCTACACGCTAAATTTCGTCGACGCCTGGTCGGTCGACGAGATCGCGATCCTAGATGTGACGCGCGGCGACAATCCCGACCGCGACAAGTTCTTCAAGGCCGTTTCGGAATTCGCACGCAGTTGCTTCGTTCCGATCTCGGTTGGCGGCGGCATCCGCAAGCTCGACGACGTCGCGCGCTATATGGATGCGGGCGCGGACAAGGTCATCGTCAACTCCGGTGCGGTCGAGAACCCGCACTTGATCGAGGATATTGCCGGCGCCTACGGCCAGCAGTGCGTGGTCTTGTCCATCGACGCCGCGAAAACCGACGACGGCTATGAAGTGATGTCGCATTTCGGCGCCAAAACGACGGGTCACGACCCGGCGACGTGGGCCCGATACGGCGAAGCGATGGGTGCCGGCGAGATATTGATCACGGCGATTGAGCGCGACGGCGCTTTACAGGGATACGACCTGGACCTCTGCGCCCAGGTCGCCAACGCCGTTTCAGTGCCGGTGCAGGTGTTGGGCGGCTGTGGCAACTGGCAGCACATGACCCAGGCTTTCGATGTGCCCGGCGTATCTGCGGCGTGCACACAGAACATCTATCACTTTACCGAGCAGAGCATCGCCAGCGCGAAGAAGTTTCTTTCCGGCAAAGGCGTCGCTGTCAGAGCGTAACCGCGCCGGGTATAATCAGCCGCAACCAAGCGGGACGGGGAACCACGTTGATCCAGTTTTGCAAAACCTGCCTGATGCCGAACACACGGCCACGGATCGAGTTCGACGAGAACGGTGTCTGCAACGCCTGCCACACGGCGGAGCGGAAAAAGTCGATCGACTGGGACGCGCGCCGCAAGGAGTTCCTGGAACTGATCGAGGAATACCGCGCCCACGATGGACCTTACGACTGCGTCGTGCCGTGGTCGGGCGGCAAGGATTCATCGGCGATCGCGTATCGCATCAAGTTCGAATTCGGGCTCAACCCCCTGCTCGTCACGTTTTCACCCCTAATGCCCGATCCGGTGGCACAACATAACCGCGAAGAAATGATCAAGCTCGGCTTCGATCAGGTCATGGTGCGGCCCAATCAGAAAGTCTCGCGCCGGCTTTCGAAACGCTTTTTCACAGAACGCGGCGATCCAAAAATTCACTGGAACGCCGGGGTTAACGCGGTGCCGGTGCAGGTCGCCGTCAACTACAATATCCCGTTGATCTTCTATGCCGAGCACGGCGAAAGCGAATACGGCGGACGGGTCTTGTCCGACGACCATATGAAGATGCGCGACTTCACCGAAGTGCTCGAACACCAGATCGGCGACGACCCGTTCAACTGGATGGACGACGAGATCGACGACAAGGATCTGGCGCCGTATCTCTATCCCGATCTCGGCCGCGTCGAGGAAGTCGGCGTCAAAGCGCTCTATTTCGGGTATTTCTTCCGCTGGTCGATGCTGGAGAACTGGAACTTCATAAAGGACAAGATCGACTTCAAGACTGCCGAAACCGGCCGCACCGACGGCACGTTCACGAACTTCGATAGTCTCGATGACAAGATCGATAACCTTTACTACTACATGCAATTCATCAAATTCGGGTTCGGACGCTGCGTTCGCGACGCCTGCCGGATGATCCAGAACGGTCAGATGAGCCGCGAAGAAGGTCTCGACCTGGTGCGCCAATACGACGCCGAGTTTCCGAAAACCTACCACCATGAGCATCTGGACTACCTGGGGCTCGACGAGACCGAATTCACCGAGATCGTCGACAAGCATCGCGATCCGGAAATTTGGGAAATGCGAGGGAACGCGTGGGAGCTGAAAAACCCGCCCCGATGACGCAGCACAGGATTTCTTAACGCCGAAAAGGCATTATACATGGGCACGATTACGGCACGGATAGAGATGGTTACCAGCGTCACCTCGCCCGACGACTTTCTGACGACGGCATTCCAGACGTCCTGCCGGTCGTTGGCGCTGCCGTGCGACCTGGATGCCCTCGCTGATGAACTGCACGCTGCCGACGCACCCACGTTTGTCTGGACCAAACTCGCCGGCAAAGACGAACCGGCCTTCGCGAGACTGACGAATATGGGTTTTCGCGTCGCCGTCGAGGAAATCAACTACGAGCGGCCCGCCGATATGCCGGCGGCGCCCCCATTCACCGATCCCGGCTTTTCTGTGCGCAAGCTTCCGGCAAGGGACGCCATCGGCGAACAGACGCTTGCGGGCGCAGTCGGCGATCTCGCCGCCAACAACATGACCACGTCGCGATTTCATCAAGATCCCATGATCCCGAACGACATCGCCGCCGACATCAAGAAGCGCTGGGCGATCAACTTTTTCAATGGTCGTCGCGGTGCGGAAATGTACTTAGCCACTGCCCCGGACGGCCGCGTGATCGGCTTCAATCAGGTATTGGTCACGCCCGGATACAAGGTCATCGACCTGATCTGTACGGCAAGTGATTGCCGGCGTCGCGGCGTCGCCCGCGCCGTCGTCGAGGCGATGTTCGAGCCCGGCATCAAGTTCCGCGTCGGCTCGCAGGCCAACAACGAGGCGGCGGACGCGTTTTACAAATCTCTTGGCTTCGAACCCATTGGCCGCGCGCTCTGCCTGCACTGGCACAAGGATCGAACCGCATGACCGCCGATACCTTTACGCTCTATCCCTGCGATCTTTGCGGCTCGGCAGAGCTCCTCGAGATCCCCTGCGCGCCGCACTATATGGACGGCCGCCCACTGCATGTCTGCGCCGAATGCGGCTTCGTGCAGGCCGCCTACCGACGCACACCGGAAGCGCTACAGAAAATGTGGGCGGAGGAAATCTACCGCGCCGACGACGCCAAGATCAGCGACAGAACCTACACCGCGCGCATCCCCGCCGTGGTGGCGAGACAGACTTTTGCAGTCGAGTTCCTGGCCGATAACGTTGACATCAGGGGCAAAAGTCTTTGCGACATCGGCGCCGGCGAAGGGCAGTTCCTCGAGATGCTGCGCGCGCCACGCTTCGACATGGATGTATTTGGCATCGAACCGTCGACGGAGAATTGCGCTATTCTGGATGACCTCGGCATCCCCAACTACCCGGGCACCATGGAAGAATACGCCGCGAAGTCCGACGGCCGCATCTTCGATGTCGCGAGCCTGATATGGACGCTGGAAAATTGCCAGTCGGCCTCGGGCGTGCTGGCGGCAGTGCACGACGTGGTGAAACCCGGCGGACACCTCGTCATCGCCACCGGGTCCCGCATCGGTATGCCGTTCAAGAAACCGCTGCAGTATTACCTGGGCCCCAACGTCGACGCGCACCCCTTCCACTTCAGCGCCAATGCGCTCACCAGCCTGATGCACAAGGCGGGCTTTAAAGTGACCGCACACAATCGCTTCATCGACAGCGATTACCTCGTCCTCGTCGGCGAACGGGTCGAAAATGGCGAGGGCCTCGCGATGCCTAAGGATGACGCCCACGACGTGGTCGAGTTCTTCGAACGCTGGCACCGCGAAACACAGACCCATTACGCGGACTGGTGAAGGGGAACAGGATGCACATTCCGGCCCTGATATTCTCCCGCATGGACTCCAGACGCCTCCCCGGCAAAGCGATGATGCGCCTCGGCGATGCGCCGGTACTGGCATGGGTGGTTCAGCGGCTGTTAGGGTCCCGCGAGCTGGACGGGATCGTCGTCTGCACCTCGGATCGGGCCGTTGACGATCCGGTCACCGTCGTTTCCGACAAACTGAAGGTGGGGCTTTTCCGCGGCTCTGCTAAAGATGTTCTGGGCCGCGCGCTGGCCGCGGCGAAGTATCTGAACGCCGACGCCGTCGTGCGGATATCCGGCGACAGCCCGTTCATGGACTCGCGCCTCGTCGATACCGTCGTCAGAAGGTTCCGTGACGAGACACCGGACATCGCCACCAATGTCCACCCCCGCACCTACCCGGCCGGGATGAGCGTCGAAGTCATCGCCACGGCGACGCTGGAGCGCCTCGACCGCGACGTCAAAGACATGGCGAACCGGGAGCACGTGAGCAAATATCTGTATGAGCACCCAGACGGCTACAGGATTTCGAACGTCGCGGCGCCGGAAAGCCTGCGCGATGTCGATCTCGCCCTCGACACGCCGGAAGATTTCGAAATGGCGACATGGCTCGCCGGCGAGGTTGCCGCCGACGCCGACCTCGATACAATCATTGCCGCGGCGCGCCGCTACGCGCCGGCGGAAGGAGCGAACGCGTCATGAGCGGAGCGGAAAGACTGGCACTTCTGGGCGGCAACCCGGTGATCGACGCGCCCTTCGCCGAATACAAATCCATGGGGCAGGCGGAAGAAGACGCTGTGAAGCGCGTCGTGCAATCCGGGTGCCTGTCGGGTTTCTTCGGCAGCCCCGGCCCCGAATTCGGTGGCGGCCCCGAGGTACAGGCGTTTGAACGGGAATGGTCCGAACGCTTCGGCATCGGTCACACCGTCAGTGTCAATTCGGCGACCAGCGGATTATATGCCGCGTGTGGCGCCATCGGCCTTTCGCCAGGCGACGAGGTGATCGTGCCGCCCTGGACCATGTCGGCGACTGTCGCCGCGCCGATCTTCTATGGCGGGATTCCGGTGTTCGCCGACATCGAGGACGAGACCTTCTGTATCGACCCCGCCTTGGTCGAAAAGCAGATCACCGGCAAAACCAAAGCCATCATTTGCGTCAATCTGTTCGGTCACCCGGCCAGGCTGCATGCGTTGCGCGCGCTGGCAGACAGGCACGGCATCTATTTGATAGAGGACAACGCCCAGTCGCCGCTCGGGTCCGAAGACGGCAAGCCCACCGGCACGATCGGACATATCGGGATCTACAGCCTGAATTTTCACAAGCACATCCACACCGGCGAAGGCGGCATGTGCGTCACCGACGACGGCGACCTGGCGACGCGCCTGAAACTGATCCGAAACCACGGCGAGAACTGTACGGATATGCTTGATGGCGGCCCGATCGCCAACATGGTCGGCATGAACCTGCGCATGACCGAAATGAGCGCCGCCGTCGGCCGGGTGCAGCTTTCGAACGCGGACGTCCACGTCGAAGTCCGCGAACGGATCGCTGAACGCTTGACCGACGGTCTGCAAGGTCTCGACGGCTTGACCCCGCCCGTCACCCGCGACGGCTGCCGTCACAATTTCTATGTCTGGATGATGAAGGTCGACGAAGCCGCGCTTGGCGTCAGCCGGTCGCTTTTCAGTGACGCGCTGGCGGCGGAGGGTTTCCCGCACGCAACCGGGTACGTGGCGCCGCTCTACCGCTTGCCGATGTTCAAACAGCGCATCGCTATCGGGCGCGAGGGCTGGCCGTTCACGCTGACCGAGCGCACCTATGACGACATCGCATGCCCGATCACTGAGGATCTGCATGAGAACCGCGCCCTGCTGTTCGAACCCTGCGCCTACGACCTCTCGGATGAGGACGTGGACCGCATGATCGAGGCGGTGAGAAAAGTGCACGCCGGGCGCGACCAACTCAATGCCCGGAAATCGACCGGCACATGAGCCGCACCGTCGCCAGCATCGAGGCACGCATGGGCTCGTCTCGGCTGCCCGGCAAGATGATGATGTTGCTCGACGGCACGCCGACGATCGCCCACCTCGTCGGTCGGATGCAGCAGTGCAAATACCTGGACGGCCTGATTATCGCCACGACCGAGAGCCCCGCCGACGACGCCATCGCCGAATGGGCTGCGAAAAATAACATCGACTGTTTCAGGGGCAGCGAGGATGACGTGCTGGCGCGCGTGCTGGCTGCACAAGAGAGCATGAATGCGGACGTCGTGGTCGAGCTCTGCGGCGACACACCGTTCCTAGACCCCATGATCGTCAACCTGGCGGTCAGCAACTGGCACGCGTCCGGTTGCGATCTACTTACGACAGCCCGGGACCGTATGTTACCGGACGGTCAGGACGTGGAGATATTCTCCATCGAGGCGCTTCGCGAGATCGCAGGGCGCTGCACCGATGCCGCCGCGCGAGAACACGTTTCCTCACCGTTCTACAACGAAGATCACTGGCAGGTGCTGGATTTCCGCCCGCCCGGCAAATGGAAACGCCCGGAACTTCGCCTGGTTCTCGACACGCCTTCTGACGCCAACTTTCTGGGCGCTCTGGCAGCCGCCACAGGCATCCGGCACGGCCCCTTGTTCGGTCTGGACGCGCTCCTTGAAACCTACGATGCGTCCAGCGAACTACAGGCACTGCAGGCCGAATGCCTGAAGGCGGCGGCATGAGCAAACTCAAAACTCTCGTCGTCGGTTTCGGCGCCGTCGCACGCGGTCTCGCCATGGACACCAGGATGGCCAACTGGTTTCCCATCGCAACCCATGCGCAGGCGCTCAAGGCAGATGACCGCTTCGACTGGACCGGCGTCGTCGACCCGGATCCGGCAGCCCGCGAGAGCGCCGAGCGGGACTGGCAAATCAAAGCTTTCGATACCGTCGATGCAGCGGCGCATCTTGAGCCCGATATTCTGGTCCTCGCTGCGCCGCCCGGCGCCCGCGCCGATGTCCTAGCGGCCCTGCCGTCCGTAAAGGGCGTGTTCACGGAAAAACCTCTCGGGGATAACGACGGAATGTACCTGATCGAGCAGGCCGCCCGGCGCCGCATCCCTATACAAGTGAATTACTGGCGGCGCGGCGACCGCACCCTCGGCATCCTTGCAAACGGCGGCATTCGGGACCGCATCGGCGAGGTGCAGGCGGCGACTGGAGTTTACGGCAACGGGCTCGCCAACAACGGTTCGCACCTGATCGACATGATCCGAATGCTTTTGGGCGAACCTCAATGGGTGCAGGCCATCGGCGATATCAGCCTAGCCAGTGGCGGCCCTATCGCAGACGATACCCATGTTGCGTTTTCGCTCGGCATGGCAAACGGCGCCGTGATCAGTATCCACCCCATCGACTTCCGGCATTATCGAGAGGTCGCCCTGGATATATGGGGGACGGCCGGACGGCTCGCGCTTCAGCAGGAGACGCTCGATATCCGGGTCATGCCCCGGGTCGCCAATCGGGGTCTCGATAACGAATACGAGATCGCCGCCGACCAACCGGTCGAACTCAAGTGTACGGTCGCCGACACGCTGCCGAACCTTTACGCGAACCTCGCGGACGCGGTCACCACTGGTGCGGCACTGCTGTCTCCGGGTGAAAGCGCAGTCAAATCAGAACGGATCATCGGCCTCGTCCGCCGCTCCGCCGAAGCGGGCGGGGTCAGACTTCTGGTGGAATAGGCCTGACATGCATATCGCCGCCGCCATTGAAGACCCGGGTGCTGCCAACGGCCTCATCGGATTGTCGGACGCCTTGGCCGAGAAACGGGTGGGCCTGAAAGTCTATGCGACGGGGCCCGCCGTTTCCTTCGCGCCGTCAGTGGAACTCGACACGATGCCGCTCGAAAAGCTGATGCTGCCGTTCGGAACCGGCGATACGCCCGCCGCGGTGCTTACCGGGACGTCGGAAAATCCGAAAAGCCCGGTATTCAGTGTGACCGCCGCCGCCCTCGCCGCCGACATACCGAGCTTCGGTTTCGTCGATGGCCCCGCCAACGCTGAGTACCGGTTCCGCGGCAACACGGACTATGCCCTCGCCCATGCGCCGGAATACCTCCTGGTCAGCGACCCGGCAGCGAAGCAGGCTTTTATCCAGCTTGGCGTGAATCCGGCCAAGATCGACATCGTCGGCCACCCGGCAATGGACCGGGTGCGCGCAAAGCGCGTCTGGCTCGACTTCGAGGGGCGTGAAAAAGTCCGCAACCGGCTGTTTCCGCAAATAGACCCGGCGCGGCCACTGATCATGTTTCTGGCGGAGACGTCCGACGGCCTCGATCCCGCCCAGTTCCGCCGCTCCCGGGAATATACGCTTGAAGGACGCGGTGGCCGCGACGGCCGGACCGAGATCTGCCTTGAGGAAACAATCGATGCCCTCGCCGGCGCTGCGCCCGATGCCGCGCTGGTGCTCAAACCACACCCGAAGAACGTGGCTGAAACGTTCGCACCGTATGCCGCCGACCTCGCCGGCGTGGGTATCGGCATCGACCCGTTGGAAGCCGTCTATGCCTCGGACCTTGTCATCGGCATGACCTCGATATTGCTGTTCGAGGCCGCCGTCATGGGCCGGCCGACCATCGCCGTAACGCCGCGCGAATGCGAAGCAGCTTGGCTTTCCAGCATTGGCCTTGGGCTGACAAAGCACGTTTGCTCGAGCGGCGAGCTGCGCGCTAGCATCGACGATGCGCTGACGGGCGGACTCTCCGGGCTCAAAAATCCGGATCAGGTCGTCCCCACCGGCGCTGCGGCGCGCATGGCGGATGCCATTTGCCGCCGGATCAAAGTTTGAGAAACAACATGAGCGACGCTTCGACCGATCCCGTGATCCTGACCACCGAGCGCCTGACGCTGCGTCCGTTCGATGCCGCGCGACACCTGACACCCGGGTACGTGGCCTGGCTGAACGACCCGGAGGTGGTGCGATATTCCGAGCAGCGGCACAAATCCCATACGCTGGAAAGCTGCCGCGCTTTCACGGAAGGGTTCGACCAGGGGCCCAGCCGGCTTTGGGCCATCGAACGCCTGGAAGACGGCGCGCATATCGGAAACATCCATGCCGATATCGACGCCCGGAACGGACTTGCCGATGTCGCGGTACTGATCGGCGATCGCGATGTCTGGGGGCACGGTTATGGACTGGAAGCGTGGAATGCGGTGCTGGGCTGGCTGCTGACCGACGGCGAAATCCGCAAAGTAGTTGCGGGCTGCATGAAATCCAATGTGGCCATGGTCCGCATTATGCAGAAATCCGCCATGTCGCCTGACGGCGAGCGGAAGGCTCATTTCATTCTCGACGGCCAGCCAGAAGACATCGTTTTCTGCGCCAAGTTCCGCGCCGGTTAGCCTGCCAAGGCCTGGAAACCCCGCGCTTTACCGGGCCGGGACGAATTTTCCGCCGAAACCCGGCAAGTTCTGCCCCAATGACCGTTTTCTCCGCCTCTTTTAGGCACCTACAACGGATAAAATCTTTTTATTTCATATAGATATGCCGGAATTCAGAAACTGGCCCGCCGTTTGCTTCTACATTGGCAACGAAATTTCGTTCATGGAGAAGATTAATGGCGAATTTGGCAGTCGAGCAGAAGCTTCAGGAACAAGGTCACGTCATCGGTGCAGTCCCGTCGTCGGCCCCCAACTACGTCAATCTTGGCGGATTTGCGGTGTCGTTCGAGGATCTGCTGCAGCGCGTCGGCGCCCGTCTTGAGCATGCCTTCTCAGCCGCCGACAAGTCGGTCCTCTCCGCGACCCAGAAATCCGAGACGGCAAGCGAACCCCGCGATTATGCCGACGGTCGCGATGCTAAAGCATCCAGCAACGACAGCCGCCGTGACGGCGACGCCGCGGAACGGGGCCGCTCGACCGCTTCGGACGCCCGCGACAAGGGCGTGGACCGCGCCGACGATGCGCCACGCAGCGACAACGCCGCCGACAACGCCTCTGACCGCGCCGTCAATTCCGATCGCGACGCGCAAGGCGCAGGCGACAAGACCGAAAAAGCCGACAGCGGCAGCGATCACGGCAAATCCAACGACGACGGCGCCGGCGAAGCCGCAACCGACGGCAATAAAGACGGCAAGAGCGGCGAAAAAACCGCTGAAAGCGGTGATGGAAAGACCGCCGCCGACAGCCCGGCCAATCAGAACGCGGCCGACGCCGCTCATAATGCGACGCAGGCCGCCGCGGTCTATGCCGCCGGCCTGATCGGCAACAAGGGCCAGGAAACGGCCAAGAACGCACAGGCGAACCAGCAGACCCAAGGCCAGAACGGTGTCGACGTTACCGTCAACACCGCGGCCCAGGCCGCCGCCGGGCAAGCGCAGAAAAACGGCGCCGCCAACCACACGCTCGGCCAGAAGAACCAGCAGGCGCAGGCCAAGACCGGTCAGGGCGCCGAACAAAAAGCGCAGGCGACCGACGCCAAGGGACCCAATGCCAACACACAGAACCAGGCGCAGCAGCTTGCCCGCGCCATCGGTGCCGACAACCGCACCAACGTCAACGTCAACGTGACCAACGAGCAGTCGCAGGTCACCTCGAAGCCGAGCTTCACGACGGTCGCCAACGCCTCGGTGCTGACCGCTGGCGGGAACGCCGCCAAAGGCAACGCCCAGAACGCACAGGCCGCGCAGCAACAGGTTCAGAACCCCGCGCTCTCGCAGCAAGCCCAACTCGCCGCGCAGCAGCAGGCCAACGCCCAGCAACAGGCCAACGCACAGGGTCAGCAGCAGGGCGTGCAGGGCGGCACCGGCCAGGGAGGGAGTGGCGTCACGACGTCGGTCCAATCGGGTTCCGGCAGCGCACAGCACGCAGGCGGCAACGAATCCCTGAACAACACAACCCAGACCGCGAACGGCGGTCAGCAGACGCAGCAGACCCAACAGACGCGCGAAGCCCAGCCGCAACACCAGACCCAGCAGGCGCATCGCGCCAACACGCAGGGCGGCTCAGTCACCGAGCAGGTCTCGGTCAAGATTACCAAGGCGCTGCAGGCCGGCACCGACAAGATTTCCATCCAGCTCAAGCCGTCCGACCTCGGGCGCGTCGACGTGAAGATGGAACTCACCCACGACGGCCGCGTGATGACGGTGGTGACCGCCGAGAAGCAGGATACCCTCGACATGCTGCGCCGCGACTCTTCGGAACTGCAGAAGGCGCTCGCCGATGCAGGCCTACAGAGCGGTGACATGGAGTTCAACCTGAAAGGTCAGGAACAGCAGTCCGCGGAAGCGGAAGGCGACGGCGCGTCGGGCACCGGCGACGGTGACTCAAACGCCGCCGAGGAGACTGAAACCGACGTCAACGACGGCGTCATGTCCGCTTGGGAAAGCGGCATCTTCGCCAACGGCAGACTCGACATGCGCGCATAAGCGCACACGAAAGACTAAGGAGCGGGAACAATGTTTATCAGCGGCGCAAATAGCACCACCTTGGAGGAAGGCACCAAGTCGGCATCCAATGCCGCCTCCCTGCAGGATGACCTGAACCGGTTCCTCAACCTGCTGACCACGCAGTTGAAGAACCAGGATCCGCTCGACCCGATGGACAGCAACGAGTTCACCTCACAGTTGGTGCAATTCGCCAGCGTCGAACAACAGATCTATCAGAACTCGAACCTGGAACAGCTCGTCGCACTGGCGCAGACCAATCAGGTTTCGTCGCTTGTCGATTTCATCGGCAAGCGGATCGAAGTGGCGGGCACCACCAAGTTCCCGCTCGAGGACAGCAAGGCGGAGTTCACCTATACCATGCCGCAGGGCGCCAAGTCGGCGAGCATCATTATCCGCGATGCCAACGGTCTTACCGTTTACGAGCAGGATGCAAATCTCGACCAGGGCTCGCACACCTTCCAATGGGACGGGCGCGACCGCAACGGCGGCACGGCGCCGGACGGACAATATTCGGTGCTCGTCAGCGGCCTCGATCACCAGGGCGAGCTTCTGGATATCTCAACGACGGTCTTCGGGCGCGTCACCGGCATAGGTGTCGAAAACGGCCAGACCACGATGTTCATGGGCGACATCGAAGTACCGCAGACGCAGGTGCTCTCCGTCAAGGAAGTGCCGACGGCGAGCGAATAAAACCGATTTGAGGACAAGCTATTCACGCGGGCCGGCAGGCCGCTGAACGAAGGAGACGAGAAATGACACTTTTCGGTGCACTTACTTCCGGGGTTTCCGGCCTGACCGCACAGTCCAGCGCGATCGGGGCGATTTCGGATAACATCACGAACGTCAACACCATCGGCTACAAGGGAACGCAGGTCGACTTCCAGACCCTGGTCACGGTGCAGACGTCTTCGACCTTCTACTCAGCGGGCGGCGTGCAGTCGCGGCCGCGCCAGGATACCGGCGTGCAGGGCCTTCTGCAGTCCTCGACGTCGCAGACCGATATCGCGATCTCGGGTAGCGGCTTCTTCGTCGTCAACGAGGCGAGCCAGCCGACGCTGTCGAACGAGTTTCTGTTCACCCGCGCGGGTTCGTTCTATCAGGATGACGAAGGTTACCTCCGCAACACGTCGGGGTATTACCTTCAGGCCTGGCCAACCACCGCGGACGGCACTGTCACCACCAACAACACGTCGCTGACGATTCCAAACCAGAACGTCATCTCGACCGACTTCCTGGCGACCGTCAACTTGAACCGGGTCGGTGGTACAGCGACGGCGACGAGCGAGATCGGGATCGGCGCCAACCTGCCGTCGACGGCGACGCAGGGCGATACCCACAAGACCGACGTGCAGTTCTTCGACACGCTGGGTAACGCGAACACCACCAGCTTCACCTATACCCGCGGCAACCGCGACAACGAATGGGACGTCCAGGTGACCCCGCCGTCCGGTGTCAACGTGGTGACGATGTATTCCGACACCGCCGGCGCAACCGTCTATGAAAGTCGCGGTCAACTCGAATTCACGGGCGTGCCGGCGGACGGCGCGACCGTTGTCATCGACGGCGTCACCTACGAATTTGATACCAACGCATCGGTTGTGGAAACGGCGACCCTCAAACCGGTGACGATCGCCACGACGGCGACCGTCGCACAGGCGGTCAGCGCGCTCGTCAGCGCGGTCAAGTCGGACGACTCCGACTTCTCCGACCATGGTGGCTTCACCAACAACCGTATCCAGGTCAACCCGGGTCAATCCACGGCGCTTTACTTTACCGAGGACGGGACCGGCGACATCACCGTCGACCCGACAGGTCTGCTGACCTCGAGCGGGTCGCGCGCAACGCTTCAGGAATCGTCCTTCACCGTCGAGAAGACGGCGACGGCAAACCGGGATTACCACCAGTTCACTTTCGCGGTGGGCTCCACGTTGACCGACAACACCGTAATCACCATCAACGGGGTTTTGTACGAAATTGACGGGAACGCGTCCGGCGCCACGGTCGCGAGCGCGGTCGCCGTGACGGCGACGACGGGCGCGGCCCTCACGGCAGCGCAACTCAACACCTTCCTGAGCAACCTGGAATCCGCCATCGAGACCAACGACGCGTCGTTTGCGTCGGGTGCGAACAGCATCCGCATCCGCAACGTCAGCGACACCACATCCGGCGGCCCGAGCACGAACGCCGATACCCTGGTGATCTCGACGCTTTCCAGCGGATCGTTCAACGTCCTGTTCGACGACGGGACGCTCGGCGCGGCGGCCTTCACCGGGACGCCGACGGAACCCGACGGCACCGCCACCTACACCAACGGCACCACACACGCCGTCAACAAGAACCAGGCGATCACGTTCGACTCGGACGGTCTTCCGTCAGCCTTCAACGTGGCGGAGATGGAAATCATCGGCTTCGCGAACGGAGCCGCCAACATGGACGATGACGCCTCGAACTCATCCCGATTGACACTCGACTTCGGGCGGGTCGGCGAAGCCAACGGCTTTACCCAGTTCGGCGCCGAATTCACCCCGGGCTTCATCACCCAGAACGGGTCGCAGTTCGGCACCCTGGCGGGCGTCACCATCGACGAAGACGGTCTGATGACGGCGCTGTTCGATAACGGTGAAACGCGCCCGATCTACAAGATCCCGGTCGCCACCTTCGTCAACGTGAACGGCCTCAACGCACGGACCGGTAACGTCTGGAACCAGACGCAGGCTTCGGGTGACAACACGCTACGTGAAGCGAACAATGGGGTCGCGGGCTCGATTACCCAGGCGGCGCTGGAATCTTCCACCGTCGATATCGGGGAAGAATTCACCAAGATGATCGTCGTGCAGCGGGCCTACTCCGCATCGACCCGGATCATCTCGACCGCCGATGAAATGCTCGAGGAACTGGTGCGCATCAAACGATAAGCGCTAGCACCTCATAACCTGACCCCGGGACCTCGGGAACCCTTTCCACAACCCACCGTCCCAACCCAAGGCCCCGGCAGCGGACTGAAAATCCGCTGCCGGGGTCGTCCCATTTTTAGCAGCGGCATTCATCTCCCGTTTCGGGTCACCGGCTTATTCCCCCATTTCGAAGCGTGCGGATCCGATATGTCGTATGATCGCCGCCGCGCGAATGTTAGAAATATCCGATGCCAGATTCCCAGTCCGATATCAGGAGACGTAACCTCGCATTCTTTGCGGAGGGGGCGCCGGACGTTCATGCCAGGCTGACGTCGTCAGGCGTTGCTGACGGCACATCGTTCACCCCCCCCGGCCCCGGAAAGATTCCGAGCCGGCGTTTCACCATCCCGGAACCGGACGCCCGCAATCTCGACCGTTACACGTTCGACGTCATCGATGACATGCTGGCTGGCGCCGCCGACGAAAATATCGCGATGGTCGATTGGCCGCGGACGGAACAGTCCTATTATCTGATCCTGCTGGGCGTTCATCACCAGCCGCTTATTGAGCGGATGCTCGATCAGACCCGCTGCATGTCGGTGATCTTCATTGAGCCGGATCCATCGGCCTTCGCGTGGTCGGCCGATCACATCGACTGGCCGCAAATCATAAAAAGCGTGCAGGACCGGGGCGGTACGTTCGACTTCGTTTTCGACGCGGACCCGGCGGTGATCAGCGCCACGATCTGGCGCACCATGCGCTTCATCAATCCGACATGCATAGACGGCGCGACGTTGACGGCATTCGGCCATCCCGACCTGGCCCGAGAGCTGATGCGCCGGCTCGGCGATGATCTCGCGCTCGGCTACACCTCTCTCGGGTTTTTCTATGACGAGTCCCTGATGATCCGGAACACGCACCAGAATCTGGTGCGAAAAGACGCGCGCATATTCCAGCGCCGCCACGAAGACGATCCCGGCTGCCCGGTGTTCGTCGTCGCCAGCGGGCCGTCGCTGGATGACGCCATCACCGCAATTCGCGAACACGTCGGCAAAGCTGTGATCGTATCGTGCGGTTCGGCGCTCAGGCCCCTGCTCGTCAACGGAATCACACCGGATTTTCAGATCGAAACCGAGAACGCCCGGGTTTCACCACTGACCCGTCAGATGGCTGAGGAGCACGATCTTTCCGGCGTCATTCTTGTCGCATCGACGACCATCGACCCGCAGGTGCTACCATCCTTCCGGGACGTGATCTTCTATTTCCGGTCGTCTCTCTCGCCTTACCCGCTGTTTGCGCCGTCCCATGCCGCGTCGCTGTTCATGCCCGATCCGACGGTCGGCAATGCGGGACTGAGCTTTGCGCTCGAACTCGGATTCACGGACGTGTTTCTGTTCGGTATGGATTGCGGGACGCGCGACCCGGCCCGGCACCACAGCAGCGATGCCTTCCACTACACGGCGGATGCCGGCGATATCGATATCCGCTACGATATGAAGGTCGACGCCAATTTCGGCGGGCATGCCTGGACCGAACGCGGCCTGTTTATGTCGATCGTCAATCTTGTCGAATTGCTGAAGATATTCGGCGACGGCCGACGGGTCAGGAACTGCTCGGACGGCGCTTCGATCTCCGGGGCCGCGCCGCTCCGCTCTTCGGATCTCGATCTCGAAAATGCCCCCGAGGCGAAGCAGGCGGCAGTACGGTCGGTGATCGATACAATGCCGGCGTTCGCTGATGCGGCTCGAGACACCGAATGGCAGGGAGAGGCATTCGCCCACGCCATAACAAACTATTGCAATAAGATACGCGACCAGCTTCGGAATATCGAAGACTATACGGACAAAAGCTACCAGCTTCGGCTGATGAATCTGTTTCAGCCACCCGTCGCCTATTTCGCGCCACCGCCCAAAGGTCTCGAACACGGCGTCAACATTCTGATGCGAGGCACGCTGTTCTGCATGCTGATGTTCTTCGAACGTTATCTTTCCCGCATCGCCTATGCCGAAAACATGAACAGGTTCGGCGACATCGGCGTAGCTGCACTGTTGAAAGGGCTCGCCGCGATCGAGCGGGACGCGATCGACCGGCTGGGCGGCACGACGCCGCAAGCCCCGCCGCCGCTGGACACCATCAGGCACGCGCCCGGGACCCGGCTCACGTCGCCGCCGTCACCGTCCCGTAACAGTCCATGTCCATGCGGTTCCGGCGAGAAGTTCAAACACTGCCACGGCAAGGTCGCATGACGGGAGACGACCCCCAGATCATCCTGGAGCGCGCCGGGGCGGCGTTCGCGGCAGGACGATACGCGGAAGCAGCGGATGGCTTCCGCGCGGTCATTGCCGGCCACCCTGATGTCGGCGAGCTTTATATCAACCTGGGGGCGGCGCTCAGGGCGGCGGGCGATGTGGCGGCGGCGGAACAGGCGCTGCGCAAGGCGGTACAACTACTACCGCAAAACGCCATGGCCTGGTTTAATCTCGGCAACCTGCTGAGCGCACGAAAACAACGCGAACAAGCCCTGGCAGCCTACGAAAAGGCCGATATGCTGCAGCCCGACACACCCGAAATCCTCAATAATCTGGGCGTCGGGCTCTACGATGCGGGGCGAATAGATGAGTCTCTCGAAAAGTACGACAACGCCCTCGCCGTTAAGCCGGACTTTGCCGATGCGCTCACCAACCGCGGGAATGCACTGCAACGGCTTTGTCGGATGGACGAGGCGGCGCAGGCCATCGACGCCGCGTTAAAGGCGAATCCGGGGCACGCCGTCTACCGGCTCAACAAGTCATCGTTTCTGGCCGCAAACGGGCGGCATGTCGAGGCGCTCGAATGGGCGGAGAACGCCATCGCTGCCGATCCCGGCTATACCGAAGCCCGGCTCAAGAAAGCCTCTCTGCTCATACAGACCGGCGACCTCGAAGCCGGGTTCCGTGAATACGAGGCCCGCTGGAACATGCCCGGCTGGCACGCGCTTCCCTCTGAATTGCCGATGCCTTCATGGCGTGGCGAGGATGTCGCAAAGAAAACCCTTCTCGTCTGGAACGAACAGGGATTTGGGGATGCGCTGATTTATGCCCGTTACCTGCCGCTACTCGCGGCATCGGGTGCGCGGGTGCGACTGATGTGCGAAAAGCCGCTGATCCGGTTGTTCAAGAACAGTTTTGGCGGCGCGGTCGACATACATCCGCTGGACGGGCCGCCACCCGAGGCGGACTTTCATTGTTCGATCATGAGCCTGCCGCATCTGATGGGCACGACGATGGCGACGATTCCGTCCGATGTCCCGTATCTGCAAGCCGATCCGAACGACGTGGCGCGCTGGCGTGCGGAAGTTAACGGCGCGAGGCCCGCCGTGGGCTTGGTCTGGGCCGGCAATCCCGGCCAGGCACACGATTACAGCAGATCGATCCCGCCGGAGACTCTCAAGCCCCTGCTGAACCGCGACGACGTCCGGTTCGTCAACTTGCTGGTCGGCGAGCGCGGCAATGAGATCGAGGATGCGAACCTCATCGACGTCCGCGACCGGCTAATCGATTTCGCCGAGACCGCGGCGCTGATGAGCACCTTGGATCTCATGATCAGCGTCGACAGCGCACCGGCACATCTCGCGGGCGCGCTTGGACGGCCGTTATGGGTTCTTCTCGCGTTCGATCCGGACAGCCGTTATTTCATCGGCCGAACCGACAGCCCCTGGTATCCGACCGCCCGGTTATTGCGTCAGCCGGGCCCCGGCGATTGGGCTTCCGCGCTGGTGCGGACCGCCAATGCCCTCGATACGTTTGTTGGAACGAAAGCAAAGCGTTAACGCGTATTTACCTTAGGGTTTAGGCCTTTTTTAAGGCCCTTCTGCTTTTCTATACATCCCAAGATTCTCAGGGACAGAAACAACGAAGCAAATATCGGAAAGCAGAACGCAATGACCGAACTGAAACATTATCGCGAGGGAAACCGGCCCTACCGTTCGGAAGCTCTGAGCCCGAGTGGCCCGCCGATGACCATGTCGGACTTGCCGCCGACGGACACCACACGTTGGGTCCCCAGGCGAAAGGCCGATGTCGTCGCCGGGGTACGCTGCGGCCTGATCACGCTGGAAGAAGCGTGCCGGATGTACCAGTTGTCGATCGACGAGTTCCGCTCGTGGGAGCGGCTTCTGGAACGGCACGGGGTACGCGGTCTTCGCACCACCCGCATTAAGTCTTACCGCAACGCCTGATCCGTTCAGATCACCTGGCTCCGGCGCCCGGATTTTGACGAACCGGACGCCGGAGCTAGGCAATTTTTGCCGGTCATTAACTTCTTATTCACTAAACCGCCCCTAGCATCCAATCAGGGTTAACGGTGGAACTGCGCATGCGCGCAAAACCGCCAGGGATGAAGTGGGGACGCACGTGGATACCTTTGTTCAGGCATTAAGAAATCTGGGCCCGATGCGGCTCGCCATCATGGGCGGCGTCATTCTGGGCCTTCTCGGCTTTCTGGTGTTCTTCGCGACGAAGTTGTCGACGCCAAGCCTCACCACACTTTACGGCGAACTGAGTCAGTCCGATGCCGCCGGCATCGTTCAGGAACTCGAGAGCCGCAACGTCCCCTTCGAACTTAAACAGAATGGCACGCAGATCCTGGTGCCGCAGGACCGGGTCATGCAACTGCGCCTGGAACTGGCGCAGCAGGGCCTGCCGTCGGGCGGGTCGGTCGGTTACGAGCTGTTCGACAATACCGATAGCATCGGTTCCACCAACTTCATGCAGAACGTCAATCTGGTGCGGGCGCTCGAGGGCGAGCTCAGCCGCACGATCGCGTCGATCAGCACCGTTAAGAGCGCACGGGTGCACCTGGTGATGCCGAAACGCGAGCTTTTCAGCCGCGAAAAGCAGGAACCGAGCGCGTCGGTGGTCCTGCAGATGCGTGGGCCCGTAAGACTGACCAACGAGCAGGTCGCAGCCGTGCAGCACTTGGTGGCGTCTGCCGTTCCACAACTGACGCCCAACCGTATCTCCATCATCGACAACAAGGGCTCGCTACTCTCGTCCGGCTTCGAGAGTGCCGACCCGATGACCGGCGTCACCGCCAAGCTCGACGAGCGTCGGCGCCGGATCGAAATGGAATACGCGCATACGATCGAGGAATTGCTCGAAAAAACGGTCGGTTTCGGCCGGGTTCGCGCCGAAGTCAGCATCGATATGAACTTCGACCGCGTGTCGACCCAGACCGAGGAATATAATCCGGACGGCCAGGTGGTTCGCTCGACCAACGCGGTAGAGGAAACCGCCAACGCCCGCGACACCGAAGGCGAACCGCCAATCACCGTCGGCCAGAACCTGCCCGATGCCAATCTCGGCACCGGCGACACAGCGAGCCGCACCGAGAACAGCAGCCGCACCGAAGAAACCACAAACTTCGAGATCTCCAAGACGATCACCAACCACATCAAGGAAGGCGGCGAGATCGAAAAGCTCTCGGTCGCCGTTCTGGTGGACGAAAAACAGGGCGTTAACGGCGACGGCGACCAGATCTCCGAGAAACGCTCGGAAGAGGAGATGAACCTGTTGTCGACGCTCGTCCGTGGCGCCATCGGCTTCGACGAAGACCGCGGCGACAAGGTCGAGATCATCCAGATGAAGTTCGCCGAGTTTGAGGCCCCCGAAGAAGAACTCGAGCTGTTTTTCGGGATGGGTAAAAATGATATCCTTCGGGTCGTTGAGATTCTCGTCCTCAGCATCGTCGCGATCCTCGTGATCCTGCTGGTGGTCCGGCCGCTTCTGTCGCGCGCCTTCGAGGCTCTGCCGTCGGCTCAGGAAGCCGCCGAACGCCTGCTTGCCGATCAGGGCCGGGCGCCGGCGCTTACCGGACCGGCTGCGGGCCGTGTTCCGGCAGAGACCGAGGAAGACGAAGAGCAGTTCGAGGAGCTCATCGACATCGACCGGGTCGAAGGCCGGGTCAAGGCGTCTTCCGTCAAGAAGGTCGGCGAAATCGTCGAGAAGCACCCGGAAGAAGCGCTGGCGATCCTGCGTTCCTGGATGTATCAGGAAAGCTGAGGCGAAAACCCGGGGGGAGCATAGGATATGGCGAAGTCACTCGATTACAGGACACTTTCCGGACCTCAGAAGGCGGCGGTCTTCATGCTCGCCGTCGGCCGCGAACATTCGTCGAAGATCTTCGAAAGGATGGACGACGAGGAAATCCGAGAACTGTCGCACGCCATGTCGACGCTGGGTTCGGTGAACGCGGGCGTCGTCGAACGCCTGTTCGTCGAATTCGCCGATCAGCTGTCCACCGCCGGCGGCCTCGTCGGTTCCTACGACAGCACCGAACGCCTGCTGATGAGCTCACTGCCCGAGGAGCGCGTCAAGCAGATCATGGAGGAAATGCGGGGTCCCGCGGGCCGCACCATGTGGGACAAGCTCGGCAACGTGAACGAAGCCGTGCTCGCGAATTATCTGAAGAACGAATACCCGCAGACCGTCGCCGTCGTGCTCTCCAAGATCAAGACCGACCATGCGGCCCGGGTGCTGGCGCTTTTGCCCGAAAACTTCTCTATGGAAGTCATCATGCGGATGCTGCGCATGGAGGCGGTTCAAAAGGAAATCCTCGACCACGTGGAACGCACCCTGCGCACCGAGTTCATGACCAACCTGGCCCGGACCGCACGCCGCGACAGCCACGAACTGATGGCCGATATCTTTAACAACCTCGACCGCAACACCGAAAACCGCTTCATGACCGCCCTCGAAGAGCGCAACCGTGAATCGGCGGAACGCATCAAGCAGCTCATGTTCACCTTCGACGATCTGGTGCGCGTCGATGCCAGCGGCATCCAGCTGCTGCTGCGCCAGGTCGAGAAGGACCAACTCGCCATCGCGCTCAAGGGCTCCTCGGAAGAGGTCAAGGAACTGTTCTTCGCCAACATGTCCGAGCGCGCCGGCAAGATGATGAAGGAAGACATGGACGCCATGGGCGCCGTCCGACTCAAGGACGTCGACGAGGCGCAGTCCGGCATCGTCCAGACCGCCAAGGCGCTGGCCGACGCGGGCGAAATCGTTATCGCCGGCTCCGACGAGGAGAGCGAGCTGGTCTATTGATCACCGTCACTTACCGGTTCGTGATGACGCGGCAGTATTCTAGACGTTACGGCAGATAGGCTTTTTATGAGCACCGTCAGGAAATTCACTTTCGATCTGGACTTCGACGCCCCGGAGGAACCGGAAACCCCGGAACCCGAGGTCGAGGAGGAAGAAGAGGAAGAGATCGTCCCCACGTTCTCAGAAGAGGAAGTGGAAGAGGCGCGCCAGAAGGGTTTCGACGCCGGCAAGGAGGAAGGCCGCCGCGAAGCCGCCGATGCGACCGAGCAAAAGCTGCTGGAAACCATCGAGCAGGCCTGCACCCAACTGGCGGACGTCTACAACACGCAGACCGAAGCGAACCGTGAAATCGGCCGCGAGATGATCTCCGTCGCCACCGCCATCGCCAAGAAGATGTTTCCCGATCTCAATGCCCGCAATGCCCTCGGCGAAGTCGAGCGCGTGGTACAGGAGACGCTGAAGGCCGTCACCGAGGAGCCGCGCATTCAGATTATGGTCAACCCGGAATTACGCGAACCGCTCAGCGAACGCCTTTCCACCATGACCCACCGCGCCGGCTTCGAAGGCAAGGTGTTCGTCAATCCAGACCCGGCGATGCAACTGGGCGATTGCCGGATCGAATGGTCGAACGGCGCCGCCGTCCGCGACTCGGAAGAGATGTGGCAGATGATCGACAAGATCATCGAGGAGAATCTCCACGACATTCCGGACGACGATGATGACGATGACGCCCCGGCCGAAAGCCGGGCCGAACCGGCACCCGCGCCGACGGATGAAAAAGCCGATACCGAGGCCGAACCGGAAGACCGTAAACCCGAAACCGACAAAACTGAGCCGGCGGCGACACCCGAACCCGAGCCCGCTTCAGAGCCCGAACCGGAGCCAGCGTCAGACCCTGAACCCGAAACGGTGACAGAGCGTGAAGCCGCGCCGGGCGAAGCGGCGGATTCAGCGCCTGAAATGCGGGAGCCGGACGGTTCCGAGCCGGAAGCCGAGCCGGAGGCTGAGCCCGCAACGGACGCGCCGGAAATCCCCGAAACCGACGACGCTCCCGAACCGGCCGCCACGCCAGAATCCGAGGCAAGGCCGGAAGTCGGAGACGATGTAGATCGGGCCGGTATCGAAGAGACACCGAGTTGGGAAGCTGCCGTCGGCGAATCGGCGGGCGTGAATACGGCGCCCGAACCCGCGCCGATGCCCGAACCCGAACCGGAACCGGCGATTGAGGACTCGGACGACGCGCCCGAAGCCGCCGATGTGGGGTCGCACGGTCCATCGTTCGCACCGAACGTCGACGATGGAGACGAGCCCGCCGAAACCGACAAAACTGAGCCGGGACAAGGCTTTATGGACGAGGACCGGGAAGCGCCTATCCCGCATTTAGACGATGAGACCGGTGAAGGCGCCGGTGGCGGAGACGACGTCGGGTCGCAGGCGGGGCGCGTATCCGACCCCGATCCGGTGTCGCCCTCAACCCAAGCGGCTATACTCGACGCGCAAAGCGCGATGGATGACGACGACGAAAATCCCTCTGGTGGATGAACCGGAACAGGAGAAGATAAATGGCTGAAGAAGACGAAGGCGGCGGCCTCGACCTCGCCGATCTCGACGAAGTCGAAGATGCGCCTCAGCCGGCGCCCAAGAACGAAGACGACGATGATACCATCGGCGATGCCATGGACATGGACCTGCCACGCAGCGCCAAGGATCTGGAAGCGGTTTACGATATCCCGGTGCAGGTTTCCGCCGTGCTCGGCAAGACCACGATGCCGGTCAGCAGCCTTCTCAAGCTCGGGCGTGGCGCCGTCGTCGAACTCGACCGCAAGGTCGGTGAAGCCATCGACATCTATGTCAACAACCGCCTTGTCGCCCGTGGCGAAGTCGTCGTCGTCGAGGACCGCCTCGGCGTAACGATGACGGAAATCATCAAGACCGAACGGGCGAACTAGTCACGTCGATGGCGGAAGAACGCATCCATAGCGCAGGCGGGTCGTCGCTGGATCTGGCGACCGTTGTCGGGCTCATTTCCGGGTTCGCGATGATCACGGCCGCGATCATGTTGGGGGGCGCGCCGGAGAGCTTCATCAACCCGCCGTCCATCCTGATCGTGATCGGGGGCACGCTCGCCATCACCACCGTCTGCTTCAGCTTCGGCGACATGGCAAAGATGCTCAGCGTCGCCGCCCGGACGATGGTGCGCAGCACGCAAGAGCCGTTCGACGCCGCCTACAAAGCCCTTCAGGTCGCCGAGATCGCCCGCAAACAGGGCGTATTGGCGCTTCAGAACGTGGTCGACGACATCCGTGACGAACCATTCTTCCATAAGGGCATTCTGATGGTCATCGACGGCACCCCCGGCGAGGAAGTCGAGGCAATCCTGCGACGCGACCTGCAGTCGATGGTGACCCGTCATCGCCAGAGCGCGAGCATTCTCCGGAAGATGGCCGAATTCTCGCCCGCGATGGGGCTGATCGGTACCCTGATCGGCCTGGTGCAGATGCTCGGTAACCTGCAGGACCCGACGACCATAGGGCCGGCAATGGCAGTCGCACTCTTGACCACGTTCTACGGCGCCGTGCTCGCCAACATGGTGTTTCTGCCGCTCGCCTCCAAGCTTGAGCGCAACTCAAACGAAGAAGCCCTGATCCTGCAGGTGTTTCTGTTGACCGCGGCTTCCATCGGCCGCCAGGAAAATCCGCGCCGGCTCGAGATGTTGCTCAACAGCATCCTGCCGCCGTCGCAACGCGTGCAGTATTTCGACTAACGAAGACCCTGGGACAAGAACAAAACCATGCAACTCATCATTGTCGGAACCCTGGACGGACAGATCGGCGCAGCCAGCCAGATCGCCATCAAGCGTGGCGCCAAGGTGCAGCAGGCCGACACGCTTGAAGACGGCCTCGATCTGCTGCGCCGCTCGGGCGCCGATCTGGTGATGATCGACGTTGGGCTCGAGGTCGCGGATTTCATGGCCGCGATCGAAGCCGAGCGAATCAACGTCCCGGTGGTCGCGTGCGGCGTATCCAACGACACCCAGGCCGCCGTCCGCGCGGTGCGGGCCGGCGCCAAGGAATACGTTCCCCTGCCCCCGGACCCGGAACTGATCGCGGCCGTGCTGGAAGCGGTCACCGAAGACCAGCACGCGTTGATCTACAAAGACCCGAAAATGGCCGAAACCGTCAAGATGGCGACCCGGATCGCGCCGTCGGAAGCGAGCGTGCTGATCACCGGTCCTTCCGGCACCGGCAAGGAAGTGCTGGCGCACTACCTGCATTCCAAATCCAAGCGCAAGGATCGCCGGTTCGTCGCGGTCAACTGTGCGGCAATTCCGGAAAATCTGCTGGAATCCGAACTATTCGGGCACGAGAAGGGTGCGTTCACCGGTGCGGTCGCACGGCGTATCGGAAAATTCGAGGAGGCCGACGGCGGCACGCTGCTGCTTGACGAAATCTCAGAAATGGACGTCCGCCTGCAGTCTAAACTGCTGCGCGTGATCCAGGAACGCGAGGTCGACCGCATCGGCTCCAACAAGCCTGTCCCAGTCAACGTCCGCATCATCGCGACGTCCAACCGCAACATGGAGCAGACGGTCAAGGAAGGCGGCTTCCGCGAAGACCTTTATTTCCGCCTCAACGTCGTCAACCTGCGCCTGCCGCCGCTGGCCGAGCGGCCCGGCGACGTGATGCCGCTGGCCCGCCATTTCGCGACCAAGTACGCCGACGCCAATGACGTCCCGCAGAAGCCGATCTCCGAAGACGCCCAGAAGAAACTCACCGCCTACCCCTGGCCCGGGAACGTGCGCGAGTTGGAAAACACCATGCACCGGGCCGTCCTGCTGGCGGCCGGGGATGAAATCGACGCCGCCGCCATTCTGCTGACGTCCGAAGACGGCGCCGGCACAACCACCAGAAACGTTGGCGACGAGGGAGCGCAGGCATTGGTCGGGCGCACCGTCGCCGATGTCGAGCGCGAACTCATCATCGACACGCTGCAGCACTGCCTGGGGAACCGCACGCACGCAGCGAACATTCTCGGCATCTCGATCCGCACACTGCGGAACAAGCTGAAGCAGTACGGCAGCGAGGGCTTCAACATCCCGTCGCCGGGCGATGCGTCGCAGGCCGGGGCATGAACGTGCCTAAACGCGGCAAGACAAGAGGATCGGCATAAATGGCTGAAGCCGGCGGCGGCGAAGTCACCACACTGGACACCGGGCAGTTCTTCCGCGACAAGCTGGCCGCTGCCGCCAAGCGTGGCGACATCATGCTGGCGCTGGGCGTGGTCGCTATCCTGGTGGTGCTAATCCTGCCGATGCCACGCTGGCTGCTGGACTTTTCGCTGGCGTTCTCGATTACCTTCTCAGTGCTGATCCTGATGACGGCGCTGTTCGTCGAGAGGCCGCTGGATTTCAACGCCTTCCCCACGATCCTATTACTCGCGACGATGATCCGCCTGTCTCTGAACCTGGCGTCGACGCGTCTGATCCTCTCCGACGGCCACGAGGGGACGCACGCCGCCGGTCAGGTGATCGAGGCCTTCGGCGGCTTCGTTATGGGTGGCAATTTCGTCATCGGGATCATCGTTTTTGCGATCCTCGTGATCGTCAACTTCGTCGTCATCACCAAGGGGTCCGGCCGTATCGCCGAAGTCTCCGCCCGATTCTCGCTGGACGCCATGCCCGGCAAACAGATGGCCATCGACGCCGATCTGTCATCCGGCCTAATCGACGAGGAAACCGCAAAGACGCGCCGCAAGGAACTCGAAGAGGAGAGCTCGTTCTTCGGCGCCATGGACGGTGCCGCCAAGTTCGTCCGCGGCGACGCCGTCGCCGGCCTGTTGATCACCTTCATCAACGTCATCGCCGGCATGATCATCGGTGTCGCGCAGCAGGACATGTCGTTCGGTGCCGCCGCCGACACCTATACCCGGCTGACCGTCGGCGACGGTCTTGTCTCGCAGATCCCGGCGCTGATCGTCTCGACCGCCGCCGGCATGGTCGTCACCAAAGCGGGCGTCGCCGGCACCACCGAAGTTGCGATTTTCCGGCAGATGGGCGGTCAGCCGAAAGCGCTGGGCCTCGTCTGCTTTTTGCTGCTGGCGCTGGCGATCCTGCCAGGGATTCCCGCCATTCCGTTCCTTGCGCTCGCGATCGTCTGCGGCGGCGGCGCATTTTATGTGAACTGGCGCAACAAGGTTGCCGCCGAGGAAGCGGTCAAACAGCTCGAAGAGGAAAAGGTCGATCCCAAGGCGATTGCCGATGAGCCGATCTCGACCGCCCTCAAGATCGATCATATCCGTCTGGAACTGGGTTATGGTCTGCTGACGCTGATCAACGCGCCCAAGGACGGCCAGAAGCTGACCGACCAGATCAAGGCGTTGCGCCGCCAGCTCGCGGCCGAGGTCGGCTTCGTCATGCCGTCGGTACGCATTCAGGACAACATGCAGTTGCCCGCCAACGTCTACGTCATCCGCATCAAGGAGATCGAGGCCGGGCGCGGCGAACTCCGGCCCAACATGCTGCTCGTGATGGACCCGCGCGGCGAAGAAATCTCGCTTGCAGGCGAAAAGACCACCGAGCCCACTTTCGGTCTGCCCGCCATGTGGATCGAGGAGGCGAATCGGGAAGAAGCGCTGTTCCGCGGCTACACCGTCGTCGATCCGGCGACCGTGGTCACCACCAATATCACCGAACTGATCAAGGACAACATGTCCGAACTGCTTTCCTACGCGGAAACGCAAAAGCTGTTGGACGAGATCGACAAGGATCACCAGAAGCTGGTCGCCGATATCATTCCGTCGCAGATTTCCCTCGGCGGCATTCAGCGTGTGCTGCAGAATCTGCTGGCGGAACGCATTTCGATCCGCGACCTGCCGACGATTCTGGAAGGTGTCTACGAAGCCTGCGGCAACACCCGCAACGTGATGATGATCACCGAACACGTACGCGCCCGGCTCGCCCGCCAGATTTCCAACATGAACACCAACGATCAGGGCTTCATTCCGCTGGTGACGCTGTCGCCCGGCTGGGAACAAACGTTCGCCGAAAGCCTTGTCGGTCAGGGCGAAGACCGCCAGCTTTCGATGCCGCCGACCAAGCTGCAGGAGTTCATTACCCAGCTACGCAACACCTTCGAGCGTCAGGCGATGATGGGTGAGCAGCCCGTCCTGCTGACCAGCCCGACGATCCGGCCGTTCGTACGTTCCATCGTCGACCGCTTCCGGCCGATGACGGTGGTCATGTCGCAAAACGAGATATACCCTAAGGCGAAGATCAAGACCGTCGGCCAGATCTAGTTTAGCGAACAGGGCTTATGCGCCTCAGAAATTACACCGCCCCGACGATGTCAGAAGCCATGGCGCTGGTACGCGCGAAAATGGGCGATGACGCCATTATCGTCTCGACCGAAGTCGACGAGGATGATGGCGTCTGCTGGGTCACCGCGGCGCTCGAGGACGACATCGTCCTGCCGGAGGACGCCTACGACGCGCAGGAGGCGGAACCGATGGACGCGCGGGCCAAACGCGAGTTCCTGGCGCAGGTTCTGACCGCCCACGGACTGCCCTCGCATCTGACCGAACAGGTACTTCGCGACTGCGATCTCGTTGACGAAACCAACCCCGCGATGACACTGGCCGCGGCGATTGATATGGGTGCCAGCTTCCGTCCCATCGATTTCGAGACGCAAACACGCCCGCTGATGCTGGTCGGGCCGCCCGGTGCCGGCAAAACTATTACGGCCGCTAAGCTGGCCGCACACGCCCGTTTCGCGGGAAAACAGGTGTTCATCGCTACCGCTGACAGCAAACGCGCCGGCGGCGTCGAGCAGTTGAAGGCATTCACCGACATTCTGGAAATGAACCTCGTCACCGCTCCGGACGTCGATACGCTCGCCGGACACCGGGACGCGATTGTCGCCGCGGACGCAACGATCATCGATACCGCCGGCATCAATCCCTTCGACGATGAAGACATGCAGGCGCTTCGCGCGCTGGCCGCCGTAGCGGACGCGGAACTGATCCTGGTGCTGGCCGCCGGTGCCGACGCGATGGAGTCCGCAGACACTGCCCGCGCCTTCGCCGCGATTGGGGTCGCGCGCATGGTCATCAGCCGTCTCGACATGACCCGGCGACTTGGCGGCATCCTCGCCGCGGCGCTTGCCGGGGGTGTCGCCATCGCTAATGTCTCCATCAATCCGCAGGTCGCAGACGGCCTCAACCGCATCAATCCCGTTTCACTGGCTCAACTCCTCGTCCCCGGAGACGATGATGAGCCGATCCAGAAGAAGGCCGCGCAATGAGCGAAACGTCCCCCGCAAAACCCGACCGCCCCGCCCGCACCAAGGGCAACATCATTGCCGTCGCTTCAGGCAAGGGCGGCGTCGGCAAGACCTGGTTCTCGATCACGCTGGCGCACGCACTGGCGATGGTCGACCGGCGCGTCCTGCTGTTCGATGGCGATCTCGGGCTCGCCAACCTGGATATCCAACTCGGTCTTGCACCCCGAACCGATCTCGGCGCAGTGCTGGCGGGCCGCGCCAGTTTGGCCCAGGCGGTGAGCTATTGCGATGATGGCGGGTTCGACGTAATCGCCGGACGCTCCGGCTCCGGCGCGCTGGCCAATCTGGCGTCGAACAGGCTGCAGTCTCTGCTCGATGAACTGGCGCTGCTTGCCGCGAACTACGATTACGTGATTCTCGATCTGGGCGCCGGGGTCGAGAGCACCGTGCGCCGCCTCGCTTATGCCGCGGACGAAATCGTCGTCGTCGTTACCGACGAGCCGACGTCGCTCACCGACGGTTACGCGTTCATCAAGATCGCCCACAATGAACGCCCCGAAACCACGATCAAGGTCGTGACCAACATGGTCAACTCGACGACCGAGGGCGAACGCACGTACAACACTCTCAACAAAGCCTGCCAGGGCTTCCTCAAGTACTCGCCCGAACATCTCGGTATCGTACGTCGCGACGACAAGGTCCGCGCCGCGATCCGGGCCCAGCAGTCGATCCTGAACCGCGCACCGGACAGCGCAGCCGCCGAAGACGTGAAGCAGATCGCCCGACTGATCAGACGTGGCAGCGCGGCGGTCGTTTGAGGAAAGCATGAGCGAGGTCACACCCCCTGCGCCATCGCCGCCGCCTGCAGGACAGGCGGCATTGCCTCGCCTGCCTCTTACCCAAGTCCCGCCGCAACTTCTCGATCTGCCGCTCGGCACCAAGCTCGATGTGCTCGTGAGCGCCCTTGCCGACGCGGCCGAACTCAAGGTGTCGAGCCGTCTCGGCGAGGTCACGATTAAATTGCCGCCCAATGCCCAAAGCACTTTCAAACCGGGTGACGCGCTGATCCTGCAACTCGTCGGCAAGGGTGCAACGCCGAAGGTCCTGCTGGCCACTGCCGACGGCAACCCCCCCGCTTTCGCGGCAACGGCGGGCAACAACATGGCCACGACCAGCGCTACGACCACACCCGCGGCGGTCCAGATCGTCTCGGCAACAGGGCAACAGATCGCACCGGGTGCACTGCTGACGGCGACGCTCCTCCGGCCCGTGACCGTCAACAACCAGCAGATTCTCCGGACACCGGGTCCGGTCCCCGCGACCGTCCCGGGGGCAGCGCCGACGGCGACCCAAACCGCACCGGGATCAGGGGCGCCGCAACCGGCGGCGGGCGCGCTGGGTCAGCCGCAGGGCGCAGGCGCGCCGGGTCAGAACTCCACGGCCAGCCCTACAATATTCGGCCAGCCGCAGCCGCAGGGGAACCTGACATCGTTTCCTGCGGGCAGTGGGCTGAACCTCCGGATCATCACCATCGACGTGCCGTCCGGCACATCCGAGCGGCTTGTGCCGCCGCCCCCCACGGGGCAGATATCCCTCGCCGCCGGAACTCAGATCACCGGCGTCGTCAGCGGCAATTACAGGAGCGGACAAACGCTGGTTCAGACCCATGCCGGACCGGTTTCCCTGCCGACGGGTCAGCCGCTGCCGCCGGGCACCGAGATCCGCTTCGAAATTGTCTCTCTCCAGGCACCGTCCGCCGGCGCCGCGCAACATGGATTGATGCATGGCGCGCAACCGCTTTTGGACAGCGACTGGTTTGCCTTCGAGGATGCGCTGAGCACGCTTCGCGACGTCGCCCCCGGCGCGCACCAGCACATCATCCAGACCGCTTTGCCGCGCGCGGACGCACAGCTTGCCACCAACATCCTGTTTTTCCTTTCCGCTATCAGAGGCGGTGACATCAAGAACTGGCTCGGTGACGGACCGATGCGCATCCTCGACCGCACACGGCCCGACCTGTCGACCCGGCTGCGCACAGATATGACGCAGATGAGCCGCACCGTCGACGATCCGGCGTCCGGCGAATGGCGGCTGATAGGGGTCCCCTTCCTGCATGGTAGCGAGATCGACCGCATCCAGATGCTGATCCGAGACCGCGACACCGGTGACGAGGAAGGTGATGAGGAAAAGGACAGCACGCGCTTCGTGGTCGATCTCAACCTGAGCCGCCTCGGTCATCTGCAGATCGACGGCCTTGTCGGCGACAAGAACAAACGCCTCGACATGGTGCTCCGGACGGACGACCCGTTACCGCCGCGCATGCGTGAGGATATCCGCCGGCTCTTCACCAATGCGCTCGAGGTAACAGGTCTTGAGGGCTCGGTCGGCTTCCAGGCCGCGCCGGGTAAGTTCGTCAACATCCCCAAACGCAGTCCCGGGACCGCCGGCGACGTGATCGCCTGAAGGGAGGTCAGGGCCGATGGACGCCAACGACGACATCCGCAGACGCCGGGACGTGCTCGAGACTTTACCGGCGCCACTCCCGCGCCATGACGCTGTGGTTGTGATGGAGAACGATTGCATGGGGGCGAAGCTTCGCCTTCGCTATGTGCCGGACCGGGACGTGCTCAAGCCGGAGAGCCTGAGCCGTTACGTCGGCACGCTAGCCAAACTCCCATTCACCAGCCTCGAAGAAACGGCGCAGACGATCCTCGAAGACATCAACGATCAGGTCATCCCGAACTGGATCGAAGTCACCCTGAGCCGCACCGGCGCCGAGATGCGTCACGAGGTCCGGGTCGAGGACCGCCAGCCGAACTGGAAGGAACGCGGCTTACTCGACCGGCTGGCGCCTTAGATCAGGTGTAGGTTGATCATTTTCCGGACAGACCGCGGGGCAGATCCGGGTCCCATTCAAAACGATGCGACTTCGTGGCTTGGCCTAAATGGGTCCGGCTCAAGGCCGGGAAACAACGGCCGTCCTATTTTATCTTGCTCGACTGACGCCGGTTGTACTGGGTGATGCCGATTTCATCGAGTTCGAGTTGGTCGGCACGGACAGTCTCGGCCTCGACACGGGCGACCCGGCGATCCTCGGAAATTTCGTACTTCTTGAATTCCAGAAATGCGACGCGCAATTCTTCGCGCGCGTCCTCGACGGCACGTTCCTGCTGGACGATGCGGTTCTGGTAATCCTCGCGCCGGCGAATGGCGTGTTCGGCGTATGGGCCATAAAGAATGCCGCCCTCGGTCGGCATGCTGGCGGCGTGCGCCTGTTCGGTCTTGATCTCCTCCTCGAGCGCTTCCAGAAGACCGATCAGGTTTTCGAGCTGGCGAAGCTGCTCGGCGAGGATGCGGCGCTTCTGGTCCACTTCCCAGTCGTTGAGCCGGACAAGCGCCTTGAAGTCCTTTGCCATCGAGGTTTAGCCCTTTGCCGCTTCGGGCTTGATTTCGGCGTCCCCCGCTGCCGGATCGCCCGTGTCGCCCTGCATGCCGAGCAGATCGTAAAGTTGCTGGTAGCCCTCGGCGAGCGTCGGGCTTTCGCCGATATCCTGCGACAGATAATCCTCGAGTTGGTCGTAGTAATGGATAGCCTCGTCGACGGCGGCGTCGGATCCCCGCCTGTAGGCACCAAGGCGGATCAGCTCGGCCATGTCTTCATACGTCGCCAGCAGCTTGCGGGCGCGGACGATCGCCGCATTTTGCGAGGCCGTGTTGCAGCCCGGCATGGTCCGCGAAATGCTCTTCAGCACGTTGATCGCCGGATAGCGGTTCCGCTCCGCGATCTCGCGCTCCAGCACCACATGTCCGTCCAGGATACCGCGCACGGCGTCGGCAACCGGCTCGTTGTGGTCGTCGCCCTCGACCAGCACGGTAAACAGGCCTGTGATATCCCCCTGGTGGCCGTGGCCCGGTCCGGCGCGTTCCAGCAGCTTCGGCAATTCCGCAAATACCGAGGGCGTGTACCCTTTCGAGGCCGGCGGCTCGCCCGCCGACAGGCTGATTTCACGCTGCGCCATGGCGAAGCGCGTAATGCTGTCCATCATGCACAATACGTTCTTACCCTGATCGCGGAAGTACTCGGCGACGGCCAATGTCACGTAGGCGGCCTGGCGGCGCACCAGCGGCGGCTCGTCCGAGGTGGCGAGGATCACGACGGTGCGCTTCATCCCCTCTTCGCCCAGGTAATCCTCGATGAATTCCTTGGCCTCGCGGCCACGCTCTCCGATCAATCCGACGACGCTGATTTCGGCGTCCGTATTCCGCGCCATCATCGAGAGCAGCGTCGATTTGCCGACGCCGGAGCCTGCAAAGATGCCCATACGCTGTCCCCGACAGGTGGTCAGGAACGTGTTCATTACGCGGACGCCTAGGTCGACCTTGCCGCCAACGCGGCGGCGCTTGTGTGCGGGCGGCGGCGAGGCATGGATCTGGTAGGGTTTCATGCCGCTTTCGATAGCGCCGTGATCGTCCAGCGGCTCACCGAACGCGTTGATGACACGGCCCAGCCACGACTGATCGGGATAGATCGAGGGTTCCGTAGAAGCCAGTTCCGCCTGACAGCCGAGGCCGATCCCGTCGAGCGAACCGAAGGGCATGACCAGCGCGCGTCCGCCCCTAAATCCGATCACCTCGCAAATGACATAGTGACCCTTGCGGCCGTCGACGCGGACATGATCACCGATCGAGAGCGTGCCCTGCAAGCCGCCGATCTCGACCATCAAGCCGACGATATCGGCAACGCGGCCGAACACCTGATGGTCCGGCAGCCGCGCTACCGCATTGGCTATGTTGTTGGAAAACACCCGCAAGAGGCTATTCCCCGTCCCTATCCATGGCGCCCTTCCCAAAGGCGCTGCACCCGGCTTCAGAATGCCCAGTCATTCCTAAATTTGTGTAAAGGATTTGCATTTGGTTAACCATAACAGATCGTCGGCGAGCGCTCCAAAATCCTGTTTTCGAGACATTCCGGCGCCCAAGCTTGCCGATCACCTCGAAAGCACCTAGGAAAGAAACACAATAATCATAAGACTTTTAGGGAAACGAGCAGTGGATACGCATGCGGGAAACTGGGATGAGACAGTCGATATCGTGGTCGTTGGCTTCGGTTTCGCTGGTGGCACGGCGGCAATCGAAGCCCATGATATCGGCGCCGAAGTCCTGCTGGTGGAAAAGAATCAAACGCCGGGCGGCATCTCGATTTGCTCGGCCGGAGGCGTGCGTATCGCCAAGGACCGTGACGCCGCGTTCGCCTATCTGAAAGCAACCAATGCCGGCACCACGCCGGACGAACCGTTGGCCGCCCTCGCCGAGGGGATGGTCAATATCGCCACCTTCATCGAAGACATCGCCGCGGCGGCCGGCGCCAACCCGGTTATCAACTGGATGCCCGGCAATTATCCGTTCGAGGGCTTCGAGACCTTCGGCTTCATCTCGATCGCCGAATTCCCAGGCCTCGACCTGAACGAGAAATACCCGCACGTGCGCGGCCTCAGGGGCGGCACTCGGATGTTCGCGGCGCTACATCATAACGTCGAGGCGCGCAATATTCCGGTTCGGTATTCGACGGCGGCGGAACGTCTCATCACTGGCTCCGATGGCGCAGTGGTCGGCGTCCAACTCAGGGATTCAACCGGTATCCGCCGCGTACGAACGCGCGGCGGCGTGATCCTGGCGTGCGGTGGTTTCGAAGCGGACGCCGACATGCAGGCCCAGTACTGGCAGGGCAAGCCGGTCATGCCGCAAGCGTATATGGGGAACACGGGTGACGGCATTCGCATGGCGCAGGCCGTCGGCGCCGACCTCTGGCACATGTGGCACTACCACGGCACCTACGGCATGCCGCATCCGGACCCGGATTATCCGTTCGGCATGCGGCTGATGAAATTCCCCGACTGGATCCCGGAACAGGACGAACCGGAAGACGTCCCCGCCTTTTTCTCGGCGCTGCACGGCAAGCGTATGCCGTGGATCGTCGTCGATGCGCGCGGCAACCGCTTCATGAACGAATACCCGCCCTACGTTCAGGATACCGGTCACCGCGACATGGAGATCATGGACCCGGTATCGCGCACCCATCTGCGCAATCCGGCGTGGCTGGTGATCGATGCCGCGGGTCTGGCATCTGGGCAGATGGGCCTTCAGACCTACAACGACCATGGCCAGACTTTCATGTGGAGCGCCGACAACCAACAGGAAATCGAGCTGGGTATAATCAAGGGCGCGGAGACGTTGGCCGAACTCGCGGAAATCATGGGCGCGCCGGCGGATGCGCTCGAAGAGACCGTTCGCCGCTGGAACGAATTTGTCGCAGCGGGCGAGGACAAGGACTACGGACGGATACCGGAATCCCTCGTCCCCATTCAGGAACCGCCATTCTATACGACCGAGCTCCGTCCGCTGGTCGGCAATACGCAGGGTGGCCCGGTTCACGACGGGCGTCAGCGGGTCCTCAACCCGTTCGGCGAGGTGATCGAAGGCCTTTATACCGCAGGCGAGCTCGGCAGCGTCTTCGGCCACCTCTATATTTCGGGCGGCAACCTTGCAGAGTGTTTTATCGGCGGGCGTGCCGCGGCCCGCGAGGCCTTCAGCAAGGTTACCGAAAACGCCTGACGACCGGGAATATCGAAATGCGCGCGAAACTCGTGACCTACGACGTCTACATGGCGCTCCTCGATATCGAAGGCAGCCTCGCGCCGGTTGTCAGCGACACCCTCGCACTCGACGCCAAAACGGCTACTGCGTTCGTGCGGTTGTGGCGCACCAAGCAGATGGAGCGGGCCGCCGCCAGCAACTCACTCGGCAAAGCCCGTACGTCCTTTCGAGACTGCACGGTCATGGCTTTGGACTACTGTCTCGGCCGCCATGACCTTTCGGCATCTTCTGAGACGCGTAAATATCTCGTCCTCGCCTGGGATAAAATGAATCCCTGGCCCGAGGCAGATACCGCCATTGCCGCGGTCAGGGCCAAGGGACTTGAGACGGCGATCCTTTCGAACGGGGACCAGGATATGCTGGATGCCGTTGCGAAGAACTTCTCGCCGAGGACCTTCGATCACATTTTGTCGTCGGAAGCGGCAGGATATTACAAGCCGCATCCGTTGGTCTATGCCCTCCCCACCACGATACTCGGTATCAGCATGGACGATGTGGTGCATGTGGCCGGCAGCCCCAACGATGTTACCGGCGCCGTCGCTGCGGGGATGCGTTGCATTTGGTCGAACCGGCACAAGGACAGGGTTCTCGACCCCGCCTACCCGCCGACGGTCGAAATTCCCGAACTCAGCGGTGTCGCAGATTTAATCGAGGCATGACAGCAAAAACCCGGGCGCAATGGCCCGGGTTCTCCGCTAATCAAAATGTATTGCTCAGCAGCCGGCCGTGCACTTCCCCGCGCCGTCGAACGACAACGTCTTACCGCTCAGCGGCAGATAGACCGGCACATTGGTCGCCTTGATGAAAGTCTCGGTCTTGGTCCCGGCGATCACTTTGCCGCCCTCGGTCCCGACTTCGTTGGCGTGGGATGCGATGACACTTGCCGGCTTAATCAGGTCGTTGATCACGTAGGCCGCTTCGGTCGGGCCGGTCGTATAGGTGTCGCCGATATTCATGACGACAAGCCTGGCCTTGTACTGATCGCCGACGACGATCTTCTGTTCCGCCGTCACACCGGTATCGCCGGACAGGTAGACCACAAGCCCGTTCGAGAAGGTCAGCACATACCCGGTCGGCGGTCCGGCATAAGCGGTCAGCCCTGCCTCATCCAGGTGCTTGCCGAGATCGCCGCCGATCATCGCACCTGCGATACCGTTCGAGTGCACCGCCGGCACCGTCGTGATCGTGACGCCCCCGATCTTCTTGCTGGCGCCGAAACGAACGAGCTGCGATTTCTTGGGATCGCCGCCGAGAGCTTTCAGCTTGGCCGCGAAAAACCTGGGCATCTCGCTGCCGGTCACGATCGTCGCGCCGGTCTTGAGGGCGATATTGACGGAGTTTGTATTCGGCGTCGCCTTGACCGTGACGTCCGGTTTGGAACACGTCCCCGCACCTGGTTCGGTCAGGTGCCGGTCGCCGACATGATCGCCATGCATATGGCTGACCAGGATCGCGTCGATCTTGCCGAGACGCGGATCCTCAGGTCCCGCGACCGTGCGGCCCGCGTCGTACAGCAAACGGGTGCCGTCCGGATCCTCGAAAATCATCGCGCGGTCGAAGCGGCAGAATTCGCCTTCATGCGAGCCTAAAGGCGTGACTTTGACGTCGGCGGACGCGCCCATGGCGGTAACGGCCACCAGCGCGGTCAGAACGGTCGTTTTGATCGAATTCAGCATGTTGCCTCCCTAATGGTTCTATCGCGATTTCCGCTACGCCGGTCTTGGGCGCCGGGTTTCAGATATTTATAAGGGGATTTCGGATGCCGAAGGCAACCGATTTGTGGTCGGAGTCAGGTGCCGGCGGTTGCCTTTTTCGGCATCTTGCCGCAGTGCATTTCGATGTCGGCGCGGCGGTTATTCTCGTTCTTCACGCCATCGTAGGTGTGCACCTTCAAGCGCCGTTCACCCCAGGCCTCGACGCTATAGACATCGATGCCCGCCTTACGCAATTTCTCCGCCACATAATCGGCGCGGGCGCGCGACAGCTTGAGGTTGGAGAGATCGCCGCCCAGGGTATCGGCGAAGCCTGTGACATCGGTCCGGCATGCCCCCTTGGAGAGCATCTTTTTCATCGCCGGCAAGATCTTGGCGATCTGCGTATCGACGCCGGTCCCCGAGGATTTCCCGATTCCGAAATAGACGGTTTCCTCGAAATCCGCGGGCGGGCCCTCTTTCTCAGGCTGCGCTTTGGCGATTGCCTTTTCCGCTTTCAGCACCTTGGAGAGATTTTCGCTGATCGTTTTCTGCTCGGCCAGAATCTGCTCGGTCGTCTGCTTCAACGCGTTCATGTCGGCGGCGAGTTGTTCGTTGCTGCCGCCCCCGGCACTCTTGATCGCTTCGGCGGTCTTCTCCGCGCCGGCGCGGATTTCCGAGACCGTCGCCGACTGAATATCCATCACCACCGAGCGGGTCTCGGTCTGGTGCGCCTGCATGTCCTTGCGCATGAAGTCGAACGCCACATACCCCGCCGGCAACAGGATCGCCGCGACGATCACCGCGCTCAGGATCGTTTTTCCAATGCCGTTACCTGCGCTTTTCTCAGCCATTTGAACACCCGATTGTTTCCCAGGACCCGGATTATATACACATTTGTCGAGGCGTTGGAATCCCGGGCGCAAATCGAAGACGATACGAAACGATCAGTTTTTCAATTTACCGGGCAGCCTCCCCCGCAACCGGATTCTGATAGCCGTTCAAGCGACTCGCAGCAAAAACGGCAGAAATCCAGGCTATTTCGTGCTTGATTCATAAAGGTTAACAAAAAGACCCGTAAAGGGTTTGGCGCAGACTCCGCAAATGGTAATATGGTTAACAGATATCGATTCGCAGCGTTTTGGGCGGCCCGGAGGGGAAAAATGCGCGTTCTTTTGGTTGAAGACGATCCGACGACCCAGGCAACGGTCAAGCTTATGCTTGAAACCGCCGGGATGGTGGTCGACGCCACCGACCTCGGCGAGGACGGTCTTGAAATCGGCAAATTGTATGAATACGACATCATCATCCTCGATCTGATGCTGCCGGATATGGATGGGCTGGAAGTGCTGCGCCGACTGCGCGACTCGCGGGTGCAGACGCCGGTCCTGATCCTGTCGGGGCTCACGGAATCGGAGATGAAGGTCAAGGGACTCGGCATCGGCGCCGACGATTATCTGACCAAACCGTTCGACAAGTCGGAACTGATGGCCCGCGTGCAGGCGATCGTCCGTCGCTCGGCAGGTCACTCGCATTCGGTCATCCACACCGGCCAGATGTCGGTCAACCTCGACACCCACATGGTCGAGGTCGACGGCCAACCGGTGCATCTAACCGGCAAGGAATACGGCATCCTTGAGCTTCTCAGCCTCCGTAAAGGCACGACGCTCACCAAGGAAATGTTCCTGAACCACCTGTACGGCGGGATGGACGAGCCGGAGTTGAAGATCATCGACGTCTTCATCTGCAAACTTCGCAAGAAGCTGGCGGACGCGACCGGTGGCGAGCACTACATCGAAACCGTGTGGGGCCGAGGCTACGTGCTCCGCGATCCGGAGACGATGCCGGAAGCCCAGACCGCATCGGCTTAGGGCGCTTCAAACCTAGACGGATGAGGGCCGGCATGACCGGCCCTTTTTCATACCCTCAGACCATGCCCATCTGGGTCAACTTGGCGAGCAGGCTTTCACCGTCGAAAGGCTTCATCAGATAATCGCTGGCACCGGCGGAGAGTGCTTCGTCAATGTGCGCCGGGTCTTCCTGGGTCGTGCAGAAGATGATGACCGGCCGATTGCCGCCGGGCATGGCACGCAGTGTTTTCAGGACCTGGATGCCGCTCATCGTCGGCATGTTCCAATCGAGAAGGACAGCGTCGGGCATCGATTTCTGGCAGGATTCCAAGGCGTCATAGCCGTCTGCGGCTTCTTCGGCGTCGAGACCGATCTCCTGGATGATCTTGCGGGCCACCATGCGGATAACCTTGGAATCATCGACGATGAGGCATCGTTTCACGTCACGCGCATGCCGACGATAGGTATTCAACTCTGTCCCGAAAGCGCGGCGAAGCGCACCTGATCGTCGTCGGCCGCGACCTCCAACTCGCATCCGGCTTCCAACACCAGAAGCTGTGTCAGATAACTGTGAATTGAACGGCTGTCCATCGACGAGACCTCCTTGCCGGGCGTCAGCCCGTTGGCGAGATCCTCGCGCAGCCCGGCATCGTCACCTGCGGCGGCGACGGCCAGACCGATCCCGCCTTCCACCTCGGCGATCTGTACGCTCACCGTCCCGCCCCGCGGCAGGCATTCCGTGGCTATCAGAATAAGATTCAGCAGCAGCTTTCCCATGACCGGATCGATCTCGCGGATGCCGTCACCGAAATCGGGCCAGTCGAGTTGGGCATTCGAGCCTTCGAGAAAATCCTTGGCCAGCCCCCGCAGCACGGTCACTTCCGCACCGCCTTTTCCGGCGCCCCCTGCCCCGAACGCGACGCGGTAGAACGCGAGCCGACGGGTCAGTTCCTGGCCGCTCTTTGTCGCCAGTTCCATGGCGCTGTCGTCGAGCGCCCCCATCTCGGCAAGAATCTCTAGCCCGGCGTTTACGGCACCCGCAGCCCCGACAAGATCGTGGCATAGCCTCGAGCACACCAGCTGGCTGAGGCGTAACTGTTCACTCATGGATTAAAACTCCGCGTGGTTGACCGTCCGCCGAACCGAGGATTTCCAGCGTCACGATAGCATGGATGGAGAAGACGCCAAGACCGCAATAATCAGGCAACCAAACGTCAGTCATCGGCACGTTTGACGATATCCTCGGCCAGGGAGGAGACTAGGTTCTTGTTCCCGGTTTCGCTAGCGCCGGCGTTCCGGGCCCGGCGTTCCGCTTCCTTGCGGACGTCCGCGATGTTAACGGGAATCTGGCGAAGAATAACCGTCAGGACCGACTCGATCGCCAGGACGTGCGCCGCCAGATTCTCGGTATCTCGTCCCTGGCGCTGGGCATTGGTCCCCAGAACCTCGATCCCGTCTGCGACCTTCTCAAGCGATGTCTGCAAATCCGCGAGGTGACGAACAAAGCCGTCGATCCCCAGCGCATCGAGCAGTTCGGCAGCAGCATCCTTATCGGTCGGGGTCTCGTTCATCAATCTTCCTTATCCGGCGTCGTCAAGGCAGCGTAGCGCGGCACGGGCGCTGTTGACCAGCCCCACATGAACCTCCATCGCCACAGCGCAAGCGGACCAACTCCTTGAAATCGCAGCTGTTTCGTTTACATTATGAGGACTCGGCAGGGACTTGCCGAAAACAGGAAATGGTGAATTTCATGAAGTCAGTACTTATCGGCGGGATTGCCGCCATCGTCATCGCGATTGCCGCCGGCGCAGTGCTCACGAACCTGAATCCGACGGCAGGCGAAAAATACTCGACGTCGAACGCGCGTATCCACTAAATCCGCGCATCCGTAAAGTCACGAAAAAGGGCGGTGCCGCAGCACCGCCCTTTCGCATTGAAGCGCTGAAGTGAAGTTTACTCGGCCGGCTGTTGCTGGCCTGAGTTCTTCTGCATCTCTTCCTCGACCCAGAGCGAGTGGTGCTCCTTGGCCCAGTTGAGATCGACCTGGCCCGAACCAACGGCGTCAAAGGCCCCTTCCATACCGACCGAGCCGATATAGATGTGCGCGATGATGACGACGATCATCACCAGCGCCACGGCCGAGTGCCACAACACGGAAAGCTGGGTTTCCTCAAGCGGCGTGAACTGCGTCGGCAGGTCCAGGCCGAAGTTGTTCAGGAACACGAAAGTCCCGGCCCAAGGCTGCACTTCGAACGGCCACATCAGCGCGACGCCCGAGAGCGAGAGCGAGAAACCGCCAATCACCACGGCCCAGAAAATGATCTTCTGGCCCGCATTGAAGCGCCCGGCTTCGGGGTGCAGGTCCTTCGAGAACAGGCCGCCACCGACGGCCAGCCATTTCAGGTCGCGCACTTTCGGGATGTTGTAACGCACCCACAAAACGAACATCAGCGCAATGCCCAGCATGAAGGCGAAAGCGATGTAATTATGCGCGAGCTTTCCGTAATAGGTCAGCGACCCGAAGGCCTCCGCGCCGATCACGGGTTTCAGGAAATATCGCCCATAGAGAACATTAAGACCCGTCAGGGCCAATACGATGAAACTGGTCGCCGTCAGCCAGTGCACGGCGCGCTCCAGCGCGTTGAAGCGCTCAATCGTGCGGCCCTGCGGGTCCGGTCCATGGCCGATTTTGATGCGGCCACGGAGGGCAAAGAACACCACCAGCACCACAATAATCCCCAGAAGCGACCACGCCCCGTAGATGCTGAGCGGGCCGTTCTTGAAGGCGCGCCAGGCATCGCCGTTGGCCTGAACCATCTGGCCCGCCTTTTGGTCGGGGATGGAGACGGTCCCACGGACACCGCCCTTGATGGCGCGCCACATCTCGGCGTCGGACATGTTCCCGAGCGCACCGCCCGGCACCGTGCCCTTTTCCTGCGCCTGAACCGGATTGTCGCCAAACAGCGCCATCCCGGCGTTCATGGACAGCGCGCCGAAACCGACCAGTGCGGCGACAACCAGCGCAAATCCAACGGACCGAATTAACTGCGTAAACTTCGTCATCTGTTTCACTCCGATTTCTGCCCGAACGTTACGCCGGGTCAGTTGCCACCTTGCATTTTGCCGCGCTCTTGGAGCTGCTTGTCGGCTTCGCTCTGAATCGGGGCTCGGACATCGTCGCCGGTGGTCGTTCCACCGCCGGAAAGTGCACCACCCGCGGGAATACCACCCTGCTCCACCGCACGCTGGCGCAATTCCGCAAGGTCATCGTCGCTTAATGCCGAGGTCGGCTTCTTGCCCGGGTACACGCCCGGTTCATAATACAACGGCCTGTCCTGTTCCTCCGGACGGCATCCTGCAAGGACGAGGAGCGCGAAGCATGCGACTCCCACAGTCTTCAGAAATCTTTTGTCGAACATTGTCGTTCCTTGTTCTTTCAATTCCAGCAATCGGGGCCGGAATCCATCGGAAGTTAAAGGAGGGGCGGCACCCCAGTTAAGAGATGCCGCCGCCCTACCTTTAATCAGACCGATAGGTCAGGAGCCGGCCTTCAGATCGTAGGCCGTACCCCAACCCCACGCACCCGAGCCGAAGCCACGGGACACGATACGCTCGCGGTAGATGTTGGAGATCATGTTGCCATCCCCACCGAGCAGTGCCTTGGTCGAGCACATTTCGGCGCAGATCGGCAGCTTGCCCTCCGCGAGACGGTTACGGCCGTATTTCTGGAATTCGGCCGAGGAGTTGTTGTCCTCCGGACCACCGGCGCAGAAGGTACATTTGTCCATCTTGCCTCTGGAGCCGAAGTTACCGGCCTGCGGATACTGCGGCGCGCCGAACGGGCACGCATAGAAGCAATAACCACAGCCGATGCACAGGTCCTTGGAGTGGAGCACCACACCTTCTTCGGTTTCGTAGATGCAGTCCACCGGGCACACCGCGATACACGGCGCATCCGAGCAATGCATGCACGCCACCGAGATGGAGCGCTCGCCCGGCTTGCCGTCGTTGATCGTGACGACGCGCCGGCGGTTGATACCCCAGGGAACCTCGTGCTCGTTTTTGCACGCGGTGACGCAGGCGTTGCACTCGATGCAGCGTTCTGCGTCACACAGGAACTTCATTCTAGCCATTTCTGTGTCTCCCTATCTCGCTCAGGCCGTTTTCACGCGGCAGAGCGTGACTTTGGTTTCCTGCATGTTGGTCACCGAGTCATAGCCGTAGGTGCCGCACATGTTGGACGCTTCGCCCAGCACATACGGATCGGCGCCTTCCGGATACTTCTTCCGGAGCGACTCACCCATCCAGTGTCCACCGAAGTGGAACGGCATGAACACAACCCCAGGTGCGACACGCTCGGTCACGAGCGCCTTCACCTTGGCGCGGCCACCTTCGGGGCTTTCGACCCACATCATGGCCCCGTCCTTGATACCGGTATTGTTGGCATCGATCGGGTTGATTTCGCAGAACATGTCCTGCTGCAGTTCAGCCAGCCACGGGTTGGACCGGGACTCGTCACCGCCACCTTCATATTCCACAAGACGGCCCGACGTCAGAATGATCGGGAAGTCCTTGGAGAAGTCCTGCTTCTGGATCGAAGCATACTTGGTCGGCAGACGGTACATCTGACGATCCGAGTACGTTTCGTACTGCGGCAGGAGGTCGCGACGCGGCGTGTACAGCGGTTCGCGGTGCAGCGGCACCGGATCCGGGAACGTCCACACCACGGTACGCGCCTTGGCGTTACCGAACGGCGCACAACCATGCTTGATGGCGACGCGCTGGATACCGCCGGAAAGGTCGGTCTTCCAGTTGGTCTTGTCGCCGGCGACCTTTTCGATCGCCGCACGCTCGTCGTCGGTCAGGTCCTTGTCCCAACCAAGCTTCTTGAGCATGGCCATCGTGAACTCGGGGTGACCGTCCTTCAGCTCGTTCCCGACCGGGTAGGAGCCTTCGGCGAGCAGGTTGGAGCCATTGCGTTCCACACCGAAACGGGCGCGGAAGTTGAGGCCGCCTTCGGCAACCGGTTTGGACGGATCGTAAAGAACCGGCGTCCCCGGGTGCTTCATGTCAGCAGTGCCCCAGCACGGCCACGGCAGACCGTAGTAGTCGCCGCTGACAGGACCGCCCTTCGCGAGAAGCGTAGTCTTGTCGAAGGTCGCTTGGTTCGCCATGTGCGCCTTCAGACGCTCCGGCGACTGACCGGTGTAACCGATCGTCCACATGCCCTTGTTAAACTCGCGGGTCACGTCTTCGATGTTCGGTTCTTCGCGGCCTTCGGCGATCTTGTCCATTTTGATGTTCTTGAAGAACTTGTCGGCCCAGCCGAACTTCTTCGCGAACATCGCCATGATTTCATGGTCGGTGCGCGATTCGAACACCGGATCCACGACCTTGTCGCGCCACTGCAGAGAGCGGTTCGACGCCGTCACGGAGCCGCGGGTTTCGAACTGCGTCGTCGCCGGCAGCACGTAGATACCGTCCTGACGGTCCGGAATGACCGCAGCGAAGGTCGGCACCGGATCAATGACGACCATCAGATCCAGCTTTTCCATCGCCTTCTTCATTTCCGGCAGACGGGTCTGCGAGTTGACCGCGTGGCCCCAATAGACCATGGCCCGAAGGTTGTCCTTCTGGTCGATGTTGGCCTTGTCTTCGAGGACACCGTCAATCCAGCGGCTGACCGGAATGCCCTTCGAGTTCATCATCTTCTCTTCGTCGAATTGACCGGCGAGGAACTCGTAGTCGACATCCCAAACACGCGCCCAGTGTTTCCACGACCCCTTGGCGAGACCGTAGTAACCCGGCAGCGAGTGCGACAGGATGCAGAAGTCGGTCGCACCCTGCACGTTGTCGTGACCGCGGAAAATGTTCGCGCCGCCACCCTGCGTGCCGATGTTACCGAGCGCCAGCATCAGGATGCAGTACGCACGCGTGTTGTTGTTACCGTTGGTGTGCTGCGTGCCACCCATGCACCAGACAATGGTGCCCGGACGGTTGTTGGCCAGCGTCCGCGCGACGCGACGGAGCTGCGAACCCGGAACCCCGGTCACACGCTCGGTCTCTTCGGGCGTCCACTTCTTCACCTCGGCGCGGATCTGATCCATGCCCCAGACACGCTGCTTGATGTATTCCTTGTCTTCCCATCCGTTCTCGAAGATGTGGTACAGGATACCCCAGATCAGCGCGACATCGGTGCCCGGACGGAACCGGACGAACTCGTCGGCATGGGCCGCAGTCCGCGAGAAGCGCGGGTCGCACACGATGAGGGCAGCATTGTTCTGCTCTTTCGCCTTCAGAATGTGCTGCACGGCGACCGGGTGCGCCTCGGCCGGGTTGGACCCGATGAGGAACATGGCCTTGGAGTTGTGCATGTCGTTGTAGCTGTTCGTCATCGCACCGTAGCCCCAGGTGTTGGCAACACCGGCGACCGTGGTCGAGTGACAGATACGGGCCTGGTGGTCACCGTTGTTGGAGCCCCAGAACGCGTAGAACTTACGGAACAGGTACGACTGCTCGTTGCTGAACTTGGCGGAGCCGAGCCAGTAGACGGAATCGGGACCGGAGGTCTTGCGGATCTCCATCATCTTGTCGCCGATTTCGTTGATGGCATCGTCCCAGCTGATCTTCTGCCATTTGCCGCCCGAGAGCTTCATCGGGTACTTGAGGCGGCGATCGCCGTGGGCGTGGTGACGCACCGACGCACCCTTGGCACAGTGAGAACCAAGGTTGAACGGGCTGTCGAAACCAGGCTCCTGGCCGACCCACGCACCGTTGGATACCTCGGCAATAACCGTGCAGCCGACGGAGCAGTGCGTGCAGACAGATTTGACCTGTTTGAGTTCGCCGGCGGCGGAGGCCGCTTCGGCTTTCTTGACCATTCCTGCCGGCAGGGCCGAGGCCAGCGCGATACCGCCAGCTGTCACCCCTGAGCGTTTCAGGAAGGTCCGGCGGTCCATCGAACCGCCAACGACTCCGGCTAATGCCTTTGTCAAACGGGGGCGTCCCGCAACCCCGTTGCTCTTCTTGGTGAGCATTTAACTATCTCCCAATGTTGACCTTATTGATCGAAGTCACGAACAGCAGCCTAGAAGCGGCTGAGCTCGTAGTACTTCATGACGTGTTCGGTTTCCCGATAGCCGCTCGTCTTGCGGTCTTCGGGCGACGCCGCTTTCGCTTCCTTTCCGGAAAGGGCGGCCGTTGCGATGCCGGCAGCGCCGACAACACCCGCTCCCTTCAGAAAATCTCTGCGGGCCAGCGTTTCCGATTTCTCGGTCCTTTTCATTGCTGTCTCCCAATTGTTGACACGTACGTGTTCGACCATTTCTGGTCGCTTTGTTTTGGCCACCATGGCCATCTTGTCCTGGACCCGCTCCACACTCCCAATCGGCAAGTGCCGGACCGTTCCGTCTTCAGGCGGCTCAAGCCGCCAATTCCCAGGCGGCTCAAGCCGCCATGTCATAGACCTCGCGCTCGATCTCCATGAACAAGCGACCGATGGTGCCCACCGGCATATAGAGCGCAGCCGCCTGCGCCCCTTCGAGGTCCTTGAACATCCGCCCGGCCCAAGGGGCCAGGTGCTTGTCGAAAAACGCCTTTGTCTCAGCCGGCCCCGCGCCGTCGCCAAGGGCGCCGGTCAGCAGGCCGTGCATCATCTCACAAAGACTCGCGATATGATCTTCCGGTTCCCCCGTGCCCTCGGCCGCTGCGATCCCGAGCCGGGCCATATCGGCGCGCAGCTCGGCGAGCGGCTTGTCGTACACGAGACCGGTCAGATAAAGCGATGCGTAAGGCGAGATTTCCCCGCCTGCGCCGACCCCGTAAAAAAGTTCGGTGAATTCTTCTTCGGCCTTGGCGCGGGGCGTACGGGCGCAAAGCTTGCCGAAAGACGCGATGGCTTCGCCGAGCGGGCTCCCGTCGTCGTGATCCGCGAGGCCGCGCATGGTTGCGAGGGTTTCTTCGTCCATCGGCTTGGCGAGAACACGCGCAAGCAGGCCGTAGAAATTGGCCCGCATCATATCGTCCGACATCACGTCGACAGACGGGTCGCTGTTCGGTGTGGTCTGATTTTCGCCCATGGACGTGGCCACAGCATCTCCCTTGCATGTTTCCGGCCGGGAATAATGATTCAACCGGCGCATTTATTCTTTGGTTGGCCTTCCCGCTCTCACCCGGGAACGCAATGAAAATTATCCTGCTTTAGAACCGTTCAAGTCAACGAATTTATCGAATTCCGCGTACCGCAGTGCAGCAATTCTGACGCGATTTCAGTGCTTTAGAGGACATTCCACCAATCTAGCTCTAGATAGCTATTCACCAATAACGAGTGTGTTTTTATGTCTTTTTATTGTTTTTTCTTCGTTTTTCGGAATTATCATCGTTATTATCATCTTCCTGCTCGGTGCCGCCCGCTTGCGTGACTTTCTGTTCTACCGGCGCGGGTTCGTGATCCGTCAATTCCGCAATTTCCGTATCGCCTTCGCCCGTTTCGTCGTCATCCGGGTCCTCGTCACCGAAGGCGCGGCGCGCCTCCTCGGGCGTCATGGCGCGCAGTTCCTGATCGCTCAAATGCCCGCGGCCGACCTTATACGCGCCGGTCATCTCGTCGATGATCTTGTGGACCAGGTTAAAGTCCTCATCGTAGTCGTTGAGCCCATCGCGGACGTTGAAGAACGGGTTCAGCCGCCACAGCAACCGGAGCGCCCGGCGCTTCATGAATTCTGGCACCCCGTCGCGCAGGAACGGCGAGAAATCGGAGTCCTTGTCGAGCGATTCGAGCGGCGGCAGACCGGCGACGACCTCGCGCTCGTCGTCACTCATCTCCTCTTCTTCGATATCGGCGAAGAGGTCTTCGTTCTCGAGAACCGTCGCCGCGTCCGGCTGGGAACCGCCATCACCGGCCACGTCGCCGTCGTCGACGGGCCCGCCATGTCCGACGCCGCGGGTAAAGCGGTCATCGTCGTCTTCCGGGTCGGGCGCGAGGGGCGCCATTGCGGGCACGAAGTTACGCACACGCGTACCGCCCGGCAGCGCCGCGAACTCGTCGGGCGGCTCGGCGCGGGCGGTTTCGGTGCGGGCCTTGTCGGCCTCGACCTGCGCTTCCTCGCGGGCGTCGGCGCCCCCCTTGGATTTCAGGCGTGACCAACGGCTCAGGCGGCCTTCCGCCATCTCAACCTCCGTGGCGCGGGCGCATGAAGTCGCCCTTGCGCGGGTCGTAGGATTTGCGTTTGCGCTTCTTAAACGGGACGTCCTTGTGATGGGTGTCGCAGAACGTCTTGATCCAGGCCGCGACCTCCGGCGGCATCATGACCCCTTCGACCATCTGGTCGCTGTCTTCGGTATAGCTCTCCGCCTCGAACGGGCACGCCGTCACCATATGCACCAGCATTTCCGGATCGTCGGCTTCCTCGCCCGGCGAGAGCACGATGTAGATATGCGGCGGGTCGTTCGAGAGGTTGACCCGGTAGCCCTCGGTCTCGCCCCGGAACAGCTCCAGCGGCAACGTCGCGGCGTGGAAATGCGCCCACCCATCGCCTTCCCGCAGCATGGTCCATTCGCCGTGCGGGTCCTTGGGCGGCGCGCCCTGGAACACCGCCACCGGCTGATAGGTGTGATCGGCCCAGCGGTTGTCGCTGTCGCGCCGTTCGATCACGACGCCGATGTCCAGCTTCTCGTGAATGTCCGGCGCCGCCGCCTTTTCCGCCGCCAGCAATCCCTCCGCTTCTTCAAGGTTCTCCGGGCGGTTGACGTTGAAGAACGGGTCGACCGGTTCGGCCTCGAAGGGCACGTGGACGATGCCATAACGCTCGGTCCAGGCGTCGATCTTGCGCATCTCTTCGTCGACCATGGCGCGGCGGAGTTCGTCCCTCAGCGCCACCGGCCAGATACCGAAAACCGGGTGCGTGCGATCGCCCGTGATGGCGCAGGCTAGCTGGGCGTCGGTGCCGTCGACGGCGGTCAGAAGGCGCGCCACCAGGTCGCGCGGCAGGAACGGCGCGTCGGTCGCGAAGCTGACCACGTACTCGGCTTCCGGTACGTTTTCGGCGGCCCAGTCGAGCGCCGTCAGGATCCCGGCGAGCGGCCCCTGATGGCCGTCGATGACATCCGCGACGACGGGCAGACCGTACTTGGCGAAGCGTCCCGGATCGCCGTTGGCGTTGAGGATCAGGTGATGCACCTGCGGCTTGGCGCGGTCGATCACGTGCTCCAGGATCGGCTTGCCGCCGAGCTCTCTCATGGGCTTGTCGCCGCCGCCCATGCGCCGCGCGAGACCGCCCGCCAGAAGGACGCCGACAATGGGCTTTCCGCTCATTCCGCCGCCGCCCCCTTGCGGTTCACGCCCTTGGGTTCGTCCTCGATCTCGGCGGCGTCGATGTCGAATTCGATGCGCTCTTCGCCGGCGAGCGCCATGAAGCGCTTACCCCGCGCGCGGCCGATCAAAGTCAGGCCGACCTGGCGCGCAAGCTCGACACCCCAGGCGGTGAAACCCGAGCGCGAACAGAGGATCGGAATCCCCATCTGCACCGTCTTGATGACCATCTCGGAGGTCAGCCGGCCGGTGGTGTAGAAGATCTTGTCCTCGCCCGAAATGCCGTTCAGGAACATGTATCCCGCGATCTTGTCGACGGCGTTGTGGCGGCCGACATCCTCCATGTAAATCAGAGGCTTATCCTCATGGCAGAGGACGCAACCATGGATCGCGCCGGCCTCCAGATAGAGGCTGGGGGTGGTGTTGATTTTCTTGGTCAGTCGATAGAGCCAGGAGGTTCTCAGAACCGCGTCCGGGTTGAGTTTCGCGGTCTCGAATTTCTCCATCACGTCGCCGAAAACGGTGCCCTGGGCGCAGCCCGACGTGAGGGTCTTCTTCTTCAGTTTCTCTTCGTAATCGGTCTCGCGCGCGGTGCGAACGACGACGGTTTCGATCTCCTCGTCGTAGTCGATTCCGGTGACCTCATCGTCATGGCGCAGCATGTTCTGGTTCAGCAGATAGCCCACCGCGAGCACGTCCGGATGGTCGCAGATGGTCATCATCGTGACGATCTCGCGGCCGTTCAAAAACAGCGTCAGCGGGCGCTCCACGGTGACCGAGGTCTCGACCGGATTGCCGTCCTGATCGATGCCCGAGACGCGCTCGGTGAGCTTCGGATCCGACGGGTCGGGCCGCACCAGAAAGTCGTCCGTGAAGGGGGCGTCGTCGCCTGGACGGGTCACCTCAAGTCTCCTCCCATTTACGCCGGGTTGGTATGCCTAACACCACCATCCGGTCTTATTTCGTTATTCGGATCATCTTGGGCAAGGGGGCGGATTTCAAGAGACGATTATCCGCGGCCGAACACGGCATCGTGATCCGGCGCCGCCAAACCTGCATATTTATGCATTGATATGCATATTTTCCCAAGTTACGCTCCCACGTTAACGAAATAAGGGCGAAAAAGGCCCGATTCACGTATTTGGGCGGCTGACAGGCATTTTTTCCGGATGACGGACATTTCCGACGCTTTCGTGACGGCGCTTCACCTGCTCGTCACCTTCGACAAAAACCTGATCGAGATCGTCGGGCTGTCGCTCCGCGTGTCGCTGTCGGCGGTCGCGCTTTCGGTTCTCGTCGGGCTGCCGGTCGGCGCCGCGCTGGCGCTTTTCAAGTTCCCCGGCAAGAACGCAGTCGTGGTGTTCGTTAACGCGCTGATGGGACTGCCGCCGGTCGTGGTCGGCCTGGTCGTCTATCTGATGCTGTCGCGCTCCGGTCCTCTGGGTGTGCTCGGTCTGCTGTTCACGCCGACGGCGATGATCGTCGCGCAGGCGATCCTGGTGACGCCGATCGTGATCGCGCTGACCCGGCAAGTGATCGCCGACCTGTGGGTCGAGTACGCCGATCAGATGCGCTCCATGGGCGCGGGACCGGTCAGCGCCATCCCGGCCCTCTTATATGACGCGCGCTTCACTCTGGTGACGGCGATCCTTGCCGGCTTCGGCCGCGCCTCGGCGGAAGTCGGCGCGGTGATGATCGTCGGCGGCAACATCGATCACGTGACCCGCACCATGACCACCGCGATCGCGCTCGAGGTCTCGAAGGGCGACCTCGCCCTCGCCCTCGGCCTCGGCATCGTGCTGATCACCATCTCGCTCGGCATCAACGCCGCGACCTATACGGTCAAGCAGCGCGCCGAGGCGGCGTGGACATGAACGGCGCCATGACCGAGCCCATCGTCACGACGCCCGCCATGAGCCGGCCGGCGCGACGCTCGATCCTGCCGCTCAGGGTCGAGAACGTCTCCTTCGACGCCGGGAGCAAACGCCTTATCGACGGTCTCTCATTCAAGCTCGACGCCGGCCCCCGGACGTTCATCCTCGGCCCCAACGGCGCCGGCAAGTCGCTGACGCTCCGGCTCTGCCACGGGCTGCTCGCGCCCAGCACCGGACGCGTGATCTGGGAAGGCGCCGAGCCCGGCCACGATCCGATGAAGCGCCAGGCGATGGTGTTCCAGCGTCCCGTTCTGCTGAGGCGCACCGTCGCGCAGAACGTCGATTATGCGCTCAAGCTGCACGGCGTCGGCCGCACCGAGCGCCCGGCGATCGTCGACGACGTGCTGAACCGCACCGGCCTCGCGCGCTTCTCGAAATCGCCGGCCCGCCACCTTTCGGGCGGCGAGCAACAGAAGCTCGCCCTCGCCCGCGCCTGGGCGACGAAACCGGAGGTGCTGTTCCTCGACGAGCCGACGGCGTCGCTCGACCCCGCCGCGACGCATGCGGTCGAGAGCATCATCGAGACCATGCACGGCGAAGGCACGCGCATCGTCATGACGACCCACGATCTCGCGCAAGCCAAGCGCCATGCCGACGAGGTCATCTTTATTTACGCGGGCAGGATCATGGAGAAGACCCCCGCCGACGAATTCTTCGACACGCCCCGAAGCGGCGAGGCCGCCGCGTTCATCAAGGGCGAGTTGAGGTGGTAACCGCCAACTGAACGACGAACGATCAGGGAGACATCACATGTTCAAGTTCAAGACATTCTTTATCGCCGCGCTCCTGGCGCTGTCGCTGGGCACGGCGCACGCCGCCGACAAGTTCATCACCGTCGCCTCGACGACGTCGACGGCGAATTCCGGCCTGTTCGATTTCCTGCTGCCGAAGTTCACCGAGAAGACCGGCATCGAGGTCCGCGTCGTCGCGGTGGGGACGGGTAAGGCGATCAAGCTCGCCAAGAACGGCGACGCCGATGTGCTGTTCGTGCATCACAAACCGTCGGAGCTGAAATTCGTCGAGGAAGGGTTCGGGGTGAAGCGGACCGACGTGATGTACAACGACTTCGTCATGGTCGGCCCGAAATCCGACCCGGCCGGCATCAAGGGGATGAAGAAAGCCGCAGACGCGCTCAAGAAAATCGCCGACAGCAAGTCGCCCTTCGCGTCGCGCGGCGACAACTCGGGCACCAACAAAAAAGAGCTCGAGCTCTGGAAAGGCGCCGGCGTCGATCCGACGGGGGCCGGCAACAAATGGTACAGCGCCACCGGGTCCGGCATGGGCGCGACGCTGAACGTGGCGTCGGGCATGAACGCGTATTCGCTGACCGACCGCGCGACGTGGCTCAAGTTCAAGAACAAGGGCGACCTCACCATCCTCGTCGAAGGCGACCCGGTGCTGTTCAACCAGTACGGCATCATCCTGGTGAACCCGAAGAAACACCCGCACGTGAAGACCGAACTCGGCCAGACCTTCATCGACTGGGTGATCGGCAAGGAAGGCCAGAAGCTGATCAACGAATACCAGATCCTCGGCAACCAGGCGTTCTTCGCCAACGCCCAGCCGGGCACCTGACACGCGGCCTCATTTCTCTTGAGGCAAACTCCAGCCCCCGCCCCCCGGCGGGGGTTTTTGTTTGCAGACGCTTCCCCCCTCACCTGTCCTCTCCCCCACTTCGTGGGGAAGAGGGACCCTGACGCAAAATCCCGCTTACCCCTCTCCCCCTTTCAAGGGGGAGAGGCTGGGTGAGGGGGCGACCGTCTCGCGTCAGGCAGGAATGTCGAAGGGCGGCCCCCCTCACCTGTCCTCTCCCCCACTTCGTGGGGAAGAGGGACCCTGACGCCAAATCCCGCTTAACCCCTCTCCCCCTTTCAAGGGGGAGAGGTTGGGTGAGGGGGTAAGCGTATCGCGTCAGGTTCGCTTGAGCGTTTCGAGCACAACGCGCATTGACGCTTCAAGCTCATTCATCACGTCTTCGTTGGTGAGCCTCAGAACCCGATACCCCGCCTTTCTCAGATACCTATCCCGGCGCTTGTCGTAATCGAGTTGCGTGTCGTGACTTTCGCCGTCGATCTCGAGCACGAGGCGTTTTTCCGCGCACAGGAAATCGACGATGAACGGGCCGACCGGCAACTGGCGCTTGAACTTGTAACCCGCCAAGCCCCGGGCGCGCAGTACCGCCCACACCTTACGCTCGGGCGGCGACATTTCGCGTCGTAGTCTCCGGGCGCGGGTGAGGGTCGTTTCCATATGGAGGCATATGGACGGATTAAAGGGATTTTCCTCCTCACCTGTCCTCTCCTCCATGAATGGAGGAGAGGGACCCGGACGAAACGTTCCTCTTAACCCCTCTCCCCCTTTCAAGGGGGAGAGGCTGGGTGAGGGGGTAAGCTACCGCCCGCGCTTCTTCGAGAAATCGTGATAGTCGAGGTAGCCGCGCTGGATGTTGATATGGTCGGCGATGTGCTTGGCGTCGTGCCACACGCCCCAGATGAACGACGAGCCGCGCTGCGACAACCAGGGAAGACCGACGAAATAGATCCCCCGCTCCGCCGCCACGCCGCGCTGGTGTTTGGGACGGCCGAGATCGTCGAAGGCGTCGACCTTCATCCACGAGAAATCGTTCACGAACCCGGTCGCCCAGATCACCGACGCGATCCCGGCTTTTTTCAGATCAAGCTCGAGGATGGGGTTCTTCACGCAGTCCGGGTCGGGGCCGATCACATGCGCGTCGGGTTCTTCGGGCAGGTCGAGGTCCATGCGCTGGATATATCTGTCCGCCTCGTCGAGGACGGACAGATAATTGGCATCGCCGTTGCGGATGTTCTGGGCGAGATCGTTGGCGAACGTCAATTTGCCGTCTTCAAATGTTTCCGTCCGGCCCAGCAGCGTGATGCCGTTTTCGGCGAGCTTGCGGAAATCGACGGTCTCGCCGCCGTGCGCGCCGCTGACGGCAATGGTCACATGCTCGGTGCCCTCGCGCGGCACTTCGGCGTCCCATTTGCCCAAGACGCCCAGCCACCAGACGAAGTCGCGCCCGCGGTAGCGGCGCGGCGGCCGGTCGTGCGGCCCGACGGACAGATATACATCGCGCCCGGCCCGCGACAGTTCGTCGGCGATCTGCGTGCCCGACGACCCGGCGCCGACGACGAGGACGGCGCCATCGGGAAGCTGACCCGGGTTCTTGTAATCGCTGGAATGAAGCTGTTCGATACCGGCGCTATCGGGGATCACGGCGGGAATGTTCGGGTTCTGGAACGGTCCGGTGGCGACGACGACGTAATCCGCTTCGAACATACCTGCCGAGGATTCGGCGATGAAACCGGGGCCGTCTTTCCTGCGCCGCACTTCCGTCACCGCGACGCCGGTGCGGACCGGGGCCGAGATCATATCCGCATAGGCTTCGAAATAGGCGGCGATCTCGTCCTTGCCGGGGAAGCCGTCCGGATCGCAATCGGCAAATTCCATGTTGGGGAAGCGGTCGTGCCAGGCCGGACCGTTGGCGACGAGGGAATCCCACCGGCCCGTCCGCCAGCGTTCGGCGATGCGGTCGCGCTCAAGCACCAGATGCGGAATCCCGAGTTTGCCCAGGTGCTCGCTCGTCGCGATGCCCGCCTGCCCCGCGCCGATCACCAGCACGTCCGTCTTTTCAGCCGTCATTAACTAGCCTCCTCACCTGTCCTCTCCTCCATAACTGGAGGAGAGGGACCCTGCCGCAACATCGCACACTAACCCCTCTCCCCCCTTGGGGGGAGAGGTTAGGTGAGGGGGTCATCACATCGTCCGTTCTTTTTCCGACTGCTGGGCGAAGAACGAGGTCTTCGGATATTCAGGCGTCTGCACCTCGAACGCCTCGCCGCGCACGCGCCGGGGGTCCGAGCCCCTGACGAACAGGCCCATATGCTCGGTCGGCACCGGGTTGGGCGAGCACGGCATGGCGTCGCCCGCCGAGTAGACCGAGATGAAGAGCGTCCTGGGTTTGTCGGAGAGATTGGGCTCCGAGCCGTGCGCGAGACGCGTGTGCATCAGGCAGACCGAGCCCGCCTTCCCCGTACACAGCCGGGCCGTTTTCTTCATTTCGGATTCCGCTTGCGCATCGACGGCACCCGTGAAAACCCCGTCATGCCAGAGACTGTGGATCGGCCCCTTGTGCGAACCCGGCGCGACGGCGAGCGGGCCGTTCTCTTCCGTCACGTCGTCGATCATCAGAAGCGCCGTCACCAGGTCCGCATTCGAATGCGGCGTGTAGGGAAAGTCCTGGTGCCACTTCACTTCGGTCCTGGCGCCCGGCAGCTTCGAGTTGATCTTTGTGTGATGCAGCTTGATGTCCGGGCCGATCAATTCGGCGACCATGTCCGTCATGCGGCTGTCGGCCATGGCTTCGTAATAGGCGTCGGAAACCTCGGTCGGCGCCTGCACGCGGCGGAGCCGGGCCGGTTTATCGCCGTCTGCGGGTTCGAGATCGAAGCGCGGCCGGCCGTCGACCGTCACGCCGTATGGCCTGTCGTGTGCCTGACTTTCATCGACCCAGTGATCGAAATCGGCGCGTAATCTTTCCAGCAGATCGGGCGCGACCGCGTCCTCGACCACCAAAACGCCGTCGCGCGCGAAGGCCGCTTTCTGTTCGTCGGTAAGTATGCCCATGCTTGTCCTCGTGACGTTGTTCGACCGGCATATCTTGGGATAAACGACGGGATGCTTCCAGACAGAAACGCCGGCCAACACCTCATGCAAACAAACACCGTCTATCCCGGACGGGCCGCACGACCGATCCGGGACCCATGGATGGGTTCGGGAAAGCATCGGCATGGGTCCCAGGTCTTGCGCGGCATGGCCGCACGCGCCCGGGATAGACGATATGAAATGAGGGGTTAAGCCGCGTCGAACTTGAGCGGGATTTGTCCCAGGTCGCCGAAGTCGCACATCAACTCGTCGCCCGGTTTGACCGGGGTGACGCCGGTCATGGTGCCGGTGGAGACGATGTCGCCCTTCTTTAAAGGCATGCCGATGGAGTACGCCTCCGTCGCCGCCCACTGCAACGCGAACGCGGGATTGCCGAGCACGGCCTCGCCGGTGCCCGAATTCCCCTTCTCGCCGTTGACGGTCACTTCCGCGCCGACGGTCGCCAGGTACATGTCCATCCACCCCGGAATGTCGGCACCGACGACAAGCGCGGCGTTGAACGAGAAATCCGAAATACAGACCGAGATTCCCGCGCCCTTGAACCCGCCCTCGAACCGGCAACCGACCAGTTCGACGGCGATGAAGGCGTCCGCCGTCGCATCCATCAGATCGTCGAACGAAACGATGTGATCGTCGGGGAGGTCGGCGCCCATCCTGAACGCGATCTCGCATTCGATGGCGGACCCGTGTTCGGTGCGCGCGGGCAGCGTGTCGCCGGGCTTGTAAAGATGTTCCTTAAACACCGGGCCGATGGACGGGCCGTCCATGCCCAGAAGCTCCTGCGCCATCTCGCTGGTCGCCGCGACCTTCCAGCCGGCGCGGGTCAGCCCCGACGCTTTGGCGGCGGCGGCCTGCACTTTATAGGAGTGATTGCGCTCCGCGGTTCCGGCGACGATGTCGCGGGAAAGCAGCGTACCGTTCAGGCGCGCGTCCCAGATTTGGGCGCCGAGGTCGTCGATACTATCCATCGTAACCGTCCACCGCCACGAGCACACTGTCGGACGCCGCCTGGCGCATCTTGAGCGCGCCCGCGTATTCCTCCGACGCGTGCCAGCGCTTGATCGCATCCATGTCCGGGAACGCGATGACGACCAGGCGCGGATACGGCATGTCGCCTTCTAAAACCGCCATCTCGCCGCCGCGGACGATATACTTGCCGCCGTATTTTTCCAGCGTTGCCGGCACCAGGGCGCGGTATTCCTCGAATTTCTCCGGATCGGTCACGTTGACCTGCGCGATCATGTAGGCGGTCATCGCCCTCGCCTCCCTGTTGTTGTTGGTTGTGGTCGGTTTTACAGGTTTGCATCCGCGGCTGCAAAGGCAAGGGAATGTTTATAAAGCCAAAGCCCCTCATCCTGTCCTTCTCCCAAGGCAGAAGGAACCCTGAAGTACGATGCCCTCTCCCTTGGGAGAGGGTGGCGCGCTTGCGCGCCGGGTGAGGGGGCATCAACGAGACAATCCGGGCCGGTGTGTTAAGGTTGCGGCGGTATCAACAACAGAGAGAGATCATGCCCGATCAAAAACCCGGCAAAGAGACCGCCAAACTCCACAAGGCCTATCAGGCGACCAACACCGACGAACTCGCCGACGCCTACGACGACTGGGCCGACGAATACGAAGACCACATGAAAAGCATCGGCTATACCCACCCGGCGATGGTGACGTCGCTGGCGTCGCGGCATATCCCGTCGGATGCGACGCCGATCCTGGACGCCGGCTGCGGTACCGGGATCATGAGCGAGATCATGCAGGCGCTCGGCCACAGCGACATCGTCGGTCTCGACGCCTCGCCCGGGATGCTCAAGATCGCCGGCGAAAAAGGCCATTACCGGAACCTGCATCATATGTATCTGGGCGAAGAACTCGGCTTCCAGACCGACAGCTTCGCCGGCGTCGTCAGCTCGGGCGTGTTCACGCAGGGCCACGCGCCGCTCGACGGTCTCGACGAGTTGATCCGGGTCACCAAGCCGGGCGGGCGCATCGCGTTCTCGGTCGCGCGCACGTACCTGGAGGGATTGTTCGATCCGAAACGGAAAGAACTGGAGGACGCCGGTCTCTGGCGCTACGTCGACGAGACGGGGATCTACAACTCCGCGCCCTTGGGCGATCACCTGCCGTCGCGGGTTTACTGTTTCGAGGTGTGTTGAGCGTCAGGGTCCCTCTCCTCCATGAATGGAGGAGAGGACAGGTGAGGAGGCTTCCTATCAACAAGAGAAACCGTCGGGAGACGCTTTCTCCCTCACCTAACCTCTCCCCCAAAGGGGGAGAGGGATATCACTCTAGCCCAGCAGCGCCCGGATCGATGCGTCGTTTTCGGCCCAGCTCGCCCAGTTGCGGGGGCCGAGGCCGAAACGGTTCTTGTGATCGGGGTCGGCGCCGGCTTCGAGCAATATCTTGCAGGTTTCGGTCTGCGCCCGCGCGCAGGCCATCATCAGCGCCGTGTTGCCGTACTGATCGGCGACGTCGGGCTTCAGCCCCTGTTCCAGCCCGGATTTGAGCGCGTCGGCGTCGCCGTTGGCGGCGGCGTCGAGGAAGGCTTGTTCGGTCATCTTGGTGGTCGCCACGTCTCTGATCCCGGCCGGTTCCTGATGCGAAAGAGTTCGTGTCTCTGGGCCCCGCCGTCAAGTGGGGATCGGCCGCACTCAGGGGGCGTTGTAGTGGATATCGCCGAGACCGGCGATGTCGTAGCCCGCCAGCGCGTCGGCGCGCGCCTTGAATTCCGCCGAGTCGCAGTACTTCAGCAATCGCTGCAGCGGCGGCTGAAAATAATCGCGGCGGCGCACCATCAGATCGTAGCGTTCGGTGTGCAGCGCAACGAAATCGAGGCCGTACTGATGCGCGGCGGCGCGAATCCCGAGCCCGGTGTCGGCCCGTCCCTCGACGATGGCGAGACCGACGTCGGTTTCCGTGCGCGCTTCGACGTCGGCGATGTCGAGATCGGCGATCTCGAGCCCGGCTTCGGAAACCAGATACTGGAACAGCATGCGCGAGCCCGCCTGCGCCTCGCGGACCACGAAGCGGGCGTTCGCGGCGGCGGCCGCGGCGATGCCGTCGATGCGGATCGGGTTGCCCCTCGACACGATCAGGCCCTGCTCGCGCCGGGCCCACTCGATCAAAACCATATCCAGGCCGACCGCGGCTTCCGACGCCGGGCCGACGTTGTAGCCGCCGTCGGTCAGGTCGAGCACGTGCATCCCGCACGCCACCGCCTCGCCGCGGGCGAAGCGCTGCACGCCGTCGAGGCTGCCGCCCGGCATCAATGCGAGCTCGCAGCCGGAATTTCTTACCGCCCATTCGAGCAACGGGTCGTGCGAGCCGACGATCACCGGCGGCGGCGGGGTGGTGTGGGCCCTGGCGATGTTCGGGAACGTCGACGAGCGCGCCAGCCAGATGTCGATCAGGTGCTTCGGGAACAGATACTTCCCCGTGACCCGCGTATAGGGGATGTCGTCGGCGGCGACGAGGTCATAGACCTTGCGCTCCTTGAGGCGCAGATAGTCCGCGACCTCCTTGGTCGTCATCAGATCCTTCACTTAGGCCAGCCCCCGGCGTTTCGCCAACATCCTGCAAACCCTTAAAATTGATATGTCTTTATTTCCACACAATATGCGTTATGAATCGCCGGAAAGGTAGCCCCGGCGCCAAGCGGCACCAATATTAATGAGAACGCAGCGCCGACGATGGGCTCCCGGGAGGACGGAAATCAATATGAAGCTGAACGGCAAGGACGTCTTCGTCTGTTCGTGCGAAGACACGATGAGCATCGACGCGGATGCGCTCTCGAAAGCGCTCGGCGGTGAGGGCAAGCTGCGCCCGGCGCGCCACCTGTGCCGGGCCGAGCTCGACCGCTTTTCCGACGAGGCGCAAAAATCCGACGACATCCTCGTCGCCTGCACGCAGGAAGCGCCGCTGTTTCTCGACGCCCTCGAGGAACTGGGCGACGATGCGCCGGAGGCCGGCTTCCTCAACATCCGCGAAAAGGCCGGCTGGTCGGACGCCGGGCGCGACGGCGACAAAAACGTCACCGCCAAGATGGCGGCGCTGATCAAGGAGGCGTCCCTCGATCTCAAGGAGACCACGTCGGTCACCATGATCTCGACCGGCATCGTGCTGGTGCTGGGAAAAGGCGACGAGGCGATCGACGCGGCGCGCAAGCTCGCTGACAGGATGGACGTGACGGTCGTGCTCGAGGGTGGATCGGACGCCAGCCCGCCCGACGTGATGGACATGCCGCTGTTCGCCGGGAACGTGAAATCGGCCAGCGGGCACCTCGGGAAATTCGAGATCCAGGTCGAGAACTTCCGCCCGACCGCGCCGTCGTCGCGCGACAAGCTGGAATTCACCGGCATCGGCGAGACGGGCAGCTCGGTCTGCGATCTCATTCTCGACATGCGCGGCAAGGAACCCCTGTTCCCGGCCGCCGAAAAGCGCGACGGCTATTTCCACATCGATCCGAAAAGCCCGGCCCAGGTCATGGAAGCGCTGTTCACCATGACGGACATGGTGGGCGAGTTCGAAAAGCCGCGCTACGTCGATTACGACGCCGGCATCTGCGCGCATTCGCGGAGCAAGATCACCGGCTGTTCCAAGTGTCTCGACATCTGCCCGACCGGCGCGATCGAACCGAATGGGGATACCGTCAAATACGATCCCTACATCTGCGCCGGCTGCGGCTTGTGTGCCATGGTGTGCCCGACGGGGGCGGCGAAATACAGCCTGCCCGCGGGCGACGGGCTGTCGGACCGGCTCCGCGCCGTCGTCGGCACATATATCAAAGCGGGCGGCAGCGAACCCCGTCTTCTGATCCACGACGCCACCTTCGGGCGCGACGTCATCGCGCTTTCGGCCCGGCACGGGCGCGGGCTGCCGGGGAACTGCATCCCCTTCGCCGTCAACCAGGCGACGCAGGTCGGCCTCGAGACGGTGACGCAGGCGCTGGCGCTCGGCTGTTCGGACGTCTCTTATCTGCTGCCGCCGAAGAAGCGCGGCGACCGCGACACCATTCTCGAAACCATCGAGCTGGTCGACGCGATCACAGACGGCCTCGGCTTCGGTAAGGGCCGCGTCAAATTGGTCGAGCCGGACGACCCGGATCAGCTTGAAGCCGCGCTCTACGATTCCGAGGCGCCGGACGCGATCCCCGCCGGCGACGTCGCCGGTGTCGGCCGCAAGCGCTCGGTATTAAGGCTGTCGCTGGATGCGCTGCACCGCAAAGCGCCCAACAAGGTCGACGAGATCGCGCTGCCCGCCTCTGCGCCGTTCGGCGCCGTCAACGTGGATACGGACGGCTGCACGCTCTGTCTCGCCTGCGTCGGCGCGTGTCCGACGGGCGCCTTAAAGGATAACGAGAACCTGCCGCAACTCAGCTTCGCCGAGGACTCGTGTGTCCAATGCGGGCTCTGCAAGAACACGTGCCCCGAAAAAGTCATCACGCTGGAGCCGCGCCTCAGCTTCCGGGAAGAGGCGCGCACGCACCAGACGGTCAAGGAGGAACATCCTTTCCTCTGCATCCGCTGCGGCAAGCCGTTCGCGACCCAGTCGACCATGCTCAGCACCATCGACAAGCTCAAGGGACACGCGATGTTCCAGGGTGCGGGCAAGCTCGACAGATTGAAAATGTGTGAGGACTGCCGCGTCGTGCAGATGACCACCGAGGACGGCAACCCCCTCGCCCACGGCACGGTGCCGATCCCGCGCACCACGGACGACTATCTGCGCGAACGCGACGAACTGCGCGAGAAGGCCAAGCAGGACATGAAGGACAAGGGCCTGACCGAAGGCGAAGCCTGAGACGGACAACCTGACCGAAGGCGAAGCCTGAGACGGACAACCTGACGGAGGGCGAGGCTTTTAGAATGTCGTCATTCCCGCGAAAGCGGGAACCCAGACAAACCGCCGACGCCACTGGATCCCCGCTTTCGCGGGGATGACGAGGTGGAGGACGCTTACGGCAACACCTCGTTCATCCCATCCCGATATGTCCGGTTGGGGATGACGGGAAGCGTTGAAATCCCTATATTGGGGGTAACGACAAAAAGGACGTAACGACTTTGGACGGAAACGCACCACAGACCACGACAGTGACGACGCCCGAAACCGCGGCCAAGAACGACGCGCCGATGATCGACCCGTTCGGCCGGCACGTCAGCTATCTGCGCGTATCGGTGACCGACCGCTGCGACTTCCGCTGCGTTTACTGCATGGCGGAGGACATGACGTTCCTGCCGAAAAAGGACGTGCTGTCGCTGGAGGAACTGGAAAGGCTGTGCGGCGCGTTCATCCGCAAGGGTGTCCGCAAGCTGCGCCTGACCGGTGGCGAGCCGCTGGTGCGCCGGAACATCATGTCGCTCATCAACAATCTGGGAAAGCACCTCGACACCGGTGCATTGGACGAGCTGACGCTGACCACCAACGGCAGCCAGCTGACGCGCTACGCCGACGATCTGGTCAATGCCGGCGTGCGCCGCATCAACGTGTCGGTGGATACGCTCGACCCCGCCAAGTTCCGCGAAGCGACGCGCTGGGGCGATCTTGAAAAAGTCATGGCCGGGCTGGCCGCCGCCAAGAAGGCCGGGCTCGAGGTCAAGATCAACGCCGTCGCGCTCAAGCATCTGAACGCCCACGAATTCGACGACATGATCCGCTGGTGCGGCGAAAACGGCTTCGACCTGACGCTGATTGAAACCATGCCGCTCGGCGACATCGGCGAGGACCGGGTCGACCAGTACCTGCCGCTTTCCGAAGTCCGCCGCGATCTGGAAAAGCGATGGACGCTGACCGACATCCCCTACAAGACCGGCGGTCCGGCCCGCTACACCGAAATCGCCGAGACCGGCAAGCGGCTCGGCTTCATCACGCCCCTGACGCATAACTTCTGCGAAAGCTGCAACCGGGTCCGGCTGACCTGCACCGGCACGCTTTTCATGTGCCTGGGCCAGGAAGACGCCGCCGACCTCAGAAAGCCGTTACGTCAAAGCGACGACGACAATCTGCTGGACGCCGCCATCGACGAGGCCATCGGCCGCAAACCCAAAGGCCACGACTTCGTCATCGACCGCCGTGACGCCGCCCCCGCCGTCGGGCGGCACATGTCGATGACCGGCGGGTAAGAAAACCTCCTCATCCCCGCCTTCGCGGGGAAAGGTCCTGTCCTCTCCCCCTTTAGGGGGAGAGGCTGGGTGAGGGGGCGAAGGTCTCTCGTCCGCCGCGATGACACCGTTCACGAAATCAGATGTTTGCCCCCTCACCTGTCCTCTCCCCCGCTGCGCGGTGGAGAAGGACCCTGACGCGGCGTTCCCTGTGTCCCCTCTCCCAATAGGGGTAACGACTTACCCTAAATCGTTGTTCTGTTTCCCAAAATACCAGCTAGTATGATCGCCGGGTGAGGTTGCGGGAGAAATCCCATGCGGGGATTTCAACGTTTGTTGAAAGCGGTCCGGCGCAGCGGCCTTGTGCTGCTGGCGCTATTCGCCGTCCAGTTTTCCGCCGATGCCCAGGAAAACGCATCTCCCACGGAAATTCGCGTCGGCATACCGAGCAACTACCTGCCGATCGCCGGCGTCAACATGGTCGGCGAAGCGTCCGGCCTTATTCCCGATTTGTGGCGTCTATGGTCGCAGACCACGGGTATCCCGGTAAAGTTCGAGGCTGCCCCGTTCGGCGAGACGCTCAGCATGCTGCGCCACGACAAGATCGACGTGCATGCAGCCCTGTTTCGGAATCCGACTCGCGAAGCCTGGCTCGACTTCACCCAACCATTTCATGAATCGACCAGCGGGTTCTACGTGCTGCGCACGCGTCCCGATATTGCCTCAGTCAATGCACTGACCGGAAAGGCGGTCGGCGTCGTCCGGCAAACGCATCAGGAAAACTTTCTCCGCTACGGCGGGCACAGCTACCACGTAAAAACCTATCCGGGATCACCGGAAATGCTGCGGGCCCTGATGGGCGGCGATATCGACGCCATCCTGCACGAGGACGAGGCGCTGGAATCCCTATTGCACAGCACCGGTGTCAAAGGCAACGTCTCACGCCTGCCGGGCGAGGTACTGCGCAACGCCGTCTTTAGCGCTTTCAAACAAAATCGCCCCGCGTTGCGCACATTGATCGACTGGGGGTTTTCCCGGATACCCCGTGAGGCCTACGCCGAAGTCGAGGCGCGCTGGATTGACGATCCCGAAAACCGACTGTTCAGGCCGCAAGGCGCCCACGTCGCCCTCAACGAGGTCGAACGGCAGTTCCTGAGTGAAAACAAAATCATTCGCGTCGGCATGATCCACGACTGGCCGCCTATGAACAGCGTCGATGCGAACGGCAAGCTTGTTGGCATGAGCGCCGCAATCGCGAAACTGATCAACGAACGCCTCGGCGGCATCATGACTTTCGTACCCGGCAAGTGGAACGATCTGCTGGAGGACGTCAAGGCCAAGCGGCTCGATGCGGTATTCGACATCTCTGTAACCCGGGAACGCATTCCGCACTTTAAGTTCACGTTCCCCTACCTCGACATACCGTATGCGGTCGTGACCGAGGGAGAGGCCGACGGCAGTCCGCTTGCACGAGACGGCGTGAAAGTCGCCATCGAACGCGGCTACGCGACGGTCGGCTACATGAAAGAAGATTATCCCGGCGCCGTTCTGCTTGAATACGAATCGACCAGGGACGCGCTTTCCGCCGTCGCAACCGGCAAGGCGGATGCCTATGCCGGCAACCGCGCCGTCGTCAAATTCCTGATTGCGAAGAACAAAACCGAACTGGGAAATCTCGCATTCGCCGGCGAATTACAGAATCGCAGTTCTTTGTTGACCGTAGGCGTGCGGCACGACTGGCCGGTCCTGCGCGGCATCATCAACAAGGCGATCATGGGCATCACGCCGGCGCAAATTCAGAACATCACCGATCCCTGGTTCGGCGGCGGCAAGTCGGATGATTTGCAGATGACCGCCGACGAGCGCTTCTGGCTGTCCGAACACAAAGGCAAGCCGGTCCGCGTGCTGATCGAAGACTGGCCGCCGTTCAACTACGAACGTAACGGTGAATATGTAGGTATGGCAGTGGATTACGTTCGTCATGCGCTGGGCACGCTGGGCCTTGAGCCGGAATTCGTCCGGCTGCCGTGGTCGGAGGCGTTGGAGAGTATTCGTAACCTCGAAAAAATCGACGTGATACCGGCATTATCGCCGAGCCCCGAACGTGCGGCGTACCTCAAATTCACGCATCCTTATCTTTCATTCCCGACCGTGATTTTTACGCGCGACGACGCCAGCATCGTGTCCAGTCTCGCCGATTTGGAGGGCCAAACGGTCGCGGTGGAAAAAGGCTTTATCGTCGAAACGCGACTACAGCAGGATCACCCGAAAATTCAGTTGTTGCCTGTCGACACGACGGAGCAAGCCGTTGAGGCGGTGTCGACCGGACAAGCCGACGCATATGTCGGCAATCTGGCGTCTGGCACCTACTACATACAGAAGAGGGGGTTGTCCAACGTCAAAGTGGCCGCGCCCACCAACGACACAGTGGGCGACAATGCGATGGGCGTACGGCAGGACTGGCCGGAACTGGCGAGCCTGCTCGACAAGGCGCTACGTAATATGCCCGCCGAAATGCATACCAAAATCCGCAGTTCCGCCCTGGCCGTCCGATATGAAACCGGGATCGATCTTAAGGAAGTCGCGAAATATGCGGTGCCGGCGGGCATTGCGGTGCTTGTGATTATAGGCGTGTTCGTATTCGCCAACCGCAGGCTGGCCGGCGAAGTCAAAGAGCGGAAAGCAGCCGAAGCGCGGCTGACGGAACGGGAGTCGTGGTTCAAGTCGCTGCTGGAGTCGGCACCGGACGCAACGCTGATCGTCGACCCGGCCGGTAAGATCGTCCGTGTCAACCGGCAGGCCGAGATCCTGTTCGGCTACAATCGTGAGGCGTTGTTGGGTCAGAAGATCGAAATCCTCGTCCCGGACGACGTCAAACGGAAGCACACCGCCTATCGCGACGGATTCATCACCTCCTCGGCACCGCGCGAGATGGGCGCGAACATGAACCTCGAGGCCAAGCGGCATGACGGCAATCTGTTTCCGGTCGAAATCAGCCTGTCGCCGATAGAAACCGCAGACGGCACACTAATCGCCGCGTCGGTTCGCGATGTCACAGAACGACGAAAGCAGGAAGCGAAGCTCCGCGAGAAAGACATGCAGTTGACCAGCGCTCTGGAGAACATGTCGGGCGGCATGTTCATGGTCGACAAGGATCTTGTCATCCGGGTTTTCAATCGCAAGGTCGTCGAATTGTACGACCTGCCAGACATGCATGTCGGCAAACCACTGCAGGAGCTCATTTTGACTCGCGCAAAACGTGGCGACTACGGCCCAGGCGACATCGATCAGATTTTGCAACAGCGCGTTGCGGGGTTCCAAAGCAAGACGTTCACAATGCTTGAAGACCGGACGGCGGATGGAAGAATCATCGAGAGTTTTCGCCAGCCGCTAGAGGACGGCGGCATGGTCTGCGTGTTTAACGACATCACGGAGCGCAAGAAGGCCGAAGCTGTTCTCAAAGAAAAGGACATGCAGTTGACGGCCGCGCTTGAGAACATGTCGGGCGGTATGTTCATGATCGACAGGGACTTGCGGATCCAAGTCTACAACCGCAAGTTCCTGGAACAGTATCACATCCCCAACCTTACCGTTGGCACGCCGTTGCGCGATCTGATCCTCATCCGTGCCGAACGCGGCGATTACGGTGCTGGGGATCAGGCAGAACAAGTAGAAGAACGGCTCGCCGGGTATCGCGCCATGAAAGCCATGCGCATCGAGGACGATTTGCCCGGCGGGCGCATCGTCGAAGGATACCGTCAGCCGACCGACGACGGCGGTATGGTCTGCATCTTCAACGACATTACCGAGCGCAAAGAGGCTGAGCGCAAGCTAGCGCAGCAGACCGAGCGTCTGCAGGATCTGTCTCGTAAACTGTCGCGTTATCTGTCACCGCAGATCTATGAAGCGATCTTCTCCGGCACTTCGGATGCCGACATCCGCACCGAGCGCAAGAAGCTCACGGTCTTCTTCTCCGACATCAAGAACTTTACGGCGACCACCGAAGAAATGGAGCCGGAGGATATGACCTATCTTCTCAACGACTACCTCACCAAAATGACCGAGGTCGCGCTGGATCACGGCGGCACCATCGACAAATACATCGGCGACGCGATCATGGTGTTCTTCGGCGATCCGGAAACCAAGGGCGTGAAAGAGGACGCCCTTCAGGCCGTGAGGATGGCCGTCGCCATGCAGCGCCGCATGGTCGACCTGCGCGCCAAGTGGGCCGACATGGGCTTTCGCCATCCGTTTCATATCCGCTGCGGGGTCAATACGGGATACTGCAACGTCGGCAATTTCGGCTCCGAGCAACGCATCGACTACACCATCATCGGCGGCCAGGTGAACCTGGCTGCGAGGCTCGAGGGTATCTGCGCGCCAGACGGTGTCATGCTGTCGCACGAAACATATGCACTCGTGCGCGACGAGATCGAAGCCGAGGCGCTCGACCCGATCGAGGTCAAGGGCATTCGCGAACCGATCACGCCTTACGCCGTGCAGGGGATTTTCGACGGCTGGGACGAGACCGAGCGGTATATCCGCCGCGACGACGTGCGGGGCTTGCGCCTCTGGGTCGACCTGATGCGCCAGACCGAGGAACAGCGCCTCGCCTCGATCAAGGAGCTCGAAGGAGCCATCGACATCCTCAAACGGCGGAAACCCACCGACGACGCGGCGGAGTAGGTCCTGCACCCCCTCTCCCCCGGGAGAGGCTGGCGCGCAGCGCCGGGTGAGGGGACTCGCGATTTACTGATTGCCCCTGAGGAGCTCCTGCGTGCGGGCGCGCTGCTCGGCGATGAGTTGCTGGGTCAGTGCCTGCTGTTTCTGTTCGAGTTCGCGGGCCAGTTGCGCCTGCACCTGCACCATCTGGCGCTGTTCGGAGGCGAGTTCCTGCTGGCGGGTGCGCTGTTCCTGCACCAGCTCGCGGCTTTTGCGCTGGATCTCGCGGGTACGCTGGCGGGCCTCGGTCAGCAGTTCCTGGACCCGGCGCTCCACTTCCTGGCTGAGGTCCGCGCCCGGCCCCAGAAGCTGTTCGGCCTGGCCGACCACGGCCTGCAGCCGCTGTACGCTGCGCTGCAGATCGCGCGCCAGCGACGCCGTGTTGGCGCCGCCCGAACGCCGCGTCCGCTTACCGCCGACGCATTCCATCTGCCGGGTTTCGGCGTTGTACTTGAGCGCGAAGCGCGAACAGTCGGCGGTGGTGTCGGCACGCGCCTGAAGCCCCCCGATGAGGAGCGCGCCAAGGACGGAAATGGCGGTCGCGTATCGCATCCCGCGACTTTACCCCGGCCCGTCCCGAATTTGAATTGACGTTCGGCCGCGTGTCGGTTTCCATGCCGGCCATGAAACGGATATTGATGATGACAGCGCTTCTGGCGCTCGCCCCCGGCGCTGCCGAGGCCCGGATCACCGCCGTCGAGTGCAAGGCCGACTACGAGGCCATGATCGCCGAGATCGAGGCCAACCGCGACAGTTCGCTCGCCGAGCTGAACCAGCAGTTGCGCTTCACCAGCGACGACAACGCCGCGAACGACCTGAACCGGCAGATCGAGCAGACCTACCACCTGGAAGAGACGTTCCGCGGCACTGCGGCAATTCAGTACCGGGACTGCATGAAATACGCGGAAGGCGGCGGCTCCTAGCCGATCCCGGCGTTTCGCACCTGCGAACAAATGCTTTTCCTTCCGGCCCCGGTATGCCAAAACCGGTGTGCCGCGCGGCCCGCCCGCGCACCGATATCTGTCATTCCGAGGAGCTTTCCATGTCTTACGAAAACATCATCGCCGAGAAGAAAGACGGCGGCGTCGCGCTGATCACGCTGAACCGCCCCGACGCGCTGAACGCGCTCAACGACGCGCTGATCAGCGAACTCGGCGACGCTATCGACGGCTACGAAGCCGACGACGAAATCGGCTGCATCGTCATCACCGGCTCGGAGAAAGCCTTCGCCGCCGGCGCCGACATCAAGGAGATGCAGGCGAAAACCTACATGGACGCCTACAAGTCCAACTTCATCTCGACCTGGGAACGGGTCGCCAAGTGCCGCAAGCCGGTGATCGCGGCGGTCAACGGCTTCGCGCTCGGCGGCGGCTGCGAGCTCGCCATGATGTGCGACTTCATCCTCGCCGGCGACAACGCCAAATTCGGCCAGCCGGAAGTGAAACTGGGTATCCTGCCGGGCGCCGGCGGCTCGCAGCGCCTGACGCGCTTCGTGGGTAAGTCGAAGGCCATGGAAATGTGCCTGACCGGGCGCATGATGGACGCCGAAGAAGCCGAACGTTCGGGCCTCGCCAGCCGCGTCGTCCCGGCCGCCGAGTTGCTCGACGACGCGCTCAAGACCGCCGCCGCCATCGCGGGGATGTCCAAGACCACGACGATGATGGTGAAAGAGTCGGTCAACCGCGCCTACGAAACCACCCTCGCCGAAGGCATCCTGTTCGAGCGCCGCGTGTTCCACGCCGCCTTCGCGACCGAAGACCAGAAAGAGGGCATGGCCGCCTTCGCCGAAAAGCGCAAAGCCGGCTGGCAGGATAAGTAATGATTACCCCTCTCCCCCTTGGGGGAGAGGTTGGGTGAGGGGGTACGCGTCTCTCATCGACGCACACGCGGATCTTCTACGGCAAGGATTGCCCCCTCACCTGTCCTCTCCCCCACGTCGTGGTGGAGAGGGAACCTGACGCACCCCACCTATTCACCCGGCAAAAAAGCCGGCTGGCAGGATAAGTAATATCCCTATCCCCTCTCCCCCTGAAGGGGGAGAGAGCGACAGGGTCCCTCTCCTTCATTCATGGAGGAGAGGACAGGTGAGGAGGCTTCCTCGGCATGCATGTGATTGGTGGATCAACAGGCTTGCCCCCTCACCCAGCCTCAGGGGTCTGGAAAAACCCCGAATCGAGTTCAGGGTGACGAGGCGGGTGTTTTTATGAACTAGACCTTCCGGGCCAGCGTCAGGCCATCGCCGATGGGGATCAGCGACAGTTCGACCCGGTTGTCGTCCTTGATCAGGGCATTGAAGTTGCGCATCGCGACCACATTGTCCGAGTCCGCGTCCGGATCGGCGACCCCGCCCCCCATGAAGATGTTGTCGACGGCGATCACCCCGCCGATGCGCATCAGCGTCAGGCAGCGATCGAAGTAATCCGGATAGCCCGGCTTGTCGGCGTCGATGAAGGCGAAGTCGTATGCGCCCGTCTCGCCGGCCGCGATCATCGCGTCCAGCGTTTCCGTCGCCGGCGCGATCCTGAGATCGATCTTGTCGGCGACCCCGGCGCGTTCCCAGAACGGAATGCCGATTTTCGTGTATTCCTCTGAGATATCGCATGCCACCAATTTACCGTCGTCCGGCAGCGCCAACGCCACCGCCAGCGCCGAATAGCCAGTGAAGGTGCCGACCTCGATGCAATTGGTCGCGCCCAGCATGCGGATCAGCATCTGCATCAACTGTCCCTGCTCGGGCGAGACCTGCATCCTGGCCATTTCGTGCTTCGCGGTCTCGTCGCGGAGCGCGCGCATCTCCGGATGCTCGCGAAGCGACACGTCCAGCATGTAGTTTCTGAGGCGTTCGTCGACGCTGATCGAATGCGTGCTCATCGAATTCTCCCTTTCGCGCGTTGTCAGGTCCGCGTGCGTTCGGTACTTTGCCCGCCATGAGCGACGATGTCATCTACCACATGTGTCAGGCCGAGGAATGGGCGCTGGCGTTGGCCGAAGGCAGCTACGAGGGCTCCAGCCAGGACAAGGCCGACGGCTTTATCCACTTCTCGACCAAAAAGCAGGTCTGGACGTCCGCGGCCAAGCACCGCCGCGGGCAACCCGGGATCATCCTGCTTTCGGTCGATGCGAAGAAGCTGGGTAAGGACCTCAAGTGGGAACCGTCGCGCGGCGGCGATCTGTTCCCGCACCTCTACGGCCCGCTCGACGTCGACGCGGTGATCGAGACCGTACCCCTGCCCTTGGGCGACGACGACGTGCATGTGTTTCCGCCCGGCTTCCCGCCGCCGTCGCTCGGGGAGAAATAAAGGGTGGACGCCTATAGCCTGCTTTGGCCGCTGATCCGGCCGCTGCAGCCGGAAACGGCGCACAACCTCGCATTAACGGCGCTCAAACACCGCCTGGTTTCGGGGACGCCTTACGACGATCCGGTGCTGGAGACCGGGCTCTGGGGGATGACGTTCCGCAACCCGGTCGGCCTCGCCGCCGGCTTCGACAAGGACGCCGACGTCCCGATGCAGGCACTCGCCCTCGGGTTCGGCTTCGTCGAGATCGGCTCGGTCACGCCGCGGCCGCAGCCCGGCAACCCGAAGCCGCGACTGTTCCGGCTCGACGAGGACGAAGGCGTGATCAACCGGATGGGCTTCAATTCGAAGGGCGCCGACAACGCCGCCGAAAACCTCGCCAAACTGCCGGCGTCGCGCGAACTCGGCGTGATCGGCGTCAATCTGGGCAAGAACAAGGACACCGGGGACGCGGCGGCAGATTACGTGATCGGCATCGAGAAGCTGGCGCGCTTTGCGGACTATATCGTCGTCAACGTCTCCAGCCCCAACACCCCCGGTCTCCGCGCCCTGCAGAGCCGCGCCGAACTGGAAACCCTGGTCGGCAAGGTGCGCGACGCGCTCAACCGCACCATTCCGGACAAGCGCCCGCCGTTGTTGGTCAAGGTGGCGCCCGACCTGACCGGCGCCGATATCATGGACATCGCCGCCGTCGCCGTCAGCGGCACCGTCGACGGCCTGATCGCCACCAACACCACGATCACGCGGCCGGAACACCTGAGAAACCCGCAGCGCACCGAAACCGGCGGGCTGTCGGGCAAACCGTTGAAAGACCTGTCGACGCAAATCATCGCCGATCTTTACCGGGCCACCGAAAAGAAGGTGCCGATCATCGGCGTCGGCGGCATTCAGTCGGGTGCCGACGCCTACGAGAAGATCAGGGCCGGCGCGTCGCTGGTGCAGGTCTATTCGGGGATGGTCTACGAAGGCCCGTCTTTACCCGGCCGCATCTGCCGCTCGCTCGCCGGTTTGTTGAAGCGGGACGGCTTCGAACACGTGCAGACCGCGGTCGGGGCGGATCACAGGTAGGAAAGGAGAGGCGGATGGCCGTCATCCTGCAATCGACGATCACGTGCCCCGAATGCGGTCACGCCGAAACCGAGACCATGCCCACCGACGCCTGCCAGTATTTCTATGACTGCAAGGGCTGCGGCGCGGTGCTGAAACCGAAGCCCGGCGACTGCTGCGTCTATTGCTCGTACGGCGACACGCCCTGCCCGCCCATTCAGGAAGGCGATGACGCCTGCTGCGGGTAAACGCTGCCCCCCTCACCCTCCCACGTGCTGACGCACGCGGGCCCCTCCCTCTCCCAAGGGAGAGGGATACGTGACGCTGCGTCCCTCTCCCTGGGGAGAGGGTGGCGAGCGAAGCGAGCCGGGTGAGGGGAACTAGTTGCTGTCGTGTTCGGGCTTGCCGAACAGCACCCGCGTCACGACGGATATCGACATCACGATGAACAGGATACGCACGATGTGGTGCGTAGAGACGAACGCGGTGTCGATGTGCATGGCGAGGCTGATCAGCGTCATCTCCGCGAGGCCCCCCGGCGCGAACGAAATCCATAAAGCGTGATAATCGAGCTGCGTCAGCTGATGCAGGATCGACGCCGCGCCCATCGCCAGCCCCAGCGTGATCCCCGCGCCGATGATGCCGATCCCGACCGGGTTGATGAGCTGGCGGCGCTCGACGCCGACGAAGCGGCAGCCGACGTTGGTGCCGATGACGATCTGCGCGAGGTTGACCAGTTCGCCCGGCGGTTTCGCCTGGGTCAGGCCCGCGAAGTGCACGATGGCGCTGATGAACATCGGCCCCATGAGGGCGGCCGCCGGAATGCCGAGCTTCTTGGCGCCGAAATAGCCCGTCGCGGCGCAGGCGACGAGCACCAGCGCGTCCGTGACGCCCATGTCGGCGACCGAGCCCATGGGCGAGACGGCGGGCGGGGTATAGCCTTCGAAGATGCGGAAATAGAACGGGATCAGCATCACCGTGAACATGACCCGCGTCGCGTGGATCAGCGAGATCGAGCGCACGTCGATGCCGTAGCTTTCGGCGATCAGGATCATCTCGCCGAAGCCGCCGGGCGTCGCCGCCAGCAGCGATTCCCGCTTCGGCATCTTGGCGAACTTCTGAAACCCCCAGGTCAGGATCGCCGTCACCACGACGACGAAAATCAATAAAACGACGATCGACACGACCCAGTTGCCAGCCTGGCCCACGATATCGGGGGTGAAGGCGCTGCCCAGCATGACGCCCAGCACCGTGATCATGATGGCGCGGCTTTTGCCCGGCCCCTTGAGGCGCACCCCGAAGACGGCAAGCGTCGCCGTGAACATCATCGCCCCGATCATCCAGGCGAGCGGAATGCCCGCGAGCGAGAACACCCAGCCCCCGGCGGCGCCCCACAAGAGCGTCGCCACCATGATCGGCGCGGTCTGTTTCCAGGTTCGGGTATCCGGTTTATCCGGGCGGTCTTCGGCTTCTTCGTAGGCACTCACGCGCTGAACTGCTCCCGGAGCACACGCTCTTCCAGATTGTGTTCGGGATCGAACAACAGGCGCGGCGTATCGTTCTCGGCCTGCGAGATGTTGACGCTGGCGACGTTGCGGACCTCGTGGAAGTCGGCGGTGGCGCTGACCCGGCGGTCGGACGATTCCAACACTTCAAAGGTGATCTTGGCCTTGGCCGGCAACAGCGCGCCGCGCCAGCGCCGGGGCCGGAAGGCGCTGATCGGCGTCAGCGCCAGAAGTTCGTTCCCCAACGGGATGATCGGGCCGCTCGCTGAAAGATTGTAGGCGGTGGAACCGGCGGGGGTGGAGACCAGCACGCCGTCGCACATCATCTCGTCGAGGCGCGCGACGCCGTCGACGATGATCCGGATCTTGGCCGCCTGGCGGGTCTCGCGCAGCAGCGAGACCTCGTTGATCGCGAGGTGCTTGTGCAGCCGGCCCTCGATGTCGGTCGCCTCCATCTTCAAAGGGTGCAGCTTGATCACTTCCGCTTTTTCCAGGCGCTCCACGAGATTCTCTTCCGAATACTCGTTCATCAGAAACCCGACCGAGCCCCGGTTCATGCCGAAGATCGGCACGTCGCCGTCCATCAGGTCGTGCACGGTGTGCAGCATCATGCCGTCGCCGCCCAAGGCGACGATGACATCGGCTTCCTCGACCGGGACGTTGCCGTAGAGCCGGGCCAGACGTACCCGGGCCTCGGCGGCGTCCGGCGTCGGCGCCGCGACGAATGCGATCCGTTCAAATCCCATAGTGAGTGAAAGGTAGCGACTGGCGGGGGAATGGGAAAGGTCTGATGCACCGGCATTGCGTACTACCACACGCTTAACTCTCGCCGTCATCCCGGACGCTATCCGAGCCGACCGTCCGTAGGACGTCGGTGCGAGGGTTGCGATCCGGGACCCATCGCCGCGGTTCGCGAAAACATTACAAATAGGTCCCGGGTCTCCCCGGCAGGGCCGGGATCGCCCGGGATGACCTATATTACATGTCTTACTGCGTCTTTTCGATCTCCGGCAGCAGCGCACGGCGCTCGACGAAGCGGAAGACCGTGGTGTCCGTCCCCTGCAGGATCACCAGTTCGATGGTGGCGACGACGGTTTCCGGGAGCGCGGTGTCGATGTCGATCAGCGCATAGCCGTCGATAATGGCGCGCATGGGGCGCGGCATGTCGGCCTTGTCGAGCTTGAGGACGAGGAAGCGGCGGTTGTCGATCTCGGACAAGCCCACCACACTGCCTTCGACGCGGAGCGGGATCGGCCCCGCGTCCTTGAACAGATCGCCGAGGTCGCGCCTTAAAACGGTCATGCGCGACCCGGTCGAGACACCCCCCTCGCCCGTTTCCAGCACGAACCCGAGAAGGGGCTGCATCGCTTCGAGGATGTCGATGCGCGCTTCCTTCTCGCGCTTCATCTGCGTGCCGCCGCCGGAATCGTCCGGCCCGGCGCGTGTCTGCAGGCGTTCGAACGGCGGCACCCGGCCGGTGTCGATCAGCCCAGTGCCCAAGAGCCCGAACTGGAGGCGGTGCGCCTTGGTATCCAGACCCGGCAGGTCGAGCTCGATCCGCCGGAACCCGCCCGTGGGCGTGATCCGGGCGGTGATCGATCCGGCGTCGTTCTTCTCAACCGTCTTGGGACCGTACGTGAAGACGGTCGCCCGGCGCGAGAGCTTCATCACCGGACCGTCTTTTCCCGCCGTCACTTCGACCGTGCCCTGCGCGTTGAGGCGATAGAGGCCCGGCGCCTTTTCCGGTCCCCAGATGATATCGGTGACGAAGTTGCGGGGCTTGGCCGGGCCGTAGCGCATGGCGACGTTGACCGGCGCCTTCAGGGCCTGGATGCGGTCCGGGTACGGCAGCAAGACGATCTCGTCGGTCTGGGCGCGGGCCGATGACGGCGACGCGAACGCCAGAAGGCCGAGCAGCAGGAGAGCGATGCGCCGGTTCACGCCCGCCCCCTCAGGGCCTCGGCGCGGGCGGCTGTCCGCCGCCGCCCGCTGCGGGCGGGCCGCGGAACGTGGCGGCGAGGCTCGTACCCGACGCATCGCCGCGCCTGAGCCCCTGCACTTTCATCCAGATCGCCCGCAAGCCGCGCCAGAGCTTCGGCAGCAGCCAGATCAGCAACAGCACGAACACCGCCATCCAGATCAGGAACACGGCGGGCTTGAAGAGCGCCAGCAACAGGCCGATGACGACGATCACGTCCTCGAAGATCGACGCGAACCAGTTCGAGAACGGCTCGGGCGATGTGTTGATGATCGCGCGGCTGCCGGTCTTGGCGGCGTGCGACCCGGCGCTGACGACACCCCCTAAAACCAGCGCCGCCGCCATCTGCCAGGGTTCAGCGACGCCGGATACACTCCCCATCGCCAGCAGCGCACCCGCCGGAATGCGGATGAAGGTGTGGAGTGCATCGTTGAGGCTGTCGATACCCGGCACCTTGTCGGCGAGGAATTCGAGCGCATAAAGAACGGCGGCGGTCGCGAGAACGGGCGGCGACTGCACGATCTCGAGATCGGGGGGAAGATCGACGGCGCCGGTCAGCCCCAATCCCCCGATCATAAGGACGGCGAGATAGAGGTTGATGCCGCTGGCCCACGCCGCCCCCAGCGCCAGCGCCATCGCGCTCATGATATCGGCCGAACCCGCCTCCATCAGAGACGGCCCCCGAGCGCACCGGCGACGATATAGACGCCGAGCGCCAGCAGCGCCCAGAAGAAGACGCGCTTGAAGAGGTCTTCGGAGAGATGCTTGCGGATGTGCTGGCCGACCATCATGCCGACGACCGCCGGCAACACGCCGGACGCGGACGTCAGACCCTGGTTCATCGTCAGCATGTCGTTGCCCTTGAGCGCGAGGCCGAGCGCCAGGGTCGAGACCGTGAACAGCATCCCCATGGCCTGGATCAGCATGTCGCGCGGCAGGCCGATCGCTTGGAGGAACATCACGCCGGGCACCACGAACGAGCCGGTCATCCCGGTCAGCACGCCGTTGGTGGCGCCGATCAACGGCCCGGCCCAGGCCTCGCGGGTGGGCCGGATCGAAAGCCGGACCCCACCGAGGCCGAGCCCGGCGTAGGCGACCAGCAATAGCCCCAGCAACGCGGACAATAAGTTGAGATCGACCCGCGTCAGCGCCGCCGCCCCCAGCCACACGCACCCCGTCGCCATTAATAAGAACGGCCAGATGCGCTTGACGATGACGGCCCCGTTGCCACCCGTGATCGCCTGCCAGAGGTTGGTGACGAAGGACGGCACGAGAAGAAGGGCCATCGCGGTCGGCAGGTCGGCGGCGACGGTCAGCAGCGCCAGCGAGATCGTCGGCAAACCGAGCCCGATCACCCCCTTCACCGTTCCTGCGATCAGGAACGTGCCGAAAACGATCGCGAGCGTCACCGGGTCGAGCATATCCGGATGCTAAAGCACTTATCGGGGGGAGGAAACAAACACCTCGTCTATCCCGGGCGGCGGCAACGATTACCCCTCATCTAACCTCGCCCCCTATTTTGGCCCGCGTCAAATGAATTGGCGACAAGGGGGAGAGGGATATTAAGCCAGGGTCCCTCTCCTCCATTTATGGAGGAGAGGACAGGTGAGGAGGCTATCGTCTAAGCAAGAAGATGGCCGAGCGCACTTCGAGCAGGGCGTCCGTCATCTCAACGGTTACCCCCTCACCTAACCTCTCCCCCTGAAGGGGGAGAGGGACCCTGTCCCCGCGAAGGCGGGGATGAGGAGGCAAGCGTTAAGCGGGGAGGTTGCCGACGGCCTTTTCGAGCAAAGCTTCCGTCACCTCGATCCCGTCGGTGGTCGTCTCCAGAAGCGAGGTCGAGAGATTGAGCGCCGCGAGATCGTCTCCGTGCGCGGCCAGCATCAGCTCCCACGCCGCACCGCCGCCGTTGGCGAGGTCGTCGATCACGCGCGGGCTGGCCATGCCGACGCCGCCGTTGAGCGGAAAACCGACGACGTTGTTCAAAGCCGTCAGCAGTTTCGGGCCGACCAGTTGCGGCGGCACGTCCGGCCCCGCCCGCAGCAAAATCCGCTCCGCCTGTTCGCGATAGAAATCGAGGGTCGTGCGGCCTTCCGGCGTGAACACCAGGAACGCGTTATGGATGTTGTTGAAGAGTTTGAGCCGGCCCGTCTTGTCGGGCTGCACCCAGTGTTCGCGGCCGAACGTGACGCCCGCCGGCGCATCGACGGAAAGCCGGTCGGGCCTGAACACATAAATATCCGCATCCAGCCAGACGACCTTGTCCGCGCCCGCGTCCAGGAGCCGCTGCATCCAGGCGAGGCGCGCGATGTCGGCGGCCATCTGTTTTCTGGGTCCCGCCGCGTCGATCACCTGCGCGGGGACCAGATCGAACAGGTCGTCGTTCTTGAACCGGTAATCGAAGCCGTTTTGATCCGCCCAGGCACGCACCGTCTCCGTCGCGCGCGTGACGATGCCGGGGGCGGCCGTCGCGTTAGATTGAATGATGATCGTGGACGTCATGCGCGGAGTGTCATCCCGCGCACGGGCCGGGTCAATCGTGACTACGCACGCATATGCCTGGACATCATGTCGCGCCAGTGCTCAAGCGGCCGGGTTTTCTTGCCTGGCGTCTTCGCCATGTCGTCCCAGCGGCGGATCTGCACCGCGTCATCTGAAAACGGTGTGGCGCGGAATTCTTCGAGCTCTTCGTCGCTCATCAGCCCGCCCTGCATGCGAAGCGTGGTTTCCGAGCCGCCCGAGATCTTGTCGCGGTATTTCGGCTCGACCGTGCACAGATAGCGCTTGGCGGCGACGTGCATGCGGATGCCCGCGAGAATGCGGTCGGAGAAATAGTCTTCCAGAAGCTCCGCCCCGGCGGCGTCGTGGCCTTTCGAACCGTCCCTGGTCTTGCCCATGTGATCGGGCACCAGCGTGTCGGAGATTTCGTCCTGGCGCACGGCGACGCGGCCGATGTCGTGCAGCAGCGCGGCCAGGATCATTTCCTCGTCGCCGCTCATCTCGTCGGCGATGTCGGCGATCTGCAGCGCGTGCTCAAGCTCGGTGATCGGCTCGGTGCCGTATTGCACCGTGCCGGCGGTTTGGAGCGCGTCGAAAATGGAATCAACGGTGACGTCGGTCATAACTTTCAGTCCTCAAGAATCATGGGTACGCGAAGGTAGGCCCCGAACTCGCCCGGGAAATCGACGCTGATGCGCGCGTGCACCTTGCCCTGGCGGTCGAAGAACACGGTCCGGGGCAGCGTCGGCAGCATGGTTTCGTGCCAGACGTTGGGGTGGATGTAGAGCCCCATCGAGCCGTCGAACCAGTAGGCGGTGAAGTCTTCCGGCTTGATCTCATCACCGGACGGGGGCGCCAGGGGGGCGACGAAGGGCGCCTTGTCCTGGGGGAAGAAAAGCTGTCCGCCGTCCGGATGGTAGTTGGCGTGGAACAACAAAGCCGCCGTGCGCCCTTCGTTATCTTCCGGGATCGTCTTGGCGATGTCGGGGTCGAAGGCTTCGGGATAACGCGCGTCGGCAGCCATGGTGTACTGGTCGTTGACGGCGTTGTTGCGCGCACTGAGCACGTTGTTTTCCCACCAGAACTCGAACAACCCCTCCGTCGTGCCGCCTTCGTCGCCGGTATTCTCGTCGAGCGGCCGCCAGCCGGGCTGCGGCCATTTGACGATCTCGACGTCGACCTCGTCTGGATGCGAGATCATCACGCCGAGGCCTTCGAGGTTTTCCGGCGTGGCACGGACGATCGGAATATCGATGGCGCCGATGGCGTCGGCTTTGGCTTTGGCTGCGGCGGCGTCGGACATATGCTGTCCCTCATCCCTGTGGCGATTTCGGTATTGTCGCGCGTGACGTTTTTTCAGTCTAATTAATATTTCTAGAAATTTTTTATAATAAAACTTATATTCAGGATTGCGCTCGCAACCGGGGATTTCATGAAATACATCCAGCTCCGCGCCTTTCACGCCGTCGCCCGCGAACAGAGCGTGAGCCGCGCCGCCGACGCGTTGAACGTGACCCAGCCCGCGGTCACCCTTCATCTTCAGGCGCTCGAAGAGCAATACGGCCTGACGCTGTTCCACCGCGCCAAGACCGGCGTGACCCTGACCCGCGACGGCGAAGAGCTCTATAAACTGACCGCGCGCATGTTCGCCGACGAAGCGGAGATCGCCGCATTCCTCGACGGCACGGCGGCGCTGCAGCAGGGCCATGTGTCGATCTCGGCGGACGGGCCGCACGTGGCGCTCGATGTCGTCTCCGAATACCGCGCCCGCTATCCGGGGATCGAGGTCTCGATGACGCTGGGGAACGCCGACGAGACGCTCGACGACGTCATGAGCCAGCGCGTCGACGTCGGCCTGCTCGCCAATCCGCCGAAGCACGACAAGCTGCTGCGCGTCCCGGTGATGCGCCAGAACATGGTCGCGGTCGTCGCCGGCGATCATCCGTGGGCCGGGCGCAGCGACATCGAGCTCGCCGATCTGGAGGGACAGCCGGTGATCCTGCGCGAAAGCGGCTCGATGACGCGCCGCACCCTCGAAAACGCGCTCGCCAAGCGCGGTATCGGCGTCAAACCGGTGATGGAACTCGGCAGCCGCGAGGCGGCGCGCGAAGCGGCGGCTCACGGGCTCGGCATCGCCTTCATGCAGGAACGCGAAACCGTCGGCGACGACCGGGTGCGCGGCCTGACCATCCGCGATCTGAAGGGGACCAACCTTTTGACGCTGGCGTGCCTGAAGCGGAACGCCAAACGCCGCGCCATCGCGGCCCTGATCGAGGTGGCACGTGAGATGAGCACGGTCCGCGCCGCGTCTTGATATTCGTGGACCCGCACGCCGTCGCGGCGGCGCAAATCCGTCCCGTTATGCGCGGCGTTTGGCGATCTGACGGTCCTGCACACGGGCGAGCGTGAGCTGCGCCACGGCGGCGCCGATCAGCGCCATGAACATGTCGGCCTGGGTGTCCCACTCATCGCCCTGGGTGCCGAGGAACTGCGCCGCGCCCTGGTCCATGATCAGCGCCGCCCACCATTCGAGCAGCTCGTACAACGCGCTGAACGCCAGCGGGACCGCGCAGGCCAGCATGAACAGCATCTTGCCGGGGGCGAGCGGCGTCTTGCGGATCAGGATTTCGCGGGTCAGCAGCGCGGGGACGAAGCCCTGCGCCAGATGGCCGATGCGGTCGTAGGGATTGCGCTCGAAGCCGAAGACATCCTGCAGCCAGAACCCGGCGGGCACCTCGGCGTAGGTATAATGACCGCCCATGATCAGGATCAGGCCGTGGCCGAACGCGCACCAGAGCAGGATACGGCTGAGCGGGAATCCGTCTTTCGTGAACCAGATCAAAGGGGCGGCGATGACGACCGGCGCCACCTCCAGCACCCACGTCGCCACGTCCGCGGGCTGGATCGCGGAGACCGCCAGCGCCACGACCCACAGTAACATGATGACGCTTTCGTCCCGGCGCTCGATCATCGAAATCTCCTGCATGCGACCGCCAGCATAGCCGCGGCAGGCCGCGACCGCACTATCCCAAACGCGCCGGGCCGGTGGAAACTACGTAGACCCAAATAACGCCATTTCTGTTGACCCTCGGCCCGTAATTCACGTATGTGACGCGTCGCCCGTTGAACGGAAAAAGGCAGTTTTGTGAACAACATGCCGAATGATCACGTGCAGAACCCCGTCGTCCGTTCGCTGCGCCAGCGCTTCGTGGCAACGGCGCACGAAAAGCTGGACGCCATCGACGCCGCGATCGACGGCCTCGGTGCCGGCGCCGACCGGGAACAGACGACGGAAATGAAGCAGATCGTCCATTCCATCAAGGGCATGGCCGGCAGCTTCGGCTTCATGTCGGTGACCCGCATTTCCGAGGCGTTCGAGGATTACCTCGCCGCCGCGCTCGACGCCGAGACGCTGGCCCGCGACGGCGCCCGGCGCTACAACGACGCCATGCGCGGCATCATCGAAAGCGGCGAAGAGCCCAGCGACGCCGAAACCGACGCCATCATCGCCGAATTACCCGCCCCCACCGGCACGTACTGACGCCTATTTAATCTAGATCAATTACCAATCATGATTTGGCGGTTATGCTGCGTTCAACGGTAGACGAAGAACGGGATCGCCTTGACTGTTTTCCTCGCCCATGACGGATCGCTGAACGGCGACTGGATCGCGCGTTACGCGCTGCATTTCGCGGCGGGCTCGACGGCGCGCCGGCTCGTCGTCCTGCACGTCGAGGACGCCAACATCTCCGGCGAGCCCCTGCACGAGAGGCTGGAAAGGCTGACCGAGCTGGGCGAACGCATGAACGTCGGCGTCGATGTGCGCATCCTGCCGATGCATGCGGGCGTATTCGGCGGCCTCGACGATCATCTGCGCCAGCAGGAGGATGCCCTCGTGGTCACCGGTGCGCGCGTCGCCGGCGGTCGGCGCGGCCATCTGCGCGGCACGATTTCCGAAAAGTTGCTGCGTCAAAGCAAGTACGGCGTCGTCGCGATCCACGTCATGCAGCCGGGCCTGCTCGGCGACCCCAAGCGCGTGCTCCTGGCGCTCACCGACAACGCGCCCGCGCCGACGGCGATCCTGAAATTGTTCGCACCGGCGATCACGCATCTCGACATCGTAGAGCTTGAAACGGTGTCGCGGCTTCACTTTGCGCGCCTGTCCGAGGCCGAGGCGGCGGCCCTGAAGCGCGACGGCCTCTCAGCCGCCACCCGGGCGGAGGCGGGCATACTGTCGTCGACCGGGCTGACCGCCGGGCGCATCGACACCCACGTCCGCGTGACGGACGACTGGCCGAAACAGGTCGCCGTCGAGGCTGGCCGCTACCGGGCCGGATTGGCGCTGGTCGAAATGCCGAGCGCTACATCGGGCGCGCTTTCGTTCGGCCATCCGATTGAGGAGCTGATGCGGATCGCGCCGTCGGACGTCGCCGTCTACCGGGAGGCGGACGCATCATGACGGCAGAGGTCGCCACCGAGGGCGAGACCGAAACGCCGTTCGGCCAGATACAGAACCTCGCCCCCGACGAGGTTTTCGCCGCGCTCGGCAGCGAGGAAGCCGGGCTTTCGGACGCCGAGGCGAAAAGCCGCGCCGACACGCTCGGGCGCAACTCGATCGAGGTCGCGGATAACCTCTGGTGGCTCAGGAGCCTCGGCCGCCAGTTCACCAACTTCTTCACGATCCTGCTCGATATCTCGGCGGCGATCTGCTTCTTCGCCGAATACATCCAGCCCGGCGAGGGCATGGCTCTTCTCGGCTGGGCATTGCTGGGGGTGTCGATCCTCAACGCGCTGTTCAGCTTCTTTCAGGAATTCCGCGCCGAGCGGGCGATGGAGGAACTGCGCAAGTACCTGCCCCACAGGGTCAGCGTGCGGCGGGGTGGGAAGGATATCGAGCTCGACGCCGAGGATCTCGTCCCCGGCGACGTGATCTCGGTCCGCGAGGGCGACCGTATCCCCGCCGATGCGCGAATCGTCGACTGCCACGACCTGAGCGTATCGAACGCGCCTTTGACGGGGGAATCCAACCCCATCAACCTGACCGCCGATAAATCCACGAAAGACCTGACCGACGCGGAGAATCTTCTGTTCGCGGGCTGCACCGTTCTCAGGGGATCGGGCCGCGCCGTCGTCTTCGCGACCGGCTTCAGGAGCCAGTTCGGCCGCATCGCCATGCTGTCTCAAGGTATTCGCCGCGCCGCCTCGCCGCTCGAGCGCGCGACCGGGCAGATGGTCCGCGTGCTCACCGTCATCGCCGTCGCCATGGGCCTGACGTTCTTTGCGTACGGGGTCGTCACCGACAAATCGCTGTGGGTGAACCTGGTGTTCATGATGGGGATCATCGTCGCCAACGTCCCGGAAGGCTTGCTGCCGACATTCACCCTCTCGCTCGCCATGGGCAGCCTCCGGATGGCGAAGCGCAACGTGCTGGTCAAAAGCCTCAACGCGGTCGAGACGCTGGGCTCGGTGCATGTCATCTGCACCGACAAGACGGGCACCCTGACCCTCAACAGGCTGGAAGTGGTGCGCGTGACGGCGCCGATGTCGGCGGACCAGACCGACGATAAAATGCAGACCGGCATCCTCGACGCCGCCATCGGGGCGAGCGATCTTGAGACCGGCGACAAGGGCTTCAGCGGCGACCCGCTCGACGTCGCGATCGCGGCGCGCATCGAAGCGGCGGGCGGCGATCCGTCGGCGATCCTCACGACCCAGACCCGCCACTTCGCCTTCGACGCGGCGGCGCGCCAGGCGGGCAGCATTCTCGCCAAACAAAACCAGACCCGTCTCGTCGTCAAAGGGGCGTGGGAAGCGCTCCGGCCCTACGTCACCGCGATTGCGACCGGGAAGCCGGAAGGCGCCCAAGTCAGCGATCCGTCTTCGCTCGCCGCCTGCGACGACACGGTGACCGAACTCGCCCAGCAGGGCTTCCGCGTCATCGCCGTCGCGGCGAAGAGCATGGACGCCGCGCCCGATGCCAAGGCCCAGCTCGCCGATATCGAAGACGGGCTGACGTTGCTCGGCTTCATCTGTCTCGAAGACCCGTTAAGACCGGAAGTGCCGGACGCCGTCAAAATGTGCCAGAGCGCCGGCATCCGCACCGTGATGATCACCGGCGACCATCCGAAAACCGCCGAGGCTATCGCCCGGCGCGCCGGCATGATCCCGAGCGACACGCCTTCGGATAGAACTATCGTCACCGGCGCCGAGCTGGATACCATGCGCGAGGAGGACGTGGCGGTGCGCTTCGACGAGGGCGCCGCGGTGTTCGCCCGCACCACGCCGGAGCAGAAAATGAAGATCGTCAGTTCGCTGCACCGGCGCGACCTGGTGATCGCCATGACCGGCGACGGCGTCAACGACGCACCGGCGCTGAAATCCGCCGACGTCGGCGTGGCGATGGGCAAGGACGGCACCGACGTCGCCCGCGAAGCGGCGCAGGTGATCCTGCTCGACGACAACTTCGCCTCCATTGTCGCCGGGATCGAGGAAGGCCGCACGATCTTCGCCAACATCCGCAAGTTCACCAACTACGTGCTGGTCTCGAACGGGCCGGAGATCATGCCTTATCTCCTTTATATGCTGTTCCCCGTCCCGCTCGCGCTGACGGTGATCCAGATCCTCTCGATCGACCTCGGGACTGACATCGTCCCCTCGATGGCGCTGGGGCAGGAGAAACCCGACAAGCAGGTGATGAAGGAAAAGCCGCGCGCCCGCAGCCAGGGACTGCTGACATTCCCGGTGATCGCGCACAGCTATATGTTCTTAGGATTAATCGAGGCCGCATTCTCGCTGGGGCTGTTCTTCTGGGTCTTGTTCGACGGCGGCTGGACCTGGGGCGCGCCGCTGGAAGCGCACGATCCGCTCTATCATTCGGCGACCGGCATCGCCTTGTCGTCGATCCTTCTCATGCAGATCGGCAACCTTTTCGGGAGAAGGTCGCGTTACGGCTCCGGCCTCGACATGGACGCCTTCAGAAACCGGCTGATCGTGTTCGGGGTCACGTTCGAGATCGTGTTTTCGTGGGCCATTCTGTACGCGCCGTGGGTCGGCAAAATCCTCGGCACCGGCCCGGTCGCGACGGAAGTTTACCTGGTCGCGTGGCTGGGCGTGCCGCTGATCTTCGGCCTCGACTACATCAGAAAGCGGGTGGCGTGGCGGCTCGCAGGCCGCCCGGAATAACAAGCGGCTCGCAGGCCGCCCGGAATAACAAGCGGCTCGCAGGCCGCCCGGAATAACAAGCGGCTCGCAGGCCGCCCGGGCTGACCAGCAGCGGACAGCCGATCGGGGCTGAGCGCACGCCTACCGTGATGGTCCGGCGGCGTCAGGAATCAGTCGGCGGAGCAGCCGGTCGAGATCGCCATTCTACTTCGATTGGGTGCCGTAAAAATTCAAAGCCCGGCTCATAACCATTTCATCGTAAAGACCGATACTCAGAATCTGGTTTACCTCGTCCCCATTGCTGCTGAACGGCAGCCGTAGAAACTGGTAATCGAACGGCGCCGAGGTGTCCGTCTCGAGCTGTTCGGTCTGCACGCAGATCGCACACTTTAGCTTGACCACTTCACTGTATTCATGGATCGCTTTTTCGGCGATCCCTTGGGGAATGAAGTCGCGTACCGATCTTCCCGTGTAATCGCCGCCCTGCATGACGACCCGGCCGATGCCCCATTGCGTGTAAACGAAATCGAATGGGTTGCGGCGCACCTCGACAACTGCGATCTGCGGGCTCAGCCGACGCGGCACCCGCGCCCAATCGAACTCCTCGAATGAGGGTGCGAAGCGCGACCCGCGCAATTCGGTCCAGTATTCGAAAACGTACTTGAGGTCACCACGGAGATTCTCGCGCGTCGCAGGCACCACCAGCGCCTTGAAGCGAATCGGTGCCGGCCGGAGGTCATCAGACGAATTTTCAATACTCGCGATCATAATGGAAATTGTACTCTTTTTCCTGCTGAGAAACACTGCGTAGAATCCACACCGACATCGGATCGATTTAAAGCGTCAGTCGCGGGGGAACGTCACCGCTTCGATCTTGTTGCCGTCCGGGTCGCGAATGAAGGCGCCGAAATACTTCGTCACCGACGCCTGACGCTCGCCCGGCGCGCCGTCGCCCCTGCCGCCGTGATCGATGGCGCGCTCGTAAAACGCCGTCACTGCCGCCTGGTCGGGCGCGCGCAGGCAAACGTGGTTCCCGGTTTCCTCGGTGACGGGCATCATGTCCGGCCGGCTGTTGAGCCAGAATTCCGGATAACGCTTGCCGAAGCCGACCGTTGCCGGACGGTCGACCATGCGTTTCAGCCCCAAGGGCTCCAGGACTTCCTCGTAGAACTCGGCGCTGGCGGCCAGGTCGGCGACCGCGACCGATACATGATCGATCATATCTCCCCCCGATGCTGCACGGTTCGTGTTTCGTCACAGACTAGCACGAACCGCGCCGGAGTTATTGCGGTCGCCGACGGGTATTGTCCTCATGCCGCCTGCTTCCAGAAACCGGACGCCGCCGCTTTGCGGCAGAACGTGGCGAAGTCGGTCGCCGGCCGGCCGAGGGCGCGCTCGACGCCGTCGGTGACGTATTCGTTCCGGCCATCGAGGGTGATGCGGCAGATTTCGCTCAGCACGTCCGCCACGAACGCGCCGGCGATCTCGCTCATGCCGGCATGGAATTCGTCAAGGGTGAGCGGCCGGTAGGCAACCTCGCGCCCCATGTGGCGGGAAAGTTCCGCCGCCGCGTCGGCGAACGAGAGAAGCTGGGGCCCCGTCACCTCGTAGAGTTCGCCCGCGTGGCCGTCCTCCGTCAGCGCCGCGACCGCCACGTCGGCGATGTCGTCGACGTCGATGATCGGCTCTCGCACGTCGCCCGCCGGCAACGAGATCTCGCCGGCTAAGGCCGGTTCCAGCAGGTAGCCTTCGGAGAAGTTCTGCGCGAACCACGACGCGCGCACGAGGGTGTAGTCGATGCCCGAACCGGCGACGATGCCCTCGCAAAGCTGGGCGTGCGGCTCGCCACGGCCCGACAGCAGCACGAGGCGCTCGACCCCGGCGGTTTTCGCCATTTCGGTCAACGCCTCGATCTTGTCCGACGCCCCCGGAAAGGCGAGATCCGGAAAATAGGAGATGTAGGCTGCACCGACCCCCTCGAGCGCGGGGGCCCATGTGGCGGTATCGTCCCAGTCGAACGGGATCGGGGCGTTGCGCGCGCCCGCCCGGACGTCGAGGCCTTTATCGGTCAGCTTGCGGACGATCCGCGCGCCGGTTTTACCGGTCGCGCCAATGACGAGGATGGGTTTGGTCTGCATGGTCTTTCCTTTCTTTTCATCTAATTTGTTGCTTCGCACTTTACACTGTGTAAAGTTGATGGCGCATGAAATAGCGGGAGGTTTACACCGTGTCAAGTGGCAATCCGGAAACCCGGCAAAAAATCCTCGACGCCGCGTGGCGGGCATTGGAATCGGGCGATGCGAAAAGCACGCGCATGGGCGACATCGCCAAGCTGGCGGGCGTCAGCCGTCAGGCGCTCTATCTTCATTTTCCCGCGCGCACCGACCTCCTCGTCGCGGTGACGCAGCACATCGACCGGATCAAGGATGTGGACGGCAGGCTCGAGAAGAGCCGCAATGCAACGTCGGGGATCGAACGACTGGACGCGTTCATCGAGGCGTGGGGCAACTACATCCCCGAGATCGCCGGCGTCGCCAGGGCGCTGTTAGCGATGCGCGCCAGCGACCCGGACGCCGGAACGGCATGGGACGACCGGATGCGCGCCGTGCGTCACGGCTGCGACGCCGCCGTCAAGGCGCTGAAGAAGGACGGGGTTTTGTCGGCGGACTATGCAGCGACGGAGGCGACCGATGTGCTCTGGATGCTGCTGTCGTTCGAAAACTGGGAACGGCTGCGGTTCGGATGCGGCTGGACGCAGAGAAAATACGTCACTCAGATGAAGATCATGGCGCGGCGGCTTCTGGCCGGGAGCTGACCGTCCGGCGCCGTCGCCATGATGCGATATGCCCCGCTCACAGATTGAGCATGCTTTTGCGGTGCGCCGGAATGTCGAGGAGCGGGCGCTGCGCTTCCCGTTCCGCGTCGGCCCGGGCGATACCCATATCGGCGAGTTGGGCGTCGCTGAGCGTGGCGAGTTGGCGCCGCTCGGCACGGACCCTAAGGGCCAGCAGGACATAACGCGCGACGCGGACCGGCAGGCTCAGGCCCTTGCCGGCGAGGCGCACCGATTGATCGAGGACTGCAATAGACTGTGACATGGTCTTTCTCCGTTTCAGGTGCCCGAGGATGCGCGACCTGGAGGCTTGAACCCACCCGATACGCGCTTTTCTTCCGGGCTGTTGGCGCGGACCATCGCCTATTTTCTTGCATTAGGGAATGGAATTAGTATTATATCTTCTATTATGAATACTAATGATACATCCATGCCACTTCGAAACATCGACGTGGCGCTGGCCCGGGCCTTCGTGGCGACCGCCGAAACCGGCGGCATGACGGCGGCCGGGCGGCTCTTGAATCTGACCCAGGGCGCGGTCAGCCAGCAGATCAAGCGGCTCGAAGACCTGTTGCAGAAAGAGTTGTTCGACCGCGAGCACCGGCAGCTGACCTTAACGCCTGAAGGTGAGAGATTATTGCTGCATGCGCGCCGCCTGATCGCGCTCAACGACGAGATCTGGGGCCTGATGAGCGCGCCGGGTTTCGAGGGCAAGGTACGTCTCGGCGTCCCCGGCGATATCATTCGCCCCTTCCTGCCGCCGATCCTGCGCGCCTTCAAGAACGCCTGGCCCAAGGTTCAGATCGAGTTGAATTGCGATTCCTCGGTCGAACTGAAAAAAGCGCTGGCGAAGGGCGACATCGACCTGACGCTGACCACGGAATCCGACACCCCGCAGGGTGCGGAACGGCTTTTGACCGAAGACCTCGTCTGGCTCGGCTGCCCCGGCGGACGCATCTGGCAGGAAGACCCGCTGCCCGTCGGCAACGCCAATCCAAGCTGCACATTCCGCGCGGCGATGCTTCACGGCCTCGAGAAACAGGGACGTGACTGGCGCATCGTCGGCCCGTCCGGCCACGAGGTGATGCTGGCCAAGATCGAGGCCGATCTTGCCGTGACTGCCCTGCTGCAGAGCTCGGTGCCGCCGCATTTGGAAATTCTCGGGCCCGACTCCGGCCTGCCGGTGCTGACGCCGTTCCACGTCAATCTTTACACCCGCACCAGCCAAACCAACGAGGTCGTGCAGGAACTGGCGCAGCAAATCCGCGAACAGGTGACGCGGCGTTTCGTACCGCCGCAGCGCAAGGCAAGCTGAAGCGATGGCGCTCACCGTCAAGGCGCTGACCCCGGCCACGGGGCTGACCGATCATCTCGACAGCCTGGCCCGCCTCCGCATCCGGGTGTTCCGGGACTGGCCTTATCTTTACGATGGCGATATCGACTACGAGCGCGCGTATCTGGCGGGCTTCGCGGCATCGCCGGGCGCGGTCTGCATCGCGGCGTTCGACGGCGACGACATGATCGGGGCGTCGACGGGGATGCCGCTGAAAGATGAGCACGACGAGATCACCCGGCCGTTCGTGGCGTCGTCGATCCCGCTCGACGACATCTTCTATTGCGCGGAATCGGTGCTGCTCGCGGATTACCGCGGCCGGGGGCTTTATCGGAAATTCATGGACCGACGCGAGGATCACGCGCGCGGGCTCGGCGGCTTCACGACGGTCGCTTTCTGCGGCGTCCAGCGTCCGGACGATCATCCGCTCAAACCCGAAGACGCCGAACCGCTCGATAACGTCTGGCGGCATTTCGGCTACGCGCCCAACGACGGTCTCGTCTGCCATTTCTCGTGGAAAGACATCGACCGGGACGAAGAGACGGAAAAGCCGCTGAAGTTCTGGTTGAAGTCGCTGTAGCCTTTGCGGTATTTGGCCGTCATTCCGGCGGAGGCCGGAATCCAGCGCACCGGCAAATCTGGACCCCGGCCTGCGCCGGGGTGACGCCTTCTTGTTTGCCCCACTCCCCGGTTGTATTGCACCTGCGAAGAGGCTATGAAACCGGCTCTTCCGGTTACCGGCCGAGGCGATCCAAATGACATCGATCCAGAACCCGTCCCTCTCCAAGGACAAGATCAAGGTCCTGTTGTTGGAGGGAATCAGCGACACCGCCGTCGACACGTTCAGAAAGGCGGGCTACGAGAACATCGAGCGGCTGTCGACCGCACTCGACGGCGCGGAACTCCATGACGCGCTGCAGGAAACCCGCATTCTCGGCATCCGGTCCAGGACTCAGATCACGCGCGACGTGCTCGACGCCACGGATCGCCTGGTCGCGGTCGGCTGTTTCTCGGTCGGCACCAACCAGATCGACCTCGCCGCCGCGCAGCGCCGGGGCGTACCGGTGTTCAACGCGCCGTTTTCGAACACCCGCTCGGTCGCCGAGCTAACCATCGCCGAGATCGTCATGCTGTTCCGGCGCACCTTCCCGCGCTCGGTCGCGGCGCACGCCGGCGGCTGGCAGAAATCCGCCGTGGGGTCCCGCGAAGTCAGGGGCAAGACGCTGGGTATCGTCGGCTACGGCAACATCGGCACCCAGCTTTCGATGCTCGCCGAAGCCATGGGCATGCGGGTTATCTTCTACGATCACACCGACAAACTGCGCCACGGGAATGTCGAGCCGACGGCGTCGTTGGCCGATCTTCTGAAAGAGGCCGACGTGGTGTCGCTGCACGTGCCCGACACGGCAGAGACCCGCGGCATGATCGGCCCGGACGAGATCAATCTGATGAAAAAGGGCGCGTATCTCATCAACAACGCGCGCGGCAAGGTGGTCGACATCGACGCGCTGGCGGCCGCCCTCACGTCCGGACATCTGGCGGGCGCGGCGATCGACGTCTTTCCGACCGAGCCCGGTTCCAACAAGGAAACCTTCACATCGCCGCTGCAGGGGCTCGACAACGTGATCCTGACCCCGCACGTCGGCGGCTCGACCGAAGAGGCGCAGGAGCGCATCGGCGAGGAAGTGGCGCGCAAACTCTGCGATTATTCCGACATCGGCAATACGGTCGGCGCGGTCAATTTCCCGCAGGTGCTTCTCCCCCCGCGCCCGGCCGGCACGCGGTTTCTGCAGGTCCAGAAGAACCTGCCGGGCGAGCTGACGCGCCTCAACGAGGTGTTTGCGCGCCACGGCGTCAACATCGCCGGCCAGTACTATCAGACCGAGGGCGACATCGGTTACGTGGTGCTCGACGCCGACGGCGCCGAGAGCCAGCCGGACGACATCCTCGCCGACATCCGGGCGCTGGACGGCACCGTGCGCGCCCGCCTCGTGCACCGGATCGAGTAGGCGTCAGCATTCCTTACCCCCTCACCTAACCTCTCCCCCTCAAGGGGGAGAGGGATATAGCGACGGGGTCCCTCTCCTCCACTTGTGGAGGAGAGGACAGGTGAGGAGGGCGTCCCCTACCCCTTCTTCTCGCCCTCGTCGGGCTGATCGTCGAGCGCGTCCTGGGCGAAGATCTCTTCCAGTTCCTCGGCCCACGCCCTGGCCTCCTCCTGAAACGCGTGCTCGTCCTTGTGATGGCCGAACTGGTGCTTGAGACGCCGCTCGTCGTGATCGCGGAACAGCTCGGCGATGTGCCTCGCGTCCTTGCCTGAAAAGCCGATGTTCTCGAGCGTGATGCGCCCGGCCTCGATCCCGGAATGGAAGGTTTCGCGGATCACGTGGGTAACGCCCTGCTCCATCAATCGATAAGCATGCTGGCGGTCCTTGGCGCGCGCGATCACGGTCAGGTTGGGGAAGCGTTCGCGCACCAGTTCGGCGGTCCGGACCGACTGATCCGGGTCGTCGACGGCGAGCAAGAGCACCTTGGCGTCCGACGCCCCGGCGGCGAGCAGAACGTCGTAGCGGGTCGAATCGCCGTAATAGATCTTATTGCCGTACTTGGCGACGAAGTTGATCTGGTTGGGGTCGAGCTCCAGCGCGGTGAAGCCGATCCGCTTGGCGCGCAGGATGCGGCCGATGATCTGCCCGAAGCGTCCGAAGCCGGCGATGATCACCGGATGCTCGACCTCGCCCGGCATGGCGTCGTCGGGGATGTCGGGTTGCGGCTGGGCGTTGAAGCGGTCCGAGATCAGGTAGAGAAGCGGCGTCACCGCCATCGACAGCGTCACGACGAGGATCGCCATCTCGGCGTTCTGGCGCTCCAGCACGTCGGCGCCGACGGCGATCCCGAGAATGACGAAGGCGAACTCGCCGCCCTGGGAAATCGCGATGGCGAGGTTGCGGCGCGCGAGACCGTTCAGGCCATTGACGTAGCCCAGCCCCCACAGCACCGCCGCCTTGACCGCAACCAGCCCGACGACGCAGCCGATGACGATCAGGAATTCGGTGATCAGCAGCCCGAAGTTCACCGACATGCCGACGGCGATGAAGAACAGGCCCAAAAGCAGCCCCTTGAACGGTTCGATGTCCGCTTCGAGCGCGTGACGGTATTCGCTGTCGGCCAGCAGCACGCCGGCCAGGAACGCACCCAGCGCCATCGACAGGCCGACCGACTGCATCAAAAGCGCGGTGCCGACGACGGTGAGAAGCCCGCAGGCTGTAAAAATCTCGCGCAGCCCCGTCTCGGCGATGTTTCCCAACACGAACCTGAGCAGATATCGCCCGACGACGATGACCGCGGCGATAACCCCCGCGATGGTGAGGCCGTCCACCCAAATGTCGGCGCCGGTCATCTCCTTGCCGCCGCCCAAGAGCGGCACCAGCGCGATGATCGGAATCGCGGCGATGTCCTGGAACAACAGGACCGAGAACGCGGCGCGTCCGTAACGGGTCGTCAGATGGCCCTTTTCGGCCATGATCTGCAACGCGAACGCCGTCGACGAGAGCGACAGCGCGACGCCGATGGCGACCGCGCCCGGCCACGGCACCCCCAATCCGTAACAGACGGCCGCAAGAATCGCCGCGCTGACGGCCACCTGCGCACCGCCGAGGCCGAACACAGGGCGGCGCATGGTCCACAAACGTTCCGGTTGCAGTTCGAGACCGATCAGGAACAGCAACAGGACGACGCCGAACTCGCCGAAATGCAGGATACTCTCGACGTCGTAGATCAGGCTCAGTCCCCACGGGCCGATGGCGGCGCCGGCCAACAGATATCCCAGCACCGAACCCAGCCCGAGCCGTTTCGACAGCGGCACCGCGACCACGGCGGCGCCCAGGAAAATAACGGCTTCGGCAATCAGTGGCATGGGCGGGGACGATCCTCTGCGGGCTGGGTTTCTCTCACCTTCGAATACTCAGGTTACAGACGTTAGATGGGGATGGGAACTGGCGCCGAACAGCTTTCCGGGTCTTCACGGCGTTTTTATTTTGCGCGTTTTTACGCGCGGCCCGATTTTGTCGCGGGCAGCCGCTGGTCAATTCATCCGAATTTTACTAAAAGTATTGCAAATCAGGATTCGACACTTTGAGGGGTCTGAATGTCGAACGCCTTCACCGCCAGCGCGGCCGCATGCGCCGCCGCGCTCATGTTGCATGCGTGTGCCGCCCTGGCCGCCGACGAAGTGAACGTCGGGCCGGGCCGCATCGCGATGCACGGATACGATCCCGTCACCTATTTCGATCCGGGCAAGCCGGCGCGGGGCCGGGAATCCCTGAGCGCCGGACACGCCGGTGCGCTCTATCTCTTTTCCACCCGCGACAATCTGCGCAAGTTCATTCGCGCGCCGGAAAAGTATGTCCCGGCCTACGGCGGCTGGTGCTCCTACGGCGTCCGGGTCGGCCGTAAGTTCGACACCGATCCGAACGCGTGGCGGATTTCGGGCGGAAAGCTCTACCTGCAACTCGATCTCGGCACCCAGAAAGTCTGGGACAAGGACCGGCTCAAGAATATCGAGATCGCCGACCGGTTGTGGCCGAGCATCGCGTCGACACCGGCGAACCTCCTTGAGCGGTGAAGGATCATCGCCCGCGGGGGACCTCTCCCGCGAGCCCAGAACGCGGGGCCGCTTCTGGGCGCGCTCGCTGAGCGCCAGGTTCATCTTCACCGTCACGCCGATCTTCGTCGCGGTGTTCCTGACCTGCATCGTCATCGAAACCTGGCACAATTACGAAACGTCGCGTGTCGAGATCATCGATCGTCTGAACACGCTCGCCGCCAGTCAGTCGATCATCCTCGCCGAATCCATCGCTGAAAAGGATACCGAGCATCTGAGCCTGATGCTGGCCAGCATCATCAGCGAGCCCAATCTCATCGGCATCGCCGTCCACGATGCAGAGGGCGGCGTGCTCGACAGTTTCGGCGCCCTCGACAGCAGCGATCCCGATCTCGCCCGGACGATCTCGGTCAACTTCACCGAAGGAAGCGAGGTTCGCCGCGTCGGCAGCCTGAAACTGGTCATGACCGACCGCCATCTCCGCGACGACATCCGGACGCGGCTCGTCGAGCACACGCTGCTCGGGTTCGTGTTGTTGATCGCCGCGGTATCCGCGTCGATCTTCGCGCACCGCAAAACCGTCACCAAACCGCTCGGCAAACTGGTGTCGGCGATCAACGAAAGCCGCGGCGACGCGCTGGAAAAGGTCGACTGGCAATCCGACGACGAGATCGGCCGCCTGATCGCCGCCTACAACGAGATGCAGGAACGTCTCGAAGGCTATGAGCGCGAACTGCGCGCCTCCAGGGGACTGCTCGAACAGCGCGTTCAGGAACGCACCGAAGACCTCGAACGCGCCCGCGAGGCCGCCGTCGAAGCGAACCGCGTGAAGTCCAAGTTCCTGTCGTCAATGAGTCACGAATTTCGGACACCCATGAACGCCATCCTCGGCTTCACCCAGGTCCTGCAGATGTCGCCGGATCTCGGCGCCAACCCGCGGTTCAAGGACCGCCTCGACAAGATCGAGGACAGTTCCCGCAACCTGATGGCGCTGCTCGACGAGATCATGGAGTTCGCGCGCCTCGAGAGCGCCGCGGACGACCTTCATCTCGAAGACATCGACACCGCCGCCGTCATCGCCCAGGCCATCGCGATGGTGGCGCCGCTCGCCGAGGCCCGACGCATCGCGATCGATGTCGCCGGCGTGTCCGGCAACGCCGGGGCCGTGCGCGCCGATATGTTCAAGCTCAGAAAGGCGCTGTTTCACGTGCTTTCCAACGCCGTCAAATACAATAGCCCGGGCGGTTCGGTCGACGTCGGGTGTGCGCGCGACGGCGATCATGTCGTCATTACAGTCACCGATACGGGGCCTGGCATTCCGGACGAACGGGCTGGCGAGATCTTCGAGCCGTTCAACCGGCTCGGCCGTGAAGCCGGAAACATCGAAGGCAGCGGCATCGGCCTGACGGTGACGCAACGCATCGTCGAGCGCATGTCGGGCGAGATCGAATTCGAAAGCGAGGAAGGCAGGGGGACGACATTCCGGATCCGCCTGCCGGCCGCATCCTGACGCCAGCCGCCGCCGGGGCCAGTCGATTTGCCTGTCATTTCAACGCGCTTGTCACAAACGCAACGGGTTCCTGTAAGGGACCGGTCAGCTTTCAACCTTAGTCTCCATAGCGTTTAAACGTTCAATTTATACGTTCAGCGCGGCTCTGCGCGGACGCATCCATACGGTAGAGGCTATCACTTTCATGACGGACACGGTCTACGGCGTTAACCTGGTCGAGAACGGCAGCTTCGAAGACGTGGCATATTCACGCGGCCACGGCCGTCATCACAACCACCGCAGCAACAGCAACGCCGAACTGACCGGCTGGCATACGTCTTCAGGGCCGGGTCCGGACATCGAAACGTCCGACTGGTGGACCCGCGCCGCCGACGGCCACCGCTATATCGAGCTCGACGGCTCGGGCGCGCGCGACACCAACAGCTCGATCTATCAGAACATTCCCACCGGCGGCACCGGCACCTTCGAGCTCTCGTTCAGTTATGCCGCGCCGCCGTTCAGCCGCGGCTCGTCGAATGGGATCGAGGTGATCTGGAACGGTCAGGTCATCGACACCATCACGTCGGACGGCGGCTGGGGCACCGACTGGCAGACCTTCACGTACGAACTCGAAGGCGCGGGCGATATGACCCGCCTCGAATTCCGCGCCGTCGGCCGCGATGACGGCCGGGGCGGCCTGCTCGACGACATTTCCGTGGTTGGCCTGGAGCCGCCGGAACTGTTCACCGACGCGAACGATACCGTCGTCCTCGCCGACGATGATCCGGATTACGGTTCGGGCGAGCCCTACGACGCGCTCGGCGGCGACGACGTGGTGCAGGGCGGAGATCTCGACGACGAGATCTTCGGCAACACCGGCAACGACACCCTTTCCGGCGGGGCCGGCAACGACATCCTTCGGGGCGGCGCCGATACGAAGGTGCAGATCGAGGTCGAACAGACCGTCGAGCACGACCTGTCGGGCCTCTCGTCCACGCCGACGCTCGGCATCGACCCGGCGCACTTCCGCCTTCAGAACGACCACAAGGTCACCATGACCTTCGTCGGCGAGGAAGCCGGCTACCGCAACACGGTGGGGTATTACAAGATCGCTGCCGACGGCACGATTGGGGACGTGCAGATCGTCTTTCAGGATGCGTCCGACGGACGCTGGTACGGCACCGAAACCGGCACCGCGGTCGAGCTCGACCTTTCCGGCGGCGACAATTTCGGGGTGTTCCTCATCGCCGACGGCGCCCGGCGCAACAATTTCGACCGCTACGACAACGGCCACTACGAATTCCGCAATCACGACGGCAGCCCCGCCACCGTCAACAGCAACGAACCGGAACTGGTGTTCGTCGACAGATGGGGCCGCGCCAAGGAACTGAAAGGCGAGGTCTATCACTCGTCCGTCACCACTTCCAACCTTCAGCTCAACGGCGACGATACGGTGCACGTGAAATCGTCGGCGTCCGACGCGGGCGCGCTGCGTCTCAGCTTCGAGGACCTGCCGTCGCGCTGGAGCGACAACGACTTCGACGACGTCGTCATCGATCTTTCGTTCGCGCCGGTGACAGAGACCGTGCTGGTCGACGCCGACGACAACGACGTGCTGTACGGCGAGGACGGCGACGATCAGCTGTTCGGCGGCGCAGGCCGTGACGCGCTTTACGGCGGCACCGGCAACGACACTCTCGACGGCGGCAAGGGCCGCGACATCCTCGACGGCGGCGACGGCGACGATCTTTTAATCGGCGGCGGCGGCAGAGATGTGCTGAAGGGCGGCCAAGGTAACGACGAACTCAAGGGCGGCGGCGGTGACGACGTGCTGCGCGGCAACGCCGGCGACGACATCCTCAAGGGCGGCGGCGGCGACGACCAAATATTCGGCGGCGCAGGCGACGACGTGATCGTCGGCGGCAAGGGCGCGGATGACATCGACGGCGGCAACGGCGACGATGTGGTGCGCGCGAAGTTCGCCGATCTCCAGGGTGACCTAATCGACGGCGGCAAGGGCACCGACAAGCTCAAGATCACCGTCGAAACCGACGAGTTGCAGGACGCTTCGGTGGTGCAGGACCTGATCGACCTGATGAACTTCGTTCAGGCGAACGCGGACGCGTCTTCGAATACAGGGCCGAGCCAGACGTTCGCGGCGCTCGGCATCACGGTCAGCAACCTTGAGGACGTGGATATCAAGGTCATCGATTCCGAGACCGGCGAGGTCGTCGACGGCTTCTTTGCGCCCGATATTTCAGTCACCGTCGCGGCGGCAGAGGGCGACGAGGATACGGCCATCGCGCTCGACATCTCGGCCAGCATCGGCAACGCCACCGGCAGCTACGATGTTTCCATCACCGTCGCCGGCGTGCCCGCGGGCGCGGTCCTGTCCGCCGGCACCGACAACAACGACGGCACGTGGACGCTGTCCGAAGCCGATCTCGCGGGCCTGACCATCACCCCCGCACCCGGCAGCGGCGCCGACTTTTCGCTCACCGTCACCGCGACGGCGACCAGCCAGATCAGCGGCGCGGAAACCGTCTCCGACCCCGAGACGCTGGACGTGACGGTCGACGCGGTCGTCGATACGCCGACGCTTTCCGTCGCCGACTTCACGCTGGCCGATCCGGACGCGGGCGATCAGACGATCAACGGCACGGATGGGAAAGACACGCTCATCGGCGGCGGCGGCAACGACATCATCAGCGGCGGCAACAAGGGCGACGTCATCATCGGCGACGGCGCCAGCACGGCGACGACGCTGACCGGCGCGCTCTCGATCTCGGCATTATTGGGCGACCTCGACGGCTCGGAAGAGCTGACGATCACGGTTGCCGGCCTCCCCGCCGGTGCGACGCTCTCGGCAGGTAATGTCACCGGGCCGGGCACGGTCGAACTGAACCAGGCCGATCTCGCCGGTCTGACCATCTCGGTGCCCGTCGGCGCATCGGATTTCACACTTACGGTCACGGCGACCGCCACCGACACCGATCCGGATACCGGCCAGCAGTCGAGCGCATCTACGAGCGCGGTGGCGGCGGCCACGGTCATCGTTTCGGTGGATGGCGACGACATCCTGACGGGCGGCAAGGGTGCCGACACGATCCAGGGCAACGGCGGCAACGACATCATTTTCGGGGACGGCGGCGCCGACGACATCGACGGCGGCGACGGTGACGACACCATCGACGGTGGCGCCGGCAACGACATCATCTTCGGCGGCCTCGGCAACGACACGATCTCGGGCGGCGGCGGCAACGACGTGATCCTCGGCGGCGACGGCGACGACGTGATCTCGGGCGATGCGGGCGACGACAACCTGCAAGGCGGGAACGGGAACGACGTGATCGACGGCAAGGGCGGCGCGGACGTGATCGACGGCGGCGGCGGCAACGATACCCTGACCGGCGGCGGCGACAACGACACCCTGATCGGCGGCGCGGGCAACGACTGGCTCTCGGGCCTCGGCGGCGACGACGTGCTGCAGGGCGGCGACGGCGATGACGTGCTCGAGGGCGGCGGCGGCCAGGACCAGATCTTCGGCGGCACCGGCAACGACCAGCTGTTCGGCGGCAACCAGGCCGACACCCTCGACGGCGGCGACGGCAACGACATCATCAACGGCGAAGGCGGCGGCGACACGATCTTCGGCGGCGCCGGCGAGGATACCATCTCCGGCGGCGACGGCGCGGACGTTATCGACGGCGGCGACGGCAACGACCATCTCTACGGCGATGACGGCAACGACGAAATCCACGGCGGCGGCCTCGACGACCGGCTGTGGGGCGGCCTCGGCAAGGACACGCTGTTCGGCGACGCCGGCAACGACATCATCTACGGCGGCGACGACAACGACGAAATCCACGGCGGCGACGACAACGACACACTGCGCGGCGAAGCCGGCAACGACCTGATCTTCGGCGATGCGGGCAACGACATCCTGATCGGCGCGGAAGGCAAGGACGAGCTGCACGGCGGCGACGGCAACGACCTTTTGTTCGGCCAGGAAGGCGGCGACACCCTGTTCGGGGACGCCGGCAACGACACCCTCTGGGGTGATGGCGGGTCGGACGAGCTGCACGGCGGGTCGGGCAACGACCGGCTCGAAGGTCACGGCGGCGACGACGTGATGGACGGTGGCATCGGCGTCGACTTCATGATCGGCGGCAAGGGCAGCGACCGGTTCGTGTTCGACCTCAGCGCCGGCGACAGCGGCATCGGGGCGGGCAACCGCGACACGATTTCCGATTTCGAAGCCGACGGCACCGACACCATCGAGTTCGGGGGGATCGCGTCGTTCAGCTTCATGGGCGACGAGACGCAAGACTTTGCGGGCGGCGGTGCGGCGTCCGGGCGATTCAACGATGCGCTCAAGGTGCTGGAGATCGACGCCGACGGCGATCAGGTCGTGGATATGGAGATCGAACTGCTGGGCGTGCTCGGAAGCGATCTCGACGACAGCGACTTCACCGTCAGCTAGGGCATCATATCAAGCGGGCTTGTGGGCCAGCCACACCGTCCACTGATCGGCTTCACGGAACGGCGCCGACGGGGCTTGGGCGGCGAGCACCTGGCAAAACCGCGCCAGTTCGTCGTCGGTTAACTCGAACAGGATACTCTTGCCCTTCCTGGCCATCAGGTCCTGTTCGAGCTCCGCGAACGACCCGTATATCCGCCTGGTTTCCGAATAAGATATCAACGCGACCGCCTTGAAACCCGCGTCTTTCAACATGGCGGTATAGACACCTGCGGACGGACGGCGTGCGCGCTCGACCTCGATCAGGCGCGGATATTCTTTGAATAGCGTGGCACGCACCCAGTGATCGGGATGATCGGAAATTACATCCTCGATGGTGCGGTCCTGCACCAGCGCGACGCCGCCCGGGCGCAGGATTCTGAACATCTCATGCGCCCCCGCGGCCTGATTCTTCTCATCCATGTGATGGATGACGGCGCGGTGAAACACGATGCCCGCCGAGGCGTCATCCAGCCCGGTCGCGGCGGCGCTGCCGGACAGAAAGCGCATCCCGGGCCCGCCCGCCGCCAGGGCCTCTTTGATATATTGCGGGGACGGGTCGATCCCCGTGACCGACGCCGCACCGAGTTCCGCGAAACCGCGGCTGTAGATGCCGCCGCCGCAGCCCAGATCGACCACATCCTTGCCCTTGGGGTCGAGCGTGTCTTCGCACCACCGTTTCCAGTCGTCGCTGACGATCCGGTCGTTGTAGACGCGGCCGAGATCGTCCGATGCGAAATCGACGCCCACGTTCAGCGTTCCTGAAACGCGTCGTTCATCCGATAAAGCAACGGGTCGAGGATATAGGCCATCACCGTTCGCTCGCCGGTCAGGATGCTGGTCTGGACCTGCATGCCGGGATAGAGCGCGTACCGCTCGCCCCCCTTTTCGAAGTAATCGCGCTCTAGCTCGATCCGCACGCGGTAGAACGGCTGGCCGTCCTCGCTGATCAGGGTGTCGGGGCTGACTTCCGTCACCTCGCCCTTGAGATCGCCGAACCTGACCGCGTCCGACGACGCCAGCTTGACCGTCGCCGTCTGGCCGACGGCGATGTAGCCGATATCCTGGGTCCGGAGCCTGGCTTCGACGATCAGCGTGTCGCCGAGGGGCACGATCTCGGCGACCGCCTGACCGGGTTTGAGGACGCCGCCGACGGTGACGACGTCGAGCGTCTTGACCACGCCCGCGACCGGCGAGCGGACGACGGTGCGCTCAAGGCTGTCCTCGAACTTGGTCACGCGTTCGGATAACTCGCGGTACTGCAGGCGCGCCTCTTCGAGGTTCTGCTGCACGTTGTCGGCGAAGGCGGACTTGATCTGATCGAGTTCCGCCTCGGCTTCGGCGAGCGCGGTTTTCGCGCGGGCCAGTTGCGCGCGGTCGGCATCGACCTGGTTTTCCAGCGCCCTGCCCTCCTTCAGCAGATCGAGGTGACGGAACTTGTTGATCAGCTCTTTCCTTAATAACTCGGCGCTCATGCCGATCTGCTCTTTCACCAATTCCAGGCTCTTTTTATTACCGGCCATGCGGCCCTCGATCTCGGCGATCTGCTGGCGGCGCTGCTCGATGGTCTGCGCCTGCCGGGCAAGGTCGTTCATGTGCTTCGTCAGGCGCGTGTCGAAGCGCGCCCGCGCCTGCTTGGCGAGCTCGGGGTGCGCGTTGAGCAGGTTGTCGGTGAACGACGGCGCATCTGCGCCCCGGGCCAGCGCGTCCAGTTGCGCGATGTCGGTCTCTAGCGCGGTCAGGCGGACGCGTAACTCCGCGACCTCGGCGCCGCTGACCGTCGGCTCCAGGACGACGAGGGTCTGCCCGGCGTCGACCTTCTGCCCCTCGACCACCTTGATCTCGCGGACGATGCCGCCTTCCAGATGCTGCACCGTCTTGACCTGCGAGGACGGGATCACCTCGCCCGCCGCGTGAGAGACGATATCCAGCGTCGAGACATGCGCCCAGACGGCGAACGCCACCACCGCCAAGGCGCTGACCCAGAATGTCGAGTGCGTCGCCGGCGAGACGCCGGTATCGGTGCGGGTGTCGGACGCCGCGTTCATCGTTCCGCCGCCTTTTTCGTGTCCGGCCCTTCGAGCTTCGCCTGCGGCTTCGGCAACTGCTTCTGGCCGAAGACCACGATCGCCGGGATCGGCTTCTTGTTCAGATCGATCCGGGTGTGCGGCCCTTTGACGATATCCGGGTCGTGCGACATGACGATGATGGTGCGCTTCTGCTCGGCCATCGCGGCGAGCACGCGATAGACGGCGCGGCAGCCTTCGTCATCGAGGCTTTCCGTCGGCTCGTCGATGACGATGACGCGGCCGTCAGAGGCGAGCGCACGGGCCAGGGCGATGCGGCGGCGAATCCCCTCGGCCAGCCGCCAGCCGTTATCCTGAATAAGCGTGTCGAGGCCGTCCGGGCTTTCGTCGAGGAACCTTGTGAGCCCGGCACGCTCGATCACGTCCTTGAGCGCGTCATCCGATATGTCCGGCGCATTGACGCAGATGTTGTCGCGGATGGTCGCATTCAAAAGCGCCGGGTCCTGCGGCAGAAAGATCACCTGTCTGCGCCACCACGCCGGGTCGAGCTGCTTCAACTCGACGCCGTCGATCAGGATCTGGCCGTGCACCGGTTCGACGAGACCCATCAATAATCTCGCCATCGTCGACTTGCCTGCGCCGTTGTTGCCGATGACCGTCACCACGTCGCCCGCCTCGATAGTGTGGGTCAGGTGTTCGAACAGTGTATGACGGCTTTCCGGGTAGCTAAACGCCGCGTCGCGGAACGCGATCCGGCCCTTCAGATCCGATATCCGCGTACCGCCGTCCGCTTCGCGTTCGCTCGCGGCCAGGTTCTCGAATACGGCGAGCGCCTGTTTCGCGCGCGCCAGCGCCGCCCCCAGTCCGGCCAAACGCGTCACCGGCTGCAGCGCGCGGGACGCCAGGATATTGGCGCCGATCATGGCGCCGACGTTGAGTTCGCCTTTAACGACGAGGACCGCGCCGATACCGATAACGGCGACGCTCATCAGCGCCATGGCGCTGCCGGTCACGGTCTGCACCAGACCCTGCGATGCGTTCAGGCGGCGGCGCAGGTCCTGCGCACGGGCGACGTTGGCGTCCCAGTTGCGGCGCAGGTGTTCGCCGGCGTTGAAGCTGCGAATCATGTCGCCCTCGCGCGTCGCGGTGGCGAGCAGTGCGCTGCCCGCCTGAGTCACGCCTTGAAGTTCGGCGGTGACCCGCTGCAGGTGCCTCTGCCCCAGCGCACCGGCGCCCCAGACGGCGATCACGAACAGCGCCGCGACCCCCGCCAGTACGGGAGAGATGATCCAGAGCACGAACAGGAACAGGACCGCGAACGGCGCATCCAGAACCGTCGTCAGGTTGGTGGCGTTGTAGGCGGTCTCGATGGCCTGGGTGCCGCCGACGATCTCGCGCCGGGCTTCGGGCGCGGTCTTGTCGAGTTCGGCCGCGCGCGCACGCGTCAGCGTCTCGAAGGCGCGGCCTGCGAGTTCGGCGTCCGGACCGGCGCTAACGCCCCTGGCCAACGCCATCCGCGACTGCCTTAAGACGAACTCGAATCCGACCGCCAGAAGCACGCCCGCCGTCAGGGTGAAAAGGGTCGCGTCCACGCCCTGCCCGACGTAGCGGTTTAGGACCTGCATGACGAACAGCGGCGAGGCGAGCGCCATGATGTTGATCAAAAGCGAGCCGAACGCCATTTCAAAGGCGATCAGCGGCTTCGACATCAGACGGCGGAGAAGTTCCTGCATCGCGGTCCCATGATTTCCCGGCGCGCGGCCGGACGGCGCGCTTCAGGGCGTGCGTACTCTATACACCTGAATTTTAAAGGAAACCTGACAGGTTCGATATGGCCGACGCACGGTGAACAATACGTCTATCCCGGAACCGGGCGCAGCGCGGTATCCGGGACCCATTTCCGATCACGACAGTTCTTGCCGGTGCAGGCATGGGCCCCGGATCAAGTCCGGGGTAGACGGGGAGTTGTTGTATGAATGGGCGTCTATCCCGGGGCCGAACGCCGTGAGGTATCCGGGACCCATTTTCGATTAAAGCGTCGCGCCGTCCCTGCCATCACACCTGGTTCAGGCCCAGTTCCCTCTGCAGCTTCTTGGTCAGCCCCAACGACACGACCCGGTAGGAGTCGCGCAGATAGTGGCGCAGCTGATCGTCGTCGAGGCCGGGTTCGTCGTAGCTCTGGATCCACTTCATGCCGCGCGACGCTAGGTACGGCGCCGGCCGGCAGCCCGGCGCATCGCGGAGGATTTCGTAAACGATCTCGGACGTCTTGAAGGTGATCGCGGGATGACTGTCTTCATCGAACCAGCCGATGGCGAAGACCTTGCCGCCGATCTTCCACACATCCGCCCCGCCCCACTGATTGACGTGGGTCGTGTGCGGCAGCGAATGGCAGAAGTCGTTGTATTCGGCGGCGTTCATGGAACGAGGTTAGCAATAGGCGAATGGCGCTTAGTCGCGTTTATCTGGCGCAGATGATGCGTCTTCGTCATCCTCCTGGCGCGCAAGAGAGAAAAGGACGGGACCGGGTTGGGTTGCCAATGGGTCATTAAGCAAACTTGGTGCATCAGTCTTACCCAAATACCAAACGCGACCAAATCCAAGGGCATTGACCGTCCCGTAGACATGCTCAGCCAGTTTCAAAATGACTAAACCACTTGTACCCTGCCCTTTTCTTCCAAACACGTGGCGGCATTTTCTCAACGATGTCCCCAGCAAAGAATTGGGGTCAGCGAATGTTGCCGCCGGAACATACTGAAACTTCGGCCCAGTACCTTTCCCCCCCTCTTCTTGGTCGATAAGAACGACCCGGACACTTTCACCCACGGCAACCGTATCTGAATATGTCCCCGCTTCGTCCTCACCGGCAACGGCGTTTTCGCTGACATTGGCATTGGGTTCTTCCCTCTGTCGCGCCATTTCGGCAACAGCAGAAACCGCTTCACGTTCTTCGTCCATTTGTGCTTTCTGCCGCGCTTGTGTCCGCCGATTGTCAGCCCACGCAGACAACCCACCAGCCGCGAGCGCAGTGGCGAGAAGTGAGCCAGCGGTCAACGTGCCGGGGTGCGTCAGAAAAGATAGCAAGGCACTCATAGCGTCGAATCCTCCTCCCATGCCGTCAGCATGGACCGAGCGACCAAGTGAAACGCGCCTGTTACACTCAATACTAACACAATATATAGGACGATTTCACCAAAGGTAAATTCTGTGAACGTTTGCGAAAGCAGTTGTCCGTCCTCTTCCACGAACATTCCGGCAAAAAACGGCGTAATAAATCCGGCGATAAATACAGCCATCGCAACACCGTTGAACAAGCCGGCTAGTAGCTTTCGCTGCTCGTTTCGCATCGCCGGAACGTTCATATGCCAGTCTCCCCAATGACTGTGTTTATCTTATGTTCCGCCTGGAATCACCGCAATAGTTGTAAAATTGAGCTTACACCAACCAGCCGACCCGAACTACGCATACCGCAAAAGACTCAAGTCAATCACATCCCCATGAAAGCCCGGATGATAAACGCGATGATCGCGAGCGCCGAAACGCCCGCGCACCAGAGCGCGATAAACCACAACAGCCGCCGGGCGCGCTCGGTCAAAGCCCGGCGCTCAATGATAGCCCTCTTCGCCGACCTTGCCCCGGAACACCCAGTAGGCATAGGCGGTATAGGCGAGGATGACGGGGATCAGGATCGCCGCCCCGACGAGAAGAAACTCGAGGCTGTTGTCGGGCGCGGCGGCGTCCCAGATCGTGATGTCGGTGGGGACGATGTAGGGATAGAAGCTGATGCCGATCCCCGCGAAACACAAAATAAACAGCGACTGCGCCGCCAGGAACGGGCTCAGGTCGTTTTCCATCTTCAATCCCCGGAACAGCACCACCGCGCACATCACAACCAGCGTCGGCACGACGACGGAAAACGCGATGGTGCCGGACCCGAACCAGCGTTCGACGTAGTTCGGGTTCAGGAGCGGCGTGATCATGCTGACCAGCCCGATCAGGAACAACGTCGCCAACCCGGTGCGCCATGCGAAATCCCGCGCCTGTTCGCGCAGATCGCCGTCGGTCTTGAGGATCAGCCACGTCGCGCCTAAAAGCATATAGCCGATCACCAGCGCCGCGCCGGTCAAGAGGCTGAACGGCGTCAGCCAGTCCCACCAGCCGCCGGCGTACTGACGATCCGCGATTTCGATCCCCTGCACCAGCGCGCCGAGTGTGATGCCCTGCGCGAACGCGGCCATCATCGATCCGCCCGAGAACCCCCAGTCCCATAAAAAGCGTCCGCGCCGGGTGCGCCAGCGGAACTCGAACGACACGCCGCGGAAAATCAGCCCGATCAGCATCGCCGTCAACGGCGCATAAAGCGCCGGCAGCACGGTCGCATAGGCCAGCGGGAACACCGCGAACAGGCCGCCGCCGCCGAGGATCAGCCAGGTTTCGTTGCCGTCCCAAACAGGCGCGACGGTGTTCATCGCCTGGTCGCGGTTGCCGTCGGTCTCAAGCAACGGGAACAGGATGCCGATGCCGAGATCGAAGCCGTCGAGCACGACATACGCGAGGATCGCGAAGGCGATCAGACCGGCCCAGATGAAGGGAAGATCGATTTCCATCAGTCGTTCCCTCCGTTCACGCCCGGCAAGGCGCGCTTGATCGCCTGCATCGGCGTGATGCCGGCGGCGCGGGTCGGGCCGAGATCGGTGTCGATCCCCGCATCCGGCCGCTTCGACATCAGCCGCATGATATAGAAAACGCCCGCCCCGAAGACGGTGATGTAGACGACGACGAACGCCGCGAGGGACGCGCCGACCGCCGCCGCGCCGATGGGCGACACGCTCTCCGCCGTTCTCAGAAGTCCATAGACCGTCCACGGCTGGCGCCCGACCTCGGTCGTAACCCACCCCGCGACGACGGCGACGAAACCGCTGGGGGCAAGCGCAACGGCGGCCCATAGCGTGAGCGGGCTATCGTACAACCGCCCCCTCAAACGCAGCCATCCGCTCCACAGCCCAAGCGCCATCATCGCGATCCCGATGCCGACCATGATGCGGAACGTCCAGAAAACGATCTCGGCCGGTGGGCGGTCCTCCTTCGGCCACGCCTTCAGGCCCTTCACCTCGCCGTCCGGGTCGTGGGTCAGGATGAGAGAGCCGAGTTTCGGCACCTCGACGGCGTATTTCGTCACCTCCGCGTCGTCGTCGGGCACGCCGAACAAAATCAGCGGCGCGCCTTTTTTCGTCTCATAATGGCCTTCCATCGCGGCGATCTTGGCGGGCTGGTGTTCGAGGGTGTTGAGGCCGTGAAAATCACCGACCACGACCTGCAGGGGCGCCACGATCAGCGCCATCCACATCGCCATCGAAAACATGATGCGCGCACCCCGGTCCCGCGCGTCGCGGATCAGATGCCACGCGCCGACGCCGCCGACCACGAACGCGGTCGTCAGATAGGCGGCCAGCACCATATGCACCAGCCGGTACGGGAACGACGGGTTGAACACCACGGCGAGCCAGTCTTCGGCGATGAACTGCCCGGCCTCGTTGACGCCGTAGCCCGCGGGCGTGTGCATCCACGAATTCACCGACAGGATCCAGAACGCGGAAAACAGCGTGCCGATGGCGACGACGGCGGTCGCGAAGAAGTGTAGTCTGGGGCCGACTTTATCGAAGCCGAACAGCATGATCCCCAGGAAACCGGCTTCGAGGAAGAACGCCGACAAGACCTCGTAGCCCATCAGGGGCCCGAGCACCGGGCCGGTCTTGTCGGAAAACACCGACCAGTTGGTGCCGAACTGGTAGCTCATGACGATGCCCGACACCACGCCCATGCCGAAGGCGACGGCGAAGATCACCTTCCAGTAGTCGAAAACTTTTATGTAGGCGTCGTCCCTGGTGATGAGCCAGAGGCCCTCGAGGACGGCGAGATAGCTGGCCAGTCCGATGGAGAACGCGGGAAAGACGATGTGCGCCGACACCGTGAAGGCGAACTGGATACGCGCGAGCAGCAGGGGGTCAAATACGTCAATCATGTCCGGGCCTGTGACGAGCCCGAAAAACGTAGCATCTTGTGTTGTGGTGAGAAAGGGCGGGTGGGGTGTTTGGCTTTCATACTTAGTATACGTCTATCCCGGAACCGAGCGCAGCGCGGTATCCGGGACCCATTTTCGATCACGACGGCGCGTGCCGGTAAAGGTATGGGCCCCGGATCAAGTCCGGGGTAGACGGGGTCATCGAGATTTCTCAACCGCCCCCTCACCTGTCCTCTCCCCCACCTCCGCGGTGGAGAGGGACCCTGCCGCGATACGCCGCTTGATCCCTCTCCCCCTTCAGGGGGAGAGGTCAGGTGAGGGGGTCCTTAATCGAGTTCGGGACGACGGTCGCGCTGGATAACCTACCGCTCGACGACGACGAGGCCCTTGTCGGGGTAGACCTTCACGTGCTCGCCGGTCCTGATCAGCGTCGTCACGTCCCCGTCTTCGAACCGGTCGCACATGGTCAGATCCGCCAAGGCCGCACCCTGGGCGAGAATGGTGTTCGCCGTATTGAACAGGATCGCTTTCGGAAACAGACCGCGCGACTTCATTTCGTGCAGCATCCACGCCGACGCAACGCCGCCCTTGGACGTGTTCAAGACGAGGATCTTGCCGTCGTAGGACTGGCCGGCCAGCTTGTGCTGGGGTCGGGAAAATATCCCCTTGATGCGGTCGAGGTCGTAGCGCGCCGAGAAGTTGTCGTCGGCGACCAGCGCCTCGCCCTCGACGTCCGGGCCGATGCCGACATGGCATTTCAGTTCGACGGTCATTGGATTTCTCCCGCGACGGCGGAGGCGATGCACACCTCCATATCGGCGAGCGCGGGCTCGTAGCCGTAGCCGCCGAGGATGTTGACGATCTTGGTGGAGTTGGACAGCAGCCGCTTCCAGCCGTTGGCCTCGCCGATCTCGCGGGCGTACTGCTGATAGAAGCACGTCCCCTGCAGCACCTTCGCGCCGGCGGCCTCGATCCGGGCGACGAGCCCCATGCGCGTCGCGTCGGCGTAGACCGTCGGCGAGGTGCAGACGATCATCGAGGTGTCCTTGTGCAGTTTCTGACCGTCAATTAGATCGGCCACCTGCTGCATCTCGACGATGGAAAGCTGCGGCGCGGCGAACACGACGACGTCGACCTTGTCGCCCTTGGCCCCGAATGACGAGCGGAGCGCGTTCAACTCGTCGGCGGTGACATCTTCGGCTTTAAATTTATCGGCGCCGATGGTCTTCGAATCCGGCGCTTCGGGGGTTATGCCGACAAGATGAAACAGCGGCGTCGAGCCATAGCTCGCCATTGCCGCGCCCATGTGCTTCATCTGATCGGACGTGGGCACGACCTCTAATCCCTCGATGGCCGGAACCTCCCAGTACGACCCCGCCTTGCGGCCGACGACGGCCCCCAGCACCCCCCAGTCGGTGAGGCTCTTCGGCTGCTCGCGAACCACATAGCGTTTCGTGGCGCGGCGGTTCTCGTCCAGATGCAAGCCGTAGCGCGGCGTGCGCCCGGTCAGGCCCGCCGCCAGCGCCGACGGTCCGCCTTCGAAGTTGGAGCGCGCCCCGCAGGCGCTGTTGCAATAGATCACGACGCCCGTATCCCCGTAGGCGACGTGATCGCCCAGCACCGGCGGCATCACGGTCTGATAGTTGATGCAGGTATCGGTCATCAGGATCGAGAGCTTCTTGCACGCGGCGACGAAGCGGCGCTCGATATTGGCCATTTCTTCCGTCTGACCGAGGGGGTGGTAGTACGTCAGGTCGACGCCGCGCGGATCGGTGATCATGGGAACCGCGACGCGGCGGTCTTTTTCCGGGTGCGACGCCATCTCCTCCATGAAGACGGTGCCCGCCTCGCCGACCGATTCCGGATCCGCCATCATGTGGACCTGCGATACCTTCACCAGATCCTCGGCGTCGAACATGCGCCCGACTTTCATCATGTGATCGATGGCCCAGCGTCTCGGCTCGCCCATCTCACCGGCAAGCATGGCCTTTTCTTCGTCGTTCAGCCGCATGGCGTCCCCTCCCCCGCGCTAGTCAATTCATCAGTCGAAGTGCGGATCGACGCCGGGCGGCATCGAAAACCCGAGATCGCCGCGCGCGATGACGGCTTCGGCCCCGCCGTTTTCCGCCAGCAGTTTTTGCTGCTGTTCCTTTGCGTGCGCGTCGGTCGCGGCGGGATCGACGATCTTGTTCAGTTCCGCGACCAGATCGTCGAGCACGGGTTTCATCGCCGGATCGGCGGCAAGGTCGTTGAGTTCTTCGGGGTCGGCCTCAAGATCGAAAAGCTGCGGTTCGTAGGCGACGTAATAGGCGAGCTTGTACTTGCCCTTCCTGACCAGGAACGCCGCCGTCTTCGAGCCCATGCCGTGATATTCGGAGAACGCGACCTTGGCCTCATCCTCATGGTCGAGATAATCGGTGACGCTGACGCCCGGATGCTGGCTGGTAACGGTGTCGCCGTCGCGCGCGCCGACGCAGTCGATGATGAACGGGTACATGTCGACGAAGCTGACCGGCGTCTTGACGACGGCCCCTTTCGGGATGTCCGGCCCGCTCAGGATCAGCGGCACGGCGGAGGCTTCCTCGTAGAGCGTCGACTTGCCCCAGAGCCCGCGCGCGCCGTTGTTGTCGCCGTGATCGGAGGTATACATGACCCGCGTGGTGTCGGCGAGACCGGCGTCGTCGAGCGCCTTCAGGACGTTGCCGATGTTGAAATCGAGGAACGTGCAGAGACCGAGATACCCCGACTGCGCGACCTTCACCTGGTCGAGGGAATGGAAGTGCTCGTCGTAGGCGAAGGCGCTGCGGTAGTCCTCCAGATACGGATGCAGCTTCTGGTGCCGCTCTTCGTAGAGTTTCGGCAAAGGGATGTCCTGATCGTAATAGTGATAGAACATCTCCGGCGGCGCGGTCAGCGGGAAGTGCGGACACACGAACGACACGAACAGCACCCAGGGCTTGTCGGTGTGCTTCTGCGCCTCTTCGCGCAGCCAGACCTGGGCGCGCGCCGCGATTTCGCGGTCGTAGGTGGTGTAGACGGACTCCCCCGCCCCGGCCATCCCCGCCATCTTATACGACCCGCCGCGCTTCGGCATGGTGTCGTCGCGGATCCAGCCCATCATGTCGCCCTTGCCGTCGATGATGTGCATGCCGATTTGCTCGTCGGAGAAACCGTTGTCGTCCTCCGCGGAGCGGAAGTGCAGCTTGCCGATCGACGCCGTGTGGTGGCCGCGTTCCCTTAGAAGGGAGTGCCAGCTCGGGATCGTGCCATCGAAGGCGATGGCGTTATCCCAGTGCTCGGTCTGGTGCACGTACTTGCCGGTCGCGAACGAGGCGCGGGCCGGCACGCACACCGGGCACGTCGTGTACGCGGAATCGTAACGCGCCCCGCCGGCGGCGAGCTTGTCGAGATTGGGCGTCTTGACGATCTTGTGGCCGTAGCACCCCGTCACGCTGCGGGTGTGCTCATCGGACATGATGATAAGCAGGTTCGTCGGTTTCACTTGTTTGTCTCTCCCGGGATCGTGTTCTTGTCGTTCTATATGTCAGCGAGATTTTCGAGCGCCGTATCGATGACGATCTCCGGCACTTCCGGCGGTATCCAGTAGTCCTGGTAATAGAGCGGGCCTTCCATGGAATAGGCGTAGACGCGCTGGCGGATCAGCGGCGTGCCGGCGTCGATGTTCAAAGCCGCCGCGATCTCGGTCGTCGCCGGATAAATGCTCATGTGGTTGGTGACGCGGGTCAGCACGAGACCGAACTCCTCGGCCATGCGGCGCTTGAAGTTGACGCCGTTGAGCTCGCGCTTGGACACGGTCTTGAAGACCGGGAACTTCGAGGCGTCGAAATAGAAATGGTTGTAGTAACAGAAATCGCCGCCCTCTTCCTTGGGGCGTTCAATGATCAGGCGACGCTTGATGACCAGCGTGTTGGGGTCGGACTGCAGAAAATCCTGCCATGGCCCGGGGCCGCTTTCGCGGCGCCTCGACAAGACCTCGGTGTAGACCGGCAGCACGTTGCCGTTCTTGTCGAAAAACCGGGTGTGCAGCGGGTTCTCCAGCTCGCGCCGCCACGGGGCGACGATGGTGCCGACGCCGGCCTTCCTGACGATCAGCCCGGCGCCGACGAGGTTCTTCAGCGCGCGCTGGACCGTGCCCAGGCTGAACGGCGTGATCTTGGTGAGATCGGTTTCGGTCGGCAGGAGTTCGCTGTCGCCGATCACGCCGGTGCGGATCGCCTCGGCGAGACCGTCCTGCAGCACTTTATACTTGGGGCGGCCGTCCGATCCGGCCCGCTTGAATTTGGTGTCGAGGAACCTGGAGAGCTTGTCCCAGCCGGGCTTTTGCCGGGCGCGCGCATCGACCCACATCGGCGCTTTGTCTTTAGCTGGTCCACTCATACCCATGGATGTTGTCCCGGCCGGAAAGTTTTTCCAGCAATTTTTGTCGCGTGTTTTTTCGTGTTGACAGAATTATCTAAAGTCATAACTATATAGAAAGTCAACTACATAGTTTTGACGCAATAAATCAAAAAACGAAACACGGCGGAAGATCGTGAACAAGGGTGGGAAACACGAAGGGTGGAAACGGACACACGGCAGGACGCCATCAATGAACTGATGTCTGTCAAAGCGGCCAGGACGAAGGATGTCGTTCTGGGGCTGGCGCTCGTTTGCGTCGGACTTTACGCGGGCATCTCGGTACTCTCGACAAAAGCAACGGGGTTCGTCGACGAACAGACGATGGACCACACCACGCTGCCCAGCATCTGGGGCTTTCTGCTTGCCGCGTTGACGGCGATCTGGCTGGCCCAGGTGATCGTCGAACTGCGGACGGTTAACACCTCGCTGCAGAACCTGGATCACAAAAAGCACGTCTTCTCGATCGAACGCATGTTCCCGGAGCTCACGCCCCGGCTGATCGCGCGCATGATCGCCGCGATCGTGTCGATCTTCGTCTATGCGTGGCTGTTCGAGGAACTGCCGTTCTTCCTGATTACCGGCGTCTTCCTGTTCGTCATGCTTCTGGTTTTCGGCAGGCCGCTGCACTGGAAAACCGGCGCGCTCGCCGCCGTCGGCTGCGCCGTGTTCCATCTGCTGTTCGTCACCTTCCTGCAACTGCCGCTTTAAGGGAGAGGATATTCCATGTTTGAAGGTCTTCTGGGCGGCTTTGCTTATCTCGCGGATCCGATGAACCTCGGGCTGATCCTGATCGGCACCGCGCTCGGCATCGTCGTCGGCGCGCTTCCCGGCCTGTCGTCACCGATGGCGATCACGGTCCTGCTGCCGATCACCTATCCGTTCGAACCGATCCCGGCGCTGGTGCTTTTGATGGGCGTTTACGTCGGCACCAAGCTCGGCGGCTCGTTCTCGGCCATCCTCTTGCGAACACCGGGCACGCCGGCGGCGGCGTGCACCGCACTCGACGGGTTCCCGATGGCGGAACGGGGGGAATCCGCCCGCGCGCTCGGCTACGCGACCGTCGGTTCGACATTGGGCGGCTTGATCTCGTGGGGCATCGCGGTGACCTCGATTCCGCTTCTCGCCACCGTCGCCGTCGAAGCCAAGAACGCCGACATCGCGCTGATCGGCATCCTCGGCCTCGTGCTCGTTTCCGCGTTCGCGCGCGGCTCCATGCTGAAGGGGCTGATCGGCGTCATGCTGGGGTTGCTGATCGCGACCGTCGGCCTCGATCCCATCGACGCCACCGACCGCTTTACCTTCGGCGTGCCGCAGATGATGGAGGGGATCCCCTTCACCGCCGCGCTGATCGGCTTCTTCGGGATCGCCGTCGTTCTCAGTGACATGCAAATGGTCGGCCGCGCCAGCGAACTGATCGCCGACAAGGTGTCGCTGAAAATGCCGAGCTTCAAGGAGCTCAAGCAACGCTGGCAGGCGATCACCATCGGCGGCACGTATGGTGTGTTCATCGGCGCTGTGCCGGGCGTCGGCGCCGAAAGCGCGACCTGGCTCGCCTATGCGACCGCCAAGAACCGCTCCAAAAATCCCGACAACTTCGGCAAGGGCGAGCCGGACGGCATCCTGACCCCTGAAGCCTGCAACAACGCGACGACCGGCGGCACCATGATCCCGATGCTGACGCTGGGCCTGCCCGGCGACGGCTCGACCGCCGTCATGCTGGGCGCGCTGGTGCTGCACGGGATCGAGCCGGGCGTGCTTTTGATGAAGCAGTCCGGCGACATGGTCTATGCGCTGCTGGCGGCATTGCTGATCGCAACCGTTTTCATGTTCCTGTTGGCGCTGGGCGCGATCAAATACTTCGTGCTGGTCTTGCGCCAGGACCGCTCGTTCCTGTTCCCGTTCGTGCTCGTGCTGGCGAGCGTCGGCGCCTATGCGATCTCCAACACGCTGTTCCCGGTGCTGGTCGCGCTGGTGCTCGGCGTCGTCGGCTACGTGCTTGAGACGCGGCGTTTCCCGCTGGTGACGGTCGTGCTCGGCGTGATCCTGGGACCGATTATCGAATACAACGCGCGCGTCGCGATGGTGATCGCCGGAAACGACTGGTCGGTTTTCGTCGGCACGTGGCCGCGGATCGTTCTTGTCGCCATCACCGTGCTGCTGGTTCTCCGCGAGATCCAGAAGAGCCTGCAGGCGCAGAAACAACGCAGGGAAGAAATCCTGACCACCGCTTCATACGACTGAGGAGACGACGAAACCTAGGGAGGTAAACATGTTGAACCTTAGAATGCGACTACCGAAACTTCTGGGCGCGTTTGCGCTGGCGGCCGTGACCGTCAGCGGCGGCGCGGCCTATGCCGAATATCCCGACAGCACGATCCACATGATCCTGCCGTGGAAAGCCGGGGGCGGCACCGACACCATCGTGCGTGGCTACCAGAAAGGCTTCGAGGATGCCGCCGGCGTCACCGTCATCATCGACAATATCAACGGCGCGAAGAGCGTGACCGGCACCCTCAAGGCCTCCAAGGCCAAGGGCGACGGCTACACCCTGCTGTTCAACGGCTCGCTCGACCTGACGTCGAACCTCGCCATGAAGCCGCTCCCCTACAAGGTGTCGAGCTTCAAGGCGGTCGGCGGCGTCTACACCACGCCGACGTGGTTCATCACCAACACCAAGCGCCCGTACAAGGACTTCCAGGACTTCCTGGACGCCGCCAAGGCCAACCCGGGCCAGCTCTCCATGGGGACGGCCGGTTCGACCCACACGCTGCTGTCGCACGCGCTCAAGGGCGCGACCGGCCTCGACTTCAAGATCGTGCCGTTTTCCGGCGGCGCGGATCTGAAGAAAGCGATGATCGGCAACGAAGTCGACATCGGGCAGTTCCACTCGCCGGTGATGATCAACGAGATCAAGGCGGGCATCATCCGTCCGCTGGCGGCCACGGCATCGATGGCCGGCATCAACTACGAGCCGGCGCAAAAGCTGAAAACGCTGAAAGACTACGGCATCGACCTGCCGCCGGTGCAGATCACGCGCGGCATCGTGGTGCCGAAATCGACGCCGGACGAGATCGTCGCCAAGCTCGAAGAGATTGCCAAGAAAGCCGCGATGGCCCCGGAATTCGCCAAGTTCGGCGAAACCTTCGGCTTCAAGCCGGTGTGGGTGTCCGCGGCCGATTACCAGAAGCAACTCCAGGACGAAGTCGAACTGCTGACCTCGATCAAGGAAAAGTACATCAAATAAGATCCACCCAAAGTTGACTATTGAGGGGCGTGGCGGTTTCGAACGCCGTCACGCCCTTTTTCTTTAAGTAATTTAACTTCAGGGATGTACGGACATGACGGCAAACGCCAACGCCCAGGGACCGCTCAACGGTTTAAGGGTGCTCGATATCGCCACCATCATCGCCGGCCCGCTGGCGGCGAGCCTGCTGGCGGATTTCGGCGCGGACGTCCTGAAGGTCGAACTGCCGGGACGCGGCGATGCGATCCGCGCGCTCCGCCCGCACAAGGACGGCGTGTCGCTGTGGTCGAAGGTCGTCAACCGCGGCAAGCACGGCATCACCCTCGACCTCAGACAACAAGAAGGCGCGGACATCCTGAAGCGGCTGATCAAGGACCAGGACGTCCTGATCGAGAACTTTCGCCCCGGCACGCTGGAGAAGTGGGGGCTCGGCCCGGACGTCTTGTGGGAAATCAACCCGCGCCTCACCATCCTCCGGGTCAGCGCCTTCGGCAGAAAGGGGCCCTATGCCGAAAAACCCGGCTTCGCCCGGGTCGCCGACGCGATGTCGGGGTTCCTCAATCTCTGCGGGCCCGAGGACGGCGCGCCGATCCATCCGGGCTATCCGATCGCCGATTCCATCACCGGATTGTTCGGCGCCTACGGCTTGCTGGCGGCGCTGGTTGAGTTGAAGAATAACCCCGACGCGCCGGGCCAGGTGGTCTCGGTCTCGCTGTTCGAGAGCATGTTCCGCATCCTCGACTTCCTCGCCGTTGAATACGACCAGCTGGGCGAGGTGCGCCACAGATACGGCAACCGCAACCCCTACGCCGCGCCGGGCAACGTCTATAAATCCCGTGACGGCAAATGGATCACGCTGGCGGCGAGCGCGCAGTCGATCTTCGAACGGCTGTGCCACGCCATCGATAAGCCGGACCTCATCGACGATCCGAAATACGCCGACAACGTCGAGCGGCTCAAACATTCCGACGACCTCGACACCATCATCGCGGCGTGGTTTCTCGAACGCGACGCCGACGACGCGTGCCGGCACATGGAAAGCCATGACGTCAGCGCGGTCCGGGTGCGTACCATCGACGAACTGTTCGAAGAGGAACAGGTCCACGCCAACGATATGCTGGTGAGCGTCGACGACCCCGAACTGGGACCGCTGAGGATGCAGGGCGTGACGCCCGGCTTCTCGCGCACGCCAGGCGCGGTCAGCCGTGCCGGAAACGCCCTCGGCGACGCCAACGATGCGGTCTACCGGGAGCGTCTGGGCTTTTCCGAGGGCGAGATCGCGGCGCTGAAAAAGAAGGGCGTGATCTGAAAATAAATCCGTCTATCCCGGAACCGGGCGCAGCACGGTATCCGGGACCCATTTCTGATCACAACGGCTTTTGCCGCGCGAGGCATAGGCCCCGGATCAGGTCCGGGGTAGCGGGTGTGCTTTAAATACATCCGTCTATCCCGGAACCCGTCATCGATGGATAGCCCCCTCACCTGTCCTCTCCCCCACTTCCGTGGTGGAGAGGGACCCTGCCGCAATACGCCGCTTCGTCCCTCTCCCCCTTTTTAGGGGGAGAGGTTAGGTGAGGGGGTCGTGAAGCGCGATCAGGACGACGAAGCCCCCCTACTCGTCGCCGATGACGATATCGACGACCAGCGCGTTGGCGCTCGACTCGAGCGCGTCGCGGAAGTCCTCCTCCGACAACCCCTCGGGCAGGCGCACGCTGGTCTTGGCGTGGAACAGCGTACCGCCGCCGTGCGGCGCGCCCTCGGTCCAGGTTTCCATGTCCTCGACGCTGGCCTTGAGCCCGGCGATGGTCTTCGTCAGTTCGTGGACGATGCCCGGATGATCGGGGCCGACGATCTCGAAATCGATGAGCTCTCCCTTCGCCGCCTTGCCCTCGCCGGCGACGTGCACCGTCACCTGGAAGCCGCTGTCGCCGAGATCGCCGAGCGCGGACTGCAGCGCCTTCGATTTCGCCGACGCGACCTGCACCCGGGCGACGCCGGCAAAGGTTTCGGCGAGATGCGCCATGCGGCTTTCGAGCCAGTTGCCCCCATGGCTTTCGACCACGTCGGACAACTGCTCGACGACGCCCGGGCGGTCGCGGGCGATGAAGGTGATGATCAGTGTATCGGACATTGTGACGCGTCCTCCAAGCGGGTGTCAGTCGAGGTCGTCGAGCATCTTCTCGGCCGCCGTTTCGCCGAAGCCGCCGTCCTCGAAGTGCAGCGTCTTGACCTCGCCGTCGACGACGAGGGCCGAGAACCGCTTGCAGCGGGGACCGTAGCACTTGTCGGACAGATCGACCTCGAGCCCGGCGGCGCGGGTAAAGTTGAGCGCGCCGTCGCCGATCATCGTCACCTTCCCGTCCGCGTCGTGCATCTTGCCCCAGGCATCCATCACCCACGGATCGTTGACGGAGATGCAGACGATGTCGTCGACGCCTTTCGATTTCAACTCGTCGGCGAGATCGATATAGCCCGGCAGGTGCAGCGCCGAACACGTCTTGGTGAACGCGCCCGGCAGCCCGAACAGCGCCACCGTCTTGCCTGCGAAAATTTCGTCGGTGCCGGTCACGCCCGGCCCGTCATCCGTCATGATGCCGACATTGACGCTGGGGACCTTGTCCCCGACCTGGATGGTCATGGATATCCTCCAAAGATGCTTTTTATCGTTAGCGGAACGATGCGCGAATGCGGACGGGAAATCAATGGGGCGCGTCGTGATCTGTCTTGATCGGGCGCGAAACGGGCGATCTAATATCGGGACGTGTTACCGGCCCGTCCTGTTCCGGTGGGCCGTTCTTTTTGAAACATGACAAGCGCACGCACGCGCACCGCCCGTTGAACCGGGACCGGTACGTGTGCGTGAGCGGTGGAGCCGCAGCGGATGGCGAAGGCGAAGACGGGGCGCAAACAGCAATCGGCGAGTGCCAGGGCGCTGCATCTCGCCGTCGCGCATCATGGCGCGGGGCGGCTCGATCAGGCGGCGGCGGCGTATCAGCGCATCCTGAAAGCCGAGCCCGAGAATGCGCAGGCACTGCATCTTTTAGGCGTCGTGCATCACCAACAGGGCGACAACGAGATCGCGCTGGAGATGATTTCCCGCGCCCTCGCCCTCGATCCCGACTACGCCGACGCGCATGGGAATATGGGCCATGTGCTGAGCGCGCTCGGCCGCCACGCCGACGCGCTCGCGCACTTCACCACCGCGACGGTGCTGGAGCCGACGCTGGCCGAAGCGCACAACAACCTGGGCCAGGGGCTGCAGCAGGCGGGGCGCATCGATGACGCCATCGACAGCTATTCTATGGCGACGACCCTCAACCCCGGTTTCGCCGAAGCCTGGTGCAACAACGGCGCCGCGCACCAGGAGCTGGGCCACATGTCGGACGCGGTCAATTTCTACCGCGAGGCGCTCAGGCTCCGGCCCCGTTATCCGGAAGCGCTGGCAAGGCTGGCGGGTGCACTGGCGGCAATGGGCGAAACCGACGAAGCGATCGTCAGCTACCGCACCGCGCTCGAGCTCGATCCGGACGACGCCACGGCGCAGGCCAACCTGACCAGCCTATATATCGGCGACGAGACGGACCCCGACCGCGCCATCGCCGAGAGCATGAAGAGCCTCGGTATGCTGTTAAAAAGCCAGTACGGCGACGCCGCCCGCGCCGCGACGATCAAACGCTTTGCAGGCAACGGCATGCCGCCGTTCCGGCTCAAGCACGACCTTCAGCAGGCAAGCTATCTCGCCGGACGCGGCGTGGTGATCGACGGGCTCGCGGAATTCGTCGACGCCGGCAACGGCATTCTCGCCCGCGCGGCCATGGCCAACGACCCCGACGCGCCGTTGAAACTGGAGAAAGCCGAGGCCGCCGCGCTCATGCCCTATCTGCAGTCCGGCCATTTCCATCTGTCGGCGGGGATGCCGGTGCACGTGCTCAACCCCGAGATCGACTGGGCGGCGGAAGAACAGCGCTACATCGAGAGCGGGAACGAGATCATCCATATCGACGACTTCCTCTCGCCCGCCGCGCTGGCCTGGTTTCAGGCGTACTGCCTTGAATCCCGCGTCTGGACCAAGGAATACGCGAACAAATATTTGGGCGCGTTCTCGGATCAGGGCTTCATCAGCCCGCTGCACCTGCAATTAGGCCGCGAGCTGCGCGAGAAGCTGCCGAAATTATTCGGCCCGCATACGCTGAAGCGCTTCTGGGGCTTCAAGTACGACGCCGTGCTCGGCAAGGGCATCAACGTGCACGCCGACTTCGCGCGGCTGAACCTTAATTTCTGGGTCACGCCGGACGAACACAATCTGGCGCCGGGCACGGGCGGGTTGAAGGTCTATGACGTGCCCTCGCCCGCGAACTGGCACTTCCGCGCCTACAACGAGGGCAAGGACGCGATCTATCGCTTCATCGCCGACAACAAGGGCAACTCGGTGACGGTGCCCTACAAGTGCAACCGCGCCGTGCTGTTCAATTCCGCCTATTTCCACGAGACCGACGAACTGCACTTCGCCGACGTCTACGAAGGCCGCCGCGTCAACGTCACCTATCTTTTCGGCAGCCGCTGAGGCGGCCCGGCCGTCAGGTCAGTCGGCGGTCAGTTCGTGCCGCCAGGCCATCCAGCCGACCCAGGCCGAAAACGCCAGCGCGCCCAGGCTGCCAACGCCGCCGGCGACCCAGACCATGGCATCCGGCGCGCCCATCATGCGGGCGGCGACGACGACCATGAGATCCATAACGAGACCGAACGAACAAAGCGCCAGGATCGTCACGGCGACGGCGGCAATGGCGGCGCCGACGATGTGGTTACGGTGCGCGGACAGGCGCGGCGGCTCAGGCGCGGTGAGGCTGATATCAGCGTTCATCTGTTTTTCTCACGAAGGGTTAAGGGCCGCTTCGAACGGGGTCCTAACAGACATACAGTTATGCCTGTCCGCGGTTCCGCGCAACGGCTATTTCAGGTCCCCTGCCCCGCGCTGAAAGCGGGGCCGTTCATCAATGGCCGATCCGGAAGTCGTTGCCGGCCCTGTCCTCGCCGCTGACCAGATAGAGCGGGCGGATGCCGTAGCCCTGCGCCGGATGCTTCTTACCGATCTCTTTCCCGAGCTCGTGGTCGTAGCGGCTGGTCGCCGGCATTAATCTGACGATGAACGCGGCGCGGCGCTGGTCGGTCAAATTCGCGTCCGATCCATGGATCATGTAGACGTCGTGGAACGACACCTGCCCCGCGCGCAATAAAAGCGGCTCGGCGGTGGTTTCGTCGAAGTGCTCGGCATCGCAGACCAGGTTGATGGTCTTGTCGTCGCCGTCCACCCAGGAATGGCTATAGAGTTCGTGCTTTTTATGGGAGCCCGGGATGAACTTCATCGGGCCGTTTTCCGGCGTCACGTCGTCGAGGGGGATCCACACGGTCAGCACTTCGAGCGGCCGGATCGGGTAGTACTCCCCGTCCTGGTGCCAGGGCGTGGCCTTGCCGTTTTTCGCCGGTTTGCCGAACAGCGTCGTGCCCCAGAGGATGATGTCGTCGCCGATCAGCTGGCGGGCGACGGAGATGATCCCCGGGTGCGTCGCGAATTCGAACCACTTTTCCGAGCCCTTGATCCCCATCGAGCCGCCGTTGGTCTGGTGCGGCGCCAGCACGATGTCGCTTTCGACGTGGCTGTTCTCTTCGAGGAATTTCGCGTACTCGGCCTTCATGTCCGAAACCACGTCGGCGGGCAGTTCCCATTTGGGGACAATCCAGCCCTTTTCGCGGAAGGTTTCGAGGTCGTCGTCGGAGAGCATCGCGTCGGTCATCGTCATCCCTGTCGTATCTTCGTTTTTTTTGAAGCTTAAGCCATGATCCGGCCCGGCAAAACCCCGCGCCCGGCGGAAAAGACCTGTCGGCGGCGGGCCGGGATGTCTAGACTGCCTCCAACCGAAGACCACACGGAAGCAGGAACTATCGCATGACCGACCACGGAGACCTCTGGCGCTGGTCCGCCACGGATATCGCCGACGCGGTGAGAGCCGGCAGGATCACCGCAAGCGCGGCGACCGAGAGCGCGCTCGCCCGGATGGAAGCGGTCAACCCGTCATTAAATGCCGTCGTCGTCGCGACCGCCGCCGAAGCGATGCAGGCCGCCGCCGCCGTCGACGGCATGGTCGCGGCGGGCAAGGACCCGGGCCTGCTCGCCGGCGTGCCGGTCACCATCAAGACCAACGTCGATCAGGCCGGCCACGCGACGTCGAACGGGCTGCGCCTGCAAAAGGACCTGATCGCCCAGATCGACAGCCCGGTCGTCGCCAACATGCGCAATGCCGGCGCGGTCATCATCGGGCGCACCAACACGCCGGCGTTCTCGCTCCGCTGGTTCACCAGAAACAGCCTTTTTGGCACGACCCGGAACCCGCGCGATTTCTCCCTCACCCCCGGCGGCTCGTCGGGCGGCGCGGCCTCGGCGGCGGCGTCGGGCATGGGTGCGGTCGCGCACGGCACCGACATCGCGGGCTCGATCCGCTACCCCGCGTACGCATGCGGGATTCACGGCATCCGTCCGACCTTCGGGCGCGTCCCCGCCGTCAACTTCACCGGCCCCGACCGCAACATCGGCGGGCAGCTGATGGCGGTCTCGGGCCCGCTGGCGCGCACCGTCAATGATCTCAGGATTTCTTTCGCGGCGATGAGCCGCCCGGATATCCGGGACAGCTGGTACGTGCCCGCCCCCGCGGACCTACCGGACCTTGCGAAGCGCGCGGCGCTCTGCACCCACCCGGACGGGCTCGACAGCGACCCGCGCGTCGTCGCCGCGCTCAAGGCCGCCGCCGAAGATCTCAAAAATGCGGGGTGGATGATCGACGAGGTCGATTGCCCGCCGCTGCGGCCCGCCGTCACCATGCAGCTGATTTTGTGGATGGCGGAGTTTCAGGGCGCGGGCGCCGAAGCGGTCGAGAAGGAAGACGACCCGGACGCCAGGTTCGTGTTCGCCCAACTGCAGCGCCACGCGGCGAAGGATGGGGAGACGTCGCTGGAGCGGGTGCTCTGGGCGCTCCGCGAACGCGCCACGCTGGTCCGCGCCTGGCAGGCGTTTCTCGCTGAATATCCGGTGGTGTTGCTGCCGGTCTCGGGCGAGCCGCCGTTCCCCGATCAACTGGACGTGTCGTCGGAAGCGGCCTTCGACCGGGTCGCCGAGGCGCAATTGACGCAAATCGCTTTACCCGTCGTCGGCGTCCCGGCGATGACCGTCACCATCGACATGGACGACGGACCATTAGGTGTGCAACTCGTCGGCCCCCGCTACCGCGAAGACGTGCTGTTCGCAGCGGGCGAAATCCTCGAACGCGCCCGGCCGGTGACGAACCCGGTCGATTCAATCGATTCCGCGGGCGATTAGGCCCGAGAGGTTAACCCGCCTACTCCCCCGGTGCCGGGGCGCGGTGTTCGGCCAGCATCTCGCCGGCTTCGCCGCCGCCGGTATTCCTGAGCGGCCGGTTGCCGGCCAGCGCGCGCGCCAGGATGTAGAACACCGGCGTCAGGAAGATGCCGAACGCGGTGACGCCGATCATGCCCGAAAACACGGCGACGCCCATGGCGTGGCGCATTTCCGAGCCGGCGCCGCTCGCCAGCACCAGCGGCACCACGCCCATGATGAACGCCATCGACGTCATCAGGATCGGGCGCAATCTCAGTTTCGAGGCTTCGACCGCGGCGTCGTAGGGCGAATAGCCCGCGAACTCGAGATCGCGGGCGAACTCGACGATCAGGATCGCGTTCTTCGCCGACAATCCAACGAGAACGACCAGCCCGATCTGCGTGAAGATGTTGTTGTCGCCGCCGGTGAGGTAGACGCCCAGCAACGCGGCCATCAGGCTCATCGGCACGATCATGATGATCGCGATCGGGAGCGTCAGGCTTTCGTATTGGGCGGCGAGCACGAGAAACACCAGCAGGATCGCCAGCGGGAACACGATCAGCGTCGAGTCGCCCGCGAGAATCTGCTGATAGGTCAGGTCGGTCCATTCGAACGCGAAGCCGTTGGGTAGCGTCTCGGCGGCGACCCGCTCGACCGCGGCCTGCGCCTCGCCCGACGAATACCCGGGCGCGGGGGCGCCGCTGACGTCGGCGGCGAGGAAGCCGTTGTAGCGCATGGCGCGCTCCGGTCCGACATCGTGCTTCACGTTCAGCAGAACGGAAAGCGGGATCATCTCACCCGACTGCGAGCGCACCTTGAGCTTGCCGATATCCTCGGCGCGCGCACGGAACGGCGCGTCGGCCTGCACGCGGACGGAATAGGTGCGCCCGAAACGGTTGAAGTCGTTGACGTAGAGACTGCCGAGATAGATCTGCAGCGTGTCGAACACGTCCGATACCGAGACCCCCAGCTGCTGCGCCTTGGTGCGGTCGATGTCGGCGTAGAGCTGCGGCACATTGACCTGGAACCCGGTGAACAGGTTGGCCAGTTCCGGCTGCGCGTTGGCCTTGGCGAGGAAGTTCTGCACGGCTTGATTGAGCGCCTGATAGCCGTGCGACGCCCGGTCCTCGACCTGCAGCTTAAAGCCGCCGGTGGTGCCGATGCCCAGGATCGGCGGCGGCGGGAAGACGACGACATACGCGTCTTTGATGCCCTGGAACTTGGCGTTCAGCCGCCCGGCGATGGCGCCGGCGCTTAATGACGGATCGGTGCGCTCGTCGAACGATTTCAGCGGTGCGAACACGATCCCGGCGCTGGAGCTGTTGGAAAATCCGCTGATCGACAGGCCTGGGAACGCGACCGCGTGCTCGACGCCCGGATCGGCGAGCGTGATCTTGCTCATTTCGCGGACCACCTCTTCGGTGCGGTCCAGCGTCGCGCCGTCCGGCAACTGGGCGAAGCCGATCAGGTATTGTTTATCCTGCTGCGGCACGAACCCGCCCGGCACCGACTGGAACAACCCATAAGCCACGCCCAGCAAGGCGAGATACAGGCCCATCATGATCGCCTTGTGTGACAGCACGCGCTTGACGCCGCCGCCGTAGGCGCGCGCGCCGCCGCCGAAGACGTAATTGAAGCCCCGGAATATCCAGCCGAACAGCTTGTCCATGAGCCGCGTCAGCCAGTCCTTGGGCGCGTCGTGGCCCTTCAGCAGCAGCGATGCCAGCGCCGGCGAGAGGGTCAGCGAGTTGATGGCCGAGATCACCGTCGAGATGGCGATGGTCAAAGCGAACTGTTCGTAGAACTGTCCGGAAAGGCCGCTGATGAAGGCGAGCGGCACGAACACCGCGACCAGCACCAACGCGATGGCGATGATCGGGCCCGACACCTCGCGCATCGCGCGGTAGGTCGCCTGTTTCGGGCTGAGGCCTTCCTCGATATTCCGTTCCACGTTCTCGACCACGACGATCGCGTCGTCGACGACGATGCCGATGGCGAGCACGAGGCCGAACAGCGACAGCGCGTTGATCGACACCCCCAGCAGGTGCATCGCCGCGAACGTGCCGACGATGGAGACCGGCACCGCCAAGAGCGGAATGATCGACGCGCGCCACGTCTGCAAAAACAGGATGACGACCAGCACGACGAGCGCGACCGCTTCCAGAAGCGTGTGCACCACGGACTTGATCGAGGCGCGGACGAATTGCGTCGGGTCGTAGACGATCTCGTAGGTCACGCCTTCGGGCATGTAGCCCTTGAGCTCTTCCATCGTCTTGCGGACATTGTCGGAAATCTCGATGGCGTTGGAACCCGGCGACTGCGAGATCGGGATCGCGACCGCATCCTTGCCGTCCAGGAGCGAACGCAGCGCGTATTGGGCGGCGCCCATCTCGATCCGGCCGAGATCCTTGAGGCGCGTCACCGCCCCGTCGGCGTCCGCCTTGACGATGATATCGCCGAACTGTTCGGTGTTTTCGAGCCGCCCCTGCGCATTGATGGGAAGCTGCAGATCGACCCCCGGAAGGCCCGGCGACGCGCCGACCACGCCGGCCGCCGCCTGGATGTTCTGTTCGCGGATCGCCTTGACGACGTCACCGGCGGAAAGGCCGCGCTCGGCGACCTTCTGCGGGTCGAGCCAGATACGCATGGCGTAATCGCCCGACCCGAACAGCCGCACCTGCCCGACGCCTTCGAGGCGCGCCAGCCGGTCTTTAATATTCAGCACCGCGTAGTTGCGGAGATAGGTCATGTCGTAGCGGCCGTTCGGCGACAACAGGTGCACGACCATGGTCAGGTCGGGCGAGCTTTTGATCGTCGTCACGCCCAAACGGCGGACTTCCTCGGGCAGCCGCGGTTCGGCCTGCGTGACCCGGTTCTGCACCAGTTGCTGGGCGCGGTCCGGGTCGGTGCCGAGCTTGAACGTCACGGTCAGCGAAAGGTTGCCGTCGGTGGTCGCCTGGCTCGACATGTAGAGCATGTCCTCGACGCCGTTGACGGCTTCCTCCAGCGGCGTCGCCACGGTGGCGGCGATCACTTTCGGGTTGGCGCCCGGATACTGCGCGTTCACGACGACCGTCGGCGGCACCACGTTCGGGTACTCCGAGATCGGCAGGATCCGGAGCGACAGCACGCCGGCGGCAAAGATCATGATCGACAGCACCCCGGCGAACACCGGGCGGTCGATGAAAAACTTCGAGATATTCACGGAACGCTCCCGTGTTCTGAATAAAGAGTTACTGTTTTTCGGCGACTTCGGCGGCGGCCGGGCGCATGGGGACGCTTTCCGGCTTCACCAGCGCACCGGGGCGTACCCGTTGCAGGCCGCTGACGATGATCCGGTCACCGGCGTTCAGGCCCTTGGTCACAATCCTGAGCCCGTCGGCGATGGCGCCGAGTGTGACTTCCCGGTATTCGGCCTTGTCCTCGCCGTTGACGACCATGACGAACTTCTTGTCGAGGTCGGTACCGATGGCGCGCTCGGAAATCAGCAACAGCGGCTCGGGCGTCGCCTGGCCCATCCTGAGGCGCGCGAACTGCCCCGGCATCAGGAACCCGTCCGGGTTCGGGAACTGAGCGCGGACGCGGACCGTGCCGCTGGCGGCATCGACGGCGTTGTCGACGAACTGGACCTGACCGTGCACGGCGGGCGCGTCAGGCGTGACGCCTTCCATCTCGACCGGGATACGGCCGACATCGAGGCTGCCGCCGCTCTTGCGAAGCTCGTGCAGCGCCTGCATGACGATCTGCTCGTCGGCATCGAAGGCGGCGTAGATCGGATCGACCGACACCAGCGTCGTCAACGCCGGCGCGCCGGCGCCCGCGGGCACCAGGTTGCCGACCGTGATCAGCGCCTTGCCGACCCGGCCCGAGATCGGCGCGCGGATTTCGGTGTAGCCGAGATTGAGCCTAGCGACGCGGCGCGACGCCTCCGCCGCGCGCAGGGCGGCCTGGGCTTCGCGGTAATCGTTGTCGCGGCGGTCCATCTCGCGGACCGGCATGGCGCCGGTACCGGCGAGCTTCTGGGCGCGTTCGTGCTCGACCTTGGTGAACTTCAACTGCGCCTGAGCGGACTGCACGGCGGCTTCGGCGCGGGCGAGTTCGGCCTCGAAGGGCGCCGGGTCGATGGTCACCAGCAGATCGCCCTCGTCGACCAGCGAGCCTTCGCGAAAAAGGACGTCCTGCACCTGACCGGCGACGCGCGAGCGGATCTCGACCCGCTCGACGGCCTCCAGCCGGCCGGAAAATTCATGCCAACGGATGGTTTCTTTCGCCTCGACCGTGGCGACGGAGACCGGCACCGCCTGCGGCGCGCTTTTCGGCTGGGGACCGGCAGCGTCGCCGTCCCTCGACGTAATCGCAACACCCGCGACGATACCCGCGGTCACGAGAACACCGGCCGACCATAAAAGGACCCGGGACTTCCGCCCCGAAAAATGATTGTTCGCAGTCATGGAATTATACTCTAAGTTATATACCGATTGGTACATAACTAGGGCTGGACATTCGACGAGTCAAGTTTATATTTTACCGTAAGGTATAAAACAATAGGGAAGTCATCCAATGGCACGGCCTCGCGGTTTTTGCGAAGAGGAAGCGCTGGACAAAGCACTCCAGACATTCTGGCAGCACGGTTACGAGGGCGCCTCGATCTCGGCGCTCACCGAGGCGATGGGCATCAACCGCCCCAGCATGTACGCCACGTTCGGCAACAAGGAAGAACTGTTCAGAAAGGCGCTCGACAGATATGTATCGGTCAAGGACGCGGTCTTCGACGAGGGCCTTGCCGAGCCGACCGGGCGCGACGTGGTGCGCCACCTGCTCCGAAAAGCCGCCGAGATGATGACCGAACCGGGCCACCCGGTCGGTTGCCTGGCGGTCCAGGGCGCGATCAGCTGCAGCGACGAATCCGAACCCGTGCGCCAGGAACTAATCCGCATCCGCCGCGGCCACGAGGAACGCATCCGTGACCGCTTCGCCGAAGAACAGGCCGCCGGGCGCCTGCCACCCGGGACCACGCCCGAAGACCTGGCGATGCTGCTGGCGACCATCGCCAACGGCATGTCGATCCAGGCCAGCACCGGGGCGACCCGCGAGCAGTTGCTGACCGTGGCCGAGAACGCGGCCCGCGCCTGGCCGCAAGTCGACGTCACGGACGCCCGCGCCGCATCGAACGCCGCCGAGTAATCTTCAGACGTTTCCTTTAAATCCGGAACACTCCGGCGCGCCCTGATCAGGGCGGCGGCATACCGGCTATGTCCGAAAAGATGGTAGCGGAGGAGGGATTTGAACCCCCGACACATGGATTATGATTCCACTGCTCTAACCAACTGAGCTACTCCGCCACACGCGAGGAACCGGGGATTTACGGCGTTCGCGCGCGCCTGTCAAGGCACCCGGACCGGATAAGACGTGCCCCCTCACCCCCGCCTTCGCGGGGGCAGGCCTGTCCTCTCCCCCACGCTGCGGAGGAGAGGGACCCTGACGCAAATATGCCCTGAATCCCTCTCCCCCACTCGGGTGCAGGGCTTAGGTGAGCGGGGGCTGCGAAACGTCCATTGACGAATATTTGATTTAAGCCCGGCCCGGTTCGCGCGTAGCATTTCAGACGGTCAGCAGATGGAGCCGCCGATGCGCCGATTAGCGCTGTTTTTCGTCCTGTTCGTCGCCGTTACCACCCTCGCCCGCCCCGCCGCCGCGGAGAAGGTCGATCTGGAACTCGTGCTTGCCGCCGACGGGTCCGGGTCCATCGATGACGACGAGCTACGGCTGCAGCGCGAGGGCTATGCCGCCGCCATCACGCACCCGAAGATCCTGGATGCGATCCGGGGTGGGTATCACCAGAAGATCGCCATCGCCTATGTCGAATGGGGCGCACCGTGGTCGCAGCACACCATCGCCGACTGGGCGGTCATCGACGGCCCTGAGAGCGCCGCCAAATTCGCCGCCGCGCTTCTTGCCGCGCCCCGCATGGCGGAGAGCTACAACTCGATTTCGGAGGCGATCTTCTATTCGGTCAACCTGATCGAAACCAACAAATATGACGGGCGCCGCAAGATCATCGATATTTCCGGCGACGGCCCGCAGATCAACGGACGGCCTTTACCGGAAGCCAAGGCGCTGGCGATGCTGAATAACATCACCATCAACGCGCTCGTGGTCTATAAGCCGGACGGGCTGCTGACCGGCCCGTTCGGCGAGCCGCTGATCGAGCACTACAGAAAAGACGTGATCGGCGGGCGCGGCGCGTTCGCGCACATCGCCGAGGGCCGGGATCAGTTCGCCCCGGCGATCCTCAAGAAAATGATCCTCGAGATCGCCGAGGCGGTGCGGCGGGAGTAACCCCCTCACCTTCTCTACCCCCTCACCTTCTCTACCCCCTCACCGAACCTCTCCCCCCCTTATGGGGGAGAGGGATTAGAGCGTCATGTTGCGGCAGGGTCCCTCTCCTCCACGAATATGGGGGAGAGGACAGGTGAGGGGGCCAGCGCTCAGGTTATTCCAGATCCGCGGCCGGGTCGGGGAGGATGGATTTCGCCGGGGTCGCGGTTTCGGCCGCGGACGCCTCGGGTGCTTCCGCCGTCGCGATGCGGCGCAGGAAGGCGCGCGTCCCGGCGCCCGACGCTTCGAGGGTTTTGATCCGACGCGTGTTCGCGGCGTCGGCCCGGCCCTCGGCGGTCAGCCACGGCCGGTCCGTCAGATCGCCCTTGGCCATCGGGCGCGGGATCGGCTCCGGGTCCTTGACCCAGTAATTCACCATCTCGGGCGCCTTGAAATTCGGCTCCTTGAGCGGTTCGGGGGCGTCATATCGGCTCGGATGGGGGCCGAAATAATTGACCAGCCTGAGGCTGTCCGAATGTTTCGGTTCGCGGTAGCACTGCACCGCGGCCAGCGACTTGTAACAGTACGTCGGCGCCCAGTCGTGCACCTGTTTCTCGTACTCGTCCACATAGCTGCACGCCGACAGCGACACCGCGAAAATCAGCGCAATCCCGAGTTTCCTGAGCATTTCGACCTCCTGAACAACGAATTCACGGAGATAAATGCACGATGGGTGCCAATCGGCGGCCTGCAAACGAAAAAGCCGCCCGGAGTCTCCTCCGGACGGCTTATCGTTTCAGAATCAACAGGTTAAGACGCGTTAACCTTTATGCGTTGACGTCGATCACCATGCGGCCGCGGATCTGGCCCTTGAGAATTTGTCCGGCTAACTCCGGTAACTCGGCAAAGCCTGCCCGGTTGGTGAGGCTGTCGAGCTTGTCCATGGGCAGTTCCTTCGAAAGCCGGTCCCAGGCGACGATGCGGCGCTCTTTCGGGCACGTCGCGCTGTCGATGCCGCAGAGGTTGATCCCCCGGAGCAGGAACGGCAGCACGGTGGTTTCCAGCTTGAACGACCCGGCATTCCCCACCGACGCGCAGGCCCCCCAGTACGCCAGCGTCGCCAGCGCGTGGTGCAGGGTCGGCCCGCCGACGTTGTCGATGACGCCGGCCCAACGCTCGCGGCCCAACGGCCCCTTCGGCGGCTCCAGCAGTTCGTCGCGTTCGACGATGGTCGTCGCCCCCAGGCTTTTCAGATAGTCGTGCTGTTCGGCGCGGCCGGTCGAGGCCGCCACCTTGTAGCCGATGTTCGAAAGCACCGACGTCGCGATAGAGCCGACACCGCCGGCGCCGCCGGTGACCAGCACCTCTTTATCCGTGTCCTTGGAAAGCTTGTGCTCTTCGAGGGTCATGATCGCCAGCATCGCGGTGAAGCCCGCGGTGCCGATGGCCATCGCCTGTTCCAGCGAAATCCCCTTGGGGAGCGGCACCAGCCAGTCGCCCTTGACCCGCGCGCGGGTCGCCATGCCGCCCCAATGCACCTCGCCGACGCGCCAGCCGGTCAGGATCACCTCGTCCCCCGGCTTGAAATCGGGATGCGACGAATCCTCGACCACGCCCGAAAAATCGATGCCCGGCACGTGCGGATAGTCGCGCACCAGCTTACCCAGACCGTTCAGGATCATGCCGTCCTTGTAGTTCAGCGTGGTGTACTTGACCGCCACCGTGACGTCGCCTTCGGGGAGGCGGTCGTTGGAAAGGGTTTCGAAGCTCGAAGACACCTTGCCGTCGTCGTCGGCGGTCAGCACAAGGGCGTTGAATTCCGTATCGCTCATCAGTTCTCTCCTGGGGACGTTGTTCCTGCAGACCTTACGCACGCCTGCGCATAGGTCAATCCCCGCACCTTTCGGTCGTTGTCGCGGAGAACCACAACCCTTATCTTTCACCGAGCAGGAGAGATGTCTTGAACGATACTCAAGCCCAGCAGTCGCCGGCGCAGAACGACGAGGAATTTGAACTCGAATACCGGGAATACAAATCCGGCGAGGTTATTTTCCATCAGGGCGACGTCGGTGCGGAGGCGTACTTTGTCGATCATGGCAAGGTCGAGATCGCGCGCGGCGACGGCAACGCCGAACTGGTGCTGGGCGTGGTCGGCAAGGGCGAGCTTCTGGGTGAAATGGCCCTCGTCGACGCCGAAGAACGCATGGCGACCGCCCGCGCCCTTGGCAAGACGACGCTGGTCGTCGTACCAAAAAAAGTGTTCGACCGTGTGCTGCGGAAAAGCAATCCGATCGTCGTCGCCATGATGAAGACGCTGCTCCGCCGTCTGCGCGCCGAGGGCGGCGCCAACACCAGGAACACCTTGGGGTAAAAAACCACGTCTATCCCGGAAACACGCGTCAGCGCGTTATCCGGGACCCATTTCCGATCACAACGGATATCGACGGCCGCACCATGGGCTCCGGGTCAGGTCCGGGGTAGACGACGTATTTCAGCTGAGATCCGTCAATCCAACCCACCCCGTCTATCCCGGAACCGGGCGTAGCACGGTATCCGGGACCCATTTCAATCCACAACGGCTTTTGCCGGGCAGGCCATAGGCCCCGGATCAGGTCCGGGGTAGACGGTATTCGGTAAAATCGAAGGCGTTAGCCGACCAGCTTCCACTCAAGCGTCTCACCGGCCATGAAGGGGCTCAAGGCGTCCCCGTTTCCGGCGTCGATGCTGTTCGGCACTTTCCACGGCTCGCGCACCAGCGCGACCTCGCCCGCGTTCGGCGCCAACCCATAGAAGTTCGGTCCGTTCAGGGACGCGAAGGCTTCGAGCTTGTCGAGCGCGCCCTCTTCCTCGAAAACCCCGGCATAAACCTCCATCGCCACCGGGGCGCTATAGATCCCGGCGCAGCCGCAGGCGGCCTCTTTCAGATGCCGCGCGTGCGGTGCGGTGTCGGTGCCGAGGAAATACCGCGGATCGCCCGAGGTCGCCGCTTTTCTGAGCGCCAGCCTGTGCGCTTCGCGCTTGGCGATCGGCAGGCAGTAAAGATGCGGGCGGATGCCGCCTTTGAAAATATCGGTGCGGTTGATCACCAGATGATGCGCGGTGATCGTCGCCCCTAATCTGGACGGGTCGCCGGCGGCGACGAAATCGACCGCTTCCTTGGTCGTCACGTGCTCGAACACGACCTTCAATCCGGGCAAATCCCTGATCAGCGGCTCAAGGGTGCGGTCGATAAAGACGGCTTCCCGGTCGAAGATGTCGATATTCGCGTCCGTGACCTCGCCGTGGATCAGCAGCGGCAGCCCGATCTCCTGCATCGTCTCGAGGACGGGGATGACGTTTTTGATATCCGTCACGCCCGACGCGGAATTGGTCGTGGCGCCGGCGGGATAGAGCTTCACCGCCGTGAACACGCCCATTTCGGCGCCCTCGCGCAGGTCGCCCGGATCGGTGTTGTCCGTCAGATAGGCCGTCATCAGCGGGGTGAAGTCCACACCCCTGGGGACCGCCGCCATGATCCGCTCGCGGTAGCGGACGGCGGCCTCGATCTCGGTCACGGGCGGGACCAGGTTCGGCATCACGATGGCGCGGGCGAATTGCGCCGCCGTCGCCGGGACCACGGCCTTCATCATGTCGCCGTCGCGGAAATGCGCGTGCCAGTCGTCGGGGCGGCGGAGGGTAATTCTGTTCGTCTCGGACATGATTTTTAGCTCGCACGTTTACGCCGCCCTGTCCAGCGACAAGCGCTTTGCACGGCCCGGCATCGTGCTAACATGACCGATATTACCGGGAGGAGACCGCCATGCGCCCGTTGGTCCATCTGTTCGCCGCGATCGTCACGATCGCCTGTCTCGCACCGTCTCAAGCCGATGCGCAAAGCTCGCGCTATTCGACGTGGTCCGACCCGTCGGCGCAGGGCGGTGAGGATCTGAAGACGTTCATCGAAAAACTCAACAAGCTGATCGACGAGGCGGAAAAGGCCAAGGCCGCCGATCCGGTGTTCCTGCAGGATCTCAGAAACCTCGCCAACGGCGCTAAGTCGCCCTGGAACACGGTGGTGCTGGACGACGCCTTCGCCGACGGCAACTTCACCGCCAGTCCGGCGTGGGAAGTGCTTTCCGGCGAATATTTCATCGAGACCGGCTGGGGCCTCAGGAACAAGCTGATCCAGCAGCAGCCGCAGCAATCCGGCGGCAGCGCCGGCGGCGACGATCTGGCGAAGGTTCTGCTCGGCACGATCCTCAAGAAAGCGACCGGCCAGCAGGGTGCGAGCCAGCCGACGAGCAACGTCATCGTGACGCGGACGAAAATCACCAACGCCTTCCAGATCGCGCTGGAACTGTCGTCGTGGGAACCGGACGGCAACTTCACCGTCGGCGTGTTCCAGGGTCAGGCCGCCAACATCGGCTACCGCTTGCTCTATACGTCTGGGAAAGGCGTGCAGCTTCACCGGGTCGGCAATTCGGGGTCCAGCGTCGTCGCCACGTCGGAGCCGCTGACCCTCGAAGACAAGAAATTCCACGCGATCACCTGGAACCGCGGCACCGACGGCGCGATGCGGATCAGCGTCGACGGGAAAGAGGTGATCTCGACGTCCGACCGCGGGTTCTCGGACCCGTTCGACGGGGTCCGGATTTCGAACACGTCGGGCGACTTCATCGTGAAAAAGATCACGGCGAAAGGGATCTGAAAAAAGCGTCTATCCCGGAACCGGGCGCAGCACGGTATCCGGGACCCATTTCAGATCGCAACGGCTTTTGCCGGACGGATCACAGGCCCCGGGTCAAGTCCGGGGTAGACGGTGTCGTGAGAGTGATTTTTTTGCCCCATCCTCCCTCACCTGTCCTCTCCCCCACCTTCGTGGCGGAGAGGGACCCAGCCGCATCGGGACCTTCCACTCATCCCTCTCCCCCTTCAGGGGGAGAGGTCAGGTGAGGGGTAATCAGCTTTCCAACACCCCGAACACATCGCCCGACGCATCCGCCCCTTCGATGTGGCGCTTGTGCCAGAGCGCGTAGAACAAAAGCGTCCACTGCGCCTGGCCCTGGTCGCGCCCCGCCCCGAACAGCCGCTTGACCGCGTCCGGATCGCAGACCTCTTCGATCCCCGGGTTGGCGGCGACGAGCGCGCCCAACCGTTCACCCTTCTCCGCGATCCAGTCGCCGACCGGGACCGTGAAGCCGCGCTTCTTCGTGAACGGCTTCGACGCCGGCAGCGCCGTTTCCAGCCATTTCCGCAAGAGCCACTTGCCCGTCCCATGCCGCACCTTCATCCGGTCCGGCAACCGGAACGCGAAATCGGCGACGAACGGATCGAGAAACGGCACCCGGCCCTCGACCCCGTGCGCCATCAGGCAACGGTCAAGCTTGGCCAGAAGATCGTTCGGCAACCAGTCGGCGACATCGACCGCCTGCGCCGCCTGCAGGCGCGAGCGGCCGTATTCGCCGGCTTCCGCCTCCGCCGCCGCGATCCCGTTGCGCCAGCCCATGGGTTCTTCGCGCAGCACGCCCGTGCCCGCGAGAATATAGGTATGCCGCATCCTGCGCCCGCCGAAGATCGCGAGGCGCTTCTGACGGCGGTAACGGCCGTAGCCCGCGAACAATTCGTCGCCGCCCTCGCCGGACAAGACGACCTTGAGGCCGTTCTCTTTCGCTTTTCGGGCCAGCATAAACGTCGGCACGATGGCGTAGTCGGCGGCGGGGTCGTCCATCGCCGCCGCGATGGATGGAAGCTCGCGCCAGAAATCGTCCTCGGTGATGGTGATCTCTTCATGGTCCGCCCCGCAGGCGCGGGCAACGTCGCGGGCGTGCTCGCGCTCGTCATGGACACCGGTGCCCGGAAAACCCGCGGTAAGCGCGTGCACCGGCGTCGGATTAAGTCTCCGCATCACGGCGAGGATCACGGACGAATCGATGCCGCCCGACAGAAACATCCCGTAAGGCACGTCCGAGCGCTGGTGCACGTTGACCGAGTCGGTGATCACCCGGTCGAATTCGTAAAGCGCCTCGCCCCGGCCCATTTTCGGCGGTGTGCCCGGCGGCAGCGCAGCAAGCCGCACGCGCTCGGCGATGCGGCCTTTTCTTAAAACGATCGTCTCGCCAGGGAGCACGCGATAGATGCCGGGAAAGATCGTCTCGGCGCCGGTGGTGAACTGCAGCGCCAGCAATTCGTCGCGCTTGGTAGGTTCGACGGCGGGTGACACCAGCCCCGCGGCGATCAGCGCCTGCGGTTCGGAGGCGAACACGAAGCCGTCCTCGGCGACCCCGTAATAGAGCGGCTTGATTCCGAACGGGTCGCGCGCCAGCACCAGCGCGCCGTCGTCCGGGTCGTGGAGCGCGACCGTGTACATGCCGCGCAGGTGCTCGGCGAAATCCATGCCGTGCTCGCGGTAGAGATAGAGCATCGATTCGCAGTCCGATCCTGTCGCGTAATCGATGTTCGACATCTGCTGGCGCAGCTCGATGTAATTATAGATCTCGCCGTTGGCGATGAGGGCGAGGCGGCCGTGCTCGTCATCCGCGGGTGCGTACAGAGGCTGGTCGCCGGTCTCGAGGTCGATGATCGCGAGCCTGACCTGCATCATCGCGACGTCGCCGTCGACATAGTCGCCACGTCCGTCCGGGCCGCGATGGCCAATCGCCGCCGCCATGCGGTCGAGCACGTCCGTCACGGGGGCTGTGCCGTCTGCCGTCATCAGCCCTGCGATTCCGCACATGGCTCAGCCCGTCACCTTGTCGAAGAAATCGAGATACTGCTGCACCACTTTCTCTTCGGTGAAGTTGCGGCGGTAGGCATCGTGCCCCTGGCGGGCGATGCGTTCGGCGAGGTTGTCGTCGTCGAGCACGCCCCGTATGGCGCGGCCCATCAGGATCTCGTCATCGACGGGGACCAGAATCCCCGTCTCGCCGTTTTCGATCAGCGTGCCGGGCCCCATGGAATCGGCGGCGACCACCGGAAGCCCCTGCGCCCACGCCTCGATCACCACATTGCCGAGCGGTTCGTGCCGAGACGGACAGACGAACAGGTCGCCCGACGCCAGGATGTTTTCGGTGTCGTCGCGCCAGCCCAGAAAGCGGACGCGCGGCTTGATCGCGAGCTCTTCCGCGAGCTTCATCAGATCATCCTTCAACGGCCCTTCGCCCGCCAGCCACAGGTACGCGTTCGGCACCCGCGCCAGGGCGCGCAACAGCGTGTCGAAGGCCTTGTTCTCGTGCAGCCGCCCCATCGAGACGATCAGCGGCACGCCCTTGGGGGTATAGAACTTCGAGCGGTCCAGCGGCTCTCCGTGCTCGGCGGAAACGAAGTTCGGCAGGTAGTGGGCCTTTTCCTTCGGCCAGCCGTGCTCGACCAGGTAGTCGACGATGTCGTGGGTATTCCCGATCAGATGATCGCAATTCTGATAATACTTCAGGTCGTAGTACCCGCCCTGCCGGGCGACGTGCACGAAATCGCCCTTCGGGCACATGGTGCTGGCCCGGTTCATCCACGTCAGCACGACGTCGGGTTTATAGGCGGCGATCTCGCGTTTCAGCGCGCGCGGGGTCGAGAAATCGAAGCGCCCGCCGAATTTCAGCTCGACCGGCTCTATGCCTGCGTCGCGCAGCAGCTTGGCGCGCGCCGGGTTCTCGCGGATGACGACCTTCTGGTCGAGGCCGGCACGATGCAGCCCGATTGCGAGGCGCACGAAAAACGCCTCGGCGCCGCCGAACTCCGCACCGGCCATGGCTTGCAGAATTTTCATGGGGACGTGATCAACTCCTCGAATGCGGCCGCGGCGTCCGGCCAGCGCCATGAACGCTGAACCGCCAGCGCCCGGTCATGCTGCCGACGCCACAACGCATCATCCGTGAGCAGCCGCCTCGCGGCAAGAGCGAAGGACGCATCTTCCGGCGCAATAAAGCCGGTTTCCTCGTCGCGCACGCGCTCGACCATGGAGCCGATGGGCTGCACCACGCACGGCACGCCCAAACACTGCGCCTCGGCGATGGCGAGGCAGAATGTCTCGTTGATATCACCCTTATAGAGCATCACCCGCGCCAGTCTTAATTCATCGATCAAGGCTTTCTTGCCGACCGGATCGCGCAACCTGACCCCCTGACTTTCGAGCGCGCGGGCCTTGTCGAGCACCACCGCCATGGCGTCGCCCTTACGCGCCCCCGCCGCCCCGTAGGTCGCGGCGCCGGAAAAGATGTGAAGTTCGGCGCCCGGCACGTCCGGTTCAATCTCGTTGGCCCACCTGTCTAACAACCAATCCAGGCCCCTTAAAGGGTTCGACGTGAAGATCGCGCGCGGTCCCGGCACGTTCGATGCCGGCTCGGCCTCGCAGAACAGATCGGGTAATCCGTAAGGGATGGTTCGCCGCCCGCCGTCGGGCACCCAGGCGGGCAATGTCGTGGCATGATAATCGCCGATGAACACGATCACCGGTTTCCGGCGCCAGAACTGCCACAGATACCGCGCCTTCAGCATGTAGCGGCAGGGATTGTGGGTCCAGAACACGGTGTTTTCCGCGTTTTCGCAGAGCCTGAGCAGCTTGTCGCCGCGGTTGGCGATGTAGAGATCCGCCGTTTCCGGCACCCCGTCCGAAATCGGGCGCCACTTGACGCCCTTGTAATCCAGCGCTGCCGCACACTTGTTGTAGACGGTGACGTCGTGACCGCGCGCGGCCAGCGTTTCGACCAATTGAATGACCGAGCTTTCAGCGCCGCCAAGCGGGCCTTTTTCCGGCGTCTGGCCGTCGAAGCTGATCCCGTCGTCGGCGAGGATGATGACCGCCATTGTCAGCTGCCCTTCCGCATTTCCGCAGCCTTGATGTACGAAATCAGCGGAAACAGTCCAGCGCAGATTGCGATCAGAAGCCCGAGCCCGCCTTCGCGATAGCCCTTCCGCGAGATGAAGCATTTAAAGAAACGCGAGAAGAAGCGCCGCACGTTGTTGGCCATTGAGCCGATGTCGCCGCCGTCCAGCAAATCCTTGGCCCGCGCCGTCGAATAGCTGTCGAGGCGCCTGATCATGTCGGAGATATCCCGATCGACATAATGCACCAGCCGGTTTTCCAGCATCGCTCCTTTTTTGCCCGACCAGTCGAGCGACGGATGCACGCGCTGCATGCCCCAGCGTTTGACGCCTTTCTTGAATAAACCCGGATAGGCCGCCTTGCCGAACGACGCGCCCCAGCCGTAACGCACCAGACGTTCACCGACGTAATTGTCGACGAGGATCTCGTGCCAGTCGTCATCGGTCTTGTCGATCACGGTGCGGATTTCCTTGGCCAAGGCGTCGGGCACGCGCTCGTCGGCGTCGATCTCGAATATCCATTTCCCTTTACACGCCTCGATCCCGGCGTTGCGGCGAGCGCCTTCGATCGACCAGTCGCCCTCGACGATGCGATCTGTGAACGCTTCAGCGATTTCCTTAGAGCCGTCGGTGCATTTATCCAAAAGCACGACGATTTCATCGGCGAATTTGAGCGTCACCAGACAATCGCGAAGCTGGTGTTCCTCGTTGTGCACGCTGATCACCGCGGAGAGAATGACCTGGTCGCTCACGCCGCCGCGTCCCGGGCCCTCGCCCACAAGGCGTTCGCCGCGTCTTCCGCCTGATCGACGGAGAGGCTGTCCATCAGGGTATCGGTGTTCCGGTGATCGAAATCGTCGGGAAAAATCTCGTCGAATCCCTTGGCGGCCTGGACGTGATCGCAGAGCGGCCCCCACGGCGCATACTGTTCCGCCGGGGACGGCCCGAACAGGCCCAACGTGGGGATGCCGCTGGCGGCGGCCAGATGCATTAAGCCTGAATCATTCCCGATATAAAGGGACGCCCGCTCGAGGCACGCGAACACGGTCAGCAGATCGATGCGGCCGACCAGATCGAGCAGGTGCTCTTCGGGGACCGATTCGATCACCGGCAGCGCCATCGGCCGTTCGTCGTCGCGCCCGAAAATCGCCACGCGCGCGCCCGGCAGAATGCCCTTGGGTCCGGTCAGCCGCTGGATCAGCTCGGCGAACGAATGGCCGCGCCATTGCTTGCCCCGCCAGTTGGCGGTTGGCCCGATGGCCAGCACCGGCCCGCCGTCCGGGATCAGACGCTGAGCGGCCTCGCGCCTGGCATCGTCGACCCACAATCTCGGCGCGGGCGGATCGTTCTCGGCGTCGATAACCTTGGAAAGGGTGCGAATGCGGTGTCCGCCGTCGCGGCTTCGGGTCAGGCGGTAGCGCTTCTTGGCACGGAGCAGATACGTCACCGGCGCGTTTCTGAGGTCGACAAGGATGTCCCAGCGCGTCCCCACCGTCTGCGCCCACAGATACGCCCAGTGCAGCGAACCCAGCATCTTGTCGAGCACGATGATCCGCTCGAGGCCCGGCATGGCCGCGAACAGCGACGCCGCCGCCGGGCCGCACGCCAGCGTGACCTTGAGCCCCGGATTCTCGTCCAGAATCCGGGACAGCACGCCGGTGGACAAGATCGCGTCCCCGACCCGTGTGGATGTAACGAATAAAGCGCGCATACGCCCCTTAACCCCTTGTTCCGCCCCCTTATAAGGGCGCCCGGCGCCGATGCAAACCCCGGCCCTTGCAAGCCCTGGGGGCCTGCCCCCATGTTATACCCCAAGGGCCCGAGAGGAGCGCCATGAAACGCATTCAACTGAGCGACCGCTGCGTCATCCGTATTTCCGGCGAGGACAGCCGGACCTTCATGCAGGGGTTGATTTCCAACGACGTCGAGAAGGCGGACGGCAGGCAGGCTGTCTATGCCGCGCTTCTGACGCCGCAGGGCAAGTACCAGTTCGATTTCTTCGTCGTCGCCGACGGGGACGACCTGCTGCTGGACGGCGTCAAGGGCGACGCAGACGCCCTGATAAAGAAGCTGACCATGTTCAAGCTGCGTTCCAAGGCGACGTTGGAGGATGTGACGTCGGATTACGCTGTCTATGCGCTGATCGGCGACGGTGCCGCCGATGTGCTAGAAGACGGCGCACAAACGAAGACCGGCGACGGCGCCATCCTTTTTGCCGATCCGCGCCTGCCGCAAGCGGGCGTGCGGGCGATCGCGCCGGCAGAGATGGAGGCGACCACGCTCGGTGGCCACAATGGTTCGGAGGACGACTACCAGAAGCACCGCATCTCGCTCGGCCTCCCGGAAGCACCGTTCGACCTGGAAAAAGAGAAATCGATCCTGCTGGAAAGCGGCTTCGACGAATTATCGGGCGTCGACTGGAAGAAGGGCTGCTATATGGGCCAGGAACTGACCGCGCGCACGAAATACCGCGGTCTGGTCAAGAAGCGCCTGTTCCCGGTCACGTTGTCGCGCCCGGGTATCGAACCCGGCACCGACGTCATGCAGGATGGCAAAGTGATCGGCGAGATCCGCTCCGTCATGGACGACCGGGGTCTCGCCATGCTGCGCCTGAAAGCGCTCGGCGGCCCTGAAATGAGCGCCGGCAACGCGGTCGTCTTTCCCGCCGTACCGGACTGGATGCAGCTCCCCGAAAGCGACGACGCCGAAGCCTGATCCCCCTCATCCCTCTTCGTTGTCATCCCCGCGAAAGCGGGGACCCAGGGCACCGGCAAAATGATTCTGGGTTCCTGCTTTCGCGGGAATGACGATTGCTTGTGAGTTCGCCGTCAGTAAAACAACCGATTGGCAGAAATCGCCGCACCGGCTAGCCTGAATTTGTGATCATCCAGATTCTCAGACGCGCGCCGAAACTGCTGGCCCCGGTCGCCAGGATCTACGGTCGCCGGCTGGATCAGTGCGGCGCCACCGCACAGGGCGTGTTCTGGAAGGGCGAGGTCTGGCAGCGCCGCCGCTTCGAACGCCTGATCGAGATCATCGAACCGGACGACATGGCCAGGGGCGGTATCACCGTCAACGATTTCGGCTGCGGCTACGGCGCGTTCTTCGAATATCTGGCGCAATACCCCGTGATGGGCGGCAGCTTCTACTACGGCTACGACATCTCGCAGCCGATGATCGCCGCCTGCCGCGACCGCATCACCGACCCCCGCGCGATCTTCTACAGAAAAATGTGGGCGACAAAGAACGCCGATTACAGCTTCGCGTCGGGCACCTACAACCTGCACGGCAGCGCCGACGACGAGGCGTGGTGGGAATACGTCGAGGCGAGCTTAAGACAACTCTGGCACCGGACGGGCAAGGCGCTCGCCTTCAACATGCTGCGCGCCGACGAGGACGAGCAGTTCGAAGGGCTTTATTACGTGGACCCTGAAAAGGTGCTCAAATTCTGTCGCAAGTACCTGTCCGAGGACGTCGAGATGTTCGACGAGCGGCCGATGCCGGACGCCACGTTCTTCGTGAGGCGATAACGGTTACTCGGCGGCGTTCGCTGTCGGCATATACACCTGGGCGAACCGCAGCGAGCCGCGCAGGTCTTCGGCCAAGCTATCGACATACGGTTTCAGCACCTGAATGTCGCGCCAGACGCCGCGGTGGAACCTGAGTTCGTCGCTCCCGTCGAACGTCCACACCACGTATTCCGGATCGCCCGGGAACGTGCGCGGCAGCATTTCGGCGGTTTCCGCCCCGATCATCACGACGATGTCGACCCTCACGGTTTTCAGGTTGGCGAACCCGTCCCAGTGCTTGGGCCACAATCCCTCATTGCCGAGGCCGGCCAGGGTCAGGGCCGAGAGCGTGAACGAATCTGCCCGGTCGGCGGGGTCGATCCCGGCGCTGAAGGCCCGCACGCCGCGCACGCGATGGCTCCTGAGTAGCGCTTCTGCTATCAGCGAGTGCCGCGCATTGTCCGCACACACGAACAGTACGTTGATCTTCTTCGATACTTGATTCTGAAAGGCATGCATCGGCTTCTCCGATCATTACTGAGACTGGAGTATGCACGCGAAGCCTGACTTGAAGATGACAAGCGGCGATTTATTAGAGAAAGCTGATATTAATACCGGGTTATTCGGCCGCCGTGCGCGCCGCGATCTTTTCCGCCAGCTTGCGGATGGCGTCCATGTCGCCCGGCACCATGTCCCAGTTCATGGTCAGCCCGTCGCCGATATTGCGCGGGATGACGTGGAAGTGAATGTGAAACACCGACTGCGCCGCGCCCTTGTCGTTGGCCTGAAGGATGTTCATGCCGTCGGGTGAAACCTCGTCGCGGACCGCGCGCGCGACCCGGCTGACCGAACCCAACGTCGGGCCCAGCCATTCCTCCGGGGCTTCGTAGATATTGGGGGTGTGGAACTTCGGCACGATCAGCGCGTGACCGGTCGCGACCGGGTTGATGTCCATGAAGGCGTAGGTCTTGTCGTCTTCCCAAACTTTGAATGAGGGAATTTCGCCCCGGATGATCTTGCAGAAGATGCAGCCGTCGTTCAGATGCTCGGACATCAGCCGGTTCCTTATCGTTTCCTTCGAAACCATTGTCACCCCGGCGCAGGCCGGGGTCCAGTCTTCGGGCATTCTGGATTCCGGCCTTCGCCGGAATGACGGTCTATATGGTTACGTCAGCCGCCCTTTTCCGCCAGCGCCGCCTGCGCCGCCGCGAGACGCGCGATCGGCACGCGATACGGCGAGCACGACACGTACGTCAGCCCGATCTGGTGGCAGAAGTGCACGGACGCCGGGTCGCCGCCGTGTTCGCCGCAGATCCCGAGCTTGATATCCGGGCGCGTCTTTTTGCCGCGCTCGATGCCGATCTTCACCAGTTCGCCGACGCCCTCGGTGTCGATGGTCATGAAGGGATCGCCCTCCATCACGCCCTTGCGGTGATAGACGTCGAGGAACGGCGCCGCGTCGTCGCGCGAGAACCCATATGTGGTCTGCGTCAGGTCGTTGGTGCCGAACGAGAAGAATTCCGCCGTCTCGGCGATCTCGCCCGCCAGCAGACACGCGCGCGGCAGTTCGATCATGGTGCCGACCATGTAGTCGAACTCGGCGCCGGTCTCTTTCTTGACGGCGTCGGCGGCCTTGTTGACCACGTCGGCCATCATATCCAGTTCCGACTTCATACCAACCAGCGGGATCATCACCTCGGGGACCGCCGCAACACCGTCCTTCTGGACGTTGACCGCGGCTTCGAAGATCGCGCGGGCCTGCATCTCGTAGACTTCCGGGTAGGTGATCCCGAGGCGGCAGCCGCGGTGACCCAGCATCGGGTTGGCTTCGTCCAGTTGATTCTTGCGGATCTTGATGTCCTTGAGCGTGACGTTGGCCGCCTTGGCGACGTCCTTCAGTTCTTCTTCCGAATGCGGCAGGAACTCGTTCAACGGCGGATCGAGCAGCCGGATCGTGATCGGCCGGCCTTCCATGATCCTGAACAGCGTCTCGAAGTCTTCGCGCTGATAGGGCAGCAGCTTGTCGACCGCCTTGCGGCGCTGCTCTTCGCTCGACGACATGATCATCTCGCGCATGTGCACGATGCGCTCGGGATCGAAGAACATGTGCTCGGTGCGCGAAAGACCGATGCCCTCGGCACCGAACTTGCGCGCCGTCTCCGCATCCAGCGGGGTTTCCGCGTTGGCGCGCACGCCCATGGTGCGGAAGGTGTCGACCCAGTCCATCAGCTTGCCGAAGTCGCCCGTCAGTTCGGGGAGGATCATGTCGACGGCGCCGTCCATGATCTGGCCGGTGGTGCCGTCGAGCGTGATGACATCGCCCTCGTTATAGGTCTTGTCCGGGCACGTCAGCGTTTTCGAGATCGCATCGACCCGAAGATCGCCGGCCCCGGACACGCACGGCCGGCCCATGCCGCGCGCGACCACGGCGGCGTGGCTGGTCATGCCGCCGCGCGTCGTCAGTATGCCTTCCGCCGCGTGCATGCCGCCGATGTCTTCGGGCGAGGTTTCGGTGCGGACCAGGATGACCGCTTTGCCATCCGCCTTCCACGCTTCAGCGTCCTCGGCGGTAAACACGACAGCCCCCGTCGCCGCGCCCGGCGAGGCCGGCAGACCGCGCCCGACGACCTTCTTTTCCGCTTCCGGGTCGAGCATCGGGTGCAGAAGCTGATCCAACTGCATCGGGTCGATGCGCTTGACCGCATCGGCCTGGGAAATCAGCCCCTCGTCCACCATGTCGCAGGCAATTTTCAACGCGGCGCGCGCCGTGCGCTTGCCGTTGCGGGTCTGCAGCATCCACAGGCGGTTCTGCTGGATGGTGAATTCCATGTCCTGCATGTCTTTATAGTGCGCTTCGAGGCGCGCACGGATGTCGCAGAGTTCCTTGAACGTCTCCGGCATCGCTTCTTCCATCGACGGCAAATCGGACTGGGCCAGTTCGCGCTCGGCCTTGGTCAACTGCTGCGGCGTGCGGATGCCCGCGACCACGTCCTCGCCCTGAGCGTTGATCAGGTACTCTCCATAGAACGCATTGTCGCCGGTCGAGGGATTGCGCGAAAAGCAGACGCCCGTCGCGCAGTCGTCGCCCATGTTGCCGAACACCATGGCCTGGACGTTGACCGCCGTGCCCCAGCTGGCCGGGATATCGTGCAGGCGGCGGTACGTTTCCGCGCGCGGGTTCATCCACGAGCCGAACACCGCGCCGATGGCACCCCAGAGCTGTTCGCGCGCGTCCTGCGGGAACGGTGCATCGAGCACCTCGACCACGCGTTCCTTGTACATCGGCACGAGCTTTTTCCAGTCGTCGGCGGTGACCTCGGTGTCGAGCCGGTAGCCGCGATCGACCTTGTAATTATCCAGGATTTCCTCGAACTCGCCATGATCGACGCCCAAGACCACGTCCGAATACATGGCGATGAAGCGGCGATAGCTGTCGTAGGCGAAGCGCGCATCGCCGCTCTCCGTGGCCAGCGCTTCGACGGTCTCGTCGTTGAGACCCAGATTGAGGACGGTGTCCATCATCCCCGGCATCGAGGCGCGCGCACCGGACCGGACCGAGACCAGAAGCGGCTTCTCGACGGAGCCGAACTTGCGGCCGAGGGTCACCTCGACCTTCGCCAGTGCGTCCGTGACCTGTTGATCGAGATCGGCGGGATAGGTTTTCGCGTTGTCGTAATAGTGGGTGCAGACCCCGGTCGAGATGGTGAACCCCGGCGGCACCGGCAGGCCGAGATTGGACATCTCGGCGAGGTTGGCGCCCTTGCCGCCCAACAGGTTCTTCATGTCGGCGCTGCCGTCGGCCGACCCGTCCCCGAATGCGTATACCCACTTGGTCATCGCGTGTCCTCGTATTTATACAAAATCCCCTCACCCGGCGCTTCGCGCCACCCTCTCCCCAGGGAGAGGGTTGGTTCGGCTTGAGTTCCCTCTCCCTTGGGAGAGGGGCAGGGTGAGGGTTAACCCTCCACCCTTTGATCATTTCCTTCGTCATTCCCGCGCAAGCGGGGATGACGGGACTATTACTTACCCTCGATCTTCGAAAAATCCGCCACCCCGTCGAGGGCGGAACGGATTCCGTTCAACAGCTTGAGCCGATTGACGCGAAGCGCCGCATCGTCGGCGTTGACCGTCACGTCGTCAAAAAACGTGTCGACCGGCTTGCGCAGCCCGGCGAGCGCCTGCATCGCGGCGACGAAATCCTCGGCGGCGAGCGCGTTGTCGATCGCCGGCCTGGCAAGATCGAGCGCATCGGCGAGTGCCTTTTCGGCGGCGTCGCTCAGCAGGTCCGGATCGGGCGCATCGCGGTATTCGGTCGCGTCTTTCTTTTCCTCGGCGCGCAGGATGTTGGCAGCGCGCTTGTAGGCGGTCAGAAGATTTTCGCCGTCTTCGGTCGCGAGGAACTGCTGCAATGCCTCGACCCGCTTGATCAGGCGCACCAGATCGTCCTCGCCCCCGAGGGCGAACACCGCGTCGATCAGGTCGTGGCGCACGCCCTGCTCGCGAAGGTGCACCTTGAGGCGGTCGGCGAAGAAGGCCAGAACTTGATAAGCTAAATCTTTATCCGGCCCCTTATCTGTAAGATCAATTTCTTCACCGCTAGCGGCAAGAGCACGATAACCCTCCTCCATCATGCTCTTAAATTCGCGCTTTAATGATTCCGGTTGCTGCAAAAATGACTCTGCAAAAACATTCAAAAGCGGCAGCCGCAATCCGTTCTCCAGCGCCAGCCGGATCACACCGAGCGCGGCACGGCGCAGCGCGTACGGATCTTTCGACCCCGTCGGCTTTTCATCAATGGCGAAAAACCCGACCAGCGTGTCGATCTTGTCTGCGAGCGCCACACAAACGCTGACCGGCTGCGTCGGGCACATGTCGTTGGGACCGAGCGGCGAGTAATGCTCGGCGATGGCATCGCATACCGCCGCGTCCTCGCCATCGTGATGCGCGTAATAACGGCCCATAATACCCTGAAGCTCGGGGAACTCGCCGACCATGCCGGTCGAGAGATCGGCCTTCGCCAAACGCGCGGCGGACCGCACCTTGTCCTTGTCGGTTTCCGGCATGAACGTCGTCAGAACGACGGCCAGGGCCTGCATGCGGTCGACTTTCTCATCGAGTGTGCCCAATTTTGCGTGGAATACCCGGTCCTTGAGGGCCGGCGCGCGCGACGCCAGCGTCTCGGCACGATCCTGATCCCAGAAGAACTTGGCGTCCGACAGGCGCGCCCTTAAGACACGCTCGTTGCCGGCGACGACCTGCTTGCCGCCGTCCTTCGTTTCCGTGTTGGCGACGACGATGAAGCGCGCGGCGAGCTTGCCGCTGTTATCGAGCGTCGAGAAATACTTCTGGTGCGACCGCATCGAGGTCGAGAGCACTTCGTCGGGCAATTCCATGAATTGATCGTCGATGGTGCCCATCAAAACGACCGGCCATTCGACGAGGCCGGTGACCTCGTCCAGAAGCCCGGGGTCGTCTTTCAAAGACAGCCCTTCTTTCTCGCAGAGCTTTTTCGCGTCGGCCTCGATCCTGGCGCGCCGCTCGGCCGGGTCGAGCATGACCTTGGCAGCGAGCAGCTTCGATTTGTAGTCGGCGAAGTCCGTGACCGTGATCGCATCGGGGGCGAGGAAGCGGTGGCCGACGGTTTCAAAACCTGCGTTCACGGGCTCACCCGGCTCGAGGTTGATTCCTATCGATTGGTTTTCACCGAACAAGCAGGAAATGCGGTGAACTGGGCGTACCCAGCGTGATTTTCGTGTTCCCCAGCGCATAGATTTTGGCCAAGGCAATTGGCGAAGTGCTTCTGTCAGCAGATCGCCCAGGATTACTTCGGTCGCCAAACCCTTGGTATCGACAAGCGCGAAGAAGAAGGTCCCCTTGGGGGTTTCCCGTTCCTCGATCACCGCGCCTTCGGGGAGCGAGCCCTTGAAGCCGTTGATCGCCTGCTCGGGCGCGTCGACCTTGGGACCGCGGCGTTCTTCGGAGACGTCGGGCTGCTTCTCCGCCAGCCCGTCGACGACGAGGGCCAAGCGGCGCGGCGTCACGTACGCGTTCGCCGACGTGAATTCCAGTCCTGCCGCCTTCAGGCCATCCGTCACCAGCCGCTTGAGGTCATCGGCCGCCCGCGCCTGCATGCGGGCCGGGATTTCTTCGGAGAGAATTTCGAGAAGAAGCTCAGGCACGTGTTGCCCCCTCACCTAACCTCTCCCCCTGCAAGGGGGAGAGGGATAAAGGGAACATCTCGTCAGGGTCCCTCTTCCCCATGAAATGGGGGAGAGGACAGGTGAGGGGGTAAAGCATCACGATCCCTCCTCACCGAGCTTTTGCGCCATCCACGCATCTGCGCAGCCCTTGGCGAGCGCGCGGACGCGGCCGATGTAGGCCTGTCTCTCGGTGACCGAAATGACGCCGCGCGCATCCAGCAAGTTGAAAAGGTGCGATGCCTTGAGGCATTGGTCGTAGGCCGGCAGGACGAGGTCCTTGTTATTTCCGGCGTCGAGCACCGCCTTGCACTCGGCTTCCGCGTCCTCGAAGTGCTTGCGGACCATGTCGGTGTTGGCGTGTTCGAAGTTGTAAGTCGAATACTCGACCTCGGCGCGGTGGAACACGTCGCCGTATGTTTTCCCACCTGCTTCCCTTGGAAGACCATTCCAATCGAGGTCGTAGACGTTCTCGACCCCCTGCACGTACATCGCGAGGCGTTCGAGGCCATACGTCAATTCGACCGGGACCGGGTTGCAGTCGTAGCCGCCGACTTGTTGGAAATAGGTGAACTGCGTCACCTCCATACCGTCGCACCAGACTTCCCAGCCAAGGCCCCAGGCGCCCAGCGTCGGGCTCTCCCAGTCGTCCTCGACGAAGCGGATGTCGTGCATGTCGGGGTCGATCCCAAGCACGCGCAGGCTCTCCAGATAAAGGTCCTGGATGTTGGCCGGCGACGGCTTCATCAACACCTGATACTGGTAATAGTGCTGCAGGCGGTTCGGGTTCTCCCCATACCGCCCGTCGGTCGGGCGGCGCGAGGGCTGCACGTAGGCGCAGTTCCAGACGTCGTCGGGGCGGCCCAGCGCGCGCAATGTCGTCGCCGGATGGAACGTCCCCGCGCCCACTTCCATGTCGAACGGCTGCAGGATCACGCAGCCCTGTTCCGCCCAGTAGCCTTGCAGCTTCAGGATCAGGTTCTGGAAGCAGGTTTGTTTATCCGGTGCGTTCGCCATCGATGGGGTGTTCGGCTCCGTTTCGGTGCGCCGCAACATACGGTCCGGGGGGCGGTTGATCAAGGATTAGGGGCCGGGAAAACGATCAGCCCGGATAGGGGCAATCCTTGCGCCCGCAGGACTTGGCGCCCGGGCTGGCGACAAAGGCGTCGCAAACCGTGCAGCGGACCATATCCTCGACCGGATCGGCGGAACCCTGCGTCTCGGCGCGGGCCTCGCGAACCTTTTCGTGGCGCTTTTTGTCCTGCACTTCCTGACGGCGCTGCAGGTACTTGAAGCCCTGCCACACGCCGAAAACGATCAGCGCCAGAATCAGCAGCTTGGGGAGAGAAAATCCGAACATCCGCTGTTTTACGTGCCCGACCGATTCGCGGTCAAGGAAATCCCCTGTTTCCCCTCATCCTGTCCTTCTCCCGAGGGAGAAGGAACTCTCGCAAAACCACCCCTCTCCCCTGGGAGAGGGAGGGGCCCGCACGCGCCAGCGTGCGGGAGGGTGAGGGGCCTATCCCTCGCCGGGCAGGCTCGACGAGCCGTCGCCAATGGAGAGCAGGGACGCATTGCCGCCAGATGCCGTGGTGTCGATGGAGAGCGAGCGTTCGTGCACGAAGCGCTGCAGGTAGTGCGGGCTGCCCGCCAGCGGCTGACCGGCGCCGATGTCGTCGGCCGGGTTCTCGCGGAACGGGATCACCGGGCGGATCGCCGCGTCGGATGCCGCCAGCACGGCGCTGATTTCGGAAACCAGCTCGACCGGCCCGGCGACGGCGATGGCTTCCAGTCCCTTGAGGGCCACCAGATCGCCGAGGGATGCGTCCTTGCCCGCAGAAACGGCGGCGATGCAACCTTTATCGACGCCGGCGCCGGTGAACATCTTCACCACCGCATCGGCAATGTCCGTGTCCGGATACCAGACGACGGCGGCGTTGCCGGTCGCCAGCGCGGCGCCGGTTTCGGCGATCAGCGCCGCAACGCTGCCCGCCCCGCCGGATGCGATGCAGAGCACGGGCCCGCGGGCGGAAAGGCTGAGCTCGTTCCGCTCCCCGGTCGGCCCCGGCAGGGTCTGGGGCGCGGCGAATTCGGCATCGACGTGCGCGGCATATGCCCTGAGATACGCCGCCGCGCGTGCCGCGTCCGCGTCCGCGACCCCCTTCAGGCCCTTGTCTTCCAGCTTTTCGGCCACGTCCTCGATGACGTCGCAGCGCGGCTCGACATCCATCGGCCACCTGTCCATCCCGTCCAACAGCTTGCCGAGCGCGGTCCGGTCGATGCAGCTTTCGTCGAGCGAAAGATTGTCATACGCGGGCGCATCGGCGGCGTCGCCGGATTCGGAAACGAAGCGATGCAGATAGTCCGGCCCGCCCGCCTTGGGCCCGGTGCCGGAAAGCCCCTGCCCGCCGAACGGCTGCACGCCGACGATGGCGCCGATCTGGTTGCGGTTCACGTAGGTGTTGCCGACCTTGGCGGCGGCGAAGACGCGGCGCCAGTTGTCGTCGATGCGGGTGTGAACCCCCATGGTGAGGCCGTAGCCGGTCTTGTTGATGGTCTCGACCACTTTTTCCAGCTTGTCGGATTTGAAGCGCACCACGTGCAGCACCGGGCCGAAGACTTCGCGCTGAAGCTGCGACAGGCTCTCGATCTCGAACGCGGCGGGCGTCACGAACGAGCCGTTCTCGGTGCCCGCGCCCAGCTTGGTGCGCATGATCTCATTGCCCTCGCCCAGCATCCGCTTGATGTGGCCGTTCAGCATGTCCTGCGCTTCGGTATCGATGACCGGGCCGACATCGGTCGAAATAAACGCCGGATCGGAAACGGTCAGTTCCTCCATCGCGCCGGCGACCATCCTGATGGTGCGATCGGCGACATCGTCCTGCACGAACATGACGCGGAGCGCCGAACAGCGCTGCCCGGCACTCTGAAATGACGACATCATCACGTCGCGGGTGACTTGTTCCGTCAACGCGGTCGAATCGACGATCATCGCGTTCTGGCCGCCGGTTTCGGCGATCAGCGGCGGCAGCGTCCCGGACCGGCTGGAAAGCGTCCTGTTGATGATGCGCGCGACCTCGGTCGAGCCGGTGAAGCACACACCGCCGATGCGTTCGTCTTTGACCAAAGCCGCGCCGACGCGGGCGCCGTCGCCCGGCAACAGATGCAGCACGTCCGCCGGGATGCCCGCCTTGTGCAAAAGCTTCACCGCTTCGGCGGCGATCACCGGGGTCTGTTCGGCGGGTTTCGCCAGCACCGCGTTCCCCGCCGCCAAAGCCGCCGTCACCTGCCCGCAGAAGATCGCGAACGGGAAGTTCCAGGGCGAGATGCAGGTGAAGACCCGCCCGCCGGTCATCTCGATCACACGGCCGCCCATATCCGGGGCGCGAAGCCTGACCCCCTGGCCAATGTCTTCGCGGGCGCGGAGCGCGTAATAGCGGCAGAAATCGACGGCTTCCCTGATCTCGGCGACACCGTCGAGGATGGTCTTACCCGCTTCGGCGGTGCACAGCGCCATGAGACGCGGCATTTCCTCTTCCATCAGATCGGCGGCGCGCTCGAGACACTGGGCGCGCTCGTCCGCGGATCGGGCCGCCCAGCCGGGGGCGGCCTTGGATGCCGACGCGATGGCTTTCTCGATATCCTTGCCGGTCGCTTCGGCGGCCGTGCCGATACGCAATTCGTGATTTTGCGGCGAGACCACGTCGCGGGACTGCTCGCCGTCCAGATCCTTGCCGTCGACGATGGGGCCGGCCCGCCATTCGGTCTCGTAAATCTTCGGCATGTCGACGGCGAGGTCGCGCAACTGCGCCCGGTCCGAGAGGTCCATCCCCTTGGCGTTCGCGCGCGACGCGCCATAGATATCGCGCGGCAACGGGATGCGCGGGTGCGGTTTGTGGGCGTAGCCCTTCACCTGCGCGATCGGGTCGGCGATGATTTCGGCAACCGGCGTTTCGGCATCCTGCACGCGATTGACGAACGACGAGTTGGCGCCGTTCTCCAGAAGCCTACGCACCAGATACGCCAGCAAATCTTCGTGCTGGCCGACGGGCGCATAGATGCGGCAGCCGGTGCCGACCTTGTCGCCCTCGATGGCTTGTTCGTAAAGTTCCTCGCCCATGCCGTGCAGCCGCTGGAATTCGAAATCCCGGTTGTTGCCGGCGAAGTTGAGGACGGCGGAAATCGAGTGCGCGTTGTGGGTCGCGAGCTGCGGATAAAAGACATCCGTGTTCTGGAACAGTTTCTTGGCGCAGGCGAGATACGAAACGTCGGTGTTCGCCTTTCGCGTATAGACCGGATAGCCCTTGAGCCCCAGTTCCTGCGCGCGCTTGATTTCCATATCCCAATAGGCGCCCTTGACGAGACGCACCATCAGGCGGCGCTCGTGCCTGCGGCACATATCGGCGAGGTAATCCAGTACGAACGGCGCGCGCTTCTGATACGCCTGCACGACGACGCCGAAGCCCTGCCAGTCTTTCAGGTCCGGATCGCCGGAAATCGCCTCGATGCAGTCGAGCGACAGATCGAGCCGGTCGGCCTCTTCCGCGTCGATGTTGAGGCCGATGTCGTATTTGGCGGCGTCGAGACAGAGCGCCCTCAAACGCGGCACCAGTTCATCCATGACGCGCCCGACGTGACCGAGTTCGTAACGCGGATGCAGCGCCGACAGCTTGACCGAAATCCCCGGTCCCTTGTAGGGACCCCGTCCGTCGGCGGTTTCGCCGATCTTCTGGATTGCGGTCTTGTAGGCCTGGAAGTAGCGTTTGGCGTCATCCATGGTGCGCGCGGCTTCGCCCAGCATGTCGTAGGAATAACTATAGCCGCGCTTCTCCCAGTCCTTCGCGCGCTCCAGCGCTTCTTCGATGGTGCGGCCCATGACGAACTGCTTGCCCATCACGCGCATCGCCTGATTGACGCTCTCGCGCACCACCGGCTCGCCCAACCGGGCGACGAGACGCCTGACCGCCGCGTCGGGCGAGCGGCCCTTGTAATTGTGCATGTTGACGACCTGGCCGGTCATCATCAGCGCCCAGGTGGACGCGTTGACGAATAAAGACGAGGAATGGCCCAGGTGCTTCTTCCAGTCCGCCGTGCCGAGCTTGTCGCGGATCAGCGCTTCGCGGGTGTTGTCGTCGGGGATGCGCAGCAGCGCTTCAGCGACGCACATCAGCAACACGCCTTCCTGCGTCGAAAGGCCGTATTCGTGCAGGAACGCATCAATGCCGCCCTTGTGGACGGTCTTGTCGCGGACCGCCTCGACGAGGGTCCGGGCATAGCTTTCGATACTGCCGAGCGCGTCCGATCCGAGGTCGAGCTCGCCCAGCAGACGCTCCACGCATTCGGTTTCGTCGGCGCGGTAATGAGCGTCGATTTCTTCGCGGCCCGGTCTGGTGTGGGTTTCCGCGTTCTTGTAAATCATCGAATTATGCACTTTGCCTGTCCCCGTTCGATCAACGTCCAGCGCTTCGCAGACAAACATGATTCCCGTGCAAAGAAAACCAGGAAACCGGCAATTTCGACGACACGCAGTGTTTAGACCGACCGGGTAACCGAATTCCAAAATGGCGGCAGCGTCACCGGGCGTCGGGCAGTGGCAATCTGCGGCGTCAGACGCCGGCAGCGCCTTCGGCATAATTCTCCAGGAACGCCGCAGTGGGCGGGATCGGCTTGATGACATCGATGAGCACGCCGTTCGGATCGGCAGTGATGAAATGGCGCTGCCCGAATGCTTCGTCACACAGATCCTTCAGTACCGGCAAGCCGGCCCGCGTGGCCGACGCATAGACCGCGTCCGGGTCTTCGACTTCGAAATTCAGGATCACGCCCTGGGAGGGTTTGCGCGCAACTTCCGGGACGGTCTCGTGATCGTATCGCAGGATCGCCAGATTCACGGTCTCGTCATCTCGCGACTGCAGATGCACATACCAAACGGTCTCGAAAAGCGGCACAAACCGGAAATTTTCGACATAGAACCGAGCGGTCGCGGCAACATCGGCAACCTGCAGCACGGGGTAATAACTGGTCGTTTTCATTGTGTTTGCGCCTCTCTCCAGAAACGTACAGTGTGTATGTATCGGCATATAAACATACAGGCTGCATGCATGCAACAATCAAATACACCCCGCCCCAACAAAGTCCGGACGGAAACGACGAAGGCCGCGCTCAAGGCCGCGGCACGGGAACTTTTTCTGGAGAAAGGGTTCAGCGAAACCGGCACGCCCGAGATCGTCCGCCGGGCCAATGTCACCCGCGGGGCCCTTTATCACCACTTCACCGACAAGAAAGCGCTGTTCGAGGAAATCATCGAAGACGAGTGCGCCGCCGTGACCGCGCAAATAGACAAACGCAGCATGGTTGGCCTAAGCGCGCTCGATGCATTGAAGCAGGGCGCCGACGCCTTTATCGAAACGATGGCGAGCGACGGGCGCACCAAGCTGATCCTGATCGAGGCGCCCAACGTGCTCGGCCGCGACAAACTTCTGGAGATCGAAGACCGGCATACCCGCCGGTCGCTCAAGATCGGCGTGAGCGAAGCGATGAAAGCAGGCCAGCTACGTCCGCTGCCGCCGGACGCCCTGATTGAAATTCTGAGTTCGATTTTCGACAGCGCGGCGCTCAACATCGAAGCCGGCATGCCGGCGCAAGACATCACGCGCGTGGTTCACGGGATCATCGACGGCCTGACCGAAACGGCGAACACGTAACCGGACGCAGGCGGCCCGGCGAAGCTACATCCGGTAGCGATCCCAGATCAGACGTTCCTCGACGGCGGCGATCAGGCCGTCGGCCCAGACCGCGGTATCGGGTCCGGCGTTCGCACCGAAGCGGCGGCTGAGCCAGCCCCGGCGTTGCTTGAAAACCGGCATACGGACCCGCTCGCCGAAACGCGCGCGAAGTGTATCGCGGATTTCTCCGATTTCGTCGGCAAGACCCAGATCGACCGCGCGCCGCCCGGTCCAGAACGCGCCCGAGAAAAGATCGGGATCGTCCTTCAGCGCGGTGCCGCGCCGGTCCTTTACATACGCCTGAAAGCTCTCGTGCATGTCGCCCTGAATCTCCTTCAGGCGCGCAACGTCGGCTTTCTTTTCCGGCAGGAACGGATCCATGAACGATTTCTTGTCACCGGCCGTGTGCAGGCGGCGGGTCACGCCGATCTTCTTGATCGCGTCCGAGAACCCGAGCCCCGATGAGATCACCCCGATCGAGCCGACGATGGAATTGTCGTCGACGATGATCTCGTCCGCGGCGCACGCCAGCCAGTAGCCGCCCGACGCCGCAACGTCCTCGCAGAACGCGATGACCTTCTTGTCGTGTTCTTCGGCGAGGGAGCGGATCCGCTTGGCGATTAAAGCGGACTGTACCGGCGAGCCGCCGGGCGAGTTAACGACGAGGGCGACGGCGTCGGCCTTCTTGACCTTGAAGGCGCGCTCGAGAATTTCGGCGAGACTTTCGAGGGTGAGGCCCTTCTTCATCGGGCCGATGTGGCCGATCACGCCCTTGAGTGGCACCACCGGCACGATCGGCGGGCGCTCGCCGGTGACGATCTCTTTTATCTTCGGGGTAACGGTGTCGGATATGAATCCCATCTTGCTCGCTCCTGAGTTGTCCCCCTTTGCGCTAGGCTAAGACATGGCGAGCGGCATTGCATCCCGCAAGACCGCGTCGGCCTCGGCGGTGAACCCGCCGGATGAGTCGTGCACGACGAGGCGCTTTTCGGCGATATCGCCGCCGGGCGCGCCCTTCACCGCCTGAACGATCGCGCGTTTGACGGGCCGGCCGTCGTCGACGGGTTGGAGGTCGAGGCGCGTCATGCGTCCGAAGCCGTCGCCCAGTAGCGAAACGATCTCCGGGACGCGCTCGTAGCGGTGGATGACGGTCAGCGTGCCGCCGTCGCGCAACCTGTCCGCCATGAACGTCAACCAGGTCCTGAGATCCGCCGTGCTCTCCACGCTCGCCAGCGCGCGGGCCTTGTCTTTGGGCGCCTGTCCGTGCCGGACGTCCAGAAACGGCGGGTTCGACATCACGTGATCGAATAAACGGGTCTGCATCGACGCCGGCGGCCGGGCGATGTCGGCGACGTGAAAATCCACTCTGTCTTCGAGATCGTTCCTGGCCGCCGCGAGGCTCGCCAGCGCGATCAGTTCCGGCTGCACGTCGATGCCGGTGACCGAGATATCCTCGACGCGCGCCGCCAGCGCGAACGCCGCCGCCCCCGTCCCGGTGCCGCAGTCCAGCACCTGATCCTTCGCCTGCGCCGGGACCGAGGCCGCCAGAAAGATGGGATCGACAGCCGCGCGAAAGCCGTCTTTCGGCTGCAATAACGTCACCCGCCCGCCCAGGATGGCGTCCTCCGAGACCCGCTCTTCGGCGTCTTCCAAGACCGCCCAGGCACGCCAGTAATCGTCGTCGCCGACCATGACGCGCTGCAGGGCGGTGACGTTCATGGGTTCCAGCACCGACGAGGCGAAGGCGTCGAGCACCAGCGCCTCGACGCCCTCGGCGGCGAGCTCGGCCTGTATGAAGGACAGGAACACCGGATCGTTGGAACGGGTAATTTCGCGCATCGAAATCCTGCAGTTCTCTGTTCTTGCTCACTGTAATGGTGGTCCTTATGCTTTGAAAGCAGCGCGGCTCGCGCCGCGGGGAGATCATTGCGGCTCGCGCCGCGGGGAGATCATTGCGGCTCGCGCCGCGGGGAGATCATTGCGGCTCGCGCCGCGGGGAGATCATTGCGGCTCGCGCCGCGGGGAGATCATTGCGGCTCGCGCCGCGGGGAAGCAATGCGGCCAGAGCCGCCGGACAAATAACGGCCGACGGGCCGAACGGGACAACCGGAGAGGATATTACGCGTGGGTGTAGTCGTAAGCCTGGACGGCGAGCGCGATAAGCGGCCGTCACTCGATGAACTGCATGCGCTGATCGCCGACGACCTGCAGGCGGTCAACGAAGAGATCGTCAACCGCATGCAAAGCCCGGTGGCGCTGATTCCGCAACTGGCGTCTCACATCGTCGCCGCGGGCGGCAAGCGCCTCCGGCCGATGCTGACTCTGGCGTCCGCGCAACTCTGCGGCTACGAGGGCCAGCGCCACGTGACGCTCGCGACCTGCGTCGAGTTCATTCACACCGCCACCCTTCTACACGACGACGTCGTCGACGAGAGCGAGCTGCGCCGCGGCATGCAGTCCGCCAACGCCATCTTCGGCAACAAGGCGAGCGTGCTGGTCGGCGACTTCCTGTTCTCGCGCTCGTTCGAACTGATGGTCGAGGACGGCTCGCTGAAGGTACTGAAAATCCTGAGCGGCGCCTCGTCGGTGATCGCCGAGGGCGAAGTCCTTCAGCTGATGACGACGAATGACACCGAAACCGGCGAAACCCAGTATCTCGAAGTCATCAAGTCCAAGACCGCGCAGTTGTTCGCGGCGGCCTGCCGGATCGGCGCCGTCGTCGCCGAACGCCCCAACGTCGAGGAAGACGCGCTCGAAGCGTTCGGCATGAACCTCGGCATCGTTTTTCAGCTGATCGACGACGTGCTCGACTACCGCGCCGATCAGGCCAAGCTCGGCAAGACGGTGGGTGACGACTTCCGCGAGGGCAAGATCACGCTGCCGGTGATCCTTGCGTTCCGCCGCGGTTCGGAAGAAGAGCGCTCATTCTGGCGCCGCTGCCTCGAAGACCTGGAACAGGACGAGAGCGATCTCAAGCGCGCCATCGAACTGATGGAAAAGCACAAGGCGCTGACCGACAGCGTCGACCGCGCACGGCACTACGGCGCCATCGCCCGCGATGCGCTCGGGATTTTCGACGACTGCCCGGAAAAGCGCGCGCTGATCAACCTGATCGACTTTTGCATCCAGCGCGCCCACTAGGGCACGACTGCATCCAGCGCGCCCACTAGGGCACGACTGCATCCAGCGCGCCCACTGATTTACCGGAAACCGGATATCAGGATTTCTTGGCGTCCTCGCCGTCGTAATCGACGACGCCCGCGTCGATCGCGAAGCACGCGAGACGCACCGATTTCGGGATCTGCACGCTCTTGCCGTCGCGCTCGCCCTTTTCGTAGTACTGGATCATGCGCGGCTTGAGGCCGAGCAGTTCCGCCGCCTTCTTCTGCGAAAGCTTGCGCTCCTTGCGCCACTTCCGGAACTTCTTGCCGTTCATGTCCGATCGCCCCCAGAAAGCGCTGGTCTCTCCCCTGTCGCCCGCGGCCCATGCCGGAATACGGGGTTATCGCGGGCGACCGCCATTTTACGCACTGGGTGCGTTTACTCAAGCGCCCAGGTATATCCGCCGCCAAACGCTTTTTTTTGATTTGGGTTCGCCGCGGTTCTTGCTCTAGCGCATTCGCAAGGCTATAAAGCGCGCCGGTCCGGACGGAGTGTAGCTCAGCCTGGTAGAGCACTGTCTTCGGGAGGCAGGGGCCGGAGGTTCAAATCCTCTCACTCCGACCATCAGAAAACCCCTCGCAGGACGCTGCGGGGGGTTTTCTTATGACCTTTTAGAGGCAAGGTTCCCCTCATCAGGAAACTCCTATACGCTGCCGCGACCGGCGCGGCTGACGTCGGGCAACGGAGCGATCACATGAAGCGCGTCACTTTGACCTTCGACAACGGACCGGAAGCCGCCGTCACCCACGCGGTGCTGGACGAGCTTAAAAAGCGCGGCATCAAGGCGGTGTTCTTCGTCATCGGGCGCAAGCTGGATACCGAAGACGGTATGGAAGCGGTCAACCGGGCGCACGCCGAAGGCCACATCATCGGCAACCACACCTGGTCGCATACCACGCCCTTGGGCGAGATTTCCGGCGACCCGGCGATCGCCGAGAACGAGATCGAACGGACCCAGGACGTGATCGGCGCCTTCGCCCACGCCGACAAGCTGTTCCGCCCGTTCGGCGGCGGCGGCGCGATTTCGGAGCGGCTTCTGAACAAGCGCTGCTTCGATCACCTGAAAAGCGGCGGCTATTCGTGCGTGCTGTGGAACAACGTGCCCGGCGACTGGAAGGACCCGGACGGCTGGGTCGACACCGCGCTCGAAACCCTCAGCGATCAGGACTGGTCGGTGATCGTCATTCACGACATGGCGACCGGCGCGATGGACAACCTGGCGCGGTTCCTCGACCAGCTCGACGCAATCGGCGTCGAATACCGTCAGGATTTCCCAGACGACTGCATGCCGATGGTCCGGGGCGAGGTTGTCAATGACATGACCGGTTACGTCAGCGCGCATATCTAAACGCGCAGGGCCCGAGCCCTAGCCCGCCGCTCTTACCGGCAGCGGCATCCGCACCATGTATGCCTTGGAATCGTAGTCCGCGACGTCGCCGGTCCGTCGGAAGAACACATAGATCCCGAGGAAATGGGCAAGGTCGCCGTCAGCGTTGGCGAGCGGCATGATGACCCGTTCGTAGTGGATGTAGGACCGGTCCTCGTGAATGACCCCCGCCGGACGAACCCAGTAGTGCGGCAGGCTGTTGGCGGCCATATTGCGGTAGACTTCGATCGCTGCCGCCGTAGTCTCGGCATCGTGGGTTTCGTGTAGCGACTTGCCGGTCAGTTCCATGTCCCAGATTTCCCGGAACGTCGAACCGGCAAAGCGCCAACGGTAGGTTTCGTCCGGGATTTCACCGACGCGGTCGGCAATAATCATCCTGTCGGCGATGTCGTAGAAGTCCATCAGGTCGATGTCGCGGATTTGCGGAACCCGGCCGCCTTCCGCCCAAAGCACACGCCAGTGTTCGATAACGCGGGCCAGATCGGTATGCAGATCGATATCGGTCAACGCACGTAACGGCACAGCCGGCGCCTTTTCTAAATTTCCAAAATAAGAATGTATAATAAGGCATGTCTACCGCCACAGGCGACGGCGGCAAATACGTAATATCCGCATAGGACAAGCGCCGGGTTCTGCCGCTGACATCAATATACATTTTTTGAATGTGTTATCGGCCGATGGCTGTTACACTGCGAATATGGATACACATACCGATACCCGAACCGACGTCGAGAGCTTCTTCGACCCGGACACCTTCACCCTCACTCACCTCGTCACCGATCCGGCGAGCGGCAAATGCGCCATCATCGACCCGGTGCTCGACTTCGACCCAAAATCGGGCCGGACCTCGACCAAATCCGCCGACAAGGCGTTGGCGCGGATCAAGGAGCGCGGCCTCGATCTGGTGTGGGTGCTGGAAACGCATGTGCACGCCGATCACCTGAGCGGCGGCGACTACATCCGCGAAAAGACCGGCGTGAAGATCGCCATCGGCGCCAACGTCTGCACCGTCCAGAAGACCTTCGCCGACGTATTCAACCTCCCGGACGTCAAGACCGACGGCAGCCAGTTCGACCGGCTTTTGAAGGACGGGGAAGAAATCTCGATCGGCGGGCTCACGGGTTACGCGATGTATACCCCCGGCCACACGCCGGCCTGTTCGACCTATGTGTTCGGCGACTCGGCGTTCATCGGGGACACGCTCTTCGCCCCGGATTACGGCAGCGCGCGCTGCGATTTTCCGGGCGGCGACGGCGAGACGCTCTTTAACTCCATGCAGCGCATCCTGTCGCTGCCGGACACGACGCGGCTGTTCCTGTGCCACGACTATCAGCCGGGCGGACGTGATCTGATGACCCACACCACTGTCGCCGAGCAGCGCGAAAACAACGTTCATCTGACGTCGTGCAAGGACGCGGCGGCTTATGCGAAGATGCGCGCCGACAAGGACGCCACCCTGTCGATGCCGGTGCTGATCCTGCCCAGCGTCCAGGTCAACATCCGCGCCGGCCGCCTGCCCGCGCCTGAAGACAACGGCACCAGCTACCTCAAGCTGCCGCTCAACCGCCTCTGAACGATCCTCCCGCACGGGCCTCTGCCAGAAACACTCCCCGTCATCCCGGAAGCGGATTTCCGCCAAATCTTCGATTTGGCCCGGAAAGCCAGCTATCCGGGACCTATTGATGGTTCACGTCAAAAGATAGAAATGGGTCCCGGATCGCAAGCCTCGCGCCGTGAAACCAAGGTTTCCCGGCTCGGCTAACGTCCGGGATGACGCGTGGAGAGAATACCAGCCCCCACTGTTCATCCCCGCTCCGGCACTGGAAGCCCGCCCTTGGCCGTGCTAACGATGGGCCGAGCGCGAACGGGCGAACGGCCCCGTTTCGCCGCCCCATCAGCGACAGCGGAGGATCAATGCGCAACGCCGTCATCGGCCTGATCATCGGGATCGTCGCCGGGATCGTGCTCGGCACCACCGTCATCGCTCCCAGGCTGGCGCAAAACGTAAAGAAGGAGATCGGGCTCACCGAGTCCGACGCGCCCGCGCCGAAGGATATGCCCGATACCGCCGACGCCCCTGATAAAGCAGCCGAAAAGAAAACCGAACCGGCGCCGGATGCCCAACGCCTGAACATGGCGAGCGCTTTCGCCGAGAGCCTGAGCGGTCACGGCAGCCTGGCGAAGAGGCTTGAAAAGAACGTCTGGCGTATCTCGGACGGGCGGCTCGACGTGCGCTTTCATCCACCCGGCGCCTTGGTCAAGAAAAGCGATGCCCTCGACGCCGCGATTTCCGGCGCCATCGACGCCTATTTCACCGACATGGACACCCTCGCCGCACGCGACCCATCGATGACGCTCCTGGCCGGCCCGCCGTTCGGCGCGTCGGTCGCGGCCTATCTCGGCTGGATGGCCGAAGGCGGCGGCCGCGGGCTGATGCTGGAGCGGATGGCGGACATGGGAATCGCCGGCGCGGTTTGCGGGATCGTGCCGCATGCCGCCGGCGGCTGGTTCAAGAAACCGTTGAAGACGGCGGAAGATTTAAAAGGCATGCGTATCCGCGCCACCGGCGTCGAGGGCGAGTTATACCGCCGGCTCGGCGCCGATATCGTCGAATTCTCTTATCCCGAAACCCTGATCGCGATGGAGTCCGGGCTCGTCGACGGGGCCCAGTTATCGGCGCCGCACGTCGACCTCGCGCTCGGCGCGGCGCGCGGGGGCTGGACCTATTACGTGCCGGGCTGGCGCACGCCGGCCCGCGTCTTCGTGCTGGCGCTCGCGAAGGACAAGTGGGATTCGCTCAGCGAAGTACAGCGCTCGCAGATCCAGACGGCGTGCAGTGACAACATCCGCCACGCCATCGCCGAGGGTGAGGCCTTACAGTTCGACGCCCTCAAGGAGATCATCAGGAAAGGCGCCGACGTCCGCCCGTGGCCGGCGGAAGTCGCCGAGGCGGTGAACAAGACCTGGGAAGGGATGGCGGCCGAGATGCAGAAATCCAGCCGCCCCTATTCCCGCATCCAGAAATCCTGGCGGCAGTTCATCAAGGGCCAGTCGATCTGGGAGGAACTGGCGCGGCCGAAATAGCGGCCCTCTTGCCGCAACGAAAAACGCCGCCCCGAGGGACGGCGTTTTCCTGTTTACAAGCCAGCGTGGTTACGCTTCGCCGGGCCCCTTCCCGCGGCGCTTTTGCACCACGATAATCAGCCCAAGCAGTGCCATCGCGGGGATCCAGAAGATCTCCTTCGGCAGACGGTCGGTCGGCAGTTCGATGACCTTGACCTCCCAATCGAAGTCGATCTTTGCCTTTTCGGCCGGGCTGCCGAAGCCGACATCGGCGACGATCATCTTGCCGTCTTTTTCTTCCAGACCGAGGCCGGCCTGCGACAGCAGACGCTCGTGGCCGTCTTCCATCTTCTCGCCCAAGGGCAGGACGACGAATTTCTCGACCTGTTGGCCGGTCGCCAGATCCTCGCCGCCGACCAGAACCCTGAGATCGGAACCGGCCGGGAGATCGGCCGCCAGTTCGTCGATCTTGGTCGGGTCGACCTGATGGTACGGCGCCCACACCATATCCAGCCAGAAGCCCGGCCGGAACAGAGTGAACGCGATCAGGATCAGCAGGACCGATTCATAGATCTTCGAGCGCGCGAAGAAATACCCCTGCGTGCCCGCGGCGAACACCAGCATCGCCGCCGTCGCCACGATGAAGACGATGATCCCGTCGATCCATCCGACATCGATTAACAGAAGATCGGTGTTGAAGATGAACAGGAACGGCAGCATCACCGTGCGCAAGCTGTAGAAGAACGCAACGAACCCGGTCTTGAGCGGATCGCCGCCCGAGACCGCCGCCGCCGCGAATGACGCGAGCCCCACCGGTGGTGTCACGTCGGCCATGATGCCGAAGTAGAACACGAACAGGTGCACCGCGATCAGCGGCACGATCAGGCCTTCCTGTGCGCCGAGCTGCACCACGACGCCGGCCATCAGGGACGACACGACGATGTAGTTCGCCGTCGTCGGCAGGCCCATGCCGAGGATCAGGCTGATGACGGCGACCAGAATCAGCATCACCATCAGGTGACCGCCGGAGAGGAATTCGACCAGTTCCGCCATGACCTGACCGATCCCGGTCAGCGACACCGCACCGACGATGATGCCGGCGGTCGCGGTCGCGACGCCGATGCCGATCATGTTGCGGGCACCGTCGGCCATCCCCATCAGGAGATCGGCGACACCGGATTTGAAGGCGGCCATATAATCGCTTTCACCGCGGAAGAACGCCTTCAGCGGCTTTTGCGTCAGCACCTGGAAGATCAGCAGCGCCGTCGCCCAGAACGCCGACAGGCCCGGCGACTTGCGCTCGATCATCAGGAACCACACCAGCACCACGATCGGCAGCAGGTAGTGGAAGCCGGTCTTGGCGGTCGGCCCCATTTCCGGAAGTTCGACGACTTCCGCGTTTGGATCGTCCAGTTCAAGATCCGGGTACTTCGCCGCGAAGCGTATCAGCGCCACGTAGATCGCCACCAGGATCACGGTCAGGACCCAACCGGCGTTGTCGCCGAACACATCCTTCATCCAGCCGATGCCGAAGTAGGTAATCGCGGCGAGAACCGCCGTCACGGCGATGCCGATCAGGAAGCCATTGACCTTCTGCATCACGGTCCGCATCGGGCCGGACTTGGGCAGCCCCTTCATGCCGTTCTTGGCGGCTTCGAGGTCGACCAGATAGAACAGCGCGATGTAGGAGATAACGGCCGGCAGGAAGGCGTGCTTGACCACCTCCTGATACGAGATGCCGACGTATTCGACCATCAGGAACGCAGCTGCGCCCATGACCGGCGGCATGATCTGACCGTTGACCGACGAAGCGACCTCGACCGAACCTGCCTTTTCGGCGGTGAACCCGACCCGCTTCATCAGCGGGATGGTGAAGGTCCCGGTGGTCACCACGTTGGCGATCGACGAGCCCGAGATCAGACCGGTCATCGCTGACGCAAGAACCGCCGCCTTGGCCGGGCCGCCGCGCAGGTGACCCAGCGCCGCGAACGCGACCTTGATGAAGTAGTTGCCGGCGCCGGCCTTATCCAGCAGCGCGCCGAACAGCACGAACAGGAACACGAAGCTGGTCGAGACGCCGAGCGCGATCCCGAACACGCCTTCCTGCGTGATCCACAGGTGCGACATCGCCTTTTCGAACGATGCGCCTTGCCAGGCGATGATCTCGGGCGCGTATTCGCCGAAGAAGATGTACGCCGCGAACACGATGGCGACGATCATCAGCGGCGGGCCGAGGGCGCGCCGCGTCGCTTCCAGGAGACAGACGAGACCGACCCCCGAAACCACGAGGTCTGCGGTATTCGGCTGGCCGACGCGCGAAACGCTGGCCAAGGCGTCGGCGAAAATCGCCAGATACGCCGCACACCCTGTGCCGACGATGGCCAAGATCCAGTCCGCAATCGGGATACGGTCCTTGGGGGAGTTCGAGAAGGCGGGATACGCCATGAAAGCGAGGAAGATGGCGAAACTCAGGTGCGTCGGCCGGGTGTGCGAGTTGTTCGGGATCGGGATCAAATCCGCGAAGATGAACGGCAGCGGCGACGCGATCCAGAGTTGATACAAAGACCAGCAGATCGCGACGATGGTCAGGAACTTGCCGACGCCCCCCTCGGGGTTTCGTCCGCCCGTATCCGACGATGCGACGAGATCGTCGAGATCGATTTCCGAGAGTTTATTCTCTTCGGCAGTCTTCGCTTCCGCCATTTTTCGTTTCCCTTCTCGCCCTTGCCGGAAATCTCCGGCCCACTATTGCTCCCCAGCAATACCCCTGTGCGGCGGTAAATGCCGCTCTACGATTTTAAAAAACCAGTCGATCAAAATGACCTAAAAGGAGACGGGGACGGACCGTTGGGCCCGCCCCCGACCGGCGATTATTTAATAAGGCCGGCTTCCTTGTAGTATTTGGCGGCACCGTCATGCAGCGGCGCGGAAAGCGAGTCGCTGACCATTTCTTCTTTTTTCAGGACCGCAAACGCGGGATGCAGCTTCTTGAAGGTGTCGAAGTTTTCGAACACGGCCTTCACCACGTAGTAGACCGTATCGGCCGACGTCTTGGTGGAGCTCACGAACGTGGCGCCGACGCCGTAGGTCTTGGTGTCGTCCGGCGTGCCGGTGTACATGCCGCCCGGGATCGTCGCATGACGATAGTACGGCGCGTCCGCGACCAGCTTGTCGATCGCCGGACCGGCGACTTCAACCAGGTTCGCTTCGCACGACGTGGTCGCTTCCTTGATCGAACCCGACGGGTGACCGACCAGGAAGAAGAAGGCGTCGATCTTGTTGTCGCAAAGCGCCTGCGACTGTTCCGACGACTTGAACTCGGTCGCCAGCGCCAGAGCGTCGTTACCGAAGCCGAGCGCTTCCGCCATGACTTCATAAGACGCACGCGTCCCCGAACCCGGGTTACCGATGTTCACGCGCTTACCCTTGAGGTCCATGACCTTTTTGATGTTCGCATCCTTGCGGGCGACGATGGTCACGGGTTCCGGGTGCACCGAGAAAACGGCGCGCAGTTCCTTGAACGGGCCCTGGTCGGCGAACTTCGACGTGCCGTTGTAGGCGTGATACTGCCAGTCGGACTGGGCGACGCCCATGTCCAGCTCGCCGGCACGGATGGTGTTGATGTTGTACACCGAGCCGCCGGTCGATTCGACCGAGCAGCGGATACCGTGTTCCTTGCGGCTCTTGTTCACCAGACGGCAGATCGCGCCACCGGTCGGATAGTACACCCCGGTGACACCGCCGGTGCCGATCGAGATGAACTTCTGCGCGGCGTCAGCCGAGCCCGCACCCAGCGAGATGCCGAGGATGGCAGCACTAACCGCCAGTGTTTTCTTGAAGTGCATAAAAACTCCTCCTTGAGATTTTGATTTAGTTAAGCTCTCCAAATCACTTTTGGCACCGGCGGCGGCAACAGCCTCCCTGGCCGCCAATGCCAAATGACGGACGGCCCTTAAGGCCGGCCCTCAACAGGCCGGACGAAATGCCCGGCCAATCGTTCGTCGCTTGTCCCAGCACGAGGCTCGGCCGACGAGCGAATTCCTTGAAAACCTGATTGTCCGGAGAGGCGCGGAAAAGCGTCCGGCAATAAACCGAACGTCGTCTCCAGCCTGTTCAGTCTCCCTGACGCGGTCATTTTTATTCCCGTCCGTCATTATTAAGAAAAGTGTAGCATAGCATAATTAACGTGCAAGACAGGGCTTGCTGGCCACGCATTTCTTTTAAAATCAATAAGTTATCTCCGACAGCGACGTTTCGACCGCGCCCGCCAGCTTGTCCACCAACTCATCAAGCTGGCTGTCCGTGATGATGAACGGCGGCGCAATCAGCACGTGATCGCCGCGCGCACCGTCGGCCGTCCCGCCGCCCGGATAGCAGATCAGGCCCGCGTCGAACGCGTGCTTCTTGATCTTCAGGTGCAGCTTCTGCCCCGGATCGAAGGTCTCTTTCGTCGAACGGTCCTTGACCAGTTCGATCCCCTGAAAGAGCCCGCGGCCGCGGATATCGCCGATATGCGCGTGATTGCCGAAGCGTTCGTGCAGCTTGTCGACGAGCGCCGCCCCCTGCTTCCTGACGGCGTCCAGCAGGCTGGCGCTCTCGATCTTCTTCTGCACCGCGAGCGCCCCCGCGCACGCCGTCGGGTGTCCCATATAGGTGTGGCCGTGCTGGAACGCGCCCGAGCCCTGGATGAAGGCGTCATAAATTTTGTCGGTGACCATGGTCGCGCCGATCGGCTGATAGCCGGCGCCGAGCCCCTTGGCGATGCAGACGATATCCGGCACCACCTCGTCTTCCTGACACGCGAACAGATAACCGGTCCGGCCCATGCCGCTCATGACCTCGTCGAGGATCATAACGACGCCGTACTCATCGCAGATTTCGCGGATGCGCTTCAGATATCCCTTCACCGGCGGCAACACGCCCGCCGTCGCGCCGCCGACCGTTTCGGCGATGAAAGCCGACACGTTCTCGGGGCCGAGCCGGAGGATTTCCGTCTCCAACTCGTTCGCGATGCGAAGGCCGTACTCTTCCTCGCTCTCGCCGTCGCCCCGGTCGCGGTAGGGGTAACAAGGCGCAATCAGCGAGGTTTCCACCAGCAACGGCTTATAGGGCTCGCGCCGCCAGACGTTGCCGCCGACGGCGAGCGCGCCGAGGGTATTGCCGTGGTAGCTCTGACGCCGTGCGATATAGCGCCCGCGCGTGGGCTCGCCGCGCTCGAGATGATACTGGCGCGCCATCTTCAGCGCCGCTTCGACGGCTTCGGACCCGCCGGACACGAAATAGACCGCACGCATGCCGGCGCTTTCGTCGCGCGGTGCGCGCTCCACCAGATAGTCCGCAAGCTCTTCCGCCGGCCCGGATGTGAAAAAGCCGGTATGCGCGAACGGGATCTCGTCCAGTTGCGCCTTGATCGCCGCGATCACGTCGGGATCGGAATGCCCCAGACACGACACCGCCGCGCCGCCGGACCCGTCCAGATAACGCTTGCCCGCGCTGTCGATGACATAAATGCCGTCGCCACGGACGGCTTTCGGCAACGCCGATTTCGGCGCCCGGTGAAACACATGTGTATCGGATGACACGTTCAGGGACTCCCAACCCGGAAATGCTGGTTAAAGCGAACCATGTTTACCGGGGCCTTGCAACTCTCCATCCGGCACTCGGCGATTGCAGCGCGCCCGGCCCGTGCTAGGATACCGCTCCGAAATCTGGAGACACGTATGGACTTAAAAGAGCACATCCGGGGCATTCCGGATTTCCCCAAACCCGGCATTCTTTTTTATGACATCTCGACGCTTCTCGCACATCCGGATGCGTGGCAGGTGGCGCTCGGCCGGCTCGCGCGGATCGTCTCGAAGCACCAGCCCGACATGCTGGCCGGGATCGAATCCCGCGGCTTTCTGGTCGCCGCACCCTTGGCCGCCAAACTCGGCCTCGGCTTCTGCATGATCCGCAAACCGGGCAAACTGCCGGGCGAGGTCGTCAGCCACGACTACGATCTCGAATACGGCTCCGACACCATCCAGGTGCAGGCCGACGCCGTCGCGCCGGGCCAGCGCGTGGTGGTGCTCGACGATCTGCTCGCCACCGGCGGCACCATGGGCGCGTCGCTCGCGCTGTTCGACAAGGTCGGCGCCAAGGTGGTCGGCGCGGCGTGCATCATCGAACTGACGTTCCTCGGCGGGCGCGACAAAATCGGGGTGCCGTTCGACGCCCTCATACAATACGATGACTGATCATGGCTGACACCGCGACCTGGGACATTCTCGACCGCCGCGCCATCGACGACCTCGTCGCCGACAAGGGGCGCGAGCGTGTGCTGGGCGGGCTGATGAGCGACGACCCGACGCCCGAAGACCGGGCCCGACACATGGCCGGTCTCGCCGTCGAAGGCAACATCCTTCAACTCAGGAACGAGACCGCGTCGTTCCAGCGCTGGGCGGAAACCCACGGGTTCCGCAGGCTCGTCAACACGCTGGTCGAACTGGACCGGGTGTTGTCGCTTTCCGAACGCGGTCAGGCGATCCTGCAGGCGCAGGCCCTGACCCGGCACATCGTCCGCACCCTCGAGAGCGACATCCAGACCTTCAAACGCGCCGTGGCGGCGGATTGACGTAACTGTCGTCGTCCTGAACGTGATTCAGGACCCATAATTTCTCCCGACGGCCATGCCGCTCGCCCATGGATCCCAAATCAACTTTGGGATGACGAGGTTGTTTGAAAACCTGGCCTCTCCCTCATCCGTCTATCCCGGAACCGAGCGGACGCGAGGTATCCGGGACCCATTTTAGATCGCAACGGCTATCGCCCGCACTGAGATGGGCCCCGGATCAAGTCCGGGGTAGACGATAGTTATGATGTGAACGGCGTCCACTCAATCCCGTCACCCCGACCCCCGCCTTCTCGGGCACAGGCTCCAGCCGGGGTCAAGTGCGACGGCCCCTCACCCGGCTCGCGATGCTCGCCACCCTCTCCCGGTGGAGAGGGATTCAGGCGTTGTCACCTTGAACCAGGCCCACCGCCTTCTTGATCACGGTCGGCAGCGCGTGCGCGGAGAAATCCTCGGGCCGCACCCAGAAGCCCGCCGCGTTGGCGCCGGCACGCGCTGTGCCCTTCAGAAGACGGATCGTCAGACGGAAATGGGTGAAGACGTGCACCGCCTCGCCCACGACCGATTGCCAGTCCGTGTCGACCGGCTGGTGCAGGGCGACCTCGTCGGCATCCGGCCACGCCCCTTCGCGCCAGGGCGTCGATGGGAGTTCGGTCATGCCGCCCAAAAGCCCGCTTTCGGGACGCTTTCTCAGCAGCACGGCGCCGTCAGCGTTTTCCAGCCAAAACATCACGCAGCAGCGTTCCGGCCGGGCCTTTTTCGGGGCCCGCGCCGGCAGCCGTTCCGGCTGACCTTTCAGTCTCGCTTCGCAGAAATCCGCGAGCGGACACAACAGGCACTTGGGCGATTTCGGCATACACACCGTCGCGCCCAGATCCATCATCGCCTGGGCGAAGTCGCCGGGGCGGTGGTCGCTCGTGAAGGCTTCGGCCTTCGCCGCAATCTCGGCCTTCCCTTTGGGGAGCGGCGTTTCGATATCGAACAATCTGGCCGTCACTCGCTCGATGTTGCCGTCGACGGGCATCGCGGCGCGGTCGAAGGCGATGGCGGCGATGGCGCGGGCAGTGTAGGGGCCGATCCCGGGCAGCGTTAAGAGCCCCTCGACCGTGTCCGGAAAACGGCCGCCGTGTTCATCCGCGACCACGCGCGCGCATTTATGGAGATTGCGCGCCCGCGCGTAGTAGCCGAGTCCCTGCCACGCCACTAAAACGTCATCGAGATCGGCCCCGGCCAGCGCCGTCACGCCCGGCCAGCGCGCCATAAATTCGCCAAAATAGGACCCGACCGTCGCCACCGTGGTCTGCTGCAGCATGATTTCCGACAGCCACACTTGATAAGGGTCGGGCCTCTCGCCCGGCCCGGCGCGCCACGGCAGGTCGCGGCGGTGCGCATCGTACCATTCAAGGAGCGCGCGCCTGATATGTTCGGTCCCGGCCATCGTCTTAATATAGGTCATCTGTATGCACGCGATACTGCGCCCGCGCACGGAACACAAGATCGCGAGGCCGGCCCGCATTCCCTTGCCCCGGGAAGGTCCCGCCCCTACGATCCGGGGCTGAGATATTAGAGCCGCGAATTTTACGGGAACCCGCAACCGGCATGGCCCAGTCCACCTACAGTTCCAACGTCGAAGCCGCCCGGCGCGCCCGTTCGCAGCCGCTGAGCCGCGTCGTCTCGGGCCTGACACGAAAGGCGCTCGACAAGCGGGGGTTCGTCGACGCCGCCATTGTCAACGAGTGGCCGGTGATCGCCGGCGAGCTGATCGGCAAGCACAGCCTGCCGGACCGCATCCGCTTTCCGCGCGACCGCTCGCAACCGGGCACGCTTTATCTGCTGCTCGAGAACGGCGCGCTGGCGACGGAAGTGATCCACTTCCAGCCGATCCTGCTGGAGCGCATCAACCGGTTTTTCGGCTTTCGCGCCGTCGGCGACATCAAGATCATCCACGGCCCGCTGCCGAAGCGCGGTCCGGACAAGCGCCCGCCGCTGCCGCAGATCCGGCCCGAGCGCCGCGACGAAATCGAAAAGAGCCTCGCCGCCGTCGGCGACGACGAACTCCGCGATGCGCTGACGCGTCTCGGCGAACACGTCGCCCGCCGCCGCCAGGCGGATAAGTAATGGCCGACACCTGATTTGACTGTAAGAACGGAGACCAATCGATGCTGATTTCACGCCGCCTGTTTTCGGTCCTGGGCCTCTGCGCCGCCGCCGCGTTCCTGCTGCCGGGCGCGGCCCACGCCAAGATCGTCGATACCGAAGCGGCCATGACCGAACTCGTCATCGGCAAGGAGGACGCGCCGGTCGAGGTGATCGAGTACGCGTCCCTGTCGTGCCCGGCGTGCGAATACTTCCACGCCAACATCTATCCGGTGATCAAGACCGAGTACATCGACACCGGCAAGGTGAAGTTCATCTTCCGCGACTTCCCGACCAATTCGGCCGGCCTGGCGGCCGCGATGATCGCGCGCTGCGCCGGACCTGAACGCCACGAAGGGATGGTCGACATCTTCTTCGACACACAGAAACAGTGGGGCCGTTCGGAAAATCCGCTCCAGGCGCTCGGCATGGTCGCGCGCATGGCCGGCCTCGGCCCGGGCGACGTCGATCAGTGCGTCCGCAATTCGAGCCTGATGAACGCGATCCAGGACAAGGCCCGCAAAGCCAACGAAGAAATGGGCGTCAAGGCGACCCCAACCCTTTTCGTCAACGGCGAGATGGTCGAGCACGCGATGGAACTGGAAAAGATGAAGGCCGCCATCGACAAGGCGCTCAAGGGGAACTGATTTTTTCAGATGACGTTAGCCGAGCCCGAAACCGAACGGTTTCGGGGGCGAGGCTTGCGATCCGGGACCCATGGCGGCGTCCGGATCGATACGTGAATGGGTCCCGGTCGAAGCCCCGAACCCGGTTCGGGGCTTCGACCGGGATGACGGTCTGGATCTCAAGTCCATACCGTCAACTTATCCCCAGAATTCGCTGCTGAAATGAGTCGACTCGGGGCGCGCGCCGCCCCTATAGTCCCACCATATATTGTGTAAATGTGACAAAAAGACGCCATATTTACATAAAATCAGGTATAGTCAGGGTCTTAGGCCACGGCGTAAGGCTCAGCCGGCCGGGTTTTGGGAGCTATAACGAGCGTGCTGCACTTCAAGAAGTTACGCCTGAGCGGGTTCAAATCCTTCGTCGAACCGACGACGCTGGAGATCGATGCCGGTCTGACCGGGGTCGTCGGCCCCAACGGCTGCGGCAAGTCGAACCTTGTCGAAGCGCTGAAATGGGTGATGGGCGAAACGTCCGCCAAGCAGATGCGCGGCGGCGAGATGGACGACGTCATCTTTTCCGGCACCGACCGCCGCCCGCCCCGGAACGTGGCGGAAGTGGTGCTCACGCTGGACAACGCGCTGAAGGGCGCGCCCAGCCAGTTCTCGGAATCCGACGATCTGGAGATCGCGCGCCGGATCGAGCGCGAGAAAGGCTCTTTATACAAGATCAACGGCGCCGACGTGCGCGCCCGCGATGTGCAACTGCTGTTCGCCGATCAGGCGACCGGGTCCCGCTCCACGGCGCTGGTCAGCCAGGGCAAGATCGGCGCGGTGATTTCCGCGAAACCGACCGAGCGGCGGTTGCTGCTCGAAGAGGCGGCCGGCATCCGCGGCCTGCATTCGCGCCGCCACGAGGCCGAGCTTCGTCTCAAGGGCGCGGAGACCAACCTCGAACGTCTCGACGATATTCTCGTGACGTTGGAAGCGCAGATGAACGGCCTCAAGAAGCAGGCCCGCCAGGCGACGCGCTACCGCAATTTGTCGGATCTCATCCGCACCGCCGAGGCGACGCTGTTCTATCTGCGCTGGACCACGGCGGAGAGCGATCTGGAACAGTACCGGATGCGCTTGAGCGAAGTGGAGGCCGAGGTCAACAGGCTCGGTGTGATCGTCGGCGAGGCCGGCACCGAACAGGCCGAGGCCGCCGCCGACATCCCGGCGCTCCGCGATACCGAAGCCGCCGCCGCCGCCGCGCTGCAAAGACTGATGATCGCGCGCGATGGATTGGATGAGGAAGAAAAGCGGATCGAGGCGCAGGCCAACGACACCCGCAGCCGGATCGAGGAAACCATCGCCGACACGACCCGCGAGCAGTCGCTGATCTCGGACGCCGAAGCCGCGCACGCGCGTCTCGCGGAAGAACAGGCGGGAATCGAGGCCGCGCGCGAAGGCGAGGAACAGAACCGCGCCAAGGCGCAGGAAGATCTGTCCGCCGCCGGCGAGGCCGTCGCGGCGCACGAGAACGAGCTCTCCGGCCTGACACAGCGCGTCGCCGATTCGGAAGCGCGCCGCGGTTCGCTCGAACGCCGCCGCGAAGAACTGACCCAGCGCCAGACCCGTCTGACGGGGCGGCTGGAAGAACTTCGTTCGGAACACGCGCGGCTCGAGGCCGACGCCCCCGAGGCGGAAGCGATGGCCGACGCCGAAGCCGACATGACCCGTACCCATGGCGCCGTCGAAGACGCCCGCGCCATGCTCGAAGAGGCGGAACAATCGCATAAATCCGCCGAAGCCGAACGCGAGCGCCTGCGCAGCATCCTGAACGAGGCCCGCGACGCCGCGACCAAGCTACAGGCGGAGCGCGAAGCGCTGACCAAGCTGCTGGATACCGGCGATCCGGACATGTTCCCGCCGTTGATCGACGCGGTCACGGTCGAACCCGGGTTCGAGGTCGCGTTGGGCACCGCGCTCGGCGACGAGATCGAGGCCCCCATCGACGAGGCCGCCGCCATTCACTGGCGCGCGCTCCCGCCCATGACCGATGCGCCCGCGCTCCCCACCGGCGCGACACCCTTGAGCCAGTGGGTGCAGGCGCCGCCCGCCCTGGCCCGCCGCCTCTCGCAGATCGGCGTCGTCGATTCGGTCGAGGCCGCACGCAACCTGATCCACAGTCTCAGGCCCGGCCAGCGGCTGGTAACCCGCGACGGCGCGCTTGTCAGGTGGGACGGCTATACCGTCGGCACCGGCGCGACCACCTCCGCCGCGCGCCGGCTCGAGCAGCGCAACCGGTTAAGAGAAGTCGAGGGTCAGGCCACCGGCGCCAACCAGCGCCTCGCCGAAGCCGACAATAATTTCGAGCGCGCCCGCGAAACGGTGGAGGCCCGCAACCAGGCCGTCCAAACGGCGCGTGAGGGATTGCGCAACGCCGAAAACGCGCTCGGTGAAGCCCGCGATATACTCTCTCAAATCAAGGAGAAGATGGCGGCGCACGGCTCCAAGCTGGCCGCGGTCGGCGATCAGATCACCGGGATCGAGGGCGACCTCAACGAAGTCACCGGACAATTGGAAGAAGCGGTGCAGGAGATCGCCCAGCTTCCCGACATCGACGGCGACCGGGCGCGGATCGAAACACTTCGGGAAGAGCTGAACGAGCGCCGCTCGCATTTGATGGAGTGCCGTGCACGCCACGACGAGATCGAACGCATGGCCCGCGAGCGCAGCCAACGGCTGGAGGCGATTGCCCGCGAGACCCAGAGCTGGAGCGACCGCAAGCAGTCATCCTCGACCCGCTTGGAAGAACTCACCGCCAGGCGCGCCGAACTGGAAGCCGTGCGCGAGGAACTGGCGCAGAAGCCGGCGGCGCTGAACGAGAAGCGCCAGGCGCTTTTGTCGGAGATCGAGACCGCCGAGCAGAACCGCCGCGACGCCGCCGATAAATTGCAGACCGCCGAAACCCGCCTCGCCGAGGCCGACAAGCGGTTAAGGACCGTCGAAGCCGACATGGCCCGCGCCCGCGAAAATCGGGTCCGCGCCGAGGGCAGCGTCGAACAGGCGCTGCAGACCTGCCATTCGATCGCCGAGCGGGTCGACGACCGGCTCGAATGCCGTCCCGACCAGTTGTTCGAGATCGCCGGGCTGGATCCGGAGAAGCCGCTGCCCGACCTGGAGCAGACCGAACGCAAGGTCGAACGCCTGCAGCGCGAGCGCGAAACCATGGGGCCCGTGAACCTGCGGGCCGAGCAGGAAATGCGCGAACTCGAAGAGCAGATCGAGACGCTCAACGTCGAGCGCGAAGACCTGATCAAGGCCATCGACAAGCTGCGCCGGGGCATCTCCGAACTGAACCGCGAAGGCCGCCAGCGGCTGTTGCAGTCGTTCGAGGAAGTGAACGAACACTTCCAGGAACTGTTCCAAAAGCTGTTCGGCGGCGGTCACGCGCATCTGGAGCTGACCGAGGCCGACGACCCGCTCGACGCGGGCCTGGAGATCATGGCCTCGCCGCCCGGCAAGAAGCTGCAGAACCTGACGCTCCTTTCCGGTGGGGAGCAGGCGCTGACGGCGCTCTCGCTCCTGTTCGCGGTGTTCCTCACGAACCCGTCGCCGATCTGCGTGCTCGACGAGGTCGACGCGCCATTGGACGACGCCAACGTCGACAGATTCTGTTCGATGCTGGAGCACATGGCCGAGCAGGAAAGCACGCGCTTCCTGATCATCACCCACCACCGCATGACCATGGCCCGCATGGACCGACTCTACGGCGTCACCATGTCGGAACGCGGCGTCTCGCAGCTGGTCTCGGTCGACCTGCAGAAAGCCGAGGAAATCCGCGAGTCGGCTTAAATGCCCCCTCACCCGGCGCTTCGCGCCACCCTCTCCCCAGGGAGAGGGACGGGTATCCGTGAGTCCCTTCTCCCTTGGGAGAAGGACAGGATGAGGGGCGAATCCCGCACCCGCGAAAACAAGGCTTGCGGCAGCCGGGTATTTTGCTACAACACCCCCGGACTTAAGGACGGGAAACGGGGTGGCATAGTCCATTTTTTGAAGCGGGATACCGCTTCGGGGGACATTTCATGGCATCCGACGACAACACCGGCCAGGGGCCCCATGGACACCCTGAGGGGGACCTCGAAAGTTTCGGGCAAAAGCTCAAAAAAGCCCGGGCGAGCGAGGAATCCAGACGGCTCTGGAAAAAGCAACTGAAAGAGCCACCGAAGACGGCTCTAGGGCTTGCCTTTCGGGTGTCTGTCGAGTTAGTTTCCGCCGTGGCCGTGGGGCTGGCCATTGGCTGGGCCCTCGACGAGTGGCTGGGTACGCGTCCGTGGGTCATGGTGGTGTTCATCGTTTTGGGGTTCGCCGCCGGTGTCATGAACGTATATCGCATGGCCTCTGGTATGGGTAATACCGTGGGCTATAGAGAAAAAGACGACGCGACCGGAACCGAAGCATCCGGGACGCCCGAGGAAGGGAAAGATCGAGGTGGCTGAGGGACATTCCCCACTCGCACAGTTCGAGATCAAGACGCTCGTGGACATCAACGTCGCGGGTATAGACGCATCGTTCACCAACTCATCGCTGTTCATGGTGCTGACGGTCGCGACCGTCACCCTGTTCCTGGTCGGCGGGATGCGCAGGAGCGCACTGGTCCCGGGCCGCTGGCAGTCGATGGCGGAGCTCAGTTACGTCTTCATCGCCAACATGCTGAAAGACACGGTGGGCAGCGAAGGCCGCCCGTACTTCCCGTTCGTCTTCACGATTTTCATGTTCGTGCTGGTCGGCAACATGTGGGGCATGATGCCCTACTCGTTCACCTTCACGAGCCATATCGCCGTCACCTTCGCGATGGCGTTCTTTATTTTCGTCGGCGTGACCCTGATCGCCATTGCCAAGCACAAACTGCACTTCCTGGCCTTCTTCATGCCGCCGGGCGTGCCGCTCTACATGGCGCCGCTGCTGGTCCCGATCGAAATCATCTCGTACCTGTCGCGCCCGATCAGCCTCAGCGTCCGGCTTTTCGCCAACATGCTGGCCGGCCACACGCTGCTCAAGGTGTTCGCGGGATTCATCATTTCGCTCGGCATCGCCGCGGGCTGGCTGCCGTTCGTGTTCGTCGTCGCGCTGACGGGCCTCGAATTCGTGATCGCCTTCCTGCAGGCGTTCGTGTTCACCATTCTGACGTGTCTCTATCTCAACGATGCGCTGCATCTGCACTGAGCCACGCGGATAACCCTTTAACCGTTGAATTGAACTAACCTAGAAAGGATCTGACCCATGGAACTTGAAGCTGCAAAGCTCCTCGGTGCCGGCCTCGCCGTTATCGGCGTTATCGGTTCCGGTATCGGTATCGGTAACATCTTTGCTTCGTTCATCCAGGCCGTTGGCCGCAACCCGTCCGCTCAGGGCGCGGTGTTCCCGATGACGATGCTCGGCTTCGCGCTCGTCGAAGCCATCGCGCTGTTCGCGCTGGTTATCGCACTGGTCATTCTGTTCGGTTGATTTCCGGGCGGCCCTGGCGCCGCCCGAGGAATCCGCCGCTTGAAGCGGGGATGTCATGCCTCAACTAGACGTCACCACATTTGCACCGCAGCTGGTCTGGCTGGCGATCACGTTTGCCGCGATGTTCCTCATCATGTGGAAAATCGCGGTGCCGAAGATCTCCGACGCGCTGGAAACCCGGCAGATGCGGCTGGAAGACAATCTGAAAAAGGCCGAGGACCTGCAACGCGAAGCGGAAGCGACGCTTGCTTCGTATGAAAAGGCCCTCGCCGACGCACGCGCCCAGGCGCACGGCGACATTCAGGAAATCCAGCAGCAGCTCCAGGAAGCCGCCGCCAAGGAAGAAGCCGAGCTTTCCGAAAAACTGGAAGCCCGGATCGCCGAAAGCGAGAAGGCCATTGCCGCCGAGGTGGAGAAAGCGATGGAAAGCGTCCGCGACGTCGCCATCGATGTTGCCGCCGACGCGATCGAGAAGCTGACCGGTGAGGCGCCGGCATCCGGCAAGGTCGAGAGCGCCGTGGACGGCGTTCTCAAGGCCTGAGGGAGGTCAGTATGTTTCATGATCCCACTTTCTGGACCGCCGTCGCCGTCGTCCTGTTCGTTGCCTTGATTGCCAAGCCGGTCGGCAAGAAGGCGTCTCAGGCCCTTGATGAGCGGGCAGAGAAGATCAAGGCCGAGCTGGACGAAGCCGAGCGCCTGCGCAACGAAGCGCAGGATCTTCTGGCCCAGTACCAGCGCAAGCAGCGTGACGCGGCGAGCGAAGCGGAAAACATCATCCAGCACGCCAAGGAAGAAGCCGAACGCATGGACCGCGAGGGCCGCGAGAAGCTGAAAGCCTCGTTGGAACGCCGCGAGAAGCTCGCCATGGAGCGGATCGAGATGGCGGAGCAGCACGCCATCGAGCGAGTCCGCGCCCGCGCCGTCGATGTCGCCATCGCCGCGACCGGTCAGATGCTGGCCGACAACCTGAGCGCCGACAAGGCAGACGCGCTGGTCAACGACGCCATCAAACAGTTGCCGGACCGTCTCCACTGATTATTCGCTGGGGCGAATCCGAATAACATTTCCGAAAGGGAGGCCCCGTGGCCTCCCTTTTTTTCGCCTGCGCGCAGGGCCTTACACTGCCCCTTCTCTTCAAGTCCGCTGGCGCGTATAAGTGGTGCATGAACCCGCGCGCCCTTTACCTCGCCGCCGCCGTTTTGTCCGCCCTGTTGCCGGGTCGGGCCGACGCGCAGGCCGCGTTCAACGGCGAGGTGCTGGTGGCGCCGCCGCCGCCCAACTGGACCGGCGGCGCGCCCGAAAAGACCGACACCGGCTTCCGCCGCGAGTGGCGCCGAAATTTCCTGACCGAGGGCGGCGTGATCGAGCGGGTCGTCATCACGCGCACCGAAAGTCAGAAGGACCGGGTCGTGCAACTGGTTGCGCAGGACCTTTCCAAGGCGATGACTGCCGGCTGCGCGAAGCCCAAGATATCCGAAATCAAGCGCGACAAGGCGGCCATCGGCACCACCGCGTCGTTCACCGCGCACTGCACCAACGTCAAGGACACGCCGGCGGACACCACGCTGTTCGCGATGGGTAAGGTCTTCATCGGCGATTTCTATACCTTTGCCGTCAGGCGCGTCTGGACCGGCCACAAGAACGACCCCGGCAGCCCGGTGAATTCGCCGAAGACCGGCGAACAGTGGGCCGCGTTCTTCGCCCGGATCGCGGTCTGCAACACGCTGACCAGCCCGTGCGATCCGGCCCAGGCCGAGATCGTCCACGCCGACCCCAGATTCAAGACGATGCGCGCCCTGCCCGTCTCGACGCGCCCGGTGTTGCCGGCCGTAGACGCCGTCAAGGTGGCCCGCAAACTGGGCGACCTGACCGGCCGCGCCGAGACCTGCGGCGAGGATGTCGAGCCGCTGACCACCAAGATCGACCGCATGTTCGCGCACGTAACCGCCAACGATCAGGATTCGTCGAAGGCCGTGAAGGCTTTCAATACGGCGCGCGCGAAAGGCGCCAAGGCGCAGGATCAGAAAGACAAGGCGTCCTGCGGCGAAGTGCTTCGCAATTTCCGCCAGCACCCGAGCCGGGTCGGCGCGTTCTACCGTTATCTCGAACAATTCCTGTAAGCATCACATGACCGACGACATCAAAATCATCGACGCCGCAGGCGCGCCTGCGGACCTTGGCCGGCAGATCGGCGCCGCGGTCCGCGACTCGTTCAACGAGGCGGTGACCCTCAACCACGAATTCCGCCAGACCCGGAAACTCTTCGACGGCTCGGACTACCTGAAGGCGCTCCAGAATGCGGCGCGCGCCGCCTATCCGCGGCACATGGCCGAACTCGAGGGCATGGCCGAGGGGATCGGTACCGACGTGGAGACGCTGTTCCTGTGGAATTGCCGGGGCGATCTCAGGTTTCCGCCGGAAACCGCGCAGGCGCGGCTGGACGCGATGCACGACGCCTGCACGACGGTCATTTCAGCCGGTGACTTCGACAAAGGTATGCCCGCCGTCATTGCCCACAACGAGGACGGCTCAGGCGACTTCATGGCGCACCGCTACTGGCTTCGGGCCAAACCCGACGACGCGCCCGCGTTCGAGAGCTATCTGTATCCCGGCATGCTGGCGGGCCACAGCGTCGCGGTCACCGAGGCCGGTCTGGTCCAGACCATCAACAATATCCGCGCCGACGATCTCAAGCCCGGGATCCCGCGCCACTTCGTCTGCCGGGCCGTGCTCGAAGCCGACAACATTCCCGACGTCATCGGCCATCTGCGCCGCCCGGACCGGGCGTCCGGCTTTCATCATGCGATCGGCATGGTGGGAGTGGAACAGCCGATGTCGATCGAGGCGCCGGCGTCGGCGAGCGTCATCCGCACGGTCGACACCGCCATCGGCCACGCCAACCACCTGCTCGACGATCACTTCGCGTCGCTCGGCCAGACCGTGACGGCGTCATCGGATTATCGCCAACGGGCCGTCGACGCGTACCTGGCCGGCGGCGGCGATCCGAAAAAGGCGGAGGGCGTGCTCTTTCAACGCGGCGCCGAAGGCCAGGAAAGCGTGCTCAGGCGGCCCGGCGACGGCGGCGACGATTACGGCTGCACGCTGGTGACCGCGGTGTTCCGCATTCACGCGTCTCATGTGGAATGGTCGGTCCATGCCGACCCGGAAAACCTGAACGCCGTTCGCGGACAATTCGGATAGCGCGCGCGACGGATTGCCGCCTCTTTGCGGCGGCCCTGTTTTCCCCGTTATGAGTGTAAAATACGTCGTCCGACCGATCCTCTGCCCCCCAAAGGATCGCCCGGCACATCAGTTGGTGTTGTAGACTTTCAGCAGTTGCAGAAAGTTCGTCTTCACGTCGTCGTCTTCGATGCGGTCCAGTTCTTTCGCCAACTGCAACGCACGGCGCGAGATTTTTTCGTCCTCGGCTTTGTCGTCACCAAGGCCTTCGAAGAAGAAGCTCACCGGCACGTCCAGTATACCGCACATATCCCAAAGGCGGCTCGAACCGATACGGTTCGTGCCTTTCTCGTACTTTTGGACCTGTTGGAAGCTGATGCCGAGACGTTCACCCAACTGGGTTTGGGTAAGACCACGCATGATACGAACCTCGCGAAGGCGATGGCCGACATGAACGTCTGTTGGATGGGGCATTATATTCGTCCTCCTAAGGAGTTAGTCTTCCTGATTATTTTATGACTATACCAAAACAACGAATGTGACGGCACGCACAATTCCATATAACGGGCTATTCTGAAACAACAAATGCTATAAAAGTTGCATTTGCCGATCGTCGCCATCCAGGATTTTCATCCACGTGTCCTCGTCGATCACCTGAACGCCAAGTTCTTCCGCCTTTTTACGCTTGGAACCGGCGCCGGGACCAGCGATAACAAGGTCCGTTTTTTTAGAAACCGAACCAGCAACCTTTGCGCCCATGGCCTCGGCGCGCGCCTTGGCCTCGCTTCGGCTCATGGCTTCGAGATTTCCCGTGAAGACAAGCGTCTTACCGCTGATCGGGGAATCCGATGTCTCAGCGGCCACGAAGTCCTCGATTTCCAATTCATCCACAAGGTCTTTTAACACTTTTAAGTTGTGTTCTTCAGCAAAGAAGCCGATCAGGTCATCCGCCATCGATGGGCCGATCCCGTCGATGTCGATCAGTTCGCCGTAGGCCTCCGAACTTCTGTCCGCCGCCGCGATCATCGCATCGCGCCAATTCGCGAAGCTGCCGTAGCGGCTGGCGAGCAGCCGTGCGGTCGCCTGTCCGACCTGACGAATACCCAGTGAATAGATGAAACGTGCCAATTCTATGGCACGTCTGTGTTCAATTGCGGCAATCAGGTTGTCGGCCGACTTTTCGCCCCAGCCCTCGCGGGCTGCGATCTCGTCGCGCTTTTCGCCGAGCCGGAAGATATCGGCGGGCGCCTCGACGATGCCCTCCTGCCAGAACGTCTCGATATGTTTGCCGCCGAACCCCTCGATATCGAAGGCGTCGCGCGACACGAAGTGCTTGAGGCGCTCGACCGCCTGCGCCGGGCAGATCAGGCCGCCGGTGCAGCGCCAGGCCGCCTGACCCTCTTCACGAACCGCCAGGCTGCCGCATTCCGGGCACGTGTGCGGCATCTCGAACGGCGCGGGCGCGGGAGATTTGCGGGCGTCGAGGTCGACCTCCAGCACCTGCGGGATGACGTCGCCGGCGCGCTGGATCAACACCCGGTCGCCGACGCGGATGTCCTTCTCGCGGATGTAATCCTCGTTATGCAGTGTCGCCCGCTGCACGACCACACCGCCGACCGTAATCGGTTCAAGATGCGCGACCGGGGTCAGCGTGCCGGTGCGGCCGACCTGGATATCGATCTTGTTGACCAGCGTCGTCGCCTTCTCGGCCGGGAACTTGTGTGCCGTCGCCCAGCGCGGCGCGCGGCTGACGAAGCCGAGACGCTGCTGCCAGTCGAGCCGGTTCACCTTATAGACGACACCGTCGATGTCGTAGTCGAGCGTCGCCCGCTCGGCGCCGAGTTTCTCGTAGAGCGCCATGGTATCGTCAAAAGTCTTGCAGACGGTCGCGTACGGGTTGACCGGGAAACCCCATTTTTTCAGCCGCTCGTAAAACGACCACTGGTCCGGCCAGTCGATCTCGCCGCCGTAGCCCTGGCCGTTGACGCCGCTGACGTAGCCCCAGGCGTAAAGAAAGATCTTCAACGGCCGGGATGCAGTCACCGAAGGGTCCTTTTGGCGGAGTGACCCGGCGGCGGCGTTGCGCGGGTTGGCGAAGACCTTGCCGCCCGCCTCGTCCTGGCGCTGGTTGAGCGACAGAAAATCGCTCTTCGACATGTAGACCTCGCCCCGCACTTCGATCAAAGACGGGGCACCCTCGATCCTTTCGGGGATCTCGTCCATGGTGCGGAGGTTTTCCGTCACGTCCTCGCCCTCGCGCCCGTCGCCCCGGGTCGCGCCCTGTACGAATTTCCCGTTCTCGTATCTGAGCGACACCGACAGCCCGTCGATCTTGGGCTCGGCGACGATCTCGACCGGCTCGTCCGGCGACAGGCTCAGAAAGCGGCGAATGCGGTCGTAGAACTCGACGACGTCGTCGCTGGAAAAGGCATTGCCGAGCGACAGCATCGGCGGGTTGTGTTGCACCTTGCCGAAACCCTGCGCGACCGCCGCGCCGACCCGCTTGTTGGGGCTGTCTTCGCGGACCAGATCGGGGAACTTCTTTTCGATCTCGTCGTTGCGCTTTCGGAGCGCATCGTATTCGGCGTCGGACACCTCGGGCGCGTCATCCTGATAATAAGCCGCGTCGTGCGCCGCGATCTCGGCGGCCAGCGCCGCCAGTTCGTCGTAGGCGTCGTGCTTCATCAGCTTGTCGACGGGAACATCCCTGAGCGGGCTTTTATCTTCGCTCACGCGGCCGCCCCTTTGAGAAGACTGTCGGCGGCGGCGCGCGCCTCGGTGGTGACGGTTTCGCCCGACAGCATGCGGGCGATCTCCTCGCGGCGTTCGTCGCCGGATAGCGGCACGACCTCGGTCCGCATGCCATCCCCTTCGGCGCCCTTGCGCACGTAAAGATGCCGTGCGCCCTTGGCCGCGACCTGGGGTGAGTGCGTAACGACGAAGATCTGCGCCGCCGAACCCAAGCGCTGCAAGCGCTCGCCAACCGCCGCCGCGACGGCGCCGCCGATCCCGGCGTCGACCTCGTCGAAGACCAGCACCGGCACCGGGTCGGCTTCGGCCAGCACGACCTTGAGCGCCAGCATGAACCGCGCCAGTTCGCCGCCCGACGCGATCTTGTTCAGCGGCCCGGGCTCGCTGCCGGGGTTGGTGGCGACGCTGAACGCGACCCGGTCGATGCCGTGCGCCGCCCACTTGTCTTCATCCGCCGGCGTGATGCCGGTTTCGAAACGCGCCTGCCCGAGCTTGAGCGGCGCCAGCTCTTCGGCCATCGCCTTATCCAGCGTCTTTGCCGCCTTCCCGCGCGCCGCGCTCAGTTTTCCTGCCGCATCTTCATAGGCCTTTTTCGCTTTTTCGAGCTCGGCCTTCAGGCGTTTGACGTTCTGCCCGCCGGCGTCGACATCAGCCAGATCGGATTCCAGCTTCGCCTGTACGTCGGCCAACTGATCGACCTCGCACCCGTGCTTGCGGGCCAGCGCCCTTAAAGCGAACAGGCGTTCTTCCGCCGCTTCCAGTTCCTGCGGATCGATCTCGAGGTCGGCCTGGGCGCGCTCCAGAAAGCCGCCGGCATCCGCCGCTTCGCTGACGGCGCGCTGCAGGGCGCCCAGTGTCTCGTCGAGGCGGCCGCCCGCTTTCGGCGCCGCCCGTTCGATCTCGCCGAGCGCCCGGGCCAGCGTGGCTTCGGCGCCGGCATCGCCGTTGATCGCTTCCATCGCCGCCGTGATTGCCGCCGATATCTGCTCGCCGTGCTGGAGCATACGGCGTTGTTCCGCGAGCGCCGTTTCCTCGCCGGCGACGGGCGCCAGCTTCGAAAGCTCGGCGACCGCATGGCGCAGGAATTCCTCGTTCTCGCGGGCCTTTCTGGCCGCTTCCTCGGCCGCCGACAACGACGCCTGCATGTCGCGAAGCGTCTTGTAAGCCTGCGCGACGGCATCCAGAAGATCGTCGAAACCGCCGTAGGCATCCAGCAGCGAGCGATGGCCCGCCGGATCGAGCAGGCGCTGCGTCTCGAACTGACCGTGGATTTCAACCAGATGCTCGCCGATCTTTTTCAACAAGCCGACGCTGACCGGCTGATCGTTGACGAACGACTTGGTGCGGCCGTCATCGCCGAGCACCCGTCGCAGGATCAATTCGTCGTCGGAAGCGTCGAGACCGCCCTCGGCCAGTTCGGCACGCGACGGATGATCCATCGGCACCTCGAATACGGCCGTCACCGTTGCCTGGTCCGCGCCATTCCTGAGCAACCGGGCTTCGGCGCGATGGCCGAGCGCGAGGCCGAGCGCGTCCAGCACGATCGACTTGCCGGCGCCGGTTTCCCCGGTCAGCACGGCCAGACCCGAAGAAAACTCGAGGTCGAGTTTGTCGATCAGGACCACATTTCGAATCGCGAGTCGGGTCAGCATGAGCGTCGGACTCCCGGAAACGTCGTCGTCACCGGATTCACCAGACCTTGTACCAGGGCTTGTCTTCGTCGCCGGTCTTGGGCTTCTCTTCGAATAGATAATACGAGTCGGAATACCATTCGCTGCCGGGGAAATTGTGCCCCAGCACCGACGCGGTCTTACGCGCTTCGCTCGGGATCCCGAGCGCCAGATAGGCTTCCGTCAGCCGGTGCAGGGCTTCCGGGACGTGCGTGGTGGTTTCGTATTTTTCGACCACCGTCCGGAAGCGGTTGATCGCCGCCAGATAATGCTTCTGGTTCAGATAATAGCGCCCGATCTCCATCTCCTTGCCCGCGAGGTGATCGTATGTCAGGTCGATCTTGATCTTGGCGTCACGGGCATATTCGGAATCAGGGAAGCGCTTGATCACTTCATTGAGGGCGCCGAGCGCGAGTTCCGTCATCTTCTGGTCGCGTGCCACATCCGAGATCTGCTCGTAATAGCAGAGCGCCTTCAAATAGTAGGCGTAAGCGACGTCGCGATTGGCCGGGTGCAGCTGGGTGAAACGGTCGAGCGCGATGATCGCATCGTCGTAACGGTTCGACTGGTAATATGAATACGCCGCCATGAGCTGCGCCTTGGTCGCCCAGACCGAATACGGATGCTGGCGCTCGACCTCGTCGAATTCCTTCGCCGCCTGCTTGTAGTATTCGTCCTTCATCAGGTTCATGGCGGAGTTGTAGATTTCGGAGACCGGCCGCTCGACATACTCCGGCTCTTCGTTGACGGTGCACGCGCCCGTCGCCAGCACCAGAAGCGCCGCCGCAAAAACTCTCAGAGACCGGTGATCGCATGCCATCGGATTGTCATTCCCGCCAATTCTGGGATCGGGCCGTCCTGCAGTATATCACGTGCGACCCGAGAAACCGCAAGGGCGGAGACGCTTCGGAAAACGTTAAATTCGAGGGATTTGGCGGAAAAGCGCGCCCGGGAAAGGCGCGGATAATCAGACCGCGACGGCGACCCGCTCGGCCTGGATGCCCCCATCGACGGCGTCGTAGACCGCATCGCCGCGGAGCACGTCCCACTCCCACGCCGATTCGTCGGCGAGAAGCGCGCGGAGCAGCTTGTTGTTGGCGGCATGGCCCGAGCACACACCTTCAAAACGGCCGATCACCGGGGCGCCGGCGAGGTAAAGATCGCCGATCGCGTCCAGCGCCTTGTGACGCACGAATTCGTCGTCGAAGCGGAGGCCGTCTTCGTTCATCACGCCGTCGTGGCCGACGACGATCGCGTTGTCGAGCGAGCCGCCCTTGGCGAGACCCGCTTCCCACAGCGCTTCGACTTCGTGCAGGAAGCCGAAGGTGCGCGCCTTGGCCAGTTCCTTGCGGAACGCGCCATTGACGACCTTGAGGCTCATTTCCTGGCGGTTGACCACCTGGCTGTCGAAGTCGATTTCGAAATCGATGATCTGCGTATCGGCCGGCGAGATCGCGACATGGCCGGAACCGTAAGCGACTTCGACCCGCTTGAGCACGCGGATGACGCGGCGCGGCGCGTCCTGCTCGACGATGCCTGCGCATTCGATCAGGAACACGAACGGCTCGGAACTGCCATCCATGATCGGCACTTCGGGACCGTTCAGTTCAATCTCGACGTTGTCGATGCCGCATCCGGCGAGCGCCGCCATCACATGCTCGACGGTGCCGACCGTGACGCCGTCCTTATTGCCGAGGACCGAGCACAGCCGCGTATCGACGACATGGTCGAAGCGCGCCGGAATGACCGCGCCCTTGCCCTGGATGTCGGTGCGGCGGAAAACCACGCCGGTATCCACCGGAGCGGGTTTGAAGGTCATGGAAATCTTGTTACCGGAATGGAGGCCGACCCCGGTGCAATTGATCGAAGATTTCAGCGTGCGCTGACGAACCACCGGCTCGTTAAGAGGTTGTTCCGTCATCGCGGCTTCGTCTTTCTGATCGAACATATTCTGGTAAACCCCCGAGCGCTTTGCGCCCTTAAACTTATGTGCTTTTGTTGATCATCGGTGTAGCAACTGGGCCCGATCCACTCAAATCAACAATTGTTTCGGAATGTTACGTAAATTCCATTTAAAAACAATTACTTAATATAGCCCTTGAAACGTTTTCGATTCTCATTCCGGATAGCGAAAGGGGCGCCCGAAGGCGCCCCCCTGCCGTGATAGGAGCGATTCACGGCCGCTGACCGTCCGGTCAGTTGGCCTGACGGCGCAGGAATGCCGGGATGTCGAGCAGATCGTCGTCATCCTCGGTGGATTCCTGGATTCGATCCTCGGGATCGAGACCGCCCAGCGTCGGTTGCGGCATCGCTTGCGGGCCGGACTGTCCGACCGCGGCACGGCTGCCGCCGCCGCTCGGGGTCATGATCCGTTCCGCTTTCGGCTCGCCGGCGTCGCGCGCCGGTGAGACCTGCTCGGTGCGCTGAGAACCGGTGACGCGGTCGATCGCGGCCTTGCCGGTTCCGGTAACGAGTTCGAACAGGCTCGACTTCGATTTCGCCGCCGGTTTCTTCGGTTCCGGCTCCTTGCCGCCGTTGATCAGATCGGCTTCGGCCATCGGATCGGCTTTCTCGGCGACTTCGCGTTTGTCGCTGTCGACGCCCACGGCCGGCTTCGGAATGAAGGCATCCGTCGCGCCGACCTTAGGCGTGGCGGCGACCGGCGCCGCCGGTTCCTCGGCTGCGGCGGCCGGCTTCGGCGCGTCGTCCGCTTCAGTCGTTTCAAGCGGCAGGTCTTCATCGGCCTCGTCCGCCGCTTCATCGGCAACGGCTTTCAGGTCCGATTCGGCCTCTTCGTCTTCAGCTGCGGCCGCCGCCGGACGCGGCGTGTCCTTGATCTCGAACGCAGGCGCGTCCTCGATGTCGGTCTGCGCATCGGCTTCGGTGTCGGCGGCTTCCGATTCGTCGGCCTCGGACGCGGCCGCAGCGGCCGGCTTCGGCGTCTCTTCGGCGGCAGCCGGCGCAGGCTGCGCGGCAGGCACGCGGCGCGGCAGTTCGGCCGCCTCCGGCGCTTTCGGCGCTTCCGGCTGAATACGGCGCGGCTCGGTCCGTTCGGATACGGTCAACACCTGCGGACGCGGCTGCTCGGAAGCGACCGCATCGATGCCGGTGGCGACGACCGAAACGCGCATCAGGCCGTCGAGTTCCTGATCGAAGGCGGAACCGATGATGATGTGCGCGTCGTTGTCGACCTCGTCGCGGATCCGGTTCGCGGCTTCGTCGACTTCAAACAGCGTGATATCCATGCCGCCGGTGATGTTGATGAGCACACCCTTGGCGCCCTTCATCGAGGAATCGTCCAGCAGCGGGTTGTTGATGGCGGCCTCGGCGGCTTCCAGCGCGCGGCGTTCGCCGTTCGCTTCGCCGGTGCCCATCATCGCCTTGCCCATCTCGCCCATGACCGAGCGGATATCCGCGAAGTCGAGGTTGATCAGGCCTGGCATCGTCATCAGATCGGTGACGCCCCGGACGCCCGAATACAGCACTTCGTCGGCCATCGCGAAGGCGTCGGCGAAGGTGGTGTTTTCGTTGGCGATCCGGAACAGGTTCTGGTTCGGAATGATGATCAGGGTATCGACGTAGTTCTCGAGATCCTGGATGCCCGCTTCAGCGATGCGCATGCGGTGCGATCCCTCGAACTGGAACGGCTTGGTGACCACGGCCACCGTCAGAATGCCGCGTTCCTTGGCCGCCTTGGCGATCACAGGGGCCGCACCGGTGCCGGTGCCGCCGCCCATGCCGGCGGCGATAAAGACCATGTGCGCACCGTCGAGCTCCGCCATGACCTTTTCAAGGCTTTCCTCGGCCGAGATGCGCCCGACATCGGGACGCGATCCCGCGCCCAGACCTTCGGTGACATCCGCACCCAGCTGCACGCGGCGATCCGTCTTGGCCCGCACCAGCGCCTGCGCGTCGGTGTTGGCGACGACGAAGTCGACCCCCTGCAGTTCCTTCGAAATCATGTTGTTGACGGCATTGCCACCGGCACCGCCTACACCGAGGACGGTGATGCGCGGCTTCAGTTCCGGGGTTTCCGCACCCTCGGGGACGCTAATATTAATACTCATGTCAATCTCCGCTCCTATCGGTTTGATGTGACCTCGTGACCTCTGCACCCCGTGACGTTGCACGGCGCGTTCGGAATTCCGTTGAAAAACCCATTAAAAGTTCTCCCTCAACCAGTGGCCAATCCGGCCGAGCAGACCGCTGGGCGGCTGCGTCATATCCATTTCGGCCTCGATGGGGACTTCGGCGGCGGCGGCCGCGTACTGCAGCAAACCCGAGGCGGCCGCGAACGCGGGACCGGCGACGGCTTCGGCCAGTCCCTCGATCGGGCGCGGGCTGGCGAGCCGCACGTGATGCGAGAACGCCTGCGACGCCATTTCCGAGATCCCCGTGAGTTGCGAGGTGCCGCCCGTCAGCACGACGCGGCCGGCGAGTTGCGCAAACCCGGCTTTCTCGAGCCGTTCGCGGGCAAGATCGATGATTTCCTCGACGCGCGGACGGATGATCCCGACCAGCATCGAGCGCGGCACCTGCACGGTCCCGGTCTCGTCGTCCTCACCGACCAGCGGCACCTGGATGACTTCCGCGTCGTCGGACGCCGACGGCAGGCAAGTGCCGTAGAGATTCTTCATGCGCTCGGCGTGACCGAACGGCGTCGACAGGCCGCGCGCAATATCGTTGGTGATGTGATTACCGCCGACCGGAATGACGTCGGTGTGCACCAGTTCCCCATCGAAGAACAGCGCCATCCCAGTCGTGCCGCCGCCGATATCGATGCAGGCCGCGCCCATCTTCTTTTCGTCGTCGACGAGACACGCCAGCGCCGAGGCGAAGGGCGACACCACCATCGCATCGACATGCAGGTGGCAGCGCTCGACGACGGCGTTGAGATTGCGAAGCGGTGCGGTCTGCGCGGTGACGACGTGCACGTTCACACCCAGCGTCTCACCGTACATGCCGATCGGGTCGCGCACGCCGCGATTGCCGTCGACGCTGAAACCGACCGGCAGCTTATGGACGATCTCGCGGTCCTCGGGCTTGTCCTTTAGCAAAACCGACGGGTCCATCAGACGGCGCATGTCGTGTTCGGTAATGCCGTGCCCGCCGATAGAAACTTCACAAGACACCAGTTTCGATTTCGGCTTGCCGCCCGAGACGTTGATGACGACGCGTTCGATGTTGTCGCCGGCCATCTGCTCGGCGCGCTCGACGGCAGCACGGATCGCATGTTCGGCGGCGTCCATATCGACGACGGCGCCGTTCCTGATCCCATGCGCCTGATGCGTGCCGATGCCGATGACCTTTGGCCCACCCCCACCGTACGGGCCACGGTCCACGTGCGGCTTGGCGATCAGGCAGCAGATCTTGGTCGTGCCGATGTCCAGCGCGGCGACGTACCCCGATCTCGGCTTCAGCGATGCCCCGTTTCTCTTCATTCGCGTTACTCTCTCAACCCCAACTCAATCCGATCTTCGTTACGTTTCCTGACCGCTCGTCTTCGGCCCCGTCTTGACGATCAGGCGGTCCGGAATGCGCAGGTCGAGAACGGTGACGTTCTTGTCCAGCACCTTGTGATTCCTGTGATAGGTCGCGAGACGCGCCCACGCGCCCTGGGCGTCGTCTTCGGGCAGGCGCACGTCGATATCGCCCTTGAGATGCAGGTTCCAGCGCCGGCCGCCGACCCACGTCGCGGCGCGTACCTGCTGCATCAGCGTCGGCTCGGTCCCCAACAAAGCCAGCAGTTCAGCGGCGTGCATCTCGGCGCCCTCGCCGACGACGACCAACAAATCCGCGTAATGCTCGATCCCGTCCGAAAGAATGACCTCGCCCTCGGCGTCGATCAGGTGCAGCTTGCCGTCCTTCTGCCAGAGCGCCAGCGGTTCGCGTTCGACGATGCTGATCAGGATCGTGTCGGGCAGCATGCGTTCGATGGTCGAGCCGCGCACCCACGGCAGCTTTTCCAGACGCGCCTTCGCGGCGTTGATGTCGAAGGCCAGGATCGGCGCGCCACGCGACACATTGAGCGCACGGATCAGGGTGCCCCGGTCGGTTTGCTGACGCCCCGACACCATCACTTCCTTTACACGGAAGCCCATCGACGCGGTCGTCGAGATCGCCGACCAGCGAACGCTGTCGTAAGCCTGCTTGGCGCTGCCGGACGTGATCGCCCACCAGCCGCCCCCGGCGGCGGTGCCCATGATGACGGCGGCGATGAACGGGATGAACCACGACCGGCGCCACAGCGGACGAACCCGCGGGCGCGGTTGCGGACGCGCGCGCTCGGCTTCGGCCTTTTTATTCTGCTTGCGCCCAAACATCATGCGTCGCACTCCGCGTTGTCGACCATCCAGGTCACCAGTTCGGGGAAGGAAATACCCACGTATTCCGCCTGCTCAGGCACCAGCGACGTCGCCGTCATGCCGGGCTGGGTGTTGACCTCCAGCAGGAAGAGCTTCTCCCCGTCGTAACGGAAGTCGGCTCTTGAAACGCCCCGGCATCCGAGAGTCCGATGTGCCTGCAGGGCCATGTCCATGCAGGCGTCGAACGTCCCCTGGTCGATCTCGGCGGGAAGAACGTGTTTCGATCCCCCTTGAGCATATTTAGCGTCGTAATCGTAAAAATTTCGTTCCGTTGAGATATCGGTGACGGTCAAAGGCCGGTCGCCCATGACGGCGACGGTCAGTTCCTGTCCGGCGATGAATTCCTCGACCATCACGCGGTCGCCGTGCGGCCAGCCGGTCCCTTCGAAGCTGAGCGCGTTGTCGCCTTCGCGGACGATATGGACGCCGACGCTGGAGCCCTCGTTGCAGGGTTTGATGACGTAAGGCCTGGGCATCGGGTCGCCCTTGCGGATCTCTTCTTCCGACGTGACCACGTGTTTGGCGACGGGCAGACCGGCGCTTTCGAACAGGCTTTTGGCGGTCGGCTTGTCCATCGCCAGCGCCGACGCCATCAGGCCCGAATGGGTGTAGGGGATGTTCAGGATATTGAGCAGTCCCTGGACGCAGCCGTCCTCGCCCCAACGCCCGTGGAGCGCGTTGAACACCACGTCCGGTTTCGGATAGAGCCGCGTGATCAGCGCCCCCATGTCGCGCTGCACGTCGATCGGGGTGACGTCGAAACCGGCTTCCTTCAGCGCTTTCGAGCACGCGGCGCCCGACGCCAGCGAAACCTCGCGTTCCGCCGACCAGCCGCCCATCAGCACGGCAACATGTCTCGTCATTGGTCAACCTCCCGGGGCCCGTTTGTTTTTGTTTTTCCAAGACGCCGAATTTCCCAGCGGAGTTCGATGCCGAACTTGTCCATAACCCGGCGGCGGACTTCCTCGCCGAGGGTCTCCAGATCACTCGCCGACGCATTGCCGGTGTTGATCAGGAAATTGGTGTGCGCCGGCGAGACCTGCGCGCCGCCGATGGTGAGTCCCCGACAGCCGGCTTCATCCACCAACTGCCATGCCTTGTGGCCTTCAGGATTCGCGAAGGTCGAGCCACCGGTGCGTTCGCGGACCGGCTGCGAGGCTTCGCGCTGGTCCTGGATGTCCTTCATACGTTTCTTGATGGCATCCGCATCGCCCGCGTTGCCGTTAAAGACGGCGGACGTGAAGATCAGATCGCCGGGCACTTCGGTGTGGCGATAGGCGAAGCCCATGTCAGCTTTTTTGAGCGTGCGGATCTCGCCCGCGCCGTCGACCGCGACCGCGCTTTCGAAGATGTCGGCGATCTCGCTCCCATACGCGCCCGCGTTCATTTTCAAAGCCCCGCCGACGGTGCCGGGAATGCCGACCATGAATTCGAGGCCGGATATACCCGCGTCCGCCGCCCGGCGGGCGACGTTGATATCCGCCGCCGCGGCGCCGGCGCGAACGTTCGTCCCTTCCGTTTCGATATTGGCGAACGGTTTGCCGAGCCGGATCACGACCCCCGGTACGCCGCCGTCGCGCACCAGGATATTCGACGTGCCGCCGATGACGGTGATGTCCACGTCTTGCGGACGACTTTTCATGAAATCGCAGAGGTCGGTCAGGTCGGCGGGCTCGAACAGAACCTCCGCCGGGCCGCCGACCCGGAACCATGTGTATTTCGCCAACGGCTCGTCGGCGCGCAGCCGGCCGCGCACGTCCGGCATGCGGTCGATCAGGTGGGATGCGTGACGCTCAGCGGCCATCATTCGCAACCTCCCGCGTCTTGCCGCGCAGGGTTTCCAGTTCGCCGGGCAGCGCATTGGCCCAGGCGGAAATGCTGCCGGCGCCCAGGCAGACGACGAAATCACCGTCCGTCGCCATCTCGTCGATGGTGGCGGCCAGCGCTTCCGAATTCTCCAGCGCGATCACCGTCCTGTGGCCGCGCTCACGCAGCCCCGCAACCAGCGCGTCCCGATTGATCCCTTCGATGGGCGCTTCGCCCGCCGGATAGACATCGGCGACGACGACCGCGTCGGCGGCGTTGAAGCAGGTGCAGAAATCCTCGAACAGATCGCGGAGCCGCGTATAGCGGTGCGGCTGCACCACTGCGATTACATTGTTCCTGGTAACCTCGCGCGCGGCCTTGAGAACGGCCGCGATCTCGACCGGGTGGTGGCCGTAGTCGTCGATCACCGTGATGCCGTCGACGGTGCCGGTGTGGGTGAAGCGCCGCTTCACGCCCTTGAAGCCCGAAAGCGCCTTGTTCAGCACGTCGTCGTCGAGGCCCATCTCGGAGGCGATGGCGACGGCGGCGAGCGAGTTCTGCACGTTGTGAAGCCCATGCATGGCAAGCTGCAGACCCTTGATCTCTCGGCTTTCGCCCGTCTTGCGGTTGGAGATCGTGACGTCGTAGGTGGTGCCCGCGGGCCCGGGCTGAATGTTCTCGGCGCGCACGTCCGCCTGCGGGCTGAACCCGTATGTGACGATGCGGCGGTCCGAAACGCGCGGGATCATCGCCTGCACTTCGGCGTGATCGATGCAGAGCGCGGCAAACCCATAGAATGGAATGTTCTCGACGAACGCGTCGAAGGCTTTCCTGAGCGCGTCGAAGTCGCCGTAATGATCCAGATGCTCCGGGTCGATGTTGGTGACGACCGCAATGGCGGCGGGCAGCTTCAGGAAGGTGCCGTCGGACTCGTCAGCCTCGCAGACCATCCAGTCGCCGTCGCCCAGCCGCGCATTGCTCCCCCAGGCGTTGATGATGCCGCCGTTGATCACGGTCGGGTCCATGTCCGCGGCTTCGAGGACCGCGGCGATAAGCGATGTCGTCGTCGTCTTGCCGTGCGTGCCGCCAATGGCGATTGACCATTTGAGGCGCATCAACTCGCCGAGCATTTCGGCGCGGCGCACGACCGGAATCAGTTTCTCACGCGCGGCGCGGACTTCGGGGTTGTCTTTCTTGACCGCCGACGAAATCACCACGACCGTCGCGTCGGCGACGTTCTCGGCGGCATGGCCGATGGCGACATTGATGCCCAATTCCCGCAGCCGCTTGACGTTGGCGCTGTCGGCGATATCGGAGCCCTGCACGCTGTAGCCCAGGTTGTGCAGGATTTCCGCAATGCCGCTCATACCGATGCCGCCGATGCCGACGAAGTGCAACGTGCCGATGTTGAGCGGGATCGATCTTACGCCGGAATTCATGCCGCCTCCCTGTCGTCCTGGCCGTTTTGGCCGTCGAGCGTGTGTTCGACCAGCGTCGCCAACCGGTCAGCGGCGTCCGGGCGGCCGGCCTTCAACGCCGCCTCCGCCGCCTTTTCCAAGATCATCGGCATCGAAAACATGGATTCGAGCCGGGACGCCAGACTGTCCGCCGTGAAGTCCGCTTCCGGGATCAGCCAGCCCGCGCCGACCTCGTCGACGGCGTGGGCGTTCAATGACTGATGGTCGTCGATGGCATATCTGTATGGCACCAGCAGCGCCGGGCGGCCGACCGCCAGAAGCTCGGCCACCGTCGATGCGCCGGAGCGCGAGATCACCAGATGCGCGGCGGCGAGCCTCGCCGGCACGTCGTCGAAGAAACTCGCAAGTTCAGCCTGGATACCGAGGCGCTTATAACCGCCGCGCACGTCTTCCAGGTCTTCCGGGCGGCATTGCTGGGTAATGCTAAGCCGCGATTTCAGCTTGTCGGACAGCTTGCCCATGGCTTCCGGGATGACCTCGCTGAGGACACGGGCGCCCTGCGAGCCGCCGAGAACCAGAATGTTGAAGGCGCGCTCGTCGGTGAAGCTCGGATAAGGGGTGTCGCGCACGTCGAGCACGTTGGAGCGGACCGGCATGCCGGTGTGCGTCACCTTGCTTTCGGCGCTCGCCGGGATGCCCCGGCTTTCCGGAAACGACACCGCGATCGCCCGGGCGCGGCCCGCCAGCAACCGGTTGGCGCGGCCGAGGATCGCGTTCTGTTCGTGCAGCACCGTGGCGATGCCGGCGAAACCGGCCGCCATCATCGTCGGGATCGAGGCATAACCGCCGAAGCCGACGACCGCGGCGGGCTTGAGATCGTTCAAAAGCGAGCGCGCCTGCAGCGTCCCAAGCCCCAGTTCGGCGACGCTCCTCATCTTCGCGAACGGCCCCTTGCCGGCGATCCCGCCGGCGCGGATACGATGGGTTTCGATCTCGCCCAGCGCACCGCCATAGGCATCGCCGCGCCGGTCGGTGACGAGCGCCAGCTTGTGGCCGCGTTTCATCAACTCGCGCGCCAGCGCTTCCGCCGGGAAGACGTGCCCGCCGGTGCCGCCGGCGGCGAGGACGATGGGGCGCTTATCTGCCATAACCGCCGCCTCCCTCTTCCGGACGCTCGCGAGTCAATGCCAGCACCATCCCCATGCCGATGGCGAGCGCCAGCGTCGATGAACCGCCATACGAGATGAACGGCAACGTCATGCCCTTGGGCGGGATCAGGCTCACGCTCGAGGCCATATTGATCAGCGCCTGCACGGCGAACTGCGACAAAAGCCCCGTCACGGCCAGCAGGACGAACAAATCGTCGCGCTTCATGACGCGGCCGAACCCCCGCAAGACAACGAACGTGAACAAACCAACCAGCACCAGGCACGCCAATAAGCCGAACTCCTCGCCGGTGACGGCGAAAATGAAGTCGGCGTGCGCGTCGGGCAGCACTTCCTTGACCCGTCCCTCGCCCGGGCCGCGCCCGGTGATGCCGCCGCGCTGGAACGCCTCGATGGCGCGCGCCGCCTGATAGCCGATATCGGAATCCGGTCCGAAGAACCGGTCGACCCGCAACTGCACGTGATCGAAGGTGAAGTACGCCGCGACGCCGGCGCCGACGAAGCCGACGGCGATCAGCGCCACGAAGACAAGGGGAAGCCCGGCGACGAAGAACTGCGTGCCCCAGACGACGCTGACGACGATGGTCATCCCGACGTCGGGCTGCATCAGCAGGATCGCGACGGTCACCAGATAGACCGCGATCGACATCTGAAATCCGGGGAAGTTGTCATCCATACGCTGGCGCGCGAACAGCCAGGCGGCGACCACCGCAATGCCCGGCTTGACGAATTCGGACGGCTGCAGCGACAGACCGCCCAGCGACAGCCAGCGGGTCGCGCCCTTGATCTCGGCCCCGACGAAAAGCGTCATAAACATCAGGAACAGCGACACCAGCGTGCACAGGATCCCGAGCCGGCGGATGCCCTTCAGCGACATCAGCGACACCCCGAAGATGGTTAATGCGGCGAGGCCCAAAAAAACCGCCTGCCGCTTGATGAAATGAAACGATCCGACGTCGATGCGCTCGGCAACGGCGGGCGATGCGGCGAGCGTCATCACCCCGCCGAACGCCAGCAACAGCGCAACCGCCGCCAGCGTCCAGCGATCGACGGTCCACCACCAGCGGCCCAGAAGGCTTGTATCGGTGCGGTTCAAAGCGCTCATGGGGCACCCTCCGGTTTGACCGCGCCGGGAAAGGCGCCCGGCTCTTCGAACGGGTCCATGTGTTCGCCCGGCAGTTTTTCGACCAGATCGCGGAACAGATCGCCGCGTTCCTCGAAGCTGGCGAACTGATCGAACGACGCACACGCCGGCGACAGCAGCACGACGGCGTCCGGCAGGCCGGCTTTTTTCGCATCCTCGAAGGCTGTCTTGGTGGCGGTTTCCAGATCGCCCGAGATCGTGAACGGCACCTTGCCGTCAAGCTCATGGGAGAATTGCATCGCCGCCTCACCGATCAGGTAGGCTTTGCGGATACGCTCGAAATAGGGCGCGCAGGCGGTCAACCCGCCTTCCTTGGGGCGTCCGCCGATGATCCAGTAAATGTCGTCGTAGCAAGCCAGCGCGCGCGCGGCCGCGTCGCCGTTGGTGGCTTTCGAATCGTTGACGAAGCCGACACCGTCGACGATCTCAACCGGCTCCTGGCGGTGGACGAGACCCGGATAGCTGTTGATGCACGCCGTCACCGCGTGCGGTGCGATGCCGACCATCTTGCAGGCCGCATAGGCCGCCGCCGCGTTCTGCCAGTTGTGCTCTCCCGGCAGGCTGGCGACGGTCTTGAGGTCCATCACCGGTGTCTCTTTGCCCTCGGTGTCGTCGTAAAGCACGCCGTCGATCACGTAGACCCCGCCATGCACGCGTTCCTTCGCCGAGATGCCGACGACGAGTTGTTCGTCGGCTTCGTAAAGATCGGCATAGATGGCGCGGCAGAACTCGTCGTCGATCCCGATGACCGCCGTACGCGGCTTGGTCTGACGGTGGAAGATCTGTTTCTTGGCGGCGATGTAGCCGTCCATACCGCCGTGGCGGTCCAGGTGATCGGCGCTGATGTTCAGCAGCACACCAACGTCGAAGGTGATCGAGAACGTGAGCTCCAACTGATAGGACGACATCTCGAGGATGTAGGTGCCGTCCGGTCCCAGCGGTTCGAGTGCGCAGGCCGGCATCCCCAGGTTGCCGCCGACCTCGGCCTCACGGCCAGAGGTCTGGAAGATATGTCCGATCAGCGCCGTCGTCGTCGACTTGCCGTTGGTGCCGGTGATCCCGACATACGCCGCGTCGCGCTGCGTGCGCGCCAGCAACTCGACATCGCCGATGATCTCGCAGCCCGCTTCGCGCGCCATGCGGACGACCGGGTGGGGCTTCGGATGCGTGTGCGGAATGCCGGGGCTGAGAACCAGCGACGTTGCTTCGCGCCAGTCGATGGTGGTCAGGTCGACGATCTCGACCCCCTCTTCTTCCGAAGCGCGCTCGCGGGCGGCCTCGTTGTCGTCCCATGCCCACACTTCGGCGCCGCCGCGATACAACGCCTTGGCGGCGGCAAGACCGCTGCGTCCCAGACCCAGGACCGGCACCGGCAGACCATCGAATGGGAATACGTCGATCATCTACGGTCTACCTCAGCTTCAACGTGGCTAGGCCGGCGAGCGCCAGGATCATGGCGATGATCCAGAAGCGGATGACGATGGTCGATTCCGCCCAGCCCTTCTTTTCGAAATGATGATGTAAAGGCGCCATCGCGAAGACGCGCTTACCCGTCAGCTTGAACGATACCACCTGCACGATGACCGAGACGGTCTCGAGCACGAACAGACCGCCGACGATGGCCAGCACCAGTTCATGTTTCGTGACCACGCTGACCGCGCCCAGCGCACCGCCCAGCGCCAGCGAACCGGTGTCGCCCATGAACACCTTGGCCGGCGGCGCGTTGAACCAGAGGAAGCCGAGCGCCGAGCCGACGAGCGAGCCGCACAACACGGCGAGTTCCCCCGACCCCGGGACATAATGAATCTGCAGATAGTTGGAGAAGATCGTGTTCCCCGCCAGATACGCGATCATCCCGAACACGCCGGCGGCGATCATCACCGGGACGATGGCGAGCCCGTCCAATCCATCCGTCAGGTTGACGGCATTCGACGAGCCGACCATCACGAACACCGCGAACACCACGAACAGCCAGCCGAGATTCAGCAGCAGATCCTTGAAGAACGGCACGGCGAGCGTGGTCTGTAACTGCATGGGCAGATGGCTCAACACCCAGAACGCGGCAACGCCCGAAATGGCGAGCTGCATCGCCAGCTTGAGCTTCCCGGAGAGACCTTTCGAATTTCGCTTGGTCACTTTCAGGAAATCATCGAGGAACCCGATCACGCCGAAGCCGACTGTCACACCCAGCACCGCCCAGATGTAGGGGTTGGTCAGATCCGCCCAGAGTATCGTCGACGAGCAGACGGCCAGGAGGATCAGCACACCGCCCATGGTCGGCGTGCCTTTTTTGGTAAGCAGATGACTTTCCGGCCCGTCGTCACGGATCGGCTGACCCTGACCCTGGCGGGCGCGCAAAAGCTCGATCATCACCGGGCCGAACAAAAAGCTGACGATCAGCGCCGTCATCATGGCGCCGCCGGTACGGAAGGTGATGTAACGGAAAACGTTCAAGGCGCTGAACTGATCGGCGAGGGGATAGAGAATATGAAACAGCACGGTTACGCACCCCCCTCGCCGTCGGTGACGTCACCCATGACGCGGATGGCCTCGACAACCTTGGACATGTGCGCGCCGGCGGAACCCTTAATGAGCACCAGATCGCCCGCACGAAGCTTGCCGGTCACCTGCTCGGCCAGTTGCGCCGACGCGCCGGCCCGGCCGCCGTGCAGATCGCTTGGCAGGTCGTCAAGAACGTCGGTCATGTACTGGCCGCAGGCGAAGACCAGATCGAAATCGTGCTTCTTGATGTCGGCGGCGAGGCCGATGTGCTCGTCGCGCGCCCGGTTGCCGAGTTCGAGCATGTCACCCAGCACCACGACACGCCGGCCGCCACGGCCGGGCTTGGTCGCCGCCAGCACGTCGAACGCGGCGCGCATGGCGACGGGGCTGGCGTTATAGGTTTCGTCGATCACGGTCAGGCTGCCGTCCGCAAGCGCGACGGAAAAAACCTGACCGCGTCCCTTGGTCGGCGTGACTTCGGAAAGCGCCGCGGCGGCTTTTTCCGGATCGGCGCCGAGCGACGTCGCCGCCGCCAGCACGGCGATGGAATTTAGCGCCCAGTGCTTGCCGCGCATGGCGATGCGGTACTTCAGATGCCGCGAACCCACTGTCGCTTCGACGCGGGCGCCTTGCGCGTCCGGCTCATACGCCAAAAGGCGCGCGTTGGCGAACGAGTGCACGCCGAAGCCCCAGATCATTTTCGCGCCCGCCGCGCGGGCCTTCTCTGCCAGACGGTCAAAGTGCGGGTTGTCGCGGTTGAGGACGGCCGAGCCGCCTTCTTCCAGACCGTCGAAAATTTCGGCCTTGGCGTCGGCGATCCCCTCTTCGTTTTCGAAGTATTCGATGTGCACCGGCGCGACGGTCGTGATGATCGCCACGTGCGGCCGCGCCAGGCGCGACAGCGGCGAGATTTCGCCGGCGTGGTTCATCCCCATCTCGAACACGCCGTAATCGCAATCCGCCGGCATGCGAGACAGAGACAGCGGCAAGCCGAAGTGGTTGTTGAGGTTCCCCGCCGTCGCCGCGATCTTGCCCTGACAGCCGAGCGCGGCGGCGAGCATCTCTTTCGTGCCGGTCTTGCCGACACTCCCGGTGACGCCGCAGATTTTCGCGTCCGTCCGCGCGCGGGCCGCGGCCGCGAGGTCGCGCAGCCCCTGAACGGTGTCCTGAACTTTCAAGAGACGCTCCGCCGGAATTTTTCCGTCGAATCGATGCTCCACCATGGCCGCGACCGCCCCGCTGTCGAGGGCGGCGGCGACGTGATCGTGACCGTCGTGGTTCGGCCCCTTGAGTGCGGTAAACAGATCGCCCGGCTCGAGCGAACGGGAATCGATGGAGACACCGCTCGCGACCCAGTCGCCGGCAATCGCGCCTTCGGTCGCCTCAGAGGCGTCCTTCGCTGTCCAGAGCGGGGCGCGCGAGGCTGCGGTCATACCGAACCCTCCACACCGTCGATCCCAAGTGCGGCTTTCGCCTCGCTGACGTCGTCGAACGGCAGCACCCGGTCGCCGATGATCTGGCCTTGTTCATGCCCCTTGCCGGCGATCACCAGCACGTCGCCCTTTTCGAGACCGTCGATCGCGATGCGGATCGCGTCGTGACGGCCGCCGATCTCGGTCGCGCCGGGCGCGCCGGCCATCGCCTGCTTTCTGATCTCGGCGGGGTCCTCGCTGCGTGGGTTGTCGTCGGTGACGATGACCACGTCGGCATAAGCGGTGGCGGCGCGGCCCATTTCCGGGCGCTTGCCGGGATCGCGGTCGCCGCCGCACCCGAACACCACATGCACGCGGCCTTCGGCGTGCGGGCGTGCCGCCTTGAGAACGGTTTCGAGCGCGTCCGGCGTGTGGGCGTAATCGACGTAAACACCGGCGCCGCTTGCATGCGTACCGCAGAACTGCATCCGCCCCGGCGCCGCCTTTAAAGCGCCGAGCCCGGCGATGCATTTTCCCGGATCGATGCCGAGCGCAGACACGAGCCCGAGCGCGACCATCGCGTTCGACGCCTGGAATGCGCCGATCAACGGCACCTGAAGATCGTGGCGCGTGCCGTCGACCTCGACCTTGAGATCGAGCCCCGCCGGCGTCGGCAACGTGTCGACGATCCGGAGGCGGCAATCCTCGCCCATACCGACGGTGATCACTTCCAGGCCCCTACGGCGCGCGGCGCTGGCGAACGCTTCGGCGAAGCGCGCATCCATATTCACGACCGCCTGACCGCCCTCGACCGTCAGCGTGTCGAACAGGCGCAGCTTTGCGGTGAGATACGCATCCTCGGTCCGGTGATAATCCAGATGATCGCGGCTGAGATTGGTGAAAGCGCAGGCGCTGATGCGCACCCCGTCGAGGCGGCGCTGGTCGAGACCGTGGCTCGACGCCTCGATGACCAGATGATCCACCCCGGCCTCGGCAAGGGTCTTCAGATCGCGGTGCAGGTCGGCGGGGTCGGGCGTCGTCAGCGCGCCCTTGATCTCGGACATGATAGAACCGTCCGCCGCCGTCCCCAGCATGCCGAGGGTGCCGGCACTGGCGGCGGGCCGGCCGGCCCGGTTGAGAAGCTGGCGCGCGAACCACGCGACCGAGGTCTTGCCGTTGGTGCCGGTGACCGCGCCGATCTGCGCCGGTTGCCTGCCGTAGAACCCGGCGGCCAGTAGCGCGTAGCGGCGGCGCGGATCGATTTCGGGGATGACCGGGATGTCGAGCGACGGCAGATCGCCGCCGTCCATCGGCACGATGACCGCCGCCGCGCCCCGCTTGACGGCGTCGTCGATAAAACGGCGGCCGTCGGTGGCGGATCCTGGAAGTGCGGCAAAAACGAACCCAGGCTCGACACGCCGCGAGTCGCAGGTCACCCCTGTGATCTCGATACGGCTGAGTGCGTCGTCCATGGCGTTCAAAGTGTCTTCATCCCAAATATCATTGAGCCGCAAAGGCCTGCTCCAGCGCTTCACGGGTCTTTCTTGCGATTCTTTCGTCCGGCGTTTCGTTCTCCGGCGCCTTCGGCGGCGGCTTCGCCGTTTGTTTCGGCAATGGTGGCGGTGGCGGCGCCTCGATCCGGATCGAGGACGGCGGCTTCAGCGAACTCGCCGGACGCACCACACCTGCCGAAACCGAGGCCTTCTTGACCAGCGTATCGGTGGCGATCTTCGGTTTCAGGCGCTCGTCGTCGATCGGCGGCAGCGGCAGCGGTTCGTCATTTTCCGCAGCCGGCACGATCCCCAACAACGGACCGATCTGCGACACCACCCGTTTGACCACGGGCGCCGCGACCCAGCCGCCCGTCGCGTAATTGAAGGTCCGTTTGTTGCCGACCGGCTCGTCGATCATCACAAAGACGACGTAACGCGGATCCTGGATCGGGAAGGCGCCGACGAACGACGACATCAACGCTTTCTTGCGGTAGGCGCCGCCGAACTGCTTTTCCGCGGTGCCGGTCTTGCCGCCGACGAAATAGCCGGGCGCATCCGCCTTCTTGCCGGTGCCCTTGGCGACGACCAGGCGCATCAATTGGCGCATCTTGTCGGAGGTTTCCTGCGACAGGATACGCTCACCCGCGACGGGCGCGCCGTCTTCATGCTTAAGCAGCGTCGCCGGGCGCAGCATGCCGCCGTTCACCAGCGAGCCGATGGCCGCCGTCAACTGGACCGGCGTCACCGCGATCCCATGCCCGTAAGATATGGTCATGGTGTTGATCTCGCGCCAGGTCGACGGCGTCAAGGGGTGACCGATTTCCGGCAGCTCGAGGGCCGCATCGCGCATTAGGCCGAATTTCTTCAGATACGCCTGCTGCCCCGCGCCGCCGACATCGACCGCCATCTTGGCGGCGCCGATGTTGGATGAATGGACGATGATCTCGGGCAGGCTGAGCCAGCGCTTTTCGGGATGGAAGTCCGAGATCGTGAAACGCGCGATGCGGATCGGCTGGGTCGCGTCGTAGCCGCCCTGCATGTCGACGGTGCCGGTATCCAGCGCCATCGCCGCGGTAAACAGCTTGAACGTCGAGCCCATTTCATAGACGCCCTTGGTGGCGCGGTTGAAGCGCGCCTCGCCCACATAAGTGGAGCGGTCGTTGGGATCGAAATCGGGCAGCGACACCAGCGCGATGGTTTCGCCGGTGCGGACGTCGAATACGACGCCCGCGCCGCCCAGTGCCTTGAACTCCTGAACCGCGGCGGACAGCTCGGCGCGCAGGATCGACTGCACCCGGACGTCCAGCGACAGCGAAAGCGGGTTGGCGCTCTGGCGCAGACGCTGATCGAAATAGGCCTCGACCCCCGAAACCCCGTTGCCGTCGATATCGGTCGCGCCCAACACGTGCGCGTTCAGCGGGCCGTGCGGATAAATCCGGCGCTCTTCTTCGATGAAGTCGAAACCGGGCAGGCCCAGACGGTTGGCTTCGAGTTGCTGTTCCGGCGTCAGGTTACGTTTCACCCAGATGAAACGGCCGTCACCCGAGAGATGCTTGGCGAGCCGGTCGGCGTCGACGTCGGGGAATACGCCGGCGATCTTGCGCGCCGCGTCTTCCGAGTCGATCACCTCGGACGGGTCGGCGTAAAGCGATGCGGTCGGCAGGCTGGACGCCAGCACCACGCCGTTGCGGTCGACGATATCGGCGCGGCTGACCAGCGGCGGCGGCTGCGTCGTCAGCGACGCGCGGTCGTCCTGTTCGGACTGGCCGATCACGGTGAGATCGACGAGACGCGCGCCGATCCCGGCAAACGCGATGGCGATCACGGCGGCGGTCACCAGAAGCCGGTTGCGGCCGGTTTCCAGCGCCTGCTTGCCGAAGCCTTCGATGCGGCGATGTTCGCTCGCGGGGGGAAGCTGGCGGGAGGTCATTGCACGCCCTCCGCCTTTGTAATCTCGCTATCCTTGGCGGCTTCCTCGTGGCGCACCGGCAGAGTGTCGAGAATCTTGTCGGCATCGCCGATGCGCTCCGCATCCAGCGGGCCGACTTCAAGATACTTGCCCGCAAGCGTCCTGAGCCGCGCCGGCTGGTTCAGGTGCGCCCATTCGGATTTAAGGACGTGAATGCTTTCCTGCGTCTGGACGATCTCGCGGCTGAGATCGCGCATCTGATCGTCGAGGTCCTGCACGCGATACTTGACCACGAACAGCGCGACGCTGGCAGCGGCCGCGAGCAGAAGAAGCATCAGGGTGGAGCGTTTGATGATCATGCCCGTCCCCTCACGCCGCTTCCGGCAGCGGGGCAGCCGTGCGGATACCCCATCTGAGGCGCGCCGAGCGGGCGCGCGGATTGCGGTCGATCTCGGCGTCGGACGGTGTGCGGCCGCGTCGTTCCGGCACCTCGAATATGTTGGCTGTGTCGTCACCCTTGACCGGCATGTGGCGCGACGGCTGCGGGCCCGCGCCGCTCCGCTCCTGGAAGAACGTCTTCAGGCGACGGTCCTCCAACGAGTGGAACGAGACCGCGGCCAGACGGCCACCCTCACGCAACAGCGCGGCGGCGGCAGCCAGGCCGCGGTCCAGCTCGGCCAGCTCCTCGTTGACGTAAATCCGGAGCGCCTGAAACGTGCGCGTGGCCGGATCGATGCCATCCTTTGAACGCCGGACCACGCGGCGCACCAGTTCGGCCAATTGGCCGGTGCGGGTGATCGGCGATTGTTCGCGAAGCTCGACGATGGCGCGTGCGATCTTGCGCGACGCCCGCTCTTCGCCGTAGCGATAGATAATGTCTGCGAGTTCCTTCTCGGCGAGCTTGTTGACGGCGTCCGCCGCGCTCATGCCGTCTTTCTCCATCCGCATGTCGAGCGGCCCGTCGAAGCGGAACGAAAAGCCCCGCGCCGGGTCGTCGATCTGCATGGAGGAAACGCCCAGATCGAGCGCGATGCCGTCGACCTGGGTCACCCCGACCCCCGAGAGCAATTCGCGCATGTCCCCGAACCTCCCATTGAGGACGGTGAGGCGATTGCCGTAGCCGGCGGCCATCTCGTTGCCCGCGTCGGCGGCGTCCGGATCGCGGTCGATGCCCCAGACGGTGCAGTCGGCGGCTTCAAGAAGGGCACGCGAGTACCCGCCGGCACCGAACGTCGCATCGACATAGACAGCCCCGTCGCGGGGCACCAGCACATCCACCACGTCATCCAGCAGCACGGGGATATGTTTTTCGCTCATGGCTCAGCCCTCCCCGCCGCCGTCACCGGGACGGCGCAGCTTGAGGGTGAGGCCCCGCGTGCGCGCGCGCTCGAACGCGGGCTTACGGGCATCGATGTAGGCTTTCGGCGCCCACATCTGGAACGTCCGGCCGCGGCCGACGAAGGTGATTTCGTCCTTGATCCCGACATTGCCCAGGAAGTCTTCGGGAACGACGATCCTTCCCTCGCCGTCGAACGGCAGGCGTTGCGCGCTTTCGACGATGATCGACAGGTCGTCCTGCTCGTCGGAGAACATCGGCAGGTCTTCCAGACTGTCGACGATGCGCTCCATAAAACTCTCGGCGCAGGCCTCGAGCGCGGACTGACGGAAAGACGGAAACACGTAGACGCCCTGAAACCCCTCGCCGTCGAACAGCGAGCGGAAGGTCTTGGGCACGGAGACGCGGCCTTTTTTATCGACCTTGTTCGTGTGTGTTCCCGTAAAGACGCCCATTTAGGGCTCCTTAATTCCAACGCGTTAAAAACGGCTTCTGCCGTCTTCCCCCCGAACACGTGACCGGATTTGGCGCACGTACCTTTTATGGGATAATTTGGGATATCATGGGTTTTTATGGGCGTCAATGGGTTCCGTCCCCATATGGTTAACGAAAGACCAAGGGAATCCGCGGCATTCCGCGACTTTCGCGATTCCTCTATCGCAGTCCTCAGTGTCGAAACGATGGGCGGATTTGGGTCTTTTCGGGGCGGGTCGCGCTAACGCCCAATATTGTCATTCCCGCGAAAGCGGGAACCCAGAAATCCGGCTGGGTCTTGCATTGCTTTGTGAATGGAGAAACACGGCTACGTCTACATCCTCGCCAGCAGACGCAACGGTACCCTGTATACGGGGGTCACATCGGATCTCGTTCAGCGGGTCTGGCAACACCGTAACGGAATCTCAGGCGGCTTCACCGAACTGTATGGTGTCAAAATGCTCGTACACTTCAAATTTTTCTCGAATATCGAAGACGCAATCCGCCGCGAAAAGGCGATCAAGAAGTGGTATCGCAAATGGAAGCTGGAGTTGATTGAGCAGAACAACCCGGACTGGCGCGACCTATGGCCTGAAATTACTAGGTCCCCGCTTTCGCGGGGATGACAAGTTACGTTGATCTTCTACATCGTCATTCCGGCGCAGGCCGGAATCCAGAGCAATGGGGACACCGGTAGACGGCAACCTGGCCGGCCCAGCCAATCCCAAGCAGGCTCGGGAATAGTAAAGCCAGACGGTCTGTAAGCCGGGTTCTGTCCCCGCCGTAAAGGCGATGGATGACCATTCATCTGGGACGCCCGTTGCCGGACGCCTCGCGCAACCTACCCGGACGATAGCGCGGGGATGCGCCTGCGCCGAAGCGCCATCGTCCCTATTCGGTTTTGCTCCCGGTGGGGTTTACCATGCCTCGCGCGTTACCGAACGAGCGGTGCGCTCTTACCGCACCCTTTCACCCTTACCCATATAAATATGGGCGGTTTGCTTTCTGTGGCACTTTCCCTAGGGTCGCCCCCGCCGGGCGTTACCCGGCACCGTATCCCCGTGGAGCCCGGACTTTCCTCCCGCAGCACCTTTCGGACAGCTACGAGCGGTCATCCAACCGTCTGGCCGGCGGACATTATATATTATCGAGGAGGCAGGCAATACGGCGACGCGTTTCCTCGTCGGCAGTCCCGTCTACGCGCCGCTGCCGGAAGTGGCGTTGGAACGCCGTAATGGCAGCCTCTTCGTCGGAAACGTCGTAGCCGTAAGCGGCGAGCGACGAAACGACCGCTTCGGGCGCGACCGGTTCGAAGATATCCCAGTCGAACAATGCGAAGCCGACGCCGTTTTCCGCCAGCCCGCACCAATTGAACAACTCCCCCGGGTCGAGCTTGCGCGCCGGCGCGACGTCGGAATGCCCGACCACGTTCCGCGCCGGGATATGGTGACGGGCGACGATGTCCTGGCAGAGCGGCACCAGCGCCCGCATCTGCGCTTCTGGAAATTCACGATAGCCCCACTCGTGCCCCGGATTGACGAGCTCAATGCCGATGGAGCGGCTGTTGACGTTGGTCTCGCCGCGCCACGATGCGACACCCGCATGCCAGGCGCGCGCGTCCTCGCCGACCAGATGATGAACCGTGCCGTCCTCGTCGATCAGATAGTGTGCGCTGACCTCGGCCGTTGGATCGCAGAGACGTTCCAGCGCCTCCGTGCAGCTCTTCATGCCGGTGTAGTGGAGCACCAGCATGTCGATGGGCGCATCCTCACGACTGTTGAAGTTAGGCGAGCGCCAGTCCGGCTCGATGTCGCGGCTCATGTCGGCGGCCCCTGCAGCGTCGAAACCCGCCGGGCGCGCCGTGCCAGCACCATCTGGCGGACGGTGATCAGCGCCACCCCGCCCAGGATCATGCCGCCGCCGATCAGTTTGGTGAGCGTCAATTCATCTCCCATGACGGTGACGCCGCTGGCCACCGCGATCAACGGCACCAGAAGATTGTAGGGCGCCACCGCCGTTACGTCGTAGCGGTTCAATAGCCAGTACCAGAGGCCGTAGCCGGCGATGGAACTGGCCAGCGTCATATATACGAGACCGTACCAGAACCGGGGCGGCGCCGACGAGACCCGCGCCATCTGATCGGCTTCGAAGGCGAACGACAGACCGAGCGCGACCGGGGCGACGATCAGGCCCATCCACGCGATCAGACTGAACGGCGACACGTTCGGGATCTGCTTGGCGCGGATCGAGCCGAGCGCCCACATGAACGCGGCGACGACGAGGATCAGCAGCGCCGTGACATCGACGCCCGCCGTCGGCACGCCGATCAGGATCACGATCCCGGTGAACGCCAGCGCCATACCGGCCATCCGCCATTTCCCGAACGTCTCGCCCAGCATCAGCCACGCCAGAAGCACGACGAAGGGTGTGCCCAACTGCAGAACGATCCCGGTCGTCGAGATATCGAGGAACTGGATGGCATAGAACATGATCGAGAAATGGCCGACCCCCATGATCAGCGCATACCCGGCGATATCCCTGGTCCGTTCTTTCGGGACCCTGAGGAACGGCGACAACAGGATCGCCAGCAGCGCAAACCGCATCGCCGTCACGAAGTACGGCGGCACGTCGGTCACCGCCACCTTCACGGCGACGAAGTTGCAACCCCAAAGTGTCACGGTCGCGAGCGCAGCGACGACGCCGATCAGCGGCATGAGCTTTCCTTAAACTGAGCCGGTGTTGCCACCGGCGGCCTCACGAGAACCCGCGGGCTTTCTTGATGCGGTCGTAGGCGTCGTTGATCTTGGCCAGCTTTTCGTTGGCGAGTTCGATGAATTCCTCGGGCATGCCCTTGGCCATGAGGGTATCGGGATGGTTTTCGCGGACCAGATCGCGGTATGCCTTTTTGATCGCGGATTCTGAGGCGTCCTTGGAAACGCCGAGGATCGCGTAGGCATCGTCGGCACGGACCGACCGCCCGCCCTGGCCTTTCCAGCCGCCGAGATAAATCGTCTGCAGGCGGTCGAAATCGCGCTCGGAAAAACCGAACAGCAACGCCACCTTGTGCAGGTACTCGATCTCGCCCGGGTGGATCACGCCGTCGGCCTTGGCGATATGGAACTGGGCGCCGATGATCTCTTCCAGAAGATTCCAATCCCCCTTGAACATCTCGCCGATTTGCTCGGCATAGGGCTCGAACCCTTCCGCGCTTTCCTTCGCCTCGTCGAAGATCGCGGCGACGGTGGGGACATCCTCGGGCTCGATATGGAACAGCTGCTTGAAGGCGTCGACCTCGTCGCGCGTGACGCGGCCGTCGGCCTTGGCCATCTTCGCCGACAGCACGATCACCGCGGTCGTGAAGGCGACCTGCTTGTCTTCCTGATCCAGCTTGCCGGTCTTCTTGTTCTTGTCGACCACGTGGTGGCCGGCAACCGCGCCGATCACGGCGCCGATGGGCCCGCCCACGGCAAATCCGGCGACCCCGCCGATGACCTTGCCCCAAACGCTCATGTCGTCGGATTAACCCCCGCTAGTGTTGCCGGACCCGATGCGCCCCGCCAGCGGCAGCTTCAGCGCCGGCTCGGCCAGGTCCAGTCCGAACGTCAGGCCGAGGATGTTGACCTCGATGCCCTCTTCCCTGGCCGCCAGAATACCAAGCAGACCGAACAATGAAACCTGATATCCGGTGCCGCTGGGCGCTGCGGCGAAAAATCCCCCGTCGGGGATGTAGTCCTTGCCGATCGCGGTCGGCGGCAGGTCGAGCCTGAGTTCCGGCACGGCGCGCGCGATGTGCGCGGTGAAGGTGTTGGAGTTGGGCCCGGGCCAGACGGTGTAGGTCCCGTTGTAGGGATAGCTCTTGGCGGCCGCCTCGACCTTCTTGATCAGCGCATCGACCCCGTCGCCGCGGATGTCGGCGAGAATCGACGGCGCGGCGCCGTACCAGCGGCCGTCCGGGGCGCGGTTGGTAATCGCCACCGCATCCCCGCCCCGGTAGGCGCGCCAGCCCATGACCTCGTAGACCGTAAAGCGCGGTGCATCGGTCGGCTTGACCGCGACCCATGTATGAATGCCGAAGTAGCCGCGCCAGTTGTAGGCCCGCGCGCCATACACCTGGATCACCGCGTCGCGCACCTGAGCGGGATCCGGGGCGATGCCGACCGATTCGCGGCTGGCCGTCCGCCAATCCGCTTTCACGCTATGCCGGTCCAGCGCGGTGACCGCCGAACCGGCCACGACCAATGTGAAAACTAAAGCCACCCGGCGCCAGAATTTCCAAGTTCGCAAAATCCTTTACTCCGCCTGCCGCGCATTTTTTCGCGCCATCTCAAAAAGCGTCACTTCAGTAAACGCCGAAAGACCGGCTTCAGTACGATCGGCATAATGTATATAGGGAACTGCCCGACCGCAAAAAAGAGCGGCAGATCCGGGTCCACGCTGGCCGGCAAAACCGCCAGAATTATGGCGAGATTTCGGGTGCCGGATATAAACCCGGCGCTGATCGCGGCCCTCCGCCCCGCCCCCGGCACGGCGAAGAGAAAGACGACATAGCTGACCACCATCATCCCGCCGTAGAGTGCGAACGAGATCGCCGTGACGAGCGCGATATAGGCCGGGTCGCCGACCAGCCGCTCGGTCACGCCGTCCATAATACCGACGGCAAACCCGATCAGCAGCACCACGGCGACGGCTTCGATGAAGGTCGCCGAGCGCTCGACCCTGGGCCCGCCCATAAGCTTTCGGGCGACGATTGCGGCGGCGGCCGACGACAGGACCAGCGCCGACATCCGGCCCATCATCATCAACGGATCGGCCCCCATGTCGAATCCCAGCAGCGTCAGCGCCACGAGCGGAAGCGTGATCGGCACCAGAAGCGTGGTGATGACCAGAACGATCAAAAGAAGCGCGCCGTCGAGACCGAACATGATCCCGAGCGTCGGCGCGGAGAACAGCGACGACGACGCCGACGTCAGGATCAACGCCGCCTCAAGCCCGGGCGGCAGTTCGACTCCCATCAGGATCGCGGTCATCAATAATGGCGTGATCACCAGCATCCAGGTCGTCAGCGCGATGACCAGGATCGGGCGGCGCATGCGTTCCACCACGTCGCGGAATTCGATCCGCACCATGGCGAGGAACAAAAGCCCCCATACGGCTTCGGTCAGATAGGGACGGAGCTCAGCCGCAAGGCCGGGCATCAACAGGCCGAGAAACACCCCGCCGGCCATGGCCTGCGGCGCATAGCGGCTCAAGAAAGCCAGAATTCCGTTCAACACGCCCAAACGGCTCCCCCCGCCTTGCCGCCCCCGCCGGTTTCGTGCATCGATAGAGGGCGACGCACCCTGCCGCAAGTGGAGACCGTCCCGGCTGATGGATCAAGCACAAGAAACAGCGACACCGGCCGCCCTCACCTTCAACGCAACCCGACGCAGGTTCGCGGGGCTGCTCCTGGTGAATGCGCTGCTGACGCTGATCACGCTGGGCATCTACCGGTTCTGGGCCAAGACCAATATCCGCCGTTATTTCTGGCGCAACGTGTCGTTCCTCGACGATCCGCTGGAATACACCGGTACCGGCGGCGAGCTGTTCGTCGGCTTCCTGATCGTCATCGCCGTGCTGTTTCCGTTGGGACTCGTTTACGGCGCGATCAACACGCTGGTGCCGCCGCACCATCCGGAAATGCATGCCGCACTGGAAGCCGCGTACTACATCGTCCTGTTCGCGCTGCTGCAGATCGGCTTCTACCGCATGTGGCGCTACCGCATGAGCCGGACCCGCTGGCGCGGCGTCAGGTTCGGGCTCGACGGCTCGACCTGGGCGTACCTGAAGCTCGCCGCCGGATGGACGGTCCTGACGGTGCTCACGCTCGGCCTGGCTTATCCGTGGATGCAGATCGACCTCTGGCGCTACCAGGTGCGCCACACCCGCCTCGGCGATCTCTCGTTCCGGTTCGAAGGGAATGCGAAAATCCTGCTGGCCGCCTGGACGCCGGTGTTCGCCGCAATTTTGATCAACGTGGGCTTGGCGCTCTGGGCGATCATGGAGTTCGGCTTCGGCGCGCGCGTCGAGTTCAATTCTCTCGATCCGGATCAGCGCGATGCCGTCGCGATCGTCGGCGGGCTCGTCCTTTTGACCGACGCGATCGGGCTGTTGGGGTTCATGTTCTACCGGGTGCGCCAGGCGCGGCTGCAGATCGGCGGGCTCAGGCTCGGCGATGCGGCGTTCCATTCGAAATTACCGTTCTGGTGGCTGTTCCTGATCGGCGTCATTTGCATCGTCCTGATCCTGGCCGCGTTCGCGGCGCTGTTGGGCGTGTTCGCGCCGTCGCTGATCGGCGCCGGGCAGCAACTCCGCTACGGCGGTCCGACCGATGCGCAGATGATGACCGACATCGCCGGGTTCGTCCTCGCCGGGTTCGTGACGCTGGTTTTGCTGGTGCCGTTCATATGGACGCTGATTTTCCGGTTCGAGGTCGTTAAGCAACTGGTCGGAACGACCGCCGTCGACAACCCGCATGTGCTGGAACACGCCGCGCAGACCGCGGGCACGGGCCCGCGCACCGGCGAGGGCCTGGCCGATGCGCTCGACATCGGCGGTTTTTGACCTTGCCCGGCGTCACCCTGGACTTGATTCACCGTCCATGAATACGAACCATGACGTTGAGTAGAGAAGATGGAAGCTGTTTCCCGGCCATGAGCCGGGACCTATTTTGAAACATGGCGTAATGGCGCCATGGGTCCCGGATCGGCCCTGCGGCCCGTCCGGGAAATAATGGGCGTGAAATGTAAAAAGCGGGACACATTGGCGAAATCCCTATCATACAACGACGGCAAGACGGCGCTCCGGCGGAAGGTGCTCGCCGACGTCTCCGGCGACGATCTGGTGCTCACAGATCAGGTCTACCGCGAGGTGGCACGCTGGCCGCTTGCCGACATCCGTTATGTAGATGCATCGCACCGCCGTCCGCCGATCCGGCTGCGCCTGAAGGACAGCGACGCGCGCCTGACACTGGACATCAGCGACGACGGCGGCTGGCTCACGCATAAATGCCCGAACCTGACGAAACGCGACAGCGGCGCCGTGCGCTGGCCGACATGGGTCGCGGCGGGAATCCTTGCCGTCGCCTCGATCGCCGGGATCTTCGTGTTTCTGCTGCCCGCCGCATCGAGCGCCATCGTCGGCCTGGTGCCCCCGGCGATGGAGCGCGACATCGGCCGCGCCGCGCGGGATCAACTGATGGCGTTGTTCGGACGTATGCATGACGGCGCCGAACATGTCGAATGCACCAATCCGCGCGCGTACGGAATCCTGAAAAAACGCGCCGACGAACTGGCGAACCTGATGGAGACCCCGTTTCCTGTCCGCGTCAGCGTGGTCCGCCTGCCGGTCGCCAACGCGCTCGCCTTGCCGGGCGGCGAGGTCGTGATCCTGTCCGGTCTTCTCGACAAGGCCAAAAGCGGCGACGAAGTGATTGGCGTGCTCGCCCACGAAATCGCGCATGTCGCCCGGCGCGACCCGTTGCAGGTGTCGATCAAGCAGACCGGCGCGGCTTTAATGGTCAGCCTGATCGTCGGCGACGTGTTCGGCGGCACGGCGCTGGGCGGGCTCGCCGCCAACCTGATCGAGACCGGCTACAGCCGCGACGCCGAGGCGGCCGCCGACTTTCTCGCCGTCACCGCGCTCAACCAGCTCGGGCTGACGGCGTTGCCGCTGGCCGACTTCGTCGAGCGGGTCGAAAAGGAAACCCCGATGGCCGGCGTCGTCCCGTCGTTCCTCAACACGCATCCGAGCGGCGAAAACCGGGCCCGCGATATCCGCGCGCTTTCCCAGGGTGTGGGCCGCGCCATGAGCGGCTACGAGTGGGAAACCGTGCGCAAAATCTGCCAATAACAGGGTTAATATAAAAATAGGTCGGGTGTGCGACCGATCACAGACGCCTTAGCTGTCTTCGCTTTTAATGGTTAACGTCCAGACTTGAGATCGCACCCAGAACGGGTGCGGCTCCAAGATAAAAGGAGGCAGTTATGAAGTTACGAATGAAAGAAATCATGAGCGAAACTGTCGGTGCCGCCCTTGGTACGAGTGTCGGCGTCTGCGTGATCGGGTACGGCGTTCTGAGCCTGGTCACCAACAGCCTCGAAGTTTTGTTCTAGGAACTCTTGAGGCCCGTTAAGGACGTTCGACAACGGGAATTCGCGCGGTCCGAAATCGACTATCCGCGCAATGCACCTGGGCCCAGGGCACGGATCGCTTCCTGGAATTCCCGTTTTCGTTTTTCCTCGTCCTCGCTCGCTTCGAATTGCAAAGCGAACCCTTCCGGGATCCGGCGCGCGACATAGCCTTGCCGGTGGCCGAGGCCTTCCATGTGCATTTCCACGAACTGGTTGTTTTCGAACGCGGCCTGCGGCATGCCGGTGATCGCGGCGCCCGTGTCGGAGATGTCCTTGAGATCGCCCTCGAATGCCTGACCCCCGACGCTGCCCTTGACGCGCGCATCGACGACGTAGCGTTCGGCGGCGCGGTTGTCGTCCGTGAAATACCCCATGTCCCTGACCTTTGCCGCGTGGCTCAAGACCGGGTTTTTCTATACCACGGTTCCGTTCCCGGCGGCATATCCGTTATTGCCGAACGGGTTCAGGGATGAATTCACCCTTCGGGTGCGTGGCCGATGATGCGGGTGTGGCGTTCGACGTACTTGTCCCAGACCGACGGATTGACGATGCGCGGCGCCCGCTTGCCGTTCAGGACCTCGATCCACTGCTCGGCGCCCCATTTGGCCATGTTGTAATTACAGACGTCGGTGATGCCCGCTGCGTGCGGCGTCATCAGGACGTTCTGGAACTGCATCAGCGGATGTCCCGGGCCCGGCGGCTCATCGTTGAAGACGTCGACCCCGGCACCGTCCATCTGACCGTTGGCGAGGGCCTGGACCAGGGCGTCCTCGTCATGGACGTAATGGCGGGCGGTGGTGATGAAGTACGCCGACGGCTTCATCATCGCGAACGCCTCGGCGCCGATCATCCCGCGGGTCTCAGACGTCAGCGGGCAATGCACGGATATGAAGTCGGACGTCCGGAACAGGGTTTCGAAATCCACCTTCGTCGCATGACGGTCCGTGAAGTCCTGATCGGAGATGTAGGGATCATAGGCGATCACGTTCATGTCGAGCGCGTGCTTGGCGATCTTCGCGGTGCGCCGGCCGATCTGGCCGAGCCCGACGATGCCCAGCGTCTTGCCCGTCGTCTCGAGACCCGGATACGCCATGCGGTCGAGCCCGGGGGCTTCGCGCATCATGCGGTCGTGGCGGATCATGTTCTTGCCGAGCGCCAGGATCATGCCGATGGCATGCTGCGCGACGCTGTCGGAATTGGCGCCGGAGTTGTTCATCACCATGATCCCGAGGTCGGTCGCCGCCGCATCGTCGCAGGCATCGTAACCGGCGCCCATCGACGAGATCGCCAGCAGGTTCGGGCACTTCTCCATAAATTCCCGGCCCGGCCGCCAGCGCGGCTGCATTTCGGTCTTGGCCAGCATCTGATAGCCGTGCGCGGTTTTCATGATCTCGAAGACCTTGTCTTCGTCCTCATCCTGTTCGAGGCGGATCAGTTCGATCCCAGGTGCGTTCTCGAGAATCTCGACGGCGACGGGATGGGCCCAGGTGTCGAAGTACACAAGGCGTCGGATGTTGTCGTTCATTTTTTTTATGTCTCCCCTAAGAGGGGCATAAAGTGCTGCGACGGGGCCGGATGGTCAAGGTCACACGGGTTCGCCGGTGGCGATGGCGTGCGCCATTTCGGCGATGCGCTGGATGATCGGCCGCGACGGATCGGCGATGTAGCTGGCGGTATAGTTCAGTGGCGTCGGATGCCAGTCGTTCTCGATCTCGATCAGCCTCCCGTCGGCGAGCGCGTTGGCGGCGAACACACGCGGAATGCAGGCGATGCCGACGCCGCGTTCCGCCATGCGCAGGATCGCCGACAGCGACGTCGACGGGAACAGCCTGGGCGCCTCGCCAGTGCGCGCACGGATCGCTTCACTGATTTCGAAATAGGGGCGCGTGTTCTGCGGAAAGGTGAGGATCGGGAACTGCCGCATCTCATCCAGCGGCATGCGCTTGGCCTTTGTCTCGCCGGGCGCCGGACGCACCGCCCAGATCAGCGGATAGTCGCTGAGCGGCGTGTTCGTGACCGTATATTCCGACACCGGGCCCAGCAGGAACGCGAGGTCGATGGCGTGTTCGACCAGAAAGTTGCGGAGGTTCGCCGTGACGTCGACCGAAATCTCGACATCCAGCGCCGGGTAGGTTTCGCGCAGGTCCGCCAGAAGATCGGAGAGCCATGTCTGCACGATGGTCTCCGACACGCCGAGCCGCAGCACCCCCGACACTTCCGCCGGCACCCCGGCGCGCTCGCGCATCGCCTGGACGCTGGCGAGCGTGTCCTCGGCCAGGCCGATCAGATCGCGGCCGGCGGCGGTCAGGCGCACCTCGCCGGCATCGCGGATGAACAGCTCCGTCCGGAGCTCATCCTCAAGATTTGAGATGCGGCTGGAGATCGCAGGCTGGGTCGTGAACAACCGCTCGGCGGTTTTCGAGAAACTGCCGAGACGCGCAACCCAGAGGAATGCCTCCAACTGTTTAAGATTCATGGCTTATCCACCGCTCTTGTCCGGCGTTGCCCATTATAAATTAAATCTATGGATAAGTCTAAAAATTATAAATTAGACTTTTCCCCTTTCATTTTGCTTAGATTTCTATCGACAGAGGCCGACAGATAGGTTGGCATAGAGGGATTGGGGAGGATTTCATGGGCAGCGTCGCCGAAGCCCAGAGGGCTGTTTCGTACATGTCTTATGCGGACTTCGCGGGGATGACCGCCGCCGAAGCGCGCGCCCATTTCCGTGCCGGCAAGTACATGGGCCACACCGCCGGTATCGCGCCCGGCATGCTGCAGGGGAACGTAGTCATCCTGCCCGCCGAATACGCCCTCGACTTCGCTAGATACTGCCAGCGCAACCCACAGCCCTGCCCGCTGATCGGCGTCTCCGACACCGGCGATCCGATGATGCGCACGCTCGGCGACGACATCGACATCCGCTCCGACGTGCCGGCTTACAGAATTTACGAGAACGGCGAACTCGTCGACGAGGTCGCCGACATACGCCACATGTGGCGAGACGATTTCGTCGCCTTCGCCATCGGCTGCTCGTTCACGTTCGAAGACGCGCTGATCGCCGACGGCATCCGGCTACGTCATATCGACGAGGACAGAACCGTCGGCATGTTCATCACCAACATCGAAACCGAACCGGCCGGACCGTTTTCGGGCGGCACCGTGGTTTCCATGCGTCCGCTGACCGTCGAAAACGCGATCCGCGCCAGCGCCATTTGCGCGCGCTTCCCGCATGCGCACGGCCAACCCGTGCACATGGGCGATCCGGCGGCGATCGGCATCAAGGACATCAACGCCCCCGACTGGGGCGACAAGACCGACTTCAGGGACGGCGAGATTCCCGTCTTCTGGGCCTGCGGCGTGACGCCGCAAAATGCCGTCAGATCGGCGAAGCCGTCGATCTGCATCACCCACGCCCCCGGCAGGATGCTGGTAACGGACGTTCCGGCCTGGGCAACGGATTCCAAAAAACCAAACTCATCGAACTAAGGGAGACTTACAGTATGAGACGTCTAAAAACCATCGGACTTGCCTGTGCTTTCGGCATCGCGGCCATGACCGCCACGAGCCCGGCCAGCGCCGCCGACGTGACCATCAAGGCGGTCGGCACGTGGGGCAACCTCACCAACTATCAGAAACACGAAGGCCCGTTCTGGAACGAAGTCATCGGCAAGGCGTCCGGCGGCTCGATCAAAGGCGAAATCAAGCCGCAGACCGATCTCGGCCTGAAGGGCTTCGAAATCATGCGCCTTCTGAAGCAGGGCGTGTTCAACTACGCGCACGGCGTCATGGGTTACGTCTCGGCTGAGAACGCCATGTTCGACGGCGTCGATCTGTCGTCGCTGGCACAGGATATCGGCACGGCACGTAAAGTTGTCGATGCCTATATGCCGATCATGCAGAAGAAGTTCGAAGAAATCTACGATTCGAAGCTGATGCAACTGTACCCGTTCCCGAGTCAGAACCTCTGGTGCAACGCCGAGATCAACTCGATCGACGACCTGAAGGGCAAGAAGATCCGTACCTATACGGCATCGCTTGCGGACTTCGTTCAGGGCGTCGGCGGCACTTCGGTCACCGTGGCGTTCGCGGAAGTCATCCCGGCGCTGCAGAAAGGCGTTGTCGACTGCGGCATCACCGGCACCATGCCGGCCTATAACGCCAAATGGTACCAGGCCGCGACGCACGCCTACACGATGCGCGTTGGCTGGGGTATGGCGTTCGGCGCGATCAACCTGAAGACGTGGAACAGCCTGTCCGCCGATCAGCAGAAACTGCTGACCGAAGAAGTCAACAAGCTGACCGACCGCATGTGGGAAGAAACCGCCAAGGAAGACGCACTGGCGATCCAGTGCCTGACCGGCGACAGCTGCCCGCTCGGCCCGACCGGCGGCATGAAGCTCGTCGAGCCCTCGGCGGAAGACATCAAGAAGCAGCAGAAGATCGCTCAGGATGTCGTCGTCAAAAATTGGGCGGACCGTTGCAGCGCCGAATGCGTTGAAACGTGGAACGAAGTTGTCGGCCCGATCGTCAACATCACCGCCAAGAAATAAGTCTGGCTAACCGCTGGCCGGGAGAGACGCTCTCCCGGCCAGTGATTTTCCTGGAGCACGCTCGTGAATATTCTCGATAAGACCTTGAAAGGCCTGGACGGGCTCGCCTTGCGCCTGGTTTGGCTGGGTGGCGCGCTTCTGGTCCTGGCAGCGCTGATCGTCACCATCGACGTCATCCTCCGCAAGATTTTCAACATTTCCATGGCCGGTTCCGACGAACTGTCGGGCTATGCCTTCGGCATCGCCACAAGCCTGTCACTGACCTATGCATTGCTGCATCGCTCGAACATGCGCGTCGATGCACTTTATCAACATTTGCCGATGGGGCTTCGCTGCGTCCTCGACATACTCGGACACGTCCTGCTGCTGGGCTTCATCAGTTACGTGACCTGGCGCGCGTCGTCGCTGCTGCTCGACACCTATGCCAATCAGTCGCGGTCCATCTCGCCGCTGCAGACGCCCTTGGCGATCCCGCAGACGGCCTGGTTCGTCGGCCTCGTCCTGTTCGTGGTCACCGGCGCCGTCATGACCATTTCATCACTTGTATCCCTGTTCAAACGCGACTGGGTCGCCATCCACAAGCTGATGGGCATCAAGTCGCTCGACGAACAGATCGAAGAAGAAAGCTGAGACCGCCGCCATGATGTTACAAGCGATCCTGATTCTCATGGGGCTGGTCATTATCAGCGTGCCGATTGCCGCCGTGCTCGGCTGGCTCGGCCTGTTCATGTCCAACTTCCATTCGTTCATGCCGCTGCACCTCGCGATCGGCGACATCTTCTGGCAGAACTCGATCGAATTCCTGCTGGTCGCGATCCCGATGTTCGTCCTGATGGGTGAAATCCTGCTGCGCTCGGGCATCACGGAGCGCATGTACGAAGGCATGGTGCAGTGGCTCGGCTGGCTGCCGGGCGGCCTCATGCATTCCAACATCGGCGCCTGCGCGCTGTTCGCGGCGACGTCCGGGTCCAGCGTGGCGACGGCCGCAACCATCGGCACCGTGGCGCTGCCGGAAGTGGAAAAACGCGGCTATAACGAACGTCTGTTCCTCGGCACGATCGCCGCCGGCGGCACGTTGGGTATTCTGATCCCTCCGTCGATCAACCTGATCATCTATGGCCTGCTGACCGATACCTCGGTGCCCGAGCTCTATCTGGCCGGGTTCCTGCCCGGGCTTCTGCTGGCCGGTCTGTTCATGCTGACCGTCATCATCGCCTGCTTGTTCCGTCCCAAGTGGGACGGCGATCCGGTGCCGCAGGACTGGGGCGCCAAGATCCGCTCGCTGTCCGGTCTGCTTCCGCCGCTGCTGATCTTCCTGGTCGTCGTCGGTTCGATCTACGCCGGTGTCGCGACACCGACGGAGGGCGCGTCGCTCGGCGTGATCGCGTCGCTGATGCTGGCGGCACAAAACAGAACACTGACCATCGACATGCTGAAGCACGCATTCGAAGGCACGATGCGCACCACTGCGATGATCATGCTGATCATCCTGGCGGCGATCTTCCTCAACTTCATCCTGGCGGCGGTCGGCCTGACGCAGGCGCTGACCGATTTCGTCACCGGCCTGGGCTTAAGCCCGATGCAGACGATGTTCATGATCGTCGTCTTTTACATCATCCTCGGCTGTTTCATGGAAACGCTGTCGATGCTGCTGACGACGGCGCCGCTGATCGCGCCCGTGGTGGTGCAACTCGGGTTCGACCCGGTGTGGTTCGGAATCGTGCTCATGGTGCTGCTCGAAGCGGCGCTGATCACGCCGCCGATCGGGATCAACCTTTATGTCGTACAGGGTATCCGGAAATCGGGGGGCCTCAACGACGTGATGATCGGCACATTGCCGTTCGTTCTGGCCATGTTCGCGATGGTCGGGCTGCTGTTGGCCTTCCCAGATATCGCGCTCTGGCTGCCGAAACTGTTCTACTGACTTTTGACCTTTTGAGGGGTTTCACGCTCGGCGTGTGCCCGGAGTAATGGAGACTGTTGCCATGTGGCAAATCTGGATCGACCGGGGCGGCACTTTTACCGACCTCGTGGCCCGCAAACCGAACGGCGAGCTGATCTCGCACAAACTGCTGTCGGAAAACCCGGAACAGTACGAAGACGCCGCATTACAGGGCATCCGCGACTTGCTTGGCCTTGAGAAGAACGATCCGATCCCCCCAGGCAAAGTCGACGCGGTCAAGATGGGCACCACCGTCGCCACCAACGCGCTGCTGGAGCGCAAGGGCGACCGCACGGCACTGGTCATCACCAAGGGTTTCGGCGATGCGCTCCGGGTCGGCTATCAGAACCGGCCGCGCCTGTTCGACATGAACATCAAACTGCCGGAACTGGTCTACGAACGCGTGCTGGAGGCCGACGAACGGATGGCGGTAGACGGCGAGGTCCTCAAGGCGCTCGACGAAGACGCGCTGAGGAAGGGTTTGCAGGAGATTTACGACGACGGCATCCGTTCCGTCGCCATCGCCTTCCTGCACGGCTACAAGCACACCGAACACGAGCTCAGGGCAGGCGAAATCGCCAAGGATGTCGGCTTCACGCAGATTTCCGTCTCGCATCAGGTGAGCCCGCTGATCAAGCTGGTGTCGCGCGGCGACACCACCGTCGTCGACGCCTATCTATCGCCGATCCTCAGAAGATATGTCGACCGGGTCGCAACCGACCTGGAGGCCGGCGGCAAGGACGGCCCGCGCCTGATGTTCATGCAGTCCAACGGCGGCCTGACCGACGCCAAGCTGTTCCAGGGCAAGGACAGCATCCTCTCCGGTCCCGCCGGCGGCGTCGTCGGCATGGTCCGGACGGCGCAGATCGCCGGCTTCGACAACATCATCGGTTTCGACATGGGCGGCACGTCGACCGACGTCGCGCATTTCGACGGTGAATACGAACGCTCGCTTGAGAACGTGGTCGCGGGCGTGCGCATGCGCGCACCAATGATGAACATCCACACCGTCGCCGCCGGCGGCGGGTCGATCCTGGTGTTCGACGGCGCACGGTTCCGCGTCGGCCCGGAAAGCGCCGGCGCCAATCCGGGCCCGGCATGTTACCGCCGCGGAGGGCCTCTCGCCGTCACCGATTGCAACGTGATGCTGGGCAAGATCCAGCCGCAGTTCTTCCCGAGCGTGTTCGGTCCCAACGCCGACGAACGGCTCGACGATGCTGCGGTGAAGGAAAAGTTCGACGAGTTGGCGGAACGCATCGCCCGCGACACCGGCGAGGCCAGGCGCACGCCGGAAGACATCGCCGAGGGCTTTCTCACCATCGCCGTCGAGAACATGGCCAACGCCATCAAGCAAATATCGGTGCAGCGCGGCTACGACATCACCAATTACGTGCTCAACTGTTTCGGCGGCGCCGGCGGTCAGCACGCGTGCCTGGTCGCCGACGCGCTGGGCATGAAAACCGTGTTTGTGCATCCGTTCGCCGGCGTGCTGTCGGCCTACGGGATGGGGCTCGCCGACATCCGCGCACTCCGCGAACGCTCGGTGCAGGAACCGCTCGACGACGATGCCGTTGCGCGCGTCGTTCCGATCCTCGACGACATGGCCGCCGATGCCGAGAAGGAGGTCAAATCCCAGGGCATCGCCGACAAGAACATCGCGTCTTACCGTCGCATCCACCTTCGTTATGAAGGCACGGACAGCGCGCTCGTGGTGTCCCTGAACGACGCCGCCGCGATGGCCGCCGAGTTCGAGGACCTGCACCGGCAGCGCTTCGGGTTCGTGCCCGAGGGCCGCAAGCTGGTCATGGAAGCGCTCGCCGTCGAGGCGGTGGGCGCGACCGAGTCGATGATCGATCCGGAAATGACGGAAACGTCGGACGGCAAGCCGATCCCGCCGCGCGATACCGTCCGCATGTATTCCGGCGGCGACTATCACGACACGCCGGTTTATGCGCGCGAATCGTTCATGCCCGGCGACAAGGTCGACGGTCCCGCCATCATCACGGAAGCGACGGCGACGACCGTCGTCGAGCCGGGCTGGCAGGCATATCTCAACTCGCGCGGTCACCTGATCCTCAAGCGCGTCAAGGCCCGCCCGCAGACGTTCGCTGTCGGGACCGAGGCTGACCCGGTCATGCTCGAGATCTTCAACAACCTGTTCATGTCGATCGCCGAACAGATGGGCGCGACCCTCGCCAACACGGCATATTCCGTCAACATCAAGGAGCGGCTCGACTTCTCGTGCGCGATCTTCGACATCGAGGGGAATCTGGTCGCCAACGCACCGCACATGCCGATCCACCTCGGCTCCATGGGCGAGAGCATCAAGACCGTAATCCGCGAGAACGCGGGACAGATCAAACCCGGCAACGTCTATGCGCTCAACGCGCCCTACAACGGCGGCACCCACCTGCCCGACGTCACCGTCATCACGCCGGTGTTCGACCAGGACGGCAAGGATATCCTGTTCTATGTCGGCTCACGCGGCCACCAGGCCGATATCGGCGGGCGCACGCCGGGTTCCGCCCCGCCGGATTCGACGCACATCGATGACGAGGGCGTGCTGATCGACAACTTCCTTCTGGTCGAAGAGGGTAAGCTCCGCGAGAAAGAAACCTACGATCTGCTGAAATCCGGCAAGTATCCATGCCGCAACCCGATGCAGAACATGGCCGACCTGACGGCGCAGATCGCCGCCAACGAGACCGGCGTGCGCGAGCTTCGAAAGATGATCCAGCATTTCGGCCTCGATGTGGTGCATGCCTACATGGGCCATGTGCAGGACAACGCGGAAGAGAGCGTGCGCCGCGTGCTCGACGTGCTGTCGGACGGGGAATTCACCTATCCGATGGACAACGGCGACACGATCCAGGTGAAGATTACCGTCGACAAGGAAGCCCGCGAAGCCCTGATCGACTTCACCGGCACCTCGCCGCAGGGCAACCACAACTACAACGCGCCCCTCGCGGTCTGTAAGGCGGCGGTGCTGTATGTGTTCCGCACCATGGTCGACGACGAGATCCCGCTGAACGAGGGCTGTCTCAAGCCGCTCAAAATCAAGGTGCCGGAAAAATCGATCATCAGCCCGGAATATCCGGCAGCCGTGATTGCCGGCAACACCGAAGTCTCGCAGTGCATCACCGACGCGCTTTACGGTGCGCTCGGCGTGCTCGCGTCGTCGCAGGGGACGATGAACAACTTCGTCTACGGCAACGACGTCTATCAGAACTACGAGACGATCTGCGGCGGCACCGGCGCCGGTGCGACCTTCAACGGCTGCGATGCCGTTCATTCGCACATGACCAACACGCGGATGACCGACACGGAAGTGCTGGAAAACCGGTTCCCGGTCCGGGTCGAGGAGTTTTCGATTCGCAAAGGCTCCGGCGGCGAAGGCAAACACCACGGCGGCAACGGGGTGGTCAGGCGCATGCGGTTCCTGGAGCCGATGACGGCGACCGTGCTTTCCAGCCACCGCCACACCGATCCGTGGGGCATGAAGGGCGGCAAGGCCGGCAAGCGCGGCGAGAACTCGGTAACCCGCGCTGACGGCAGCGTCGATAGGCTTCGCGGCAACGACGAAACCGAGATGAACGCCGGCGATGTGTTCGAGCTTCGCACACCCGGCGGCGGCGGGTACGGCGATCCGGTGTAATTACCGGCGCCCGCCCGGGCGGAAAAAATGCTGCGGATTCAGCGGTTTTTAACGCTAAATCTTGTATGCCAAACGGCAAACCGGTATTTTTTAACCGAATCGCCGCCGTGCACGTCCGCGCGGGCGGCGGACGGGGAAATCAGGAGCTGGGATTTGCCCTTTAGACGGCTGACCATCTGTTCTTCCGTGACGGCCCTGCTTTTGGGCCTGTCGGCGCATGCCGGGGCCAACCCGATCGAAGTCGAATTGACCGGCCTTCTGAACAACCATCCGCAGATCAAGGCCGCCGAAAAATCCCTGCAGTCTTCGCGCCAGGGCGTGGATGCAGCCGTTTCCGATTTCTATCCGACGGTCAGCGTCACCGGCGATATGGGCTACGAGGATATCGACAGCCCGACGACGCGAAGCGACAACGCACCGGGCGCCAACGATTTCGGGCGTACGCGCAACACCGCATCGCTGACCGTGACGCAGAACCTGTTCAACGGCTACGCCACCGCGTCGGCCGTGCGGACGGCGCGCCTCAACCGGGAACTGGCGCAGATTTCGTACGAAGGCACGCGCCAGAACACGATCTTCGAGGGCATCCAGGTCTACATCGATGTGCTGCGCCAGCGCCGCCTGATCGAACTCGCGCGTGAGAACGAAGCGACCATCCAGCGCCAGCTCAACCTCGAGGACGAGCGTGTGCAACGCGGTTCCGGTGTCGCGGTCGACGTGCTGCAGGCCAAGTCGCGGCTGCAGATCGCCAAGGAACGCCGCGTCAACTTCGAAGGCGCGCTCGAAGACGCGATCAGCCGTTACACGCAGGTCTTTGGCCATCCGCCGGATATCGAGGCGATGCTCGACCCCGAACCGCCGATCGACCTGATCCCGAGCGAGCTTTCCAAATCCATCGACATCGCCGTGATCGAGAACCCGGCCGTCGGCAACTCGGGCACGACCGTCGAGGTTGCCCGCGAGCGCCGCCGTACGGTCCGCGCCGAATTGTTCCCATCGGTCGATCTGGAAGGCACCTACAACTACGAAAAGAACAACAACGGCACGCTCGGCACGCGGCGCGATTATTCGCTGGTCGTTTCCAGCACGTGGGAGCTGTTCACCGGCTTCTCCACCCGCGCCTCGATGGCGCAGGCGGCGTATGACTATCACGCCTCCAAGGATCAGCACGAATACACCGTCCGCAAGGTGGTCGAACAGTCGAAGCTCGCGTGGCAGTCGCTGCTGACGGCGCGCGAACGGCTCGAACTTCTCGAGAACGCGGTCAACATCGCGTCCGAAGTGTTCGAAAGCCGCAAGAAACTACGCGAAGCGGGTAAGGAAACGGTGATCAACGTTCTCGACGCCGAAAACGAAGTCAACAACGCGCAGATCAACTACACGTCGGCTTTCTACGACGAACGCCTCGCGGTCTATCAGCTTCTGCTCGCCATGGGCCGGCTGGACGCGAAGAACCTGTCACTCGGCTTCTAGGGCGCGCCAATGTCTCTTCTGGTCAGCTTCGACGATATCAAGGATGCCCGCGCGCGAATGCACCCCGCCGTCCGGCGCACGCCGATCATCCCCGTCGCCCGCGACAGCCGTGAGATCGGGGGCGAGCGGCTGTTCGTCAAAAGCGAAAACCTGCAGGTCACCGGGGCCTACAAGGTGCGCGCCGCCTTCACCATGCTCGACCGCCTGACCCCGGAACAGAAGTCCAAGGGCGTGATTCTGACGTCGAGCGGCAACTTCGCGCAGGCGTTCGCGTTTGCGGGGAGGCTGCTCAACGTCCCCATCGCCGTCGTCATGCTGCGCGAAACCAGCGCTTATAAAGTCGCCGCCACCGAGGGACACGGCGCCGAGGTGATCTTCTGCGACGACGCGCTCGGCCGTCAGCCGATGGTATTCGCGGTCGCCGAACAGCGCGGCATGACCGCTATCGACACCTGGGAGGAATACTGGATCACCGCCGGCCATGCGTCGATCGGCCTCGAGATCTGCGAGGATTTCGAAGACGTTCAACAGGTTCTCGTCCCCGTGTCCTCGGGCGGCGTCGCCGGGGGGACGGCCGCCGCAGTGAAGAACCTGCGCCCCGACGTGAAGGTGATCGGCGTGCAGCCCGAACGCGCCAACGCGGCCTACGTATCCCGCCAAAAAGGCGAAGCCACGGCGATCGATTACTGGGACAGCATTGCCGATGGCCTTTCGGCGCGCCGTCCCGGCGAACGCCCGTTCGCGCACCTGCAGGAATACATGGACGACATCGTGCTGGTGTCCGAGAACGACATCGGCCGCGCCTTCGTCACCCTTCTGACCCGTGCCAAGTTATTGGGCGAAGCCGCCGGCGTCGTCGCCTCGGCGGCATTCCTCTCGGATAAGGTGGATACCTCGCTGAAGACCGTCGCCGCACTGACCGGCGGCAACCTGACGCAAGAGAGCATGCAGAAGCTCTACGCCCTCGCCGAGGGCTGACGTCCCGATCCATTCCCCAAACGCAGAAAGACCCGGCCAATGAAGGCCGGGCCTTTCCTCGGGAACGCCGGGGTAACTCCGACGCCCTGGGGGAAATCAGGAACCCCCGTTGAGCGCAGAACCGGCGAGGGTCTCTCCCGAAACAGGTTTATCTGCGTTGGCGCGGGCAAGGCAGCGGACCGCCTCGACACGCTTGTCGACATCGGCCGCGTACCCGGCGAGCGCATCGCCCCGCAGCCACAAATTCTTATCGTGAAACACCAGAATTGAATCGCGGGTGACCAGATCGCGCGCCTTTTCGGCGCGTTGTTCCCACTTCGCGACGTACGCGTCCCAGTCGCCGTCGTGCGCCGCCGCGACGTAACGGGTGATCGCCTGGTTCGACACCTTGCCCCAGACCTCGTTCGCCGGCACCGCGGGGCAGCCGGCGGATGCGGCACCCGCCGCACCCAGCACCGAGACGGCGATCAGCGCGAAAACGGAATTATGAAATTTGCGGCGCATGGTCATCACTTGCAGTCGACCTGGGCGTCATACTGGAAGGGACGGTCGTACCAGGACGGTTCGACGAACAGACCGATGCTGGTGTCGCCCGGATTCTTCATGCGGAACGAGGCTTTCTGGCCTTCGGCGAACCGCATGGTGCGCTCCGTGATCTCCTGGGACTGGCCGTTATGGATCTGATAGATCTTGAGCTTGCCGAGTTTCGGCCACTCGTCGCCGCGGTTGACGATCTGGAACGTCGCCATGTTGTTGACGCAGGCGCTGACGATCTCAAGATTGACGTTGCCGCCCGCCGCCTGGGCGAGGTTGACATCGTTGACCTCGACGCCCTGGCGTTCGCTCAGCGGCACCGGCAGCTTCCGTTGCTGGGCGGCGGCGGCGCCGACGACACCGACCACGGTGGCGAAGATCGTGATGATGGCGAGCAGTCTGTACACAGCGGTCATTTCCTTAAACTCCGGCGGTTTCTGTCCGTCGTTGGCTTAAGGAGTAACGCCGCTATGTAATATGCATATGTCGCCGTCGTTAGCGAATGTTACAAAGTGTAAAAAGCCCGCTCAGCGGGGATCTCAGCTCTCCAACGCCGCCATGAAGCGGCCCAGCAGACCGTCGATCTTGCCCTGCTCGATCCAGCGGAAAACACCGACGATGTCGAGTTCCTGATCGATCCAGATCAGGTTCGACCCGGCTCCCAGAGCGAAGAAACTGGTTTCCGGCGCGTGCGGGAAATAGGCCTTGTCGGTGTTCAGCCACCACAGGAAACCGTACACCTTGTAGATATCGATGGGGGTGCGCATCTGCTTGACCCAATCCGCGTCGAGGATGCGTTTCCCGTTCCATTCGCCGCCCCGCGCGATCAGCAGACCGAAGCGCGCGTGATCGAACGTGTCGATCCAGAGGCCGCCGCCCCAATGCGTGCCGCCCGGCACGGAGACCATCGGCGTGCCGTCGATCATGACTTCGGAGTTGTTGTAGCCGTGCCACGTCCAGCCGTCCGACGCGCCGATCGGATCCATGATCCGTTCCTTCGCGACCTCGGGCAACGGCCGACGGAACAGGTGCAACAACGCCAGCGAGAACACGTTGACGCGGACGTCGTTGTATTCCCAGAACGTGCCAGGGTCTTGCAGCGGACGCTTCTGGCCCTTGCGTTCATTTTTTGAGTCGGCGCCGACCTCGCGGTAGTGATCGACCTGGTCGGGTTTGTCGAACAACGTCCCCGACCACTCACTGGTCTGGGTCAGCAGATGGCGCCAGGTGATTTTCGAATTGTGCTCGCCCTGAAATTCCGGGATATCGACATCGCCCACGACCGGCGCGTCGATGTCCTTGATCAGGCCGTCGCCGACGGCGATACCGCACAGCACGGCGAGATAGCTCTTGGCGATCGAGAACGTCATGTCGACCCGCGCCGGATCGCCCCAGGTGGCCGCGATCTCACCGCCCCGAAGAACAAGCCCCGACGGCCCGCCGCGCGGCTTCAGCGGCCCCAGAAAGGCGTTCCACGGCTCCGGTTCGATCTGCGTCAGCCCCGGCACGTTACCGGCGTCCTCGAGGTCGCGGGGCCACGGGCTCTCGCTCGCCTTGGCGAACGCCAGCGCGTCTTTCAGCTTTGCGTCATCGAAGCCGAGCTCTTTGGGTGCGCGCGTCTGCCACTCACCGGTTCCCGCCCGGGGCGGCACGTAAGTCGAATTCGTCACTTGGATCATCCTTTTGGAACTGTATTTTCGGCCCACAAAATATCATACGGTCCCCGGCAACCAAAGCCGGAGTTTTATATTCCGCCGATCAAGAACTTTGCCTATGATGACAAGATAAAATCGGGAGAACTCGTATGAAGCGCTGGGTTGGACTTGTGGTAGCGGCCATCATTCTTTGTATGAGCGGTTTGCCGCCCGCGCAGGCGGATGACATGCGGTTCTTCAAGATCGCGTCGGGATCGCGCGGCGGCACCTATTTCCCCATCGCCTCGTTGCTGGCCAAGGTCATTTCGAACCCGCCCGGCTCGAAATCCTGCGAAGCCGGCGGCAATTGCGGCGTGCCGCACCTGACCGCAACGGCGCAAAGCAGCAACGGCTCCGTCGATAACGTCGACGCACTGCTGGCCAAGAAGTATCCGTCCGCGATCGCCCAGGCCGACGTGACGTACTGGTCTTATTCCGGAACCGGGCCGTTCCGCACCCGCAAGCCGAATACGCTGCTTTGCGTGCTCAGCAGTCTCTATCCCGAGGATGTTCACTTCGTCGCCGACAAGAACGCCCGGATCGACAAGATGGAGGACATCGCCGGCAAGCGCATCGCGCTCGGCAAACCGAACTCCGGCGCGTTGTTGGGCGCGCAGCTTCTGGTCCGCGCCTATGGCTTGCAGGAGGGCAAGGACTTCACGCCGTCCTTCGTCGATTTCCTGGGCGCGCAGGACGCCCTGAAGGCCGGCCAGATTGACGGCTTCATCACCGTCGCCGGCCACCCGTCGAGCGCCATCGCCGCAATGATCAAGTCCTACGGCGCGAAACTGGTCCCGATCGTCGGCAAGGGACGGGACGTCCTGACCGAAAAATCGCCGTTCTACACGGCATCCACGATCCCGGCAGGTGTTTACCCCGGACAATCCAACGATGTGGATACGGTCGCTGTACCGTCGCTCTGGCTGGCGCGCACGGACCTCGATCAGGACTTTATCTACAAGGTCACGAAGGCGTTCTGGGAAAACCGCTTCGCCCGCCAGATCCTCGACGGTGGACATCCCAAAGGCAAATCCATAACCTTGGCATCATCGTTCGACGGTGTGCCAATCCCGCTCTGTGTCGGCGCACAAAACTATTATAAGGAAATCGGCCGGCTCAAATGACTTCCCCGAATGAACTGACAGCGACCGGCGCGGCGAAAGCCATCCGCGCCGGGGAATTGACATCGCGCGCGCTCGTCGATGCCTGCATCGCCCGCGCGGAAGCCCGCGACGCCGACGTCGGCGCGTGGACGTATCTCAACCCCTGTATTGCCCGAGATCAGGCCGATAACTGCGATCATGCGATATCGCAGGGCCGCGACCTTGGCCCGCTGCACGGCGTCCCGGTCGGTCTCAAGGACATCATCGACACCGCCGACATGCCGACGGAAAACGGGTCTCAGTTGTTCGAAGGCCGCCGCCCCGTCGCCGACAGCACCATCGCGCGCCTGTTGCGCGACGCCGGCGCCGTGATCATGGGCAAGACGGTCACGACCGAATTCGCATTATCCGCCGCCGGCAAGACCAAGAACCCGCACAATCCGGCGCACACGCCGGGCGGTTCGTCGTCCGGCTCCGCCGCGGCGGTCGCCGATTTCCAGGTCCCGCTCGCCGTCGGTACGCAGACCGGCGGCTCGATGATCCGCCCGGCGTCGTTCTGCGGCGTACACGGCTTCAAACCGACGTTCGGCTCGATCTCGCGCGCAGGTATGTTCCCACTCGCACGCCCACTCGATCATCCGGGCATATACGCCCGCTCCATCGAGGATATCGCGCTGATGGGCGATGTGCTGATGGTCAAGGACGCGGCGGATCTGGACATGCGCGGGCATCCGCGCGGCAAACTCACGGAGGCGCTGGGCGAGCCGGTGTCCGCCCCGCCCAAGATCGCCTTCGTGCGCGGGCCAATGTGGAAATTCGCCGAACCCTATCTCGAAGAGGTAATGCTGGGCGCGGTGAAGGCACTCGGCGGACACGCCACCGAGGTCGAGATGACGGGGGTGTTCGACGATGCCCTCGCCTGCCAGGAAACCGTAATGATGGCGAACGTGCAGGCGAACATCGGCGATTATTGCCGCGATCATTCCGACAAGGTGCGCGACGAAACCAAGCGGCGCGCCAAGGCCGGCGAAGGCATCCTTGCGGCCGATTACGTCAAGGCCATCGAATTTCGCGACACTTTGGGGGCGGCCCTTGACCGCATGTTCGGGAGTTACGACGTATTGATAACGGCAGGCGCGCCCGGCGAAGCGCCCGAGGGACTGGAGAGCACCGGCAACGCGGTCTTCCAGAAGCTTTGGACCCTGACCGGCGTACCGACGGTGACGCTGCCGAAACTGAAGGGACCGAGCGGGCTACCGATCGGCCTGCAGGTCATCGGCCGTCATGGTCACGACGGCGACCTGCTGCGCCACGCCCGCTGGATCGAGGAGGCATTTTGACGGCTGACGTAAACAAGGACCGGCTCTGGAACTCGCTGATGACGCTCGCCGAAATCGGCGGCACACCGAAGGGAGGGGTCCGGCGCATCGCGCTATCCGAAGAAGACAGGCGCGCCCGCGATCTGTTCTGCGACTGGGCGAAGGACGCCGGCTGCGACATCCGGGTCGACAGTATCGGCAATATCTTCGCGAGAAGGCCGGGCCGCAATCCCGACGCCGCCCCCATCGCCACCGGCAGCCACATCGACAGCCAGCCGGCCGGCGGCAAGTTCGACGGCGCGTTCGGCGTGATGGCCGGGCTCGAAGTCGTCCGCGCCCTCAACGACGCCGGGATCGAAACCGAAGCCCCGATCGAGGTCGTCGACTGGACCGACGAGGAAGGCGCGCGTTTCGCCGCCGGCTGCATCGGGTCGGGCGTCTTTTCCGGGCACCGCGATCTCGACAAGGCGTTGAAACTGGCCGACGCCGACGGCGTCACCGTCGCCGAAGCGCTGCAGAACATCGGCTATGCCGGGTCCGAGCCCGCCGGCGCGAGCCGTTTCGGCGCCTATTTCGAGGCGCACATCGAACAGGGCCCTATTCTCGAGGCCGAGGGGCTGCCCGTCGGCGCCGTCCTCGGCGCCCAGGGGCAACGCTGCTTCCTGATGACGGTCGAGGGTGTGGACGGCCACGCCGGCACATTACCGATGGCGAAGCGCCAGGATTCCTTCGTCGGCACGGCGAAGATGACCGTTGCGCTCAGCGAACTGGCGTCGACTTACGACCCGCCGGCAGTGATCACCGTGGGCCATGTGCGGGTGATGCCGAATTCTCGGAACACCATCCCCGGCAAGACCGTCTTCACCATCGACAGCCGTCATCCGGATGCGGAAACGCTGGAACGAATGGAAGCCGACGTCAGGCGCATCTGCGCTGAGATCGCGAAAGCCGACGGGCTGACGCTGGACATCGAGGTGGTGACCCGCGCCGAGCCCATCGTCTTCAACGCGGATTGCGTCGAGGCCGTCAGGGACGCCTGCCGCAAGCGCCAGATCCGCTTCATGGATATTCACTCGGGCGCGGGACACGACGCCTGCAAGGTGGCGAGCGTGGCCCCAGCCGGCATGATCTTCGTGCCGTGCGTCGACGGCATCAGCCACAATGAGTTCGAGGACGCGCGCGCCGAAGATCTCGCCCTTGGGACGCAGGTCCTGCTGGATTCGATGCTGGCCTACGCGCGCTAGATCAAGAGCCCGAGCCGGACTTCTCTTTCGGCTTTTCCGTAACGTCGGCCATTTTCTTGGCGATCTGCTCGAACTGGTAATCGGGGATGACGTAAAGCCAGCCCTCGGTCCGCTCGCTGATCGCCTTCGCCTGCTTCGCCGCGTCCGACGCCGTATCGTCGCCGATGTATTTGGCGTCGATGGTCATGTACTGCCGATCGTCCTTCTGCCACATCTTCGTCGTGACGTGGATCGCGTCGGACGTGAAGAACTCGGTGACGTAGGCGTCTTCGGGTTTGAGTTCGACGTCACCGGGCTTGCGCACGTCGTTGAGCACGAAACTGCCCAGCACGGCGGCGACATTGCGCGGCGCGAACTCGCTCTTCAGCTTCATCCCCTCGGGCATGTTCTCGAACGCGAAGTCACCGGTCACGCCTTTCTGCGGGACGACGATCAGCTTCTCGCCGTCGGGGTGAGTCACTTCGGCGCGCTGGATGCGTTCCGGCTTAATGTCGACGATATCGCGTTTCAGCCAGTCGCGCGGCTCGACGCCGATATCGACCAGGCCGCGCACCAGCCAGGACTGATCCTCGCCGGGACGGCGCACATACATCCCGCCGGTCGTCGTTTCGGGCAGGAAGAAGTTGGCGCGGCCGACCACGAGGTCCGCCATGACGTCGCCGGAGCCGTTCCGGAGCGTGACCTGCTGGCCGTTGCTCTTTTCATCGGACGGATCGCCGAGATTGAGATCGGGGAGCTTTGCCTTGCGGCTCGTCTTCTGGTCCAGCAATTCCATGTTGGACAGGCCGAAGATCAGCTTGTTCACCAGGTTGGCGTGGACCGGATAGCCGCCGCTCTGCTTCAGGCGCCAGGTGTCGCCGTCGCGAACGAAGGTCATGGTCTTGCCGTTCTGCAGAACGGACACCTCGGCGACGTTCTTGGCGTTCTCAAGAAGGTCCGGAAACAGGCGCTGCCCTTCGAAATTGGTCGACTGGAAATTGACCCGCGAGCTGACGCCGTAGGCGGCGGCGGCCACGCTGACGATGGCGCAGACAATCAGGATGCTGACGGTTCTGGGTGTCATGTTCGCCCCCTACCCTTCATGCTTCGCGACGTGGAAGCGGCGTGCCCGCCGCGCTCGGCCGACCAGGAACCAGACCAGCGCGATCGCCCCCAGAAGCAGCGGGATCGCAGCGATGTTGACGAACTTCAACAGCGCGTCCAAGTCGTCGATATCCTTGCGCAGCTCGTACTGCACGTCGCGCAGTTCCTTGCGAAGCTTGACCATCTGGCGGCGGTAATCTTCCGCCTTGGCCTTGTCGGCCGGACCGATGACCAGTTCGCCGCCGGCCTGCTCGCGGTTCAGCAGGTTGGCGAGCTCGGTCTTGATGTTGTCGATCTGCTCGGCGAGCTGCTTTTCCTTGTCGCGGTACTGCTGCTCGGCCTGCTTGCGCACCTCGTCCACGTACGTGAACGGACGGAACGCCTCGGAGCGCGCACGCAGGCTCATCAGCGCCGTGCCGCCGCTCAGGTTCTCGAGCGCGTTGACCGCCAAGTCCGCGTTGTTGGCGAACGGCACGCTGAAGGTCTGACCGAACAACTGACGCGACTGCATCCAAAACTGTTCATGCAGCATATCGACATCGGAGACGACGACGATGCTGACGTCCTTGTCCGCCTTGGCGACGAAATCCTCGGCCTTCGGCATGTCCGGGGTTTCCGGTTCGCCCTCCTTCAACGCAGGGGGGCCGTCCGGGAAGGCCGACGACGGTTTGCCCAGCACGCGCGCGGCGACGACTTCCTTCGTCCCCGATGGTTCGAAGTCACGGAACATGCCGACCACGTCCGGGTTAGTGCGGACCTTGGCGACATCGATTTCCATCGACTGGGGCGACGACGTGATCAGCGGCTCCAACGTCGTGCCCTTGCCTTCGATGGGCTTCAGGATACCGGCGTTGGCCAGCGTGATCCGCTGCAGATCGGCGGTGATCGCGTCATCGCTCTTGAAATACTTCGGCAGGATCGACAGCCACGTCACGTAATCGGTAACGGACGTCTGGCCGCGCACGTTGACGTTGACTCGCCGCGCATGCTCAAGATCGCCGAGCACCTTGCCGTCGACAAGCTCCACACCCCAGGCGTTGAGCATCTTGTCGAAATCGGACGGGCCGGCATTGCCCCGACCGCGCGCCATGGCGACGTCGATCTCCGAGTTTTCGTCCACGAACACCAGAGCCTTGCCGCCCTTCAGGACGAACTGGTCGATGGCGTACATCAACTGATCGTTGATGTTCTTCGGATGCACGATCAACAGCGCGTCGACATCGTTCGGGATCGTCTTGTCGCTGAGCGCAATCGTCGTGACGTCGAAGAATTCGCGGATCTGTTCCAGCACCGCCCACGACTGGCCGCCCTGCACGCGCGGCCCACCGGCGATCGGCAGGCTGGTGATCAGGCCGACCAGGGGCTTCTTGTCCTGCGCCAGCTTGAAGATCATTTTGGTGAGATCGTATTCGAGGAAGCTCTCGCGTTCCGGGCTCAGATACGCGATCCGCTCCATGTCGTCGACGCTGTTGGTGGCGACGAGCCCGAAGTAACCGAGATCGCCCGCGTTATCCAGCGGCACGCCCTGCAGACCGAAGGCGACGGCGAGGTCTTCTTCGTCGGTGAAAGGCTCGGGGCTGTAAAGCTCGAGATTGATCTTGCCGTCTGAGATATCGACGTAACGTTCCAGCAATTCACGCACCCGGTCGGCGTATGTCGCGTGCCCCGGGTTTAACTCGACCAGACGCTTGGAGACGAACAGACGCACCGTGATCGGCTCGTCGATGTCCTGCAATATCTCCCGCGTGCCTTCGTTGAGGGTGAACAGGTTCTCCTCGGTCAGGTCCGCCTCGATCCCCCGGAAGGTGGTGTTGGCGAAGATGTTGACGGCGAGAAAGATGACCACCGCGAGAACGACGGAAAGTCCCGCGAGTTTTCCACGATCGATGCCGGCGAGATAATTCATGGCGCGCCTCATCGTCCCTTGTTGATTTCAACGGCTATGACGTTCAGGAACAGCCACAGCACGATCAGCGAGCCGAAGAACACCACGTCCTTGACGTCGATCACGCCCTGCGTGACGGCCTGGAAGTGGGTCAGGAAGCTCATCGAGCGGAGCGCGTCGACCAGCACGTCGGGCGCCCAGCCCTGGAAGAAGTTCAGCACCAGCTGCGCCCCCGACATCGTGAACAGGAAGCAGACGGTCGCGGCGATGATGAACGCGATCACCTGATTCTTGGTCATTGCCGAGATGCAGGCGCTGATCGAGAGGAACGCGCCCGCCATGACGAAGCTGCCGATATAGCTGGCGATGATGATGCCGTTGTCCGGATCGCCGAGCACGTTGACGGTGATCCACATCGGGAACGTCAGCGCCAGCGCCAGTCCGCAGAACGCCCAGGCCGCGAAGAACTTGCCGAGCACGGCGTCGAGCGTCGAGACGGGTAATGTCATCAGAAGCTCGATGGTGCCGGACTTACGTTCCTCGGCCCAGAGCCGCATGCCGATGGCCGGCACCAGCAACAGGAACAGCCAAGGATGATAGGAGAAGAACGGCGTCAGGTCCGCATAGCCGCGGCTGAAGAAACCGCCGACATAAAATGCGAACGCGCCGGTCAGCGCCAGGAAGATGACGATGAATACGAGCGCCAGCGGCGTCGCGAAATAGCCTTTGAACTCGCGCTTGGCGATGATCGCAATGTTACGCATTTTGCGCCTCCGCCGGGTTTTTGGCGGGCCCGCGCGTGATGTCGCGGAAGACGGCGTCGAGCGCGCCCTTTTCGGTCTTGAGATCGCTTACCGGATGTCCCTTGTCCTTCAACAGTGCTGCCACGTCGGGCGCGATCGGCGCGCCGGTCTTGGACGTCACGCTGAATTCGCAATAGCCGTCTTGGGCTTCGCTCTGCGTTACCTCGCCGACGACGGCGAGCGCCTTGAGATCGCCGGCCACAGAACTTGCGGCGGCGGCCGCGACGCGGATGTGCACAGCGTTATGCAACGGCGAGCGCTTGAGCAGGTCTTCCGGAGTGCCGTCCGCCAGAATCTTGCCGCGCGCGATGACGACGGCGCGCGAACAGACCGCTTCCACCTCTTCCAGGATATGCGTCGAGATGACGACCGCTTTGTCGGCGGCCATTTCGCGGATCAGCTTTCGGACCTGGTGTTTCTGGTTCGGGTCTAGGCCGTCGGTCGGTTCGTCGAGAATCAGCACCGGCGGACTGTGGAGGATCGCTTGCGCCAGGCCGACGCGGCGCTTGAAGCCCTTGGAGAGCGTTTCGATGGGTTGGTCGAGGACGCCCGCGATCTCGACCCGATCGATGGTTTCGTCGATGGCCTTGTCGCGGTCCTTGCCCGACAGCATGCGCACGTCGGCGATGAAGTTGAGAAAGCTGCGCGGCGTCATGTCGCCATAACACGGCGCGCCTTCCGGCAGATACCCGATGCGCTGCTTGGCCTGCACCGGATCGACCGTCACATCAAGGCCGTCTACCGTGGCCGTGCCCGACGTCGGCGCCAGGAAGCCCGTCACCATCTTCATCGTTGTCGACTTGCCGGCCCCGTTGGGCCCAAGAAATCCCAAAACCTCGCCGCGGCTGACTTTCATGTCGATGCCGTCGACTGCCGTGAGAGGTCCAAACCGCTTCGTCAAGCGCGAAAGGGCGATCATCTCCGCCATACCTTCGAACTCCCTGCGTGTTGTTTTCGGACAAGAAATAGAACGCCGGAATGGCGTTTCAAGCTTCTGGACGAAGCCCGATTTCTGCCGCGGATCGAGGACTTAACATACTGACCCCAAAAGAAAAGGGCGGATTGCAGTCCTTACGTATTTGTAATTCTCAAAGGATCGACTGCCCCGTCTTTTCCCAGTCCGCGAGGAACGCGGCCAGCCCCTTGTCGGTCAGCGGATGCTTGAACATCTGCTTCAGGACCCCCGGCGGCACCGTCGCCACGTGCGCGCCCATACGCGCCGCATCGACGACGTGCATCGGGTGGCGTACCGACGCCACCAGCACCTCGGTCGGGAAGTCGTAGTTGCTGTAGATTTCGCAGATCTCGGCGATCAGGGACATGCCGTCCTGGCCGATATCGTCGAGCCTTCCCACGAAGGGCGAGATGAACGCGGCCCCCGCTTTGGCGGCGAGAATGGCCTGCGCCGCCGAGAAGCAGAGCGTCACGTTGACCGACGCGCCGTCATCCGACAAAGCCTTGCAGGCCTGGATGCCGGCTTCGGTCAAAGGCACCTTGATCGTCACGTTGTCGGCGATGGCGCGGAGCTTCGTCGCTTCCGCCAGCATGCCGGCGACGTCGGTCGCGGTGACCTCGGCGGACACCGGCCCTTTGACCATGTCGCAGATTTCCTTGATGGCTTCCGACATGTCGCGGCCGGACTTGGCGATCAGCGACGGGTTGGTGGTGACGCCGTCAACGAGCCCCAGGTCGTTAAGGGCACTGATTTCCGCCACATCGGCAGTATCGACGAAGAATTTCATTGTTGGATCCTCCCAGTGGCAGGCATCTTCCGGAATGCAGCCGGGGAAATCAAGCCTAGTCCGCCTTGCGCAATTGTTCCGCCGGCGTGTGCCACGGCTGGGTCTCGCAGCCGGTCAGGTCGGCGTCGGGCCACATGCTTTTAACCGCACACGAGAAGCGGTCGCCTTCCTCCGCCGTGGAGAGGAACGCAAAAACGCCGAGCCAGATAAAGAAAGTCGCCACCACCAGCGTCTTGATGGTGGCCGAGACCTTTTCCCGCGCCGTGAATTCGGCAAGGCGCTTGCGGTTCTTGGCAAACGTCTCCATCACCCACACAATCAGATGGATGGGTTGGCGCAGATACGCGACGATCCATTTCTTGAGTTTGTTCCTGTCCATGATCGGGGTTCAAATTCCGCTCAGAAGCATCAAATCGGGAGACAGCCCTTGCTGACCATTAAACGCCTGTCCTACGACGACGCCGCCATTCTTATAGAAGGCGCCGAAGCGAAAGCCCAGGAAATCGGCGTTCCCATGTGCATCGCCGTCACCGACGACTGCGGCTACCTGATCGCCTTCAAGCGCATGGACGGGGCTAAGGAACTGTCGACCACGCTGGCGCAGGACAAGGCGCATACTTCCGCGATCTCCAAAAAAACGACCGCCGACTATAACGCGGCGGCGGTGCCGGGCAATCTGACGAACGGGATCCAGACGGCGGCGGGCGGCAGATTCTCGACGGTGGGCGGCGGCATTCCGGTGGTCGTCGACGGCGCCGTGGTCGGCGCCATCGGGCTTTCGGGCGGTGCCGCCGAACAGGACATCCAGTGCGCCGAAGCGGGGCTTCAGGCGTTCCTCGCCACCGCCCCTACTTAGACTTGCGCTCTTCGCGGATATCCTCATAGAGGCCGTAGATCGCCGCGCCGGAGATCACGATGACGATGATCGTGAACGGGATCGCGTGGATTGACTGCGCCAGACCGCCGACGAACAGCAGGAACAACGCGGTACCGATAATGCCGGTGATGATACTATCCATGAGCCTACCTCTTTCCTGGCCTGATTATGCCATGGCCGCCGGCGTTTGTCGCCGGGAAGCCCTTAAATTCATTCTTCCGCCGACGCATCGATGCGGCGCGTCAGCCACGCCGCCGTCCTCAACAGCCGGGCGTCATCGCCCTTCTTGCCGATCAACTGCACGCCGAGCGGCATCCCCGCCTCGCCCTGCATCAACGGCAGCGTCACCGCCGGCATGCCGGTATAGGTGCCGAGCGTGCAGAATACGGGGCTGCCGGTCGACTCGAGACCGACCGGCGCCTCGCCCGTCGATGCCGGGGTCAGGATGACGTCGAAATGTTCGAACACGACATCGAGGCCGTTCGCGAACACGTCCATGCGCTCGATCCCGATATTGTATTCGATAGCGCTGACCTTGCGTCCGCGCTCGATCATCGCGGCGAGCAACGGGCTGATCTTGTCCGGGGCGCGTTCGAAATCCCGCGCGAAATTCTTGGCCATGTCCGCTTCCATGACGCAGCGGTGCATTTCATAAATCTCTTCATAGACGTCCGCCAACGGCACCTCTTCGGCGCGTCCGCCCAGGAAATCCGTCAGCTCCTCGAACGCCGCCTGCGTCGCGGGCTCCGCCTGATCCCAGGCCGGCGTCTTGACGAAGGCAAAACGAGGCTCGATCGCCGGGTCCTCCGCCTGCGCCGCGACCAGTTTCGGTATGGCGCGCGGCCGCATCGACCGGTCGCCGGCATCGAAGCCGCTGACGGTTTCGCACAGCAGCGCCGCATCCTCGACCGAGCGCGCGATCACGCCGACCTGATCGAGCGGGGGCGACTGCTTGAGGATACCCGTCCGCGAAATCGAGCCGAACGTCGGCTTGTAGCCGACCACCCCGCAATAGGCCGCGGGCCGGATCACCGACCCGTGCGTCTGGGTGCCGACCGCCCCCGGCACCATCAGCGACGCCACCGATGCGGCGGAACCGCTCGACGAGCCGCCGGGCGTGCGTGTCGGGTCGTGCGGGTTCGTGGTTTTCCCCGGCGTGTACATGGCGAATTCGGTGGTTACCGTCTTGCCCATGATGACCGCGCCCGCTTGGCGCAGTTTCGAGACGACCGTCGCGTCGTCGATCGTTTGGCGGCCGGCGTAAATCGGCGAGCCCAACTCGGTCGGATAGTCTTCGGTGTCGATGATGTCCTTGATACCGACAGGCACGCCGTTGAGCGGACCGGTCGGCTTGCCGTCGTAACGCAGCTTGTCGCAGGCGCGCGCCTGTTCGAGCGCGTGCTCCCTGTCGAGGCAGACCCACGCCTGCACGGTCGGTTCGAACTCGCCGATCCTGCCGAGACAGGATTTGACGAGTTCCTCCGACGTCAGCTCGCCGTCGCGGATGGCGCGCGCGGCCTCGGCCAGGCTGAGAGAGAAAGCGCCTTTCATCTGCAACTCACACCGCTCGCCGGATCAGCCCGGCCCGAAGAAGAACTCGGGCAGGAACAACGCGATCCCCGGGAAGTTATAGAGCAGCACCATCGAGAAGATAACGATGGCCAGGTACGGCATGATCCCTGAGAAGATCTGCATCAACTGCACGTGCGGCGGCGCCACGCCCTTGAGATAGTACGCCGCCATCGCCATCGGCGGTGTCAGGAACGAGGTCTGCAGGTTGAGCGCCACCAGCATGCCGAAGAACACCGGCTCGACCTCGAAGTGCTCCAGCAACGGCAGGAAGATCGGTACGAAGATGATGATGATCTCGGTCCATTCCAGCGGCCAGCCCAACAGGAAGATGATGGTCTGCGCCAGCACCAGGAAGCCGACCGTACCGACGTCCAGATGCAGGAACCAGTCCTTGATGATGTCGTGCCCGCCGAGATACGAGAACACCGACGCGAAGGTCCACGAACCCACGAACAGCCAGCACACCATCGCCGACGTCTTGGCGGTCAGGTAGACGGCCTCCTTCAGCCGCTCCCACGTCAACGAACGATAAAGAACCGCCAAAAGCAGGCCACCCGCGGCCCCGACGGCGGCGGCCTCGGCCGGCGTGGCCAGCCCCATGAGGATCGCGCCCAGCACCGCCATGATCAGCACCGCAAGCGGGATGAACGACGTCATCAGTTCATAAGCCACATGCCCGATCGAGACATCGACGGTTTCGGGCTTAGGCGCCAGCTTCGGATTGATGGTGGCGCGCGTGACGACGTAGATCATATAGAAACCGGCCAGCATCAGCCCCGGGAACAGCGCCGCCGCATACAGACGCAGCGGCGAGATTTCCGCGATCGCCGCGTAGACGATCAGCATGATCGACGGCGGGATCAGGATGCCGAGGCAACCACCGGCGCAGATCACGCCCGACGCGAACTTGACGTCGTACTTGGCTTCAAGCATTGCCGGGAACGCCAGCATGCCCATCAGCGTCACGACGGCGCCGATGATGCCGGTCGCCGTCGCGAACACGGCGCAGGTCGCGAGCGCGGCGACCGCCATAGAGCCCGGCAGGTGACGCGCCGCAAGCTGGAATGAGAAGAACAGCCGGTTCACGATATTCGCCCGTTCGACGATGTAGCCCATAAACAGGAATAGCGGGACCGCCACCAACACGTCGTTCGACATGACCGAGAATGTGTTCTGCACGAATAGATCGAAGATCCGGTTGTCGAACAGCGTCTTCATGCGCAGCGGATCGTAATAGGCGTAATAGCCGAACCCGAGGCCCATGGCGATCAGGGTGAATGCGATCGGAAAGCCCAGCAGCACCACGAAGATGAACAGGCCGAGCATCATGATGGCGATTTGAGGATCGGTCATTACTTGGTCTCCGGATGAGCGACTTTCGGATCCGAGCTAACGAGATCCTCTTTTTCGTGAAGCAGCATGGTCTCGGTTTCCTGCACGTCATGCAGGCGCGCCGGCCAGTACCCGTCGCGCATGCACTGGATGCAGCGGACGGCCTCGGCGACGCCCTGTAAAAGGAGCAGAAGGCCCGAAATCGGTATGAGTGTCTTGAAGAAATAAATCTGGATACGCGCCGGGCTCGACCAGCTCACTTCCTTGTAGAACCAGGCGTCGGCGGCATAGAAATAGCCGTAATAGATGAGGCACAGCGCGCCGGGGATCAGGAACGTCAGGTAGAGCACGAAGTCGATACCCGCCTGCCATTTCAAGGGCATCAGCCGGTAGACGACGTCACCGCGCACGTGCGCGTCCTGCGACAGCGCATACGCGCCCGCCATCATGAACAACGCGCCGTACATCTGCACGCTCATGTCGAAGGCCCATACGGTCGGCGCGTTCAGCACGTACCGCACGAATACCTCGTAGCACGTCGAGAGCGTCAAAATCATGATGCACCAGGCGAACGTCTTGCCGCTCCAGGCGCTCAGACTGTCGATGAAATGCAGAATCCGGGTCATATCCTCGAACCTCGGCTGTTACGACTAAACTCAAATACGGGGGAAGGGCGGCGCCGCAAACGGCGCCGCCCCCCAGCATTCAGACTGCAATACAGCCCAACCGCTTATCAGAGCTTACCGAAGTAATGCTCGTACGCACCGCGATAATCCGGCGCGTTCTGCAAGGCATAGGCGCCATGGCGCTTCGCCCAGGCTTTCTGAGATGCGACGACCTTGGCAAAGAACGGATCTTCCTTGCTGATACGGTCGACGACGATGTCCCAGGCCTTGAGCTGGTCTTGCATGACCGAGTCCGGCGTACGGTAAACGTTGACGCCGAACTTCTCTTTCAGCACCACGAGGTCCTGCGAGTAGCGTTCCATCGCCTTCCACGCCATGTCGGACGACGCGGCTTCGGACGCGTATTCGAGGATCGAGCGCTGCTCTTCACCCAGGTTGTCGAAGAGGGTCTTGTTGAAGATGATCTCGAAACACTCCTGCGACTGGTGGTAGCTCGCCAGGTGATAGTGCTTGGAAACGTCCTGCATCCCGAAGTCCTTATCCGACGTCGGGTTGTTGAACTCGGCCGCGTCGATGAGGCCCGACTTCATGGCCGGCTGGATTTCACCACCCGGCAGCTGGACGACCGACATCCCCATTTCCTGCAGAACGTCTGCGGCGAGACCGACGGTACGATACTTCAGACCCTTCATCTGCGAAGCGTCCTTGATCTGCTCCTTGAACCAGCCCAGCGGCTGTGCCGGCATCGGGCCGGAGAAGAAGCCGACCAGGTCGAGTTTCAGCTTGTCGTGCATCAGTTCGTAATAGAGATCACGACCACCGCCGTACTGAATCCAGCCCATCAGTTCGTTGGCCGACCAGCCGAAGCACGGACCGGTACCGAACAGCGACGCCACCGGCGACTTGGAGTACCAGTAAGCGGTCACGAAGTGCGCGCCGTCCAGAACGCCCTTGTGCACGGCGGTCTGCATTTCGGCGGTCTTGACGACGGCACCGACGCCGAGCAGGTCGATCTTCATTGCGCCGCCCGACATTTTATTCACGCGGTTGACGTAGTCTTGGGCGAATTCGAGGAAGATACCGCCACCCCAGGCAGCCTGAACCTTCAGGGTCGTGGCGGCTTTGGCGATGTGCGGAGCGGCAACGGTCGCCGCGGCTGCGCCGGACGCCGCAAGGGCAGAACCCTTGAGGAATTTCCGACGCGATACAGTATCGGTTTTCTTGGACATTTAGTTTCTCCCAAAGTTTCGTTCACCCCCCGCAAACCGGCAGCGCCGGCAAATGCGTTGAGCCTTTTTCATCAGGAGAGCCGAAAACGTCCAACCCCCCTGCTACGGGCCGTTTACAAAAATCCGAAGTGTGCCGGATAAATGGAGGAGACCCACCCTGTTTCTGTTGCTGTACTGTTGATCAGTAGCCAATTCTCATTATTGGGGTTTACGTTACGTCGCTTGGCGATCAGCGTCAACGATATGGTATACCACCGACCATGTCAGGCGACCCGGTCCCCCGGCTCTTTACCCGCGAAAATCGCATCCAGGTTGTCGAGCGCCCTAAATCCCATAGCATCGCGCGTATCCTTGGTGGCGCTGCCGATATGCGGCAGCAGGAAAACGTTGTCGAGGTCGCGGTAACCCGGGTGAATGTCAGCCGGCTCGCCGTTGAAAACATCAAGCCCGGCCGCCGCCAGTTTGCCGGATTTCAGGGCCTGGATCAGCGCGTCGTCATCGACGACGGCGCCGCGGCTGGTGTTCACGACGATCGCGCCATCGGGGAGCTTGGCGATCTTATCCGCGTTCAGCAGCCCTTTGGTTTCGGGCGTCGCCGGACAGTGGATCGACAGCACGTCCGCGTTGGCCAGAAGATCATCGACGTTTTCGTGGAACGTCGCGCCCTGCTCGAGTTCGGGACTCAGCCGCTTGCGGTTATAATAATGTATCTCCATGTCGAAGCCGCGCGCGCGCTTGGCCGCGACCTGACCGACGCGGCCCATGCCGATGACGCCGAACCGTTTGCCGGTCGTCTGGGTGCCGACCATGAAGGCGGGGCTCCAGTCCTTCCACGCCTTCGAGCGCACCAGCCGGTCGCCCTCGGATGCGCGCCGGGCCGCGCCCAGCATCAGCAGGATGGCGATTTCGGCGGTGGCGTCGGACAGCACGTCCGGCGTGTTGGTGACGATGATGCCCTTCTTCTTCGCCGCCTCCGTATCGACGTGGTCATAGCCGACCGAGAAATTGGCAATCGCCTTCACCCGCGGAGAGAGCTTTTCGATAACAGCCGCAGTGAAATGCTCGGAATGGCACGGCAGGATCGCGTCCGCCTTTGCGGAAAGCTCGATCAGTTCTTCCGATGTATAGAGTTTGTCGTCCGGATTGAGGATCGCGTCATAGTCACGCTGCAGCCGCGCTTCGACGGCATCCGGCAGCTTGCGCCCGACAAGAACGGTCGGTTTGTCCGGCATTATCCCCCCATATTTCTCGGTTCATTACGTCCTTATGTAACATGTTGTTTGCCGGGGATTGCGGGTCAATGATTTTTTATGCGGGAGAGGCCATGCCGGCACGCTACGGATACCGCCCGCGTTCCATGATCTCGAGGGTGTATTCCCGGTAGCTCATGCCCGCAGCCTTGGCGCGGCGCAGGCGCCGCAGAACGATCTCGCGGGGCGGTGTTTTCCAGGCTTCGGCATGAACCTTTTTCCAACGCCAGCGGCGCCAGCTGCGGCCCGGCTCATAGTCCAGCGGCGGCCCGCCGTTATGGCCGAGCCCAGGGTCCACGGGGGCCGTGCCACCGGCGTCCGGCGCAAGCGTCAGGGCGGGAAAAGCGATAGCCATACCGGCATGATTCCACTAAAATACAGATATGTCTATTATAATGGACGAGATCGGAGGCCACCCGGACGATCCCCTCGGCGGGTTGCTGGCCGCCCGCATCCGCCGCGAACGCGACGAGCGGGGCTGGTCGATCTCCGAACTGGCGGCGGCATCCGGCGTATCGCGGGCGATGATCTCGCGGATCGAACGCGCAGAGGCGAGCCCGACGGCAGCGCTTTTAGGTAAGCTCTCCGGCGCCTTCGGCTTGACGGTCTCGCAGTTGCTGGCGCGGGCCGAGTCCGATTCCACGCCCACCCGTCTGGTGCGCGGCGAAGAGCGGGAAACCTGGATCGATCCGGAAACCGGATATCACCGCCATGCCCTGACGCCGCCAGGCGCCGATCCGGAAATGGTGCTGATCGAATTGCCGCCCGGGAAAAGCGTCGGTTATCCGGCGTCGAGCTACACGGTCATGCGCGGCCAGTCGGTCTGGGTGATGTCCGGTCAACTGACGATCCGCGAAGGTGGCGAGGATACGGCGCTCGGCCCCGGCGACTGCCTCGCGTTCGACATGTCGGCATTGAAAGACCGCGCCTACATCAACCCGTCCGCGACCGAGACCGCCAAATACGTGGTGAGCCTGGCGCGCCGCTGAGGTACTCAGTTCGCCGCCACCTTACGCATCCAATCCGCGATCTTTTCGGCGGCCACGTCAGGCGCGCGTTTGTGATCGGTCTCGGGTTCGAACATTTCCTTGAAGGGCGTTTCGGGGATCTGGCTGTAGCGTTCGTCCTTGACCTTCAGCAGCCCCTTGTAGTCGTCGGTCGGTACCACGTTCAGCACCGGCAGCCCGCCGGGCAGGCGTTCATACGTGCGGACCTGGTTGAGTGGGCTTTCCGTGGAGAACCAGGCCAGATAGAGCTTGGCCGTGGTGCGGATGGTAAAGCTGCCCTTGGAGCCCTCGAAATCGTCGAAATCATCGGCGTCGTCGCCCTTGCCGTCGGCGATCAACCTTTCCGCCTTTTCGCGGCTCGACGCCGTCTTTTTCTGCCAGAACCTGGATGCCACATCACCGCCGGGTGCGACCAGAACCAGGCCCGTCAGGGGGCGCTGACCCGCATAATAGGCGGCGAACAGACCGCCCAGGCTGTGGCCGATCAGGAAATGTTTTTCGATACCCGCCGCCTTCATATCCGCGAACGCCCGGTCGATCTCGGCGGCGCCGTCTTCGGGCGACGATCCGTACGTCCGGTTCTTGGACCACGGCATTTCCAGATTGGCGACCCGGAACCCTTGCCCTTCCAGATACTCGGCCAGCGGCCTCACCAGACCGTTCGGCATGCCGCCCTTTCCATGCAGGACGACGACGCCGATCTCGGCGGCTATTGCTGGGCGCCCCGGCATAAAGAGAGAAACGGCGACAGCAAGCAAGATGAGATGAACGTAACGGCGCATGGTTCTGAGCCCCGAACAGTCACATGGCCGGTCGCCATGCGCGCGCATTCTAGCGCCGAAAGCGACGACGGCGTGCATGAGAGATTCTCACACGCCCAGCGGTCAGAACGGCCGGCATCCATCCGTCACCATTCAGGATTCATTACATACTTTGTTCCCCAGGGCAGGAAGTCAGGCTGAGCTGCCGGCCTTTAACTCACCTCGCAGCTGCGCTAGGAAAACCGGCATGGAAGTATTGCGTAGCCTGGTAACGAAATTGTTCGGCGACGTCGGCACCGTCTTCATCGTCTCGCTAGCCATCATTGCAGGTTTCGTCGCAACGGCGGCCACCGCCCCTGAAAGCGTCGAGCGTGTCGCCGGGGCCGTCCTAGATGCGACAGCGACGCGCTTCGGCTGGCTCTATTTATTGGTGACGACCGGCTTCGTTCTTTTCACATTGTTTCTCGCCGTGTCCCGGTTCGGCCGAATCTGCCTGGGTCCGGCAGATGAGCCACCTGAATTTTCGTTCCCGAGCTGGCTCGCCATGATCTTTTCGGCGGGCATGGGTGTCGGCCTCGTGTTCTGGGGCGTCGCCGAGCCAATGATGCACTTCAACAAACCACCGCTCGACGTCGGCACCCCGCGCACAGCCGAAACCGCGCAAGTCGGGATGCGTTACGCCTTTTTCCACTGGGGCTTTCACCAATGGGCAAACTTCAGCGTGGTCGGCCTTGCCATCGCTTATGTGCGCTTCCGCCACAACAGCCGGGGTCTGATCAGCGAGACGTTGCGTCCTCTGCTGGGTGATCGCGTCGACGGTGGCTGGGGCAAAATCATCGACATCCTGACCGTGGTATCGACAGTGTTCGGCGTCGCCACGACGCTTGGCCTGGGGGCCCTCCAGATCAACAGCGGACTGGCAAAGTTGACCCCGCTCCCCTACGACTTCACGTCGCAGTTCGCAATCATCGGCGCACTTGGCCTGATGTACATGGCGTCGGCCATGACCCCCCTCGACAAGGGCATACGACATCTCAGCGATGCGAACATGATCCTGGCCGGATTGTTGCTGCTGACAGTGATCGTATTCGGGCCAACGTCCTTCATATTCGGCGTAATGACACAAACGCTCGGTGAATACCTTGGGCATCTTCTGGAAATGAGTCTGGTGACAAGCCCGTACTCCGACGAACGCTGGGTCGAACAGTGGACCATGTTCTACTGGGCGTGGGGTCTCAGTTGGGCGCCCTTCGTCGGCAGCTTCATCGCCCGTATATCGCGCGGGCGGACCGTCCGCGAGTTCGTCGTCGGCGTGATGATCGTACCGGTCGCGCTCAGCATGCTCTGGTTCTCCGGCTTCGGTGGCTCGGCGATTTTTTTCGAGCTATTCGGCGGGAATCCGGGAATTGCCGACGCCGTCGCGCGCGAGGCGCCCGCGGGGCTTTTCAGTTTACTCGACCAATTGCCCTGGAGTGGCGGCCTCGCCATCGCCGCCATCGCCCTTGTCTGCATGTTCGTCGTCACATCTGCGGATTCGGCGACGTTCGTGCTGGGCATGTTCACGTCGAAAGGGGTGCTCAACCCGACCCGTGTCCTGCGCGGATTGTGGGGCACATTGCAGTTGCTGATGGCCGCGGTCCTTTTGTTGAGCGGCGGGCTCTACGGTCTACAGACCGTGTCGATCATCGCCGCGTTTCCGTTCATGATCCTGATGATCCTGATCGCGATCTCGCTGCACAGGGATTTCGCGCTCGACATTGCCCAGGAAAACGAAACCGACCGCCTGCTTCGCGAACGCGTGGAATTGCTGCTGCTGCGCGAGGCCGAACGCGAGGAAGCCCGCCAGTTCGCAGAGGAAGCACACCCAACGGCACCGGACACCGATGCGGAAACGCCGCCACAATCGTCTTCATGACATAACGGCGTTTAGCGTCACGGGCGTTTGAACTTCTTCCTGGCCCGGTCGACCTTTTCGCGGATGATGCAATCTTCAACATGATCGTTGATGAGCCCCATGGCCTGCATGAAGGCGAACACCGTGGTCGGCCCGACGAACTTCCAACCGCGTTTCTTGAGGTCCTTGGAGATCGCCGTCGAAGTCGGCGAGGTCGACATCGTCTGCGGCCTCGGGACTTCATCGGGGTCGGGCTCGAAGCTCCAGAAGTAGGCGGCGAGCGAGCCGTGCTCGGCGGCCATTTCACGCGCGCGCTTTGCGTTGTTGATCGCGGCCTCGATCTTGCCCCGGTGGCGGATGATGCCGGCGTCCTGAAGAAGGCGCTCGACGTCTTTTTCGGTGAACTTCGCCACTTTGTTATAGTCGAAGCCCTTGAACGCTTTTCTGAAGTTTTCGCGCTTGTCGAGGATGGTGCGCCAACTCAGCCCCGACTGGAACCCTTCCAGGCAGATCTTCTCGAATAAACGAATGTCGTCGTCGACCGGATAGCCCCACTCGTTATCGTGATACGGAAAGAAATCATCGGTCGCCGCGCACCAGCCGCAACGCGGCTTGCCGTCGGGACCTGGCACGGTCTTGCTCATGTATGCTCTCCTTCTCGCATCAGGCGGAAAGAAAATCGAGCCGGGCGTCGGTGCGCGAGGCCTCGATTTCGATGATTTCCGCATCGACCACACCTTCGGCCACGAACGGGTCGGCGTTGACCCGCCGCTCGAGATCGTCGCGCGACGTGTTGTACGCCATCACCGCGCCGCCGATGCCGGGCACGAGGCTGCCGGTCATCAGGAACACACCGTCATCGAACCCCTGCTGGATCCAGGCTTTGTGACTTTCCATCAATTCGCCGGCCCGCGCTTTTTGGGCCGTGAACGTCAATGACACCATAAACATCTGCTTTATCCTCTATGGTCAATCTCAACACCCCTCCGCGATGGCATCCAGCCAGTCGCAAAGGTCGTCGACTTCTTTTCTGATGAATTTCTCGTCACGGAACGCACTGGCCAGCGTAGCAATGCCCTGGCTCCGCGCCAGCACATGCATCGCAAAGTCGTCGGCTTCCTTTGCGCGCCCCAGCGCTACGAACTGGCCCCGCAACCATTCGCGGAACACGATGAAGATCCCGTTGGCGTCACCCAGTGCCGGATGGCTGAGCTTCGCCAACTCGGACGTCAATGTGCCGACCGGGCAACCATATTTTGTTATCCTGGCCCGATTGCGGATCATGATCTCGATATAGCAGCGGATCCGGTCCCGGGGCGTTTCACCGGCCTTTTCCCAGTCCTGCAGCATGGCGCACGTCGTCGACCGGCGCCGGGCGATTACCGCGTCCAGGATTTCGTCCTTGGTCCTGAAATGATAATAGAAGTTGCCGCGCGAGATCTTCACCGCATCGGCTATGTCGGCGAACGACGTGTGTTCGAAACCTCTCTCGTAGAAAAGCCCGTCCGCCGCTTCGATAATACTGTCACGGGTCGACGCCGCCGGCATGATACCCTCTGATTAGGACAATTGTCCTATTCAATTAGGACAAACGACCTAATCCGTCAAGCGGCCAGTGCTGCGTCCTACCACTGGCGGCAGACGTATTTCATGTCCATGAACTCTTCCATGCCGAAGCGCGAGCCCTCGCGGCCGAGGCCGGATTCCTTCACGCCGCCGAACGGGATCGGCGGGCCGGTCAACTTGGTGCGGTTGACCGCAACCATGCCGAACTGCAGTCCACGGCTGAATTTATAAATCCGCCGGGGGTCCATCGTGTGCAGATAGGCGACGAGCCCGTAGCCGGTCGCGTTGGCACGCTTCAGGACGTCGGCTTCGTCGTCGAATGGCAGAACGGCGGCGACCGGTCCGAACGTCTCCTCCGACAGGATTTCCGCATCGTCCGGCACGTCGGTCAGCAGTGTCGGCTGGAAGAAGTTCGCTCCCGCGTCATGCGGCATCCCACCGACCATCACCTTGGCACCCTTGGCCTTGGCGTCCTCGACATGTTCGATCTGTTTCTTGACGGCGGCCTCGTTCATCAGCGGGCCGATGTCGCAGTCGTCGAGGCCAGGACCGACGGTGAGCTCCTCGATCTTTTCCGCGAAGCCGTTGCAGAACCGGTCATAGACGTCGCGATGCACGAGGAACCGGTTCGCCGCCAGGCAGTCCTGACCGCTGGTCGCGAACTTGGCCTTGATCGCCTCGGTGAGCGCAAGCTCCATGTCGGCGTCGTCGAATAATATAAACGGCGCATGCCCGCCGAGTTCCAAAATCATGTGCTTCATGGTGTCGGCGGACTTGCGGTAAAGCATCTTGCCGACGCGGGTCGAGCCGGTGAACGACAGCACGCGCACGCGCTTGTCCTCCATCCACGGTGACACCACCGTGTCCGGCATGCCGGCGACCACGTTGAAAACGCCGTCCGGGAAGCCGGCGCGCTCGGCCAGTCTCGCCAGCGCCAGCGCCGATAACGGCGTTTCGTGCGACGGATGCGCGACGACCGTGCAGCCGGCGGCGAGTGCGGCCGACGCTTTCCGGGTCAGCATCGCGGACGGGAAGTTCCACGGCGTCACCAGCGCGGCGACGCCTTTGGGTTCGCGCCACACCTCCATTTCGGCGTCTTCCAGGTGCGAGGTGACGGATTCGATGTTGGGGCGCTTCGCCTCCTCGGCGTAGAACTCGACGAACGACGACGCGTAATCGATTTCGCCGCGCGCTTCCGAGAGCGGCTTGCCCTGCTCCACCGACATAATCAGCGCCAGGTCTTCCTTGTGTTGGCGCATCAGGTCGTACCAGCGCTTCAGCACGTCGGCGCGGACTTGCGGGATCGCCCATCCCCACGCTGGAAACGCGGCGTCGGCGGCATCGACGGCGGCCAGGCTCTCGCTCTCGCCGAGGGCCGCGACCGTCGCGACGTAAGAATCGTCAGCCGGGTCGGTCACACCGAACGACGAGGCGCCGGCTTTCCATTGGCCGTCGATGAAGCTCTCGCATTTCAACAGGTCCAGATCGTCGAGCAGGGACGTAAAACGTTGGTCGAAATTCTTGAGTTCGGAAGACATTGAGCACCCGTTCAAATTGGAGGATATCCGGGCGGCATCTTGCCAAGTTCCATTGCGCGGCAAGCCGGTTACGGCGCGCGCGGACGGTCAAGCCCGGTTCAGAATGCGCCTATGGGGTAACACATCGGCGGGCGCGGATACAACCGGCGGGCCGGAGAAACGGCTCGCAATACCGGCAAGCACCGGAAACAAAAACGCCCCGACCGGGCGCGGCCAAGGCGGGAAAAATATTGGTGGGCGCACAAGGACTCGAACCTTGGACCCGCTGATTAAGAGCTCGCCTGAGTTGGTTGGACGTTGCCATATTTTTATGGCTCCCTCCAACTTAACCCATTGATCCCTCTCGACATTTTGCGCGACACCCGCTAACCGTCCCATGACTTATGGCACGGTCCAACATGCGATAACCGTGCAAAAACCTTATTTTCGGATTGGAGCACCTGCAATGCCCAAAGCAAAACTTACGAACCCTAAGATCGAGAAACTTCGACCCAACCCAAACAAAATAGTGTCATGGCGAGACAGCGAATGGAGTTGCCTTGGCCTCGACATTTCACCCGGTGGCCAAAAGACCTGGAAGTATGTTGGCGAATTCAAAGGGCGAACCGTCCGCCGCAAGATTGGACGTTGGCCCGAGCTGGATCGCGAAGCTGCTTACCGGGGATGGGTTGATGCCGATGGCGTCTTCCGTCCCGGCGCTCTCGACGCTGCACGTTATGCAAGCGGCCCAGAGGCGAAAGACCCCGGCCTATTGCTCAAGGGCGACATCGGAAAAGCTCTCACATTGTCCAAAGCACTGGAAGGCTATCTACAGGCTCGCAAGAACCTTCGACCTAAAACAAAGAAGGACTACGAGAAGATCGTCGATCGGTATTTCGAGGATTGGAAAAAGCGGCCCTTATCTGAAATCACCGATGCTATGGTCGAGCAGCGCCACTCAAAAATTCAGAAGGACGTAGCTGGCCGCAAGCAAAACGAACTGACCAATGGCAAGAGCACTGCAAACGGGGCCATGCGTCTCTTCCGCGCACTTTACAATTTTGCCCAAGGCCGGGACGGCTCCATTGCTGGGAGAGAGAACCCGGTAAAGCGCCTTTCCCGAGATCGCGCTTGGTTCAAGGAAACGAAACGTCGTGGTCGCGTAAGCAAGGAAGACCTGCCCGAGTTCTTTAAGGCAACGATGAGCTTCCCCGTGGCGGCTCACCGCGACTTGATCTTGCTTTACCTGTTTACCGGCCTGCGGCGCGAAGAAGGCGCTCAACTTAAATGGTCCGAAATAGATTTCGGTGCCAAGATGATCCGGCTTGGAGAAGAACGGACGAAAGCTGACCGTCACTTTGATATTCCCATGACTGACTTCGTGAATGATCTGATGGTTGCTCGTCGCGGCAAGGTTCCGGGCAAATGCGATTGGGTCTTTCCAAGCAGTCGGGGCAAGCTGGGCTGCATCCGTGAACCGCGCTACGCCCTCGATGAAATCAGCAAGGCTTGCAGCTCGCACATTACGGTTCACGATTTGCGTCGGACGTTTGAGAGTGTCGCCGCGTCATGCCGGTTGAGCAAATACGAACTGTCGGCGCTGCTGAACCACAGCCTTCCGAATGATGATGTGACGGCGCAGTACGTCATTCCTGACGAAGATTGGTTGCGCCAACCGGCCCAAGAAGTCACCGACAAATTGAAGGAACTTTGCGGGGTAAAAGTTCAAACCGGAGGCAACGTACAACAGCTTTCTGTGTAGCAAAAAGAACAGTTGTACGCTGCCATATCTCGCCCTATTTATCGGGGACGCAACAAATACCCTCCGCACTGCCGAGCTTCGCGCTTGGAACTGGAAGGTAAGCAAAGGAAAAGGTGTCGCCTCTGGCGCACCGTCCACTTGTTTACAAACCGTTCCGAGAGGCTCGCATGACAAATCTTCCAACCTGTCAAATCGACAAAAGGGCGTCCCTTGTCGCACATGCGAATAGACACGGCGACGATGACCAACTTTTAACAAGTGCCGAGGCGGCAAAAATTCTCGGCTGCTCCAAGGCATGGCTTGAGAGCAAGCGTGTGGCTGGAGCCACTCCCCCCGGCCCGCCGCATTGCCATCCCTTCGGCAACAGAATTGTCCGTTACCGCCGTGGCGACCTATTGGCGTGGGTAAAGGCTCGTGATGCCGCCTACCGTGCACAGCTTGGGGAGGCCGCAGAATGAGCGACAACCCCACTGGATACGTTTTCGAAGAATTCGACCATCAACCGTGGGTCCGTGAAATGGTCCGCGACGTTGCCGCTGGCCTGATGCTGCTTTCCGAACAATCAGACATGGAACACTACGTCACAGCACAGCGTCAGATCATCCGCGACATATTTCTAGCAAACGAATGTCTCACAAGCCGGGTTCCTGAAAACGCCGATGTTGAAGATGTAGCGGACGCTTTCAGCCTGTGGATTTGCCAGCAAGCCACACGACATGCCCAGCAAATTTTAGAGGCCATGCCGGAGGTGCCAGATGAAGAACATTGATGTTGATGAAGTCGCGCTTCCTTCATTCCTGGCTCTCCCAAAGAAAACGCAGGCAATGGTTCAAGTGATGGCCGAGCGGCTCTTGCTGGCAGACGACCCGGTGCAGCGGGGAGCCATGCTGGACAAGTTTGGGAAGCAATACGGCAACGCCCTGAGGGAGAAGATCGGGGATGCCAAAGAAGCTGCCGCGCAGGCATTCGCAATTCAAATGATCGTTCTCAGCCGCACGGCTGAGATGGAAGCCGAGATGCCCTCGGCGAGAGGTGTAGCATGAGTAAGAACGCCCTACCGAGAAAAAGGCTACCCAGCCATTCTCAAAATGCTGAAACGCGAGAATTCAAAGAACCACTTTACTACCCGCATTCAAAACACATGCGGGATAATCTTAATTTGCTACGCGCCCCTTTGGCCCGTCCTACGCACCAACCTCTAGCTGAGTATGTAATTGAAAGCGGGCATGGCACGACAACCCTTGTCGCCCAAAAAGGGGTAGGACACCGCCTATCAACAGCCGCCCTTCCCAACGCGAGCCAATGGAAGGTGTTTTCCGCGATACTGAGTAAGGCTAAGTATGACGGCAAGGGAACTTGGACGGCCCGGATACGGTCAGGAAAATCGCTCTACGACATCATGAGGGTGAAGCGCGAGTTCAACAATGCAGAAGCTAAACGTATTGAAACGGCATTGCTCCGCTTCATGGATTTAAAGGTGATCTATGATGGCACTTGGTATGACAAAGAAGCCAAGGGCCATGTTAAGGGCAAGCGTATTTTCCAGATCATCAACTATGTAGAGGTGAAGAAGCTGGAAACCACGGGCCAATGGTGGATCAACGTCGAGCTTAATTCTCACTTCATGGAGGAAATGATCAACGGCCTAACGACTACCTATCACTTGCCAACGCTTATGCATCTTAGAAGCCCCATCGCAATTGCCCTGTTCCGCTGGCTCAACGCTGCAATCGCTTATAACCGCAAGGGAGAGTACGAAGTTACTTGGACACGGCTTTGCCAATACTTGGGCGTTAACCAGCATGGGCGTATGCGGATTAACGAATTTAGGGACCGCATTAAGTTGGCCTTGCAGGAGATCAACGAAGCAACTGCTTTGTACGGCTTTGCATATTTGGCCGTTCCAATGAACCACGCCACGGTGAAATTCCTGCGATGGAGAGAGGAAGATTTTGACGAAATCGGGTTGGATTTCCCACCAACATGAAACCGTAGTGTATCCAACATGGAACCGTAATTATTTATGATACATCCAACATGGAACCGTAATGTATCCAACATGGAACCGTAAGGGCGATTTCTGGAACGCCCAGACAGCAAAGGTTTCGCGGTGATGAAAACCGTCTCAAGAGATATCTACTCAATAGGTCTAAGTGAGATAAGAGGAGATGATAAGAGGAATTCAGGACTTCAAAACCATGAGACATTTGAGCCTAGACCAGTTCTTCGCTTTCGCTCCGCTTCGCGGTGCTATCGCTTTGAACTGGTCAAGATTGGAGGCTATGCCGCTTCGCGGCTTACGCCTTCCTCCAATCTTTCAATCTCTCTTCGAGGGAAGATAAGGCTTATAGATTCTGAACTCGCTCTTGCCTCCCCAACTATAACCCGGCATGCCGCCGCGCACCCGGCCCCGACAAACGCCCGACAGCAAGCGAGCGCCCCTTGCCCGGTACTCGGAGGCCACCCTAGCCCTGCTCAGGCCCTTGTCGGCCACGACAGCGCCCCGTCTGTGGTAAGCTCAACCCCATATCGCGGGTGACGGCATGAACGTACACAAGAAACTGGCAAAGATTGCGGAAGAAGTAGACCTAAAGGTTCGGAGATCCAAAGCGGACAACCTGGACATTGGCTATCTCTTGCGCGAAGCCAAGGAGCTGATTGCCAAGGGTACCATGAATTTTGATTTCTATTCGTGGTGCCGTGACCACGTAGGCATGGGCAACCGGCAGACACCGAATGAGTATTTGCGCTTGGCAGAATTATCTGACCGGCACGGCCGTCAGATAATCTTACAGGCCAAAATCCATACAACTTCACTGTTCAAGCTGGCCCGCCCGTCAACGCCAGCGGCAGCAGTGAAGAAGGTTCTCGCAAAAGCCAAGAAGGAGCATCTAACCGCAACCGAGGTTTCGGAGATCATCGAAACCGAGAAGCTTTTGCAGGAGGTCGAGAAGCAAGCCAATTCAAACACGCCTGACGTTTCACAACCGGACGCTCAAAAAGAGGAAACGCCGCCCTTTAGGACTTCTACTAATCTATGGGATACGTCAGACCCGGCATTTAGAGCCCGCAACAATGCTCTAAAGAAACTGATGGGCGATGATGGGAAGACCGGACCACGAGCCGGCACCATGCGGAAGAAGTCGGATGCCTACTCCGGCACACACTCGGTTTTCCCACCGGCGTTAGTTGAAGACATACTTCAAAGGTACGCCCCCAAAGGTGCAAAGATTGTTGACCCGTTCGCTGGCGGTCCTCCACGCGGCTTCATGTCAGCGAAGCTAGGTTATGAATATTTCGGCTGGGACGTGAACAAGGATCAGATCGACTTCAACAAACGGGTTTTGAAGGCTCATAAGTTGAAGGCCAGTTACTTCAAAGGCGACGGGATCACGCTTGAAGGTTGCCCGGATGATTTGCAGTTTGATTTCTGCCTGTCATGCCCACCGTACTGGAACTTGGAGAAGTACAAGAGCGGCGATCCAAGAGACCTTTCCCACGCCGACACTTATCAAAGTTTTAATGAGCAGATGAAAAAGCTTCCATTAACTCTGTGGAAGGTTTTGAAGCCAGAGGCTTTCGTATGTCTCGTCGTTGGTAATTTTCGAAAAGACGCAGCGAACAAAATGGACAAGGAACTTGTGCCGTTTGTTGAACACACGATAGCCAACTTCCAAGCAGAAGCATTTCAGCTCCACCAACAAATCATCTTAAAGAAACCAGATGGGAGCGCGGCAGTACGAGCGGCCAACTCTTGGAAAGGAATGAAGTTGGTTCCCACAACCGAGACGCTTCTGGTTTTCCGCCGACCTGACATTGAAAAGAAGCCATACATCCACGTTCGTAAGATAAAGCCTGCCCGACATACCGCCTACAAGATCGCTTTGCCACCGAGAGAGGGGAAGAAAAGAAACACAACTAAAAGATGATTATCCCTCTCGATATCATCAAAATGATGTGTATCATTCATCATCAGTTCAAACCCAGCACAAAGGAACTGATGACATGGCTACCAAGAAAACCACGATGAAGAAGGCCCCGGCGAAGAAGACCACTGCCAAGAAAGCCGAAGTTAAGAAGGATGCGTTCGGCTTGCGCCCCGGCACCAAAACGGCCACCGCAGCGAGCATGTTTCGGAAGGGCGCGAGCATGGCGGACGTGAAGAAGCGCACCGGCTCCAATCAGTACAACATTCTCAAGTTCCTGGAGAACCAAGGCCACAAGGTGACGCGGAAGGATGGCGTGATAACGGTGACGCCAAAGACCGCCTAACCCACAGAACAGATCAATAAGCAGAAGGCCCTTGGATAAAACCGAGGGCCTTTTTGCTGTCACTTACACTCAATAACAAGATCACGCCTGTTGGCGATAACCAGCCCGTTGGGCGTGCCAACACCGACAGTCCCGGAACCTTGATTGACTACATCGTAACCATTGGCGCAAAGCTTCCCAGCTTCTTGGAAACAGTCGATCCACTCACGACCAAGGCCGCTACAACGCATCGTATATGCGTCCCGACCATTCGGGCCTTTGAAGTGTTTCGGATCGACGGTTACGCAGCCGTTCAACACAAATAGTCCAAGAAGCAAGATAGATGATCTAATCATTTGGCTTCCCCCACTCGCATCAAGTGTAAAGAAACCTGTATTCAAATGAAGTGAAAATTAGTGTGAGGGGACGGGCCTGCAGCGATTTCCTATTTCGCGGGATATCTAAAACCGATTTTCCGCGCTCCGACTCCATACAACCCAATCAAGAAGAAGATGAGGATGAAGCCGTGAGCGCCCAGCACGTCACTGGCGAAGCCTGTCCCACTGATAGCTAGTTAGTGGGTTTGTGTCCTTTTGAAACTAGACAAAACCCTGAGGTCTCTGCATGTCTCAGCCTAGTTAGAACCCGTTGCTTACGGAAAATAAGGTTTTATGGGCCAGAGACGCAGCAAACGCACCAGCTACGGCCCTCCGCTGAAGGCGGAGGCGTTACCTGCATCCCGGCGTCAGGGCATAAGACTTGTCGAAGTCGACGGGCGCACAGTGCAGGGTCAGAAGTTCTATTCGACACTCGCAGCCCTGATTGATGACCTTGGCGGTCCAGACCGAGTGACCACGGCCCAATTTTTGGCCTGCCAAAATGCAGCCGCGCTAGGCGTGTTTGTAGCTGAGCGGGTACCTGACCTGCTGGCAGGCAATGAGCAGGCCTTGTCGGCCACGACAATGGCGATTAGCACCCAGCTACGCCACCTCAGAGCGCTTGGCTTTAAGCGCATGCCTGATGAGGCAGACATTCTAACTCTCGACGCCGTCCTTGCGGAGCCGTCGAAGAAGAGGACGAAGAAGCGGCCCAAGCTGAATGATTGATAGTTCTTCCGTGACCTGTTCGACCTGACCGGGGGCGGGTCGGGAAAACGGTCAGGGGGAGGGTCGAATACGTGGGCCGACCCCCAGGAATTTCCCACGGATTTTGAATATCAGCTTGCTACCCGATTTCTCACAAAAACATGAACATCATCGAGGCGATGCAACACCCGGCTTTGTTCAAGCCGTGGTTCTCCGATTGGGAAAGCTGGCTCGCATGGCGTGCCTTCCTGAAAACAATCTTCGGCCTGCCCTTGTCACCTCGGGAACGCCGGATCTTCACCAACTGCACTGGCCGGCTCAATCCCCCAAAGGCGCAACTGAGCGAAGTCTGGATGCCATGCGGCCGAAAAGGCGGGAAGTCATTCATCCTCGCTTTGATCGGCGTCTATATCGGGCTGTTCAAAGACTGGTCTTCGATTGTGCCACCGGGCAAGGAAGCATCTGTCATCATCGTTGCTGCGGATCGTGACCAAGCCAAAGCTGTCTTGAAGAACATCCGGGCCTTCATTGCTGAGAGTGAAGCACTGGCCTACTTGATGCGAAAGCCTTCACACAAGGATGCTTCCGAGAAGGGCTGGATTGTCGCTGACCAGAACGAGCGTATTGCCGTGAACAAGGGCGGCACAGTCGTTTCATTTGAAATCCGCAGTTCATCTTACCGCTCCGTCCGTGGCCCCATTGTCATCTGTGCGCTCTGTGATGAAATTGCATTCTGGCAAGATGAAGATGGCGCCTCGCCTGATAAGGAAGTTCTCGGTGCGATCAGGCCGGGGATGATACTTACGAAGCAGCACGGGGCAATGCTCCTTGCCGCTAGTTCACCGTATGCCCGTAAGGGTGCGCTTTGGGAAGCTGACAGGCAGCACTACGGAGTTGAAGGCGACCCGGTGCTGGTCTGGAAAGCCGCTACGCTTACGATGAACCCGCAAGCCGATGAAGCGGAAATCAACCGTGCGCTTGAGGAAGACCCGCAGCATGCGGAAGCAGAGTACTTCGCAAACTTCCGTACAGACGTTGCATCCTTCGTCCCCCGTGAAGTGATTGAAAGCGTGACCGTGCAGGGCCGATATGCCCTGCCCTACGTGAAGTCACAGAACTACGTGGCGTTTGTCGATGCGGCAGGCGGATCAGGTGGTGATAGCTTCACGCTGGCAATTGCGCACGAGGAAGACGGACGAGCTATTCTTGACCTGGTCGAAGAACGCACCCCGCCGTTTAGCCCCGATACCGTGATTGAAGAGTACGCGAATACGATCCGTGCCTATGGGGTAACGGAATGCACAGGCGACCGGTTTGCTGGCGCGTGGCCGGTTGAGAAGTTCCGAAACCACGGCATCACCTATCACGCATCGGACAAGGCCAAGTCGGATATCTACCTTGAAGCCCTGCCGATGATGAACAGCGGCACCGTGGAGTTGCTCGATAATGCCAAGCTGTTCAAACAACTGATCGGGCTTGAGCGGAAAACCTCACGTGGTGGCCGGGATACGGTTGACCACCCGAAGCGCAAGAATGATGACTTGGCCAATGCCGTTGCCGGTGCGCTGGTATTGGCAGGCAAACGCCAGCCTATCCAGATTTGGGGCTTGGGCGATTACATTGACGAGGTTGCCAACGAAGTTGAACAGGCGGCTATGCTGGCAGCTGGTTGGCGGTAAGAAAAAAATCAACTCGTAGGAACTTTTTTCTCACTCTCACTCGGCGTTCGACGCAATAGCTCATCAATAAATACTGTTAGGTTCTCTCGGATCGAACCCTCGTTAGCGAGCCTTAACCTCGTAATCCCTACAAATGCGTCGCTCATAGTAGCTGTATAGCTGGCGTTTATTCTTTCATCGAACCAAACATTCTTCGTTTTGCTATCACGGACAACGTAATTGACGGTCGAAGTGACGGTAAAATCCAGTCCGAATAAAGGTTGATCCATTCCAATAAGGTTTGCTTCAACTTCATGCTTCGGCGGCTTAGTTCCTCCCATCAATCCACTGGCCTCTAAAGACCGCTCAAGGGCTCCTCGAAAGGAGACATTGTCTACTTCAGAGGTCCATAGAGGATTGGTTTCCTCACCACCTCCAACCTTCGTAACAACAAATGAGCCTTTTACGTTCTCTGGAAGATTAATTCTTTCTGCAGGAGATTTGCTTACCACCATGCTGTTCATTTCAGCAGGCGACGCGCACCCGACGAGTAGAAGCAGCCCAAAAATGACAGCAAAATTTCGCATCATTCCCCCCAAGAACACCCCCGACAATTAACTTTCATATTTTGAACTTAAACGATAATCTCTGCAATCATAATACAACCAGCGGGGATCATTCAGGAGGGGCAATTGAAAAAGTATTTTATTTTGGCAACTGGACTGGCGCTGTCTGCATGCGCCTCTCAGCCCGACGAAATTTCGTCGCAGTACGTTTCAACTCTCCAATACAAAGACTACGACTGCGAACAACTGGAGTTAGAGGCGGAACGGGTTTCACGGCGTGTAAGCGAATTGCATAGTTCGCTTAAAAAAACAGCCGATGACGATGCTGCCCAAATGGGTGTAGGCCTTGTTCTGTTTTGGCCAACCTTGTTTTTCCTTGAGGGTGGCGACGGACCGCAGGCGCAGGAATACGCTAGGCTAAAAGGCGAGCGTGATGCGATTGAGAAAGTGTCAGTTCAACGGAAGTGCGCCATCGAATTCCAAGCACCCGATCCTAAATCTGAAGAAAAGAAAGAAGCAAACGCAAGCTAACTAAGTGGTGGAATAACCTCTCGGTCATTCCCGAAGTCTCTGCTATGTCGTCTCCCGGTTAGTCGAACGCCTGTGGCTTCACCTTTCACCACAGGTCGGATCATCGGGAAGGCGGCGGGGCTGGGCATGCCCTCGCCGCTTTTTCGAGAAACCCTCTCGACGACCTTTTCGTCTCTCGCTATCTCTCGACCATAGAACGAGCCTGCCAGCCCCTAATACGGATCGCAGGCAAGGAGAGCGAAATGTTTGATGAAGGAAAAATCGCAGCGGGTCACTAAGTCCCAGCTCCATAGCATCGTCAAAGATGTTGTCTCACAAACAATGGGAACCCAGACGGCTTCCCGCCAACCCCAACCAGATTACGTTCGTGACCTCGGCCTTGATGGACCGCAGGCGAAACGTGCTTTCGACAATGAGCCTGGCTTCGTGTTTGGTGCCGTTGTCCGTGGCCTTGCGGCCAGCGGTGGCAATGCGGGCATTGCCCGTGGCGTTGCCGACCACTTCGGCATGGCAAGCAGCGTCAAAGCCCTTGCAGCCGGTGATACGACAGCCGGTGGCATCTTGGTACAGGGCGACCTTGCCAACGAAGTAATTGAACTTTTGCGGCCCATGACTTCCGTGCGCCGTATCCAACCCCGCTCCGTCAAGGTGGCGCGAGGGACCAAGGAGTTTCCGAAACTCACCTCAAGCGCGACAGCGGCGTATGTCGGGGAGAACGAGGACATTGCGTCCAGCGAGCCGGCGTTCGGTTCTGTCGTGATGACGGCCAAGAAACTGGCCTGCCTTGTTCCCGTATCCAACGAGCTTATCAGCTTCACGGATAGCGTGGATGCCGAGCGGGAAATCCGTGATGACATGATTGAGACGATTTCGCAGACCGAAGACAGCACCCTGCTTCGCTCGAACGGAACGTCCAACAAGCCCAAGGGCCTCCGCTATTGGGCCAACGCTTCAAACATCACTGCAACCAACGGCACCACGGCCACACAGATCGAGGCCGACTTCAAGGACATGCTTGAAGACCTTGAGGGGAACAACGTGAAGCTGACACGTCCTCACTGGATCATGGCGTCACGTTCCAAGAACCACCTGATCAACTTGCGCGATGCGAACGGCAACTTGATCTATCCGGAAATCCGAAACACCACGCCAACCGTGCATGGCATTCCCGTTGTCGTTTCCAACAACGTCCCAACGAATTTGGGCGGTGGAACCGAAACGGAAATCTACCTTGCAGATGGTAACGAGGTGTACCTCGGAGAAGTCGAGGGCATTGAAGTCGCCGTATCCACGGAAGCCTCGTACCTCGTCAACGGCTCACTGGTCTCCGCCTTTAGCCGGGACCAAACCCTGCTCCGCGTCATTCTTCATCACGATCTTGCCGTCCGTCACGATGTCGGCATTGCGGTGAAGACCGGCATTACGTGGGGCGCATAAGGAGGCTTCGATATGCAGAACTTTGCATCACAGAAAGATGTTGGCGCCTCCCTCGCCTGCAAGTTCATCGTTGGCCCAAGGGTCATTGATGCAGGCACCACCACGGAAGATGCGGTGGAGATTTCATCAACGGCAATTGACCGGGTGGCGCTTACAAATCATCCGTATCATTCCGCCAAGGTGATCTTCCCCTACAGCTTCACGGGTGCCGCAGGCGCAACGGCTACGCTGAAATCCAACTTCCAGCATTCGGATAACTCGTCCGCAGGCTGGGTTGATTTCAACGACATTGACGGGTCTACCGCAAACACCGCGTCGATCGGCTCCACGGCCTCAACCGCCGCGCAAACCGTCAACGGTGTTCTGTCCTACGACATGGACCTGTCCGGTGCGAAACAATACGTCCGCGTCCAAGTCACGCCGACGTTAAGTGGAACTTCCACGGGAACCGATGATCTCGACATTGCAGGTGTCTTGGTCTTCGGAGGTGGCGCAACCCAACCGTCCACCTGATCCCCTTGGAATGTGGGGCGGGCTGAGTTTCTAGGTCTTTTCATACCTCAGCCCGCCACCACGTACCCACGCATCGAAGGCATATAGCCATGCCGGGAATAGTGAAGATCAACGGGCAGGCGTTCCGGATAACGCGGCACAACTACCAAGCCGCCGCAAACGCCATGCAGAAACGCATTGAACAGGTCATTGGCGATACACGGCTGGCGACAGCCGAGGGCATCGAGGAAATTGCCAAGCGCGTTTACGAGCGCAGCCAAGAACTCGTCCCTGTCGATACCGGGGCATTGCGGAAGTCCGGCTTTGTGAAAATCGAAAAGAAGAACGAGGATACCAGCGCCGCCATTGGCTACTCAAAAGGTGGCGTTCCGGCCTACGGCCTTTTCGTGCATGAGAACGATGAGGCTTACCACGCCGCGCCAACCCAATCCGGCTTTCTCTTCACAGCCGTTGATGAAGTGGCTCCGCAGATACCAAGAATTCTGAGGGACGCCATACGGCGCAAGGTGAAGTGATGGCGATTACCATTGGCACCACCAGCGCGGACGGCTTGACCACCAAGGAAGTGGTGAAGACGGAACTGTCCATTAGCTCCACCTCTGACGATGGTTTCATTGATACTCTTATCGCCCAAGCCTCCGACATGATTGCGAAGCACTGTGGCCGCATCTTCCATCGCGTGACGGTCACTGAGACGCTTCCCGGTACCGGCACCCCAAGCCTGCTCCTAACCCATACCCCTGTCGTAAGCATCACCAGCGTTACGCATGACGGCAGTACGGTAAGCAGCACCTCATACACGATTGAGGATGCGGAGTGTGGCTTGCTCTGGAATGACAACCTTTGGAACCGCCACACGCTTTACCTCTGGAACGTCGAGAGGCACCCGCACAGTGACGGGCAACGCGCTTGGTCAATTACGTACCGGGCGGGCTATGTGACGCCGGAGGAAGTGGCCAGCACGGCCAGCACCTTGGGGGCGCGGACGTTGCCCTATGACGTTGAGCGGGCCTGCATCGACACCGTAAAGAGTCTGTACAACCGCCGCGCCGAGGACAGCCGCATCAAGCGGCAAGGCGTGGATGAAACCTACGAAAACATCGACAACCGAACCGCCCTGCCGCCTAGCGCCGTTAGCGCCTTGGAGCGGTGGCGTCGGGTAGACCTGTGAGGCAGGCATGTTGAAGCTATTCAAAAAGCTGGCCCCTACGTTTGGCAGATCAAATCCGTTGGTCGCCCTTAACCGCACCGAGCCGCCCGAGCGCGGGAGCGGTGAGTTATTGGCGATGTATAAGCGAAGCCCTTGGCTTCGTGCTGTGGCCTCGAAGATCGCTCGCGGTGTTGCCGAAACCGAGTGGCGCGTATTTCAGGCCCGAAGAGAGGGCGGTGGACGGGCTGGAAAAGATATCCAGCTTGTCCATGGTTCCTATGAAGTCCGAGAGCGGATCGTTGAACGCAAGCTGGATGCAGACGAGTTCCAGGAGATACGGGACCATCCCGTCTTGGACCTGCTCACTCGCGGTAATAGCAAGCTGTCAGGCATGGAAGTCCTCAAGCTTACGCAGGTCTACCTAGATCTCATTGGCGAAGCTTTCTGGATCATCCAGCCAGACGATGAAGGCAAACCGCATGAGATTTGGCCGGTGCCGCCGACGCTGGTCTTAGACCTGCCGAACCGTGACCACCCCTATTACAAAATCCGCGGACAGGAAGGGAAGATGCTGGAAGTCCCGGTTACGGCAGTCGTGCCGTTTATCGACAGCGACCCGACGAACCCGTATGGCCGGGGTACAGGCTTGGCCAAGGCGCTGGGCGATGAACTGGAAATTGATGAGTATGCCGCAAAGCATGTGAAGTCGTTTTTCTATAACCGCGCCCGTCCCGACATGCTGGTCTTTGGCGAGAACATCAGCCCCGACGATACCAAGAGGATGGAGCAGCAATGGTTGCAGAACCATCGCGGCTTCATGCGGGCCTTCAAACCCATGTTCCTGAGCCGCAAGGTTGAGGTCAAAGAGCTTGGCCAGAACATGGAACAATTGCAGATGCCATCCATACGCAGGATGGAGCGGGATACGGTCGTGTCCGTGTTCTCGGTGCCACCGGAATTGCTGGGCATCCTTGGGGACGCGAAACGCTCAACAATCGTGATGGCTGACCGGTTCTGGCAAAGCGAAGTCTTGCGGCCCCGCATTGAAATCCTACGCGCCAGTATCCAGCGCAAGCTCATACCGATGTTCGGGGATGATGTGGTGTTCCACTATCACACGCCCGTTCTCAAAGACACCGAGATGGAAATTGAACTCATGAAGGCCGCACCTTGGGCTTTCACCTTCAACGACTGGCGTAAGAAGGCCGGTTGCAAGTCGTGGGGCAATGACGGCGACAAGGTATTGGTGCCGTTGAACCACGAGGTGAAGCCGTTGGCCGACCTGTAGGCCGTTTCTCTCCAATCCACAGAACGGGAGAACCGGGTTGGATACCTTCAACTGCACTGACCCCGAAATAGACCCTGCGGAGGTTGCCGCCCTGCGCGGACTATGGCTTGAAGTCTTAAGGCATGCCTTGCGCGAGGCGTTGGGAGACTTCCGAGGTTCCTGCAACAACCATCTGGCCGATGGCTACCGGCAGACCAGCCGCGAGTATGTTGAGCGGAATACGGTGGACTTCCAAATGGTCTGCAGCCTTGCGGGGCTGGAGCCTTCATACGTGCGGCGAAAGTATTTTGAGTGGAAGGAGAGCGGCAAAGACCCGCAGGCGTTATTGCGAAATAAGAGAACGAACGGCTAAGAGCTGCGCCACGCTTCGTACAACTAGTCTAGATTTTTCAGTCGTGCTACAACCTTTGATAATCGCTGGCGCATGAAGGATGTTTAGCCGTGGCACACTATGTTGGCGTTTTTATCAGTCATTCTTGGGCTTACACCGACCACTACAAAAAGCTGGCCGAATGGTTCTTTGTCGAAAAATGGGATGTTCAAGGCACGCCAATCATCTTTGTTGATTATTCAATTCCCGAGGACAACCCTATTCACAACGCGCCAAACCAACAGGTGCTATTCAACGTCATCGCTGGTGAAATTGCGAAGTGTCACATTGTTGTGTGTCCAACCGGTATGTATGCGAACCACAGCAATTGGATCGACAAAGAACTCGACGCGGCCAGAGCCCTTGGCAAAAAGGTGCTGGCGGTTGATCCTTGGGGACAGCAACGAACTTCAAGCGTCGTTTGGTCGCGCGCAGATGGAACTTCCGGTTGGTCGAAGGAAGGCGTAGTGACAACTGCATGGCAGTTATTTCTTAATTCGTAAAATGAGTGAACATCATAGCGAGACGCTTGAACTGTATAAGTCGTATGTCGAAACGATTGGGAACAACGAGGCCAAGCGTCTTCAGGCAAATGCGACCTATTTCGGTTTTGCTGGTGCAATTGTAACCATTGCCGCCACTGTCGATAAGATCGACCATGCTATCATTGCAGCGCTCGGTTTGTTCCTCTCGGTAATTTGGTTCTTCACCATCAAGCACCACAAGAATTTAGCGACTGCGAAGTTCGCGGTACTGAAAACCCTTGAGGATGAACTAGGACACCAACCTTTTCAGCGTGAGTGGGAACTCTACAAGGCCAACCGTTGGCCAGTTTCTTTGACTACGATTGAAACGTACTCCCCGTTGGCTCTCGGGATCGGCTGTCTGGTCTACTTGGTCTATACACCAATAACAGCCTGCATTGCCGTCCAGTGCCTCAAGGCATCTTAAGGCCCGACGCGCCCCTGTCGTGGCCGACAATGCCCCGACCATGTACAAGCCCCTACACGCGCACCCTATGCCGGGGTCGCGGCTGTCCGGCCTTGTTAGGCCCAGCCCCGCTTTTCTACCCCTGCTCCCTTATTTATCCCTTATTTTGATGAAAACGAAAAATAAGGGCCGCACATGGCGACCCTGAAAATTGCTTTGTCATTAAGGCTTTAAGTGGTGGGCGCACAAGGACTCGAACCTTGGACCCGCTGATTAAGAGTTCGTTCTAGGACGGTTCCCGCAAATTCCCGACACTCCCCGCATTTTCCTAGTAGACTGAAATCACAATTTAAATATAGATTTCTTGTTACCGGACCTTCCTCATACTTCCCGGTATTTCCTTCTGTCCTGCTTACATAGCGCTTACATACGATGGCGAAGATCACCAAGACGTTTGTAGATTCCGCGAGCGGACCGGCGAGTGAGAGCGGAAAGAACCAAGTCTTTTATTGGGATGATGCGCTCAAAGGATTTGGCATTCGTGTAACTGCGAACGGCGTGAAGAGCTATGTCGTATCCTACCGGAACAGCGCCGGCCAACCGAAACGGATTACGCTCGGCAAACACGGCAAACTGACGCCGGACCAAGCCCGAAAACTGGCACAGACGAAACTCGCCGATGTCGCCTATGGCCGAGACCCGGCCGTGGAAATGAAGAATGCGCGTGAGGCTCCGACCATGAAGGACCTTTGCGATGACTACATCAAACTTCACGCCGAACCCTACAAGCGCCCATCATCGGTGAGGGATGACAAGCGCACGATCAACAAGGTCATCATACCCAAGTTCGGCACCGAGAAGGTCTCTCGTGTAGCTCGACGTGACATCGAAGAGTTAATCCTTTCATTCAAGAAAAAGAAGGCGACAGCTAACCGCGTCCGCGCCCTGCTCTCAAAGATGTTCAACCTCGCAATCCAATGGAACTGGCGAACAGATAACCCAGTCAAAGGCGTCATGAAGTTTCCGGAAGAGAAACGAACCCGGTGGCTCAGTCTGGATGAACTCGAACGGTTGAACGAGGCATTGAGCGGGACTGACAATACAAGAGCTGCGAATGCGGTGCGGCTGTTGATCTTAACCGGCGCCCGACGCGGTGAAGTGTTTAACGCAAATTGGGACCAGTTCGATCTCTCCCGAGGGACGTGGACAAAGCCCTCCCACCTGACCAAGCAGAAGCGGACTGAGACGATCCCCCTCTCCTCGCCGGCGCTGCTGCTACTCAATGAACTCGCAGAAGCCCGCGATAAGAAATGCCCGTTCGTCTTCCCCGGCGACGCAAAAGGAAAACCTCTTAATGACATCAAAAAGTTTTGGCGTGATATCTGCGCCGAAGCAAAACTCGAAGATGTCCGACTGCATGACCTACGCCATACGTTCGCATCTCATCTCGCTTCTGGCGGATTGAGCCTTTCCATCATCGGGAAACTTCTCGGACATACGCAAGCTTCGACGACACTTCGTTATGCGCATCTCGCGGATGAGTCCCTTCGTGCTGCTTCGAACCAATTCGGCGATATCTTCACTGGCGCATCGTCGGCGAAACAAGCGCAGGCACAAGATGAACCTAACTGATCTCAAATGGACTTGCAGGTGCCCTTGGGACGGTGTCTTTGAAAACATCACGCCGGATCAGGAAGAGTTCCTGCTTTGTGAACTGAACCTCGACTCCACCGAAACGAGGAAAGCCGCACTATCGCGAATTATCTGGATACTCGATGGATACAAACCTTGGGTCGGTATCAAGAGCGAGGTCATCCATGAGAGTTCGCGGGCCAACAATGCCTCAAAGGCACTTAAGGAGGCTGCAAGCTCTTTGAACGAACTAGGGCCTTTGGCAAAGGCCCGATTCATGCGCGAGTACGTTGGGGATTGGGACGGCAAGTTCGATTGCGATGCTCAAATGAGCGACATTCCAGGACTGCTATCTTGCCTCAGTAACCTGTTTGCGGATTTTGCAGATGAACGCCGTCAAGGTCGCGGCAGGCCTATTGATGAAGGCTTAGACAAAGCTGTCCTCGACCTAGCCATCCTATATGAGGAGGCAACGGGTCGTCCGGCTGGCTTCTCAGCACCGCAGGCGAAAGTTCCGGGCACGCCAAATCCAAAGCAGCACGGCCCATTTGTCCGATTCTGCCAGAATGTGATTTCCGTCGTTTCACCGACAGAAACTTCCACTGTTGAGAACGCTGTTCGTAAGTTCGTTTCTCAGGTGAGAAAACCGCGTGAAAGCACCTGATTTAAACCACTGACCGCTCTTAGCGCCGTTTTGGCATCGTCTCCTCAGTTAATCCAACTGAGGCGACGAAAATGCTCTCTGTCAGCTACGAAAATTCAAGCCCGTCAAATCACACGAACCGTCCAGACGCCGGCTCCGAGTCAGAGCATCAGTTTCTTGAGTCCCTGATCAGCGAACAAGAAGCCGCGGCCTTCCTCGGCTTCGCAATCAAGACCCTACAAAACTGGCGCGTCATCGGTCAGGGGCCAAAGTTCATTCGCCCCTCGGCACGCGCGATCCGCTACCGCCGAAAGGATCTGATTGCTTGGGCGGAACGGCATTTGGTCGCCAGCACCTCTGAGGTGCAGCAATGAAAAGGCGTGTGCAAAACATCGGCAAATCCGGGACTGCACGGAAAGCATCTCAGCTCCTCCAAGCTTCTGATATTGCCCGTAAAGTTGCGGCTACTCCCAACGCAGCGAATGATCCCGCGCCTATAGTGGGGCAGTTGGAGGGCATTCCCGTTGCCAAATCCGCCCGTAAGGCGCCGATGCGAAGGGAAACACCCGAGCAACGTTGGCGGCGGTTCATCGAAGAGTGGAAAGCATCCAACCACCCGAAGCCGAACCGGATGCTCACGGTAAACTTTGACAAAGCCGCGCTGGACGAACACATCGCCGGCGGCGGGACGATCTCGTCCTTCAAAACCGAATTCCTCGATCACATACGCCGGATATACCGCCGGACGGGGCATCCCTGGCTCGCTGTATGGGCGATCGAGGTCCGTAACACACCGCACATTCACATCGTCATGTGGATACCTGAGGACAGCGACTTCGAGGCGCAGTTATGGCGATGGCTTCGGCGCCGATTTCCAGTGCCGACCCTATACGGGACCGGAAACGCCGCGCGTCTACCAGACGACAACTCTGGATCGCCGGTTCACATGTCGATCATCGACGATACGCAAACTTATTCGAAGACAGGCCGAAGCGGGCTCGACGGCTTGTGTGACTATCTGGCGAAAGCCATCGAGTCCAATTCACGGCGCCGGAAGGGTCGTCCTATTGGACGGATCGTCGGGCGCACGAATGACCTTTCAAACCCGTAAAACCAAAGGAGTAAGATCAAATGACTACCGCCCACCAAAATCAGCATGGCATTGTCGAGGTGTTCGAAGTTGGAGGCTCCGACTTTCATATTAAGCTGGATCAGACGAAAGAGTTCGCCAAGCGAATACGTGACCTCGCAGACCGCGCCGTTGAGCAACGCCTGATGGAGAGAGCCGCATCAGGGGAATCCGTATCGATTTCGGATGAGGACCTTCGGCAAGCAAAGGCCTCTCTCGCAGCTGAGATAACCTTAGGGCTGCACTTTGCCATCGAAGAGTGCGTCGATGAGTATCTATGCGATTTCTTCTGCGACCTCTCTCAATGGGTAGAAGTGTATGTTGCCGAACATCTCGATAAGAAAATAAACGATCCTTGGGATGAGCATTGGGATTGACCGGACCACCTTAACACTCAAATGCCCCTTAGCCCTTGAAATTCCACAATAATCCATTTGAGGGCCGACTCAACTCCTGTCACCGTATCGATCTGAATACCAACGTTTCAGGTCTTTACGGTGACGGAGAACCCCATGAAAAAGCCCTATATTGCTTACTATCGTGTCTCTACCGCCCGGCAAGGGCAAAGCGGCCTCGGACTGGACGCCCAGCGGCAAGCCGTCGCTTCCTTCGTGGTCGGCGCTGACAATCTCTTGAGTGAATTTGTCGAGGTCGAAAGCGGCAAGCGGAACGACCGCCCCGAACTCAGCGCGGCGCTTCGCGAATGCCGCCGGCGGGGGGCTATCCTGATCATTGCCAAACTCGACCGGCTGGCCCGCAATGTCGCGTTCGTATCGAACCTTATGGAGTCAGGCGTCGAGTTCGTCGCGGTCGATAACCCGCATGCCTCCAAGCTGACCATTCACATACTCTGCGCGGTGGCCGAACATGAGCGCGAGATGATCTCCGAACGGACCAAGGCGGCCCTGCAGGCCGCCAAGGCACGAGGCGTGCGCCTAGGGGCCCCTGGAGGCCATCCAGAGAGCCTTCAGAAAGCGAGGGCAAGGCTAGCCTCAAATGCAGATGCACGCGCTCAGGCGGCCCGAGCAGTGATAGCGGACATTCAACGGTCTGGCCTAACTTCATATCGCGAGATTGCCGGCGCCCTGAATGCTCGAGGTATAGAGACCGCCCGAGGCGGCCGCTGGCATCCGGCTACGGTGCGAAACGTTCTCTTACGTTCAGCCGCGTGACAAGGGAGCCGCCAAAATGCCTCAAGTCACGAAGATGTTGCGGTGCTCTTCTAATCGCTGCCACGGCGAGAAAACGCCACACTTACAGAACGAGCCCAGCCATATGCTACACCTGATCGCATCGCTCCTGACTGGCGGGGTCTGGATACCATTCTGGATTGCAGCATGCTTGTTTGTGGGAACACCTGTTTGCCGTGAGTGTGGCCGCCGCAAATGGCCTTGGGACTGAGAAGCTAGTCGCGTTCGTCGACCATACCGGCAAGGCCCACAGCCATAGCACCGCAATAAAAAAAGGACCACCACCCTACAGGCGTACCCCGGTCCTCTCATTGCCGACGGAAAAGATCGGGGCCCATTTGCGTCTTCTCACCACTCAGGCCCTCGTCACAATGAATCACTGATTCAAAAAACAGGCGTTTGATGCATCATTGATGCAAAATTCTGCATCAGTGATGCACACGAGAAATGACATTTTTGTTTAAAATCAATGAGTTAACTTGGTAGGGCGCTTTGGCCTGATGCAGTCGAAAAACGGTCCTTGATTCATTATTTATTCTTTTATATCAATAGGTTATATGCTCCGATGACTCACGTTGCTATCAAAAATCAACGACTTCGAACCTTATAAAGGCATTTAGACACTGGAATATCTTGGGCCCTCACCTGTCTTCGCCTAGAAGCGACCACGACACTAAAATGCAAGAGACCCAATACCTTCCTTACTGGCACAAGCTTATTGATCAGTTGCTAACAAGCAAGTATATTTGTTTCCGTTTTGTTCCGGTTTTTGCTCTAGATTTAGCGCTAAAGTCTAGATACGTTTCTATATAATGATGGTGGGAAGAATGAAGCATACTGTAATCGATCTGTTTTGCGGCGCAGGCGGCCTTTCTGAAGGCTTCAAGCAGGCTGGCTTTGATATTCTGGCCGGGATCGATAACAACTCATTTGCGATAGAAACCTTTAAGGCGACCCATCCAAGCGCAAAGGGTATATGCGGTGATATTTGCGAGATTTCATCGAATGACTTGATGCTTCTGACCGGACTGCGTCGTGGAGAGCTAACGTGTTTAGTCGGTGGCCCTCCGTGCCAAGCATTTAGTGTATATAATCACCAGCGCGGAATGCATGATCACCGGAGCCAGCTATTCAAACACTATCTACGACTGGTTGACGACTTGAACCCTGAGTGGGTCGTCATGGAAAACGTGCTCGGCATAACATCCGTCGGCAACGGCCAGGCAGTCGAAGAAATCCAAAGCTCTCTAGCAGACTTTGGCTACGACGTTACCGTACACATCGTTAAAGCTGAAGAATTTGGAGTTCCGCAAGAACGCCGGCGGATATTCTTTATCGGTAGTAGAACAAACAAGACTATCAGTGAGCTGAAGCCTTTATTCGGTCCAGAGACAGATCAACCTTTTGTAACGGTATGGGACGCCATATCCGATCTTCCCAAATTGGAAAATGGGGAAAACAAGAGCGGCGCAAAGTATCGATCAGCTCCGAAGAATGAATATCAATTGTCTTTGCGCGGGAATGCACAAGAAGTTGCATGCCACGAAGCTGCCAAGCTGGGCGCCATCAACCTTGAGCGCATGAAACATATTCAGGAAGGCGGAAGCTGGAGAGACATCCCTGAAGAGTTGTTACCTGCAGGCATGAGACGGGCAAAGAAGAGCGACCATACGAAACGGTATGGACGTCTGCGAAAAAAAGGCCTCGCTCCCACAGTATTGACTAAATGCGACCCTCATTGGACGGCCTGCATCCACCCAGAGCAAGATAGGAGCCTAACTGTACGTGAAGCGGCACGATTGCAGTCATTTCCGGATCACTATCATTTCTGCGGACCAAGGACTGAACAGTATGTCCAAGTTGGAAACGCTGTGCCGCCAAGGATCGGGTTCTATATTGCCAAAGAAATCTTGAGCTCTGTGGCGGCGCCGGTCGGAATGAACTTGATTGATGAAGACGGTACGTTGCCTCAGAAAAAGCGTGCCGCTAATTAAGGCAAACAAAAAGCCGTCTCTGGCACATAATCGAGTCTATTTCTTTTTTGCCGGCCGTTTGAGCCGCTGGGTTAGCGTCTGATCGTAAATTCCCAGATCTGGAAGGTTCCGCGGAGATACAAAAGCGAATGCAAGCTGCTCCACCGTTGTAGTGAACTCTTCTATCAACTCAATGCTACGATACCCCCGATCTACTTCAGGCCCGAGTGAATATCCCTTAAATGTAATGGTGCCCGGCCCTTGCGGGTAGTCGAGCAGCGCGCCTCCCACTCTAACTTTTATTTTTTCTATAACAGCGTGTGGCGCCACAAAGAATAATCCGTGTTGCGCCTTCTTCTCGCGGCGTAACGCATGCCCTTTGTAAATCAATTGCGGCAATATTCTTTTTGAGACGTTCTCCCAATTAAAACCCGCTTTGGTCGTTTCTGGACCCGACACACCCGGAAACGGCCTCTCGTTATAATATGCTTCAGATGCAGGCTTATAGCTGTTCGTCGTATCGATGGTTTGCACTTCAACCGCTACTATGGCTTCCGGGGCAAGCTCAGGATCGACAGTGCATAGCAGGAAATCAATTTTAAATGACCCCCCTGCCGCATCTTCACCTGCTGGCGCGGTAATGCCGACCTCACCGCTGAAACCCTGCCCGAACACAACCACCTCTTGTCCGCTCAACTTGCCTCCTCTCTGGCGCCTCTGAGCTTCATGGTCGGTCACGAACTCTATCTGGTCTCCGAAACAGTCTCTCGCGATCTCCTGTATAACTTGGAACTCGTCGACATAAAGCCGGTTGGGACAAATCACTACGGGATCACCGCGATCAGGCTGCAACGCGCAGGCACCACCGCTCTGTGATTTCTTACATTTTGCATCGATGAACGGGCACCACTTTCGTGCTGCCATTGCCTTGCTTTCTTCTGAAAGAGGCGCCGCCCCATGAAATTCGATGATTTTAGTAGCCAATACCCACCCCCTCGAATTCAGGCGTAGGTTACGGTAGTTTTCTATCTATGGCCAAGAATTCTACGAGCGCTCGCAGCCAGAATATGCGAGCAATCAAATCAAAAGACACTAAACCGGAGTTAGTGGTTCGGCGTCTTGTACACTCACTAGGTTTTCGATACCGGCTTCATCGAAAAGACCTTCCGGGGAAACCTGATCTAGTGTTCGGCCCTCGGAAAAAGGTGATCTTTGTGCATGGTTGTTTTTGGCATCAGCACGAATCCAAGTACTGCACGAGATCGCACAGCCCCAAATCACGAATCGACTACTGGGGCCCAAAACTTACACGGAACAAACGCCGTGACATCGAGCATATAGCTGAACTAGAGAAAACTGGCTGGAAAACACTGACGGTTTGGGAGTGTGAAACTAACGACCTAGAGGAATTAAAAATTCGGGTCTTAAAATTTCTCTTATGAGGATACGTTAGAGAGACCCTAGGTCTAATATACCAAAGTCTTCCTTAATTTGGCGCAATATCGGTATTGCTTTCGGCGGAAATTTTGCCTCGGGTTCTACACTTTGCCAAAACGAAAGTCGCCCAAGGAGTCTATCAAGATAGAATGGGTCTCGGATCTTCCGCTTCGACGTATGTGAATAATATCCATGCGCCATGATATGATGACATTCTTGTCGAAGGCGCCGCTTATACTTTTTAGGCAAGAAAACACGCCCGTTTTGCACACATAGCCCCGTAACAACTTTTCGTTTTGACGCAATTATCTTTGATTTCTTTTCGTTTACGACAAACCCCTCATCTTCAATAACTTCCCGGAAGATCGTAAATGTTTTGTCGCTGATATACGGCCCAGAGAAAGCCATATCATCGGCATACCGCGTGTACCTCAACCCCATAACTTTGGCGAGCGCCGACAATCTTGCATCAAGACGCCTGCAGCGGATGTTACTTAGAATGGGGCTACAAGGACTGCCCTGTGGCAATTCGCCCTCAAGACAACAAAGACTAGCTAAATAAGCGGATACGTTTTGCGGATATCCCAAAACATAAAAGATGCTGAATACGTCGTCTTTGGTAATTGAAGGAAAAAAATCTTTAATATCTATCTTTAGCAAGTAATCACAATCTTTGTGGATACGCGCATTCGTTAATATCGATTTATTTTTTGCAAAGCCGTGAGCAGAAGAATGAACTCGTACATTTGATAATATGGCTTCGTAAATCCACCTCTGGCACTCGTAAAGAGCTGGCAGGGGGGAGGAAATTTTTCGCCGGCCCCCTTGTCGTTTTTTAATTTCAAACTGACGGTAATGATATTCAGGAGCGTTAACCGCGCTAGCGAGATACTCGCGAGTGCGACCTAGCAATAATGCTAAATGATTAAATTCGAAAATTGGCGGCAGGCCGGCCCTCTCCATCTGGCGCACATATCGAGAGTATTGGCCAGCGATCTCATCCGGAAGGCCAATCTCCCGATAGTACTCTCTATAGCTCCTGGTTAGAGTCATAATTTCGCTTTTCTACTCAAATTTAGGAGGACTGCGGACTACCTTTCAGACCGCGGGAGCGCTATTCACTAGGGCCGTTGCGTCTTTGCGAATGCGCGAAGACCGACGGCCCTAGTGATGCGGGTCTTCGAAATAATTTCGAAGCCCGCTGCATTCTACGCAGTAGATTGCAACTAGGCTTAATAGTGCCTTAATCGCCAGGGCGACTCGCCCTTATGCTCTAGCCCGCAGCCCTCCTAAACTTGATGATCACACGAAATTCCTATCTAATAACGATCTCAATGGAACGTAAGGAACATCCTTTGAGAGCTGACTGCCGCGAAATCTCAATGGCACGGCCTTCCACTTTTTGTCGCGCTTGCCAAGCTCATCCACACGTTCAGTTAAATACCTGAACCCAAGGTCGGTGATACTGACTCGCTTTTCTTTAACTGAAATGAGGCTGTTTGATTCAAGATTGCTCAACGCCTCCATAGCGAGTCCGCTAGATAATCTCGACCTAATCATCACGGTAAAAGGTTGAATGGGTTGGGTTGAATCAGCGACAACGCGCAACACTAACAATTCCACCAACCCAATACCGCGACGTTTCATTGCTTTGCCCTCGTGAAAAGGGTTTTCCTTGAGTTGCCACTGTTCAAATAACGCCACCAAAAAATTGGAAAAACGGAGTTGGGGACATTCTCCTTTGCTATTGCGAACAGCGCTTCAGATTCCCCGTAACCTAATGATGGAAACTCTTCCATATTATAAAGGGCAGGATCTCTATCGAGTTGTGCCTCTAGATTTTTCATCAGATCGATTTTGTCCGGAACGTCCTCTGCAGCAAACTTCTCAGAAATTCCCTTCGCGAGTTCAATGTCCGGATCGTACATAAACTTGCCGCGCTCATAGGTTGCGCCGAATGCTTCCAACTGCTCTCTTGCAAAGGCCATTGCAGCGACTGAGAAAATATACAAGTTAAGCTCGACCTTGATCTTGAGGAGTTGCTCAACTTCCCTAGCTCTATCATCTACATATCTTGCTTTGTTGGCCATTGTATCGCCCGTGCCGATGAACTGATCGATCAGCACAATATTTCTAAACTCCTGACCTTTAATATCTTGGAACAGATGTTTCATCGAAGGTCTAATCGCAGGCTCCCACTCCGCTTCAGCCATAACCAATTTGAAGCTTTGTGACATCTGATGGGAGCTGTCTGGCTCTGAGTCTGAACCTGCTATCGCTACGATTAAGGTTTCATCAACAGCGAGGTTCCAATCATCCCTCATAGTGCTAATTCCACGGCGGTAGCTCGCGTGCACCTCCTCGTTGTCTAGGTGGACAAACTCGTCAACTAAGCGACTTATCAAATCTACTTCGGACTCGTCCTCACATGCTTCGAATAGAATCTCCAAGCTCTCACTGTATTGGCTTGGCCATTTGTTTCGAATGCCCAACATAACCAAACGATTGGTAAGCTCTCTCGCGCTCAGTTTCATCTGCTTGGGCCAGCCATCAAATCCAAAAAGTTGTTACAATTCCAATAGTGAAACTATGAACATCTATACTCCTAAGAATCTCTAAACTTTAGCCGACACTATCGCAAGTTGCGAAAAGCGGAGGTTCCATGTTGACTAGGTTAGGGTGAAAATTCCCTCTGGTTCAGTTGCTTACATAGCGCTTACACAACGAAAAACGCTTTAGCCGGCATATCAGCTAAAGCGTTGATTTTATTGGTGGGCGCACAAGGACTCGAACCTTGGACCCGCTGATTAAGAGTCAGCTGCTCTACCAACTGAGCTATGCGCCCCCATGCGGGCCGGGTCATCGTCAATTCCCTGGCCCTTTCGGAGAGCGGCGGATATAGCAAACCCCGCCCGGTCCCGCAAGACGCATTGCCGCTTGATCGGCGCCGGTCCGGCTAAAGCCCCTCGGCCTCGCCGCGGCGCCCGACCGGCACGTCGCGATGCACGCCGACCCCGATCACGAGGCCGAAGCCGATCATCAGCGTCAGCATCACCGTACCGCCGTAACTCACCAGCGGCAGCGGCACGCCGACCACCGGGATCAGGCCGGTCACCATGGCGATGTTGATGAACACATAGAGGAAGAACGTCGTCGTGATCCCGCCGGCGACGAGGCGGCCGAACTGGTTGCGGGATTTGACGGCGATAATGATCCCGTACGTCACGATCAACGCATAAAGCACGATCAGGGCGATCCCGCCGACAAGGCCGAACTCCTCTGCCAGCATGGTGAAGATGAAGTCCGTCTGCATTTCCGGGAGGAAGTGCAGATGGCTTTGCGGACCGAGCATGAAGCCCTTGCCCATCAGCCCGCCCGACCCGAGCGCGATCTTCGACTGGATGATGTGATACCCGGCCCCAAGCGGATCCGTTTCCGGGTTGAGGAAGGTCAGCACCCGCTTTTTCTGATAGCCGTGCAGGAACTGCCACGCGATCGGCGCCGCCGCCAGCGCGCCGATGCCGACCAGTGCGAACTTCCAGAGCCTGACGCCCGCCAGGAATAAAACCGCGCCCCCCGTCATTGCCACCATGATGGCGGTGCCGAGATCCGGCTGGCGCAGGATCAGGACGGTCGGCGCGGCGATCAGCGCAATCGGGACGATCAGGCGGGTAATGGAGCCGATATCCTCGATAGCGCTGGCGTTGTAGTAACGCGCCAGTGCCAGCACGAGAAAAATCTTCATCAGCTCCGACGGCTGGATGTTGACGAACCCGAGCGAAAGCCAGCGCTGCGCGCCCATGCCGACGTACCCCGCGACCTCGACCGCGACGAGCAGCCCGAGCGCCATGAAATAGAGCACGTAAGCGTATCTGAGCCAAATCCGGATGTTAACGGTGGCGACGACGATCATCACTCCGAGCGCGAAGACGAATCTCAACATCTGCCGTTCCGCCCACGGCTCCAGGCTGCCCTCGGCGGCGGAATACAGCATCGCGAAGCCGACCGCGGCGACCGCCGAAATCAGCAACACCAGCAGCCAGTTGATGGAAATCAGCTTGCGGCCGAGCGTCAGTTCGGGTGTCGAAAGACCGGAACGCATCAGCCGCCCCCCTCGCCACGATCGGCGACTTCGGTCGGCGCGTCGCCGCCGTTCCCGGCGCCGGCGCTTTCCTTGCCGCCCGTGCGCGGCCGGTCGTCGTGGGCGATCGCCAATCCGGGCCCACCGGAATTTCGGTTATACGCCTCGACCAGCACATCGCGGGCGATAGGCGCCGCCGTCGACGAACCGCCGCCGCCGTGCTCGACGACCACCGAAATCGCATATCGCGGGTTCTCGACCGGTGCGAAGCCCACGAACAGCGCGTGATCGCGGTACTTCCAGGGCAGATCCTCGTTCTTGCGCACGCCCTGCTCACGTTCCAGCTTGGAAATACGGCGCACCTGCACGGTGCCGGTCTTGCCGGCCATCGGGAATTCCTCGATGCCGGTCTCGGAGCGCCGCGCGGTCCCGGTCGGATGATTGACGACCCGGTTCATGGCTTCGGTGACGAGCTCGAGATGCCCCGGCGGGATGTTCATCGACGGCGCGTCGGCCGGCTGACGCGGGGCTCCGGCGTTGCCGCCGACGGCGCGGGTCAGGTGCGGCGTCACGGCGCGGCCGCCGTTGGCGAGGCGGGCCGTCATCAACGCCATTTGCAGCGGCGTCAGCAATACGAAGCCCTGGCCGATCCCGGCGATTACCGTTTCGCCCTGGTGCCACGGTTCGTCGCGCGTCGCGCGCTTCCAGTCGCGGGTCGGGATCAGCCCGCCCTGCTCGCCCGGCAGGTCGATACCGGTCGGCGCGTCGAGGCCGAACTTGCGCGCCGTCGCGGCGATCCGGTCGATCCCGGTGCGCTTGGCGATCTCGTAGAAATAAACGTCGCAGCTTTCGGTGATCGCCTCGGTCGCGTCGACGAACCCGTGGCCGTAACGCTTCCAGCAGTGGAACTTGGCGTCGCCCAACTCGTACTCGCCGGAGCAATGCACCTTGTGATCCGGCGAGATGACGCCCTTCTCGAGCGCCGCCAGCAGCACCATCATCTTGAAGGTCGAGCCCGGCGAATAGACGCCGGCGATCGACTTGTTGATCAGGGGCGCGCGCTCGTTATTGACGAGTTGCTGCCACTCGCCGGAGCTCAGACCCCGGTTGAAATCGTTGGAGTCGTAACTGGGGTTGGACACCATCGCCAGCACGTCGCCGTTGCGCACATCCATCACCACGACCGACGCGCTTTCCTCGCCGAGCCGTTCGGCGATGTATTTCTGCAGCCCCATGTCGAGGGTCAACATCACCTCGGCGCCCGGTTGGCCTTCGCGGCGGCTGAGTTCGCGGATCATTCGCCCGAAGGCGTTGACCTCGACTTCCGAACTGCCGCCGGTGCCGCGCAGTTCAAGATCGTGCACCTTCTCAATCCCGGCACGGCCGACACGAAAACCGGGCAGTTTCAGAAGCGGATCCTCGTCGAGGTCCTTCTCGGAAACCGCCGCGACGTAGCCCAGCACATGCGCCGCTTCGGGCCCGTAGGGATAGCGGCGGCTGCGGCCGACATCGATCATCAGTCCCGGCAGATCGGGAGCGTTGATCTCGATCCGCGCCACTTCCGACCAGCTCAGGTTCTCTTTCAGCGTCACCGGCACGAAAGCGCGATTGCGCCGCACCTCGCGGACGATGCGGCGGCGGTCGCTTTCGGTCAGCGTCACGATCTTCTGGACGTGGGTCAGCACTTCCTCGATCTCGCTGCCCTTCACGTCTTCGGGGACGAGTTGCAGGCGGTAGTTCTGCTGGTTCTCGGCCAGCGGCCGGCCGAAGCGGTCGATGATGCGGCCCCGGGGCGGCGCCAACAGGCGCAGGTTGATCCGGTTTTCATCGGCGAGCGTGGCGTAACGGTCGGCCTCGACCACTTGAAGGTAATAAAGACGGCCGGCAAGTGCGGTCAGCAGCACGGCCTTGCCGCCGGCCAGCATGGCGGCGCGGCGCGTAAATATCTTCTGGCGGTCGGGATCTCTGTTCATGCCCTATTCCACCTGCAGGAACGCCTGTTGCCAGCGCGTGAACATCCACGACAGCACCGGGAAGATCGCCACCGTGAGGCCGAATTGATAGAGCGCGGTGCGCGCATGAATGAACTCGCCCGCAATGATTGAGAGCAGGATCCATTCCCCCGCCAGCGCCCCCGCGGCGACGAACACGAAGCCGATCCAGACGATGACGAACGACTTGCCGAAAAAAAACGACCGCTGCGCCAGCGCCGCGCCCTGCACCATCAGGAAAATCAGTGCGCTGATCCCGACCGGCAAGCCGGACAGGAAATCATGCAGAATTCCGATCAGGAACACTGCCGCCGACGGCATCAGGTCGGGGCGGTAAACGGCCCAGAAATAGATACCGATCATCGGCAGCAGCGGCGCTACCTGCGCAAAGCCCGGTATGTGGAACGGGATCGCGCCCACGACCAGCAATACGAAGGTCAGTGCGAACGGCGTCAGGTCCCGGGCGAACTTGTCTACGCGGTGCCAGAATGAAGGTTTCATCGCCCCCGCCTACCTCGACTTTTCGGCCCGGCCGGACTTGAACTCGATAATGCCGTCGAGACCGTAATCCAGCGCCTGCACGACTTCGAGCCGCGCCGGGTCGACGAACGGCTCGACCTCGATCCCGGTCTCGCCGACGACGCTGACCACACCCACCGGCAGCCCGGGCGGCAGCGCGCCACCGTGCCCTGACGTGACGATCCTGTCACCCGGCGCCGCCACCACGTCGGGCGGCAGATGCACCAGGCGCAGCGTCTCGCCGTTGGTGCCGGCGACCACGCCGCGCACGCGCGAGCTTTCGATGACGACCGGAATGCGCGAGTTCAGGTCCGCCAGCAGGAGAAGGCGCGAGGACCGAAGCCCCACTTCCTGCACGCGCCCGACCAGTCCTGCGCCGGTGATCACCGCCTGCCCCTTGCGCACCCCGTCGCGCGAGCCCGCATTCAGGATCATGGTCCGCGCGAACGCGCCCCCGGAATCGCCGATAACGCGGGCCGAGATATGCTTGGTGCCGGGGGCCGGCACGAAATTCAGAAGTTCTCGCAGCGCCTTGTTCTCGGTTTCCAGCTTGCGGGCGATGGCCTGCCACTGCAAAAGCCGGTCCTGACCGGCGCGCAGCCGGGCGTTCTCTTCGCGGAGCGCCAGCAAGGTCTTGCCCTCGCCAATCATGTCGTGCGCCACGTCGAGAGGGCGCGACACCGCATCCAGGATCGGCGCGACCGCGTCGGTGACCTGCGCGCGCGCGCGTTCGAATGCCGCCGGCTCCATTTTTCCGACGAGCATAAGCGCTGCCGCTGTCACGATCAGGCCGATATACGCAAACCGCTGCGCAAACGTTCTGACCGGCGCGGCGATGCGGCTGATGGAACGTTCGCGGTCGTTCAAACCGAATCACCCAGTCTTCGCGTTGATGCCCAGGTATCGCGGCCGAACCGCGAAGGTCATCCGGCCACAGTAAAATACCTTAACCTGACCACTGCATGACGGCCTGCCGGCAATCCCCGCCGGGATCAGTACATGGTGGTCAGCACGTCCTTCAGACGTTTCATTTCCTCGAGCGCGCGGCCGGTTCCCAGGACCACGCAGCTCAGCGGGTCGTCGGCGATCGACACCGGCAGCCCCGTGGAATGCCTTAAAACGAAATCGATGTTGCCGAGCAGCGCACCGCCGCCGGTTAAAACGATCCCCTTGTCGACGATATCCGCCGCCAGTTCCGGCGCCGTGTGTTCGAGCGCGACCTTGACCGCCTCGATAATGGCGCCGACGGGTTCCGCCAGGCTCTCCGCAATCTGACGTTCGGAGATTACCAGCTCTTTGGGGACCCCGTTCATCAGGTCGCGACCCTTGATTTCCATGGTGCGACCATCGCCGTCATCGGGTGGGCAGGCGGAGCCGATTTCTTCCTTGATGCGCGCCGCCGATCCTTCGCCGACCAGCAGGTTATGGTTGCGGCGGATATAGGCGATGATGGCTTCGTCCATCTTGTCGCCGCCGACGCGGACCGAGCGCGAATAGACGATGCCGCCGAGCGACAACACCGCGACCTCGGTCGTGCCACCGCCGATGTCGACGACCATCGAGCCCGTGGGCTCGGTCACCGGCAGGCCGGCGCCGATGGCGGCGGCCATCGGTTCTTCGATCAGGTAGACTTTCCGGGCGCCCGCGCTTTCGGCGGATTCCTGAATGGCGCGGCGTTCGACGGCGGTCGAGCCGGACGGCACGCAGACCACGACCAGCGGGCTCGCAAAGGTGCGGCGGTTGTGCACCTTGCGGATGAAGTACTTGATCATCTCCTCGGCGACTTCGAAGTCGGCGATGACCCCGTCGCGGAGCGGCCGGATGGCGCGGATGTTGCCTGGCGTACGGCCGAGCATCTGTTTGGCCTCCTCGCCGACGGCAAGCACCTGTTTCTTACCCTTGACCTCGGCAATGGCGACGACGGACGGTTCGTTCAGCACGATCCCCCGGCCCTTCACGTAAACAAGCGTGTTGGCCGTTCCGAGGTCGATTGCCATATCGGCGGAGAGAAATCCGAAAAGTCTCGAAAGCATAGGCTCAAATATCCAATACAGCCTTAAAGTTCATCGAATCCGACACCCTCGCGTTTATAGGAAACGGCGCGCTTCATTACTAGGCCGAAAGCGCTTCCGGGGCGGTTTTTTGTCTTTTTACCAATAGTTTGTTCAATGCCATGATGTAGGCGCGGCAGCTTGCGACCAGGGTGTCCGTGTCGGCGGCCATACCGTTGACGGTGCGGCCGTCCTCTTCAAGACGTACCGACACTTCCGCCTGTGCGTCTGTGCCCTCGGTCACAGCATGGACCTGGTAGAGCTGCAGGCGCGCGTTGTGCGGGAACAGCGTCTTGATGCAGTTGAAAGCCGCGTCCACCGGGCCGTCGCCGGTGGCGTTGCAGGATTTCTCCTGGCCCATGATCCGCATCGTCATCGCCGCCTTGGGGGGCGTGTGGACCGTGCCGCAGTTGACCTCCAGCGACACCAGAGAAAGCGCCTCCTCGGCGCCCGTGCCTTGATCGTCGATCAGCGCGATGATGTCTTCGTCGAAGACGTCCTTTTTCAGGTCCGCCAGATCCTTGAAGCGCTTGAACGCGGACTGGAGCGCGTTGTCGCCCAGATCGTAGCCGAGATCGCGGACTTTCTCCTTGAACGCGTGGCGGCCGGAATGCTTGCCGAGCACGATGTTGGACTTGGTCAGACCGACCGATTCCGGGGTCATGATCTCGTACGTCGCGGCGTTCTTCAAAACGCCATCCTGGTGGATGCCGCTCTCGTGGGCGAAGGCGTTGGCGCCGACGATGGCTTTATTCGGTTGCACCTGGAAACCGGTGATCGACGACAGCAGGCGCGACGCCTTCATGATGTGTTCGGTGACGATGTTGGTCGTATAGGGCATGACATCAGCGCGGGTGCGGAGCGCCATGACGATTTCCTCCATCGAGGCGTTGCCGGCACGCTCGCCGATGCCGTTGATGGTGCATTCGACCTGCCGCGCACCGGCCTTCACGGCCGCCAGCGAGTTCGCGACGGCAAGGCCTAAGTCATTGTGGCAATGGACGGAAATGATCGCCTTGTCGATGTTGGGGACGCGGTTCATCAGCATCTCGATCAACGCGCCGAACTCATCGGGGACCGCGTAACCGACGGTATCGGGGATGTTGATGGTGCCGGCGCCGGCATCGATGGCGCTTTCGACGCAGCGGCACAGGAAATCGTGCTCGGTGCGCGACCCGTCCTCGGGCGACCACTCGACGTCGTCGGTGTGCGACCGCGCATGGCTGACGCTGTCGATGACGGCCTGATGAACGTCGTCCGGGTCCATCTGCAGCTTGAATTTCATGTGCAGCGGCGAGGTCGAGATAAAGGTGTGGATGCGCTTGCGCTCGGCCGGTTTCAGGGCTTCGGCGGCGCGGTCGATATCGCCCTTGGTGGCGCGCGACAGGCCGCAGATTGCAGGCCCCTTGACGGATTTGGCGATCTCGTTGACGGCTTCGAAATCCCCCTCGGACGCGATCGGGAACCCGGCCTCGATCACATCGACGCCCATGCCCGCGAGCACTTCCGCGATGCGGAGCTTTTCCTCTAGATTCATCGAACAGCCGGGCGACTGTTCGCCGTCGCGCAGCGTGGTGTCGAAGATGACGACGCGGTCTTTATCCATGTTTGAAGCCATGGCGCACCTCTCAATTGTCCGAAAGCGGGACAGTTCCACACGCGGACAGTGTCATGATTGCGTTTCCATAAGCTTAACGCCCGAAAACGCAAGGAAAAAGGCGCGATTTTGCTATTTCAGCCCCCTCACCCGGCGCGCAGGCGCGCCACCCTCTCCCGAGGGAGAGGGAGATCGCTGCAGGGTTCCTTCTCTCGGCGGGAGAAGGACAGGATGAGGGGACGGCGGCATAGAAAAACGGCCCCGGTTGCCCGGGGCCGTTTTGGTATTCGCTGGAACCCGGCCTGCGCCCCGGATCAGGTCCGGGGCAAGCGGGGATGACGCCAGAGGCGTCAGTTCTTGGTCTTGTCGACGAGTTGGTTTTCGGCGATCCACGGCATCATGGCGCGGAGCTTTTCGCCGACCACTTCGACGCCGTGCTCGGCGGCGAGGCGGCGCGACGCCTTGAAACTGGCCTGGCCGGACATGTTCTCGGTCATGAAGTCCTTCACGAAGCGGCCTGTCTGGATGTCCGTCAGGATATCCTTCATGCGCTGCTTGGTCTCATCCGTGATGACGCGCGGGCCGGAGACGTAGTCGCCGTACTCCGCGGTGTTGGAGACCGAGTAACGCATGTTGGCGATGCCGCCCTCGTAGATCAGGTCGACGATCAGCTTCACCTCGTGGCAGCACTCGAAGTATGCCATTTCCGGCGCGTAGCCGGCTTCGACGAGGGTTTCGTACCCCGCCATGATGAGGTGCGAAAGACCGCCGCAAAGCACCGCCTGCTCACCGAACAGGTCGGTTTCGCACTCTTCGCGGAAGGTGGTTTCGATGATGCCGGAGCGGCCGCCGCCGATCCCGGAGGCGTACGACAGCGCAACTTCAAGCGCGTTGCCGGTGCCGTCCTGGTGCACGGCGACGAGGCAGGGGACGCCGGCGCCGCGGACGTATTCGGAACGGACCGTGTGGCCCGGGCCCTTGGGCGCGATCATGAAGACGTCGAGGTCGGGGCGCGGCTCGATCAGCTGGAAGTGCACGTTGAGGCCATGCGCGAACGCCAGCGCGGCGCCTTCCTGCAGGTTGTCCTTCAGGTGGTCGCGGTAAAGCGCGGCCTGGCCTTCGTCCGGCGTCAGCACCATGACGACATCGGCCCACTTGGCGGCGTCCGCCGGGCTCATGACCTTGAGGCCCTCGGCTTCGGCCTTCTTGGCGCTGCCGGAACCTTCGCGGAGACCGATGGCGACTTCGCCGACGCCGCTGTCGCGGAGGTTGAGGGCGTGGGCGTGGCCCTGGCTGCCGTAGCCGATAACGGCGACCTTCTTGCCTTTGATCAGGTTAACGTCCGCATCACGGTCGTAATAAACTCGCATTTTTCTCTCCCCTGAGATCTGGGTGGTTCTTAATAAATCGGGTTGTCTTCGAATTCGGTTGGTGGGGTTTTACAGCCCCTCCGTCCCCCGGGCAATGGCGGCGACGCCGGTCCGGGAAATGTCGGCAAGGCCCAACGGGCGCATCAGGTCGATGAAGGCGTTCAGCTTGCCGGTATCGCCGACGATTTCGAAGACGAAGCTGTCGTTCGTGCTGTCGACGGCGCGGGCGCGGAAGATGTCGGCGATGCGCAGGCTTTCGACCCGCTTCTCACCGGTGCCGACCACTTTAACCAGCGCCAGTTCGCGTTCGACGTGCGGGCCGTCCAGCGTCAGGTCGGAGACCTTGTGGACCGGCACCAGGCGGCCAAGCTGCGCCTTGATCTGCTCGATGATCATCTCGGTCCCCGAGGTCACGATGGTGATTCGCGAGATGGCCTTTTCGATGTCGGTTTCGGCGACGGTCAGGCTTTCGATGTTGTAGCCGCGCCCGGAGAACAGCCCGATCACGCGCGCGAGCACGCCGGGTTCGTTGTCCACGAGAACCGAGATGGTGTGGAAGTTGATCTGCTGGTCGATTGTCATGCTTCTGTTCCTTGATTGAGAGAGTTGGCCGCCGTCCGCTCAGACGAGGACCATGCCCTCTTCCGACACCGGCTTTTCGGCCTTGTCGTCGGGGCCCAGAAGCATTTCGTTGTGCGCCGCGCCCGACGGGATCATCGGGAAGCAGTTTTCCGCGGGATCGACCTGAATGTCGGCGATGACCGGACGGTCGGTCTCGATCATCTCTTTCAGGACGTCGTCGACCTCGCCCGGTTTGGTGGTGCGGAGCCCGACCATGTTGAAGGTGTCGGCCAGTTTCACGAAGTCGGGCAGGCTTTCCATATAGCTTTCCGAATAACGCCCGCCGTGCAGCAGTTCCTGCCACTGGCGCACCATGCCCATGTAAAAGTTGTTGAGGATCAGGCACTTCACCGGCAGCCGGTACTGCGAGATCGTCGACAGTTCCTGCATGTTCATGAGGAACGACGCCTCGCCCGAAATATCGACGACGAGGCTATCCGGGTGCGCGATCTGCACGCCCATGGCGGCCGGCAGGCCGTAGCCCATGGTGCCGAGACCGCCCGACGTCATCCAGCGGTTCGGCTCCTCGAAGCCGAGGTATTGGGCCGCCCACATCTGGTGCTGGCCCACTTCCGTGGTGATATAGGCGTCCTTGCCCTTGATCATCTCGCCCAGGCGCTGCAGGACGTACTGCGGCTTGATGATGTCGCCGGACTGATCGAACTTGAGGCTGTCGACGGCCCGCCAATCGGCGATCTGCGCCCACCATTTGTCGAGTGCTTTGGCGTCCGGCTTGCACTTCTTGTCCTTCCAGACCTTCATCAGGTCTTTCAGCACGTGCGCCACGTCGCCGACGATCGGAATGTCGACCTTGACGTTCTTGTTGATGGACGACGGGTCGATGTCGATGTGGATCTTCTTGGCGCCGGGCGCGAACGCATCCAGGCGCCCGGTGATCCGGTCGTCGAAGCGCGCGCCGACGCACACCATCACGTCGCAACCGTGCATGGTCATGTTGGCTTCGTAGGTCCCGTGCATCCCAAGCATGCCGAGGAACTGCTTGTCGGAGGCCGGATAGGCGCCAAGCCCCATCAGCGTCAGCGTGCACGGATAGCCGGTTTCCCGGACGAACTCAGTCAGCAGCTTCGAGGCTTCGGGGCCGGAGTTGATGACGCCGCCGCCGCAGTAGAACACCGGCTTCTTGGCGCCGGCGATCAGTTCGACCGCTTCCACGATTCGATCCGCATCCGGTTTCAGGCGCGGCTGGTATTTCTTGAGCTCGATCTCTTCCTTGGGGGTGTAGTTCTCGAGCGCCATGCAGACGTCTTTCGGCAGGTCGATGACGACCGGGCCGGGACGCCCGGAGCGCGCCACGTGGAACGCCTCGTGCATGACCTTGGAGAGGTCCTTCACGTCCTTCACGAGATAGTTGTGCTTGGTGCAGGGGCGCGTGATGCCGGTCGTGTCGCATTCCTGGAACGCGTCGTTGCCGATCAGATGCGTCGGCACCTGGCCGGTCAGGCAGACGATCGGAATACTGTCCATCAGCGCGTCGGTCAGGCCGGTCACCGCGTTGGTCGCACCCGGGCCCGACGTCACGAGGACCACGCCGACCTTGCCGGTCGAACGCGCATAACCCTCCGCCGCATGCACCGCGCCGCCTTCCTGGCGGACGAGAACGTGGCGGATCTGATTCTGATTGAAGATCGCATCGTAGATCGGCAGGACGGCACCGCCCGGATAACCGAATACGACTTCGACGCCCTGATCGGCCAGTGCCTTCAGGATGATCTCAGCGCCAGATATTTTCGTCGTACTCATCAGTCCGTTCCTTGTGCGATACAGCAAACAATAATTGACGGTCGGCAACCGCGGCCCCCGACCGTCCAAAACCGTGTCATAGAGCTCCTGCCCAGCGGGAGCGGCGGCAACCTAGATCGTCATGCGCGGGTGGTCAACAAAAACTTGCGAATAAATGCAAAGATTTTTTCGTTATCTCTTTCCGAAAATTTCTCATCGACAACTAAATCCGTACGAATCTGACGCCTGAACCACGTGATCTGCCGTTTGGCGAGCTGGCGTGAGGCCGTTTTCGCCTTGGAGACCGCGGTCTCCAGATCCATCTCGCCATCAAGATGTTTGAGCAGCTCGGAAACGCCGACCGCGCGCATCGCCGGGAGGTCGGGCGCGAGGCCCAACGCCTTGAATTTCCGGGCTTCGTCGAGGGCGCCCAATTCCATCATCCGATCGAAGCGCGCGTCGATCGCGGCATACATTTCCTGGCGCGGCGGCATCAACAAAACCGTAAGATAATCAGCGGGATAGCCCGGTTTGTCGGGCTGTTCGGCTTGCCAGTCGGAGAGCGTCCGGCCGGTTCCCGCGAAGACCGCGGCGGCGCGGATCAGGCGCTGGCGATCGGTCGGCGGCAGCCGGTCGGCGGCGTCCGGATCGACGGCGCGGAGTTCGGCGAGGAACTTTTCGCCGCCGATTTCATCAAAGTGCGCGCTCACGCCCTCGACGATTTCACTATTGATTTCAGGGACTTCCGCCAACCCATCGGTCAACGCCTTGAGATACAAACCGGTGCCGCCGGCGATCACCGGCACACGGCCGCGTTGATGGATATCGGCCATCACTCCGGACGCCATCTCCAGCCACTTTCCGGCCGAGCAACGCTCGGATGCGGGCAGGCATCCGAACAGATGGTGCGGCACACTTCCCATTTCCGCCGCCGTCGGGCGCGCGGTGAGGATGCATAAATCTGCATAAACCTGCATGGAGTCCGCGTTGACCACCTCGCCGTTAACCAATTCAGCCGCTTTTTGCGCCAATTCGGTTTTTCCGCTCGCGGTCGGCCCGGCGATGATGACAACCGGCGATAAATCGTCCAATTTGTGCCCCCGATCAAAACAAATCCCACCGGAGCCCCTCATGCAATCCGTCCTGACCTTGATCGCACCCGAGGCGGCCCCGCTCTCGGCCGGCATTGTTGGCGAAGTTCGCGCCGCCCTCAACACCCTCGGTGCGGAAACCGGTCATCCGGTCTGGTTGTGCGACGGGATCGCCGCCGACATCGGGTTCGAGATGATCGCCGACGACCAGGCCGAGGCCGCCGCCCGCGGCGTGATCGCGGCCGCGCCCGTCGACGTCATCGCGCAGGAAACGTCGACCAGAAGAAAATCGCTTCTGCTCGCCGACATGGACAGCACCATCGTCACCACCGAGACGCTGGACGATCTCGCCGCGCACGTCGGCATCAAGGACGAGATCGCGGCCATCACGGCGCGCGCCATGAACGGCGAACTGGATTTCAAGGAAGCGTTGAGAGAACGCGTCGGGCGGCTTAAGGGATTGTCGACGGACGCGCTGGCGAGCGCGTACGCCGCGGTCGAACTGTCGGCGGGCGCCGAAACCCTGGTCCGCACCATGGCGAAAAACGGCGCGCACTGCGTTCTGGTGTCGGGCGGGTTCAAGTACTTCACGTCGCGCGTCCGCGAACGTTGCGGCTTTCACGAAGATCTGTCGAACGACTTCATGATCGAGAACGAGAAGCTTACCGGCGCGGTCGTCGAGCCGATCCTGGATAAGGACGTGAAGCTGGAAACCCTCATCGGGCGCGCCAGCGAACACGGCTTGTCGCTCGCAGACACGCTGTCGGTCGGCGACGGCGCCAACGACCTGCCGATGCTGAAGGCCGCCGGCCTCGGCGTCGCCTACCGGGGCAAACCGTCAGTCTGCGCCGAAGCGCCGGCCCGGCTCGATCACGCCGATCTCACGGGGCTCTTGTATGTGCAGGGGTATCGGGTCGAAGACTTCGTGCGCTCGTAATCCCTCTCCCCCTTCAGGGGGAGAGGCTGGGTGAGGGGGTAAGCGAATATCGGATGAGGCGGCGCTCTCGCAGGCAGATTTGCCCCCTCACCTGTCCTCTCCCCCACGTGCGTGGCGGAGAGGGACTCTCGACGAGAGGCCGCAGCTAACACCTCTCCCCCACGTGCGTGGCGGAGAGGGACTCTCGACGAGAGGCCGCAGCTAACCCCTCTCCCCCTTCAGGGGGAGAGGCTGGGCGAGGGGGTAAGCGAATATCGGATGAGGCGGCGCTCTCGCAGGCAGATTTGCCCCCTCACCTGTCCTCTCCCCCACGTGCGTGGCGGAGAGGGACTCTCGACGAGAGGCCGCAGCTAACACCTCTTCCCCACGTGCGTGGGGAAGAGGGATCCGGCCCAACCACCGCCCTCGCTCGGGAGGGTGAGCGGCGCCGTCAGCCCTTGTCGATACGGATCGCGACGAAGCGCAGCCCCTGCTGGCTCTCGACGCGCAAGAGCACCGACTTGCGTCCCTGCGCCTTGGCTTCGTCGACCTTGCGGCTGACGTCTTCCGGATCGGAAACGTCGGACTGGCTCACCTGGATGATGCGATCGCCCGGCTGCAGACCCTTCTCGGCGGCGGGGCCGGTGGCGTCGACCTCGGTCACCACGACGCCCCTCGCCTTGTCGTCGAGCTTGAAGCGCTCACGCATGCTCGGATCGAGCGCCGCGACCTTCAGCCCCAGCCCGTCGACCGAATGTTCGCCGCCGGTGTCCTGCGGGGACGTGGACGCGACCTCCGTCGGCGCTTCCTTGAGTGTGCCGACCGTCACCTTGACGGTCTTTTCCTCGCCCTCGCGCCAGACCGTCACATCTACGGTGGTGTCCGGCTCGACGTCGGCGACGATGCGCGGCAGTCGGCGCATCTCGGGTACATTCACGCCGCCGAACTCGAGGATCACGTCACCGGCCTTGATATCGGAATTGGCGGCGGGGCCGTCCTCGACCACGCTCGCGACCATGGCGCCGCGCGCCTCTTTCAGGCCGAGGCTCTCGGCGATCTCGGGCGTCACCGACTGGATGTGCACGCCGAGCCAGCCGCGCCTGACTTCGCCGTTCTTGATCAACTGGCGGATCACCGGGCTCGCGGTCGAGGTGGGAACGGCGAAGCCGATGCCGACACTGCCGCCGGTCGGCGAGAAGATCGCGGTGTTAATGCCGATCACCTGCCCGTCCATGTTGAACATCGGTCCGCCCGAGTTGCCGCGGTTGATCGAGGCGTCGGTCTGCAGATAGTCGTCGTAGGGACCGGAATTGATGTCGCGGCCGCGCGCCGAGATGATACCGGCCGTCACCGTGCCCCCCAGGCCGAACGGGTTGCCGATGGCGATCACCCAGTCGCCGACGTCGATCTTGTCGGAATCGCCCAGGTCCGCGACCGGCAGGTCGCCGTCGTATTTGACTTTCAGCACCGCGATGTCGGTTTTCGGGTCGCGCCCGACCAGTTCGGCCTTGAGGCGCGTATCGTCGTGGAGAATCACCGAAATCTCGTCGGCGTCCTGGATGACGTGGTTGTTGGTAACGATGAAGCCCTTGGGATCGACGATGAAGCCGGAGCCCAGCGAGGTCGCCTTGCGCGAGCGCTGCTGCGGCTGGTTACGCTCGAAGAAGTCCTTGAAGAAGTCCTCGAACGGCGAGCCCGGCGGCAGTTGAGGGATATCCAGACCGGGGCGCCCATCGACCGTCTGGGTGGTCGAGATGTTGACGACCGTCGGCAGCAGCTTCTTGGCGAGGCCCGAGAAACTCTCCGGCGCGGAGCGGGCGAACGCGCCCGTGGCCTGAAGGGCGATCGCCATGGCGGCGAGGACGGCGAGAACACGGATCATCCAGATCGCGGCGACGGACTGCTGCTCGGCTTTGGCAATCGCCTGCCGGCGGGCGCGGGCGCGGGCTTGATTCATCGTTCGGAATACCTCTGCTTAAAATTCGTCTTATTAATGTGCACGGTGACGTGCGCGTCGTCCAGTTACGGTAGAAATGTGTCGGCATCGTGGCCGTGTAAAGTGCCTGACCGAAAAACGCTTCCAAGTCGTCACCCGGGCGCAGGCCGGGGTCCAGAACTACCTGCATGCCGGATTCCGGCCTCCGCCGGAATGACACGCCTTCCCCCCCTCACCTGTCCTCTCCCCCACGTGCGTGGTGGAGAGGGACCCTGACGCAACGCCCCCTTAGATCCCTCTCCCCCCGACTGGGGGGAGAGGTTAGGTGAGGGGGTCCTGGTTCAGAAAAAGATCACACCCCGCTTTCGGCGATGATCCAGTCGCAGAAGCGGCGCACCTTCGGCGTGGTCGCGTCGCGCGCCCGGCAACAGAGAAAGTGCAGGTCGCGTTCGATGCTGCGGAAGCGCCCGTCGCCGAAGCGCACCAGACTGCCGGCGTTGAGTTCCGCCTGCGCGAAGCGCACCGTCTCCAGCGCCAGACCCAGGCCCTGCGCCGCGGCGGCGATCACCATCGAGCCGCGGTCGAACGCCGGTCCGGTCTGATGCGCGGCGACGTTCAGCCCGTTTTCCCGGAACCAGTCCGCCCAGCGCACCGGGCTGAAGGTGGATTCGAGCCGCACCAGACTTTCGAAATCCTTCTCTTCGATATCCCGGTGCAGGGCCGCGAACTCGGGGGAACAGAGGGCGGCGATTTCCTCGGTTCCGAGCACATGGGTCGTCACGCCCGCGCTTCGGCGGATATTCCCATACGCGATCAGCACGTCGATCTCGTCCTCGCGCGCGAGATCGAGCCGGTCGGCACTCGACGAAATCCGGATGTTGATGTTCGGATGTTCATTCATGAACGCCGGCAGTCGCGGCGACAGCCATTTGGCGGCGAAGCTCGGCGTGCAGTGGACGGACAGATCCTGCTTTTGCGTCGGCGGGCTGAGTTCGGCGCAGACCGCCTCGATCTTCTCGAACGCCGGCGACAGCACGGCCAGCAGCCGCTCGCCTTCCGGCGTCAGGATCACCGTCCGGTTGGTGCGCACGAACATGGCGCGGCCGAAATGCTCTTCCAGCGCGCGCACCTGGTGGCTGATCGCCGACGGCGTCAGGTGCAGCTCCTCCGCTGCACGGGCGAAGCTGCCGAGACGCGCCGCCGCCTCGAACGCCCTCAGCGCATGCATGCTCGGTGTGTGCTGCATCCCGCTCCTACATGAATCTCATTCATCTATTATTGAAAAAACGTCGTTTGTCAAAAATCGCACTTTCAACGACCATGGCGAGGTCGAACCAGTTAAAACAGCGGTTCGGAAACATTTCATCGCCGGGAGGCCCTTGCGTGCGCCGCCGGCAACAGGCTTATGAGGAACACCATGTTAGACGACATCTCCAACGGCCCGGTCATGACCGGCAAGAGTTCGGGCGGCCAAAAGCGCGAGCGCATTTCCCTCTACCAGCCGGAGCAGGAAGGCCTGATCTTTCCGGAGATTCCCGAGTTCGAGACCTTCGAGGAAGAGCGCGCGTATCGCAAACAGCACCTGGTCGCGGCCTGCCGCGCTTTCGACCAGCACGGTTTCGACTACGGCTTCGCCGGTCACCTGACCGTGCGCGACCCGGAACGTCCGGAGCTTTACTGGACCAACCCGATGTGCGTGCACTTTTCGCAGGTGAAGGTGTCGAACCTCATCCTCGCCGACCACAAGGGCCGCGTCGTCGAGGGCGATTACGCGATCAACCGCGCCGGGTTCGTGCTGCACGCCGCCGTGCACGAAGAGTATCCGGAAGTGATGGCGATGTGCCACGCGCACACGACCTATGGGACAGCGTGGTGCGCGACCGGCCGTCCGCTCGACATGATCAGCCAGGACGCCGCCGCGTTCTACAACAGCCACGCCGTGATCGGCGCGTCGGCGGGTGCGGTCGCGGTCGAGGAGGAAAGCGGCCTTTCGGTCGCCAAGCAGATCGGCCGCAACCGTGGCATCCTGCACCAGAACCACGGCCTGCTGACCGCCAGCCAGCACAGCATCGACGACGCCGCGTTCTGGTTCATCGCGCTGGAGCGCGCCTGCCATCAGCAGCTGATGGTCGAAGCGACCGGCATCAAGCCGCAACTGCTGTCGGACGAGACCGCGAAGTACAGCCGCGAACACGTGGGCAGCGACTATATCGGCTGGCTGCACTTCCAGACGATCTACAGCCACATCGCCGCCACGCAGCCGGACATGTTCGACTAAGCACGGACATCGACAACAAGACGAAAAAGGCCCCGCGGGAACTTCATCCCCAGGGTCTTTCCTTTTCCACCCCATTGATCATCCGGCACTCGGACGCCACATCAGGGGTGAACGTGCCCACGGGAACGCACGCGGCCAGTGAAGGCCGCCCTTTAACGTCACCAGAGGAGCACATCGATATGCATTTATGGAAGATCGAACCCGTTGCCGAAGCCGACGATCCGCGCTGGCTCGACCACCGCATGTGGCGCGAGGTCGTGGTGCGCGCCGAAACCGCGGGCGAAGCACTGAACCTCGCCCGCGTCATGGACGAGATGAAGATGCGCGACGTCGCGACCGTGGGGAATGAATCACAGGCGCTGACCAGCGGAATCGGCGACGACAAACTTTATGGAATCAAGCGGCTGAACGCCGCCGAAGACGGCCGCGGCTTTTCGACCGAGGGCGAGGCCGGCGTGCTCGCCGCGGCATAGCCCGGCCGCCGCGTCAGGACATCGTCAGCACGACCGATGCGACCGCGATGACGGCGACGACGGTGCCGATACAAAGCGCGTAATAGGTGCCGCGTCCGCGCGTCCCCTGACGCATCTCGGATGCCTTGAGTTCCTCGGGTTTCTTTTCGGTTGCGGGATTTTTCTCGTAATCGGTCATCGTCCCTCCGAAGTCTGCTGATGGGTGGCGTGCGTATCCGGACGCCGCTCAGCCGCCGACTTTCGAGCCGCCGGACTGCACCATCGGGCCCAGCCCCAGACTCTTCAGGGCGCTGAGAACGCTCTCGAGGTTGGCGTCCTCGCCGCCCAGCATGTTTTCCTCGGCCGCCGCCATGAGCTGGCGGGCGTCCACTTCCCAGGCGCGCAGGATCTCGACCTTTTCGGCATCGGCCAGATTGGACATCTCGAGAACCTGGTCCGGGCTTTGGAAATGGGCCGACGGGTCGGCCATCATGTCTTCGAGGGCGGCGCCTCTTTCCGTGCCGGGCGCCGCATGGTTGGTTTCGGCTTGCGTGTTCATGCCTCGACCTCCTTTGTGGCTCATACCCAAGAGGTGGTCATGTAACGGCGGCATGTAAACCCCCAGGGGGGGGTTGGAGGCGGTGACGCGGCGGGACCTCTCGGTCCAACCGTCACCCCAGCGCAATCGGCGTTACCCCCTCACCAGCCAGACGATGATCACGCCGGCCGCCGCCGCACCGAGGCCGAAGGCGCGCAGGATCGAGACCGGCTGGCCGATGACGTTCAGCATCATCTTCTTCATGGCGTTCGGGAACAGCGCATAGCAAACGCCCTCGATCACGATGGCGAGACCGAGGGCGGTAAGAAACTCTGTCATATCGATCCTGGATCGCTGTCAGAGACTGTTTGCTATTGTTTCGGCTTCGGCGTCGCCTCGTTGAAGTAGCGGAAGAATTCGCTGTCCGGCGAGAGCACCATCGTGGTGCCGTCATCGAACGCGCCTTCGTAGGCTTCCATCGAGCGGTAGAAGTTGAAGAACTCCGGATCCTGACCGAACGCGTCGCCGAGGATCTTGTTCTTCGCGCCTTCGCCTTCACCGCGCAGGATCTGCGACGTCCGGTTGGCTTCGGCCAGGATCACCGTGCGCTGGCGATCGGCTTCGGCCTGGATGGTCAGCTTCTGTTCCTCACCCTGGGCGCGGATTTCGGCGGCCTGGGCGATACGGTCGGAGCGCATCCGGTTATACACCGACTGCAGCGTCGCATCGGGAAGGTCGGTCCGGCCGATCCGGAGATCGACAAGTTCGACCCCGAAATTCGGCGCCTGCGTCTTCAGGATCTGGAAGATCTGATCCATCACCTCGACGCGCTTCGGCGACAGCATCTCGGCCAGCGAGACCTTGGCGACCTCGGCGCGGACCGCCGAATTAAGCTGCGAGCCGAACACCTGACGGAAGTTGCGGTCGGTCTGCGCGACCTTCAGGAACTCCAGCGGATCGACGATTTTATAACGTGCGAAACTGTCGACGTTGATGCGCTTCTGATCCGCCAGCAGCACTTCCTGCGGCTGCGGATCGAGATCGAGAATGCGGCGGTCGAAGTAGGTCACGTTCTGAATGAACGGGATCTTGAACTTCAGCCCCGGTTCGCGTTCGACCCGGACCGGGTTACCGAACTGCAGCACCAGCGCCTGCTGGGTCTGGTGAACCGTGAACGCGGCGCTGTAGCCTGCGATACCCAGGACGATGACGAGAATGCCGATAAGTGCGAGAGACTTTTTCATTACTGGTTCCCTCCGCTCTGGCCGCGTTTCTGGAGTTCGTTCAGGGGCAGGTACGGCACGACGCCCTGTCCGCCCTCGCCACCGACGCCCTTGTCGATGATCACCTTGTTGGCGCTGCGCAGCACCTGCTGCATACGCTCCAGATATAGACGCCGGGTCGTCACGTCCTTGGCGGACTGATAGGTTTCGTAAACCGACAGGAAGCGTGCCGCTTCACCCTCGGCTTCCTTGATCACCTGTTCCTTGTACGCTTTCGCCGCGGCGAGGCGCTTTTCGGCTTCACCCTTGGCGCGCGGCACGATGTCGTTTTTATAGGCGTTGGCCTCGTTGACCAGGCGTTCCTGGTCCTGACGCGCGCGCTGCACGTCGTTGAACGCGTCGATGACTTCCTGCGGCGGGTCGGCGACCTGCAGCTTGGTCTGGGTGATCAGGATCCCTGCGCCGTAATCATCGAGGATTTTCTGCAGGAGGGCCTGTGTGTCGGCTTCCACTTTCTGACGGCCCGATGTCAGCACGTTTTCCAGCGTCGCCTGACCGACAACCTCGCGCAGCGAGCTTTCGGCGGCGATCTTCACGGTACCTTCCGGGTCGCGGATGTTGAACAGGAACTGCGCCGCGTCCTTGATCTGCCACTGAATGTCGAAATCGATGTCGACGACGTTCTGGTCGCCGGTCAGCATCAGACTTTCCGACGGCACGTCGCGCTGGGCGCGGCTGCCGCCGCCCTCGCCGCGATAACCGATCTGAATGGTGTTCACGCGCGTCACGTTGGGGGTGTAGACCGTGCCGATCGGCGACGGCATCCAGTAGTTCAGGCCCGGTTGGGTCTGTTGCACGTACTGGCCGAACAGAAGCTCGACACCCTGCTGCTCCGGCTGCACGCGGTAGAACCCGCTGCCGAGCCAGATCGCGACCACCGCGATGAGGATGAGAACGATGCCCTTGGCGCCGCCGGGACCGCCGGGCAGAAGGCTTTTCACCTTCTCCTGCGCGCGGCGCAGAGTCTCTTCGAGGTCGGGGGGCTGCATACCGCCGCCGCCACCACCGGGTCTGCCCGGGCCGCCACTGCCCCATGGGCCCTGACCGCCGCCTCCGCCGCCCCAGGGGCCGCCTTGTTTATTCCAAGCCATTTATCATCCTACCCTTGCATTTCGCCCGTCCGGTCTGCATGCATATGCGGGCGTCCGGCGGGTCCTTGTAATTTCGCCCCTGCACGATAACTGAGTCACGTTAACTCAAGTTAACGTTAGGGCGTTCAGGCGGTTGGCGTTATATGACAACCGGGCCGCCGTGACAAACATAGTCGGTAATTCCGGCGACTGATACAGTCAACGGAACCAACACAGATATCGGTTTGAATTGGAGAGTTTGCAACCATGTCCGAGGTCACCAACGACGACATTCTCGAAGCCCTCAAGAGTGTCACCGACCCGATCAGCGGCAAGGATATCGTCAGCGCCGGGATGATCCAGGGATTGCAGACCAAGGACGGCAACGTCGCTTTCGCGATCGGGGTCCCCGCCGACAAGGGCGCGGAGCTGGAACCGCTCCGGAAAGAAGCCGAAAACACGGTCTTCGCGCTCAAGGGCGTGGTGTCGGCGACGGTGGTGCTGACCGCCGAGCGGCCTCAGGGTTCGGGACAGGGTTCCGGGCAGGCCGCGCAGCCGCAACAGCCCTCGAAGCCCGCGGGCCCGGCGCAACAGCAAAGCGCGGACCTGTTACCGGGCGTGAAGTCGATCATCGCCGTCGCGTCCGGCAAGGGCGGCGTCGGCAAGTCGACGACCGCGGTCAACATCGCGCTCGGCCTCGCCGCCGGCGGGCACTCGGTCGGGCTTTTGGACGCGGATATCTACGGACCCTCGATGCCGCGCATGATGGGCATTTCGGGCCGCCCCAACTCGGCCGACGGCAAGACCCTCGACCCGATGCAGAACTACGGCATCAAGGTGATGTCGATCGGCTTCATGATCGATGAAGAGACGCCGATGATCTGGCGCGGCCCGATGGTGCAGTCGGCGCTCGAACAGATGATGCGCGACGTCAACTGGGGCGAGCTGGACGTGCTCGTGGTCGACATGCCGCCGGGCACCGGCGACGCGCAGCTGACCATGGCGCAGCGCGTACCTTTGACGGGCGCGGTGATCGTGTCTACGCCGCAGGACATCGCGCTGCTGGACGCGCGCAAGGGCCTCAACATGTTCCGCAAGGTCGACGTGCCGGTGTTCGGCGTCGTCGAGAACATGAGCTACTTCCTGTGCCCCGATAACGGCAAGCGCTACGACATTTTCGGCCATGGCGGCGCCAAGAAGGAGGCCGAGCGCATGGGCGTCGATTTCCTCGGCGAAGTCCCCATCGAGATCGACATCCGCGAAATGTCGGACAAGGGCACGCCGATCACGGTCGCCGCGCCCGACAGCCAGAGCGCCATCAACTACTGCGCCATCGCCGACAAGGTCTGGGAAAAGATCGAGAAAGCCACCGGCGGCGAAAGCCGCGCCCCCAAGATCGTCATCCAGTAAGGCGTATCGACGTGAGCGCCCGCCCGCACCTGATGAAAGCGCTGGCCCGGGCGGCGATCCTTGCGGGCCTGCTATTAGGCATCGCGAACGCGGCATCGGCGGAAACGGTGGTGGCGCTGCCCGGCGCCGAGTGCAAGGAAGTGCGCGCGACGCTCGAACTCTACGTCCCGATCGCGCCCGGCTTCCGTCAGCTCGAAATGGCGTTCCCCGACAACGACGAAAAGATCGAGGGCACGCTCTGCCGTCTCGTCGCGGTCGGCACCGGCGTCCACATCGAGAACGAGCGCATCCGCACGCTGCAGGACATGCAGCGCTACGTGAAGGGCGCGCTGGTCGAAGGCGGCTGGAAGGAAACCGCCCAGACCGAGCGCTTCAAGGGGCGCTCCAAGCACGGCCGCCACGTCTTCGCCCTGACCCGCAACAACGCGATCTGCGTCACCACCATCCAGGTCGGGATGGTGCCGGGCGTCGAAACGCCGCGCGGCGCGATGGAGGACGGCACGATCTATCTGGGATCCCTGAAACCGCACCAGCGCGAATGGTGGATCGCGGTCGACTGCTTCCATTTCTGAGCCCCCCTCGTCATCCCGGGCATTATCGGAGCCAAAGCCTCAGGCTTTGCACGCGAGGGGTATGACCCGGGACCTATGCACCAGTGAAACGACAATGGGTCACGGATCGCAGGCTTTCCCGGCCTCGCTTTCGCTCGGGGGAAATCCGCGCCCGGGATGACGGTAGAGAGAGCAGCCTCTTGACCAAACGCCCCCCTGTCCCAACGTCTTGGGTGGAGATGACGTCTGACAGGAGCATGCCGATGCATATCCGGTTTCTCGTCTTTTTCTTTCTGCTGACGCTGCCGCTCGCCGCGCCGCACGCGGACCTGCCGTCCAAGGCCGGGATCGTCCAGTCGCTTCAGGGCGGCGGCTACACCATTTATTTCCGCCATGCCGCCACCGACTGGTCGCAGTCGGATCACGTCGGCAAAGCCGGCGACTGGAAAAGCTGCGACGGTGAACGGATGCGGCAACTGTCCGACGCCGGACGGGAAACGGCGAAGGCCGTCGGCCGCGCCATGAAGGCGCTGGCGATCCCGGTCGGCGAGGTGTTGTCGAGCGAGTACTGCCGCGCCCGCGAGACCGCGGAACTTCTGGATCTGGGCCCCGTGACGACGACGCTGGACATCATCAACCTGCGCGCGGAAGCCTACGTCGGCGGCCGGGAGGCAGCCGTTCGTGCCTACCGCGCAATCCTCGTCAAACCGCCACATTCCGGCAACAGGGTCATCGCGGCGCACGGCAATCTGTCCCGGGCGGCGACGGGCGCCTATCCCGGCGAGGGCGGCGCCGTGATCATCGAGACCGATGCGGACGCCGAATTGGGCTTCCGCGTGCTGGGGATACTGGACCCGGCCGACTGGACGCGCCTCGCCGGGCAATAGCGGCGCGACCGCGGCGCGGATCAATCCCGCTCGACCGGCGGATAGTACTGCGGCGCTTCGGCGCGCTCGAACATGCCGTAGTCGCGGGTGACCTCAAAAACCCGGAAATATTCCGTGGTCGGATCGGCGAACAGGCTCTCGCCGAATGCGAGAGCCTTATCGAGATCCGGCACATCGATAAGATGCGCGAACACGCCGTCGCGATAGACGCTGGCGAACGAGTCCCCGCTCCAATCCGGTTTGACCGGTAGATCCGCATTTTTCGATTCCGACGCGACGACATAGGTCGGTGCCCGCCGCGCCGGGTCGTTGTAGGATGGAAGCCGTTCCGGTTTCCAGACCGACCCGTCCGGCCGCTGTTCGTGCAGCACCTGCGACACGCGGATCCGGTAGTCGTCGAAAACCTCGTCGCGGCCGGTCTCCTGCACCTTGTGATGAACGGGATCGACCCGCCACGCCGTCAGCGCGCCCTCGTCCTGCCATATCTGATAGGAAAGGATGAGATTTTCGCGGCTCAGGCTCTTGAAGCGGTCGATGAACAGGCAGCCGCCCATCGCATCCAGTTTCGGCCGGAGCGAGGCGGCGAGATCGAGATATTGATCGACGCGCCCTTCCCTGATCTGCACTTCGAAAAACAGTCCCAGCATGGCGATCCCTCCGCTTTCCGTGTCCCGCAGTCAAACGGCGCACGGGTTCCGAGGCAAGGGCCATTTGTCCTGCCGTGCCGGCACCAATTTCAGCTGTCGGTGAAATCAGCCCCCTCACCTAACCTCTCCCCCACACGTGGGGGGAGAGGGATGAAGAGTGCCGATGCCGCGTCAGGGTCCCTCTTCCCCATGAAATGGGGGAGAGGACAGGTGAGGAGGAGAATCACTCACAAGAACTTCTTCGCCAGATCGACTAGATTTCCCGCCGAGCGACTTATTGTGTCTTCTCAGCCAGATGACCGCCGCCCGCCCCGGCGCGGTTACTCCGCCGCGCGTTGCCGTCGGTGCAGCGCCGGCATCAGATCGAAATAGGGCCGGATCACCGGCGACGTCTCGGCCTCGAACGCCGCGTACGGACCGTCGAAATGGACATGCCCTTCGTGCAGCATCACGACACGCGGTTCGAGCCGGACGAGCAGATCCTTGTCATGGGTGATGATCAACGTCGTCCGGCTGGGGCGGTCGGGATTGTCCGTGACGTGGGTTTCAAAGATCAGGTCCTGCACCTGCGCCGCGCTGGTCGGGTCGAGGCCCGTCGTCGGCTCATCGTAGAAAATCACGTTCGGTTCCATCGATAACGCACGTGCGATGGCGAGCCGCTTCGCCATGCCGCCGGAAAGGCTGTCGACGTCGCTCTCCATGAACTCGTCGTCAACGGGGAGCGACACCGCCGCAAGCGCGTTTCGCGCAATAGGCTCGATTTCATCGTCGGAGAGATTTCTGACCTCGCTGAGCCAGAGCGCGAAATTGGCATAGACGGAGCCCGAGAACAGCGCGTTCCGCTGGAAGACGACGCCCCAGTGCGTGTGGATGGCGTCCAGTTCGTGTGTATCGACCTCGGCAAGATCGACCAGCGGCGCGCCGGCGCGATTGTAATCGGCGACCCGGACGCGGCCCGTGTCCGGCGTCAACTGGCCGAGAATGTGGTTCAGCAACACCGTCTTGCCGCACCCGGACCCGCCGACGATGGCGACGATGTCGCCGCGGTCGATGCAAAGATCGACGCCCGTCAGCACCTGATGCTCGCCGAAGGCCTTTGATAATCCCTCGATGTCGATTTCGACGGCCGACTGAGCGGCCGGTGCGGCGGGTTTCACGATTTCCATGGCGGCGTTTCGGCTCCCGGCTCACCCGCACTGGCGGGACGACAAACGGCGCCCCGGACACGCGGGAAACCGCAATACGAACCTACCACAGTCCCCGGAAGGCACGTTGATCTAAGTCAAAGAAATTTCTTCGCCAGATCGACGGTAGATTTCTCGCCGAGCGATTTCTTGTGACGTCTGAGCCAGTTGGTGGTCGCGGTGCGCCCGGCGTTATTCAGATACGCCAGCACGTCCCAGTGCGGATGCAGGTGGCTGTCGCGGGGCAGTTCGGAGGTGTAGCGCGCGCCGTCCAGCATGTGGAAGCGGTGCCCCAGCAACCGGCGCGCGAGCGGGTCGGTCTGCACCGAATGCCCGTTGGCCATGCGGCGCACGGTTTCGATCAGTTCCACCTCTTTCCTGAGCGGCTGCGAGAACATGATCCTGTTGACGTTGCCCTGGATATCGCGCGCCGCCGTCGGGAAGTCGGCGGCGTTTTCGGGCGTGAGGCGGACGATCATGGTGTCGGCGGCCTCGCAGTGCGCGATCAGCGGCACGATCGGCGGGTTGGCGGAGAAACCGCCGTCCCAGTAATAGCGCCCGCCGATGCGGACCGCGTGGCGGTAGGCCGGCAGGCACGCCGACGCCAGCACGGCGTCGATGGTGATCTCGTCGCCGGTGAAGATGCGGCCCTTGCCGGTTTTCGCCTCGGTCGCGTTGACGAACAGTTTCAACGGTGTGTGACGGCGAAGCCCGTCGAAGTCGATGTGGTCTTCGAGAATGACCCGGAGCGGATCGATCTCGAGGGGATTGAATTCGTAGGGGGAGAAGACTTTCGACACCGCGCTCATGAAGACGTGCGCCGGTGTCGGATTCGGGGTCGGCGGCGCGCCGCCGTTGCCGCCGAGGGGTTTGGGGAGCGGCGAATAGCTGCCGTGCGATGCGTTGACCGCACGCCATACGCTTTCCAGCTTGTGGCGCGCCCCGTCGCGGCCCGCCTCCATGAGCCCCGCGGCGACGCAGACCGCGTTGACGGCGCCGGCGGAGGTGCCGCTGATGCCGTCGATCCGGTGCTCACCCAGCTCCAGAAACCGGTCGAGCACGCCCCACGTGAAGGCCCCGTGGGCGCCGCCACCCTGAAGCGCCAGATTGAGGCGTTTCGTTGAGTGACGGCGCCTGGGGAGATAGACCTTTGCGGGAACCGGCGTCGCGGTTCCGGAAACGCTTACGTCCCTGGGCTTTTCAGCCGCCGGCTCAGTGCGCGCGGGGGCTGGGGTGGATGCCCGGGTTGGCGGCGGCATTGCGAAAGCCGTGACCGGCGCGCACCACCGCATGGCCGATACCCCGGAAGAGGGCGGAGAACATATCGCGCATCGCTTTGGCGCGCATTTCCTCGGCCTCGCGGGCGAAGCGCGCCATGTCTTCCGGCGTGATCTCCTTGTAGTCGATTTCTCCGACGATCGGTTTCATTTGTCATACTCCTGTAATCGGTTCGCGATATTGCATTGCAACATCGTTGCTGCATTGCAATATAATGAGGGTAAGGAGTCGCCGGAATCCCCTTGTTGGTCATAACCCTTTTGCGTCCGGCGCACATGTACATGGAACTGACATGGATATAGCTAACCAGATGATTCTATTTGCAAAAGTCGTCGATACCGGCGGCTTTTCGGCGGCTGCGCGGGACCTCGGGCTGACGCCGTCGGCGGTCAGCCGGCAGATCGGGAATCTCGAGGACAGATTGGGCGCCCGGCTCCTGAACCGTTCGACCCGGCGGGTTTCGCTGACCGAAGTCGGCAAGGAATTCCACGAAAGATGCCGGGAAATCGCCCGGAGCGTCGAAGATGCGGAGGCATTGGTGGCGTCGAGGCTCGACCATCCGCAGGGCACGCTCCGGATTTCCGCGACGTCCGCGTTCGCCAAAGCCCAGCTTTTGCCGATTCTGCCGCTGTTTTTGGCGGAAAACCCGGATCTCAAGCTCTCCATCGAGTTGACGGACCGGGAAATCGACCTGATCGGCGAGCAGATCGATGTCGCGATTCGCTTCACCGAGCAAATCTCGGACACCTCGATGGTGGCGCGCAAGCTGGCGTCGAACCAGCGCATCTTCTGCGCCGCGCCGGATTACATCAAACGCCACGGCCAGCCGAAAAAGCCCGAAGACCTCGCCGATCACAACTGCCTTCGGCTGTCGACGGTCGAGAAGTTCAACAACTGGCAGATGAACGACGGCCATTCCAACGTCGCCCGGCGCATCACCGGCAACTTCGAGACCAACAGCTCGGATGCGCTGTTCCACGCGGCGCTCGACGGGCTCGGCATCGCCAAACTGTCGACGTATCTCGCCAACGACGCCATCGAGGACGGCAGACTGGTGCGCGTTTTGCCCGACTACGCCGAAGACGCGTCCGACGTGCTGGCGATCTATCCGAACCGCCGCAACCTGTCGCCCAACGTCCGCGCCTTCGTCGACTTCCTCGCCGAGCAGTACGGCAAGGTGCCGCCGTGGGAGCGCGAGAAGCGGAAGGACAAGACGGCGGCTTGAGCGCTTCACCGCCAAATCACCATTTCGTCATCCCGGACGCGGTTTTCCCCCGAGCCCAGGCGAGGCCGGGAAAGTCAGCGACCCGGGACCCATTTCACGACCGCATCATGCTCATCCATGGGTCCCGGGTCGCAAGGATAGCATCAGGACGCGTTCCGCGCCCGGGCGATGCCTAGCGCCCGGGATGACGATTGGCTTAAAGCTCGACGCCGCGACGCGCCCCCCTCACCTAACCTCTCCCCCACGCCTGGGGGAGAGGGATGAGAACACGGATGCCGCGTCAGGGCCCCTCTCCCCCAACCCATTGCGGGAGAGGACAGGTGAGGGGGAAATAAACGGCGCATATTTCCCCGGCCCGCAAGCTGGTTTAGGCTGTGACCGTCACGCACCCCACGGTCAGAGGAGCACCCCATGGCGAACGTTCTCGGTCTCGCAGGCAGCCTGCGCAAAGCGTCCTTCAACGCCGGGCTGCTGCGCGCGGCGGCGGAGGAAGCCCCTGACGGCATGTCGATCACCATCGGCACGATCAAGGGCGTCCCCCTCTACGACGGCGACGACGAAGCCGCCAATGGATTGCCGGACGCGGTCGTAAAGCTTCAGTCGCAACTCGCCGACGCCGACGCGCTTTTGCTGGTGACGCCGGAATACAACAACGGCGTGCCGGGCGTGTTCAAGAACGCCATCGACTGGATGTCGCGCGGCGACGGCCTCAAGTCCTTCAAGGGCAAGCCGGTTGCGATCATCGGCGCATCGCCGGGCGGCTTCGGCACCAACCTGGCGCAAGCGCACTGGCTGCCGGTGCTGCGCACGTTGGGAACAAGACCCTGGTTCGAGGGACGGCTGATGGTGTCGCGCGCCGGACAGGTCTTCGACGACGCCGGCAACCTCACCGACGACAAAACCCGCGACGCGCTCAGGACGTTTCTTTCGGGTTTCGCCGAAAGCCTCGGGTAGATTCGCATCTGATTTGCTCCCTCACATGTTACTCCCCCTCACCTAACCTCTCCCCCACATGTGGGGGAGAGGGATAAGAAAGTGCATGTCTCGTCAGGGTCCCTCTCCCCCAACCCATTGGGGGAGAGGACAGGTGAGGGGGTGGCGTAATCCGCTCACGAAACCGTGTGGCCGACCCGCACGCAGCCGCTAGCGCGGCCCCGAACCCGGTGCTAGATTTAATGCCGGTTTTCGCTTGAGACGGACGTCGCGCATGCAGCACCGCTATCTTCTGATCGTCCGCTTCGCGCTGATCAATACCGTCGCGGCAGCGTTTCTCGTCGCGGCGTGGCTGCAGGGTTGGCTCGACGGCATCATCAACGAACAGCTTTGGGAACTGTCGGCGCTGATCTTCGTCGTCTTCCTCTACGGCCTCGCAATCTGCGCGCACCGGGTGTGGCGGCACAGCGCCGAGCTCAACGGCGTCAAGGCCGGCGCCCCCGACCCGAAAAGCTGGGCCGGACGGTATTTGAGCGATGTCGACGGCGCGACGCCCGAAAGCCGCCAGATGCTCGCCGACGGCTTCCGCCTCAAGATCACCAACCGGGTCGCCATCGTCCGGCACATCGCCAACGCGCTGGTGTTTCTGGGCCTGATCGGCACCGTTATCGGCTTCATCATCGCGCTGTCGGGCGTCGATCCGGAAAGCGCCGGCAAGGCCGAGAACGTCGCCGCCATGGTCGCGACGCTGATCAGCGGCATGTCGGTGGCGCTCTACACCACGCTGATCGGCGCGATCCTCTATACATGGCTGACCATTTCATACCGCATTCTGGTGACCGGCGCGGTCGACCTGATCACCGCCACCGTCGAACTCGGAGAAGCCCGTGGACGGTCTCGACGAGCTTGACGACGACGCCGCGGGAACGGTTTTCCGCGACGTCATCATGCTGGCGCTGATCGGCTTCGTCGCCATGGTCATCATGCTGCTGCCGCACGTGGTCCCGAAAGAGAAACGCACCGAGGACCAGAAGGCACCCGGCAACGTCATCGTCGAGATGCACTGGCCGTCCGACATCGCCGCCGACGTCGATCTGTGGGTGCAGGCGCCGAACGAACTGCCGGTCGGGTTCTGGAACCAGGGCGGGCAGACCTTCAACCTGCTCCGCGACGATCTCGGGACCGAGGGCGACGTCACCAACGAGAACTTCGAGATCACCTATTCGCGCGGCATTCCGGCGGGCGAATATATCGTAAACGTGCACATGTACGGGCCCGCGCCGCCGGACCGGGTGGTGCCGGTCAAGGTGACCGTCAGCGTGCGCAAGCAGTTCGACGAGGCGCACCAGATTCTCTCGACCGATCTCGAACTGCGCCATCGCGGCCAGGAGGAAACGGCGTTCCGCTTCCGCCTGACCGACGCCGGCGATCTGGTCGATGGCAGCGTTTCGACGTTGCGCCGGCCGTTGATCACCGGCCAGGGATTCATGGGGAACTGAAGACATGGACATACTGATCTACATCTTCACCGCCGCGGCGATCGTCGCCGCCGGTCTCGCCGCGCTGGCGATCTGGGCGCCGCGGCCGACGCCGGTCCGGGTCGGCGCGTTGATCGTCGCCGTGCTGTTCCTGCCGATCGCCTACGTGCAGTCGCTGGAGATGCTGAGCCGCGCCAAGCCCGCCAGCTTCGAATGGTTCAAGCGCACCCAGGACCGGGCGCAGGTGCTGAGCGTCAGCTTCGACGAAGGGCGCAAGATCTATCTCTGGCTCCGCTTCGCCGGTTCGGTCGAGCCGCGCGCCTACGAGATCCCGTGGAACATCCGGCTCGCCGAAAAGCTCGAGGATGCGGTCGACGACGCGGTCCGCAAGAACTCGACGATAATCATCAAGGAGCCGTTCTACCGCCGCTCGATGGACGAATGGGGCGATCTGAACGTCGAGATCATCCCGCCGCCGCTGCCGCCGCAGAAGCTGCCCCCGACGATGGCGCCCAAGGTCTTCAACCCCAGGAAGGGCGACAGCATCTAGCAACGCGTGCTTGTCGGCCGGTTGACGTAGATCAAGGTCGGACTGCCTGCATCCGATCATGATGAAGCTTGTTAAGGGTCGACATCGGGTAGATATGACGAGAACAGTTCTATTCGCGGCGATATGCGCCGTTTTCGGTTTCGCGGGGCCGGCGGGTGCGGCCGACCTCGCGGCGAAATGTCTTGAGTGTCATCCGACGAAACTGTCCGCGGCCGGCGAGTCGGGATCGACCGGCGTGCCGTTCTTATCGGGCCAGCATCCCGAATACATCGTCAAGCAACTCGAACGCTTAGCCGCCGCCGAGAATACTGACGACCCCTACAGACGCTTGAGCATGGTCATGGGCCACGTCGCCAAAGAGCTCCCGGCGAGCGAGCGTTTGAACGTCGCCAGGAAACTGTCGGCGAAGGCGTGCGTGCGGCTCGGCAACCCGGACCCGCCGAGCGTGCAGCCGAACGCCTGCGCCGTCTGTCACGGCGCGCGCGGGATTTCCAAGAATACCGATGTGCCGAACCTCGCGGGGCAGGACCTGAGATATCTGTTCTACCAGTACCAGAAACTGCGCGAGCCCTATATGCCCGATATCCCCGGCATCCAGCCCGCGAAAAAGCCCACGCGGCTGCACCCGGTGATGGGGCCGGTCGGCGCGCAACTGCACGACAACGTCGTCTCGGTGCTGATCTATTATTCGAAGCTGCCGTGCAAGTAGGGCGCTGACGCGCCAGCGGCTCAGGCCACGTGGGTGTCGGTGGTGCGCCTGCGCTCCGATGTTTCGATTCCCTTACTCCGCCGGTCCGGGCCGAAGAAGTCGCGCGTCCTGACGAACGACTTTCGGGAATCGATGATCTTGCACAAATGCTGGTAGATCGTTTTCGGCGAATACGGTTTCGCCAGAAAATCCGTCGTGCCGCTGTCACGCGCCGTAACGACGTTTTCGTATTCCGTCATCGACGTGGTGATGATGACGGGGATGAAGACATTCCGGCTTTCGGGGTCCTGGCGCATACGCTTCAGCAATTGCAGGCCCTCGTAACCGGGCGCCCAGTCGATGATCACGACGTCCGGGTTCTGGGTCTGAAAGGACTGCCACGCGTCCTCGATCTCGCTCGCATCGATGATTTGCCCGACCCTGAGCGTGCGCAGGATGCTTTTAATGGTCAGGCGCAGGAACGAGTTCCGTTCGGCGACGAGAACCACAAGCTGCGACAAATCGTAGCGCTTCAAATCCTTCCCCCGTAAACATCAGTAAGTGAGCACGTCGGGCAATTCTCTGATATTCCGATGTGGGAATGTATTCGTGTTTATACGTACTCCCGCATGGCGGGTATGGCGTCTGCCAGCCGCCGCATGCCGCAACCCGCGGAAATGCCGCCTTGCCCGTTCGCTACCGGAGAGGCATGTTTCGTCCGAGGGGGTTGCAGATGAATTACGATGCACTTTTCGCGGCGCACGCCGGCAAGGTGGTGCGGGTGGGCCTCGTCGGCGTCGGCGATTTCGGCGCGACGCTGCTCGCGCAGTCGCGGGCCATGCCGAACATGGAGATCACGGTCGCCTGTGACAGGGACATTGCCCGCATGGAGAAAGCCGTCGCCGGCGCCGGTCTCGGCCCGGACGACCTTTTCATGACCGACGACATCACGAAACCGGGCGTGCCGGACTTCGACGTTCTGGTGGAGGCGACCGGCCACCCGGAAGCAGCCGCCGAGCTCGCCGCGTGGGCGATCGAAAACAAGCGCCACGTCGTCATGGCGTCGAAAGAGACCGCCGTCGTGATCGGCCCGATCCTGCACCGGATGGCGAAAGACGCGGGCGTCGTCTACACCGAGGTCGAGGGTGATCAACCCAGCCTGCTGATCGGGCTGGTCAGCTGGGCGCGCACGCTGGGCCTCGAGATTCTCACCGCCGGCAAGGCCAGCGAGTACGATTTCATCCTCGACAAGAACGACATGCTGAGCTGGTGCGGCCAAACGAAAGCGGCGTCTGCGCTGCGCGCGCTGTGGGAAGTCGAGATCGACAATTGGCACGACATGGCCGAGAAACGCCGCGCTGTGATCCATGCCGCCGGCTTCCCCGACCACGTGGTCAGCGATTTCTGCGAGATGGGGGTCGTCGCCAACGCCACCGGCCTGATGCCCGACCGACCCGACTTCCACGCGCCGCTGCTGCGGACGGTCGAACTCGCCGACGCTTTCCAGACCGAGAGTGAACGGGGCCTGATGGCGGGCGAAGGCCGGATCGACGTCTTCAACTGCCTGCGCCGCGATAACGGCGCGAGCTTCGCCGGCGGCGTGTTCGTGGTGGTTCGCTGCGAAGACGAAACGACGTGGAAGCTGCTGGCCGAAAAGGGCCACGTGGTGGCGAAGAACGGCAAGGCGGCGATGCTCTCGATCCAGCAGCACCTTCTAGGCGTCGAGGCGCCGATCTCGATCCTCGCCGCCGGTCTTCTGGGATTGCCGACCGGTGCGCACGATCCGCGCCCCGTGGTCGACCTCGTAGCCCGCGCCGGGCGCGACTTTAAAAAGGGCGACGTGCTCTCGATCACAAACGTCCACAAGCACGAGGTCGAGGGGCTGGAGCCGGAACTGATCCCGGCCGCGGCGCTGGGCGGCGAGACGCCGTGTCCCTATTACATCGCGGCGGGACGCACCCTCGCCCGCGACGTCGCCAAGGGCGAGATGCTGACGGAAAGCATGTTCGAACCGGCCCCGGAGACGACGCTAAAGCGTCTCAGGCGTGAACAGGACAGGCTGTTCGGGCTAACGGCGTAGCTCAGCCGCCGAACATCTTCTTCAAATTGTCGAGGCCGGTCTGATAGACGTCCTCGATCGCCTTCATCGCGGCGTTGTCGCTGGCGCCGTGGGTTTCGAATTCACTCGACCATTCAACGGTGGCGTTGTCGCCCTCGCCGGTGACCTTCAGCGTCGCGGTGTAGTTCTTCACCGGCAGCGGGCTGTCGACGATGGAATACGTGTATGTCCGGGAATGATCGTCCTTGTGTTCCAGCTTTTCGATGATGGTGCCGCCGCCGGCAAGGCTCAGCTTGCGGGTCTGCCCCTCCTCGGTCAGTTCCGAGCTTTCGACCCCCGGATGCCAGTCCGGCAGCGCATTGAAGCGGCCGATCATGTCCCACAGCCGGTCGGCGGAGACAGCGAGATCTTGCGACATAGAGACTTTCGGCATGATGAACCCTCCAATATTCTGATTTTGATGAACCGGTGCATTCTACACTAAATAACAGGAAAATCGAATGACATGGATCAACTGGAATTCGCAGACCGTCCGGGTGAACGGCATCCGGATGCATTATGTCCGCGAGGGCGATCCGTCGAAACCGGCGCTGATCCTGTTGCACGGCTGGCCCGAGTTCTGGTTCGCGTGGTCCAAGGTCATCCCGGCGCTAAGCGAGGACTATGACGTCATCGCCCCCGACCTCAGGGGGTTCGGCGACACGGAAAAGCCCGACGGTGCGGCGCTCGACAAATACCGGCCCGAAGATCACGTGGACGACATCCTCGACCTGATCGACGCGCTGGGATTAAAAGACGTCGGCATCGTCAGCCACGACGTCGGCGCGTTCGTGGCGCAGGCGCTGGGCCAGATAGCACCCGAAAAGCTGCGCGGGCTGTTTTTCTTCAACTGCCCGTATCCGGGGATCGGCCCCCGCTGGTGCGCGCCGAAACATCTGAACGACATCTGGTACCAGGGCTTTCACCAGCAGCCGTGGGCGGCGGAGCTACTGGCGACCAGCCGCGACGCCGTCCGAATCTATTTCGGCAACATGCTGCGCGACTGGGCGCACGACCCCAAGGCTTTCACCGACGACGACGTCGAGATGTGGACCGAGAATTTTTCGAAACCCGGCAACCTGCAGGGCGGATTCAACTGGTATTCGGCGGTGTTCCCGCGCCGTCTGAAAATCATGGAGGGGACGGCACCCGCGCCGGTGCCGATCACGGTCAAGACCTGCATCAGATGGGGCGAGTTCGAACCCTTCATGCTGATTGAATACGCGGATCGTTTAGGGGAATACTTCACCGACCTGGACTTCGCCCCGGCCCCCGACGCCGGGCACTTCGTGCACTGGGAGCAACCGGATTACGCGATCCGCGAGATCAAGGGGTTCTTCGGGAAGCTCTAAAGCTTCCGCTCCAGCGTGACGAAGCTGTAGGCGGGGCCACCTTCCGTTTCCGGCGGGTGGCGTTCGCGGAAGCTCTCTTCCCATTCGTACGGATCGATTTCCGGGAACAGGGTATCCCCCTCGACATGCGCGTGGACCTCGGTCAGTTCGATGACGTCGGCATCGCGGATCATTTCCGAAAAGATCTCGCCGCCGCCGATAACCATGACTTTTTCATTGTCGTCATCGCGGCAAAGCTCCAGCGCGCCTTCGATGGTGGTGACCACCTCGGCGGCGTCGATGCCGTGATCCGGGTTGCGGGTGATGACGATGTTGCGGCGCCCCGGCAGCGGGAACGGCAGGCTGTCCCAGGTCTTCCGGCCCATGATGACCGGATGCCCCATGGTGACCTTTTTAAAATGCTTGAGGTCGTTTGAAATCTTCCACGGCAGATCGCCGTCGCGGCCGATGACGCGATTTTCAGACATCGCGACGACGAGGACGATTTCCATTAAACGGCGACCTTAAACCGCAATCGGGGCTTTGATGTGCGGGTGCGCTTCGTAGCCCTCAAGCGTGAAATCCTCATATTTGAAGCCGGCGATATCGGTGACGTCCGGATTGATGATCATCCGGGGCAGCGGCAGCGGTTCGCGGGTCAGCTGCAGATCGGCCTGATCGAGGTGGTTGGCGTACAGGTGCGCGTCCCCCAGCGTGTGCACGAACACCCCCGGCTTCAGCCCCGTCACCTGCGCCATCATCATGGTCAGCAAGGCGTACGACGCGATGTTGAACGGCACCCCCAGAAACACGTCGCAGGAGCGCTGGTAGAGCTGGCAGTTCAATCTCCCGTCCATGACCTGGAACTGGAACAGGCAGTGGCATGGGGGCAGCGCCATGTCGTCGATATCGGCCGGGTTCCAGGCGCTGACGACCATGCGGCGCGAGTTCGGGCGCTCCTTGATTTCGCGGAAGACCCAGTCGATCTGATCGATCGTGCGCCCGTCCGGCGTCGCCCAGGACCGCCACTGGCGCCCGTAGACCGGGCCCAGCTCGCCGGTTTCGTCGGCCCACTCGTCCCAGATCGAGACGCCGTGATCGTTCAGGTACTTGATGTTGGTGTCGCCGTTGAGGAACCAGAGAAGCTCGTAAATGATCGACTTCAGGTGCAGCTTCTTGGTCGTCAGCAGCGGGAAGCCGTCTTCGAGATCGAAGCGCATCTGATAGCCGAATACCGCCTGCGTCCCGGTGCCGGTGCGGTCGCCCCGGAAGGTGCCGGTGTCGCGGATGTGCCGTAAGAGATCGAGATATTGCTGCATCAGCGGAGTTTAACGTGACGCCCCCGCCGGTCAAAGCCGGGATCGGGTTTGGCGGCCGGAAAACGCGAATGCGTTGTTCTGCTTGGCGCCGATGGCGGCGATCCCCCGCGATTCCGCCGCCGCCTGTCGGCCCGGCGAAGCCGAAGCGCGCGAATCGCCCGACCCGCAGCGGCCATGCGGGGGCTTGCAAAAACGGCCCGGAACGGCCTTTATCGTCTTAGATCGAATCAACCGGACCCGGCAGAACCATCGTGAGCAACAACATCACCGTCGAGATCGCGCCTGGCGAACTGATCGACAAGATCACCATCCTCGAAATCAAGCTGGAGCGGATCAAAGACGCCGCCAAACTGGCCAACGTGCGCCACGAATGGGACGTGCTGACCGCCGCCCGAGACGCCCATACCGAACCGACCGACGCGCTCGCCGCCCTGACGGCGGAGCTTAAGAAAATCAACGAGATGCTGTGGGAGATCGAGGACGACATTCGCGATTGCGAACGGGCCAGGGACTTCGGCGAAAAGTTCATCGAACTGGCGCGCGCGGTCTATCGCACCAACGACGAACGCGCGCGGGTCAAACGCGAGATCAACGAGTTGCTGGGCTCGGCCCTGGTCGAAGAGAAATCCTACGCCGCATACTAGACGGACAAGCCGGGGAACCGCGCCATGGCGTTCTTGCAGTCCCTGTTAGACCGGTTTCACGCATCCGGCCGCGGGCCGCGCCCGTCGCCATCATCGGGTGTGCTGTTCGTGTCGTCGGGCGGGCTCGGCGACACCATCCTGCTCTCCCACGTCATCGAACGTTTCTGCCGCCTTGCTGAAGACGACGAACCAGTCACCGTGCTTCTCAGGAAAGACGGCGCCAGGACAGCCTTCATGTTCCCGGCGGGTGCCGATGTCATGACCGTCGACTTCAATGCACTCAGGAAGGACCGCGGGTATCGCAGGAAGATCGGCGACGAGCTCTACGAAAAGAACTTCCGGCTCGTCGTCAGCCTCGATTACCTGCGCCATCCGGATCTCGACGAATACCTGATCTTTGCCGCGAGAGGTGCCGAAACCGCCGCGATGATCGCCAAGCCGTGGCGGAAGTACCAGGCGAAGCTGAATAAAAACCGCCAGCTTTACGACCGGCTTTTCGACAGCGGTGGCCCGCTCGTCGACAAGATTTTACGCTGGACCGCGTTTGCCAACTGGCTGAACGGGACGGGCGAAAAACCGCCCGTCGCCGCGTACGATCCGGACACCCTCCCCGCGCCGGCGGAACCCGGCAAACCCTTCGTCATGGTGCAGGCGTTCTCGGCGGTGAAGGGCAAGCAGTGCAGCCCGGCGTTGATCGACCGCGCGCTGGCGCAACTGCCGGACGACTGGGAGGTGGTCTTCACCGGCGCGCCGGGCGAGGATAAAGCCAACCCCGAATTCGCCGATATTCTGGCGCGCGCCAATGTCAAATACGACGACAGCACGTTCGAGCAATTGGTGCCGAAACTGCGCGCCGCCGAAATGGCGATTTCCGTCGATACCGCGTTCATGCACCTCGCCATCGCGGTGGGCACGCCGACCCTCGGCCTCGCCAGCGCCGCCTATGTCGGCGAGATCGTGCCTTATGCGCCGGAATCGACGCCGCCGAACGCGCACTTCGTTTATCACGACATGCCGTGCCGCAGTTGCCTCGGCGACTGCCGTTTGCCGCCCGAAGACGGCCGCTTTCCCTGCATTGCGCGGCTGGAGGCGGAAAGGGTCGAGGATGCGGTGCGGGATATGATCGGGACGGCGTAATCACATCCGTCATCCCAAACTTGTTTGCAGGACGACGTAAAATGCGAAACCACAGAGGCGCAGAGGCACAGAGGAAGAACCAAGCCGCAACATCTCTGTGCCCTCGGTGTCTCTGTGGTTCAATCATGGGCCCCGGTTTCGGCGCGGACGCGCCTCTCCCGGGATGACGATAAGATTTGTAAGTTGCCCTTAAGCCCCCGACACCTTGCGAAAATGCACGCATGAGCGCATATTAGCTCTGCCGGTTCGTCCGGCTATGGTGATAAACGCTTATCGGAATAAGCGTAGCGGACCCGGGGGCAGTGCCCGGCACCTCCACCAAGTTCTCCCGACCGTATCCGGGGCAAGCTGATGGGGGTGAAACAGGATCGACGCGCGTAGTAAAGGATAAGTTTTCACCCGGCATGGTTCCGCCGTTACCGGGCCATTTTCACAAGTGCCAACGACAATGACGCACTTGCGGTTGCGGCCTAACACGCCATAACAACCACGGGGTTCGGGGGGCACCTGGCAACAGAAGCCCCCCACTTTATTTCAGCCCCGATTTCCGCCGTTTCGCCTTTAACCATCCGGGCCGAACGTCTACATTAAACCCATGATTGATGAAGACAGCGATATCCTGCGTTACGACCTCTGGATCGAGGACGCGCTCCGCGGCGTCATTCGCCGCTCGTTGACGACGGTCGAGGAGATGGGCCTGCCGGGGGATCATCACTTCTATATCACCTTCCGGACCGATCATCCCGACGTCGACATCGCCGACTGGCTGCGCGCCGAATACCCCGAAGAGATGACCATCGTCCTGCAGCATCAGTTCGACAGCCTGATCGTCACCGAGGAAGGCTTCTCGATCAAACTGCGCTTCGGCGGCCGGCCCGAGCACCTGGCGGTGCCGTTCGACGCCATCACCTCGTTCGCCGACCCGTCGGTGAGTTTCGGCCTGCAGTTGAAGTCCGTCGATCTCGAGGATGAAGAAGACGACGGCGAGGAACTGACCCCCGAAGAGCTCGGCATCGATCCGGCGGCAAAGCTGAACGACACCGGACTTGAATCCGATGACGACGACGGCGAGAAAAAGACCGGCGAGGTCATTGCGCTGGATTCGTTCCGCAAGAAATAACCCACCCGGCGTTTGGGGACACGGCCCGACCGCGGTCCACGACGCAGATTGCCACAACGAGTGAGATCATGAGCGATTACGTGCACCACACCATGTTTCCGCTGGGGCCCGACGAAACGCCCTACCGTAAAATCACCGACGACTACGTCAGCGTCGAAAAGTTCGGCGACCAGGAAATCGTCAAGGTGGATCCGAAGGCGCTCACCCTTCTGACGTTCGAAGCGTTCAAGGACGTCTCGCACCTTCTGCGTCCGGGCCACCTGCAACAGCTCCGGAACATCCTCGACGATCCGGAAGCATCCGATAACGACCGCTTCGTCGCGTTCGATCTCTTGAAGAACGCCAACATCGCGGCCGGCGGCATCCTGCCCATGTGCCAGGATACCGGCACCGCCATCGTCATGGGCAAGAAGGGCCAGAACATCTGGACCGGCGGCGGCGACGAGGCGGCGATTTCGGAAGGCGTGAGAAAAACCTACCTCGAGACCAACCTCCGCTACTCGCAGGTCTCCCCCGTCGACATGTTCGCGGAAGTGAACACCGGCGATAACCTGCCGGCGCAGATCGACCTCTACGCCGACGAGGGCGCGGCTTATAAATTCCAGTTCATCGCCAAGGGCGGCGGATCGGCCAACAAGACGTTCCTCTATCAGGAGACCAAGGCGCTTTTGAACGAGAAACGGCTGATGGAGTTCCTCGATGAGAAGATCCGCACGCTGGGCACGGCGGCCTGCCCGCCCTATCACCTCGCCATCGTCATCGGCGGCACGTCCGCGGAAGCCAACCTCAAGACCGTCAAGATGGCGTCGACGCGCTATTACGACGCGCTGCCGAGCCACGGCGGCAACCACGGCCAGGCGTTCCGCGACCTGGAGTGGGAGGAACGCGTCCTCAAGATGACGCAGGACATGGGGATCGGCGCGCAGTTCGGCGGCAAATACTTCTGCCACGACGTCCGCGTCATCCGCCTGCCGCGCCACGGCGCATCGTGCCCGGTCGGGATCGGCGTGTCATGCTCCGCCGACCGGCAGATGAAGGGCAAGATCACCAAGGACGGCGTGTTCCTCGAACAGCTCGAACACAATCCGGCCAAGTACCTGCCGGATATCACGACGGAGACGCTGGGCGGCGACGTGGTCGAGATCGACCTCAAGCGGCCGATGAAGGAAGTCCTTGCCGAACTGACCCAGTATCCGGTCAAGACGCGGCTGTCGCTGACCGGCACGCTGATCGTGGCCCGCGACATCGCGCACGCGAAACTGAAAGAGCGTCTGGATGCGGGCGAAGGGCTGCCGCAATACTTCAAGGACCACCCGGTCTATTACGCCGGTCCCGCGAAGACGCCGGAAGGCTACGCATCCGGGTCGTTCGGGCCGACCACGGCAGGGCGGATGGATAGTTACGTCGAGCAGTTCCAGGCCGCCGGCGGCTCCATGATCATGCTGGCGAAAGGCAATCGCTCGAAAGCCGTCACAGACGCCTGCAAAGCGCACGGCGGGTTCTATCTGGGCTCCATCGGCGGCCCGGCGGCGCGTCTCGCGCAGGACTGCATCACCAAGGTGGAGCTTCTGGAATACGAAGAACTGGGCATGGAAGCGATCTGGAAGATCGAGATCGAGAACTTCCCCGCCTTCATCGTCGTCGACGACAAGGGCAACGACTTCTTCGCCGAGTTCAAGAAACCGGTCCCGGCCTGACCGGTTCCCTCGTCACCCCGGCGCAGGCCGGGGTCCAGGATTCGTCTCCCGTGAACGGAAGGGTTTTCCAAGCGCTCTGGATTCCGGCCTTCGCCGGAATGGCGCTTGAGTGGACTACCCCTCACCCGGTGCGCTGACGCGCACCACCCTCTCCCGGGGGAGAGGGATAATCGAGCCTGCGTTCCCTCTCCCTTGGGAGAGGGACAGGATGAGGGGGACCTGCGACATTTGGCGACAAACTTCCGCTCGCAGGGCGTATCGAATTGCAGTAATATCCCGGCCGTTTGGTGTTCAGCCTCTTGACCCGGGTAACGCCTGTCCATGAAAATTCTGTCGAAGCGACGCACGGCCATGCTCGTGCTACTCGCGCTGGTGTCGGGCGGGGCGTACGTCGCCTATCAGCTGGAAACCGGCGCGCCCGGCGATAAGCCGCAGGCCAAGGCCGGCGGCAAACCGGCCACGCCCGTGCTCGTCGCCAAGGCGACGACGCGCACCGTCCCCGTCATCATCGATACCATCGGCACCCTGCAGGCCCGCGCCTCGGTCGCGATCCGGTCCCGCGTCGACGGCCAGATCATGGAGACCGCGTTTTTGGAAGGCGCGTTCGTCCAGAAGGGCGATCCGCTGTTCCGCATCGATCCCCGTCCGTTCGAAGCCAAGCTCCGCGAGACCCAGGCCAACCTGGCGCGCGATCAGGCCGCCTTCGACAAGGCGAAATCCGATTTCGACCGCTATCAGTCGCTGAGCGGCAAGGGCTTTTCCTCGCAACAGAAGTACGAGGAAGCGCGCGCCGCGATGAACGGCCTTTCGGCGACCATCCGCGCCGACCAGGCGGCGGTCGATCTGGCGAAACTGAACCTCGAGTTCTCGACCATCCGCGCGCCGATCTCGGGCCGCACCGGCAGCGTGCTGGTCAACGCCGGCAACCTGATCCAGGCCAACGCGCAGCAGGCCCTCGTGATCATCAACGAGACCGATCCCATCCTCGCCAGCTTCAACGTACCCGAACGGCATTTGCTCGAAATCAAGCAGCGGCTTAGCCGCGGCAGTCTGCCGGTCCGCGCACGCATCCCGGATACCGCGGGCGCCGCCGTCAGGGGCGAGGTCGTGTTCGTCAACAACGCCGTCGACACCCAGACCGGCACGGTCCAGTTGAAGGCGCAGTTCCAGAACCCGGACGGCCTTTTGACCCCGGGCCAGTTCGTGCGCGTCACCATCGAGATGGACTCGATCCCCGACGCCATCGTCATTCCCGAACGCAGCCTGCAGACCGGGCAGAAAGGGTCTTACGTGTTCCTCGTCGGCGGCGACATGACCGTCGCGCCGGTCCCCGTCGAGCCGGGCCCGACGGTCGACGGCTTTACCGTCATTCCGAGCGGCCTCAATGAGGGCGACATCGTGGTCACCGACGGCCAGCTGCGCCTGTTCAAGGGCGCCAAGGTCAGCTTCAAGGAAGGCGGCAAGCCGGCCACTGAGCCGAAAGCCAAGCCGAAACCGGCTGAGAAGGACGGCGCCGACAAGACCAGCGCACTCACGCCGGAGAAACTCGCAGACAGCGGTTCCGGCGAGGCGCCGAATACGGCGAAGAAAGCGACGCCATAACCCATGCACATCAGCGAGCTCTGCATCCGCCGCCCGGTCATGACGACCCTCGTCATGCTGGCGATGGTTTTGTTCGGCATCGTCGCCTACCGCGCCCTGCCGGTCAGTGAACTTCCCAACGTCGATTACCCGACCATCGAGGTGACGGCCAACCTGGCGGGCGCCAGCGCCGAGACCATGGCCGCCGCCGTCGCGACGACGCTGGAGAACCAGTTCTCGCGCATCGCCGGCGTCCGGAACATGACGTCGATCAGCGCGTCGGGGTCCAGCCGCATCACGCTCGAATTCGAACTGGGCCGCGACATCGACGCCGCCGCGCTGGATGTGCAGTCGGCGATTTCGTCGGCGCTGCGCTCGCTGCCCGACGACATGACCGACCCGCCGTCGTTCCGCAAGATCAATCCCGCCGACTTCGCGATCTTCTATATCGGCCTGAATTCCGACACGTTGCCGGTCTCGACCGTCAACGAGTTCGGCGAAACCATGCTGGCGCAGCGGCTGTCGATGATATCCGGCGTCGCACAGATATCGATCTGGGGTCAGCAGAAGTACGCCGTCCGCATCCAGGTCGACCCGGACGAGCTGGCGACCCGCGGCATCGCCATCGGCGACATCGAAAACGCGGTCAGGGGCGGCAACACCAACCAGCCGACCGGTTCGCTGAACGGCCCCGATCGCGCCATCGCCATCGAAACCACCGGGCAGATGAAGAACGCGGACGCCTACAATAAACTGATCGTGGCTTACAGGAACGGCGCGCCGGTGCGCGTCAGCGAGATCGGCAAGGCCATCGACAGCGTCGAGGCGACCCGCCTCGCCACCTATTTCGGCGACAGGCAGGGCATCATGCTCGCCGTCTACCGGCAGCCGGGCTCCAACACGGTCGAGATCGTCGACGAGATCAACCGCATGCTGCCCGCGTTCCGCGCGCAACTGCCGGAATCCATCTCGCTCGACGTGATGTACGACCGCGCGCACTCGATCAAGGAATCGATCATCGACGTGGAGTTCACGCTGATGCTGGCCGCAGCGCTCGTCGTCCTCGTGATCTTCCTGTTCCTCAGGAATATCGCGGCGACGATCATCGCCAGCGTGGCGCTGCCGATTTCGGTGATCGGCACGTTCTCGGTCATGTACGTGATGGGCTTCAGCCTCAACAACCTGAGCCTGATGGCGTTGACGTTATCGGTGGGCTTCGTCGTCGACGACGCCATCGTCATGCTGGAAAACATCATGCGCCACAAGGAGAAGGGCCTGACCGCGCGCGAAGCGGCACTGAAGGGCTCGCGCGAAATCGGCTTCACCATTTTGTCCATGACGATTTCGCTGGTCGCGGTGTTCATCCCGGTGATGTTCATGGGCGGCATGATCGGCAGGCTCCTTCACGAGTTCGCCATGACCATCAGCGTCACCATCATCGTGTCGGGGATCGTGTCGCTGATGCTGACACCGATGATGTGCAGCCGCTGGATTCCCGACACCCACAACGAACGCCAGGGGCTATTGATGCGCGCGTCCGAACGCGTCTTCGACGGCATGCTGGCGGGCTACGACTGGACGCTGAAGCTCTGCCTGCGCTTCCGCGTCGTGGTTTTGGCTGTGTTCATCGGTACGCTGGTCGGGACGTGGTATCTGTATTCAAACATCCAGAAAGACTTCCTGCCCGCCGAAGACACGGGCCGCCTGATCATCTATACCGAGGGCGGCGAGGACATCTCGTTCGACGCCATGCTGCGCTATCAGCGCCAGGTCGCCAAACTCGTTTCCGAGGACCCGAACGTCGACGCGTCGATGTCGCGGGTCGGCGCCGCGGGCAGCCGCATCACCAACAACTCGGGCCTGATCTTCCTGCGCCTGAAACCGCGAAATCAGCGCCCCGACCACGACATCAACACGGTCGTACAGAAACTGCGCAAGAAGCTCGGCACGGTCGCCGGGATCAAGGTCTTCGTCCGCAACCCGCCGGCGATCCGCGTCGGCGGCCGGCTGTCCAACTCGCAGTATCAGTACACGCTGCAGGATCTGGATCTGGAATCGCTCTACCGCTGGGCCGACGTATTATCGGATGAGATGGCCAAGCTGCCCGGCTTCCAGGACGTGACGACCGACCTCAAGATCAAGAGCCCGTCGCTCGTCGTGAATATCGAACGCGACCGCGCCGGCACGCTGGGGATTCGCCCCGAACAGATCGAAGCGGTTCTGGGCAACGCCTTCGGCCAGAGAAAAGTGTCGACGATTTACACGTCGTCGAACCAGTACGGCGTCTATCTGGAAGTCGCGCCCAAGTTCCAGCGGGACCCGAGCGCCTTGTCGAAGCTCTATATCCGCGCCGACAGCGGCAACCTGGTGCCGCTGAACGCCATCGCCACGATCAAACCGAGCGTCTCGCCGCTGACCGTCAGCCACCAGGGCCAGATTCCGGCGGTGACGATCTCGTTCAACCTGGCGCCGGAGGTCTCTCTCGGCACCGCCATCGACCGCATCCACCAGCTGGAGCGCGAGATCCAGGTACCCGCCACGCTAACCACCAGCTTCCAAGGCACCGCGCAGGTCTTCCAGCAGTCGATGACGGGTATGGGGCTGTTGCTCATCCTGGCGATCCTCGTGGTCTACATCGTGCTCGGTATCCTGTATGAGAGCTTCATCCACCCGCTGACGATCCTGTCCGGCCTGCCCGCCGCCGGCGTCGGCGCGCTTCTCGCCCTGATGGCGTTCGGCATGCCTTTAACGCTTTACGGGTTCGTCGGCATCATCATGCTGGTCGGGATCGTCAAGAAGAACGCGATCATGATGATCGACTTCGCCTTGAATGCGCAGCGCGAGCAGAACATGTCGCCGGAAGAGGCCATCTACACCGCGTGTCTGATCCGATTCCGCCCGATCATGATGACCACCATGGCGGCCTTGATGGGCAGCCTGCCGATCGCCATCGGTTACGGCCAGGGCGGCGAGGCGCGCGCCCCGCTGGGGCTCACCGTCTGCGGCGGGCTGCTGGTGTCGCAGGTGATCACGCTTTTCCTGACGCCGGTGGTCTACCTCTACCTCGACAAGCTGTTCCCGACCAAGGGCAAGGCCACGGAGCCCGCCGCCGCGCATCCGACGCCGGCGGAATAGGCTTTTCCGCGCCGCAAACTTGATAAACCGCGCATAATCAATATCGTTTCCCGGAACCGGGGGCGGACCATGTCCGGCGCCGGTGTCCGGGACCTATTTCCGATCATCCGCGATTGCCACGTGGCGGCATGGGTCCCGGATCAGGCCCGGGAAACAGTTTGTGAGAGACACCGACGTGCACGCCCGCAGGAAAATTTCATCATGTCTTTCCTGACCGCGCTCGCCGTCGCCGTCGGTCTGGCTGCGGACGCCTTCGCGGCGTCGGTGTCGCGCGGCTGCCTGATTCGCGAACGGGTCGGCATGTACGCGCTTCTGATGGCGGTTCTGTTCGGCGGCTTTCAGGCGTTGATGCCGTTCATCGGCTGGCAACTGGGCGCGCCGGCGCACCGGATGATCGAGGCATGGGATCACTGGGTCGCGTTCGGCATCCTGTTCGCCATCGGCGCCAAGACCATTCACGAAGGCTGGGTCGGTGAGGAACACGACGACGAAGACGCGCCGCCGAGCCGGCAACTCGCCCTCGCCGCCCTCGTCGTGACCGCGATCGCGACCTCCATCGATGCGCTCGCCGCCGGGTTCGGCTTCGCGCTGGTGACCGACGACATGTGGCTGATGATCATCGTCACCGGGGTCGTCACCTTCGCATTGTCGTGGGTCGGCGTGCATCTGGGCTGCCGCATCAGCGAAATGGTCGGGCGGCGCATGGAGATGGTCGGGGGCCTGATCCTGATCGCGATCGGCGCCAATATTCTCTATCAGCATCTGTCTGTTTAGGCGGGAATTGTGTTAAGCACTTAATTGCGTCATCCCGGACGCGAGGGCCGTTCAAATCTTTGGTTTGGTGACGGACATCAGCGATCCGGGACTCATGGCGCGATCACGCCAAGCATCTGGAATAGGTCCCGGCGCTACGCTACGCTGCGGCCGGGATGACGTTGGGAGAGAGAAACACGTGACCGAAAAACGCACCGAGAGAGACAGCATCGGCGAGATCGACGTTCCGGCGGACAAGTACTGGGGCGCGCAGACCGAACGCTCGAAACGCAATTTCCCGATCGGCGACGAACGCGAGCGAATGCCGGTCGAACTGATCCGCGCCTTCGCCATTCAAAAAGAGGCGGCGGCGCGCGCCAACATGGCGCTCGGCGTCATCGACGAGAAGATCGGCGCCGCGATCAGCCAGGCCGCGTCAGAGATTTCGGACGGCAAGCTCGACGATCACTTCCCCCTCGTGATCTGGCAGACGGGGTCGGGGACGCAAACGAATATGAACCTGAACGAGGTGATCTCGAACAGGGCCATCGAGATCATGGGCGGCGAGATGGGCTCAAAAACGCCGGTGCATCCGAACGATCATGTCAACGCCTCGCAGTCGTCAAACGACAGCTTCCCGACCGCCATGCACATCGCCATCGCGCTGGAGACCACCGAGCGCCTGATGCCGGCCATGGACGGGCTGGAGAAATCGCTCAATAAAAAAGCCGACGATTTCAAGGATCTGGTGAAGATCGGCCGCACCCACTTGCAGGATGCGACCCCCATGACGCTGGGCCAGGAATTTTCCGGCTACGCGCACATGGTAGCCGAGAACATCGAGCGGCTGAAGAAGTCGCTCAATCAGATCTACGAGCTGGCGCAGGGCGGCACCGCGGTGGGGACCGGCCTCAACGCGCCGGAGGGCTTCGACGTCTTGTTCGCGGAGGAAGCCGCCTCGATCACCGGCCTGCCGTTCAGAACCTGCCCCAACAAGTTCTATGCGCTGGCGTCCGAGGACGCGCTGGTCAATCTCGCGGGCAAGCTCAACACCATCGCCGCCAGCATGATGAAGATCGCCAACGACATCAGGTTGCTCGGTTCCGGCCCGCGCTCGGGTCTCGGTGAATTGATGCTGCCCGCGAACGAGCCCGGGTCCTCGATCATGCCGGGCAAGGTCAACCCGACGCAGGCCGAAGCGCTGACGCAGGTGTGCTGCCAGGTCATGGGCAACGCCACCACCGTTTCCGTCGCAGCCTCGCACGGGCATCTGGAACTCAACGTCTTCAAGCCGGTGATCGTCGCGGCGATCTTAAGATCGACCCGGTTGCTGGCCGACGCGATCCAGAGCTTCCGCGTGCGCTGCGTCGACGGCATCGAAGCCGACGAAGCGCGCCTGACCGAGCTGACCGAACGTTCGCTGATGCTGGTGACCGCGCTGACACCTGAAATCGGCTACGACAAGGCCGCCGAGATCGCCAAGAAGGCGCACAAGGAGGGGACGACATTGAAACAGGCCGCTCTCGCCCTCAACTATCTGGATGAAGCCACATTCGACAAGCTGGTCCGCCCAGAAACCATGGTCGGACCCAGAGGGACCAAAGATGACGCCTGACGCCAACGATCCGGGGCAACTCTCGAACTCGACGCTGGATAGCGACGACGTCCGCCGCGCACGGATCGATCTCGCGGCGTGCTTCCGGATGGCGGCCAGGCTGGGGCTGCACGAAGGCATCTGCAACCATTTCTCATATATGGTTCCCGGCCGCGACGACCTGTTCATGGTCAACCCCGACGGCTACTCATTTTCTGAGATCACCGCGTCGAAGCTTTTGATCTGCGATTTCGAGGGCAACGTCATCGACGGCGACGGCACGCCGGAAGATACCGCGTTCTACATCCACGCCAGATTGCACATGCGCCACCCGACGGCGCGCGCCGCCTTTCACACCCACATGCCCTATGCGACGGCGCTTTCCATGCTGGACGGCGAGCCGCTGGTCTGGGCCGGGCAGTCGGCGCTGAAATTTTACGGCCGCACGATCAATGACGAAGACTACAACGGCCTCGCGCTCGACACCGACGAAGGCGACCGCATCGCCGACGCCATGGGTGATAAGGAGATCGCGTTCCTCAAGAACCACGGCGTGATGGTGACGGGGCCGTCCATCGCCAAGGCGTGGGACGATCTTTATTACCTCGAACGCGCGTGCGAGGTGCAGGTCATCGCCCAGAGCACGGGTCGCAGACTGAAACCCGTGCCCGCCGACATCGCCGCCAAGACGGCGCATCAGATGACGCTCGGCAATCGCAACGCGGCCGGACTACATTTGGAAAGCATCAAACGCATTCTCGACCGCGAGGAACCCGACTACGCGTCCTAAAACAACATTGGGGGGAAGAACATGACCGACGTCACCATCGTCACCGGCGGCTCGCGCGGCATCGGCGCCGCCACCGCGAAGCTCGTCGCAAGCCACGGCCACGCCGTCTGCGTGAATTATGTGAGCGATAAAGCCGCCGCCGACAAGGTCGTCGCCGAGATCACCGCCGCGGGCGGCAAGGCCATCGCCGTCAAGGCGGACACGTCGAACGAGGCCGAGGTCGTTGCCATGTTCGAACAGGTGGATAAGGAACTCGGCCCCGTCACGGGGTTGGTCAACAACGCCGGCATCAACGGCAACCGCAAGCGCGTCGAGGAACTGACGACGGACGAAATCTCGAAATTGCTGGCGATCAACGTGACCGGCTGCATCATCTGCGCGCGCGAAGCCATCAAGCGCATGTCGACGAAGCACGGCGGCCGTGGCGGCGCCATCGTCAACGTCTCGTCGGGCTCCGCCAATCTCGGCAACCCGGGGATCGGCGTCCTCTACGCGACATCCAAGGGCGCGTTGAATTCCTTCACCATCGGCTTGTCGCAGGAAGTCGCGGCGGAAGGCATCCGCGTCAACACCGTCGCGCCGGGCATGACCCGAACCGATATGCCGGGCGAGGACAGGCTGAAGGCGCAGGCCGAGAAAATCCCCATGGGACGGGTCGCCGAGCCGGAAGAGATCGCCGAAGCCATCTGGTTCCTTTTATCCGACAAGGCCGGTTACATCGCCGGCGCCAACATCCGGGTCGGCGGCGGCAGGCTTTAATGCCCGACTACCTGATCGACGGCCCGGAACCGGCGAAGCTCACGTTCGCCTTCGCGCATGGTGCGGGCGCGCCGATGGACTCGGATTGGATGAACACGGTTGCCCGGGCGGTCGCGGACAAAGGCTTTCGCGTCGTCCGCTTCGAATTCCCCTACATGGCGGAACGAAGAACGACGGGTAAGAAGAAGCCACCCAACCCGCAGCGTATCCTCGAAGCGACGTGGATGGACGTGATCGACGATCTCGGCGCCAGCACGCTCGTCATCGGGGGGAAATCGATGGGCGGGCGCATGGCGAGCCTGGTCGCCGACGATGCGAAAGTGCGAGGCCTGATCTGCCTCGGCTACCCGTTCCATCCACCGGGCAAGCCGGAAAAACTGAGAACCGAACATCTGGCGGCGCTCAAAACGCCGACGCTGATCTGCCAGGGCGAGCGCGACCCGTTCGGCACCAAGGATGAAGTGCCGGGCTACACGCTTTCGAAAAAGATCCAAATCAACTGGGCGCCCGACGGCGATCACGGCCTCAAGCCACGCAAGAAATCGGGATATACGGAAGAGCAGAACATCGCCGCCGCCGTCGAGGCGATGGCGCATTTCATGGGGAAACTCTAGCCCCCTCACCTGTCCTCTCCCCCACTCCGTGGGGAAGAAGGACCCTGTCGCAACCCGGCGCCAATCAAATCCCTCTCCCCCTTTCAGGGGGAGAGGTTAGGTGAGGGGGCATGCGTATTGGCATAACCAGCGCAAAGCCCTAGCATCCCCAAAGGGAGACAGTCATGAAACTCGATCACATCAACGTCTGGACCGACGACCTGGAGGGGACGACGGCGTTCTTCACCGAGATCCTCGGGCTCGAGGCCGGTTTCCGGCCGGATTTCCGGTTTCCCGGCGCATGGCTTTACGGCGACGACGGCGGCCCGGCCATCGTGCATCTGGTGACGGCGACGCCGGAGAAAGGCGGCACCGGCCCGCTCGATCACGTCGCGTTCCGGGGCGACGATTTCGACGGGCTGACCGCGAGACTGAAAGAGCGCGGTTTCGATTACGAGGTCCGCGTCATCCCCAACACCGGCGACAGGCAGGTGTTCTTCGTCGCGCCGTTCGGCCTTAAGATCGAGGTCAACCACCCGCCCGAAGACGCATGAGCGGCGATCCGACCGAGATCAAAAAGCGTTCCGTGAACATCGCCGGGCACGCCACCAGCGTGTCGCTGGAAGATGCGTTCTGGACGCGCCTCAACGCCATCGCCAGGAAACGCCGTACCAGCCTGAGCGCGATTATCCGCGACATCGACGAGACGCGGACCGGCAACCTGTCGAGCGCGCTTCGCGTGTTCGTGCTGGAAAACTGCCCGAAGGACTGAGTAAACCTACTTCAAAAGCTGCTTCAAGAGATCGGCGGGATCGATCTTCTTCTGTTGCTGCTGCGGCGCGGGTTGCGGCGGCGGCGCGCTCCCGTCCGTCGAACTGCCCGTCGAACCGCCCGACTGCGACGGCGGCTGCGAAGGCGCCGCCTGACCGGTGTTGGACGTGCCGCCCCCGAGAATCCCCTGGATCAGCCCGCCGAGACCCGGCGCCTTTTTATCCAGCTTGTCGAGGCCGGGCACCTTGATCCCCTCGCCGCCGGCACTTCCCGAACCGCTGAACGACTGGATCTTGACGTTCGGCTTGTCGATGTCGCCGGTCAGCTGGAACGGAATCTCGCTCGGCAGCCGGGCGACGTTGGCCAGCACCGTCCCCAAAAGCCCCTGATCGACGGCCAGCTTGCCGCCCACGTTCATCGACCAGAGCGGCAGATTGATGTCGCCCGCGAGCGTGCCCTCGTAAAGGTTCGACAGGATCTTGGTGTCGGGTGTGTTGAGGACCCCGTTCGAGATCGTGAAGGTGCTGGTGACGTCGGTCTCGCCGATCTTGGTCTTGCCCCCGGCCCCGACGAGCGAACCGAGCCCGGTGTTCAATATCTCGAACACCTGCATGAGCGGCCCGAGCGCGAGCCCGATCACCGGCAGGTCGGAAAGCGAGTTCTGGCCCTTGATGCCCTTGATCTCGATCGCGCCCTTGCCGCCCAGCGCGCGCACCCAGTCGGCGACGCTGCCGCCCGCGGTGTTCACATCGATCCTCGACGTCAGCTTGCCGGTGGTGCCGGCGATCCCGGCGGCCTTGGACGCTTCGCCGATGTCCATGTTGCCGAGCGTGACGAGCCCGGCGAGTTGCGGTGTCGGCTTCGATGCGTCGACGGTCGCCGTCGACTGGACCGAGCCGCCGAAGACAACGCCCGAGAACTCGTTGACCTTGAGCACGCCGTTGTCGATCCCGGCCAGCAGCTTGGCGCCGTCGAGATTGTATTCGTGATAGGAGATGCGCGGCGACGTCAGCGTGATGTCCGCGTCCGCCGCCTGGAGACCCGAAAGATCGACGGGTGTCGTCGGCCAGCGCGCGGCAACCGACGCAATCAAATGCTTGAAATCGACACGGCCCGTTTCGGGCACGATGAACCGCGCCGGCATGACGCGGGCCGGGGCGTCGATATCGAGGGACGCCTGGCGCTTCGCCGGCAGGAACGGATCGACGATGACGTTCCCCGTCGCCAGCGTCGCCGTCACCTTGGGCCGGGCGCCCGCGAGGCGCACCGTGCCGTCCCCATTCAGTTTCACCGCGCCGATGGCAGCGGCGAGATTGGAGAACGTGAAGGCGTCGGCGCCGCCCTTGATCTTGGTCGTCAAGTCGATGCCGCCGATCTCGCCGGACGGCCGGTAACCGGCGCCGAGTTTTCGCAAAAAGCCCGCCATATCCGCGTGGCGGAAACGAAGCCCGAGATCGAACATGTTCGCCGGATCGAGCAGCCTGAGATCGCCGTCCGCATCCAGCGTCGCCGCCATCGCCTTGACGGTGGCATTCAGCGACGGCTGCAACAGATCGCCGTTGATCTTGGTATTGACGTCGATCTTGCCGAGGGTCTTGGCCGGAACCGGCAGTTCGGCACCCGCCAGCGCCGCCAGTTTCGACGGATCGCGAAGCTCGGCATTCACGGCGAGGCCCTTGGCGGTCGGGGCGTGGTCGAGCCCGAGCAGCGTGCCCGTCACCGAGACGCCGGTCGAAAGCGCATCCGCGACCGAGAATTTGCGGATCGTCAGATCGCCGGCGACCAGCGAGATATCGGCGGCAATATCGCGGACCGGAATGCCCTGTGTCTTCAGCAAGCCGACATTGGCGCGCACGTTGGCGTCGAACGCCCCCAAAGGCTTGAGCGCATCCAGCGGCCCGGAGACGGTCTTGACCGGAGCTTGGCCGCCGCCTTCACCCGAGGCGGTGCCCCCGTCGGCGGTCTTCGGTGCGGGCGCCGGTTTCTCGGCCGGGGTGTCGGCGAGGTAGGCGTCGAGGTCCAGTTGGTCGACGACAACGGAAGCGCCGACGCCGATCCGTTCCCTGAGCGCGATGGTCGCCGCGCCGTTGATGTTGGTCTTGTCGAACGAAAGGCCCAGCTTGCGCACCGTGATCGTGTTCGGCGTCGCGCCGGCCTCGACGTTGAGCGAGACCGTGCCGGGCTTGCCGGGTTTGAGCGCGGACGTATCGGCCCCCGCCCATTTCATGAGCGCTTGCGGGTCGGCCACGTTGGCCTGCACCTGACCGTCGAACGCCGGCTTACCGTCCTTGGCCGTCAGAAAACCGAACACCGCGAGGTCGGACCCACCCGGCCCCTTGAGCGACAGTTGCGTCAGGCTCAGTTCGCCGTTGGCGAGTTCGGCATTAAGAATGGCGTTGGTGAACTTTCCGCCCTGCATCGACACTTCGCCGACACGGAACGACAGCGACGCCGCGATGCCGCCCGGCAGTTCGAATGGCGCTGCCGCTTCGGCCTTGCCGGGCTTATCGGCCGAAGCCTTGGCCGGTTCGGTCTTGCCGGTGGACGTCTTCGCCTGTGACGCCGGGCTCTTACCGGTCGCGAGCCATGGATCGGCGTCGACCTTGTCGATGGTCATGGACGCCGTGATTTTGGGTACGCCGTTGAAACTGCCGGAAACCTTGCCCTTGCCCGTGGCGCCGCCGAAATCGAGCGTCAGATCTTCCAGCGCCAGCGACGTCGTCGACGCGTCGAGCGCGCCGGACATCTTGAGTGGCTGGCTGAGCGGTTCGGGCAGCGCCGCGCCGTCGGCCAGCGCGCTTACCACCTTGCCGATGTCGGCGCTGGTCAGGTTGAGCGTGCCCTTAAAGCGCGGCGCCTGATCGAGGCCGAGCACGGTGCCGGCGAGATTGAGCTTGGCGCTGTCGCCGCCGATCATCAACGCGAGATCGAGCGGGAACGTGCGGCCGCCGACGATCTCGCCGATGTCGGCGTCGATCCCGAGGCGCATCCCCTTGGCCACGAGAGAGCCCCTGGCGCGGAACGGCCCGCTGGTCAGCGACGCCGCCACCAGGTTCACGTCGATATCGGTGATCCGCTCCTGCACCTTGGAGGCCGCGTCCTGGTACGTCAGTGAACCGTCGACGATCTCGAAATTGCCGACGGCGATGTTCGGCCCCGTCCCGCCGTTACCGGACGGTCCCGACGCGGACGTTACGGGGGCGGTGTCTTCGGGGCTGGCCTTGGGCGCCGTGAACTCCCAGGTGGCGCGGCCGTCGGCGAGGACTTCGAGGAAAATCTGCGGCTCGACGAGACGGACCGTCTCGACGCTGATATTGCCGCCCAGTAGCGGCGCCAGCGCGATACGCACCTCGACGGAACGGAGCGAGGCCAGATCCGGCGACTGCGCGCCGTCGATACTGCTGATGGAAACCTTTTCGGCCACCAGCGCCGGTGCCGGCAGGACTTTCAGGTCGATATCGCCGGCGATTACCAGTTCGCGGCCGGTCAGCTTGCGGACCTGCTCGGATATCTCGGGCTTGTAGGCGTTCCAGTCGATCACGTTCGGTACGATCAGAACGGCCGCCGCAAGAAGGACGAAAAACCCGCCGATCGCCCAGAGTATTTTCTTCACAGAGATTCCTCCAGTCCCGGATTCATTGTTACCGCATGATGCCGGTTGCCCTGCTGGTCCGCATCGTAGCGAGTCATTCAAAAGCGGGCAATCGGCGGCGCGTCACGGTTCCGTGACGACCGGACGCGCCCGGTCAGGTCACGACCACCGCACGGAAATCGTTGACGTTGGTATACGTCGGCCCGGTCATCAGCAGATCGCCGATATTGTGGAAAAGCGTATAGGCGTCGTTGTCCGCGAGCGCCTGTGCGACACTCAGCCCCGTTTCGGCGGCGCGCGCGACGGTGGTCGGGCCGACGAACGCGCCGGCATTGTCCTCGGAACCGTCGACGCCGTCGGTATCGCAGGCGACGGCGTAGATACCGTCAGCCCCATCAAGTTTTTCGGCAACGCCCAGCAGGTATTCCGTATTGCGCCCACCGCGCCCATTGCCGGTCATGGTCACCGTCGTCTCGCCGCCGGACAAAATCACGCAGGGCGCCGCCGCCTTGCCGGTGCCGGCCTTGCAGGCGAGCGCCATCTCGGCATGCTCGCGCCCGACGTCCCGGGCCTCGCCCTCGACCCGGTCACCGAGATCCACGACGTTGAAGCCGGCGTTCCGCGCCACCTCGGCGGCGGCTTCGATGCTCTTGTCCGGTTTCGCGGCAAATAGAAGCTCGTTGCCGTCGAAGACCTTGTCGCCCGGCTTGGGCGTCTCGGACACCGCCGCCTCAAGATGCCTCATCACGCTCGCGGGCAGCTTGAGGCCGTATTTCTCGACCACCTTCATCGCATCGGCGAACGTCGTCGGGTCGGGCACCGTCGGGCCGGAGCCGATGACGGCGGGGTCGTCGCCCGGCACGTCGGAGATCAGGATACTCAGCACCTTCGCCGGATGCGCGGCGGCGGCGAGCCGGCCGCCCTTGATCGCCGAGACGTGTTTTCTGAGCGTGTTCATCTCGACGATGTCGGCGCCGCAGCGAAGGAGTTGGCGGTTCACTTCCTGTTTTTCCTCGAACGTGATGCCGTCGGCGGGCGCCGTCAGCAGCGCCGAGCCGCCGCCCGACATCAAGGCAATCACCAGGTCGTCCTCGCGCGCGCCTTCGGTCATGTCGAGAATGCGCCGGGCGGCCTCACGGCCGGCGGCGTCGGGCACCGGGTGCGCCGCTAAAACGATCTCGACCCGCTCGCAGGCGACCTCGTAGCCGTAGCGCGTCACCACGATCCCCTTGAGATCGGTCTCCGGCCACGCCATTTCGATGGCCCGCGCCATCGCCGCGGACGCCTTGCCCGCGCCGAGTACGATCGCTTTCTCGGGCGCTTCCGGCAGGATCGGCGGGACGCGGACGCTCGGATCGGCGGCACGGATCGCGGCGTCGGCAAGCTGCCGCAACAGGTCTTTGGGCTCGGGCATGGATCGTTTCCTAAAGTCTTATGATCTTGCCGGGGTTCATGATGTTCCCGGGGTCCAACGCGCGCTTGATGTCGCGCATGACGGAAAGGGCCTCGCCGTGCTCGGCTTCGAGAAAGCCGATCTTCCCATAGCCGACCCCGTGTTCGCCGGTGCACGTGCCGTCCATCGCCAGCGCCCGCATCACCATGCGCTCGTTAAGCGCCTCGGCGCGCGCCATTTCGTCCTTGTCGTCCGGGTCGACGACGATCACCAAATGGAAGTTGCCGTCCCCGACATGCCCGACGATGGGCGCGATCAGGCCGCTCTCGACGACGTCCTTCTTGGTTTCGAGAATGCACTCGGCCAATCTTGAGATCGGTACGCAGACATCGGTGGCGATGCCCTTTCCGCCCGGCCGGAGCGCGATCCCCGCGTAATATGCGTCATGGCGCGCCTGCCAGAGCTTCGAGCGGTCCTCCGCCTTGCGCGCCCACTTGAACTCGGACGCGCCGAATTCGCCGGCGATCGCCTCGACCTGCTCGACCTGCTCGACGACGCCCTTTTCAGAGCCGTGGAACTCGAAGAACAGCGTCGGCTGCACCGGATAGTCGAGATCGGAATACTTATTGCAGGCGTCCATCTGAACCTCGTCCAGAAGCTCGATGCGCGCCACCGGCACGCCGGACTGGATGGTCAGGATCACCGTGTTGACGGCGCTTTCGAGATCGGGGAACGAACAGACGGCCGCCGACATCGCTTCCGGGATGCCGTAGAGCCGGAGCGTGACTTCGGTGATGACGCCGAGCGTCCCTTCCGAGCCGACGAACAGACGCGTCATGTCGTAACCGGCGGAGGTTTTCTTGGAACGCTTGGCGGTGCGAATCACGCGGCCGTCGGCGAGCACGACCTCGAGCGAGAGCACGTTCTCGCGCATGGTCCCGTATCGCACCGCGTTGGTGCCGGACGCCCGGGTCGCGGTCATGCCGCCCAGCGATGCGTCGGCGCCCGGATCGATGGGGAAGAACAGGCCGGTGTCACGCAGGTATTCGTTCAACTGCTTGCGGGTCACGCCCGGCTGCACGCGGCAGTCGAGATCCTCGGCGTTCACCGCCAGCACGTTGTTCATCTGCGAGACGTCGATGCAGACGCCGCCTTCGAGCGCCGCGACATGGCCCTCGAGCGAGGTGCCGGTGCCGAACGGCACGATCGGGACGCCGCGTTCGGCGCACGCCGTCACGACGCGCGACACTTCATTCGTCGACTGCGCGAACACGACCGCGTCGGGCGGGATCGACGGATGGAACGACTCGTCCTTGCCGTGTTGTTCGCGGATCGCGTCGGCGGTCGTCACCCGGTCGCCGACGATCTGGCGCAAAACGTCCAGAAGCTGGTCATCGAAGCGGCTTTTGGCTGCGGTGGTCATTCCGTTTCCTCCAGTCCCCAATGTAGGGTGCCGGACGGGATTCCGCAAAGCCGGATGACGTGCTAAGTTGACGGATGCTCTATCTGTTCTGCGCCGTGGTCTGGCCGCTCCTCTTCGTCGGGCTTTATTACGGCTATCCGATCGCGTTCCCCGATCAAAAGCCGCCCGATCCGGGCTGGCTGTTCCTGACCGCATTGCTGGGGATGGCGGCGTTCACCTTCGCCGGTGCGCTCAGGATTCTCGGGTTTCTCAGGAACGACAGGATCAAGCGCGAGAAGTCGCGCGCCGAGGCCGCCAATGACGAGATCCACCGGGAGGGTTAGGTCTTATTGGCCTCGATGGCTTTTCGAAGGGCTTCCATCTGCTCGTCCAGGCCCGGCATCGTCGGGTGGATTTCCTTGACCTGGATCAGCACGTCGAGCGCCTGCGCCTCCTGGCCGGTCGCCTCGTAGATCATGGCGAGGCCGGAAAGCGCGCCGAAATGCCGGGGCTCCAGCGCCAGCGTCTTCTGGATATCGTGGACCGAGGTTTCGAAGTCGCCGAGGTAGTAGGCGACCGTGGCGCGCTTGTTCCAGCCCTCGGCGAAATCCGGCGCCGTCTTCACGACGCGGCTGAAATACGCCAGCGCCTGCTTCAGATTGCCGTTGTTCATGGAGATCACGCCCTGCGCGAACGGCACGCTGGCCTCGCGGTTGTCGGGCAGGCTCCAGATCTTCCAGATCTGGCTTTCCGCGGCGCGGGCGTCGGCCGCGGACTGGGCGGTCTGAAGTTCATCGAAGAGCGGCGGCAGCAGAGAACTGGTCTGGTCGGCGCGAACCGGCGCCGGCGCCACCAGCAACACGAACATCAGCGTCGATAACAACCTGCTCATTCCATCTATATGGATACTCCGCCAGACGGCACAAGCGCCAGTCACTTGCCCGTGAGCGGCAGCCTGACGGTGACGCAGGTGCCGACGTCCTGCTCGCTCTCGATCTTCAAGGTGCCGCCGTGCGCCTCGGTCAGGGACTTGACGATGGTCAGCCCGAGCCCGGTGCCGGTGCCGGCGATGTGCGCATTGTGGCGCGATTGCGAGAACGGCTCGGTGATCGTCGCCAACTGGTCGGCGGCGATCCCGACCCCGGTATCGGCGACCGAGAATTCGAACATATTCCCATCCGTGCGCGCGCTGACGGTGATGCCGCCGCCGGGCTTCGTGAACTTGGCGGCATTGGAAAGAAGGTTGAGGATGATCTGATAGATAGAACGTTTGTCGGCAACGAGGTTCGGCAGGTCGGTCGACACCTCCTGCTTCAGCGACAGGTGCTTATCGCGGAGTTGCACCTCGATGCTGCGGATACCGTCGTTAAGAACGTCCCTGAACGAAAACTCCTCGGGGCGCATCTGCCGTTTCGACGCCTCGATCGCCGAGAAATCGAGGATGTCGTTGACCAGGTCCAGCATGTGCCTGCCGCTGCGATGAATGTCGTTGGCGTAATCGACGTAGCTGTCGGCGCCGAGCTTGCCGAAATACTGCTCCTTCAGCATTTCGCTGAAACCGATGATCGCGTTGAGGGGCGTGCGGAATTCATGGCTCATGGTCGCCAGGAACTCGGACTTGGCCCTGTTCGCCTGCTCCGATGCCATCAACGCGTCGTTGAGCGCCTTCTGGTTGATCTTGCGGTCGGTGATGTCCCGGCCGATGCCGCGGTAGCCGATGAAGACGCCATTGTCATTGAATGCCGGACGCGCGCTGATCGAGAGAAACACCTTGGTCCCGTCCGGCTTGGTGCGGGAATGCTCGAAATCGCGGTATGGGAGCCGGTTGCGCATACTGCGGAGCACTGCCTCGTACTGGGCGGGATCGGCGTCCGGCGCGCCGCCCTCCTCGCGGGTCTTGCCGAGAAGCTGTTCCGGCGGCACACCCGTCACTTCCTCGAACCTCGCCGAGAAGTACGAGAAGCGCAATTTTTCATCGGTTTCGAAGAACCAGTCGACGCTGATGTCGGCAAAATCGGTGAGCCGGCGCTGGGTTTCGCGCAGTTCGGCGTTCCGTTTCATCAGTTGGAACAGCATCGCCGGCAGCGCGATGGAAAAAATCAGTCCGAACAAAAGCAGAAGATTGTCGCTCACCGCCGATAAATCGCCCTGGGCGAGGCGCGTCGGCGCAATGGAAATGGTCCACGTCCGATTGCCGACGCTGATCTCGCGCTGCTTCGGCACGGCCAGGTGTTTGGCGGAATGGTTCTCGTAGATAATCTGCTCGCCGTCGCTGATGTGCAGATCGTACTCATGCAGGTTTTCGATCGGCAGGGATTGCTCGATCAGATCGGATGCCCTGAAGACGATGTTGATGAACCCCCGGAGCTTACCGAGTTCGGCCACCGGCAGGTAGATCACGAACCCGCGTCCGCCCTGCGCCAGATCGACGGGCGGCGTCACCTGCAGTTCCATGAGTCGTTCCGCATTTGCGAGTGCCGATTTGGCGACCGGGTGCTGGCGGACGTTAAGGCCGAGCGCGCCTTCGTTGCCCTTAACCGGGTTGACCCAGCGGATCACGCCGTCGGCGCCGATCCAGTTGATCGCCTGGATATCCGGGAACCGGTCGAGCTTCGGTTTGACGATGGCGGCGAAGTCGTCCGGGTTGTCGGAATGGGAGTCGATCCATTCCTGGCGTATCAACTGGCCGAGCACCATCCTGACATCGAGGTGCGCGGCAAGGTGCGCCGAGACGAACTCCAACTGCTGGCCGGTATCGGAAATCTGCTGCGCGAGCCGGTATTGCTTCATCTCGAACCAGACGAAGGCGGTCGCCGATATCATCAGGACGAACACCACCAGCGGCACCACCACCGCGCGATGGATCATCCGTGAGAATAGGCCATTGTCCTTGAGGTTATCGGTCCCTGTCATAGCCGCTTACGCTCACAACACCCCTGTGCAACCGGTCCCCCTGCAATCATGCGTTTGCCGACACCGGCCATGGTGTCACGAAACCGCCACAACAACCATTCGGGATTGTGCTCGGGCATGCGGCCCGTCATCAGGCACCTGATCGGTCCGGTAGTCCCTTGGGGGCCGGGCCGCCCGTCGCCCAGTCCAACAACTCGACCGTGTGCAGTACCGGCGGGTCCCGGTCATCGCTGAACGCCGACGTGATCTGGGCCAGGCAGCCGATGTTGCCGGTGGCGACGCACGCCGCCCCGGTATTCCTGAGGTTCCCCGCCTTGCGTGCGCCAAGATCGGCGGCCCATTCAGGCTGCATGATGTTGTAGGTGCCGGCGGATCCGCAACAGAGGTGCGATTCAGCCGGCTCGACGACCTCGAACCCGGCACTTTTCAGCAACGCGACGGGTTCGGTTTTGAGTTTCTGGCCGTGTTGCATGGAACACGCCGAGTGATAGGCGACTTTGGGTTTTTCGTCCGAGACCACGCCGTTCAGGCCGAGTTCGAGCAGCACTTCGGTGATGTCGCGGGTTTTATTAGAGATCGCGCCGGCGCGCGCGGCCCAGGCGGGATCGTTTCTCAGCATCCAGCCGTAGTCCTTGACCGTCGTCCCGCAACCGGACGCGTTGATCACCACGGCATCGATTTGACCGTGCTTCTTCTCCGCCGTTTCCCACGCTTCGATGTTGCGCTTGGCGGCGTCGTGGCCGTCTTTCTCGCGGCCCATGTGATGGACCAGCGCGCCGCAACAGCCCGCCCCCTCGGCGACCACGACCTCGCAGCCCAAGCGGTTGAGAATGCGTACCGTGGCCTCATTGATCGACGGGCGCAGCACCTGCTGCGCGCAGCCGGTCATGAGCGCGACGCGCATTCTTGGTTCACCTTCGGTCTTATGCACCTGGGGCAGGTCGGCGGCGCTCGGCGCCGGGACGCGCGCCGGGGCCAGTTCGAGCATGGCGCGCAACCGGCCCGGCATCAGCTTGCGGAACGGCCGGCCGATTTTCGCCGCCGTCATCGACAGGCGGAACATGCCCGGATACGGCAGCACCTTGGCCAGCACCCACCTGAGGGCGCGGTCGTGCAGCGGGCGGGTGTAGGTTTCCTCGACATACGTGCGGCCGTAATCGACGAGGTGCATGTAATCGACGCTCGCCGGACAGGTCGTCATGCACGACAGGCAAGACAGGCAGCGATCGAGGTGCTTGGCGAGTTTCGGCGTCGCCGGCTCGCCGCTCTCGAACGCTTCCTTCATGAGATAAATGCGGCCTCTGGGGCTGTCCAGCTCGTCGCCCTTCAACACGTAAGTCGGGCACGTCGCCGTGCAGAACCCGCAGTGCACGCACTTGCGCAGGATGTCGTTGGCGGCCTCGATATTCGGATCGGCCAGTTGCGCGATCGAGAAGTTGGTCTGCATACGGTCCCCGCCTTAAATCCCGGAATACATCCGGCCCGGGTTGAGCACACCCTCCGGGTCGAAGCCTTCCTTGATCTTTTCGGCGATCGTCGCTTCGGCGTCGGAAAGCGGCTGCATCACCGGCACCTCGCCCCGGATGTCCGCGGGCGCCTTGATCAGCGTCGCGTGGCCGCCCGCATTGGCGATGGTGGATCGGATGACCTCGGCCCCCGAATTGACGACGGGCTTCAGGCCCAACCAGACCTGCCCGCCGCCCCAATCGTAAAACACCTCGCCCTTGAGCGATTCCAGAATATGCAGCGCGATCCGCGAGCCCTCCACGGGCGGCACGGAAATCCGCCAAACATATTCAAGATCGTCGCGCCCGACGAACGGCTGCACGTCGCGGACTTCCTCCCAGAACGTCTTCGAATTGACGGTGTGCAGTTCCTCGATCCGGCCGAAGTCCCTGATCTCGTCTTTCAGCGCCTGCAGGCGGTGCTCGACCGACGGCCCCGGTCCTTCGAGACGCAGCGCCGTCACCCCGCCGCCGCTGGCGTTGACGTAATCGACGCTCGACGCCGCCGCCGCCGCCGCCGGCAGGTGCGCCGCGCCGGAGACGTCGTGCGACGAGCCGAGCGCTTTCGACATCACCTTCATCGCGCCGTGGTCATAGACCCCGTCGATGCGCCAGCACACCAGAAGCGTGCGGATCTTTTCCGGTTGCGGCAGGGTTTTGAGGGTGACGCGCGACATCACCGCCAACGTGCCGAACGACCCCGCCATCAGTTTCGAAAGATCGAAACCAGTGACGTTCTTGACCACGGTGCCGCCGGACTTGAACACCTCGCCCCGGCCCGAAACCGCGTTGAAGCCGAGCAGGTGATCGCGCGCCGCGCCTTCCTTGATGCGCCGGGGCCCTGCCAGATTGGTGGCGACGATGCCGCCGATGGTGCCCTTGTCTTTCTTGCCGCCGAGCAGCGGGCCGAGATCGGGGGGTTCGAACGAAAACTGCTGGCCCTTTTCGTCGAGCGCCGCGTTCAGCGCCGCCATCGGCGTCCCGGCCCTCGCGGTCACGAACAGCTCTTCGGGCTCGTAGGTCTCGATCCCCGACATCGCCGACATGTCCAGCGTCGCCGCGGTCTGCATCGGCCGGCCGAAATCCCTTTTCGAGCCGCCTGCCACCACCTCCATCGGCGTCTTTTCCGACACCGCCCATTTGACGGTGTCGAGGAGCTGGTCTTCGGTTTCGGGGCGGAGCGTCTCGGACATCGGCAAAAGCGTCAGAATCTCGGAATGTCGGGGAACGGCAGTTTGCCGTGGTGAATGTGCATCTTGCCGAGTTCGGCGCAACGGTGCAGTTCCGGATAAACCTTGCCCGGGTTCAGCAGATGCCCCGGGTCGAACGCGCATTTGACGCGCTGCTGCTGTTTCAGGTCGTCCTCGGTGAACATGGTGCCCATGAGGTCGCGTTTCTCGACGCCGATGCCGTGCTCGCCGGACAGCACGCCGCCGACCTCGACGCAAAGTGTGAGGATGTCGGCGCAGAGTTTTTCCGCGGCCTCGAGCTCGCCCGGCTGATTGGCGTCGAAAAGAACAAGAGGGTGCAGGTTGCCGTCGCCGGCATGGAATACGTTGGCGACGCGAAGACCGTGCTTCTCGGAATATTCGGAAATGCGTTCCAGCACTTCGGCGAGCTTCTTCCGGGGGATCGTCCCGTCGACGCAGATGTAATCGGGCGAGATGCGGCCGACCGCCGGGAACGCGTTCTTGCGCCCGGACCAGAAGCGCGCCCGCTCGTCGTCGTTTTCTGAGACGCGGACCGTCGTCGCGTTACACGCGCGGGCGATCTTCTCGACCCGCTCGACCAGGTATTCGACTTCCGCTTCCGGCCCGTCCAACTCGACGATCATCAGCCCCTCGACGTCGAGGGGGTAACCGGCGTGCACGAAATCCTCGGTCGCGTGAATGATGGGTTTGTCCATCAGTTCCATGCCGCCCGGGATGATGCCGTCGGCGATCACGTCGGCGACGCACTTGCCGGCATCCAGCATGGTCGGGAAACCGATGAGAAGCGCGCGCGCGACTTCGGGTTTCTTGAGGATTCTGACGGTGACTTCGGTGATCACCCCCAGCAACCCCTCGGACCCGGTGACCACCCCCAACAAGTCGTAGCCGCCGGCGTCCAGATGCTTGCCGCCGAAGCGCACGACGTCGCCGTTCATCAGCACCATTTCGACGCCAAGCACGTTGTTGGTCGTCAGGCCGTACTTGAGACAGTGAACGCCGCCGGAATTTTCCGCGACGTTGCCGCCGATGGAACACGCGATCTGCGACGACGGATCGGGTGCGTAATAGAACCCGGCGTGCTCGACCGCCTGCGTGATCCCCAGGTTGGTGACCCCCGGCTGCGTCACGACGCAGCGGTTTTCGAAATCGATGTCGAGAATCTTCTTGAACTTGCTGAGGCCCAGCGTGATCGCGTCGGCGAGCGGCATGGCGCCGCCGGAAAGACCGGTGCCGGCGCCGCGCGGCACGATCTTGACGCCGTGTTCATGGCAGTATTTCAGGACCTTGGAGACCTGCTCGGTGGTTTCCGGCAGCACCACGATCAGGGGAAGCTGCTTGTAGGCCATGAGGCCGTCGCAATCGAAGGCGCGGAGTTCCTCGTCGGTGTCGATCACGCCCTCGCCCGGCACGATCTCACGCAGCGCCGCCGCCAGCTCGGCGCGGCGCGCGATAACGCTCTCGTCCGGTTTGGGCATTTCCACGGATCGGTCTCCCCCGCCACTAAATATGTCTTAGTATTATGTGGGATTTAAGTGTGCCACGTAAAACCCGTGGCGTCACCTTTGCTTGGGGGGATTCGGGTCAAGCGGAAGACACGTTCCGGCGGCACGGAACACGGTCGTCAGGACAAACGAAAACCGCGCCCGTGGCGGCACGGGCGCGGCCAAGGGATCGTTCAGGCGCGGTTCAGCCCTGGCGGGCTTTGAAGCGCGGATTGCGTTTGTTGATGACGTAGACCCGGCCACGGCGGCGCACGATACGGCAGCCTTTTTCACGCAGCTTGGCCGACTTCAACGAGTTTCTGATTTTCATAACCCGATCCCCGGCAAACTAATCTTAGCGGTACAAACAAATAGCCTCCCGGGCACCCGGGAGACGAAAGCGGGCGGAACATACGGGGCGGCACGGGGGCTGTCAACGGCGAAAGCATGTTTTTCGGGCCCGGATTTACGCGTTTTCGCCGCCTTGCATCGCCTAATACGTCAGCTATGCTGCTGTTTCGCCCCCTGGAGGCCCCCTTATGGCAGAACCCACGACCGAAAGCGGGCCGGACGGCAAGGCCGCCGGCAACCTGCGCGGCATCCTTTGGATGCTGCTGTCGACGGTATGCCTCGCCTCCATGCACACCATGATCAGTTACGTGTCGGACACGGTGCATCCCTTCGTGGTTGTATTCTTCCGCCTCACCTTCGCGCTGATCGTGATGGCGCCGTTCTTCGTCAAGCACGGCTTGCAGCCGCTCAGGACCAACCGGCTCGGGATGCTGATCCTGCGCGGCGTGCTGAACTTCATCGCCATGCTGTGTTTCTTCACCGCGCTCAGCATGGCCCCCATCGCCGACATCACGGCGCTGTCGTTTACCGCGCCGCTGTTCGCGACGCTGCTGGCCGTGATCCTGCTGGGCGAGCGCCTCGGCTGGCGGCGGATCGTGGCGATCCTGGCCGGGTTCACGGGAACCGTGATCGTGTTGCGCCCGGGCTTCGAGGAAATCCATACCGGCTATCTGCTGGTCTTGCTGGCGTCGACGTTCTGGGGCGCGTGCGTGATCATCATCAAGAACCTGTCGCGCACGGAATCGGCCGTCACCATCACCACCTACATGTCCTTGGTGATGGCGCCGCTGGCCCTCGTCCCGGCGCTGTTCGTGTGGACCACGCCCAGCCCGATGGATTTCTTCTGGCTGGTACTGCTGGGACTGTGCGGCGGCTGCGGGCAGTTCTGCGTGTCGCAGGCGCTGAAGAACGCCGAGACCCATGTCGCCATGCCGTTTGACTACGTGCGCCTGATCTGGGTGTCGATCACCGGCTTCGTGTTCTTCGACCAGATCCCCGATATCTTCGTCTGGCTCGGCGGGACGCTGATCTTCGGCTCGACCGCCTACATCACGATCCGCGAACACCAGAAGCGCAGGCAGATCGCCGCCGCGGCCGCCGGCGACGGGGTCATTCGATAAAGTCGTCGAGAAATTCCCGGGCGCGGACCGTGATCCAGTCGATGAAATCGTCCGGATTACGCGCGAGATAGGTTTTGGCGAGCTGTTCGAGGCGGCGTTCATCGGCCGCCAGCCGCTCGACGCTCACCCATCTGTTCCACTCAACGGTCACGTTCCAGGCCGGATCGGCGAGGTTGGTGTTCGGCAGCCGGTAATGGAAGGTCGGGCGCGCCTTGATCAAGGGATTGTCGAGTTTCGAGCGCACCCGGTCCTTATCCAGGTGCATGAACAGCGGCAGCATGTCGAGCTCGCGGTTGCGGGTCGGGTTATCCCTGATGAAGTCGTCGATCAGCTGGGCCAGGTCCGGCGCATAATCGGGCTTCAGGATACGCCTGGCATAGTCCGCCGGAAACGGATCCACATAAGGGAGGATCCGCCTCAGCGGATCGACCCGGATGCGTTTTCGCAACAGCGGCGACATCAGCACATAGGCCTGCAGGATGCGCAGGATGCCGCCGGCATCGGTCGACGGCACTTCGGGATTGAGCTGTAGCCCGAAGGCATAGCTGAGACCGTCTTCGGTGCCTTCCGCGCCGGCATCACGCAGCGCTTTTATCAGTTTGTCGAAGTCGTCGAGCGCGTCGAGCGGCGCCGGCGGTCCGACGATCTCCGTCGGCACGAAGTTGGCCGAGATATCGCCGATCCACTCTTTCGCCTTCTTTTCGAATTCGTCGGCGTCGGCCTTGGGATGCACGACCTGCGCATCCAGCTCGATCTCGAAATCGCCGATATCCGTGCCGGTCACCTTGCGGGTGTGCGCGCCGGGTTTCTCGACATCGCCGCCGAATACCTGCTCGACCAGCCCGGCGGCACGATCGAGATCGATGCCGCCGAACTCGATCTCGACACCGATACGGCGCGGATCTCCGTCCTGATTGGTGGTCTTCGGCGGCTGTCGGCGCACGGTCATGCATCGAATATAGGGAGCCGAGCCCGCATGAGAAAGCCCAGCACCGCAATTGATCCCGGCCCCGGAACCTGCATAACTATCGCCATGGACGCATCATCACCGCCGCTCGGCGACCAACGCCACCTGTTCGACATCGAAGACGGTACCGTGTTCCTGAACGCGGCGTCGAAGTCGATGCTCTTGAAAGCGTCCGTCGAGGCCGGCCGGACCGGCGCCGCCGCCAAGGGGCAGCCGTGGAAGATCGACGAGCCGGCGCGTTACGTGCAGGCCGACGATATCCGCGCCCGCTTCGCCGGTCTGATCAATGCCACGGGCGACGATATCGCGATCCAGCCCGCCGCCAGTTACGGCGTGGCGACGGCGGCCAAGAACCTGAGCGCGAAGCCGGGCCAGCGCATCCTGGTGATCGAGGGACAGTTCCCGTCCAACGTCTACGCCTGGCAGCGATTGGCCGGCAAAACCGGCGCGGTCGTTTCGACCGTCCCCTGGCCCGCCGACGGCGATTGGACGAAGGCGGTGCTCGACATGATCGACGACGACGTCGCCATCGCGGCGCTGCCGCCGTGCCACTGGACCGACGGATCGCTGGTCGATCTCGAAAAGATCGCACCGAAACTGAAGGACGCAGGCGCGGTGTTCCTGATCGACGCGACGCAGTGGGTCGGGGCCATGCCCATCGACGTCAAAGCGCTCCAAGCCGATTATCTGGTCTGCGCCGCCTACAAGTGGCTGCTCGGCCCCTATGGGTTGTCGTTCATGTACGCCGCCCCGCACATGCAGGACGGCCTGCCGCTCGAAGATCATCTGTTCAACCACGGCGGCGTCGACAGCATCACCGGCGGGCTCGGCTATCCGGAAGGCTTCACCAAGGGGGCCAGGCGCTACGACGCGGGTGAATATCTGAGCCTGATCACCCTGCCGATGATCCAGGTCGCGCTGAAACAGTTGCAGGCATGGGCGCCGGCCCGCGTCAGCGACGCCATCCGGCCGATCACGGCGAGGATCGCCCAAGGGGCCGAGGATCTCGGCCTCGAGATCGCGCCCGAGGCGTTCCGCACGCCGCATATTCTGGGCATCCGCCGCCCCGGCGGCTTTCCCGCCGATATCGCGGCCCGGCTCGAGGCGGAGAGCGTCTACGTCAGTTCGCGCGGCGGCGCCGTCCGCGTCAGCCCGCACCTTTGTAACGACATCAATGACGCCGACATATTCGTCGAGCGAATCGGGGCAGTCCTGCACAACACCTAGTCGGTCGACCTTTAGACTTATTTAACCCTATTTTTGCCTGCATCCATGACGAGAAACTATTTTTATAGTTTAAAAACAATAATTTAAATGAATGAGAATTATTCGCAATATGTGACTTGGCTCACAGGCAGCCGGGGCGTCATGCGCTATAAATGGTGTCATCAAGGTTCGGGAAGAATTGTTCCCCCGGGCCCACGAACAGGCAAACCGCCGGCGACGGCGGGACGCAAAGCCACCGGCCTCAAAAACAACAACAAGAGGCAGCGGAGCTACCGAAGGGAAAGGGATTAAGACAATGTGGATTTCCGACATCATCAGTTCCAAACGCTGGTTCTTCACATCGCTGCTGATCACCCTGATGATCCCGGGCGCGGTGCTGGCGACGCTCAGCTTCTACGCCGAGGACATGACGCAGGAAGAGGCGCTCGAAGTCGCCGCCGTTGCGGTGAAGAACTACATCGACGAGAATCCGCCGCGCCAGGGCTGGCAGGCGACCAAGGTCTATGTCTCCAAGGACCAGAACCTGGTGGTCGACGTGCACGTGCCCCGGTTCGACCACGCCGAGGTCATCCGGACGCGCTCCGAGCGGATCAAGTACTCATACCTCAAACTCGCCTGCCCGCCCGAGAATGCGTGGGTCTACGAATGGCTGACCGGCGAGAACCGGATCTGGATCAACCTGCATCACCACGGCAAGTCGCTGCTCGAAGCGCCGTGCCCCAGCAACAAGGCGAAAGGATTCTTCTCCTGAGCTGCACAGGCGAATAGTCCCTTCCCTGCGAAAGAGGCCCGCCCACCCGGGTCTCTTTTGCATTTAGAGGACATTGCTTTCCCCCGTCGCGCTGCGCTTATATGTCGGCCATCTGAACGAAAGGACCGACGATGCGCGCGATGATCTTCGAAACCCCGGACGGGCCCGATGCCCTGAAACCCGCCGACCGCCCCGTCCCCGAACCGGGTCCCGGCGAGGTGCTGGTCAGGATCGGCGCGGCGTCGCTCAACTACCGCGACCTGCTGATCTCGAAGGGCGGCTACAAGAAGCGTCAGAAGCAGCAGGATCTCGTGCCGCTGTCGGACGGCGCGGGGACGGTCGAGGCCGTTGGATCGGGGGTTCAGGAATTCAAGCCCGGCGACCGGGTGACGGCGTGCTTCTTTCTCGACTGGCCGGCCGGCACCGCCACCGAACACGCGATGGAAAGCGACAGCGGCCGCGCCAGCGACGGCATGCTGCAGGAGTACCGCGTGATCCCGGAAAGCGGGCTCGTCCATACCCCGCCGCATCTGTCGGACGCCGAGGCCGCCAGCCTGACCTGCGCCGGGCTGACCGCGTGGTCGGCCATCGTCAGGCTGGGCCGCGCCGAACCGGGTGATGCGATCCTGACCCAGGGCACCGGCGGGGTGTCGCTGTTCGCCTTGCAGTTCGCCAAAATGAACGGCTGCCGCGTCGTCATCACCTCGTCGTCGGATGAAAAACTCGAACGCGCGAAATCGCTCGGCGCCGATCACGGCATCAACTATTCGTTCACGCCGGAATGGGGAAAGCCCGCCAAGGAATGGGGTATGAGCGTGGGAAACGGCGACGGCATCGACAATGTGGTCGAACTCGGCGGCACCGAAACCATGAAGCAGTCGCTGATCGCCGTCAGGCCGGGCGGCACGCTGAGCCTTATCGGCGTTCTTTCCGGCGCGACCACCGGCAACGTGCTGCTGCCGTTTATCGTCAGCCGCGACGTCAGGCTGCAGGGCGTGACCGTCGGCCCCAAGGACGCAATGAAACAGATGTGCAAGGCAATCCAGATCGCCAACATGAAACCCGTCGTCGACAAGGTGTTCCCGTTCGAGGACGCGGCGGAAGCCTATCGCTATCTCGCGTCCGGCCAGCACTTCGGCAAGGTCTGCGTTTCTGTTTCCGGGGCCTGACGCCGTTGCCCGACACCCCGCTACCTTTGCAGCCGCGTCACATGCGGGGCGCGGCTTTCATGATCTGTGCCGCCGCCCTGCTGGCGGCGACGTCGATGCTGGCCAAGATTCTCGGCAACGATCTTTACGGTCCTGCGCTGCACCCGATGCAGGTGTCGGCGGGCCGGTTCGCGTTCGCGTTCGCCGCTTTGTGCGTCGTGGCGCCGTTCCTGAAGCTGAAACTGACGCGCGACACACCCTATAAATGGCACTTGCTGCGCTCGGCACTGGGCTGGATGGGCGTCAGTTTCACCTTCGCCGCGGCGGCGCGCATGCCGCTTGCGGAAGCGACCGCGATCACCTTTTTAAGCCCGATCTGCACGATGATCTTCGCGATTCCGTTTCTGGGCGAGAAAGTCGGTCCGGTCCGATGGTCGGCGGCGGCGATATCGCTCGCGGGCGCACTGATCCTGATGCGTCCGGGCACCGACGCGTTTCAGGCCGCGGCGCTGCTGGCGCTCGCCGCCGCCCTTTTGACAGGCCTCGAGATGACGGTCATCAAGCGGCTGTCGGGTAGCGAACCGGCGATCCGCATCCTGTTCGTGAACAATTTCTTCGGCGCCATGATCGCCGTCGTCGCCGCGACGTTGGTCTGGGTGCAGCCGACCTTCGAACAGTGGCTGTTGCTGATTTTGCTCGGCCTGATCATGGTCACCGCACAGTCCTGCTTCATCCAGGCCATGAAGTCGGCGGACGCCAGCTTCGCGGTGCCGTTCTTCTACCTGACGCTGGTGTTCGCGGCGATCTACGACTTCGGGCTGTTCGGTGTGATTCCGGATTCGGTCAGCTGGCTCGGCGCGGCCATCATCATCGCCGGCGCGCTGTTCCTCGCCTACCGCGAACGCCAGCTGCAGCGCCTCAACCGCACGCGTATGTGAACGCCTCGTCGAGCATCTCGACGCCACGGTCGACTTCGTCGGCGCTGACGGTCAGCGGCGGCGCGATCCGGAACACGCTGGCGAGGCCGGGGATGTTGGCGATGTTCATCGACAGCCCCTTCTCCACGCAGCGCGCGGTGACGGCATTGCCGATTTCCGGCGACGGCCGTTTGCTGGCCCGGTCGGCGACGATCTCGATCCCAAGCAACAGCCCGCGCCCGCGCACGTCGCCGATCGCCTGATGGCGCTGCATCATGTCGCGGAGCCCGGCTTCCAGCCTGGCGCCCATCTCGCGCGCCCGCTCGCAGAGCCCGTCGCGCTCGACGATATCCATCACCTTGAGGCCGACCGCCGCCGGCAGCGGATCGTTGACGTGGGTGGTGTAAAAAAGATAGCCGCGCTCGTAACAGGTCTCCTCGATCTCCTTGCTGGTGATCACGGCGGAGAGCGGCAATCCCGCGCCGAGCGTCTTCGAAAGCGTCAGGATATCCGGCGTCACCCCGTCCCGTTCGAACGCGAACATCATCCCCGTGCGGCCGAGGCCGGTCTGCGCCTCGTCGAGGATCAGCAGCATGCCGCGCGCCTCGCAGTGGTCCTTGAGCGCACGAAGGTAGCCTTCCGGCAGATCGAGGACGCCGCCAGTGCTCAGAATCGGCTCGGCGATGAACGCCGCCAGGTTGCCGGTCGACTGGCGGTCGATCTGCGCGAACGCATCCTCGAGTTCGGTTTTCCAGTCGAAGCCCGCGCCCTCGAACCGGGGCCGGTACGGGTTCGGCGCCGGGATAGAGAGATTGCCCGGCACCTGCGGACCGTAGCCCTTGCGCCCGGCGGCGTAGGTCGCGCCCGCCGCACCCCCCGTCATCCCGTGCCAGGACGCGCTGAACCCGACGACTTCATAGCCGCCGGTATAGAGCTTGGCGAGCTTAACCGCCGCTTCGTTGGATTCGCCGCCGGTGGACAGCAGCATCACCTTGTCGAGACCCGGGAGTGTGGCGGCGACAAGACGTTCGGAGAGTGCCACGACCGGCTCCGACAACATGCCGCTGTAAAGATGGTCGAGATTACCGGCCATTTCGGAAATGACGGCGGTGATCTCGGGATGGCAGTGACCGAGCACCGAGCTCATCTGTCCCGACGTGAAGTCGAGGATCGCGTTGCCGGCCCGGTCGTAGACGTAGGATCCCCTCGCCGACGCGATCTCCATCGGCATGAATTTGGCGCCGTAACGGATCAGCGCGGCGTCGGCGCGCTGCATGAAAGTCATATCGTTCATTCGTCCCTGCTCCCGGTAAATCTGCCGGCCCATACGCGGCCACGCCATGCGAAGATTATCAGGAAACGTTTCCGGCGGTTCCTGCATTCGGCGATTTCGAAAGAAATTTTCTCATAAGTTGTCGAATATGGTAGAAATTATGTCGATTTATAGGCGATACGCGATCGATATGAGGTGACACCTTGGATCAAATCGACAGAAAGATTCTGCGCCGCCTGCAGCAGGACGCCTCCGGCACCACAGCGGAACTGGCCGACGACGTCGGGCTGTCGCTGTCGGCGTGCGCCAAGCGGGTGGCGCGATTGAAGAACGACGGCGCGATCACGGCGATCACCGCGAAACTCAATCCGAAGAAATTCCCGAAGCCCGTCTCGGCGGCGGTGATGGTGACGCTGAGCGCGCCCAAGGCGGACGTGTCGGACCGCTTCGCCCGCGCCATGGCCAAGATCGACGACGTGCAGCAGTGTCATGTCGTGACCGGCGACTTCGATTTCCTGCTGATCATCAAGGCGCCGAGCATCGAGGAATACCACGACTTCGCGCAGTCCGTGCTTGGCACGTCGACCGACGTTCAGTCCTACAAGACCACGTTCATCCTGAAGACCGTCAAGAACGCCGACACCATCCCCGAGTTCTGCATCAGCGCGGCTGGCGCCTGACCCCGTTCTTTTTCGAGGGATCGCCCGCGTCGGCGGGGAACGTCATCCGCACCCTCAATCCCGGATCGTTGTCGTCGAGCCTGAGATCGGCGCCGTGCAGCTTGGCGACGGCGGCGACCAGCGACAGGCCGAGGCCGCTGCCGGGCGTGGAGCGGCTGCCTTCGAGCCGCACGAACCGGTCGAGGACGCGCTTGCGCTCCTCTTCGGGGATGCCGGGACCGCTGTCCGAAACCTCGACGAACGGCCGCCCCGCGTCGATGCCGGCGCGCACGTGCACCGCGCCGCCCTCGCCGGTGTACTTGAGGGCGTTGTCGAGCAGATTGACAACGGCCTGCGAGATCAGGTTCGGATTGCCGCGCACGCTGAGGTTCCAGGCGATATCGGCTTCGAGTACGCGGCCCGTCTCTTCCGCCGCCGGCTGGTAAAGTTCGACCACGTCGCCGATGCGGGCCGTCAAATCGACGGTTTCGAGCCGCGAGCGGTCGAGGCCGCTTTCCGCCTCGCCGATCAACAGAAGGGCGTTGAAGGTTTTCAGAAGTTCGTCGGTTTCGGCGACGGTATCCGTCAGCGCCTGCTTGTAGGCCTGATCGTCCGGATCCGTCATCAACGTCACTTCGAGCCGGGAGCGCAGCCGGTTCAGGGGTGAGCGCAGATCGTGCGCGATATTGTCGGTGACCTGGCGCAGGCCCGCCATCAGCGCCTCGATCCGGTCCAGCATGTCGTTGAGGTTGCGCGCCAGACGGTCCAATTCGTCGTCGGTGCCGCTGACCGGCACGCGCCGCGACATATCGCCGTCCATGATCTCGCCCACCGTCTTGTTGACGCTGTCGACGCGCCTGAGCCAGTGCCTGGCCATCAGCAGGCCGCCGCCGAGACCGAGCACCAGCGCCAGCGCACCGATCCAGATCATCGACTGGCGCATACGCTGTTCGAGGCGCACCTGATCCTGCACGTCGTAGCCGACCAGCAGGTGGAAGCCGCCCGGCAGCACGAGATGACGCGCGTGCGCGCGGTGTTCGACCATACGGCTGCCGACGGGGCGTTCGTATTCGAAGTCCATCCACTCGCCCGGCTGGGTTTCGGCGGGCCATGAATTCAGGTTGCCGGCGATCGGCCGGCGGTTGGGGTCGGTCAGGAGATAGAGGCTGAGGCGCTGGCCCTGCGCGCGTTCCTGGATCACTTCGGTGAGACCGAAAAGACCGGCCTGGCGGTAGTGTTCGGCAAGGCCGGTAATTTCGGCCTCGATGGTCTCTTCCGTCTGTTCGGCGACGAACACCGCCGTGTTCCAGTACAAAAGCGCGAACAGCATGGTCACGGAAACGATCGAGAGCACCGCGTAACCGACGGCCATGCGGAACCACGAGGTCCGGATCAGGCGGACGCTAACCAGGCGCATGCAGTCGGTATCCGGCGCCGCGCACGGTCTCGAGCAATTGCGTGTCGAAGCCCTTGTCGATCTTGCCGCGCAGGCGGCTGATGTGGACGTCGATCACGTTGGTCTGCGGATCGAAGTGATAGTCCCAGACGTTTTCAAGCAGCATCGAACGGGTCACGACCCGGTTCGCGTTGCGCATCAGATATTCGAGCAACTTGAACTCGCGCGGCTGCAGGTCGATCTTCTCGCCGCCGCGCGAAACGTCGCGCGAGATCAGATCCAGCTCGAGATCGCCGCAGGTCAGGCGGGTCTGGGTTTCTGGCGCACCCTTGCGCCGCCCCAGCGCCTCGACGCGGGCAATAAGCTCGGCCATAGCGAAGGGTTTCACCAGATAGTCGTCGCCGCCGGCGCGGAGTCCGGCGACACGGTCGTCGACCTTGCCGAGCGCGCTCAAAAACAGAACCGGCGTGGCGATCCCCTGCGCGCGCAACTGTTCGACCATCTGCAGGCCGTCGAGCTTCGGCATCATGCGATCGACGATCAGGACTTCGTGCGCGTCGGAGGCAATACCTAAGGCGTCCTCGCCGTTCCCGGCGACATCGACCACGTGCCCCGCCTCGCCGAGCGCCTTGGCGATGAACGTCGCCGCGTCCTTGTCGTCTTCGACTACCAGTATCCGCATCGGTGTTTCCTGTGTTTCAGTCATCATTTATGCCGATCATTGCCTAAGCGCCAACCCCGAACATAACTTTTCCCTAAAACCCGATGGGCGGCGCCGGTATCAACCGGGCACCGCCCACCCGTCAGGGGAGGAGAAACTTTGGGGCCGGCCGACAGGGGGGGGAGCACGGCCGGCCCCGGGGAGAGGGGACTGCCTATCAGGCGGCCCCCACAGGGATCGCGATGAACCGTTGCCCCCCATTCCGCTTGACCAGGGCCAGGACCGACTTGCGGCCGTCCTTGCGCGCCTGGTTCAGGCTTTCCGTCAGGTCGCGGGGCGAGGTCAGTTCCTTGCCGCCGGCCTTGGTCAGCACATCGCCGCGGCGAAGGCCCTTCTCGGCGGCCGGGCTGCCCGGCTTGACGCCGGCCACGACCACGCCCTTGGCGGTTTCCGGCATACCCAGTTCGCGGGCGATGTCCGGGGTCAGTTGCTGAACCGCCAGGCCGACCTTGTCCTCGATCCCGCCGGACGACTGATCGTCGTTGGCGGCGACCTTCTGGCTGACCGGCTGCTTGCCGATCTCGACCGCGAGGTCCTTCTCGGCGCCGTCGCGCCAGACCGTGACGTTGCTGTCGTGGCCGGGTTTGATGTCGGCGATCAGGCGCGGCAGGGCGCGCATTTCCTCGATCTTTTTACCGTCGACGGACAGGATCACGTCGCCCGCCTTCATGCCGGCCTTGGCGGCCGGGCCGTCTTCGTTGACGTCGGCGACGAGCACACCATCGGTGGATTTCAGACCGAGCCCATCCGAAATGTCATCGGTGAGCGGCTGAATGGTGACACCGAGCCAGCCGCGTTCGACCGTGCCGTTCTTCTTCAGGTCGGCGACCACCTTGGAGGCGATTTCCGACGGAATCGCGAAACCGATACCGACGTTGCCGCCGTTGGGCGAGAAGATCGCGGCGTTCACGCCGACCACGTTACCGTTGACGTCGAACGCCGGGCCGCCGGAGTTACCGCGGTTGATCGGTGCGTCGATCTGCAGGAAGTCGTCATACGGGCCGGCGCCGATGGTGCGGCCGCGCGCCGACACGATGCCGACGTTGACCGAGTGGCCAAGACCGAACGGGTTACCGACGGTCAGCACCCAGTCGCCGACACGGACGTCGTCGGACTTGCCGAACTTCACGTAGGGCACCGGCTTGTCGCTTTCGATCTTGATCAGCGCCAGGTCGGTCTTGTCGTCGACGCCGACCAGCTTGGCCTTGGCTTCGGTGCCGTCCTTGAAGGTGACGGTGATGTCGTCGGCGTTGTGGACCACGTGTTCGTTGGTGACGATGTGGCCTTCGGCATCGATCACGAAACCTGAACCGGCGCCGACGCGGTGCTGTTCTTGCCCCCGCCCCGGCTGACCGTCAGGCATGCCGGGCATGTTGAAATAGCGCTCGAAAAACTCGCGCATGTTGCCGGGGACGTTATCCATCTGGCCCATCACCGGTTTGACGGTCGACTGGACCTGAATGTTGACGACGGCCGGCGCGACGCGCTCCGCCAGATCGGCGAAGCTCGACGGCATCGCGCGGTCCATCGACTGGGCCGGGTTGGACGGAATGGGCGTCGCGGGCATCTTCGCCTGTAGAGGCCAGGCGATGGCCGACGCGGCAATGACCGCGGCGCCGACAGCGGCGACGGCCACGGTCCGGGTTCTCATGCCCCGGCGGTTCTTGGTCCGGGGGGCTTCGGGCGGAATCTTTTTCACAAACATTTCCTCAATTCCTCGAATTTGGTTTGTGGCTTTCGTCGCCACACACCCCGGAACTTAGTGAGGTCGACATTACGAGGGTATTTCCAGCGGATTAATTCTCGTTCATGTTCGGCACATGACAGGAATCGGTGAAATATTCGGCGCTTCGGGTGCGGTTTTGCTTTGCGCGCTGGGCTTGCAGACGTGGACGATGTTGCGGACCGGACGCTTCCTCGGCGACAAGCTGTCGCTGGCGTTGTTCGTCGCCGCACTCGGGCTGGCGGCGCGCGGCATCGCCGCGGCGCTCGGCCTGATGCTCGCGGACATCATGGGCGAGATCGTGATTCTTGCCGTTTCCGGCGCGCTGCTCGCGGCGAGCTACATGAACCGGACATCGGGCGTCGACAAGGATCTCTACGGCCGCCTCACGCTCGAGCGCTCGCCGAATCCGATCATGATCAAACGCGCGACGGGCGAGTACGAATATATCAACCCGGCGTTCGAAAGCGCTTTTGGCGTCACGCTCGCCGGCGTCCTGGGGCTCACCGCGGAGCAGATCTGGGACGAGAACCTGAGCCTGGCCGCCATGGAAGGCGACCGGCGCGTGATCGAAACCGGCATGCCCAGCGCCCATAAGGTCGTGTTCACGCTGCCCGGCCACGCGCCCCAGGACTGGCTGATCTCGAAATTCGCGATGCCGCTGCCGGACGGCAGCACCGCGATCGCCACGTTCTACACCGAGGTGTCCGACCATGCCGCGCTGGAACGCCGGCTCGCCGAGAGCGAAGCGCGAATCCAGACCCTGCTCGACAACTCGCCGACGCCGATTTACTTCAAGGACCGCGACTATCGCTTCGTAGTGGTCAACCGCCGCTTCACCGAGGTCTACGGCGTTTCTGCCGAAGACGCGATCGGCAGGACATCGCTCGATGTGCACGGCGACGCGAAGGGCGCCGCCTTCATCGAGCACGACCGCGAGGTGATGGAGAAGCGCACCCTCATCACGCACGAGGAGATCATCGGCGGCGCCACGTTCCTGACCGCGAAGTTTCCGGTTCTCGACAGCAATGGCGATCTGATCGGCGTCGGCGGCATCGAGACCGACATCACCGAACGCGTCGAGGTGGAGCGCGCCTATCGCCAGGCGCGCGACGAAGCCGAAGCCGCTAACCGGTCCAAATCGGCGTTCCTCGCCAACATGTCGCACGAACTGAGAACGCCGCTTAATTCGATCATCGGATTCTCGGACAGCCTGCTCGCCGGAACGCTCGGCCCGCTCGAGAATCCGAAACACCGCGAATATCTCTCGATCATCCGCGACGGCGGCGAACACCTTTTGCAGTTGATCAACGATATCCTCGACCTGTCCCGCATCGAGGCCGGCAAGCTGGAACTCGACGAAAGCGTGGTCGACCTGCATTCAGTTTTCGCCGATTCGATCCGCCTCGTCGCCGAGCGCGCCGGCAGCAGCGGGATTTATATCGACAATCACATTCCCCGGGACCTGCCCAAGTTGTGGGCCGACGAGCGGCAATTGCGCCAGGTGCTGATCAATCTTCTGTCCAACGCCATCAAGTTCACCGACGCCGGCGGCCGCATCGACGCCACCGCGCGCATCACCGAAGACGGCGGAACCGAAATCCGGGTTTCGGACAACGGCGTGGGCATCGACGCCGAACACCTGCAGATGGTCCAGCAACCGTTCGTCCAGGTGGCCGACGCCATGACCCGCAAGCACAAGGGATCCGGCCTCGGCCTCGCCATCGTGCAGTCGATCGTCAATCTGCACGGCGGCAAATTCACGCTGGAAAGCACGCTCGGCGAGGGGACGACCGCCATCATCTACCTGCCGAAATCGCGGGTGCGGCCGGCCGACAAAGGCGCCGAATAAAAAGAACCGATCGCGCGTTCGCTACGTATCAGGGGCATGAACAGCCTTTTTCGACATGTCGGCGCGGGCGCCGGACCGTGCGTCTGCCTCATCGCCGCGATGGTTGCCGCAGCCCCGGCGTTCGCTCGCGACAAACAGTTCGATGCGCTGGCCGCCTATGGGCCGGAGATTGCCTTCGACGTCTACCGCGACGGCAAACGGATCGGCGAACACCGCGTCGCATTCAAAGAACGCGGCGGCGTCCTGACCGTCGAGAGCCGGTTTGCGATCCGTGTCACGGTGCTCGGCCTGCCGCTTTACACATACGATTACGAATCCACCGGCACGTGGCGGGACGGCCACCTCGTCCGACTTCGCGCCCGCACCGACGACGACGGCGATGTCAGCGCCGTCGAGGCCGAACGCCAGGACGGCAAGCTCAAGGTGCACGGCGGCGACATACAGTCCGTAGCGCCCGGCGGCATCTATCCGACCACGCACTGGAACCCGGGCGTGATCGGCGCGACACAGGTGCTCAACACGATTACCGGGCGTATCAATACCGTCCGCATGGAAGACCGCGGCATCGAGAACGTCGCCACCGGCGACACCCACCGGCCCGCGCGGCATTTCGCCTATACCGGTGAGCTCGAGACGGAGGTCTGGTACGACATGTCTGGACGATGGGTGAAAATGCGCTTCAACGGCAAGGACGGCACGCCGATCGAATACGTCTGCCGCCGTTGCGGCTCGGATGAGACGCGCAATTCGGAGGGCGCCACGACAACGGCGCCGGAGACGTTATGATGAAGGGACTTGACCGCTACTGCGATTATCTTCAAGGGCTGACCCCGGAGACCGTCGGCGAGTTGGAGAAGCTCGTCGCCCCCAACGTGCACTTCAAGGATCCGTTCAACGACGTCAGGGGCGCGGTCGCCATGCATGCGATCTTCGTCGACATGTTCGAGCATGTGCAGGATCTCGACTTCCACATTCATCACCGTATGGAGGACGGCCGGGCCGCGGTGATCGTGTGGACCCTGACGGGACGGATCATGGACCGTGACTGGGCAGTGGACGGGGCTAGCGTTCTCAAGTTCGACGACGACGGTCGTCTGACGGAGCATGTCGACCATTGGGACGCGGCCGCCGGCCTTTACGAGAAAATGCCCGCCATCGGCTGGGTCGTGCGGCGGATCAGGAAGCGCCTGGAGGTCGCCGTCTAGGCCCATTCGATGCTCACCAAAGGGTGACTGGCTTATTTTTCCGAAAACCAGCACATTTCCATGGCGGGCGGCATGCCCGCGCAAATCCATGGCGGTCGGCATGCCCGCGCAAAATCAATCAGGGGAGACTTCAAATGCTCAGAAACATCCTCGGCGGCGCCTGCATCGCCGCCGCCGTGTTCATCGGCAGCACCGGCGCCGCGCGCGCCGAAGCCGACGTTCTCTGGTACGGCCAGTCCGCCTTCAGGATCACCGCCGCCAGCGGCACCGTGGTCCTGATCGACCCGTTCATTTCCAAGAACCCGAAAACGCCGGACGACCTCAAGGACATTTCCAAGATCGGCAAGGTCGACATGATCCTGCTCACGCACGGCCACGGCGACCACGTCGGCGACACCGTCGCCATCGCCAAGCAGACCGGCGCCAAGGTGCTGATCAACGCCGACATGGGCCGCACCTTCGCGACGCTGGGCTGGCTCGACTACAAGCAGATGATCCGCTTCAACAAGTCCGGCCCGGTCAAGGTCGGCGACGTGACCGTCACCATGACCCACGCCGAGCACAGCTCCGACGTCAGCCACAAGGATGACAGCGGCAAGGAAACCATGCACCCGGGCGGCGAGCCGGCCGGCTACATCATCGAACTCGCCGACGGCCAGAAATTCTATCATGCCGGCGACACGGGCGTGTTTGCCGACATGGCGTTCATCGGGTCGTACTACAAACCGGATGTGGCGATGCTGCCGATCGGCGGCCATTTCACCATGGACCCGGCGCACGCCGCCTATGCGGTGAAGACCCTTCTTAAAACGAAAACCGTGGTGCCGATGCACTACGGCACGTTCCCGCCGCTGAAGGGCACGCCCGAAGAATTCAAGGCCGCGCTCGGCGATACCGACACCAACGTCGTGGTCATGCAGCCGGGCGATACGCGCAAGTTCTGAACCGGAAAAACGTCTCTGACGGGCCGGCGGGTCGAACCGCCGGCCTTTTTTCGGCCGGCGCCTAAGATCCGGCCCCGTGCAGCACGATGTGCTTCTTGATCAGGTCGGCGAGATTGCGGGACCCCATCTTCTCCATGACCTTGGCGCGGTGCACCTCGACCGTGCGCTGCGAGATATCGAGCTCGTAGGCGATCTGCTTGTTCATGGCGCCGTCGACCACCAGCCGGTAGACATCGACCTCGCGCGGCGTCAGGGAATCGTACGCGGTCCGCGCCTGAGCCGTCTCTTCGGCCGTCATCGCCTGCTGGCGGCGGCGGTCGAGTGCCCGGTGCACGCTGTCGAGCAGTGCCTGGTTGTCGATCGGCTTCTCATGGAAATCGAACGCGCCCTGTTTCATCGCCTGGATCGCCATCGGCACGTCGCTGTGCGCGGTGGCCAGGATGATCGGCACCGTAACGCCGTCGTCGTTGAGCTTCTCCAGCAACTCGAGGCCGCTCATGCGCGGCATCCTGACGTCGAGAATCAGGCAGCCCGCCCGGGCCGGATCGAACGCATCCAGGAACGGCAACGCCCCGGTGTGGCTTTGCCACGCAAGGTCGTCGGAATCCATCAGGTCCTGGAACAGTTCCCGGTTCGATGCGTTGTCATCGATGATATGGACAATGAAATCGCTCATTACAGAAGTCTACCCAGCCGTTGATCGAGAACCACGCACACCGCGTCGATGAATGCATTGACTTTGATCGGTTTTTCGAAAAAGGCCGAAACGCCCGCATCCTCGCAGCGTGCGCGGGTGTCTTCCTGCACATCGCCGGTGAGCGCGAAGACGGGAATGTTTTTAATAGACGGCACGGATTTGATATAGCGCGTCGCGTCGATGCCGTTCATGCCGCCCAGGTTGATGTCCATGACGATCAGGTCCGGCAGTTGCTCGAGCGCCAGCGCGATCCCCTCTTCCGCGGAAGGCGCCGTCAGGATCTGTACGTCGGTATACTCGCTCAGCATGTCGCGCATCAACTGCACGTTCGACGCGATATCCTCGATATAGAGCACCACCCCCTGCGGGCGCTTGTCGAGGTCGACCGGCGTCATTTCCAGCATGGTTTCCCGCGAGACCGGGCGTTCGGTCCTCGGCAGGTCGATCCAGAACCGCGACCCCTTGCCCTCCTCGCTGTCGAAATCCAGCATCCCGTCCATCTCGTGCAGCAACAGCCGGGTCAGCACCAGGCCGACGCCGGACCCTTCGATCTCCGTCTCCTCGCGGCCGAGCCGGGAGAACGGGCGGAACAGTTCGTGCTGGCGCGCCTCGGGAATACCGAGCCCCGTATCGCCGACCGTGATTCGCACCCAGTCGTCCTTGAAAACCCTGGCCTCGATCCAGACCGTGCCGCCGTCGGTGTTGTACTTGCAGGCGTTGTTCAAAAGGTTGATCAGACACTGCTTGGCGCGCAGGAAGTCGCAGCGAAGGCCCGGCAGTTCGACATCCGGGTCGGTGCGGTCCTCGAACGTCAGGCCGCTCCGTTCGATCAGCGGCCGCACCATCTCTATGCTCTCCGAGATCAGCACTTCCGGCTCCACCGCCTCGAAATTGAGATCCAGCTTACCGGTCTCGATCATCGAAAGATCGAGGACGTCGTTGATCAGGCCGAGCAGGTGGCGTCCGCCGTGCAGGATATGATTGACCTGCTTCGACTGGCGCTCGCTCAGCGACTCTTTCTTGCTGTCGAGCAGCAACTGCGCGAAGCCGATGATCGAATTCAGCGGCGTGCGCAGTTCGTGGCTCATCTGCGTCAGGAACTTGCTTTTCTGGGTGCTGCCGATCTCGGCCAGCGTCTTGGCGTGTTCAAGCTCAGACGTGCGCTGGCGCACCAGCGCGTCGAGATCGCGGTTCACGTCCTGCAGGTGGTCGACCTCGCTCTTGGCATTGCCGAGGATGTCGTTGATCAGCCTGGCCAGCGCCTTGAGTTCGGGGTCCTCGTCGTTGAAGCGGACCTGTCCCGGGATGGTGCCGTCGCGCGCCAGGCGCAATTGTCCGATCAGCGCCACGATGGCATCGCGCAGACCGGGTTCCAGCGTCATCGATTTGGCGGCGTTGTCCATGGCGCCTCGGATCTCCCAGGGGGCGCGCCGCGTCGGGGGCGGCAGCGCCGCACGTTCCGGCTTTGCCCCATCTTATCAGGGTTGTGCCGGGCGGCAATCTCTCGCGGTTAATATATTGAAAGTCAGGCCTGAATTACGGTTACCCGGAACTTTACGGGGCACCGGATGAAGTCTGCCGGCACTACATGGCGGTGTTGAAGCCGAACGCCTCGGCCCGCGTATCCAATACCTTGAACGCCGCATCGACGACGTTTCCGTCATATTTCGTGCCTCTGCCGCGGGCGATCTCGTCGATGACCGTCTGCCAGGGGATTCTGGCGCGATAGGGCCTGTCGGTCCCCATCGATTCGATCACGTCGGCCACGGCGACGATACGCGCCTCCAGGGCAATCTGGTCGCCCTTAAGCCCCTGCGGATACCCGGACCCGTCAATGCGTTCGTGATGCTGGTACACGATCTTTTCGATCGGCCAGCCGAAATCGATGCTTTTCACGATATCGTAGCCGATCTGCGCATGCCGTTGGATCAAAGCGAGTTCGGCAGCATCCAGCCGGCCCGGCTTGCTGAGAATCTCAGTCGGAACACCGATCTTGCCGATATCGTGAATCCATGCCCCGATGCGCAACCCTTCAAGCCGGTCTTCCGATAGAGAGAGTTCCCGGCCGACCGCGACGGCCAGTTCCGCCACCCTGTGCTGATGCCCTGCGGTATAAGGATCGCGTTTCTCGACCACGGTCGCCAACGCGAACACGACACCCGACGTGGCCTTCTGCAGACGCTCGGCGATTTCCAGCCGGGCCATTTCCGATTGGCTAAATCGCACGGCGACATCTGCCGAATCGATCATCAGCCGCAATACCTGGGCGATCATTTCGTAAGTGCCGTTATCGTCGTCCGAAAACTGTTGCCGCGTACTCCCGGCGATATGCAGCACATACCGCCGGCCATCCGCAATCTCGATCGGTATGGAAACGCCCGACCTGATTCCGAATTTTGCAAGGTCCTCGCTCCATGCCGTCGCGCGCTCGCTCGTATCGACGTCGCCGACGAGGCTGGGCTCGCCTGTCTTGACACAGGTTCCCGACGGACCTTCTCCATACCGGCTGTCGTCCCAGCGAAACTCGGCCTTCTGCGCGAACTCCGCCGCGGGCCCGGCCCAGGCGAAGGGCACGATGCGCTTGTCCGGGTCGTTCCGGACCTCGCCCACCCAGGCTACCGGACAGTCATCCGCTTCGGCGATGCGTTCGACGAGCGACGCGAGCGCACCGGCGCTGGAGCGCCCGGACGCCACGGCGTTGTACGCCTCAACGAGAATTCGCAACGCCCGGTTGGTCCGTTCGATGCCGAGTTGGGTCTGCTTTAGCCCGTCGATGCTGTGGTACGCCCCCTCCATGACCTCGACCGTACCGTCCGAAGCGCGCGACAGGACGCGCCCCTTGATTTCGATCCAGTGCCAGCCGCCGTCGGCGGTCCGAAAGCGTTGCTCCAGCACCCACGCATCCCGGTCGGTCGTGTTCAGTTCATCGAGCAACGACTGGACCCGCGCCCAATCTTCCGGATGTACGGCGGCTTTCCAGCCGTCCATGCTCCGGATCGTCTCGGCGGCGCTCCAGCCGAGTTCCAGATCGCCACCGGCGGTCGCGACGATCTTGTCTTCAAGAACATTCCAGTGCCACAGACCGTCCCGCGACGCATCGATCGCATCGCGCAGCCGCTGCGCCAGGGATAACTCCCGCTGCGCGGACGCACGCAATACCAGATAAAGTCCCAGCGCCGTCACGAGGACGAATAAGAATCCTTTGGCGGTTTGCACGAATGGCCCCGAAGCGTCGCTGAAAACGGCCTCGACGAGGACATCGGAACTGAAAATCCAGACGATACTGATCGCCGCGTACACAAGCGCCACGCGCAAGGCGACATTGGTCGGGCGCGAATCATCGAGGTGAGACCCGTCCGGCGGGGCGGTCATACCGGCATCCGGCCGCGGAAAGCGCGCGTCACTGTGCCGCAACGAGAAACCCGTATTACGAGTATTCCTCATCATCGACGTCGTCTTTGCATCAACATGATATGTTTCAATTTAATGCCGATCCCATTAATGAGCAATGACATTTCCGCTGGCAGATTATATCAATACTCCTATAAGATGTATGGTCCTGGGCGCGCGTCGAGCCACCCTACGCCCGAGACCGGATGATGTTCGGTTGTCTCGGAATTCAAGTTACCGGCAATTTTGAGGCGCGGCGCGGGCACTAGCAATACGGGTTTTCCGACACTGACGATGATTGAAAATTGTGGTTTCGGCGGAATTCAGTCCCGTACTCATCGTGGCCGTGTTCTCGTTCATATTCGGCGTGCCCAAGCAAAAACCCAGGCTTTAGGCCTGGGTTTCCGGTGGTGGCGCGCCCGCGCGCCTTGCGCGCTTTCATACATAATTGTCGCGCCCAAGCAAAAACCCAGGCTTTAGGCCTGGGTTTTCGATGGTGGGCGCGACTGGGATTGAACCAGTGACCCCTACGATGTCAACGTAGTGCTCTCCCGCTGAGCTACGCGCCCTCGACGGCCTGGAAATGCCGTTTCAGAGGGGCGGTTATATCGATTTCGCCCAGCATTGCAAGATGTTGCCTCAAAGAATTTGTTCCGCGCTTGCCAGCCCACGGCGGGGGCGGTTTAATTAACCGCGATTCCTCAGAGGTGCGCCGCCCCGGCGCGCCGATGGGGATCGGATTTCAGGGGGATTCCGGGGTTTCGGCCCCAATGGCATATCTTGGACGCATGAGCGACGACGACATACAGCCGAGCCGCATCGACGACGATCTGACCCCGGGATTCGACATCCTGCGGCCGGAAAAACTCGCGTCGCCGGTGGTGTTCGCGTCGCCGCATTCGGGGCGGCGCTATCCGGTCGGCTTTCTCGCCGCGACCCGGCTCGATGACCGGGCGATCCGCCGTTCCGAGGACGCGTTTGTCGACGAGTTGTTCACATCGGCGACCGAGTTCGGCGCGCCGCTGATCCGCGCGCATTTCCCGCGCGCCTATGTCGACGTCAACCGCGAGCCTTACGAACTGGATCCCGACATGTTCCGGGGCGATCTGCCGGGCTGGGTCAACACCACGTCGCCCAGGGTCAACGCCGGCCTCGGCACCGTCGCCAAGATCGTCGCCGGCGGCGCCGAGATCTATAACGGCACCCTCGACTTCGACGACGCGGTTAAGCGGATCGAGACCCATTACAAACCCTACCACGCTGCCTTGCAGGGCCTGATCGACGAGGCGCTCGATAGTTTCGGGCGCTGCCTGATCGTCGACTGCCATTCGATGCCGTCGATGGCGCTGCCCAGCGCCAACACCACGTTCGGCAATCCGGACATCGTGCTGGGCGACTGCCACGGTTCGTCGTGCGTGCGCGAGATCACGCACATCGCCGAACGGACGCTGCGCGACCTCGGCCTCACGGTCCAGCGCAACAAGCCCTACGCCGGCGGCTACACGACGCGCCATTACGCGCGCCATCACATGGGCGTGCAGACGCTGCAGATCGAGATCAACCGGGCGCTTTACATGGACGAGGTGAATATCCGCCGCCTGCCCGAGTTCGACCGGCTGGCGGAGCGCATGCGCCTGCTGATCGCGCGGCTCAGCGACCTGGCGCCGGACGTCCTCGCGCCGCCGCTGGCGGCCGAGTAGAGGCGCCCCCATGACCGCGCCGGAACTTCTGATCCGGACACGCACCGACGCCGACATGGCGCGGATCACCGAGATCTACACGCACCACGTGCTGCACGGCGCGTCGAGCTGGGAACTGACGCCCCCCGACGAAGCGGAGATGTTGAAGCGCGCCCACGCGCTCAGGGACGCGGGCTATCCCTATCTCGTTGCCGAGATCGACGGCCGCGTCGTCGGCTACGCCTATGCCGGCGCGTACCGGCCCCGGCCCGCCTACAGAAACACCGTCGAGCATTCGATCTATATCGACGACAGCGTCCGGCGCGGCGGGATCGGCAAGCGGCTGCTGGAAGAACTGATCGACACCTGCACGGAACTGGGATTCCGCCAGATGATCGCCATTGTCGGCGACGCGGAAAACCGCCAATCCATCGACTTTCACGAAAAGATGGGCTTCACCCACGTGGGCCACGTGAAAAACATCGGCTACAAGTTCGGCCGCTGGATGGATCAGATCATCCTGCAGCGTCCCCTCGGCCCCGGCGCCTCCACCCCGCCCGAGCGCGGCTGACCGCTCAAAACAAGCACCCAGTGCGTATTTCGCACTGCATCACAGAATCTCATTACTGCAACGCAAAAAAGGGCCGCGCCAAAGGCACGGCCCGAGTATTTGGGAGGAAACATCCAAGTTTGCAGCAGCTTAGTGACAATGTGTAATCACCACTCCGTTGCTGCAATGCACAAATTAAAGGCTTTTCTCGCAGTTGCAAACAAAAAAGTCATATTTTTCGAAAATAGGTAATTGTTGCCCCCGAATGTGACGTTTTTGCCACGTGTCCGAGCATCTCTTGCCGAGCCGGAGAATCGCGCCGAAAGGGCCACGCGTTAACAGTTCTTTGATTTTATTGGCGGAATCTTGGTTAACGCGGCGATGGGATGTTGGCATCGCCCTTGCTTCGGTCTGGGTGGGAAAAGGAGCGGGTTTGTGCGTATCAACCGGGAAACACGGTCTTGGATCATCTTGTTCGGCACGACCATCGGCGCCGCCGTCATCATGCTGGCGACGGCGACGGTGGCGCTGTCGGACGTCAATCTCTCTGAATCCGCCGAGGAGCGGGCGTTCCAGGTCTGCGAACGCGCGACCGCACGCTGGGAACGAATCTCGAAGGTCCCCGACAAGCTGCTGACGGCGATCTCGCTGGCGGAATCCGGCCGGTGGTCGAAGTCCCAGCGCCGGGTACGCGCCTGGCCGTGGACGGTGACGTCCGGCGGTCCCGGCAGCTATTTCAATTCCAAGGCCGAGGCGATGGCCGAAGTCCAGCGCCTGCAGGCCGCCGGTGTCGAAAACATCGACGTCGGCTGCATGCAGGTGAACCTGCATTTCCACGGTCACAACTTCAACAACGCCTTCGAGGCGATGGACCCCGACATCAACGTCGCCTACGCCGCCGAGTTCCTGACGCTGTTGAAGGATTCGGCGGAAGACTGGGCCGAGGCCGCGGGCTACTATCACTCCCGCACCCCGGAGCGGACCGAATACTATCGCGGCAAGGTCGAGAAGTTCTGGGCCGGGCTAAACGGCGGCGATCTGCCGGCAGCGGAAGACGAGACCCGCGTCGCGTCATACGAGCGGGCGCCCGAAGCCGACAGCGAACCCCGCGTCTACACGATCACGCCGATCGACCGAAATCGCACCGCCGAATTGAACGCGCGCTTTTCGAAACTGAAAACGGCGGCCCGCAAGATGCGCGACGAACTGGACCCGGAGCTACGCCGCCAGAAACAGCTCGAAGCCTGGCGCACCGTCCGCGGGCGCGCCGAGCAGCTGCAGCATTTATTGGCTGTCAGAAAAGCCGAACTCGCCGCCAAACGCGAACGTGAACTTGAGAACGCCTTCAAGGCCGACCGCGCGACCGAGTTCGCCGAGAACCGCCGCCGCCAGCTGGCGCAGTGGCGCGAACGGGTGTCGTCCGGCGTGATGCCGATCCAGAACTGACATTTCACGTCATCCCGGGCACGACTTTCGTCCGATCTCCGATCGGCAACGAAAGTCAGCGACCCGGGACCCATTTCAACGACAAATGCCGACTTCTCCATAGGTCCCGGCTCTCCCCCGGATTAAATCCGGGAATCGGCCGGGATAACGAGGGTATGCATCAGAACGACCGGGGCATCCCCAAAACGTGCTCGGCAATATAGGAGAGGATGAGGTTGGCCGAGATCGGCGCGGTGCGGTAGAGCCGGGTTTCGCGGAACTTCCGCTCGATATCGTATTCCTCGGCGAACGCGAAGCCGCCATACGTCTGCATGCAGGTATCCGCCGCGTGCCAAGACGCGTCCGCCGCCAGAAGCTTGGCCATGTTCGCTTCCGCCCCGCACGGCTCGCCGGCGTCGAACAGATCGGCCGCCTTGGCCGACATCAGGGCCGCCGCCTCGGTTTCGGCATAGCACTGTGCGATCGGGAACTGGATACCCTGGTTCTGGCCGATGGGTCGGTCGAAGACCACGCGCTCCTTGGCATACGTGCTGGATTTTTCGATGAACCAGCGCGCGTCACCGATGCATTCGTGCGCGATCAGAATGCGTTCCGCGTTCATCCCATCCAGGATGTAGCGAAAGCCCTTCCCCTCTTCCCCGATCAGGCTGTCGGCGGGAATACGCATGTCGTCGAAGAACACTTCGGTGGTGTTGTGGTTGAGCATGGCGCGGATCGGCTTGATCGTCAGCCCGTTGCCGAGCGTTTCGCGCATGTCGACGAGGAAGATCGACATCCCGTCGTGCGGTTTCTTGCCCTGATCGCGCGGCGCCGTGCGCGCCAGCAAAAGCATCAGGTCCGAATGTTCGGCCCGCGACGTCCAGACCTTCTGGCCGTTGATGACGTATTCGTCGCCATCCCGTACCGCCGTGGTGCGGATGCGCGACGTGTCGGTGCCGCTGGTCGGCTCGGTCACGCCGAACGCCTGCAGCCTGAGCGACCCGTCGGCGATGCCGGGCAGATACGCCTGCTTCTGTTCCTCGGAGCCGTGCCTGAGCAGCGCCCCCATGATGTACATCTGCGCATGGCACGCCGCACCGTTGCCGCCGGACCGGTGCACGGTCTCAAGAATTGTCGCCGCTTCGCGGATACCCAGGCCCGAGCCGCCGTATTCCTCGGGGATCAGGCAGCCCAGGTAACCGGCATCGGTTAGCGCCTTCACGAACGCGGTCGGGTAGCCCCGTTCGCGGTCCAACTCGCGCCAGTATTCGCCCGGGAAGTCCGCACACAGTTTCGTGACACTTTCGCGGATCGCTTGTAATTCGTCGTCGGAGGTCTGATCTTTCATGGAACCGGTTTACACCAAAGCTGGAGACGTGAAAATGGAAGCACACGTGTAGTTGGGGATTCACGTCGGGGCCGGCAACGGTCAATTCATAACGGGGAGGAAACCATGCTGAAACTCTATGACGCGCCGATTTCCGGCAACTGCCACAAGGTCCGCCTGATGCTCTCGATCCTGGGGATCGAATACGAAAAAATCCCGGTCAGCCTGCCGGACGGCGAACAGAAGAAGCCCGAGTATATGGCGATCCACCCGTTCGGGAAGGTCCCCGCCATCGACGACGACGGCGTTTTTATGTGGGACAGCCAGGCGATCCTCGTCTACCTCGCCACCAAATACGGCAATACGGACTGGTACCCGAACGACCCGGTCGAGCGCGGTCAGGTGCATTCGTGGCTGTCCGTCGCCGCCAACGAGATGTTCAACGGCCCGGCCATCGCGCGGGCCATGATCATATTCAACCGCGAAGGCGATCAGGCGAAGGTCAGGAAAACCGGCGAGGCGACGCTGAAGGCGGTGGACGCCTGGCTCGAGAGCCGCGATTGGCTCGCCTGCAACCGGCCGACCATCGCCGACATCGCCGTCTATCCCTACGCCGCACTGGCGTGGGAAGGCCACGTCGACATGTCGGCCTATCCGTCGATGAATGCGTGGATCAAGCGGGTCGAGGCTTTACCGGGCTACATCGGCATGAAGAATATGCCGAGGCCGGTGTAATCGATTTCAGATGAAATAAACCACAGAGACACAGGGGCACAGAGGAACCAAATTGCACTGCTCCTCGGTGACCTCTGCGCCTCTGTGGTTCAATTATTCCAGGCCTGCGGCACGTCCGGGAAACAAAAATGTCTGAAGTCAGTCCTTCAGCCGGTAGCCGGTCCGGAATATCCACGCGATCAGCGCCAGGCAGATCCCGAGGAACACCATCGACATGACGAAGCTGGCGACGACGGGGACATCGCCGGCGCCGTAGAAGCTCCAGCGGAAGCCTGAGACCAGATAGACGACAGGATTGAGCAGGCTGATCTTCTGCCAGATCGGCGGCAGCATATCGATGGAATAGAACGTACCGCCCAAAAACGTCAGCGGCGTGATGATGAGCAACGGCACGATCTGTAGTTTCTCGAAACCGTCCGCCCAGATGCCGATGATGAACCCCAACAGCGAGAACGTCACCGACGTCAGAATCAGGAAGCCCGCCATCACGAACGGATGCTCGACGTGCAGGTCGACGAAGAAACCGGCGGTCGCCAGGATGATCGTCCCCAGAATCATCGACTTAGTCGCCGCCGCGCCGGCGTAACCGACGACGATCTCCAGATACGACACGGGCGCGGAGAGGATTTCATAAATCGTCCCGGAAAAACGCGGGAAGTAGATGCCGAACGACGCGTTCGAGACGCTCTGCGTCAGAAGTGACAGCATGATCAGACCGGGGACGATGAACGAGCCGTAGCTGACGCCGTCGACTTCGGTGATGCGCGATCCGATGGCCGCGCCGAAGACGATGAAATAGAGACACGTCGAGAGCACCGGCGAGACGATGCTCTGCATCAGCGTGCGGCCGGTGCGCGCCATTTCGAACTTGTAGATGGCGAGGATGCCGCGCGCGTTCATTCCGCGTCCTCCTCTTTCTCTTCGTGCACCAGATTGACGAAGATGTCCTCCAGCGAGCGTTCCGAGGTTTCGATATCGCTGAAGCGGATCTTGGCGTCGCCGAGATCGCGCAGCAGCCCGGTGATCCCGGTTCTATCGGCATTGGTGTCGTAGGTGTAGACCAGCGCCATACCGTCGCCGGAAAGCTCGACGCAGTGTTTCTCCCAGAGCGCTTCCGGGACCTTGTCGAGTTTCTTCTGCAACAGGATGCGGAGTTCCTTCTGGCCGAGCTTGCGCATCAGCGCGTTCTTTTCCTCGACCAGAATGATCTCGCCCTTGCGGATAACGCCGACCCGGTCGGCCATCATTTCGGCTTCCTCGATATAGTGCGTGGTCAGGATGATGGTGACGCCGCTTTGCTGCAGGCCGCGCACCACGTCCCACATGTCCTTCCTGAGCTCCACATCGACGCCCGCCGTCGGCTCGTCGAGGAACAGGATCGAGGGTTCGTGGGACAGCGCCTTGGCGATCAGCACCCGGCGCTTCATGCCGCCCGACAGCGTCATGATCTTGCTGTCTTTCTTTTCCCACAGCGAAAGCTGCCTGAGGATTTTTTCGATATGCGCCGGATCGGGCGCCTTACCGAACAGCCCGCGCGAAAACGTCACCGTATCCCAGACCGTTTCGAAGGCGTCGGTCGTCAGTTCCTGCGGCACGAGCCCGATGCGGGACCGGGTTTCGCGGTAATCCCGGACGATGTCGAAGCCGTCGGCGGTGACCGAGCCCTCGGTCGCGTTGACGATGCCGCAGACGATGCTGATCAGCGTCGTCTTGCCGGCTCCGTTCGGGCCCAGGAGCGCAAAAATCTCGCCCTTCCGGATATCCAGATTGATGTCTTTCAGCGCCTGAAAGCCGCCCTTGTAGGACTTCCGGAGGTTCTTGATCTCAATGACCGGTTGCATGGGGGCTTAATTAGTCCCGCCGGACGCGGATGGAAACCCCTGAACGCGAATTTCACACAAATGCCCCTCACCCTCCCACGTGCTCATGCACGCGGGCCCCTCCCTCTCCCGGGGGGAGAGGGATATGGCCACGAGAGTTCCTTCTCCCTTGGGAGAAGGACAGGATGAGGGAATCAACCCCAGAGATCGGGTTTGGGCGGGTGGATCATGCCGCCAGAGAAATCGAGGCCGGGTTTGCGGTCTTCCTTGAGCAGCAACGGCCCGTCGAGATCGACGATCTTCGCGCCCTGCGCGACGAGGATAGCCGGCGCCATGGCGAGCGAGGAGCCGACCATGCAGCCGACCATAATGCCGAAGCCCATACTTTCGGCCTTGGCTTTCAAGGCCAGGGCTTCCGTCAGACCGCCGGTCTTGTCGAGCTTGATGTTGATCATGTCGTATTTGCCGCTGAGGCGTTCGAGATCGGCGGAGGTGTGCAGCGCTTCGTCGGCACAAAGCGCGACAGGGCTTTCGATCCCCCGCAACCCCTCGTCATCGCCGGCGGGCACCGGCTGTTCGAGCATCTCGACGCCGATGCCTTTCAGGTACTGGCCCTTTGCGGCAACGATGTCGGCGCTCCAGCCCTCGTTCGGATCGACGATGAGGCGCGCATCGGGGGCGTTTTTGCGGATCGCATCCAATCTGGCTTCGATATCTTCAGCGTTGAGCTTGATCTTCAGAAGCGGCGCCGATTTCAGTTCCGCCGCGCGCGCGCCCATTTCTTCGGGCGTGCCGATGCCGATGGTCTCGGCGGTGATCTCGGGCTTGAGTTCACCCAAACCGCAAAGCTCGGCGACGGATGTCCCCGCCTGTTTGGCGCGAAGATCCCAGAGCGCGCAATCGACGGCGTTGCGCGCCGCGCCCGCCTGCATGAGCGATTGCAACGCCGCACCGTCGATGTCGCCTTCGAGGTCGCGCCGCACCTCTTCAATCTCGGCGATCACGCTCTCGACCGTTTCGTCGTAGCGCGGATAGGGCACGCACTCGGCCCAGCCCCGGACGCCTTTCTCGGCGATCTCGACGACGACCACGTCGGCCGCCGTCTTGACCCCGCGCGAGATTGCGAACGGGCGGGCGAGCGGCCAGCTCTCCGCCCGGATCGTCAGTTCACGGCTCATATCAGAGGTTATCGACGATCTTGGCGACCCCGGTCCTGACGGCGTCGACGGTGGGGAGGCCCATCTTGTCCTCGGTCTCTTTCAGGAGTTTTTCCGCCGCCGCGTCGTCGAGGCTCTTGGTGTTGATGGAGATACCCGCGACCTTCACGTCCGGATTGACGTTCCGGGCCGCCCACAGGCCGGCGTCGATGACCTCCTGGAAGCTCGGCAGCGGCTTGTCGCCGAGACCGCGCGCGGTCTTGCGCGCCGCATCGTGGCAGATCACCAGGGCATCCGGCTGCGAACCGTGGATAAGACCCAGCGTCACGCCCGCGTAGGACGTGTGATAGAGCGAACCCTGCCCCTCGACCACGTGCCAGTGGTCCGGATCGGCATCCGGCGACAACCATTCCGCCGCGCCCGAGATGAAATCCGCGATCACCGCATCGACGGAGACACCGTTCCCCGCAATGAAGATGCCGGTCTGCCCGGTGGCGGCGAACGTCGACTTGATGCCGCGGCTTTCGAGCTCGCGCCAGATTGCCAGCGAGGTATACATCTTCCCCACCGAGACATCGGTGCCGATGGTCAGCAGGCGCTTGCCGGTGCGCTTCTTACCGCTGGCGACCTCGAAGTCGCGAGTCGGATGACGCACGTCGGTCAGCGTGCGGCCGTGCTTTTCGGCGGCTTCCTTGATCTTCGGGTTGGAGGCCAGCTTGCGGTGCAGGCCGCTCGCCACATCCATACCGTTTTCGATGCACTGCACGATCGGGTCGACCCAGTTGTCGGGAATGATCCCGCCGCGGTTGGCGATGCCGACGATCAGCGTCCCGCAGCCGGCGTCCTTGGCCTCGGCGGGGGTCATGTCGGGCAGGCCCAGATCGGCCTTGCAGCCGTCCAGTTTCAACTGGCCGACGCACCATTCCGGGCGCCAGTCCTTGACGCCGATGGCCGTTTTTGCCGCCAGCTCGTCGGGCGCATCGCCCAGAAACATCAGGTATGGTGTACGAAACGCCATGCTTCATCCTCTCCTTTTGGGATTTGTTATTGGCAGCAGTCTGTCCGAACGCTCCCGAAAGGTCTAGGGTCCAGTCCGGACGCAACGGTGGTATCAGCGTGCGATCGTCGTTGACCAACCGGCCATTAGCGGAGATAAAAAGCCCATGGCAAACGTAATCAAAGCTCCCGATCCCATCGCCATTCCGGTCGCCGGGACGGACAACACCTTTCCGGTCAACCGCATCTTCTGCGTTGGGCGGAACTACGCCGAACACGCCCGCGAGATGGGTCACGATCCGGACCGCGAACCGCCGTTCTTTTTCGAAAAACATCCGAGCTGCCTTCTGTTCGCACCGGCGCCGGACGGGGCCGAGTTCCCGTACCCGCAAGGCTCCGAGGACGTGCACCACGAGGTCGAACTCGTCGTCGGCCTCGCCAAGGGCGGGAACGATATTTCCGTTGAGCACGCCTTCGAACACGTCTGGGGTTACGCCGTCGGCATCGACATGACGCGCCGCGACCTGCAGGGCGCCGCCAAGAAGATGGGCCGGCCCTGGGAAATCGGGAAGTCCTTCGACAACGCCGCCCCCATCGGCATGTTCCATTCGATCACCGAAGCCGGGCACATGTCTGAGGGACACATCCGCCTCGACGTCAACGGCGAAACCCGCCAGGACGGCAACATGAACGCGATGATCTGGAAGATTCCGGAAGCCATCGCCTATCTTTCGGCGCTGTTCACGCTGCAGCCGGGCGATCTGATCATGACCGGCACGCCGGCCGGCGTCGGCCCGGTCAAGAGAGGCGACGTCCTCGAAGGTCACATCGAAGGTTTGAGTTCGATCAAGATCACCGTCACCTGACGGATCAATCCCGCTGCGCCCGAGCGGCGCACAGGAACAGTTCAATTCGGTTCGAGGTTCGCCCGGCGTGACGCGCCGGTGCGATCTCACTTTTTTCAAAGGGGTCGATAACATGAAGATCCCCGCACGCGGCGGCTCACGACTGAAGGTTCTCGTTCCCCTTGCGATCACCTATCTCAGCGCCAGCTTTGCGCTCAGGGCGGTGCTGACCGGATACGAGGGGAACGCGGATCTGTTCGCGCCGGTCCCGCTTCTGAAGATTTTCCTGATCGGCCTGATTTACGATCTCGCGGCGTTCTCCTGGGTCGCCATCCCGTTCGTGCTGATCGCCCTTCTGTTTCGCAACACGCCGCTGGGTAAAAAGGCGCACGCGACGACGGCGTCGGCATTGACCGTGATCGCGATCGGCGCGCTGGTGCTGGGGACGGTCGGCGAGTTGCTGTTCTGGAACGAATTTTCGGCGCGCTTCAACTTCATCGCCGTCGATTATCTCGTCTACACCCGCGAGGTGACGGGCAACATCGCCGAGTCCTATCCGCTCGGGCTGCTGCTCGGCATCGCCGCCGCGGTCATCCTCGGTCTTTCTTTATTGATCGTGCCGTTCGTCTGGCGCGCCGGACTGTGCCATGCGCCGAAACTTCGCCATCGCGCCGCCATCGCCGTCTGTTACCCGCTGATCATGGCGGGCGTCTTTTTCGGCGTGACAGAAGGTCCGCACCGCATGCTGCAGAACGCCGCCGCACGTGAGCTTGCCGGCAACGGCCCCTACGCGCTGTTCCGCGCCTTCCGCAATAACGATCTGGAATACGACCGCTTTTACGCGACGTTGCCGGACCGCAAGGTCAACCATGTGCTCAAGGACGAACTCAAGGAAGCCGGGCTCGACACCAGGACCACGGATACCATTAACGGTTTCGCCCATGACGTCGCCGCCGGCGGCGCACCGATGCGCAAGAACGTGGTGCTGGTCACCATCGAAAGCCTGGGCGCGGACTATGTGGAAGCGTTCGGCGGCGCCAAGGGGCTGACGCCGAATTTGAGCGCGCTGGCGAAAGACAGCCTGACGTTCACCAACCTTTACGCGACCGGATTACGAACGGTGCGCGGACTGGAGGCGGTGACGCTCTCGCTGCCGCCGACGCCGGGGCGCGCCGTCCCCATCCGCAAGAACAACAAGGGGCTGATGTCACTGGGCTCGGTGCTGGCAGAGAACGGCTATCGGCCGATGTATATCTATGGCGGCTACAGTTATTTCGACAACATGCGCGACTTCTTCAGCGGCAACGGGTACCAGGTTTTCGACCGCACCGACATCGACGACGCCGACATCCACCACGAAACCATCTGGGGCGTCGCCGATGAGGACCTGTTCACGTTCGCGCTGAAGACTATCGACAAGGAAGCCGGCGATAACGAACCGTTCCTGGCGCACATCATGACCACCAGCAACCACCGGCCCTACACCTATCCCGACGGCCGCATCGACATCCCGTCGCATTCCGGCCGTGACGGGGCGGTGAAATACACGGACTACGCCATCGGCAAATTTCTTGCCGAAGCGCGCACGAAGCCGTGGTTCTCGAACACCGTGTTCGTATTCCTCGCCGATCACACCAGCCATGGCCGCGGCCGCACCGACCTGCCGCCCGAGAACTATCGGATCCCGATGTGGATTTATGCGCCGGGCTTCGTTCAACCAGGCAAAGTGAGCGTCACCGCGTCCCAGATCGACGTCGCACCGACGCTGCTCGGGCTCTTGAACATCCCCTACCGTTCGATGTTCTTCGGACAGGATATCCTCAGGAACGGCGAAGGCCACCAGCGGGCCTTCATGGCCAATTACCTCACCGTCGGGTATATGGAGGACGGCATCGTCGTCGAACTGGCGCCACAGGGCCGCGTGCGCACGGTGCGCGCCGGCGACGGCAAACCGCTGCCGGTCGACGCGCCCGAATCGCGGCACATCATCGACGAGGCCGTCAGCTTCTATCAGACGGCGTCACGCGAGATCGAGCGCATGACCCGCCCGTAAAGCCAACCGAGTGAGACAACCGTGACCAGCACCGATCAGAACGCCGTCGCTCCCTCCGAACAGCCGTTCCCGTTGAGCCGCCTGTTCCGCCGGCGCTTCATCCCGGCATTCATCGGTTTCGCCGGTCTGTTTCTGGTTTTACTGGGTTTCACCGCCGGACAAGTGATCGAGGATATCTATCTGGAACAGGCGCAACGCCGCGCCCAGACCATCGCCCGCGCCGTTGCCGAGACGGCGCCCGAGGCGTGGGCACATCTGATGGGCGGTCAGACGCTGGCGGAACTCAGCAATTCGACCGACGCTGCGCGGCTTTCGAAAGCATTTACCGACGAAGTGCGGGAGATGAACCTGCCGGAACTCAAGGTCTACGATCTCGAGCGCCGCGTCCTGTTCGCGACCAAGACCGATGAAATCGGCTCGACCGAGAACGGCGACGCGTTGAGAGAAACGATCGCGCGTTCGCACTCCAGCGTCGTCACCAAGGATCTGCCGGACGGCACCAGCCAGTACGAGCTTTACGTGCCGGTGTTCGACGCCCAGCACAACGTGCGAACGGTCTTCGAGCTCTACGAGCCGGTGACGTACCTGGACGCCATTCTGCTCAAGGCCGCGGTGCCGACCATGGCCGTGCCCGCGGCGCTGCTCTTGCTGCTGATCGTCGCGCTCAACATCCTGGTCGGCCGGGCGCAACATGACATCGACGCACGCACCCGGGCGCTGAAGGCGCTGCAGGACAGGCTGGCGTCGTTCGTTTCCGCGACCGCCATCGACGCGGCCCGCGCCGCCGGCGACGACGGCGGGATCCGTTCGCAGAAGATGGAGACCACTCTCTTCTATTCGGACATCCGCGACTTCACCGGCTTTTCGGAACAGAATCCGGCAGAGACCGTGGTCGATTTCCTTAACCGGATCATGGCGGTTCAGGTCGATGCCGTGCGCGAGCATCACGGCGACGTCGACAAGATGATCGGCGATGCGGTGCTGGCGCGCTTCGACGGCGACGACGGACCAAAACGCGCCATCGCCGCCGCGCGTGATATACAGGCAGCGATTTCGAACAGCGATTTTCCGCGCCGGATCGGCATCGGCATCCATCGGGGCGAAGTCATCTCCGGCGCCATCGGTCCGGATCAGCGGCGCGACTTCACGGTGATCGGCGACGCGGTCAACATCTCGGCGCGCCTCTGCGCGCTCGCCGCCGCGGGCGAGATCGTCACCGACGCGGAGATCGCCGACGATGATTTCGGGACCGTCGAGCAGGTTCAGGTCAAAGGCCGCGTCCAGGGTATTTCGATCCGAAGACTGAAAGCTTCATGAGCGACAATACCGAACCGACCGCTGGGCAGGTCGGCATCGCCACCGGCATGCTGATCCTGACGCCGCTATTCTGGGCCGGACACAGCGTCGTCGCCCGGATCGTCGCCAACGAGATCCCGACGTTTTCGCTGGTCAGCCTGCGTTGGCTGGCGGCGTTCGTCATCCTGCTTGTCTTCGTCGCACCGACGGTCTGGCCGCAGCGTTGGCTTCTGGTCAAATACTGGCGTTACGTGCTGATCACCGGCCTGATCGGGCCGGCGCTGTTTCCGTGTCTGCTCTACACCGGGCTCAAGACGACAACCGTCACAAACACCTCGATCATCCAGACGTCGGTGCCGGGATTGGTGCCGTTCATCGCGTGGATCCTCTTGAAGGACCGCGTCACCTGGCAGCAGGTGTCGGGGATTTTGGTATCGTCCATCGGCGTCTTGCTGATCGTTACCCAGGGCAATCCCCTCGCCATCGCCGACGTCGAATTCGTGCCGGGCGATCTGGTGATCCTGGTCGCGTTCACCTGCTGGGCGATCTATACCGTCGTGATCCGCCTCAAACCGGCAGAAATGCACGCCAACACGTTATTGGCGTCGAGCATGTTCATCGGCGGCGTCGCCATCCTGCCGCTCTGTTTGTGGGAACTGTCGGAAGGGATGTATATCCCGATGACGTCTCAATCGGCGTGGGCGTTCGGCTACATCATGCTGTTCCCGACGCTCCTCGCCTATTACTTCTACAACTATGCGATCAACATCGTCGGCCCGACCAAGGCGGGGCTGGCATCGCACCTGGTGCCGCCGCTCGGCATCTGTCTCGGTGTGATTTTTCTGGACGAGAGCTTCCGGACCTTCCACGCCGTAAGCTTCGCCGCCATTCTGACCGGTGTCATTATGGTTATTCGGGGCGGGCGCGCTTCCAGAACGCCAACGCGAGCCTGAGCGCTTCCGCGCGCGGCATGCCGGGTTTGATTTCCGGCTGGTAAAGCGCCCGCAACAGCCAGCGGTCGTGCTCGGTCAGTTCGAAATAGCGGCTCGAATCGTTGAAGATCGAGGGCTTCACGGCGTTGGAGTCGTTCGGCAATCCCAGGATCTGCGTGATTTCCTCAACCGCGCAGGCACGGTGATAACTGACCGGATGCCGCGACGGAAACGCGATCACGGCGGCGACGATCTCGCCCTTCTTGGTGAAGTAGTTGGCGAAGCACGTCGAGTTGCGGACCATCCAGCGGACCTTGTCCTCGTCGCCTTGCCAGTACTTCGCCAACTCTTTCGGCAGATCCTTGTCGTCCATGTAATAGAGGATCACGTTGACCCTCTTGCGGTCGAAATCGGCGGCGAGCTTCCCCGCCTTTTGCTTGGCGAAGGAATAATAAAGCTCGATCCGGTGGCCGGTGGTCTCGCTCAGGTCTTTGGCGACATCTTCGATGAAGGTTTCGAGGTGTGCAGGATAATCCTTGCCCTGTATCCCCATGAGAACGGGCTTCGCCCACTTGCGGACGATCTCGTACTTGCGGCCGGTATATTCGTTCCCGAACGCGATGACGTCGAAGTTCCGAAGCAGATCGGCGTTGGAAAAATCTTCCTCTGCCCACGCGGAAATCGGGCCGAGGATCAGAATTAGGGCAATCAGGAAACGCTGCATCGACAGAATTTGCCGGAAAAATCAGGCGATTGCCAGCATTCCGGCGCTCAAACACACGCGGAAACTGCCTCGTGATTGTCCCGAAATTGCCTTATTCCGAGCCATAAATCGCCACACCCGAGAGTGACATTGTTCATGGGTTAACAAGCGTCCCCGCGCTTGGTTTCTCCACCTCTCCCCCCCCAACCGACTGAGGGGATCGCCAGACGGCGATCCCCTCATTTTTTGTCGGCACCCGCTTTCGCGGGGGTGTCGGATACGGTCAGATTTTCGAGAGCGTCTTGCGCAGCTTGTCGATCATCTCGTCGATGTGCTTTTCCTCGGCCACGAACGGCGGCGCGACGATGCCGCTGTCGCCGGTGAACTTCACGTGCATGCCGTTCCAGAACAGGTCTTTCTGGATCTGCGTGCCGAGCGCGCCCGGCCCGCCCTGCGGCTTCAGTTCGACCGCACCCAGGAGCCCGTAGCTGCGGATGTCCTTGATGCACTCCATGTCCTTCAGGCTGTGCAGCGCTTCGCCGAAGTAGCCGGAAAGCTGGCCCGCACGCTGGAACAGGTTGTCTTTCTGATAGATATCCTGGGCCACGTTGCCCGCCGCGCACGCCGCCGGGTGACCGGAGTAGGTATAGCCGTGGAAGAACTCAATGGCGTTTTCCGGGGACGCGTTGGTGATGGTCTCGTAGATCTCGTCCTTGACCGCGACCGCACCCATCGGCTGCGCTCCGTTGGTCAGCGCTTTCGCCATCGTCATGATGTCGGGCGTCACGCCGAACGCGTCGGCGGCGAAGGCATGGCCAAGGCGGCCGAAACCGGTGATGACCTCGTCGAAAACGAGGAGAATGCCGTGCTGGTCGCAGATTTCGCGGATCCGCTCCAGATACCCCACCGGTGGCACCAGGACGCCGGTCGACCCCGCGATCGGCTCGACGAACACGGCGGCGATGGTCGAGCCCCCGTAGGTTTCGCAGTGGCGCGCCAGGTCTTCGGCGAGCTCCGCGCCGCGTTCCGGCTGACCGGGGATGAAGGCGTTCTCGGCCATCCAGGTGTGGCGCATGGTCACCACGTTCGGCATCACGTTGGTGAAGGTCTCACGGTTCTTGACCATGCCGGCGAGGCTGACGCCGCCGATGTTGACGCCGTGATAAGCGCGCTCGCGCGACACGAAGCGGGTGCGGTGGCCTTCGCCCTTGGCGCGATGATAGGCCATGGCGATCTTCAATGCGGTGTCGATCGATTCCGACCCCGAGTTCACGAAGAACACGTGGTTGATCGGTTCCGGCGTGATGCGCGCGACCTTGGAGGCCAGTTCGAACGAGCCCGGATGGCCCATCTGAAACGGCGGCGTGTAGTCGTTCGTCAGCAACTGGTCGCGCACGGCTTCGGCGATTTCCGGCCGGCCGTGACCGAGCGGCACGCAGAACAAGCCGCTTGATCCGTCGATGACGGTGCCGCCCTTATGATCGATGAAGTACATCCCTTCCGCCTTCACGACGAGCCGGGGATTGGCCTTGAAATCCCGGTTGGCGGTAAACGGCATCCAGTGTTGCTCGAGTGAGTTCGTCGTGAATTCCATAGAGTCCTCCAGAAGTCCGGACTGGCACCCCCTGGCGCCGCCCGAATGAAAATGTGCAAGATGTCCAGCTTATACAGCGCGCCTGAGCGGGCGTCAGCCGGAATACCAATAATGAGAGCGTAGTCGTTTGACCTGGACCCACAATAGGGCCAGATTCCCTTATTGTTCCGGACCACTAGGGTCCAAAGGGGGGGCAAGGCCATTGCGTGACGCGATTTTTCATCTGAAGCGCAACAGGAACGTGAGCCTGCAGGCGCAGATCAGGGAAACGCTGGTCGATGCGATTCTCGCCGGGCAGCTTCTGGGGGGCGAGCCGTTGCCGTCGAGCCGCCGCATGGCGGAGAACCTCGGCGTGTCGCGCAACACCGTGGTGCTGGCCTATCAGAACCTGGTCGACGACGGCTACCTGATCCCGCGCGAACGCAGCGGTTATTACGTGAATGAGGAAATGTGCGGCCAGGCCGTGCCGCCGCCGGTCGCGCGCCCACACGTGCCGGAAATGGCACCCGACTGGGACGCGCGCTTCCGCGTCCATCCGAGCCGCCAGGAAAACATCGAAAAGACCATCGACTGGCCGTCCTACCCGTACCCGTTCGTCTACGGGCAGGTCGATCAGCAGCTTTTTCCCCTCGCGGCGTGGCGCGAATGTGCGCGTCAGGCGCTCGGCCGCCGCGCCATGGACGCGTGGACCGGCGACCGCCTGATCCACGACGACCCGATGCTGATCGAACAGATCAGGACGCACATCCTGCCCCGGCGCGGTATCAATGCCACATCCGACGAAATTCTCGTCACGCTGGGCGCGCAGAATGCGCTTTATATCATTGCCAGCCTGTTGTTCACCGAAGACACCACCGTCGGCGTCGAGGACCCGGGCTATCCGGATTTCTTCAACATCGCGCGCCTCAAGACCGGGCGGGTCCGCGCCATCCCGGTCGACCACCACGGGCTTCCCGCGGACGCGCGCATCGACGATTGCGGTTATCTCTACGTCACGCCGAGCCACCAGTTCCCGACCACCGTGACCATGCCGCTGGCGCGTCGCGAGGAACTGCTGGCCCGGGCCGAACGGGAAGACATCATCCTGATCGAAGACGATTACGAGTTCGAAACCAACTACGTCGGCCGCCAGACGCCGGCGCTCAAGTCGATGGACGACGCCGGGCGGGTGATCTACGTCGGCTCGCTCTCGAAGTCGCTGTTCCCGGGACTGCGCCTCGGCTACATGGTGGCGTCCAGGAGACTGATCGAGGAAGCCCGCGCGCTCCGCCGCCTGATGCTGCGCCACCCGCCGACGGTCAACCAGCGCCAGACCGCGCTGTTTCTGTCGCTCGGTCATCACGACGCTTTGATCCACCGCCTGCACCGCGAATTCCGCACCAGATGGGAAGCCATGGATCACGCGTTGCAGCACTATCTGCCGGCGTCGGCGACCAAGCCCGGCTTCGGCGGCACCAGCTTCTGGGTCAGGGGACCGGATAAACTCGACGCCCGTGAACTGGCGGCGCGCGCCAAGTCCGAAGGCGTGCTGATCGAGCCCGGCCGTGTGCATTTTCTGGGAGACGACCGTCCGAAGAACTATTTCCGCCTCGCCTTTTCGTCTTTACCGGCGGAGCGGATCGAGCCCGGCATCCGCATCCTGAGCGAACTGATCCACGGATTCGGGCGGCTCTGAAGGCGCCGTGCCATCTTGACCGCCGGTATCGAACGAGCCTCTAATACGGTCAATAAGGGCCGCAAAGGCCGGCACACGTAAACGGGGCCCCGCCCCGGCTTGGGAGAAGACAGACATGGTCACCAAAGCCCGGATCGAGGTCCGGCCGATGACCGGCGCGCTCGGCGCCGAAATCTTCGGCGTCGACATCGCCAGGATAGATGACGCGACCTTCGACGAAATCTACGCCGCGTTTCTCGAACATCTGGTGATCTTTTTCCGCGATCAGGACATTACCCCCGAACAGCAACTCGCGTTCGCGCACCGCTTCGGCGAGATCCACACGCACCCCTACATGAAGGGCCTGGACGACTATCCGGAAATCCTCGAGATCGTGAAGGAGCCGACGGACACCTACACGTTCGGCAACATCTGGCACACCGACCAGATGTTCACCCCCAAGCCCGCCAAGGCGACGATATTATAAGCGAAAGAGACGCCGGCCGCCGGCGGCGACACGCTGTTCGCAAACATGTACATGGCCTACGATCATATGTCCGAGCCGATGAAGCAGATGCTGTCAGGGGTCAAAACCTTCAACGCGGGAGCCAAGCGCAAGTACAACGACGACCGGTCCCGCGCCGAGCGCTACAAGGGCACGTCGGCGATGGCCGACAAGGTGCGCGATCCCGGTAACCTGATCACGGAATCGAGGCATCCCGTCATCCGCACGCACCCGGAGACCGGGAAGAAGTCGCTCTATATCGGCAGCCACACGCAGTCGCTGGACGGCTTTTCGGACGAAGAATCGGCGCCGATGGTCGATTACCTGCAGGCCTATTCGACCAAACCGGACCTCACCTGCCGCTTCCGCTGGGCCCCCGGCTCGATGGCGATCTGGGACAACCGCTGCACGCAGCACCTGGCGCTCGCCGACTACAACGGTCACCGCCGCTGCATGCACCGGATCACGATCTGCGGCGACGAACCCTTCTGACTTCAAGGATCTGAATTATGAGCAAACGCATCGCCATCATGGGCTGTGGCGCGCTGGGCGGGTACGTCGGCGGCTACCTGACGCGCGAAGGCCTGGACGTCACCATGATCGACCCGTGGCCCGAACATGTCGCCGCTATGCGCGACCCGGGGCTGAAACTCTCGGGCGTCACCGAGGAAGAGTGCTTCGACGTCAAATGCAATACGGTCTTGCAGTCGGAGTTTCCCGCGCCCGGCGAGATCGAGCCCTTCGACATCATCATCATCGCGGTTAAATCCTATGACACGACGGAAGCCGCCGAATTCGTGAAGCCGCATCTGAAAGAAGACGGCGGATTTGCAGTGTCGTTGCAGAACGGCATCAACGAACACCTGATCGCCGACGTGCTGGGCGCTGAGCGGACCGTCGGCTGCATCGCCAGCCAGATCTCGCTGTCATTGCCCGGGCCCGGCGACATCCAACGCAAGATCAAGAAAGGCGGCGACCAGCACGTCGTCTTTCGGGTCGGCGAGATTTCCGGCGCCGCCACCCCGCGCGTCGAGGAGATCGCGAACATGCTGTCCTGCATCGACAGTTCCCGCGCCACCGACAACCTGATGGGCGAGCGCTGGTCGAAGCTGGCGGCGAACGCCATGCGCAATCCGGTATCCGCGGCGACGCAACAAGGCGCCAACACCAACGACAAGGACGATCACATCCGCCGCATCACCATCGGCCTCGCCGCGGAAGCGGTCCGCGTCGCGCGCGCCGAAGGGGCGAAACTCGTCAAGATCATGGGCCTCTCGCCGGACGATCTGGTCGGCGCGGATGAAGGCGATGCCGACGCAACCAAGGCGGTGATGGACAAGTTCATGGCCGACATGGAACGCAGAAAGGATAGCCAACGCCCGTCGATGGCGCAGGATGTGGCCAAGGGCCGGCCGACGGAAATCGACCACATCAACGGCCTGATCGCCGACCGCGGGAAAATGCACGGCATCCCGACGCCCTTGAACGACGGCATCCGCAGTGTCATCAAGAATATCGAAGCGGGCACCCTGAAACCCGGCCCCGAGACATTGCGCGATCTGTAAGGCTATTATCGTTTCATGTTGAGTGATCATCCGTTCGAGGTCCCCCGCCACCTCATCGAGAAGGCGCAGAAGCTGCCCGCCGTCGAGATGGCCGTCGCGGGGGCCGATCATCCTGTCGCCCTCGAAAGCGCCAAGCAGGCGACCGAAGCGGGCTTCATTATTCCGACGCTGATCGGCGACAAGGCGGATATCGAGCGCATCGCGCGGGATCTCGGCTGGGACATCTCGGGGATCCGCATCGTCCAGTCGAAGCCCGAGGATCACGCCGCCGACGCCGCCGTGCAGTTGGCCTCCGCGAACGAGGTGCAGGCCCTGATGAAGGGGCAACTTCACACCGACAGCATCATGCGTGCGGTCGTGTCGCGGGATGCCGGTCTCAGGACCGACCGCCGCATCTCTCACGTCTTTCACATGACGGCACCGAAGTCGGACAAGGTGCTGATGATCACCGACGGCGCGGTCAACGTCGCGCCCGACGAAAAGACCCTGCTGCACATCGTGCAGAACTCGGTCGATCTCGCCCACGCGCTCGGTTACGAGCTTCCCAAGGTGGCGATGCTGTCGGGTTCGGAAAGCGTGATCGAGAGCATGCCGTCGACGGTGCTGGCGCGAAAGATCGTCGAGCGCGCGAATGCGGGCGAGGTCGAGGGCGCCTATGTCGACGGCCCGTTCGGCTTCGATAACGCGGTCTCGCCGGAAGCGGCAAAATTGAAAGGCATCGGTGGCCCCGTCGCAGGCCACGCCGACGTGCTGGTCGCGCCCAACATCGAAATGGGTAACGGCTTATTTAAAATGCTGGTCTATTTCAGATCGGCGTTGGCCGCCGGCGTTGTGCTCGGCGCCAAGGTGCCGGTGGTGCTGACCAGCCGCGCCGATCCGCCGGAAGCGCGCTTCGCCGCCTGCGCCATCGCGCAGCTGAGGGCCGCCTACGACGCCTCTGTTTGATTAACCCCCTCACCTGTCCTCTCCCCCGCGAACGGGAAAGATGGACCCTGACGCAATAGCCTCATCCCTCTCCCCCCACCTGAGGGCGAGAAGTTGGGTGACGGGAAAACTTGTCTTAGTGAAGGCTCGGCCCGGCTTCGTCGTCATCGGCGTCGTCTTCGTCCGGGGCGTCCGGGCACGGTCCGGCCTGGTGCGAGACCATGCGCCACTTACCGTTCTCGAGAATGAAGGCGTTGGTCGCGATCAGCGTGCCGCCGCCCAGCGTTTCGTAGCACGTGACCAGCGCCACATCCCCGTAACTCAGCACACGTGGTGAGTGCATCTGCATGTCGCTGACGCCGGGATCGGACAGAATGTGATCCCAGCTTCGCATGATCTCGGCCCGGTCGTAGATCGGCGTCGCGCCGGGATGCAGGCAAACCACCGGCGCATCCTCGGCCCAGACGTCGTTCATCGCCTCCACGTCGCCGGATGCGAACGCGGCATAGAACGCCTCGTTCGCGAACAGGATCTTCTCGCTCTCCGGCCCCCGCGCCATCAAAGCGCGCTCAGCTTGCGCCCGGGTGCGATGTCATCGGGGTCGATGCGGATTTCGATCAGCGCCATCCGGTCGTTTTTCAGCGCGTCTTCGAGCGCCGGTCGGAATGCGTCGGTTTCCGTCACCAGATAGCCCTTCCCCCCGTACGCTTCGCAGAGCGCCGGGAAATCCGGGTTGACGATGTCGGTCCCGGAAACACGGTCCGGGAAGCGGCGTTCCTGGTGCATGCGGATGGTCCCGTAAATCCCGTTATTGATGACGATGAAGATGCACCTGGCGCCGTACTGAAGGGCGGTGCCGAGCTCGTTGCAGTTCATCTGGAAGCAGCCATCGCCGGCGAACGAGACGACGACTTTTTCCGGATGCATCAGCTTCGCCGCGACCGCCGCCGGCACGCCGTAGCCCATGGCCCCCGATGTCGGCGCCAGCTGGGTGCCCGGCTTCCGATAGCGGTGATAACGGTGCACCCAGATCGCATAATTCCCCGCCCCGTTGGTGACGATGGCGTCATCCGGTAGAAGATCGCGGACCGTCGCCATGATGGCGCCGATATCGACCGCGCCGTCCATCTTCGCGGGCGTCGTGAAGTCGAGATAGTCGCCGTGCGCCGATTTCGCGTCGTCGGCCCATTGCGAGCTATCGACCGGCTCCATTTCAGAACACGCCTTAAGGAACTGCGTCACGTCGGCGTGAATCGGCAGCTCGGCGGCATAGACACGGTTGAGCTCCTCGCCCGACGGATGCACGTGGATCAGCGGCTGGTCCGGATGTAAAGGCTTCAGAAGCTCGTACCCGCCCGTCGTCATCTCGCCCAGGCGCGGGCCGATGACGATTAGCGGATCGGCGGTCTTGACCCGGTCGATAAGCTTCGGATCGGCACCGATCCCCACGTGCCCGGCATAAAGCGGGTGCATGTTGTCGAAGCAGTCCTGACGGCGGAACGCGCAGGAAACCGGCAGATTGTTGGCTTCCGCGAATTTGGTCAGCGCCTGGGTCGCCGCCGGGGTCCAGCCGCCGCCGCCGACCATCACCAAAGGCCGCTTGCCCTTCGACAGGCGGTCGCGGAATTTCTTTATGTCCGCCGCCGCCACGCCCGGCCGGGCGACGGTGACGGGCTTGGTTTCCGGCGCGTCGGCCTTGGCCGCCAGCATGTCTTCGGGCAACGCCAGCACGACCGGACCGGGCCGGCCCGCCAGCGCGGTCTGGAACGCGCGCGACATGTACTCCGGCACGCGCGAGGTCTCGTCGATCTGCGCGACCCATTTCGCCATCTGGCCGAACATGCGCCTATAATCGATCTCCTGGAACGCCTCGCGGTCGGCCTGATCGCGGGCGACCTGACCGATCAGCACGATCATCGGCGTCGAATCCTGAAAACCGGTGTGCACGCCGATGGACGCATGCGTCGCCCCCGGCCCGCGCGTCACCATCACCACACCCGGCTTGCCGGTCAATTTACCGTACGCTTCCGCCATATTGGCGGCGCCGCCCTCGTTGCGGCAGATCGTCACCTGGATCCGGTTGGAGACGTCGTAAAGCGCGTCCAGCACCGCCAGATAGCTCTCGCCCGGCACCAGAAAAACCCTGTCGATGTCGTTGGCGACAAGCGCCTCGACGACCATCTGACCGCCCGTTCTCATTTGTCGATTTCCTTCCCTGGATTGGCCCTAGATTGGTTTTCAGCATATTCGCGAAGCCCCCGGGTCTTTGCAATGCCGGGAACGCGATATCCGAAAAGTTGGCCCCGGTTTTGCTGATATCCCGATGTTACGGGAGAAACCAACGGTCAGCCCGGCATTGTGCCCTCGTTTTAGGCATTTTCGGCACCGGACTGATCAAGGTGTATGCAGTGAAGCGGTGCAACAGACGGCTTGGGAGAGCCGGCGCAGCTTCGACAACTCGGAGGAAACACTATGTCGGTCTATAAATACCGGTGTGGCGGCGCGTTGCTTGCGCTGGTCACGATACTCTTCGCTTTTCCGGCGTCGGCGCAGGAATTGAGCGGCGCCAACACGGCGTGGATTCTGACGTCGACGGCGCTCGTGTTGTTCATGACGCTGCCGGGCCTGGCGCTTTTTTACGGCGGGCTCGTGCAGTCCAAGAACGTGCTGTCGGTGCTGATGCACTGCTTCGCCATCGCGTGCCTGGCATCGGTACTGTGGCTCGTTGTTGTCTACAGCCTCGCGTTCGACGAAGGTTCGAGCCTCGTCGGCGGCCTCGGGAAAGCGATGCTTTCGGGCGTCAGCTTCGACGCGTTGTCGGGCGATATCCCGGAAAGCGTGTTCTTCATGTTCCAGATGACGTTCGCGATCATCACCCCGGCTCTGATCGTCGGCGCATATGTGGAGCGCATCAGGTTCTCGGCCGTCATGCTGATCAGCGCGCTCTGGCTGATCGTCGTCTACGCGCCGGTGTGCCACTGGGTCTGGGGCGGAGGCTGGCTCGCGGAAATGGGCGTGATGGATTTCGCAGGCGGCCTCGTCGTTCACGCGACCGCAGGCACGTCCGCCATCGTGATCGTCCTGATCCTGGGCCCCCGCGCCGGATACCCGGCGCAACTGCATCCGCCGCACAGTCCGTCGATGACCATGATCGGCGCGTCGATGCTGTGGGTCGGCTGGTTCGGCTTCAACGCCGGCAGCGCGCTCGCCGCCGACGGCAGTGCCGGCATGGCGATGGCCGTCACGCATATCTCGGCCGCAACGGCTTCGCTGGTGTGGATCGTTATCGAATGGATGAAGTTCGGCAAACCCAGCCTGGTCGGCGTCGTAACGGGGATGGTCGCCGGCCTCGCCACGATCACGCCCGCGTCCGGCTTCGTCGGCCCCATCGGCGGGCTGTGCATCGGGCTTGCGGGCGGCCTCGTCTGTTACTGGGCGGTCGGTCTCATCAAGGAGAAGCTCAAGATCGACGACTCCCTCGACGTCTTCGCGGTTCACGGCGTCGGCGGCATCCTGGGGACGCTGGCGGCGGCGGTGTTCGTCACCGACGGCCTCGGCGGCGCGGGGCTCGCCGATGGCATGACCGTCGGTTCGCAGTTGGGCGTGCAGGCCACGGGCGTCATCGCCACGGTCGCATGGTCCGCCGTCGCCACGCTGGTCATCGTCTTCGTGGTCAAAGCGATCTGCGGTCTGCGTGTTGCCGATGACGAGATGGAGATCGGCCTCGATCTTTCGTATCACGGCGAACGCGACTACAATCTGTAAACCACGGACAGAGGAGAGAGAGACGATGAAACTCATTATGGCCGTCATCAAACCGTTCAAGCTCGACGCTGTCCGTACGGCGCTGACCGAGCTTGGGGTCGAGGGCATGACCGTTTCCGAGGTCAAGGGCTTCGGCCGCCAGAAGGGTCAGACCGAGATCTACCGGGGTGCGGAATACAACGTCGAGTTCGTGCCGAAGGTGCGGCTCGAGATCGTCTGCGACGACGAACGCGCCGAGCGTGTGGTCGAAGCGATTGCGCAGGCGGCGCAAACCGGCAAGATCGGCGACGGGAAGATCTTCGTATCCGACATCGGTCAGGCGGTCCGCATCCGCACCGGCGAAACCGGCAACGACGCGCTTTAGGTTCAATCAATAACACGTCATCCCGGGCGCGGCTTTCCTCCGGTCATTGACCGGCCAGGAAAGTCAGCGACCCGGGGCCGATTTCAACGTCATGACCCGAGGCCGCCATGGGTCCCGGCTCTCTCCCCGGAAAAATTCCGGGGTTCGGCCGGGATGACGGAAAGCGGATTGTCTAAACCATCGGCTCCACTTTGGCGGCGCAGTACTTGAACTCGGGGATCTTGCCGATCGGATCGAGCTGCGGGTTGGTCAGTTCGTTGGCCGACGCCTCGACGTAGGCGAACGGGATGAAGATCGATCCGGGTGCCACGGCATTGTCGGCACGGACTGCGATTTCGATCTGGCCGCGGCGCGTCGACACCTTGACCTTGTCGCCCGGCTCGATGCCGAACCTGGCGATGTCGAGGGTGTTCATCTGCACCGTCGGCGTCGGCTGCACCTGATCCAAGACGTATGAGCGCCGCGTCATCGCACCCGTGTGCCAGTGTTCGAGCTGGCGGCCGGTGATCAGGATGAACGGGAACTTCTTGTCCGGCTGTTCGTTGGGCGGCGTCACCTGAGCCGGCACGAACTTGCCGAGACCGTCGTCGGTCGCGAAGCGGTCGGCGAAGACGATTTCTTCGCCCGGATGGTCCGGCGCCGGGCACGGATAGGTGACCGAGTTTTCCTTTTTCAGCCGCTCCCACGTGATGTTGTTGAGAGACGGCATCGCATCCTTCATCTCGGAAAAGACATCGGCCGGGTTCTTATATTTCCACTTGAGGCCCATCTTGTTGGCGATCTGGATGGTGATCCACCAGTCGGGGCGCGCATCGCCCGGCGCGTCGAGCGCTTTCCGGCCCATCTGCACCTGACGGTTGGTGTTCGACACCGTGCCGTCCTTTTCCGGCCATGCCGTCGCCGGCAGCACCACGTCGGCGAACATCGCGGTTTCGGTCAGGAAGATGTCCTGCACCACGAGGTGATCGAGCTTCGCGAGCGCACCGCGCGCGTGATTGGCGTCCGGGTCCGACATCGCCGGGTTCTCACCCATGATGTACATACCCTTGATCTCGTCTTCGTGGATGGCGTGCACGATCTCGACCACCGTAAGCCCCGGATTGGGATCGAGTTTCGTATCCCACAATTCCTCGAACCGCTGGCGCAGGCCGTCGTTGCCGACTTTCATATAATCCGGGAACACCATCGGGATCAGGCCGGCGTCGGACGCGCCCTGCACGTTGTTCTGACCGCGGAGCGGATGCAGCCCGGTGCCGGGACGCCCGGTCTGACCGGTCATCAGCGCCAGCGAGATCAGGCAGCGCGCGTTGTCGGTGCCGTGCGTGTGCTGCGACACGCCCATGCCCCAGAAGATGATCGAACGCCCGGCGGTCGCGTATTTGCGGGCCACCGTGCGCAGTTCGTCAGCGTCGATGCCGCAGACTTTCGCCATCTTTTCGGGTGAGAAGTCCTTCAAGTGCTTTTGCATGCTCTTGAAGCCCTCGGTGTGCGACTGGATGTATTGTTTGTCGTACAACCCCTCCTCAACGATCACGTGCATGATCGCGTTCAGCATGGCGACGTCGGAGCCGGACTTGAACTGCAGCATGTGCGTCGCGTGACGCTTGAGCGCCTGGCCGCGCGGATCCATGACGATCAGCTCGGCGCCGCGCTTGGCTGCCTGCTTGAAATACGTCGCCGCGACCGGGTGGTTCTCCACCGGATTGGCGCCGATGACGACGATGACATCGGAATCCTTCACCGCCGTAAACGGCGCGGTCACCGCGCCCGAGCCGATGCATTCCATCAGCGCCGCCACCGACGACGCGTGGCAAAGCCGCGTGCAGTGATCGACGTTGTTGGAACCGAACCCTGTGCGGACCAGTTTCTGGAACAGGTACGCTTCCTCGTTCGAGCATTTGGCGGAGCCGAAACCGGCGAGCCCCTTGGGGCCATGTTTCTTGCGGATATTATTGAGCCCGTCGGCGGCGGCCTTCAGCGCCTCGTCCCACGTCGCTTCGCGGAAGTGCGTCCACGGGTTGCGGGGATCGATGTTGATGCCCTTGGGCTTGCCGGGCTTGCGGATCATCGGCTTGGTCAGCCGTTCCGGGCTGGTCACGTAATCGAAGCCGAACCGCCCCTTGACGCACAAGCGGTTCTCGTTCGCCTTGCCGCCGGCGCCGTCGACCCAGGCAATCTCGTCACGGCCGGTCTTCTTGTCCTTCTTGACGTTGTAGGTGATCTGGCAGCCGACCCCGCAATACGGGCACACCGACTGCACTTTCTTATCGGCGACGCGCGCGCCCTTGCCCTTGTCGTCGATGATGGTCTTCGGCATCAGCGCGCCGGTCGGGCACGCCTGCACGCATTCGCCACAAGCGACGCAGGTCGAATTGCCCATCGGGTCGTCGAAGTCGAACACGATCTTCGAATCGTGCCCGCGCGACGCCATGCCGATGACGTCGTTGACCTGCACTTCGCGGCACGCGCGGACGCAAAGATTACAGTGGATGCAGGCGTCGAGATTGACCGCCATCGCCGAGTGCGAAACGTCCGGCTTCGAGCGGTGGCCCCTGGGGAAGCGCGACGTCTTGACGTTCATCGCCTTGGTCCACTTGATGAAGTCGGACTCGGTGTCGTGCGCGTCTTTCATCTTCGGCTGGTCGGCCATCAGGAGCTCGATCACCATCTTGCGCGACGTCTTGGCGCGCTCGGAATCGGTGATGACCTTCATGCCGTCGGTCGGCGTCCGTACGCAGGAGGCGGCGAGCACGCGCTCGCCCTCGATCTCGACCATGCAGGCGCGGCAGTTGCCGTCGGCGCGGTAACCGGGCGCGTCCTTCCAGCAGAGATGCGGGATCGTCGTCCCCTGGCGCTTCGCCACCTGCCAGATGGTCTCGCCGGCTTCGGCCGTGACCTGTTTCCCATCGAGAGTGAAGGTGATTTTGTCCGCCATCAGCTCACTTCCTTCTTGAAATACTTCATGACCGAACGGATCGGGTTCGGGGCCGCCTGGCCCAGACCGCAGATCGACGCATCGGCCATCGCCGTCGACAACTCGCCGAGCAGCTTGGTGTTCCACTTTTTCTCGCCCATCAGCTTGACCGCCTTCTCGCAGCCGACGCGGCACGGCGTACACTGGCCGCAGCTTTCATCCTCGAAGAACTTCAAGAGGTTCACCGAGACGTCGCGCATGTGGTCCTTGTCCGACAGAATGACGACGGCGTGCGAGCCGACGAAGTGGCCGTGCTTTTCGAGCTGACCGAAATCGAGCGGCAGATCGCCCATCGATGCCGGCATGATCCCGCCCGAAGGCCCGCCGGGGAGGAAGCCCTTGAAGGTGTGACCGTCGAGCATGCCGCCGCAGGCTTCGATCAGCTCTTCCGCCGTCGCACCCGCCGCCGTTAATACCACGCCCGGGTTCTTGACCCGGCCGGAGACGGAATAGGACCGGTTGCCCTTGTGGCCTTCGCGGCCCTGCTTGATGAACCAGTCGGCGCCCTTACTCAGGATTTCCGGTATCCAGAAAACGGTCTCGACGTTGTGCACCAGTGTCGGGCGGTCGAACACGCCGACCTGCGCGACATAGGGCGGGCGGTGGCGCGGCAGACCGCGCTTGCCCTCGATGCTCTCGATCATCGCGCTTTCCTCGCCGCAGATGTAAGCGCCCGCGCCCCGGCGGAGGTGCACGTAACCTGGCTCGATGATCTTTTTCTTCTCGAGCACCGCGATTTCCCTGGTGAGCACACGGTGGATCTCCGGGTATTCGTCGCGGAGATAGATATAGACCGCTTTCGCCTCGACGCCCCAGGCGCCGATCAGCATGCCTTCGAGGAACTGGTGCGGCTTGGTTTCGAGATAGAGCTTGTCCTTGAACGTGCCGGGCTCGCCTTCGTCCGCGTTGATGCACATGTAACGCGGCCCTTCGGCGGCACGCACGAAGCCCCACTTGCGCCCGGACGGGAACCCGGCCCCACCAAGACCGCGCAGGCCTGCTTCCAGCAAGGTCTCCATCACCTGATCGGGGGTCTGCTTACCCTTGCGCAGATCCTTCAAGACCTTGTAGCCGCCGGCTTTCACATACGCGTCATAGCTCTGGTATTTGACGCGCGCGGGTTTGACGTCGCGGTCCCTGGCCGCCTTCAGAAGAGACTGGACGGAAACGTGGCCGGTGTAGTTCTTGCCAATGGCCGCAGCGGGGGCCTTGTCACAAAGGCCCATGCAGGGCGCATGCACGACGCGGACGTATTTCGGCGCCTTGTTGCCGAGCTTCTTGATAATGTCTTTCGCGCCCGCCATCTCGCAACTGAGCGAATCGCAGACCCGGATCGTCACTTCCGGCGGCGCGGCCTCGCCTTCGCGGACCACGTCGAAGTGATGATAAAACGTCGCGACTTCGTAGACTTCCGCCATCGCCAGCTTCATCTCTTCCGCCAGCGCGGCGAGATGGGCGGCGGACAGATGACCATACTTGTCCTGGATCAGGTGCAGGTGTTCGATCAGCAGATCGCGGGCCCGCGACTTGCCCTTCAGGAGCTGCTGAACGTCCTTGCGGGCGTCGGGCTGAACCTGGCGGCCTTTCGGGAAGGCGCGCGCCTTCTTGCGGTTGCCGCTACCCGGGCGCTTGGGTTTGTGACGTTTCTTTTCGAATGTTTCCATATCGCCGGTTAACCTACTTCACCAATGGCAACAGTTTTTTGAACGCGTCCGTTCCGGCTTTGCCCAGCCATTCGAACACAACCATTTCCGTCGTTACAATCCCCGCCCCGCAGGCCCCCAGCCTGTCGAGGCACGCCTGCTCGCTCTCCAGCGTCCTGGACGACGTGGCGTCCGTGACGACGAACACCTCGTAGCCCTCGTCCATCAGGTTGACCGCGGTCTGCATGACGCAGATGTGCGCCTCCATCCCGGCGATCACCGCCTGCTTGCGGCCGAGTTTGCGGAATGCGCCCGCGAAGTCCGTATCCTCCATGCACGAGAAATGCATTTTCTCGAGCACCGGCAGGCCATTGGCGACCTCGGCGATTTCCTTGACCGTGCGACCGAGTCCCTTGGGATACTGCTCGGTCAGCAGCACGGGGATTTCCAACTCGCGGGCAACCGATATCAAAAGCCTGGCGTTCTTTAGGGTGCGCGCGGGCGCCTGCATCGCGGGCACAAGCCGCTCCTGCATATCGATGACTATCAGACAGGAATCGCCGGAACGTATCAGCATGCGTGCCGCCCAAGATTGTCTCCCCCGTCGCCATTCTGGTCGATGGCATACCAATGAACATATGGCGCACTGCGACCGGCGGTCAAACCACTATCGCGAACCGCCACGCCGGACGACATTAGGCAGCCGCCATCGTGCCGGCCATCGCTCGGGCGACATCGTCTACATTCTCGACGACGCATACGCCTGCGGACTTAAGGGCCGCGTTCTTCGATGCAGCGTTCCCACTGCCGAACACCGACAAGGTCCCGGCATGGCCCATGCGACGCTGCGCCGGCGCGTGACGACCGACGACAAGTGCGGTGACGGGCTTGGCAGACCGATTCGCCTTGAGATACGCCGCCGCCTGCTCTTCCTCGCTGCCGCCGATTTCCCCGATGAGCACGATGCCGCTGGTCCCCGGATCTTCCATAAAAAGTTCCAGGCATCGCTGAAATCCAATCCCGTGCACCGGATCGCCGCCGACCCCGACGGTCGTCGACTGGCCGAGCCCGGCGGCCGTCAGCTCCGCCACCACCTCGCTGGTCAGCGACGCCGAGCGAGATGCGATCCCGATCGTGCCCGGACGCGCGTCCGCAGTCGACATGACGCCGATCTTGCAAGCCCCGGGCGTGAGAACGCCCTGGGAATTGGGGCCGACAAGTTCGCTCGCGGCCCCTTTAAGCGCGTCCTTGACCCGGATCATGTCGAGCACGGGAATACGTTCGGTGACGCAGACGATCAGCGGCATTTCCGCCTCGATCGCCTCTATCATCGCCTCGGCGGCGTTGTGCGCCGGTACCATGATCATGGTCGCGTCGGCGCCGGTTTCCACCATCGCTTCGCGGACGGTATTGAACACTGGCCGCCCGATATGGGTCTTGCCGCCCTTGCCGGGCCGCACCCCGCCGACGACTTTGGTCCCATAGGTGATTGCCTGGTCCGTATAGAACGTCCCGGATCGGCCGGTCATGCCTTGGACGATCAGTTTAGTACCCGCGTTGCACAGAATGCTCATAATAATTCCTCCCTCAGGCCGCGTGGGCAATGGCGGCGGCGATGGCGTCGCGCATTGCGTCGCAGCGTTCGTGGGGGATTCCGCGATCCACCAGCATCTGGCGGGCGTAATCCGCATTGTGCCCGGCGAGACGCGTCACGACCGGTACTTTCCGGTCCGACCACGCGAGCGCCAGCGCCAGCGCTTCGGCGATAGTGTCGCACGGCGTCATGCCGCCGCCATGAACGTTGACAAGAATCGACTTCACGTTCGGATCGTTGAGAAGAATGCCGATACCGCGCGCCACCTGAAGACTGGTTGCAGTGGTGCGGATGTCCATGAAATTGGCCGCCTTGCCGCCGGCATCCGATATGCCGTCCTGGGTCGCGAGCGCGAGCCCGGCGCCGTTGACGACGACGCCGATGTTACCGTCGAGGCGCACCAGATTGATTTCATCTTTCTGCGCCTGCATCTCGATCTCGTCGCCGCCCGCACTCGACGCCAACCCTGCGAACTCCGGATGACGGAACAGCGCGTTGTTGTCGATGCTGACCTTGGCGTCGATGGCCGAAAACGTGTTTTCACTCGTCAGCGTCAGCGGATTGATTTCGATCAGGGTTGCGTCAATGCGCCTGAAGACCTTGACCAGCGCTTCGATAATCCGACGCACCTCGGCGGCCAGATCGGCCGCGATGCCGAGCCGGGACAGGAACCCGTCGCACGCGGTGTCGTCAAGGGACCCGTCGTTATTCACCGGCAGGGTTTCGACGATGCCAGGTTCGCGTGCAACGCGGTCCTCGAAATCGACGCCGCCGTTCCGCGATCCCAGTACGACGATCTGCGCCAGAGCCTGATCGACGAGCACGGCAAGAAAGAAATCCTTTTGCGAGTCGACCGCCGTTTCAACATAGACCCGCTCCACCGTCTCGCCTTCGGCGCCGGTTTGCTTCGTGACGAGCCGCGAGCCCAGCATGCGTTTCGCGATCTCGCCGACCTTGCTGGGCGTCGGCGCCAGTTCGACGCCGCCCGCGAGCCCGCGGCCGCCGGCGAGGATCTGCGCCTTCACCGCGAACTTGTGGCCCGGCAATTCCTTCGCCGCCGCTTCGGCGTCCGCCGCCGTCGTGACGCTGCGGCCCTCCGGCACCGGCACGCCGTACTGCGCCAGGATCTCCTTGGCTTCGTATTCGTAAAGGTTCATCGCCGCCTCCCGATTGAATGGGGATAACTCCCGCACCCGCTTGTTTTTGCGCTTTTTTTACTTGCAAACGCGTGTATTCTGGTTTTTCAATCTGGTATACCATATACCAGTTGGAATTTTCGGGCAATTCAAAAAACAGCAGAAAACCGGGGCTTGGAGAGGTCGTTTTGGGTGCACCGCAGCAAATATTAGCGCAAATTCCGTTGTTGCGGCAGCCTTGGGAGTGGCATATGGTATACCAAGAACAAAGGTGCTGGCCGATCACCGCGCGCCGTGGTCTAACGGGGGCGGCAACATATCGGTTAATCGGCACTCAGGAGGGGGCGATGGCGCGGAGCTTGAAGCTCAAGGCAGTCGGAACGAATTTCAGTCTCAAGGATCATATTTACGAGGTCCTGAAGGACGCCATCACCGGCATGAACATCTACGATGCCGACGCCAACCTGAAACTGGAAGAACGCAAGATGGCCGAGCAACTCGGCATCTCCCGCACGCCGATCCGCGAAGCCCTCGCCCGGCTCGAGCAGGAAGGCTTCGTCGACATCCAGCCGCGCAAGGGCATCTTCATCAAGCGCAAGTCGTTGGAAGAAGTGCTTGAAATGATCACCGTCTGGGCGGCGCTGGAAAGCATGGCCGCCCGGCTCTCGACCGAGCACGCCTCGGACGAGGAAATCGCGTCACTCAGACGCATGGTCGCCGATTACACCAAGAACGAAGCCCGCGCGCACATGGATGAATATTCGGAAGCGAACATCCGCTTCCACCGCCGTATTCTCGAGCTCTCGAAATGCTCGATGCTGCATTCCATCGCCGACGGCCTGTTCCTGCACATGCGCGCGATCCGCGCCCGGGCCATGGCCGAAGCCGACCGGGTCAGCCTGTCGGTCGACGATCATATGCACATCATCGACGCGATCGAGAAGCGCAACGGCGATCTGGCCAGTAAGCTGGTCCGCGAACACACCATGCGGCTGCACGCGCACATCCGCAAGAACTGGCACGAGTTCACGGACCTGAGTGCCGCCGCCGCAGAAGCCGCGGAAACCCCGCGCGGCAAATCGAAACGCAAATCAACGGCCTGATAAACGGCCTATCGACCACGGAGGATACGACATGTCGTCGACCGCGACGGAAGTGAAACAGGAACAAGACGCCGAAGATGCGCCGCTGACCGACGGCTTTCATCTCGTTATCGATGCGCTCAAGCTGAACGGCATCACCAACATATATAATGTGCCGGGGATTCCGATCACCGATCTGGGCCGCTTCATGCAGGCCGAGGGAATGCGCGTCCTTTCGTTCCGCCACGAACAGCATGCGGGTTACGCAGCTGCCATCGCCGGCTACCTGACCAAGAAGCCGGGCGTCTGCCTGACCGTTTCCGCGCCGGGCTTCCTGAACGGGCTCACCGCCCTCGCCCACGCGACGACCAACTGCTACCCGATGATCCTGATCTCCGGTTCCTCCGAACGCGAGATTGTCGACCTGATGCAGGGCGACTATGAAGAGATGGACCAACTCGCCATCGCCAAGCCGCACTGCAAGGCGGCGTATCGTATTCTGCACGCCGAGGACATCGGCATCGGTGTCGCGCGCGCCATCCGCGCCGCGGTTTCCGGCCGTCCGGGCGGCGTTTATCTGGATCTCCCTGCCGCCCTGCTGGGCCAGGTCATGGATGCAGCGGCCGGCGAGAAATCGCTGGTCAAGGTCATCGACCCTGCACCCGCGCAGCTCCCTGCACCCGAGGCTGTGAAGCGCGCCCTCGGCGTCCTCAAGGATGCTAAGCGCCCGCTGATCATCCTCGGGAAGGGCGCGGCCTATGCGCAGGTCGACGACGATATCCGCAAGCTGGTCGAAACCAGCGGCATCCCCTACATCGCCATGAGCATGGCCAAGGGCCTGCTGCCGGACGATCACGACCTGTATGCGGGCGCCGCGCGCTCGTTGGTCCTGAAAGAGTCGGACACCGTCATGCTGATCGGCGCGCGCCTCAACTGGCTTCTCAGCCACGGCAAGGGCAAGCAGTGGGGCGACGCACCGAAGAAGTTCGTGCAGATCGACATCGAACCGAAGGAAATGGACAGTAACGTCGAAGTCGCGGCGCCGCTGGTGGGCGACATCGGATCGTGCGTCGGCGCGCTTCTCGACGGCATGGGCAAGGACTGGAAGAAGCCGCCATCGGACTGGACCGATGCGGTCCGGGCGAAGCGCGACAGCAACGTTGAAAAGATGGCGCCCAGACTTCTGAACAACAACTCGCCGATGGACTTTCACGGCGCGCTGGGGGCGCTCAAGCGCATCATCGCCGACAACCCGGACACCATCCTCGTGAACGAAGGGGCCAACACCCTCGACTTCGCACGTTCGATCATCGACATCTTCAAGCCGCGCAAGCGCCTCGACGTCGGCACCTGGGGCGTCATGGGAATCGGCATGGGCCAAGCCATCGCCGCCGCCGTCGAAACCGGCGAGCGGGTGCTCTGTGTCGAAGGCGACAGCGCGTTCGGCTTTTCGGGGATGGAGATCGAAACCATCTGCCGCTACAACCTGCCGATCTGCGTCGTCGTCTTCAACAACGGCGGCATCTACCGCGGCACCGACGTCAACCCGTCGGGCGGCGACGATGTGGCGACCACCGTCTTCGTCAAGAACGCGCGCTACGACAAGATGATGGAAGCGTTCGGCGGCGTCGGCGTTCAGGCGACGTCCCCCGACGAGCTCTCCCAAGCCGTCACCGAGGCCCTCAAGTCGGGCAAGCCGACGCTGGTCAACGCGGTGATCGACGAAAAGGCGGGCACCGAAAGCGGACGCATCGGCAACCTCAACCCGCAAAGCGTCGTTTCCAAGAAATAACAAGTGCGGCACGTCATAACTTCTCTGAATAGGAGCAACCGATGAAAGCTCTCGAAGGCATCAAAATTCTGGATTTCACGCACGTCCAGTCCGGTCCGACCTGCACCCAGCTCCTGGCATGGTTCGGCGCCGACGTTATCAAGGTCGAACGCCCCGGTGTCGGCGACGCGACGCGCAAGCAACTTGTCGACGTACCGGGTGCGGACTCGCTCTACTTCACGATGCTCAACCACAACAAACGTTCTATCGAGCTCAATTCGAAGAACGAGACCGGCAAGGAAGTGCTCGAACGTCTGATCAAGACCTGCGACGTCATGGTTGAGAACTTCGCGCCGGGCGCGCTCGACCGCATGGGCTTCACGTGGGAGCGCATCCAGGAAATCAACCCGAAGATGATCCTGGCCTCGATCAAGGGCTTCGGTCCCGGCAAGTACGAGGACTGTAAAGTTTACGAGAACGTCGCCCAGTGTGCCGGCGGCGCCGCGTCGACGACCGGCTTCCTCGACGGCATTCCGGTCGTGACCGGCGCGCAGATCGGCGATTCCGGCACCGGCCTGCACCTCGCGCTCGGTATCGTCACGGCGCTTTTCCATCGGGAAAAAACCGGCCAGGGCCAACGCGTCACGGCGGCCATGCAGGATGGGGTGGTCAACCTGTGCCGCGTCAAGCTGCGCGACCAGCAGCGCCTGAAAGCGGGCCCGCTCAAGGAATACTCGCAGTTCGGCGAAGGCATCCCGTTCGGCGATGCGACGCCGCGTGCCGGCAACGATTCGGGCGGTGGTCAGCCGGGCCGCATCCTCAAATGCAAGGGCTGGGAGACGGATCCCAACGCCTACACCTACTTCATTACCCAGGCCGCGGTGTGGGAGCATATCTGCGACGTCATCGGCGAGCCGGAGTGGAAGACCAAGGAAGGCTATGCGACGCCGCCCGAGCGGCTCGACAAGCTGACCGAGATCTTCGAGCGGATCGAACAGTGGACGATGACCAAGACCAAGTTCGAGGTCATGGACATCTGCAACCCGCTCAACATCCCGGTCGGCCCGATCCTTTCGATGAAGGAGATCGCCGAGGACGAGGGTCTGCGCAAGACCGGCACCATCGTCGAGGTCGATCACCCGGAACGCGGCCCGTACCTGTCGGTCGGTTGCCCGATCAAACTGTCGGCGAGCCCGGTCGAGGTCGTGCGCTCGCCGCTCTTGGGCGAGCACACCGATGAAATCCTGACGCAGGTACTCGGTTACGAGGGCGACGACCTCGACCGGGTCAAGGCGTCGGGCGCGGTCGGCGAAGCCAAGGCCGCGGCGGAGTAGAAAGTCGCCCGGACCATCGGGCGCAAAGACTTAGCCCGGACCATCGGGCGCAATTAATAAGAACGACACCCGGCAAACCGGGTGCGGACCGAAAAATTCAAAGGGCGCCGTTTCGGCGGCGCCCGACAGGAGAGGAAACTATGCGCGTTATCGTGATGGGCCAGCAGGCGTTCGGCAAGGATGCCCTGGCCAAGATTCTGGAAGCCGGTGTCGACGAGGTCGTGGCCGTTTACTGCGAGCCCGACAAGGACGGCAAGCCGGTCGACCCGATCAAGGAATTCGCCCAGGAACAGGGCCTGCCCGTCTACCAGCCGGCACACTTCAAGGATCAGGAAACCCTCGACGAGCTGGCGGCGCTGAACGCCGACCTGATGGTCATGGCGTTCGTCAACGTGTTCGTGCCGGAAGCGGCGCGCGAAACGCCGAAGATGGGTTCGATCTGCTTCCATCCTTCGCTTCTGCCGCTGCATCGCGGCCCGTCCGCGGTCAACTGGCCGATCATCATGGGCAGCACCAAGTCCGGTTATTCGTGGTTCTATCCGACGGACGGTCTCGACGAGGGCGACGTGCTGATGATGTGGGAATGCCCGATCGAACCCGACGACACGGTGATCGATCTCTACTTCAAGAAAATCTACCCGTCAGCCGTGGATTCGGTTCTCGAGGTCTGCGACCTGTTCCGCTCCGGAAACCCACCGCGCATCGTTCAGGACGAGGCCGGCGCCACCTACGAGCGCCGTTGCACGGCGAAGCACGCCCGCATCGACTGGAACAAGCCGGTCAAGCAGGTCTACGACCTGATCCGCGGCACCAACCCCTCGCCGGGCGCGTGGACGACCCTCGGCGGCGAGCAAGTCGGCGTCTTCGACTGCCAGCGTGTCGAGGGCGACGGCATCAGCAGCCGCGTCGTCGACGTGTCAGAAGATGGCGTGACCGTGCAATGCATCGGTGGGCGCATTCTGGTAAAGCGGGTACGCCCCGAAGGTGGCGGCAAGATAGGCGCTGCCGAGTGGGCAAAAGACGCCGGCATCGAGGTCGGCACGAATTTAGGTGACTGAACGGTCGCCGCAACAGACAACTGATTGAATTGGGATGTTCTAACCATGGCTAAAACCGACATCGAAATCGCCCGCGAAGCCTCGCCGCAGCATATCAACGACATCGGCGCCAAGCTCGGGATCGACAAGGAACACCTGCTCCCCTACGGCCACGACAAGGCGAAGATCTCCGCCGACTTCATCAAGTCGCTCGAGGGGCGGGACGACGGCAAGCTGATCCTGGTCACCGCGATCAACCCGACGCCCGCCGGCGAAGGCAAGACGACGACGACCGTCGGCCTCGGCGACGGCCTCAACCGCATCGGCAAGAAGGCGACCATCTGCATCCGCGAAGCGTCGCTCGGCCCGAACTTCGGCATGAAGGGCGGCGCCGCCGGCGGCGGGTACGCGCAGGTCATCCCGATGGAGGACATGAACCTCCACTTCACCGGCGACTTCCACGCCATCACGTCGGCGCACAATCTGCTGTCGGCGATGATCGACAACCACATCTACTGGGGCAACGAGCAGGAAATCGACATCCGCCGTGTCGTATGGAGACGCGTGCTCGACATGAACGACCGCGCGCTGCGCGAAATCGTCTGCTCGCTCGGCGGCGTCGCCAACGGCTTCCCGCGCGAAGCCGGCTTCGACATCACCGTCGCCTCCGAGGTTATGGCGATCCTCTGTCTCGCTTCCGACCTCGCCGACCTCGAACGCCGTCTGGGGGACATGATCGTCGCCTATCGCCGCGACCGCTCGCCGGTCTACTGCCGCGACATCAAGGCGGAAGGCTCGATGGCGGTGCTTCTGAAGGACGCGATGCAGCCTAACCTCGTGCAGACGCTGGAAAACAATCCGGCCTTCGTGCACGGCGGCCCGTTCGCCAACATCGCGCACGGCTGCAACTCCGTCGTCGCGACGAAAACCGCGCTCAAGCTCGCCGATTACGTCGTCACCGAAGCCGGCTTTGGGGCGGATCTGGGGGCCGAGAAGTTCTTCGACATCAAATGCCGCAAGGCGGGCCTGAAACCGAGCGCCGTCGTCATCGTCGCGACGATCCGTGCGCTCAAATCCAACGGCGGGGTCAAGAAAGAAGACCTCAACACCGAAAACGTCGACGCGCTCAAGAAGGGCTGCCCGAACCTCGGCCGTCACCTCGAGAACCTGAAGAAGTTCGGCGTCCCCGCCGTGGTCGCGATCAACAACTTCCACACCGACACCGACGCCGAGATTGAAGCGGTCAAGGAATTCGTCGCCTCGCAGGGCGCTGAAGCGATCCTCTGCGAACACTGGGCGAAGGGGTCCGAAGGCACGGAGGCGCTGGCGAATAAAGTCGTCGAACTGGCCGACAGCGGTAAGGCGAACTTCAAGCCGCTCTATCCGGACGACATGTCGCTGCTTGACAAGATCAAGACCGTCGCCACGGAAATCTACCGCGCCGACGAAGTGCTGGCCGACACCAAGATCCGCAATCAGCTGAAAGAGTGGGAAGAACAGGGTTACGGCAAGCTGCCCGTCTGCATGGCCAAAACCCAGTACTCGTTCTCGACCGATCCGGGCCTCAAGGGCGCGCCGACCGGCCACAGCGTGCCGGTCCGCGAAGTCCGCATTTCGGCGGGCGCCGGCTTCATCGTCGTCGTCACCGGCGAGATCATGACCATGCCCGGCCTGCCGCGCAAACCGGCATCGGAATCGATCCGGCTTAACAAGGACGGCCTGGTCGAAGGTCTGTTCTAGAGGGAGCGAAGAACATGGCATTCCGCACGATACTTGTGCCGATCCGCGGCGATGGCCGTGGGGAGTCCGTGCTGGATCATGCCTGCGCGTTGGGGCGGCACTTCAACGCGCACATTCGCGCCGTGCACTGCAAACCGCGGCCGAAGGACCTGATGCCCTTCGGCGTCGCGGTGCCGCGTCTGGTCGCCGACCAGATCAACGCGTCGGCCAAGGACATCACCGATGACGAGGTGGTGCGCCTCAAGGGGCTGTTCGACGAATACGTCAAAAAACGCGGGATCAAGGTCTGCGACACGCGGCCGCCGACGCACGATACACTGACCATTTCCTGGAGCGTCGCCGACGGCAAGCAGGCCGACGTCATCGGCATCCAGGGCCGGCTCGCCAGCGTCGTCGCCGTCGCACAGCCGGAACACGACACCAACCTCGGACAGAATACACTCGAAGCGGCGATGCTGAATACCGGCCGGCCGGTGCTGCTGTGCCCGAAACGCGAGGTCACGACGCTGGGCGACAGCGTCGCCATCGCCTGGAACGGATCGGCGGAATCGGCGCGCGCCGTCGCCGCCTGCGGCTCGATCATCGCTGCGGCCAAGAAAGTCACGGTGCTTTCCGCCGAGGACGCGGAGAACCTGGACCTGACGGCGGACGACCTGATCGTGCATCTGAAAGACCATGAAATCGACGCCACCGCCATGAGCGTCACGTCGAAAGGCTCGACGCTCGGCGAGAGCCTTTTGAAGGCCGCCAAGGACTGCGGCGCGGACGTCCTGGTGATGGGCGCCTACGGGCGCAGCCGGGGCCGCGCGCTGGTCCTGGGCGGCGTGACGCAGTGGATTATCGACAATACCGATATGCCGGTACTTTTCGTTCACTAATACCGGAAAAAGACGAAAGAAGGCTGCAATTTGAATTGATTAGAGCAAGTTAACTAACTTATCATTGGTATACCTAACACCAAGATTAGGTCCCTCAAGGGCAATCCGCCGCCAAGAAGCGGTCTGCACATCCAACATCCAACTTTGACCGTGTTGCCGGTCTCTGAGTTGTTATGGCGCCGGCAGCGAATTGTAACTTGGGAGGTTATAATGGCTATCTCTAGACGTCATATCCTTGGTTTGGCCGGTGCTCTGAGTATCGGCGCAATGGTTGCCGGCATGCCCGGCACGGCTGCCGCGTGGGAGCCGACGAAACCCATCGACTTCATCATCATGGCCGGTAAAGGCGGGGGCGCCGACAAGATGGCGCGCCTGATGCAGGCCATCGTCGAACAGGAAAAGCTCGCTTCGAAGCCGCTGGTGCCGGTGAACAAGTCCGGCGGTTCGGGCGCGGAAGCCCTGATCGCCGCGAAGGGGGCCAACGATCCCGACCACACCATCATGGTGACCCTCAACTCGTTCTTCACGACGCCGCTGCGCCAGCCGAAGCTGGGCATCGACATCATGACGTTCGCGCCGGTGGGCCGCATGGCGGAAGACACGTTCCTGCTCTGGGTCCACAAGGACTCGGGCATCAAGACGTTCGAGGAATTCCTCGCCAAGGCGAAAGCCGAAGGCAACAAGTGGGTCATGGGCGGCACCGGCAAGGCCCAGGAAGACGAACTGCTGACCGAATTCCTCAACAACAACTTCGGTCTTACGATCAAGTACGTGCCGTACAAGGGCGGCGGGACCGTCGCCAAGCAGCTGGCCGGCAAGCACATCAACTCCAGCGTCAACAACCCGTCCGAAGCGCTCGGCTTCTACGAGTCGGGCGATGTCGTGCCGCTGGTGAGCTTTACGGCTGAGCGTCTGCCGCTGTTCCCGGACGTCCCGACCCTCAAGGAAAAGGGCAAGGACTTCTCGTACGGGATGCAGCGTGCGGTGGTCGGTGCGCCCGGCATGAGCGCCGACGCGCTTAAGTACTATCAGGATCTTTTCCACAAGGTCTACATGTCGGCCAAGTGGCAGAAGTACCGGAAGGACAAGTCGCTGTTCGGCGACGAGTTGATGGGCGATCCGCTGAAGGCCTATTGGGACGAGCAGCGCGAACGTCACCGGAAGATGCTGACGGAAATGGGCGCGATCAAATAAGCGTTTGATTCCAATACAAAAGTACTGACAGACGTATATCAAGAGATCGGGAGCAGGCGTTCGTTATGAGACGTGCAGAAATTTACACGGCCGGGTTAATGGCGCTTCTCTCGATCTACTTGATGTACAAGAGTACCGAGCTCGATATCGGCTATATCAAGGGCGAAGGCCCGGGCGGCGGGTTCTGGCCGTTCTGGCTGTCGGCGGGCATGCTGCTGTCGTGCGTCTGGATCGCCATCAACTGGGTCCTCAAGAAATCCCCGCCGTCGCAGTCCGAGGAAAAGTACCTCGACAGTTACGGCTTGCGCATGCTGCTGCTGGTCGGCGGCGGCGTCACCGCGTTCATCGCCATGTGCCACATTCTCGGCTTCTACGGCGCCATTCTCGTTTTCCTGATTTATTACATCCGTTTTCTCGGCCGTCATAGCTGGCCGACGACGCTGGCGATCGCGATCCTCACGCCGGTCGTCACGTTCCTGTTTTTCGATATTGCGATGCGGATCGTGCTGCCGAAGGGCTATCTCGAACCGCTGTTCCTGCCACTTTACGACTTTTTCTTCTAGACCGTTTTCGACCGACACCGGGCCAACGACCTAAGGACAGAGCGACAACACCATGGAAATTCTCGAGCTCCTGCTGGACGGCGTGTTTATCGCCCTCGACCCCCTCAACATCATGCTGATGCTGATCGGCGTTGCGCTCGGGCTCTTTATCGGCGCAATGCCCGGTCTGGGCTCGGTCAACGGCGTCGCGATCCTGTTACCGGCGACGTTCCTGGTGCCGCCGGCGTCGGCGATGATCTTCCTCGCCGCGATCTATTACGGCGCCATGTACGGCGGCGCGATTTCGTCGATCACGCTCGGCATCCCGGGCGCGTCGACGGCCGTCGCCACGACCTTCGACGGGCGGCCGCTGGCGCTCAAGGGCCGCGCCGACCTGGCGCTGGTGACGGCGGCGGTCGCGTCGTTCGTCGGCGGCTCGGTCGCCAACGTGCTGTTCACCGCGTTCGCCCCGCCGCTGGCCTCGGTGGCGCTGGACTTCGGTGACCCGGAAATCTTCGCGCTGATGCTTTTGGCGTTCGCGACCTTCGTCGGGCTCGGCGGCGACGATATTCCGAAGACGCTGTTCTCGATCTTCTTCGGGCTGGTGATGGCGTCTGTAGGCCTCGACATCATGACCGGCGAGCCGCGCCTGATCTTCGGCGACATCACCGGTTTCATGCACGGCATCAACTTCCTGGTGCTGGCGATCGGCATCTACGGGATTGGCGAGATGCTGTGGACCATCGACACGACCCGCGGCAACCTGACGATGACCGAGGCGGTGCTGTCGATCAGGCGCATTCTTGGCGCATGCCGCGAGTCGATCCAGGGCTGGAAAGGCACCGCCATCGGCTCGTTCCTCGGCTTCTTCGTCGGCATCCTGCCGGCGGCGGGCGCGACCCCCGGCTCGTTGATGGCGTATGGCGTGACCAAGATGGTCTCGAAAAATCCAAAAGAGTTCGGCAAGGGGCACGTGGGCGGCGTCGCCGCGCCGGAAGCGGCCAACAACTCGGCATCCACCGGCGCCATGCTGCCGATGCTCACCCTCGGCATTCCCGGATCGCCGACGACAGCGATCCTGCTCGGCGGCATGGTGATCTGGGGCCTGCAGCCCGGGCCCCTGCTGTTCCAGACCCAAACCGAATTCGTCTGGGGCCTGATCGGCTCGTTCTATATCTCGAACCTGTTTGCGTTGATCGTGAACCTGGCGTTCATTCCGCTCTTTATCTGGATGCTGAGGATGCCGTTCACGGTGCTGGCGCCGATGATCTTCGTGCTTTCCGTGGTCGGCGGTTACGCCGCGACGCAGGACATGCATGACGTCTGGCTGATGCTGATCTTCGGGGTCGGTGCGTACCTGCTTCGTAAGCTTGACTACCCGGTTGCGCCGGCGGTGCTGGCCATCGTGCTCGGGCCGATCGCGGAACCGAAGCTGCGCCAGTCGCTGCTGTTCTCGAGCGGCGATCCGATGATCTTCCTCGAGCGGCCGATTTCGGGTCCGATCACGGTGATCGCGATCATCCTGATCCTTTTGCCGCTGTTCAAGCTGATCCGCGACAAATTAAAGGCGCGCAAGGCCGCGACATGAAAGCGCGCAAGGCCGCGACATGAAAGCGCGCAAGGCCGCGACCGGCTGATTCCCGCCACGGGTTGCAATCCGGAAACCAAGTCACGACGTAGAACAGACATGCCGAAACCACCGAAAGGGGACGCCATGTCCTTAACACGTCTACTTATCCTGATGACGCTGGTCTTCGCGCCGCTCGGCGCCGAAGCCAATCCGATCCTCTGGTCGAAGCTGCATGAGCCCGGCCACTTCGCGATCATGCGCCATGCGAGCGCGCCGGGAACCGGCGATCCGGCCAACTTCAAGATCGGCGACTGCTCGACGCAGCGCAACCTGAGCGCCGAAGGCCGCAAGGAGGCCGAAGCCGTCGGCCTCGACGCCAAGGCCGGGACCATCAACGAAGCGCTCGTCTATTCGAGCCAATGGTGCCGCTGCCTTGAAACGGCGCGCAACCTCAAGCTCGGTGAGGTGAAAGAACTGCCGGCACTGAACTCATTCTACCAGCGCAGCGAAGACAAGGCCGGCAACATGAAGGCGCTGCGCGCCTTCATCGCCGAAAAAGCGAGCCGGGACTCCGACACGCCGATCATCCTCGTCACCCACCAGGTCACCATCAGCGCCCTGACCGGTACATACACCCGGCAAGGCGAGACGGTGATCTTCCGTCACACCGGTGACGGCGAGGTCGAGGTCGTCGGCAAGATACCGCCGGCGTCGTAAGCCTTAGCTGGCGAGCCGCTGACGCGGCGCATCGCCGGACGGGCCGCGTCCCCGGCCGTTCTTCGCCTTGCCCCTGCGCCATTTCGGACGGCTGCGGCGCGGCTTGTCGGTCCCGGCATCCCCGCTCGCGCGATTCTCGTGACGCGGCGGGCGCGGTTTTCTGGGGGCCTGTTCTTCCCGGCTTTCCGGCGCGGCAGTGTTTTCCTGCACATCACCACGCACAGTTTCAGATGCGTTTTCGCGCGCGACGGCATTGCCGATCAAGCGTTCGATGTCGCGGAGTAAGCCGCGTTCGGCATGTTCGCAAAGCGAGATCGCGACCCCGCTGTTGCCGGCCCGCGCGGTGCGGCCGATCCGGTGCACGTAGGCTTCAGGCACGTTCGGGAGCTCGTAATTGACGACGTGCGAGACGCCGTCGATATCGATGCCGCGCGCCGCGATGTCGGTGGCGACGAGAATTTTGGTCTTCCTGTCACGGAACGCGGCCAGCGTGCGTTCGCGCTGCGGCTGGCTCTTGTTGCCGTGAATAGCGCCGGAATTGATGCCGGCTTTCTGCAGGAACTCGCACACCTTGTCGGCGCCGCGCTTGGTGCGGGTAAAGACGATGGCGCGTTCGACGTTTTCGGAACGCAGGATACCGACAAGCGCATCACGCTTCTGATGACGTTCGACGTGCATGACGCTCTGGTCGATGCGTTCGATCGGGCGCGACTGCGGGGCGACCGAAATCTCGGCCGGGTCGTTCAGAAAGTCGTCGGCGAGCGACCGGATCTGCTTCGGCATGGTCGCCGACAGCAGAACCGTCTGGCGGCGCTCCGGCAACCGGGCGAGGATCTTCCGGATCGTCGGCATGAAGCCGAGATCCAGCATCTGGTCCGCTTCGTCGAGGACGACGGTTTCCGTCATATCGAGATTGAGCACGCCGGTCTGCACATGATCCAGAAGGCGGCCCGGCGTGGCGACGACGATGTCGGTGCCGCGGGCCAGCGCGCGGATCTGCCCGCCCGGCTTGACGCCGCCCAGCACCACCGTCACCGAGACGCGCATGTCGGCGGCGTAGGTGCGGATGCTGTCGGCGATCTGCGACGCGAGTTCACGCGTCGGCGCCAGGATCAGCGCCGCGCAGGCTTTCTGCGCCGGGCGCTTGCGGCGCTCATGAATACGGTTGAGGAGCGGCAGCACGAAGGCAGCCGTCTTGCCGGTGCCCGTCTGGGCGATGCCGACGATGTCCTGACCGTCCATCATCAAAGGGATGACCTGCGCCTGGATCGGCGTGGGCTGGGTGTAACCCTCGGCGGAAACGGCGCGAAGGATAGGCTCGGCAAGGCCGAGTTCATTGAAGTGTTTCAAAGTCAAACTTTCACATATAGCGGCCTGCCGGACTCCATAACGGATCCGGTGGCGCTTGGTTTTTCATTCTGGGAGCTTGCGTAGATCAGCAACCAAGTTCATGTGCCGCTTGTGGCACGGCCGCGTCGGCCCATCGGGCGGCGGCGACTGCTGACAACAGATGAGGTCATCTACACGCAGTAAGGTGACAGGGTTGTCTCATGCTGCACTGCGAAAAGCAAGCGTATTCGTCGGTGCGGCGATTTATCAGGCGGCGTTGAAATCCTGGATCATCGCATCCCACGCCGGGACCAGGTCCATCAGGCCGTCCCAGAACTTCTGATCGCGGCGGACGACGAACTCATCGACGGAGACGCCTTGCTGTTCGACCCAGGTGTAGTATCCCAGGTTGAAGATGCGCTCTTTCCCCAGGCGGTCGAGCTGGATCATATGGTCGGTGGTGCACCCAAGCAGATACCGGCCGAACGTTTCCGCTGCCGTCACCTCGTCGGCGCTGCCGCCGAAGTATTTCTTCTCGGCCAAGCCCAGCTCGGTCTCATAGAGCGCGGCGCCGTCGGTCGCCACCGAAAGCACCACGTCGGACGGACCGAGCTTGTTGTACTTTGCGTACTTGATCGCGCCCAGAATATTGGCGAGGGACGACAGCCCGAGATTGCCGAGCGACGCCAGCGCTTCCTGCCCCAGGCCAAGCCGGTTCGCCAGATAGCTGCGCCCGGCGGTGGTGTTGTAGACGACGTTCAATCCGTCCGTCGCATGATCGGAAACGCCGATGACGTAATCGGTGTTCATGACGTTGTGGATGAACGGCACGTGCTTGTCGCCGATCCCCTGGATGTTATGCTCGCCGAACCCGTTATAAAGAAGCGTCGGGCATTCCAGCGCCTCGACCACGCAGGTGTCGGTCCCCAGCACCGCCTTCAGATGATCGCCCGCCGCCAGCGTCCCGGCCGACCCGGACGCTGAAACGAATGCACGCGCCGTCAGATTGCCGTGGGTGTTTAGCAGGTCCTCGAAAATCCTCAGAAGAGCCGGGCCAGTGACGGCACGATGAATGATGTAGTTACTGAACTCGGAAAACTGGTTGAGGATGACGTTGGCGGGATCCTTCGACAGTTCGTGGCAGGCGTCGTAGATCTCTTTCACGTTGCTCTCGGTTCCATACGTCCGGACGATGTCGGACGGGTCGGTGACCCAGTCCTCCAGCCAGTTGAAACGCTCGGCGCTCATCCCTTCGGGTAGCACGGCGACGGATCGGCAGCCGAGAATGCGCGAAATCGCCACCCCGCCCCGGCAATAGTTCCCGGTCGACGGCCACACCGCGCGCTGGGTTTCCGGATCGAACTTGCCCGACATCAGGCGCGGCACCAGGCAACCGTAGGCCGCCAGCACCTTGTGCGCGTGGATCATCGGGAAGCGATTGCCGAGCGCAACGACGATCTTCGCGTCGACGCCGGTCAGCTCGTGGGGGATCTCCATATAGGCCGGGACATCGGCAATGCCCTTGCGCTCGGCATCATTATGCCAGTGCACGCGGAACAGGTTGCCGGGATCGGCGGTGTCTGGGTCGACGGCGGCGATATCGCCGGCTTTCGACTTCAGGTGTTTCGACGGATCGGACAGTTCGTTGATGGTCGGCAGGTGCACGCCGCGCGCCTTCAGGTGCGCAACGGCCTTTTCGTAGACCGCCGGGTCGACGATCTCGCGTTCCAGTCCGAAAGTCATGCTATTTCCCCCGGCGAGTGATCCCCCAACTGTTGTCCGTTAAATGTCGCGAATGATCAACCCTTGGGCGGGATTTTATCGGGCGGCTTCCTTCAGCATCTCGCGGGCGATGATCAGTTGCTGGACCTGGGACGTGCCCTCGTAAAGGCGATAGAGCCGGACATCGCGGTAGAACCGCTCGATGCCGTAGTCCGCGATGTAACCGGCGCCGCCGTGGATCTGCACCGCCCGGTCAGCGACGCGGCCGACCATTTCCGAGCAGTAATATTTGCAGATCGCCGCCAGCTTGGTGATGTTCTCGCCCGCGTCCTTGCGCCGCGCCGCATCGAGGACCATCGACCTGGCGGCATAGATTTCGGTTTCGCAATCGGCCAGCATCGCCTGCACGAGTTGAAAATCGGAGATCGGCTTGCCGAATTGTTTGCGGTCCATGGCGTAGCTCAGGCAATCGCGCACCAGCCGCTCGGCGTTGCCGATGCAACTCGCCGATATCGTCAGCCGCCCGCGGTCGAGCACCTTCATCGCCGTCTTGAATCCCTGCCCCTCTTCCGGGCCGATCAGCGCCGACGCCGGCACGCGGCAGTTATCGAAGATCACGTCGCAGACCGGCGCGCCCTGCTGCCCCATCTTTTTATAGGGTTTCCCGAACGAGAGACCATCCGTGTCGCGCTCGACCAGGAACGCGGAAATTCCGCCTGCGCCCTTGTTCTCCGGGTCGGTCCTCGCCATCACCGTGAACACGCCCGCGTTCGGCGCGTTGGTGATGAAGCGCTTGGTGCCGTTCAAGACGTATTCATTGCCGTCCTTCTTTGCCGACGTCCTTAAAGACGCGGCGTCGGAGCCGGAATCCGGTTCCGTCAAGGCGAACGAGCCGACGAGTTCACCGGTCGCCATTTTCGGCAGGTACTTCCGTTTTTGTTCGTCGGAGCCGTCGATGACGATCCCTTGGCTGCCGATCCCGTTGTTGGTGCCGAACGTGGAGCGGAACGCGGGCGAGGCGTGGCCGATCTCGGTGATCACGCGGACCTCTTCCTCGACACTGAGACCGAGACCGCCGTATTCTTCCGGGATCGACAGGCCGAACAGGCCCAGATCCTTCATTTCCTGGACGATCCCCGCCGGCATTTGGTCGTTTTCACCCACTTCGGCTTCGAGCGGGATCAGCCGCTCCTCGACGAAACGGGACACCGTGTCCAGCAACTGGTTGAAAGTTTCCTCGTCCAACGCCATTGTTCGCTCCCTCGGCTGGCCAACCGCCGTTTCTCATTAATTCCGCTTTGCAGAATAAAGTTCCATTTCTGATTTGGCGAGGATAAGTTTATCGAACGCCTTGCTGTCGCGGCCGGTTCGCGTTATCCCCGCCGCAACGCCTGTTTGATTTTGCTATGCGAAACGGTAGCTTTGACCATGCCCCGCACGCCGGAACCCGCGATGATCGACGAAGACGAAGGCAAGGACCGCCGTTTCGTCACCGCGCTGGCGCGCGGTCTCGACGTGCTCAGGTGTTTCCAGCAGGGCGATGTGGGTCTCGGCAATCTCGAGATCGCCAAGCGCACCGGGCTGCCGAAACCGACCATCTCGCGCCTCACCTACACGCTCACCCGGCTCGGCTACCTGACCTATTCCGAGCAGCACGGCACGTATCAGCTGGGGCCGGGCGTGCTGCAGCTGGGTTACGCAATGCTGTCCGGCCTCGATTTCCGCGAACGCGCACGGCCGTTGATGCAGGATATGGCGAACGCGGTGGACGCGACCATCGCCCTCGGCGCCCGCGACCGCTTGAACCTGGTTTATCTGGAATCCTGCCGGGGGCCCGGTGCAGTGACGCTCAGGATCGATGTCGGCTCGCAAATCCCGATCTCCGTGACGTCGATGGGACGCGCGCTTCTATCGGCCCTACCGGAAGACGAGCGCAACTTCCTGATGGAGCACATCCGGAAAAAATGCGCCGACGCCAAAGAGTACGAGAAGATAAAGCGGGGCGTCGACAAAGCCATCGACGACATCAGGACACGGGGCTTTTCCATGTCATTGGGCGAGTGGCGGTCGGAAGTGAACGCCGTGGGTGTGCCGCTGATCGCCAGAGACGACCGCATCTTCGCGCTCAACTGCGGCGGCCCGGCGTTCCGGGTCTCGAAGGAGTATCTGGAAGAAGAGTGCGGGCCGCGCCTCGTCGAACTGGCGCGGAAAATCTCCGCGCTTTCCTAGTCTCCCGTTCTTAAGTCTTCGGCGTAGTTATCCCGCGACCTTCGGCACGACCAGCGCATCGAGCGCGACGGCGCCTTTCCCCTTTTCCAGGACGACGAACGGATTCAGATCGACGCTCGCAAGCCTGTCTGCGTTGGCGGCGGCGAACGCCGAGAGTTTGACCAAAGCCTCGGCGAGCGCATCGATATCCGCCGCCGGCTTGCCGCGCACGCCCTTGAGAAGTTTCGCGCCCTTGGTCTCTTCGATCATCCTTAACGCTTCCGCTTTGTCGAACGGCGCCAGACGGAACGACACGTCCTTGAACACCTCGACGAACACACCGCCGAGACCGAACATCACCGCCGGTCCGAACACGGGGTCGATCTGCACGCCCAAGATCGCCTCGACGCCGCCCGAGATCATCGGCGCGACGATGACGCCTTCATGGCCGGTATCCGGCTGCGCCTGCCGGGTACGGGCCGTGATTTCATCGAAGGCTTCGGCCGCGGCTTCCGGCGTGTCGATGCCGAGCATAACGCCGCCGATCTCGGTCTTGTGGGCGAACGCGGCACCGTTGATCTTGAGCGCCACGGGACAGTTGAATTTGTCCGCCGCCGCTGAAGCCTCTTCCGCCGACGTGCAACGGACGGCGTCGACGACGGGCAGTCCCGCCGCTTTCAAAAGTTCACGCGAGTCCCATTCGCTGAGCGCAAGGGCCGGGATATCGGCGGGCGCCGGCAGGTCCGGCGATAATTCGATTGGGGGTCGCTGGAAGCCCTCGCCGATGCGGGTCACGGCGGCGATGGCGCCGATCGCCCGGCACGGATCCTCGAAGATCAGATATCCGGCATTACTGTATGTGTCGACCATCGCCTGATCGCCGACGAGGGACAGGATCAACAGACGATCCGGGAATTTTCTTCTGATCGCATCCAGCTCTTTCAACAGGGGTTCGACGACATAAGGGGAGCACGCGGCCAGGGTGAAGAACGCAACGGCTGAATCGTATCCGCCTTTCTCCAACATGATATCGAAGTTGACGCCGACGAGGCTCAGATCGTTGAAAAACTGCGCCGTGGTGTCGACCGGGTTGAGCGCGGAGGCGAACGGCAGTTTCTCTTTCAGGAGCTTCTGCGCGTCGGCGGGCATCGGCGCGACATCGAGGCCGAGCTTTACCGCATGATCCGCCATCTGCACGCCGACGCCGCCGGAAATCGTCACGAGGCCGACCTTGCCCGCCTTCGGGAAAATCCCCGCCGTGCAGGCATAGGCCGCATCCAGCATGTCTTCGGTGGTCTCGGCGCGGTAGACGCCCATCTGCCTGAACACCGCGTCATAGATCTCATCCGCACCGGCGAGCGATGCGGTGTGGGACGCGGCGGCGGCGGCACCCTCCTCGCTCTGCCCCACTTTAAGGAAGATCACTGGTTTTCTGTTGGCGCGCGCTTTTTCCAGGGCACGGATCAGCGCCGGGCCGTCCTTGACCCCCTCCGCATACGCGCAGATCACCTTGATGTCGTCGCGCTCTGCCGCCCAGTCGATGCATTCGGCGACAGTGACGTCGCATTCGTTGCCGGTCGTGATGACATGGCTGACTCCGAGCCCGCGTCCCTTGCAGACGGCAAACAGGTGCGTCCCGTAGGCGCCCGACTGGCTGATGATGGCGAGCGGGCCCGGTGCGGGATAACCCTGGTCGCCGGTCGACGAAAACGTTGCAAAGAAGCGCGAATGGAAGTTCAGGATGCCGAGGCAGTTGGGCCCCAACAGCCTGACGCCGGTGCGCTTCGAAAATTCTGTCAGGTCGGCCTGCGCCGACGTGCCCGCATCGCCCACTTCCGCGAAACCGGAACTGAACACGATCGCCGATTTGACGCCGCATGCGGCACAGTCCTCGAGCGTTTCCAGCACGTACTTCGCCGGCACCGCGATCAATGCGCAGTCGATGGGCTTGCCGATGTCCTTGACCGATTTATAGGCCGGGACGCCCTGCACCGTGTCGCGGTTCGGGTTCACCGGATAGAAGGGGCCTTCATACCCCCACTTGATCAGGTAACGCAGCGGCCGTCCGCCGATGCGCCCCGGGTCGTCGGAAGCGCCGATAATCGCAACGGACGTCGGCCCGATGAGGGCTTCGAGGCCCGCTCGCGGATCGTTCATGGACGTGTGTCTCCCATCGTCGCGCCGGATCTCGAGGCCCGGCTTTCTCATATATTCGGGCGGATTTCGACGGAAATCCAACCTCTGATTGCTTTACATGCGATCTGAAAAAATGCAAAACTTAATTTTACTGTGCAAAACAAATGATGGTTTAACGGACCGCAAACTCCAAGTTTCGAACTGCAATCAAAATACCGTTGGGAGGTACAAATGAAAACGAAGACGATGGGAGCGCTCTGCGCAGCCCTGGTCATTTCCGGCGCGGTCGCCGCGAATGCCGCGGAAGTCAAACTTCCGAAGAACATGGCGTGGACCGCCTACAACACCGGGACGACCGGCTATAACCAATCCGTCGCCATCGGCAAGGCCCTCAAGGACAAGTACGGCGTGACTCTCCGCGTGGTGCCGGGCAAGAACGACATTTCGCGCCTGACGCCGGTCAAGGCGGGCAAGGTCGATTATTCGGCCAACGGGATCGCGACGTTCTTCGCGTCCGAGGGCGTGTTCCAGTTCGCCGATCCCCACTGGGGCCCGATGCCGGTCCGCGTCCTTCTTTCGGCCAGCGGTTCCGCCGGTCTTTCGGTTGCCGTCGCCGCCGACAAGGGCATCAAGACCTATGCCGATCTGAAGGGCAAACGCGTCGCATATGTGCGCGGCGGCGACGCGCTCAACGTCGGGATCGAGGGCATGCTGGCCTGCGGCGGATTGACCTGGGCCGACGTCGAGAAGGTCGAGTTCCCGGGTTACGGCGCCGCATGGGAAGGCATGGTCAACGATCAGGTCGACGCCATGTTTGCATCGACGCTGTCGGGTCCGACCAAGAAGCTCGAAGCGAGCCCGCGCGGTATCTTCTGGCCGCCGACGCCGCACGGCGATTCCAAGTGCTGGGACGGCATCAAGAAAACCGCGCCCTACTTCGTGCCGAAGATGATCACCAAGGGCACCGGGATCTCCGCCGAAAAACCTTATGAAGGTCCGGCGTACCCGTATCCGATCCTGATGACGCTTGCGAAACAGGACAAGAACGAGGTCTATTCCCTGACCCGCGCCATCGTCGAGGAATACGACAACTACTCCGCCGCCGAACCGGCCGCCAAGGGTTGGGCGCTCAAGAACCAGCTTCTCGACTGGGTCGTGCCGTACCACGACGGTGCCATCATGTATCTGAAGGAAGCCGGTGTCTGGACCGACGCCCATCAGGCGCACAACGACAAGCTGGTCGAGCGGCAGAACGTGCTCGCCGACGCTTGGTCGAAGATGGACATGAAGCTGGAAGGCGATGCGTTCGCCTCGAAATGGCTTGAGACGCGGGCTGCCGCGCTCACCAAAGCCGGCTTCGATCCCATATGGAAGTAACGGATAAGGAAGAGCAGCCGGCGGCCGAGCGTCACCGGCAGCTCAATCTTTTCTGGAGGACGGTCGCCCTGGTGGCGGCCGTCCTCACCATCGTGCTTGCCGTCGATCAGGTGCGCCTGATCTTCGGCATGCAGTGGCTCGGCGACATTATTAAGCTGTCGAACCACTATCTCTATGCGATCCTCGGCCTGCTGTTGCCGCTAACGTTCATTTTCTTTCCGGCGAGCGGCAAGGTCAGGACCCCGGGTGTGCCCTGGTACGACGCGCTTCTGTGCGCCGTCACGTTCGGGACGTGCCTGTTCTTCTTTCTGAATTCGACCATCATCGTCGATCAGGGCTGGGAGTTCGTCGCCCCCGATTACGCCATCTACGTCAGTTATGTTTTATGGGCGCTGACGCTCGAAGCCGTGCGCCGCGCCGGCGGGTTCGCGATCTTTTTAATCGTCGCCGTGATCTCCACCTATCCATTATTCGCCGACAGCATGCCCGGGCCGATCTCCGGCCTCGCCAGCACCTGGGGCGAGACCGCCGCCTATCACACCATGAGCATCGAGAGCATTCTGGGTATCCCGATGCGCGCCTTTGCCGAACTGGTGATTGGATTTTTGATTTTCGGCGTCGCGCTGCAGCACACCGGCGGCGGGCGCTTCTTCCTCAACCTCGCGTTCGCGCTGTTGGGGGGCGTCCGTGGCGGCGCCGCCAAGGTCGCGATCTTCTCCAGCGGGCTGATGGGCTCGATGAGCGGTAGCGTCATTACGAATGTTCTCACCACCGGCGTGATGACGATCCCGGCCATGCGCCGGACAGGGTTCCAGCCGCATTATGCGGGCGGGGTCGAGGCCTGTGCGTCCACGGGGGGCGTGCTGATGCCGCCGGTGATGGGCGCGACAGCGTTTATCATGGCGACCATCATCGAGGTCCCCTACGTCGACATCGCCATCGCCGCGATCGTGCCGTCGGGGCTCTATTTCTTTGGCCTGTTCATGCAGATCGATTCTTATGCCGCACGCATGAAGCTGCAGGGTCTCCCCAAAACCGAACTGCCGTCGCTATCGGGCACGATCCGCGAAGGCTGGTACTTCGTTTTCGTGTTCGCGATGCTGATCGTGATGCTGGTCTACCTGCGCCGCGAAGCCCTCGCGCCGTTTTACGCCACCGCGATGCTCTTATTCCTCAACCAGGTATTCCCGTCGGGCCGATGGGGTATCACCGAAGTCAAAAGTTTCCTGATCGCCGTTGCGCGCCTTTTGACCGAACTGACGGCGATCCTCGCCGCCGTGGGATTGATTGTCGGCGCGCTGTCGATGACCGGGATGGCGGGCACGCTGGTCAACGACCTGGTGTTTCTCGCCGGCGGCTCGACGCTAACGTTACTGGTGATGGGGGCCATCACCAGTTTCATCATGGGCATCGGCATGACGGTGACGGCGGCCTACATCTTCCTCGCCGTCGTACTCGCGCCGGCGCTGATCCAGGGCGGGTTGTCGCCGATGGCGGTGCACCTGTTCATCCTCTACTGGGGGATGCTGTCGTTCATCACGCCACCGGTCGCGCTCGGCGCCTATGCCGCCGCCGCGCTGGCGCAGGCGACGCCGATGCGGACCGGGCTCGAGGCCATGCGCCTCGGCTCGATCATCTATTTCATTCCGTTCTTCTTCGTCCTCAACCCGTCGCTGATATTGCAAGGCTCGGCCGCCAGCATCCTCGCGCACACCGCATCGGCGTTCGTCGGCGTCTGGTTCGTCGCCGGCGCCTTGCAGGGCTATCAGATCGGATTGGGCGCGCTCGACAAGTGCGGCATCCTGCAATGGCCGGTGCGTGCGCTGATGGTGTTCGCCGGTATGAGCCTGGCGACACCGGGCGGCGGGCTATTGCCCTGGACGAACATGGAAGGCATCGTTGCTTCCGCCGTGATGCTGATTGCGGCCGTGGTGCTGTTCTTCCTCGGCGGCACAATGCTCAAGAACGGCGCCACACAGAAACAATAAGACGGAGAGACGTTTGAGCGCGCACGATTTATTCGACCTCTCGGGCAAGGTTGCCCTGATCACCGGTTCAACCAAAGGCATCGGCAAGGAGATCGCCAAGACGTTCGCGAGCGCGGGCGCCAAGGTGGTCGTTTCCAGCCGCAAGCCGGAACGCTGCGAAGAGACCGCCGCTGAGATTCGCCAAGCCGGGGGCGAGGTCTTGGCGATCCCCTGCAATATCTCCGAGAAAGACCAACTGAAGGCGCTGGTCGACGCCACCCTTACGGCGTGGAAGAAGATCGACATCCTCGTCTGCAACGCCGCCGTGAACCCCTATTTCGGGCCGCTTTCCGGCATCACGCAGGAAGCCTACGACAAGATCATGGACGTCAACATCGGCTCCAACCTGTGGCTCTGCAATATGGTCATCCCGCAGATGGCGGAACGCAAGGACGGCGCGGTGATCATCGTCTCATCCATCGGCGGGCTGAAGGGGAGCGAGAATTTGGGCGCCTACGGGATCTCCAAAGCCGCCGACATGCAACTCGCCCGCAACCTCGCCGTCGAGTGGGGGCCGTCGAACATCCGCTCCAACTGCATCGCGCCGGGCCTCGTCAAAACCGATTTCGCGCGCGCCCTTTGGGAAGACCCGGAGCAGACCAAACGCGCATTAGCCGCCTACCCCATCGGCAGACTGGGGGAGCCCGAAGACATCGCCGGCGCGGCGCTATTTTTGGCGTCGAAGGCGGGCAGCTTCGTCAACGGCCACACGCTCGTTGTCGACGGCGGCAGCACCATCGGCTCAAGCCGCTATAGCTGATAATCAAAGTCCGGCGAGGACACGGCCCTTATCCGTCAAGCCGGCGATGCGGTCCCCGAAGATCGCGAACCGTTCGTCCTGGGTCTGGCCGCGCAGATAACGGATGTAGATCTGTTGTAGAATGACGGCGATCTTGAAGACGCCGAACACCTGATACCAGTGGACATCTGAGCAATCGAGGCCGGTCTTTAACGAATATCGCTCGATCACGTCGGCGCGGGTTGGGAAGCCCTTGTTCCACGTCGGCATGGATGCGCCCAATATCCATTTCGGGTCGTCGTCGGCCTGCCCCCAGAACGTCAGCACATAGCCGAGGTCGGAAAGCGGGTCGCCCCGGGTGCACATATCCCAGTCCAGCACCGCGCGCGGGATCGCCGGGTCGTCGGCGTCGAGCAGCATGTTGTCGAGCTTGAAGTCGTTGTGTAGCAATGTCGCCCGCTGGCTTTCGGGGATGCGCCCGTGCAGCCAGTCGATAACGCTGTCCATCACCGAATTGTCTTCGTTGACGGCGGCGCGCCAGCGCTTGGTCCAGCCGGTGAGTTGCCGTTCAATGAACCCGTCCGGACGGCCGAGATCACCCAAACCCGCATCTTTCGGGTCGACGCTGTGCAGCGCCGCCAATGTGTCGATCAGCATCTCACCCATGCGGCAGAGCAAGTCTTCCGGCCAGTCGCGGTCGTCGGGAAGTTCACGCCGGACGACGATGCCATTCCTTCTCTCGAGGACGTGGAACGGCGCACCGATGACCTGCTCGTCCTCGCAGACGGCGAAGCTTCTGGGCGCTAATGGGAACGCCTTCCAGAGATCCTTCAGCACCCGATGCTCGCGCTTCATGTCGTGCGCCGACGGTGCGACGGGGCCGAGCGGCGGCCGCCTCAGCACGTATTCCGCCTCACCGAACCTTACCAGATAGGTGAGGTTGGCATGCCCGCCGCCGAACTGGGCCAGCGAAAATGCGCCGTCGGCTTCGGGGAGATGATCGCGTAGCCACGGCTCGAGCCGCGACGTATCAAGCCGCTCGTCCTCTCTGATAGAGATTACTTCCCGGTCGGAGTTGCCCGTCATCGCCGGGCTCAGACGACTTCGAACAGACCCGCCGCGCCCATGCCGCCGCCGACACACATGGTCACGATGACGTTCTTGGCGCCGCGGCGCTTGCCCTCGATCAGGATGTGACCGGTCAGGCGCGCGCCGGTCATGCCGAACGGATGGCCAATGGCGATGGAGCCGCCGTTGACGTTGAGCTTGTCGTTGGGGATGCCGAGCTTGTCGCGGCAGTAAAGCACCTGCGAGGCGAAGGCTTCGTTCAGTTCCCAAAGATCGATGTCGTCCATCTTCATCCCGAAGCGCTCCAACAGGCGCGGCACCGCGAACACCGGGCCGATCCCCATTTCGTCCGGCTCGCAACCGGCGACGGTGAAGCCCTTGAAAATCCCAAGCGGCTCTAGCCCGCGTTTTTCCGCTTCCTTGGCGTCCATGACGACGCACGCCGACGCACCATCCGACAACTGGCTGGCGTTGCCCGCCGTGATGAAGTTGCCCTCGCCCATCACCGGCTGCAGTTTCTGCAAACCTTCGATGTTGGTGTCGGGGCGGTTGCCCTCGTCCCGCTCCAGCGTCACTTCCTGCTCGGAAACTTCACCGGTTTCCTTGTTCTTCACCTCTTTCACCGTCGTGATCGGGACGATCTCGTCGTCGAAATAGCCCGCCTGCTGGGCAACGGCGCATCGCTGCTGGCTCTGCAGCCCGTACTCGTCCTGCGCCTCGCGGCTGACCCCATAGCGCTTGGCAACCAGATCGGCGGTGTCGATCATCGCCATCCAGAGCTCCGGCTTGTGCTCCATCAGCCATTCTTCTTCGAAGTAATGGCGGTTCAAATTGGGCTGCACGAGGCTGACGCTCTCGACGCCGCCCGCGACCATCACCGGCACTTTATCGACAATGACGCGCTGCGCCGCCATGGCGATGGCCTGCAGCCCCGACGAACAGAATCTGTTGACGGTCGTCCCCGACGTCGTCACCGGCAATCCGGCGCGATACGCCGCCAGACGCGCGATGTTCTTCCCCGTCGCCCCTTCCGGGTAGCCGCAGCCGATGATCACGTCCTCGATCTCTTCCGGGTCGACGCCGGCGCGCGCAACCGCATGCTCGATGCAATGCGCCTGCATCACCGCGCCGTGGGTCTTGTTGAATGCGCCCCGGTAGGCTTTGCCGATCGGCGTGCGGGCCGTAGATACGATGACGGCTTCGGTCATTATGATCTTCCTCTAAGCTTCGGTTATTTCTTCGACTGATAATCGGCAAAGGATTTGCCGGACGTCGCCAGTTCCTCCAGCAGCGGCGCTGGGCGCAGCAGATCGCCGTGCGCGTCCTGGAGCCGTTTCATGGTCTCGTAGATTTTATCGACGCCGGTCAGGTCTGCAAAGAACATCGGGCCGCCCTTCCCGATGGGATAGCCGTAACCGTGCACCCACACGAGATCGATATCGCTGGGCCGCGTCGCGATGCCCTCTTCCAGGATCTTCGCGCCCTCGTTGATGAGGGTGTACATGCAGCGTTCCATGATCTCCTGGTCCGTCACTTCCCGGCGCGTGATGCCCATTTCCGCGGACACGCTTTCGATCAGCCTGGCGATCTCCGGGTCGGGTTCGGGGGTGCGACTGCCCTCCGAATATTTATACCAACCCATGCCGTTCTTCTGCCCGTGGCGGCCCATCTCGACGATGCGGTCCGCGATGGTCGACGAATACCGGTCGTTGGTCGGGAAGTTCTCGCGGCGGTGCTTGCGCACCATGTAGCCGACATCGAGACCCGCCAGGTCGCCCATGGCGAACGGTCCCATCGGGAAGCCGAAATCGTAGATCACCTTGTCGATCTGTTCCGGGAGTGCGCCCTCCTCGAGCAGGAATTCAGCCTGCGAGCGGTAGCGGTAGAGCATACGGTTGCCGACGAAGCCGTCGCAGACACCGACCATGACGCCGACCTTGCCGATGTCCTTCGACAGCTTCATGACGGTCGCCTGCACTTCTGGCGACGTCGCTTTCCCCCGCACGTTCTCCATCAGCTTCATGATGTTCGCGGGCGAGAAGAAGTGCGTCCCCACCACGTCGGCGGGACGGCCGGTCGAATTCGCGATCTCGTCGACATCGAGCGACGACGTGTTGGTCGCCAGGATCGCGCCCGGCTTGCAGACCGCATCCAGTTGGCCGAATACCTGCTTCTTGATCTTCATGTCCTCGAACACGGCTTCGATGACGATGTCCGCGTCTTTCAGGTCGGCGTAATCGACGGTGCCGGTGAAGCGCGCCATGCAGGCATCCGCCTCTTCCTGGGTGATGCGGCCGCGCTTGACGCTGCTGTCATAGGTTTTCTTGGCGGCCGCCAGACCGGCATCAAGCGCGTCATGGCTCTGTTCGAGGACCGTCACCGGGAACCCGGCACTGGCGAAGCTCATCGCGATCCCCCGGCCCATCGTGCCGCAGCCGATGACGGCAACCTGTTCGATCTTGCGGAGCTGGGTGTCCTTGTCGACACCCGGCAGCTTGTGCGCCTGACGCTCGGCGAAGAACAGATGGCGCTGCGCCTTCGACTGGTCCGACTGCACGAGTTCGTCGAAGTTCTTGCGCTCCAGTTTCATACCCTCAAGAACGCCGATGCTCATCGCGGCCTCGACCGCTTCGATACAGCGCGCCGGCGCGATCAGACCGCGCGAGCGCTTGGCGACATTCTTTTTGTATTCATCGAGGGTTTCCTTCGCGCCCTCTTTCTCGATCTCCATCTCCGAGATCCGGCGCGGCCCCTTGCCGTCTGCGATCAGTTTGTTCGCGAAATCGATGGCGCCGTCGATCAGATCGCCCGGCACGATGGCGTCGAGAAAGCCGAGTTCCAGCGCCTTGTCGGCGTCGACATACTCACCGCCGAGAATGATGTCGAGCGCCGGCGCAATGCCGATCAGACGCGGCAGCCGCTGCGTGCCGCCAGCGCCGGGCAGCAGGCCCAGGTTGATTTCCGGCAAGCCGAAGCGCGCGGATTTGTCGCCGACGCGGTAGTGACAGCCGAGCGAGATCTCGCAGCCCCCGCCGACAGCGGTCCCGTGAATGGCGACGACGACCGGCTTCTCGCTGGCTTCCAATCTATTGATCAGGACGGATAAAGACGGCTCTTTGCGGGGCTTGCCGAACTCGGTGATGTCGGCGCCGCCGCAGAAGCAGCGGTTGCGCCCGGCGAGCACGATGCATTTCACGTTATCGTCGGCTTCCGCCTTGTCGATGGCTTCGGCGACACCCTGCCGGACCGCTATCCCGAGCGCGTTCACCGGCGGATTGTTGAGCGCGATCAGCGCGACAGCGCCATGAATTTCATAGTCGACGGGACCAGTCATTGGATGTTCCTATTTTTGAAACTTGCTTTTGCACAGCGAAACGGCAGTATGATGCGGGGCTTCGGGGTTGTCCAGTCCGGGCGCCCCCTGAGACCCCTGTTTTCGCCCATCCGCGGGTGATTGGCCAGCCTCAAGGAATTGCGTGGCAAACGGGGCTGCACATTGCGTGAAAGTCCGGCAAACTGCGCCATAAGATCAACCGTCCGAACGGCAGAGAGACCATGAACTTCGATTTTTCAGAACGCACCGAACAACTCCGCAGCCAGTTGATGGCTTTCATGGATGAGCACGTCTATCCGAACGAGAAGGTCTTTCACGAACAGCTCGAGGCCGGCGACCGCTGGTCGACCCCGCCGGTCATGGAAGATTTGAAAGCGAAGGCCAAGAAAGCCGGACTGTGGAACCTGTTCCTCCCTGAAACGGAATACGGCGCCGGACTGACCAACCTGGAATACGCGCCCTTGTGCGAGATCATGGGCCGCTCGCCGATCGGGCCGGAGGTGTTCAACTGCGCCGCCCCCGACACCGGCAACATGGAAGTGTTGGTGCGCTATGGCACCGACGAACAGAAAGAACGCTGGCTGAAACCGTTATTGGACGGGGAAATCCGCTCCGCTTTCGCGATGACTGAGCCGGACGTGGCGTCGTCGGACGCGACCAATATCCAGTCCCGGATCGAGCGCGACGGCGACGAGTATGTCTTAAACGGCAGAAAGTGGTGGACGTCGGGCGCCGGCGATCACCGCTGCGAGATTTTCATCTTCATGGGGAAATCGGACCCCGACGCGGAAAAGTACCGCCAGCAATCCATGATCCTCGTTCCCCGCGACACGCCGGGCGTGAAGCTGATCCGCCCGTTGACCGTGTTCGGGTACGACCATGCGCCGCACGGCCACTTCGAGGTCGATTTCGACAACGTCCGCGTGCCCGCGTCGAACATGATCCTGGGCGAAGGCCGAGGCTTCGAGATCGCGCAGGGCCGCCTCGGCCCGGGCCGCATCCATCACTGCATGCGGCTTATCGGTGTTGCCGAGCGCTCCCTCGAAGCGATGTGTGCGCGCGCCAAGAAGCGCGTCGCCTTCGGCAAGCCCTTGTCCGAACAGGGTGTCGTCATGGACGCGATCTCTCGCTCCCGGATCGAGATCGAACAGGCACGGCTGCTGACGCTCAAGGCCGCTTACATGATGGATACGGTGGGCAACAAGGTGGCGCGGTCCGAAATCGCCATGATCAAGGTGATCGCCCCGCAAATGGCGTGCGACGTCATCGACCGGGCGATCCAGGTGCACGGCGGCGGCGGCGTGTCGGAAGATTTCGGCCTCGCCTATGCCTGGGCCAAGACCCGCAGCCTGCGTCTGGCCGACGGCCCGGACGAGGTGCACCGCACCTCGCTCGCCAAGATGGAACTCAAAAAACAGAGCCCGCGCTGGATCTACAGCGACTGAGCGGAAACAGCCGGTTTCGTATCGGCGCCACGCACCCCCGGAAAAGCGCCATAAAACTGCGTATTATTTAGTCACTACGGACTAATTGAATAATAAATATGCACAAACCCGGACGAGTTCAGACCGTCGGCCGACCGCTGGCCTGGAGGTCGCTGCCACGATTCATGATGTGAGTCCAGCGGCTTAGGCAATTCATCCACTTTTTCAGGGCATCTCCCGCGCAAATGGCCCCGTTTTTGCGATGCAACGGTGCAGTGCAACAACAACCCTATGGGGAGAGGTCAATTATGAGGTCATATCTCAAAACACTTCTGGGCGCGACAGCCATCGCGGGCGTCACGCTCGCGGGCGCGACGGCGCACGCCGCCGAGACCATCAAGGTCGGCATCCTTCACTCGCTTTCCGGCACCATGGCGATCAGCGAAACCACGCTGAAGGACGTGATGCTGATGCTCATCGAAGAGCAGAACAAGAAGGGCGGCGTGCTCGGCAAGAAGCTCGAAGCCGTCGTCGTCGACCCGGCGTCCAACTGGCCGCTGTTCGCCGAAAAAGCGCGCGAACTGATTTCCGTCAACAAGGTCGACGTCGTCTTCGGTTGCTGGACGTCGGTGTCCCGCAAATCCGTGCTGCCGGTGTTCGAGGAACTGAACAGCATCCTGTTCTACCCGGTGCAGTATGAAGGCGAAGAAAGCCAGCGGAACGTGTTCTACACCGGCGCCGCGCCGAACCAGCAGGCGATTCCCGCCGTCGACTACCTGATGAACGAAGGCGTGAAACGCTGGGTTCTGGCCGGTACCGACTACGTCTATCCGCGGACGACCAACAAGATCCTTGAAGCCTATCTCAAGGACAAGGGCGTCGCCGCCGACGACATTATGATCAACTACACGCCGTTCGGTCACTCCGATTGGCAGACGATCGTCTCCGACATCAAGAAGTTCGGCTCTGCCGGCAAGAAGACCGCCGTGGTTTCGACCATCAACGGTGACGCCAACGTGCCGTTCTACAAGGAACTGGGTAACCAGGGCATCAAGGCCGAAGACATTCCGGTCGTCGCGTTCTCGGTTGGCGAAGAAGAACTCGCCGGTCTCGACACCGCGCCGCTGGTGGGTCACCTCGCCGCCTGGAACTACTTCCAGTCGGTCGACGACCCGGCCAACGCCGCGTTCATCAAAACGTGGAAAGCCTTCACCAAGAATCCGAAGCGCGTGACCAATGACCCGATGGAAGCGCACTACATCGGCTTCAACATGTGGGTTAAGGCCGTCGAAATCGCCGGCACCACGGCACCGGACGCAGTCATAGACTCGCTCATCGGCGTGACGGTCCCGAACCTCACGGGCGGCTACTCGGCGATGATGCCGAACCACCACATCACCAAGCCGGTCCTGATCGGCGAAGTGCAGGCGGACGGTCAGTTCGAGACGGTTTCCTCAACGGCCGGTCTGGTCCCGGGCGATGCCTGGTCGGACTTCCTGCCGGGTTCGAAGGACCTGATCAGCGATTGGCGCGCGCCTCTGTCGTGCGGCAACTTCAACACCAAGACCGGCAAGTGCGGCGGTCAAGGCAGCTAAGCACCTGGATCGTTCGGGGGTGGCTCTGGTCACCCCCGGACATCTGCCTTCACATCGTCAGGATGCTGGAACTGCCTCTATGAATACGTTTCTCAAGTCCCACGCTTCATTACTTCTTTTCGTTTTTAGTCTTTTCCTGTTTGTCCCGGCCGGGCCGTCGCACGCCGACGAACTGGCGGACCAGATCAACAAGCTCGCCGACGGCGGCTTTAACGATCGCCAGAAAATGATCGAGACTCTGGCCGCCACCGGCGATAGCCGTGTCGTGCCCGCACTCGAAGCCCTTGGCGACGGCATGCTTTATCAGCAGAAGCTCGGCGGCAAGGTGTTCATCGTCGAACCCGCCGGCAGCGAATTCAAACTCACCGACCCTCTGACCCTCGAAGACGCCGGCAAGATGCCGAAGAGCGCACTCGAGAAGATCAAGGTCAACAACCGGCTGCGGCGCACCGTCCGCGACGCGCTGGGCGGCCTGCAACTCAATTCCAAGAACACCGCCGACCGGCTCGCCGCCGCGGGTGCGGTGTTCCAGTCCCGCGACCCGGAGGCCATTCCGCTTCTGGATGCCGCGATCGAGAAAGAAACCAAGGCGGACGTGAAGAAAGCCATGCTTGAAGCGCGCGCCGCCGCCGTGCTGTCGAGCGATCTGGACGAAGCGCAGAAACTCGCCGCCATCAAGACCATCGAGACCCGCTCCGGCCGCGACGCGCGCTCGCTGCTGCTGAACTTCGCCAACACGGCGGAGGGCATGCTGAAAGCGGCCGCCGAGGAATCGGCCGGCATCATCGAACGCAGCCTGGCCGCGTGGGCCGCGGTGCAGAACGTCTGGTACGGCCTGTCGCTGGGTTCGGTGCTGTTACTCGCCGCCATCGGCCTCGCCATCACCTTCGGCGTGATGGGCGTCATCAACATGGCGCACGGCGAGATGGTGATGCTCGGCGCCTACACGACGTTCGTGGTGCAGGACGTGATCCGCACCTCCTACCCGCAACTCTTCGAAGTCTCCCTTCTGATCTCGATCCCGCTGGCGTTCCTCGTTGCCGGCGCGGTGGGGGTCGCCATCGAGAGGGGCATCATCCGCTGGCTTTACGGGCGTCCGTTGGAAACGCTGCTCGCGACTTGGGGGATTTCGCTGGCCCTGCAGCAGACGGTCCGCTCGATCTTCGGCCCGACCAACCAGGAAGTCGGCACGCCGGACTTCATGTCCGGCGCGTTCGAGATCGGCCAGATGACCATCACCTACAACCGGCTCTATATCCTCGTCTTCGCGCTGGTCGTTCTCGCCGCGCTGATGCTGGTGATGAAGCGCACGCCCTACGGTCTGCAGATGCGCGCCGTGACACAGAACCGCTCTATGGCGGGCGCGATGGGGATCCGCACGGACTGGGTCGATGCGCTGACTTTCGGCCTGGGTTCCGGGATCGCCGGAATCGCCGGCGTGGCGCTCAGCCAGATCGACAACGTCAGCCCAAACCTCGGCCAGTCCTATATCATCGACAGCTTCATGGTCGTGGTGTTCGGCGGTGTCGGCAACCTGTGGGGGACGCTCGTCGGCGCCATGACGCTCGGGGTCGCCAACAAGTTCCTTGAACCCTACGCCGGCGCCGTGCTCGGCAAGATCGTGGTTCTGGTCTTCATCATCCTGTTTATTCAGAAGAAGCCCCGCGGCATGTTCGCGCTCAAGGGGCGGGCGGTGGAAGCATGATGACCAACTTCATCGCGGGTGCGCTCGGCATCCGGTCGTATGTCTTCATCGCCGTCATCGCGGCCATCGTCATCGTCGTCGGGTTTCTCAACCTCGCGGTGCCGCCGACAAGCTCGATCTATATGTCGAGCTACGTCGTTTCGCTGTTCGGCAAGTACCTCTGCTACGCCATGCTGGCCCTCGCCATCGATCTGGTGTGGGGGTTCTGCGGCGTCCTTTCGCTCGGCCATGGGGCGTTCTTTGCGCTCGGCGGCTACGCGATGGGGATGTACCTGATGCGCCAGATCGGCACGCGTGGGGTTTACGGCCACCCCGAACTACCGGACTTCATGGTGTTCCTCAACTGGAAGGAATTGCCCTGGTACTGGTACGGCTTCGACATGTTCTGGTTCGCCGCCCTGATGGCGGTGCTGGTGCCGGGACTCCTGGCGTTCGCCTTCGGCTGGTTCGCGTTCCGCTCTCGCGTCACGGGGGTCTATCTTTCGATCATCACCCAGGCGATGACGTTTGCGCTCCTGCTCGCGTTCTTCAGGAACGACATGGGCTTCGGCGGCAACAACGGCCTGACCGACTTCAAGGATATTCTCGGCTTCGACGTGCAGTCGGATACGACCCGCGTCGGCCTGTTCGCCGCCAGCGGCATCGCCCTCGTCGCGGCGTATCTTCTCGCCCAGGCCATCGTCACCTCGAAACTCGGCAAGATCCTGATCGGGGTCCGCGACGCCGAGGCCCGGACCCGCTTCCTCGGTTACCGGGTCGAGCATTACAAGCTGTTCGTCTGGACGCTGTCGGCGATGATCGCAGGGGTCGCCGGTGCGCTCTACGTGCCGCAGGTCGGCATCATCAACCCGTCCGAATTCGCGCCCGCGAACTCCATCGAAGCGGTCATCTGGGTCGCCGTCGGCGGACGGGGCACGCTGGTGGGTGCGGCGCTCGGCGCGGTGCTGGTCAACGGCGCCAAGACGATCTTCACCGGCGTGCTGCCCGAAGTCTGGCTGTTCGCGCTGGGCGCATTGTTCATCGCGGTCACGTTGTTCCTGCCGAAGGGGATTCTGGGCCTCGCGGGTCAGATCATGAACAAGCGCCGTGAGCGCCAGGCGACCGGCGCAAGCGCGCAACCGCAGGAGGCCGACTGATGCCCACGGCACGCGACACCCTTCTCTATCTCGATAACGTCTCCGTCAGCTTCGACGGCTTCAAGGCGTTGAACGCGCTGTCGCTGGTCATCGCCGAAGGCGAGATGCGCGCCATCATCGGCCCCAACGGCGCGGGGAAGACGACCATGATGGACGTCATCACCGGCAAGACCCGCCCCGACACGGGCACGGTCTCGTTTGGGAAAGACACGGATCTCACGAAACTGGACGAAGCCGCCATCGCCACCCTCGGCATCGGCCGCAAGTTCCAGAAGCCGACGGTGTTCGAAAGCCACACGGTCTACGACAACATCCTGCTCGCGCTCGACAGGCCGCGCGGCGTCCTCAGCACGCTGTTCGACAAATCCAACGGCGCCGACCACAGGCGCATCGACGAGATTCTCGAGATCACGCGCTTGGGCGACCTTAAAGAGGAACTTGGCGCCAATCTCTCGCACGGCCAGAAGCAGTGGCTGGAGATCGGCATGCTTCTGGCGCAGGACCCGATGCTGTTGCTTGTCGACGAGCCGGCCGCCGGCATGACCGACGCGGAGACCGCCGAAACCGCGCGGCTTCTGAAAGAGATCGCCAAGGATCACTCCGTCGTCGTCGTCGAGCACGATATGGACTTCGTCCGCGATCTCGGCGTCAAGGTGACGGTGCTGCACGAAGGCCGGGTGTTGGCCGAGGGCTCGCTCGACCAGGTGAGCGCCAACCAGGAAGTCATCGATGTGTATTTGGGGCGTTGACCATGCTGACAGTTGAAAACGTCGATCTTTTCTATGGTGCTGCGCAGGCCCTCAAGGGCGTCTCGATGCAGGCGGAAACCGGCAAGGTCACCTGCGTCATGGGGCGCAACGGCGTCGGCAAGACCAGCCTGATGCGCGCCGTCGTCGGCCAGCAGCCGGTGACCCGCGGCTCGGTCAAATGGGATGATAACGACATCTCTAGGATGCCGGTGTTCGAACGTGCGCGTAATGGTATCGCGTTCGTCCCGCAAGGCCGTGAGATCTTTCCCCTGCTCACAGTCGAGGAAAACCTCGAGACCGGGTACGCCTGCCTGCCGCGCGGCCAGCGCCGCGTGCCGGACGAGGTGTTCGACCTGTTCCCGGTGCTGAAGGACATGCTCAGACGCCGCGGCGGCGACCTGTCGGGCGGGCAGCAGCAGCAGCTCGCCATCGGCCGGGCGCTGGTGACGCGGCCCAAGCTGCTTATTCTCGACGAACCGACGGAAGGCATTCAGCCGTCCATCATCCAGGATATCGGTCGGGCGATTTCATATCTCAGGGACACCGGCGACATGGCTATCGTTCTGGTCGAGCAGTATTTTGAGTTTGCGCGCGATCTCGCGGACCGCTTCACTGTCATGGACAGGGGCGAGGTCGTGCTCGCCGGCGACAAGGCGGATATGAACGAGACCGATGTTCGACGACACCTCACCGTTTGACGGGACGGCCGCACCGGCTCTTCAACGAACGAAGGGAACGGCCGCGTGCGGGTTCAAGAAGCGCGGCGACAAAACGGTGCTCGGCCGGCTCCATCAATCCGGTTCCTTCAAGGTCAGACTGCCCCGCCTCGACCCCGGCCAATCACCGGAGGCGGTGCTGCTCAACACCGCGGGCGGCCTCACCGGCGGCGACAAACTTTCTTTCGAGGGCGAACTGGACGCAGGCTGCGAGGCGGTCTTCACGACGCAAGCGTCAGAGCGCGCGTATCGATCCATTTCGGGCGAGGCCCGGGTCGCGAGCCGCCTCAGCGCCGGGCCGGGCAGTACGCTCGCGTGGCTGCCGCAAGAAACCATTCTGTTCGACGGCGCGAGATTAAGACGCTCGTTCGATGTCGAGCTTGAGGGCGACGCATCCCTCCTCGCCCATGAATCCATCGTCTTCGGCCGCGCCGCGATGGGCGAAGTCATGACGAGCGGCATGTTCTCCGACGTCTGGCGCATCCGCCGCGACGGCAAGCTGATCCACGCCGACGCGGTCCGCATCGAGGGTCCGGTCGCGGATATTCTTGCCAACGCCGCGACGCTCCGGAACGCGCGCGCCATGGCGACGATCCTCTATGCGGCAGACGATGCCGAAGCGCGCCTGGATACGATGCGCGATATCGTCGACGGCATATCGCCCGCCGTCGGGATCGTCGGCGTCAGTGCGTGGACTGAAAAACTGGTCATTCGTGCGGTTTCCGACAGCGGCGCCAACCTGCGCCGGGTCGTGCAGCCGTTGATTACGAAATTGCGGGGCGGCAAACCGATGCCCCGGGTCTGGTCGACTTAAAAGAGCGAGGAGAGGGACATGAACCTAACCCCCAGGGAGAAGGACAAGCTGCTGGTCTCGATGGCGGCCATGGTCGCCAGACGGCGTCTGGAGCGCGGCGTCAAGCTGAACCATCCGGAAGCGATCGCGCTGATCACGGACTTCGTGATCGAGGGTGCGCGGGACGGTAGGTCCGTCGCCGAGCTGATGGAGGCCGGCGCCACCGTCATTACCCGCGATCAGGTGATGGAAGGGATCGCCGAGATGATCCACGACGTGCAGGTCGAAGCGACCTTCCCCGACGGCACCAAGCTCGTCACCGTCCACGAACCGATCCGCTGAGGAGGAGACAGATATGATCCCAGGAGAAATCATCCCCGCCGACGGCGAGATCGAGCTCAACGCCGGCCAACCCACCGTCACCATCGAGGTCGCCAACACCGGCGACCGCCCGGTGCAGGTCGGCAGTCACTATCATTTCTACGAGACCAATTCGGGCCTTGAGTTCGACCGCGAAAAAGCGCGCGGCATGCGCCTCGATATCGCGTCGGGCACCGCCGTTCGCTTCGAGCCGGGCCAGACCCGCGAAGTGACGCTCGTACCGCTCTTGGGCTATCGCACGGTCTACGGCTTCAATCAGAAAGTGATGGGAGGCCTAGATGCCGGCTAAAATCTCACGCGCCGCCTATGCGGACATGTTCGGCCCGACCACGGGCGACAAGGTTCGTCTCGCCGACACCGAGTTGTTCGTCGAGGTCGAGCAGGACTACACGATCTACGGCGAGGAAGTGAAGTTCGGCGGCGGCAAGGTGCTCCGCGACGGCATGGGCCAATCGCAGACGCCCCGCGCGCTGGGCGCGGTCGACACCGTCATCACCAACGCACTGATCGTCGATTACTGGGGCGTCGTCAAAGCCGACGTGGGTCTCCGCGACGGCCGCATCGTCGGCATCGGCAAGGCCGGTAATCCGGATACCCAGCCCGACGTCGACATCGTCGTCGGCCCGGGCACGGAAGCCATCGCGGGCGAAGGCAAGATCCTCACCGCCGGTGGGTTTGACGCGCACATCCACTTCATCTGCCCGCAGCAGATCGAGGAAGCGCTGATGTCGGGCGTCACCACCATGCTGGGCGGCGGCACCGGCCCGGCGACGGGCACCAACGCGACGACGTGTACACCCGGTCCCTGGCACATCGGTAGGATGATCCAGGCGGCGGACGCATTCCCGATGAACCTCGCGTTTTCGGGCAAGGGCAACGCGTCGAAGCCGGAAGGGCTCTATGAGCAAGTGCTGGCGGGCGCGTGTTCGCTGAAACTGCACGAAGATTGGGGCACCACCCCCGGCGCCATCGACTGCTGCCTGAGCGTCGCCGATCAGATGGACGTGCAGGTGATGATCCACACGGACACGCTGAACGAGTCCGGCTTCGTCGAAAACACGGTGGCGTCGTTCAAGGGCCGCACCATCCACGCCTTCCACACCGAGGGCGCGGGCGGCGGCCATGCGCCGGACATCATCAAGGTGTGCGGGGAAGAGAACGTCATCCCGTCGTCGACCAACCCGACGCGGCCATACACCGTCAACACGCTCGAAGAACACCTCGACATGCTGATGGTCTGCCACCACCTGGACAGCCGTATTCCGGAAGACGTAGCCTTCGCCGAAAGCCGTATCAGACGAGAGACCATCGCTGCCGAGGATATCCTGCACGACATGGGTGCGTTCTCGATCATCGCGTCCGACAGTCAGGCCATGGGCCGGGTCGGCGAGGTGCTGATCCGCACCTGGCAGACCGCCGACAAGATGAAGCGCCAACGCGGCGCACTCCCTGAAGAAACCGGCGACAACGATAACATGCGGGTGAAGCGCTATATCGCGAAGTACACCATCAACCCGGCCATCGCGCACGGCATGGCGGCGCACATCGGCTCCATCGAAGTGGGTAAGCGCGCCGATCTCGTTTTGTGGTCACCGGCGTTTTTCGGCGTCAAACCGGACCTGGTGCTGATCGGCGGCTCGATTGCGGCGGCGCAGATGGGCGATCCCAACGCGTCGATCCCGACCCCGCAGCCTGTGCACTACCGCCCGATGTTCGGGGCGTTCGGAAAGAACCTGACGGCAAGCGGCATCACGTTCGTGTCGCAGGCGGCGATGGAACAGGGCCTCCAGCAGATTCTCGGCGTGTCGAAAGAGATGGTCCCGGTCGTCAACACGCGGGGCGGGATTTCCAAGAAATCCATGGTCCTCAACGACTACCTGCCGAAGGTCGAGGTCGATCCGGAGACCTACGAAGTGCGCGCCGACGGGGAACTTCTGACGTGCGAGCCGGCGGACGTGCTCCCCATGGCGCAACGTTACTTCCTGTTCTGAGGACATGATGCTGCGCGCGAGCGAAATCAGAAAGAAGGGCGAGTGGGACGGGGTCGCCGTCGACACCGTGGTACTGGGCTACGACGACCGCTACCGGCGGCGCATGGCAATGACCGGGACTGGTGGTCTCGATTTCGTGCTCGACCTGCCGAAGGCCGGCGTGCTCGCGGATGGGGATGCGCTGGTGCTTTCGGACGGACGGCTGGTGGCGGTCAAGGCCGCCGCCGAACCGCTGCTCGAGATCACCTGCGCCGATCCGGTGCATCTGGCCAAGGTCGCGTGGCATCTCGGGAACCGGCACCTGCCGGCTGAGATCGACGGCACCCGGATCCTGATCCGCGAGGATCACGTGATCGCCGACATGGTGCGGGGGCTCGGCGCCGACGTGAAACATGTCGACGTGCCCTTCACTCCCGAAGGCGGCGCCTATTCGGGCGGCGGTCATCATCATCACCATCATCACGACGATGACGACCACGATCACCCCCATCATCATGCGGGACATCATCATGGATAGCCCGATTAATAATGCTGGGCTTTATCGATTGATGGCGTGGCTGTCACCGTCTTATCCGGTCGGCGCGTTCGCCTATTCGCACGGCATCGAATGGGCGGTCGAGGACGGGCGCGTCACCGATGAGACGACACTGGCCGCGTGGGTGGAAAGTATCATCAGACACGGGGCCGGATGGTCGGACGCGGTGCTGTTCGCAAACGCCCATGCGTGCGGCGGCGACGCGAAAAAGCTCGGCGATGTCAATGCTTTCGCCCTCGCCCTCGCGCCCTCATCGGAGCGCTATCTGGAAACGTCGGCGCAGGGTACCGCGTTCAGGAAGGCCACCACCGACGCCTGGCCGTGGGTGGATATGGACGAGACGGTCAGCGCGCTCGGCCCGGACGTCGCCTACCCCGTTGCCGTCGCCGCGGCGGCCAGTGGTCATCAAATCCCGTTCGCCGCTTCGCTCAACGCCTATCTGCACGGCTTCGCCGCCAATCTCGTTTCCGCCGGCGTACGGTTGATCCCGCTCGGCCAGAGCGCCGGGCAACGGGTACTGGCGGGGTTGGAAAGCGCCATCACCGAAACGGCGGCCGCCGCAGAACATACGTCCCTAGACAACGCCGGCGGCATCGCGATCATCAGCGACATCGCCGCCATGCAACACGAAACCCAGTACACGAGGTTGTTCAGATCATGAGTTCTTCTATCAACGGGCCCCTTCGGGTCGGCATCGGCGGGCCGGTTGGCTCGGGGAAGACGGCGCTGATGGAGCGGCTCTGCCAGACGTTCCGCGATGTCTACAACATCTGCGCCATCACCAACGACATTTATACGAAAGAAGACGCCCTGATCCTGACCCGTGCCGGTGCACTCCCGGAAGAGCGCATCATGGGCGTCGAGACGGGCGGTTGCCCGCATACCGCGATCCGCGAGGACGCCTCGATCAACCTCGCCGCCGTCGACACGATGAACGAAAAATTCCCGGGTCTCGACGTGATCCTGATCGAATCGGGCGGCGATAACCTGGCGGCCACCTTCTCCCCCGAACTCGCCGACATCACGATTTATGTGATCGACGTGTCTGCGGGTGAGAAGATTCCCCGCAAGGGCGGTCCCGGCATCACGCGTTCCGATCTTCTTGTCATCAACAAGACCGACCTGGCGCCCCTTGTCGGCGCCTCGCTCGAGGTCATGGACAGCGACACGAAGAGGATGCGCGGTGACCGGCCTTACGTGTTTTCGAACATGAAGACCAAGGAAGGCCTCGACACCATCGCCGGCTTCATCATCGCCGCCGGCGGGCTGGATGCGGACGCGGCGAAGTCGGCATCGTCGTAGTGTTCCCCCTCACCTGTCCTCTCCCCCACTTCGTGGAGGAGAGGGACCCAGCATCAACGCACGTACCACTCTCATCCCTCTCCCCCTTCAAAGGGGGAGAGGTTAGATGAGGGGGTGACGAAGCGTGCTAACGGAAATTCCGCCCGTCCGGGATATCGTGCGACTGGTCGAAGGTCTTGAGGCCGCGATCCTCAAGCACGTCCGGCGGCGTCGCCAGGGTCCGCAGGTAATCGTTCAACCCCAACAAATGCCGCGCCACCACGTGGATGACCCGGCCTTCCTTCTGCAGCGTGCCCGCCACCCTGAGCAACCGGCTTTCCAGCAGATCGCGGCGGTAGCGTTCGAAGATCGCCGGCCAGACGATGATGTTGGCGACGCCGGTCTCGTCCTCCAGGGTTGCGAAGATCACACCGCACGCCGTGCCGGGCCGCTGGCGGACGACGACAAGCCCCGACACCGCGACCCAAGACCCGTCCTTCATGTCGGCGAGTTTTTCGTTCGGCACGATCCCGTCGGCGGCAAGTTCGTCCCGCAACAACGCGCACGGATGTTTCCTGAGCGATAATCTGAGATGCCGGTAATCCGCCATCACCTGCTCGCCGATCCCGAGCGCCGGCAGGTCGACGTCCGGTTCGATCCCCCATTCCGGCGGCGGCGCGTTGGAGCCCGGCCGCACCTGCGTCTCGGCGAAAGCGAACAGCGGCAAAGGCGCTTCACCCAATCCCCTGACCTGCCAGAGCGCGGCGCGGCGGTCGAGGCCGAGCGAGCCCCAGGCATCGGCGCGCGCCATGGTTTCCAGCGCGCGGCGGTCGAGATTGGCGCGGCGCCAGGCATCGCGGATCGTCCGATAACCATCGTCCCGCGCCGCCAATAATCTGGCCACGTCGGCTTCGCGCATGCCCTTCGCTTGTCTGAACCCGAGCCGGAGCGCCCGGCCCGCGCGCGCGTCTTCGAGGGTGCAATCCCACTCACTGTGATTGACGTCGAGCGCCCTGACCTCGACCCCGTGATCGCGGGCATCGCGGACAAGCTGCGCGGGGGCGTAGAATCCCATCGGCTGCGCATTCAGGATGGCGCAGGCGAACGCCGCCGGGTAATGCTTCTTCAGCCACGCCGACACGTAAACCAGCAACGCGAACGAGGCCGCGTGCGATTCCGGGAAGCCGTAATCGCCGAACCCTTCGATCTGTTTGAAGCAGCGCTCGGCGAAGTCTTTATCGTAACCGTTTTTGACCATGCCCCGGATCATCTTGTCCTGGAAATGGGTGATCGTGCCGGTGCGCTTGAAGGTCGCCATGGCGCGGCGCAGCCGGTCGGCATCCTCGGGCGTGAAGCCGGCGGCGACGATGGCGATCTTCATCGCCTGTTCCTGGAACAGCGGCACGCCCAGCGTCTTGCCCAACACCTGCTCCAGCTCGCCGCTCGGAAACGACACCTGTTCCTCGCCGTTCCGGCGGCGGAGATACGGGTGCACCATGTCGCCCTGGATCGGACCCGGGCGGACGATGGCGACCTCGATCACGAGGTCGTAGAACACGCGGGGCTTGAGGCGCGGCAGCATGCTCATCTGTGCACGGCTTTCGACCTGGAAAACGCCGATGCTGTCGGCCTCGCACAGCATGTCGTAAACGGCCGGGTCGTCGGGCGGCACCGTCGCCAGATCGAAGGACTTCCCGTAATGCCGCTCGATCAGGTCGAACGCCTTCCGGATACACGTCAGCATGCCCAGCCCCAGCACATCGATCTTGAGAATCCCCAACCGGTCGAGGTCGTCCTTGTCCCACTCGATGACCGTGCGGTCTTCCATGCGCGCGTTCTCGATGGGGACGATGTCGTGTAAAGGCTGCTCGGAGATCACGAACCCGCCGACATGTTGGGACAGGTGGCGCGGGAATCCCGACAGTTGACGGCTGAGCGCGATAACCTGCTTGAGGGTGCGGTCCGAAGGGTCGAGGCCGATCTCGCGGATATTGTCTTCCTTGATGCCACCCCGTTCCCAGCGCGATGCGCGCGACAGCGCATCGACGGTATCGGCGGACATCCCCATGACCTTACCAACCTCTCGGACGGCGCTGCGACTCCGGTAACAGATCACCTCGGCGGTCAGCGCTGCGCGTTCGCGTCCGTATTTCCCGTAAATGTATTGAATGACCTCCTCGCGGCGTTCGTGCTCGAAGTCGACGTCGATGTCGGGCGGCTCGTTCCGGGCGGCGGAGACGAAACGTTCGAACAATAAATCCATGACGCTCGGATCGACGGACGTGATCCCAAGGCAGTAACAGACGGCGGAGTTCGCCGCCGAGCCCCGCCCCTGGCACAGGATGCCCCGGCTGCGCGCGAAGCGAACGATGTCGTCGACGGTCAGGAAATAGGGCGCGTAGTTCAGCTTGCCGATGAGGTTGAGCTCGTGCTCGATGTTGTAGCGGACCTTTCCCGGGATGCCGCCCGGATACCGGTTCGCGGCCCCGATCCAGGTCAGGCGGGTCAGTTCTTCCTGCGCCGTGGACCCATCCGGGACCGGCTCGCTCGGGTACTCGTACTTCAGTTCATCAAGCGAGAACCGGCAGCGTTCGACGATGCTCTTGATATTCGCGATGGCGTCGGGACGGTCCTCGAACAGCCGCGCCATCTGGTCTGAAGATTTCAGATGCCGCTCCGCATTCGCGTTCAGCCGCGCGCCCGCCTGATGGATCGTGCAGCCGTCGCGAATGCACGTCAGCACGTCCTGCAACGGGCGCCGCGCCGGCGTGTGATAGAGAACGTCGCCCGCCGCCACCAGCGGGATATCCATCGCATCCGCCAGCAACCCGAGCGCCCGGATCCGCGCCCGGTCATCGCCCCGTGAAAGGTGCTGGACGGCGAGATAGAGCCTGTCGCCGAACGCCTCGCGCAGGCTGCTTAAATGATCCGCGAACCCGTCATCAATGCGGTCTGGGGTCAGCGCGACGATGACCTGCCCGGCGGCGTGCTCCAACAGATCGTTGATATACAAATGACAGCGGCCCTTCTCGGCGCGGCGCTTTCCCATGCTCAACATTCTCGACAAACGCGCATAGGCGGCTTTGTCTTCGGGGAAGCACAGCACCCCCGGCCCATCGATGACGTCGAGCCGAGCGCCGACGATAAGCCTGATCCCGATATCCACCGCCGCGCCATGAAACCGCACCACGCCGGCCAGCGTGTTACGGTCGGTGACGGCGATGGCGTCATGGCCCAGCGCCGCCGCCGTCTCGACCAGTTCCTCCGGGTGCGACGCCCCCATCAGGAACGAAAAATTGCTGGTGACCTGCAATTCCGAATAGCTCATGCGAACAGCCCGTGCATGTACCACCCGGTAAGATGATCCGTTTCGTACGTGCCGTCCCGGAACACCCAGAAGCGGCGGCCGTCCTCGTCTTCCAACCTGTAATAGTCGCGGAACCGGCGGCCCGATCCACGCCGCCACCATTCCGGCCCGATCCGCTCCGGCCCCTCGGCATGGCGCACCCGGTGCGACTGCCGGCGCCAGGTGAAGGATGCAGGCGGCTGGCCCGGCGCCGATAAATCCGCGTCGATGGGTTCCGGCGCGGCCAGCAGTCTGACCGGGCGTGGCTGCTCGGCGATCCAGTCATCACGCCCCGGCGCGCCGGTCGCCGGGCGGACGGTTACGGCGCGCTCGGGAATGTGGCTTTCGACCGCTTCGATCCGGTAGACCCCATTGCCGCCGAGACGGTTCCTTAAGCGATCGATCAGCGGGTCGAGCGGCGCATCGCCCGCCCCCGCCGCCGCGGCGAGGTCGATCTGCCCCGGCCTTACCCGATCCGTGGCGGTGGCTTCCAGGCTCATCTGTTCGATACCGAAGCCGGGTTCCGCCTGATTCAATTTCTCGCGAAACAGTTTCATCAGATGCGCCGGGTCGCGGCCGGCGCGGCCGGTGCCGATTGAAATCCGCTGCACCCCACCATCGACCCGGTACAGCACGAGATCGAGCCGCCGCGCCCCACGCCCATCTTTTTCCAGTTGCGCGCAAAGCTGCTGAAGAAGCCGCCGGGTCGCCTCGGATATATCCTCGGCGCGGCCGATCGGCTCGGCGAACGCGAGCCGGCTCCGCCATTCGGGCGCGGGGCGGGCCGGCGAGATCGGCTCGGCGGCGTGACCCAGGGTCTGATCGAGCCGGTTCAACACTTGCAGACCGCAGCGTTTGGCGAGCGGTGCGCGCGGCATGCGATAGAGATCGCCGATCCGCGCCAGACCGAATTCGCGGAGCCGGACATCCGTCTCCGATGAAAGCCGGAGGGCGGTCACCGGCAGATCGGCGAGCCAGTCCTTGGTTTTACCCTCTGGAACCAAGCTGCCGCGCCCGAACCGCGCCCACGCCCACGCAGCCCCCGGCGTATCGGCGGCGGCAACGCGCACCGACAATTCCATGCGCCGAAGCCGCCGCGTCAGATCGTCGAGGATCCTGTCCTCGCCGCCGAACAAATGCGCGCAGCCGGTGATGTCGAGGACGATGCCGTCCAATCCGTCCGATGCGGTGAAAGGGGTGTAGCGTCCGCACCAGTCGGTCAGGCCCGATAACGCTTTCGCATCGCCGTCCGGATCGGCGGCGGCGGTGCGGATCGCCGGCAGAAGCGCGCGCGCATCGGCGAGCGTCATGCCCGGTGCGATGCCGTCGCGGGCCGCTTCCGCATCGACGGCACTGATGCGCACCCCGCCCGAAACCGCGTGGACCAACGCCAGCGGCCCGGCAAGGCGCGCACCGTCAGCCCACCGCCGCTCGGCCGCCCAGTGCTTCAGCCAGACGGAAACGTAACGCCTGTTCATCCCATTCAATATCCCAATTACCGGGCGCGCCGCCCCGGCAGCGCCTGAGTTCCAGTTGCCAGCGCATGGCCCCGCCGGGCCGGGGGCGCACCCGCCATCGGGTCAGCGCCGCCGACAACGGTTCGGCGCTCATCCCGCCGCGCCTTGGTTCCGCACCCGATCCCCCGGGCGACAGCATGAACGCCGGCGTCGCCGTGGTTTCGGCGGCCAACTGCAGCCGCCGGGTCGCGGTGAAGTCGGCGACGACGCCATCGCCCACCACGGCGGCGAGCCCACCCATGCGCAGCCCCTCCTCCATCGCCCAAAGCGCGTCGGGATCCTTTTCGGCGCGCACGAACAGGAACTGCCCCGCGGCAAGACCGAAGGCGGCAAGCCCCGGCCCGTAAGGCAGACCGGTTTCCCGCAACCAACGACCGTGCTGGCACCAGAGGATGCGGCCCCGCTCGCCGGCCGCGCGCTTCAATAGCGCCGCCAGGAAACCGAACCCGGCGCCGCCCGCCCCGCCGATCTCGTGCAACCCGCCGCGTTTGAGCCCGCCCCAGGGGAGAGCGCCATCAACCGCCGCGACGCCGAACGCGACCGGCACCTCGGGCGCATCGGTCAGACTACCTTCTTGAATTCGTTCTATTTTTTTGCGTAGTGCAGACAGTTTTTCCGCGCCGCTCGGGTGCATCGCCGATCCTCCACACCTCTTTTATGTTCCTGATTTGTTCTTTTTTAGACGAAAGAGTCAAGAGCCGAGCGCGGTCATATGCCCGGTTCTGTCACCCGTCGATAAAGGCTTCAGAAATTGCCGCTCAGGAACATGAAGAGGCGCGGCTCCTTGCCGTCGCCGCCGATTTCCGCCGCCGGCCGCGTCAGCGGGGTCGCGACCTCAAGCCCGCCGATAAACGCCGTCCCAAGTCCGGCCCGAACGCCGACCCCGGCGGACGCCAATGACTCATAGTCGCTGGCATAACTGTTGGATGCCGTCTCCCAGACGGCGCCGCCGTCATAGAAGCCGTAGAACTGATAAGACGACAGCCAACTATCCGTTTCCAGATCCTCGCCGTACTGCAACTCGACCGACCCGGCCGCACCGTGCGTGCCCGAAATCTCACCCGCATCGTAGCCGCGGCCGTACAGATAACCGCCGAGCGAAAATTCCTCGTTCGACAGCAACCGCTGATCGGCCACCTGTCCCGCCACCGAAACCTTGACCGCCCAGTTGTCGAGGAACGACTGGCGTCGTTCGGCGCGGGCATAGACCTTGGTGAAGATCGGGCGGCCACCGGCCCTGGACCGGAACGGCGCGTCACGGTCGCTGTCGTCGAGCCCCAGCCCCCGGCTGACCCAGATCGTGCCGTAATTGGCCCCGCGCAGTTCGTCTTCGTAGTATCCCTCGATCCCGCTCCGCAGCACCTGCAGCCGGTCCTCGAAATCGAATACACCGAAATCGAACTGCTTCTGACGCGAGACGTCGAACGAACCGGAAATCCTGAGGTTTTCGGCCCGGCCGCGCACGATGGGGTGCGACACGTAAATACTGCCGCGCTCGGACTGGCTGTTGAGGTCGTTATCCTTCTCGTCGGCGCCCGCGTCGATCGCGGAATAGGACACTGACGCGCCGAGCGTCGTCCCCTCGGCCCCGATCGCCCATTGCTGCGCCAGTTCGACATATGCCAGTTCCTTGGGCGACGAGGGGATCGTGAAGACGCCGACCCGTGTGCTGTCGCGCCCCGTCAGCCAGCCGTTGGCCGTCATGCTCACATAGGCCTGATCGCGCCCGATCGACCGCGTGCCGCGGTTGTCGACATTGAAAAACGCGCTCACCGGTTTCTTCTGCACCGACACGTCGAGCGCATAAATCCCGTTGTCCTCGTCGAGCCGGCGGACCTTGCCGCGCGCATCGATCCCGGGCAGATCGTTCATCAAAAGAAGGTACCGTTCCACCGTGTTGACGTTGGCGGGGCCTTCGGTTCTTGCGATCTTGTCGCCGTAAGGACGCAGCAGGTCGCGCTGATCTGCAGTGTCTGCTTCGAATTTGACTTCCGTAATCCGGCCTTCGATCACGCGGATGTTGAGGATACCGAACTCGAGGTTCTGGGATTCGACGACGGCGCGACTCAGGAAGTATCCTTTTTCCCGGTAATAGCCCGTCACGTCGGATGCGACTTTACGCACGTCTTCCAAACCGATTTCACGGGCAAGTAGCGGTTCGTAAAAACGGGTAAACTCGGCGGACGTAAAAACCGTGTTGCCGGTAAACGTCACAGCCGAAAGTACAAAGCGCGTATCGTCTGCAACCCCTGGGCCTTCATGTGCGCTTCCGGGCTGCAATGAGTCGATATTTTCCCGTTTGCGGGGTTGCGCGGCGTCGCGCTGTTCGATCCGCTCCTCGACCCGCGCCGGATCGGACGTGGCCTGCGCCAAGGCGTCTCCTGCGGCGAGGAGGCTGCAAAAAAGGCATAAATTGCTGAAATAAAGAATTATTTTCTGCAACGAGACTTCCAAGTGATTGGTGTCACAACCCGAATCGCGATTCCAACATATACTGCCGGAAATAATGGGAAAAGTGTACCGACGTAACGGTAAATAATTCCACAACTTCCCTGCGGATATTTGGTTATTTACTGAACCTATTGCTGCTTTACCGGCCTGTCATATGTACGTAATGAAACGCTATAGTAACAGGCCGACAGACGGCTAAAGACGAAGGCTGGAAGAACTGTGAGAACATCCGCTTATCCTCTCCGGGTATTTATCGTTTTACTCGGACTATTATTTGTCTCCGGACAGGCGGATGCACAGTCGGCCGGCGCATTCTCTCCGGGCACGTCCTGGGTCATCACCTCCATCGCCGGCGACGCGAAGGTCAGATCGCTCGATGCCAGCGATGTCGAGGCCCGGGCCGGCACCGAACTCGCGGAGGGCATGACCGTAACGACCGGCGACGGCGGCCGTGTCGTCCTCAATCGCGGCGGCGACAGCATCACGGTCTCGCCCAACAGCGCCTTCAACATCGGCCCCGACAACGGCGACGCATCCACGCCCAATATCCTGCAGACGCTCGGCACCCTGCTGTTCAGCATCGATTCCAGCGCCGGACCCAGAAACTTCAAGGTGCACACGCCTTATCTCGCTGCCGTCATCAAAGGCACCGTCTTCTCCGTCAGCGTCACGCCCGAAGGCAGCGCGCTGCACGTGACCGAGGGTCTGGTGCAGGTCGCCGACCTCGCCACCGGCCAGACCGGCCTGGTCGCCGTCGGGCAGACCGCGCGGGTATCCGCAAGCGGCGGCGGCGTCAACATCGACCGCGGCGACGGCAGGGGCGGTTCTGAACCCAAGAAAGAGGGAAATGCCGCCCCTGAAGACAAAAAGAACGAGAAGAAAGCTGACAACGGCATGGCCGACGGCCGAAATAATGCCAAGGCCAACGGCGACGGAAATAGCAAAGCGAACCGTAACGCCAAAGGCCAGAAAGATGCTAAAACCGAGGCGAAGGGAAATGGTAGAGCACGTGGCCTGAAGATCGCCGCTCAAATCGATGTCGGTATCGGCAACATCGCCGACAATACCGGCGGACTGGTGTCTTTGTCATCACCCGTTCAGGGTAACAACGGCAATGGTAACGGCAATGCATTCGGCAAAAGCAAGAATAACCTCAATGCCGGTGGTCCTAAGCTGAACAATGTTGCTGCTGTGCAAAGCAACGCGACGGGCAACGGCAATGGTAACAGTAATGGTAATGGGAACGCCGGCGGCGGCAATCCCAATGCCGGCGGCGGCAACCCCAATGCGGGCGGCGGCAATCCCAATGCGGGTGGCGGCAACCCCAATGCCGGCGGCGGCAATCCTAATGCGGGCGGCGGCAACCCCAATGCCGGCGGCGGCAACCCCAATGCCGGCGGCGGCAACCCCAATGCCGGCGGCGGCAACCCCAATGCCGGCGGCGGCAATCCCAATGCCGGGGGAAATAATGGCAACGGGAATGGCAATGGCAACAGCTAGTCCATGAACACGCCTGGGCATCAACCAGGCTCCGACGCCGGCGGCATCAGAAAACTTGTCGGCGACATCGGATCCCAGTGGCTGCATCTTTTCGGGATGGCGGGGCTGCTGCTGATGCTCTACGTCTTCGGGATCATTCCGGGCATCGACCGGGCGCTGATCGACCTCCGGTTCAATCTGTTACAGCGCGATGCCTCGGGCCAGGTAGTCATCGTTCAGATCGATTCCAAGAGCGTCCAGCAGTTAGGTGAATGGCCGTGGCCGCGCACGCTTCATGCCGAAGCAATCGAAAATCTTTCCGACGCAGGGGCCGCCCGCATCGGTCTCGATATCGATTTCAGTTCCCGCTCGGGCGCCGAGGCCGACAAAGCGCTGCTCGATGCGCTTCGCACGTCGAAGGCCCCCGTCATCCTTCCGATATTCAAACAGTGGTCGTCGAACCGCGGCGGCGAAGTCATGTCGACCGCGCCGCTTCGGGAGTTTGCCGACGCGGCGAAACTGGGTTCGGTCAACGTCAGCGTCGCGGCCGACGGTCTGGTCCGTAAATACGACCGCCTGCACACCTGGAACGATGGCTTCGCGCCGTCCTTCGCCTCCGAAGTCATCGGCCGCACCACCGAGAGCACGAAGCCCTATTACATCGACTACAGCATCAACCCCGGCACCATTCCCAGAATATCGTTCGTGGATATCGTCCGCGGGACATTCGACCCCGAAGCCCTGAAGGGCAAATACGTGATCATCGGCGCAACCGCGATCGAACTCGGCGACGAACTTGCCGTCCCGGTCTATGGCGCGCTCAGCGGGCCTGAACTGCAGGCGCTCTCGGCGGAATCGATCCTTCTCGGCCGCGCCATCACCCAGGCCGACGTGGTCGTGGTCGTCGCCGTGGCGCTGATCGTCGGTTTTTTGCTGAGCGGCGTGTTCATCCGCCTGCCGCACGTGCGCGGCACCATCGCGTTCGTCATTGCCGCGACCTTGATCATCACGGTCCCGATGCTCCTGCAGACCTACTATCCGATCGATATGCCCGTCGGCGCGACGCTGGTGACGACGGCGTACTGTTTTGTCTACGGATTGACGCGTCAGATCGATACGCAGGCGTTACTGGTCTTCAAACGCTCGGCCGAAATACGCGAGCGCCGGGCCCTCAACGAGGCCATCGCGGACAACAGTTTTACCGGGATCATCGTCACAGATCATAACGGCAGGATCCGGTTCGCCAACCGAGCGGCCGCCGACATGCTCAGCGCCTCAAAGGAAAAGCTTCTCGACCGCGAGGTAACGAAGGTGATCGTTTCCGTCGACGGCGTGTCGCTCGACGAACCGACGGATGGGGACGCCAAAATCTACACGTCGCTCAAAACCGGCAACGACATTGTCCTGCCCGTCGAAATCGCCGTTTCCGACGTCGGCATCGAACCGGAAAGCGCGCCGTTCGAACGGCGGACCGAACCGCGACGCTATCGCATCTACGCGATCACCGACATCTCGGAATTCAAGCAGACCGAAGAAGTGCTGAGCCGGGCTGCCGAGCGCGCAATCCAGGCGAACCGCACCAAGAACGAATTTATCGCCAACATGTCGCACGAATTACGCACGCCGCTGAACGCGATCCTCGGCTTCTCGGAGGCGATCAAGGCCGAAATTTTCGGCCCGGTGGGCTCCGACAAGTACAAATCCTATGCCGATGACATCTACACCAGCGGCTCGCACCTGCTGGCGATCATCAACGACCTGCTGGAAGTTTCACGGCTTGCCGCCGGCAAGACCGAAATCAACGCCACTACGGTGGATTTTCGCGGCATCATCGATGAATGCATGCGGATCGCCACCGGTTACCCGGGCGCCAGCCGCCTCGATATCTCAAGCGACATCGACGTCGGGATCGACACGTTGTGGACCGACGAACGGATCGTCAAACAAATCATTCTCAACCTTTTGTCCAACGCGATCAAGTTCACGCCCGCGGAAGGACGCGTCAGCCTCGCCGCCCACTTGACGAAGTCCGGCGGCACCGAAATCGTCGTCGAGGATACCGGGATCGGCATCCCGCCCGATCAGGTCGAACGGGTCATGGAACCGTTCCATCAGGTCGAAGGATCCATGCAGCGCAGTTACCACGGCAGCGGTCTCGGGCTGCATCTGGTCAAATCGCAGGTGGCGCTGCTGGGTGGCGAGTTGCACATCAAGAGCACGATCCGCGTGGGCACCCGCATCACCATCACGTTCCCGCCCGAAAACACCGTCAAGGCCGGCAAGATCGTTCACATCGACCCGCGCGCCTGAGGGCCGGGAACGTATTCCATCTTGTATCGTCCTATTTGACGTAGCTTGGCGATTGCGTCTTGACCGTGGACTGAATGCGGCTGCGGTCACGAAGCTGTTGGTTCTGCAGATGGTCGGGAAGCACGTCGCCGCGCACATCCGAAACGTCTTTGGACTCGTAACGTCCGTCATCGCGGTGCTGCTTTTCCAGAAAACGTCCGGCGGCGCCGATATTCTGGACGAAGGTGTCGATTTGTTCGGAAGCGATTGTACGCGCTTCGTCACTGGACTTGCCGTTTTCGGAAGCGAGCGCCGCGACGCCCTTGCCGATCTGCCGACGCTGCGCCGTGAGGTCGGCGTTCATATCCCGCCACTTTTGGGCGGCGTCATCCGACATTTCATCCGAAATTTGCGATGCCATCTGCCGGACCGCGAGGAGGCGCTTGTCTGCGTTGTCCAGCTTCTGGTGAACATCCGGGGAAAACGGATCTTCCATGGGCGCAACGCTCTGGTACATGCCGTTGCTCTCGGCGTTACCGTTCGCGGCCGCAACCTGGGCGGCGCTGACGGATAACGGCGCGGCCAATAAGACGGCGAGGGTCCCTGCGACAACCGGCATTCCGATCCGACGCTTGGCGGGGAACCGGGTCAATGCTGTTTTATTTGTCGTGCGGGGTGTAAACATTAATTACCTCCATTTCCAAATTCGAATGCGGCATGGTGACCTGCCCCCGTTGACTGGTCCGGTTTGAATGTTAGTGCATTATCGGTTTTTCCTCCAAGGGAATGATACTTTCCGGTGCCGGCGGCCTGTATCCAAGAGCTGAGTGTGGCCGCTTCGTGTTGTAATGCCGTCGCCATTGCTCGATGACGATTTGGGCTTCTCTGAGGCTATAGAATATCTCTCCGTTCAAAAGCTCGTCTCTGAACCTGGCGTTGAAGCTCTCGCAGTATCCGTTCTCCCAGGGTGAGCCTGGCTCGATGTACGCGGTCTCGGCCCCAACGGCCTTGATCCATTGCCGGACGGCATCGGCGATGAACTCCGGTCCGTTGTCAGACCGGATGTAGGCCGGAATACCTCTGATGATAAACAGGTCTGTCAGCGCATCGATCACATCCGTCGAGTTCAGTTTGCGTTTCACGCGGATCGCCAGACACTCACGACTAAACTCGTCGATGACGTTCAACGTTCTATAAGCTCGGCCGTCTTCCGTTCGGTGGTGAACGAAGTCGTATGACCAAACGTGATCGACGTGCTGCGGCCTAAGGCGGATACATGACCCATCATTCAGCCACAACCGGCCTTGCTTCGGCTGTTTCATGGGAACCTTCAGCCCCTCACGGCGCCACAGGCGCTCGACCCGCTTATCGTTCAACTGCCATCCCGCGTCTCTCAGCATGGCAGCGATCCGCCGATAACCGTAACGCCCGTATTGCCGAGCCAGTTCGATCATATCCCGAACAAGAAGATCTTCATCGTCGCGGGACTTCGGCACATAACGTTGCGTGGATCGATGCTGCTTCAGCACTAGGCAGGCCCGGCGTTCGGTGATGTTGAACTTACCCCGCACCAGATCGATGCAGGTACGGCGCCGTGCGGGGCTCAGAAGTTTCCCTTCGCGGCCTCAGCCAATATGAGCTTATCCAGTGTGAGATCGGAAACGGCTTTGCGAAGTCGTTCGTTTTCCTTCTGAAGCCGCTTCAACTCTTTGAGTTGATCCGTGCCCATGCCGCCGTACTGCTTCCGCCAGCGATAATACGTCTGCTCGGTAATCTGCACCTGACGAATGGCGTCAATCCGGGGCTGACCTTGCCCAACAAGGACATCAACCTGGCGCAGCTTCGAGACAATCTCTTCCGGTTTGTGTCGTTTCGTTGCCATCTTTGATCCTCCGTTCACTATCATAGACGGTGGACCAATTCAGTGGGGGAGGATCATGATCATCACCCAAAGTGCTTGTCGCCATTCAAAGCTATATTAGAGAGCGTTGCCCTTCGACCTAAATTTACACGTACACGTATATGTGCACGTTACGTATACGTATACGTATACGTAAACGTTTACGGTCGTCATTTCTTCCATTCATCGAAGCTGTAAACGTATACGAGCAGGACTATAGGAGCCGCATGGTGGCAAAACATAAACCCAGGTGGGGGTGGAAAGGCCGTTATCTGTTATCCGATGACGGTATAGAAATATACAGCGACGAGGAAATTGAGCGGCTCGCGAGAGAGTTCGATATCGTTGACGACGAAAAGATCAAGGAAATGCGGGTACGTCTGGAGGGCGCGGCAAACATCTATCGCATTCATCGAAACAATCACGATACCGCGCCCCGCCCCAGCGAAATGCGGGCAGCAGTCCAGGAGATCGACGACCTGGTTTCGAGCCTGCGAGATCGTTTAGAGCAGATGGACGATCTTACCTGGCAGTATTTCTGGCATTTCGAAAAACAGCTTTTCAGCTATGACCTGCAGTCACTCAAAACTGATGACTACGAAACGACAGAATCCAAACATGGCCATATCATCCATATGGCGCCCGGCAAGGACGCGGGTTCCTATTACGTCAATTACATTGGCAGGGATGAGCATTTTCAGAGCCTCCGCATTCTAAAGAGCTATTGTGAAACCGCGCTTGAGAATATTCCCGAAGACAAAGGTGCTCGCCGGAAGTCTGAGGGTTTAAGGCTTTGGTCGATTAACGTCATGAACGCCTGGACGGAATGCCTCGGGCGCGAATTCACCATCACACGATACAAGGGCGAACCGATATCGGATGCGGCCAGGTTCTCATGCCAGGCATTTAAAACTGTCGATCCCACGATCCCGAATAGCCGCGTCATGACCGCACTGGAATATGTAAACAGGGATCGAAACCGGAAACGGGCTCCGAGAAACCCCACCTAAAATAAACCCTGCATTCTCGGAACGCTTTTAGAAGACAAAAACGCCTCTCCACGCTTTTACTGCACCTAGTTTCAATAAGGCGAGAACTAGGTAGATGAACACGCATCCACAACTCAAATCCGATCCCGAGTATCTTGACTGCCTCATCACTGAGCAGGAAGCGGCGAAGTTCCTCGGCTATACGGTCCGCGCTTTGCAGAACTGGCGCGTTCGCGGTGGCGGACCAAAATTCGTTCGGGTTTCAAGTCGCTCGATCCGTTACCGGCGTCGCGATCTGAATACCTGGATCGAGGAGCGGCTTTGCTCGAACACGTCCGAATTTCAAACCGCGTGATCTCGATATGCTTAGGGGCGCTTCAATGTCGGTTTTGCCCTGGCGGAGCTTGCCGCGTCGCCGGGGATTTTGGGGGCGGCAATTGAGGGCGGCGCATGCCACTGAAAGCCTCGGGTTACATCCCGCCTTTCACCCTCATATTTCCGTAGACGAGGCAGCCCCTCGGGCTGTCTCGTCACCCTCCCCCCTCTCCGAGAGGGTTCCGGCCTATCCGCCCCTAAAACCCAAAGCGGCATCGTCGCGAAGCGACGAAACCCTATGGTGCCTAGCTAATGCCAGGACTGATATTCCGATAAACAGTGGCGCGCCCTTTAAAGGAAGGCCTCTTAAAGCCTCCTCTTTAAAGAGCGACACTTTAAAGACGGATGCTTTAAAGACACCGTTCTTAAAGGGACAACGATTAGAGGTATGGCCGTTGGAACCATTTCAATTGAAAAGGTTTCTAATGAAACGATTCCTATTGAAACCGTTCCAAGTTGAAACTGTTTCAATAGGAACTTTTTCAACGGATTCTAATCTGCTCCCAGCCGATCCTTTTAAATCTCGTTCGAATTTCACATCCGTAAACCAAGAGGGGGGTCTTTGTAACACCCCCCTCTACAATTACTGAATCGTAGGTTGGCGTAATGACGTATGAATTGCTCTACGCGGGCTTCGATACACTCGACGTTGCCTTCGCAGGCACCCTTCCCGCCGATGCTCTCGCCGCCCTCGACAATGCCCGTGAAACGGCTCAAGAGCGCCAAGAGCCTGTCTTGACGACCATCGGCCCTGGCAAGGTCGAGATGCACGTCCTCGGCCACGGCATGCGCGGCGGATATGCATTCATCGTCGACACCGGCCCGCTAGGGGCCACATGGATGTTCAAGAATAATCTCGACACGAAGCAATGGAACATTTTCGCATCGCCGCGAGCGACGATGTTGCTCGCCTTCGGTTATAAGGGTACACGCGACAGGTTGTGGCAAACCCTAGACGACATGGGCGCGATCATGACGAATCACAGCATCAACCGCGCCGACTTTGCGATGGATTTTCGGACACAAGGTTTCGAGCTTCACCAAGCGCAATTCGTCGCCCATTCGCATACGAAAATAGGTACGCATTGGAGCGAACGCGGCAACGTGCCGGATAGGAATCAACCAGGCGCCGTTTGGCGGGGCAGGCGCGTTGAGAGCGTCACCATAGGCAAGCAGCCTGGTCGCCAGATCATCGTCTATGACAAGCGGCGAGAGGCGACTGAGAAGCAAAAATATTTCTGGTTCGAGGCTTGGGACCAGGATCGGGACGACCCAGACTTGGAGGTTTGGCGCATCGAAGTTCGTGCGGGCAAACACGAGCTTAAAGAAAAATACCAAATTCGGACGTTCGATGAGTTCGAAGCGGGTATTGGCGACGTAGTGACTAATGCACTTAGCGTAATCAGGTACGTTGCAGATGGCCAAGCCGATAGCAATGTGTCGAGACAGTCGCTTCACCCCCTTTGGGCAAAGGTGCAAAAAATCGCATCCGAAAATCTGATCGAGTTTCGATCAGGCCTTACGCCAGATCAAATCCGAGAGATATCAAGGGAGCAGGCGATCGATCAGTACAGAAACCTGATTACCGGTAATTCTATCGGACTTAGCATCTCTTTGGGAATGTCCGACGACGAAATACATGAACAACTTCCACAGATGATCGCTGATCAAATTCAAAAGGCATTTGAGGATAACGGCAAACGAATGGCGAAATCGATCCGTCGGACGAGAGACCGGCTCCACTTTAACTCAAGCTGAGTTGTCTTCGTGCAAAAGTTAGAAACTGAGCAGTTAGTTCGCAGGGTGATTTTGATCAAAAATCACGCCCGACTTTGACGATTTGCATGAGCGTTGAGGAATTCTCTGCCGTATTTGTCAGCGAACGCACCCGGCATTTCGCCAAAACCGGGACCAATCGCTGCACCAAATGAGGGGGTCTTGAAAGTCCAATAATGCCCAACGCCGAACCTAACGTTGGTGGATGCAACACCACTATTAGATGTAGAATTATGACAAAAATAATTGCTCTTTGAGTGCTGGGGATCGTGTGGAGAACACCAAGTCAACTCAGATGATGAATCTGGGACGTTTTGCGGCCCTTGCGTTTTGTCGTGCCGACATTCTTTTCCAAGTGTCCGAGGACTTGGAAGTAAAATTCTGCAATGGGCCAGCGAACGCTTTTTTCGGCATCAATGAAACTGATCTAACCGGGCTGAATATTCTGGAAATCATACATCCGGATGACAGAGAGATCGTCCGGGATATGTTGTTGATTAACCATCGGGATGCGCGCATCGACGATCTCATTGTGCGCGGCCAAACCCCTTCTGGCGCCAATCCGGAAATTGCGATCTCAGGATACCGCGTCCCTGACTTCGACAACGACTATTTCCTGGCTATTAAGGTATCGCCGAAACAGACGGTCCCCGTTGGTCGTGACCCGGATGACCTCGACCCAGAAACCGGCGTACTGAGCAACGATGCTTTCGTCGATGCAGCGACGCTGCGGGTTCGGGCATACACCGCTGCCGGCGGTAAGCCCAAAGTCAGCATGATCAACATTGGAGATTTGAGTGATGCAGGGATTGTCCCCGGTAGCGCTGAAGAGGCCAATGTCCTCAAGGCAATTGGTGAGACGCTAAGTCATGAGTCGCTTGGGGGCGATACGGCAGGCAGGATCGATGATGAGAATTTCTCGATCGTTCACGGTGAGGATGTCGATGCATCCGGACTTAGTGAAAAGATATCGAATGCCCTGAGTAAAGCTGCGCCAACTGCCACGTCATTGGTTCCAAAGATCGCAACGATGGATGCTGATGCTCATGGCATGGATGACAAACAACTCGCCAAGGCAATGGTCTACTCGCTACAGGAATTTACCAGAAACGACGGCGAATTGCCTGAAGGTGATCTGAATACCTTGTTGCAAAACAAGGTTGCGCAAAATCTTAAAGACATAGAGCGATTCAAAAAGATCTGCGCGGCTGGTAGTTTTGATCTCGTATTCATGCCAATTGCTTCCTTAAGCGATGGTCATTTTCATCACTATGAGGCTCTAACTCGCTTTCGCGAGAGCGCGGGAGAGTCGCCTTTCCAGCTGATTACCCTCGCCGAGGAAGTCGGAGTTATTTCCGAGTTCGATCTTGCCGTAGCCGAGAGAACCCTTCGAACTATCGATGCTGCCAAACAAACAGGACCGTTCACGCCGATTGCGATCAATGTATCAGGACATTCGATAAGCGATCCCAATTTCTGCGACGATCTGGACAAGCTGTTATCGAGTAAGTTCGATTATGAATCGCATCTGAGCCTCGAAATTACTGAGTCTGCGGAAATCAAAGACTTGGAAGGCGTGAACTCAGCCATCCAACGCTTCAGAAGAAAAGGCTTCAAAGTTGCCTTGGACGATTTTGGCGCGGGTGCCGCGAGTTTCGATTACCTCAATTCTTTTGATGTCGATACTGTTAAGTTCGACGGGCCCGTGGTGAAGCGCGCCGTGGCCACTAAAAAAGGCAAAGCGTTTTTGGCGTCCATGGCGACGCTCTGCCGGGAGATTCAAGTAGAGACCATTGCTGAGATGGTTGAAGACCAGGGGCTCGCGGAGTTCCTATCTACATGCGGCATCGAGCTTGGCCAAGGTTGGTACTTTGGCAAACCAATACCCACTGAAGATGCTTTCCCAGGAATCGACTTAGGGTATCTGCAACCCGTGACCGTCCCAGACAACGTGTCTTCTGGTCAATCACTCATGGAACGTTTGAACAGTGGTAACATTTAGATTTGGCGATTCGATAAATGTCAGCCGTATTTGCGGACCTCTGAAGAGTTTGAAGATGGAACGATAAATTTTAACGAGGGGATATACGTTTCGAAGTAATGGCTCGTAATTTCACCAGGAGTGGCCGCGATGGAACTCGCAACACAAACAGAAAACTACATCGAAAAAATTGAAGAGCCGTCCGCAGAAAAACTAGGACCAGACCTCACGGAGTTATTCCAATACTGGAGAAAGTTATGCGATGGCCAGAAAATGCCGAAGTGGCAATCCTGGGACTGGCAGGAAGTGCCAAGCCATATCATCCCCTGGTGTGCTGTCGTTGACGTTCATCAATTTCCGAAAGACTTCGTGCTTCGGTTTTGGGGGACAGGGCGCATCCGAATTCACGGCAAGGACTATACGGGAAAATCAATATCAAGGATTGAACCTGCTGAAGCTGCTATTAAGGCGTTTGCGGAATATGACGAGGTTGCCATGAGTGGCGCGCCTGTTTTCAGAATCCGTGCTGGTTTAGGTAAGTCATCAGACCGCATTTATAAAATTCTTCGAGTCCCTTTCGGGAGTCAGCGAAGCGTCGATCAAATATTGAGCGTTGGCACCTGCTTTGATGACGATATATCGGATGGGCAGAGCCGAATCGGCTTGTACTCGAAGTCCGCACCGTTGGAGTAGTGGCGCTCAGCATAAAAGACGGTCATATCAAACCGCTTGGCATTGGTAAGAAGAGGCTCAAATAAATGGCGACGATTCTAGTAGTTGATGACGACGAAATTCTTAGGAACCTCATCCGACACATCCTTGAGCAAAATGGATATAATGTCATCGAAGCGGATGATGGAGACGTGGCTATCGGATTGGCACGAACGGAACAACCTGACTTAATTCTGTTGGATATGGTTCTGCCTAAGATGACGGGGGTAGAAGTAGCCCCAGTCATAAAGACTCACCCGAAAACAAAACATATTCCAATAATCGCGTTAACAGCCTCTCGGGCATCTGAGGGTGCAGAAGACGCTCATATAGCCGGATGTGATCGTTACATGACAAAACCTGTCGATCGGCAAAGATTATTGGATACGGTAGCCCTGTTTGTGGCGGAGAAATAACCACTGGCGGTTCTGAGGTTTACGCTTACGCTGGCAGGAAAGCGCGAAACTTTTTTCTTTGTCCGCCTATTGGAGGCGATTCGATCGAGTCTTAATCCCTGGATAATTTTCCAAACTGTCAAATTAGGCGGATCAAACTACGCAGTCCAATAAATGTAAGTCAGAAAAGCGGATGCAACGGCGAGTATTACCAACAAACTACCCACGAAAACCTTTTCAAACTTAGTCATTCAAACGCGCCCTTTCATTAAACTTAATTAGCTGCAGCTTTCGAGGTCATCTTTCCGCTGCCTGTTGCCGACCTCAACTCGTCTTCGGCGCCGGTCGGGACCGAAAAATTTTCCTGTCCTGACAAAATTTCTAGGGCTGTCCACAATCGCACATAAATGCTTGTAAATTGCTTCTGGCGAAAATGGTTTTGCCAAAAATTCCGTTGCTCCCATATCTCGAGCGGTCAGCACGTTTTTATATTCGGTCATCGAAGTCACAACGACCACAGGCACAAAAGAGTTGTGACTGTCCTCGTTTCTACGAATTTCTTTCAAAAGCGACAGGCCATTGAACCCCGGGGACCAGTCGACAAAGACAATGTCAGGGTGGCCACTTTGAAAAAGTCCCCATGCCTCATCTGTGCTTTTCGCATCCAGCGTTTGCCCTACGTTGAAGCTGCGAAGCACGTTCCTTAACGTCACCCTAAGGAAAGAATTTGGCTCAGCGACTAAGATAGAAAGTTGGGTTAAGTCGTAGTGTTTCATCGAACAAAGGATTAAGTGAGAGAGGCAAATTCGGGAATTGTGGATTGTGCGTATTCAAGATCCGCTCGTCTCTCTCGAAGACCGCGGCATTTTAATTGGTCTATTTCGGTAAACGTCTTGGGTCCATTTGCCGCTTCGGTAATCAGATTTGATGACTAAATACCAATGACCATGCCATGTTTTTGATCTAATGTTTCTTCATGTCGAATTGGCCCCGTGTTGTTCGCTTTTTATTGCTTCCAATATGCTTCCGTAACTTGGAAAAGCCTAAAAACCTCAGACACCAAAAAGCCCTTAACTCATTGAGTTAAGGGCTTTTTGGTTGGTTGCGGGGGCAGGATTTGAACCTGCGACCTTCAGGTTATGAGCCTGACGAGCTACCGGGCTGCTCCACCCCGCGTCAATTTTTCTGCCGGGCTGGGCCCGGTAGCGGCTGTTTGTTCTGCCGCGACTTGCGTCCCGGCGGGCGGGCTCGCCACCCCGCGTCAATTTTTCTGCCGGGCTGGGCCCGGTAGCGGCTGTTTGTTCTGCCGCGACTTGCGACCCGGCGGGCGGGCTCGCCACCCCGCGTGATATCTTCCTTCATGGCGCCGATACGGGCCTGAAGCGCGTGTCCGAACCGGCGTGAGAAGATTGAAGAGGAACGATGCCTGTCCCGGACGTGATCCGGGGTCGGCTTTTGCGCTTTGAAGACCTGGCGGCGACCTACTCTCCCACGCCTTAAGACGCAGTACCATCGGCGCTAAGGGCTTTCACGTCCGAGTTCGGGATGGGATCGGGTGGGGCACCCTCGCCATGACCACCAGGTCGTCGAAGCGCAAAGCTAGCTGACGTACATGAAAGTCCCTCGCGTTCGCTCGGTATACTTTCATGTAGCTGATAACGGGATTGCCCGGCTTGGGACGGCCCTGCGCCGTTCAATCTCATTATTTGTCACTCACCCTTGCGGGTGAGGCGTTCTGTCTGGAATTCGATTTCGTTGAGGTCCCGGATCAAGTCCGGGACAAGGGTTCCGCTCGTCCGTGCGCACGAGCGCGTTCTGAAGCCTTTCGAGCTATTAGTACTGGTCAGCTACACATGTTGCCATGCTTCCACACCCAGCCTATCGACGTGGTCGTCTTCCACGGCTCTCAAGGGATACCTTGTTTCGAGGGGGGCTTCCCGCTTAGATGCCTTCAGCGGTTATCCCGTCCGTATTTAGCTACCCTGCTGTGCCACTGGCGTGACAACAGGTCCACCAGAGATACGTCCACCCCGGTCCTCTCGTACTAGGGGCAGCTCCTCTCAAGTATCCAACACCCACGGCAGATAGGGACCGAACTGTCTCACGACGTTCTAAACCCAGCTCACGTACCACTTTAATCGGCGAACAGCCGAACCCTTGGGACCTGCTCCAGCCCCAGGATGTGATGAGCCGACATCGAGGTGCCAAACGATCCCGTCGATGTGGACTCTTGGGGATCATCAGCCTGTTATCCCCGGCGTACCTTTTATCCGTTGAGCGATGGCCCTTCCATGCGGGACCACCGGATCACTATGACCGACTTTCGTCTCTGCTCGAACTGTCGCTCTCGCAGTCAGGCGGGCTTATGCCATTGCACTCAACGACCGATTTCCGACCGGCCTGAGCCCACCTTCGCGCGCCTCCGTTACTCTTTGGGAGGCGACCGCCCCAGTCAAACTACCCGCCACAGAGGGTCCCGGATCCGGTTTCACGGACCGCGGTTAGATACCAGAGAACAAAAGGGCGGTATTTCAAGGGTGCCTCCACGTCAACTGGCGCCGACGCTTCAAAGGCTCCCGCCTATCCTACACAGTCATTCCCTAGTACCACTCTGAAGCTGTAGTAAAGGTGCACGGGGTCTTTCCGTCTAACCGCGGGTACTCCGCATCTTCACGGAGACTTCAATTTCGCTGAGTCGATGTTGGAGACAGTGGGGAAGTCGTTACGCCATTCGTGCAGGTCGGAACTTACCCGACAAGGAATTTCGCTACCTTAGGACCGTTATAGTTACGGCCGCCGTTTACCGGGGCTTCAATTCAAGGCTCTCACCTCTCCTTTTAACCTTCCGGCACCGGGCAGGCGTCAGACCCTATACGTCGTGTTACCCACTTCGCAGAGCCCTGTGTTTTTAGTAAACAGTCGCTACCCCCTGGTCTGTGCCCCCCGCCGATGGTTGCCCACCAACGGGGCCCGCTTCTCCCGAAGTTACGCGGGTATTTTGCCGAGTTCCTTCAACATCGTTCTCTCAAGCGCCTTGGTATACTCTACCAGTCCACCTGTGTTGGTTTCGGGTACGGTCTGTAAGGTGGTGTTATTTCCTGGAACGGTTTCACAGCAAGATCAATCCGATAAGACCTCACTGCTACCACCATTCGTCACATCCACCAGGCCGGGGAATATTAACCCCGTTCCCATCGACTACGCCTTTCGGCCTCGCCTTAGGGGCCGGCTCACCCTGCGCGGATTAGCCTTGCGCAGGAACCCTTGGACTTTCGGCGAGAGGGTTTCTCACCCTCTTTATCGCTACTCATGTCAGCATTCTCACTTCCGATACCTCCAGCAAACCTCGCGGTTCACCTTCACAGGCTTACGGAACGCTCCGCTACCACTCCGTCAAAGACGAAGTCCACAGCTTCGGTACACGACTTTAGCCCCGATACATCTTCGGCGCAGGACGGCTTGTTTAGACCAGTGAGCTGTTACGCTTTCTTTAAAGGATGGCTGCTTCTAAGCCAACCTCCTGGTTGTCTTGGCCTTCCCACATCCTTTCCCACTTAGTCGTGATTTGGGGACCTTAGCTGGTGGTCTGGGCTGTTTCCCTTTTGACGACGGACCTTAGCACCCGCCGTCTGTCTGCCATGCTCATACTCATCGGTATTCGGAGTTTGGTTAGGTTTGGTAAGTCTGTGGGACCCCCTAGCCCATCCAGTGCTCTACCCCCGACGGCAATACATGACGCTCTACCTAAATAGATTTCGCGGAGAACCAGCTATTACCCGGTTTGATTGGCCTTTCACCCCTAGCCACAAGTCATCCCCTCATTTTTCAACATAAGTGGGTTCGGTCCTCCAGTACGTGTTACCGCACCTTCAACCTGCTCATGGCTAGATCACCGGGCTTCGGGTCTAATCCTACGAACTCAAACGCCCTATTAAGACTCGGTTTCCCTGCGCCTACACCTAACGGCTTAAGCTCGCTCGCAAAATTAACTCGCTGACCCATTATACAAAAGGTACGCGGTCACCCCTCAAGGAGGCTCCCACTGCTTG